>NZ_JBDGKA010000002.1:0-881701 GCF_057656615.1 Luteimonas sp. Soil_C_5
CTTCCGCGCTGTCGCGCGGCTTACTTTTGTCTTGCCAAAAGTAAGCAAAAACGCCGTCGCCGGACGCGATCCGATGCTATGAAGCCGCATCGGTCCCCTGCGCTTCTCGGTCGACGGGGCACGCAGCCCAAACTCGCTGCGCTCAGACATGGGCTGCTCTTCGGCCCCGTCGCCCTGCGATGCTCGGCTCGCTTTACGGCTCGATACGTCAAAGGCCGAGACCAAAGCGAAAGCAAAAGCGAAATTCGAAGCCGAAGCCGAAGCCGAAGCCAAGCAAGCGCAGAAACGAACCTCGGCCAGTACACAGACCCGTGAAACACTCACAGCGCAAGCGTCTCTGGCGACAGCGCACGCACCGACAACGAGCCCTACCGTTCGCTCCGCACGACGAGGCGGACCAAAAAAAAGCCCCGCAACTGCGGGGCTTTTTTTCAAATGCTGCCAGACCTCAGTCGCGCAACTCGATCACATCGAACTCGACCAGCGGCTCGACCTCCGCGTCGTAGTCCACATCCTCGCGCTCGAACCCGAACAGTTTCAGGAACTCGTGCTTGTAGGCCGCATAGTCGGTGAGCTCGAACAGGTTGTCGGTCGTGATCTGCGGCCACAGCGCCTTGCACTCGGCCTGCACGTCGTCGCGCAGCTCCCAGTCGTCCAGACGCAGGCGGTGTTCGCCATCGACCTCGGCCGGGGTGCCGTCGGCGCGGTACATGCGCTCGCGGAACAGGCGGTCGAGCTGTTCGATCGTGCCTTCGTGCACGCCGTGCTCCTTCATGACCTTGAAGGCGATGGCGATATACAGCGGCAACACCGGAATCGCGGCGCTGGCCTGGGTGACCACCGACTTGAGCACGGCGACGTTCGCACTGCCGCCGGTTTCGGCGAGCTGCGCGTCGATGCGACGCGCGGTCGCGTCGAGGTCGGCTTTGGCCTTGCCCAGCGCGCCATGCCAGTAGATCGGCCAGGTGATCTCGGTGCCGATGTAGCTGAAGGCGACCGTCTTCGCGCCGTCGGCCAGCACGCCGGCCTCGCGCAGCGCGTCGATCCACAGCTGCCAGTCTTCGCCGCCCATCACGGTCACGGTGTCGGCGATCTCCTGCTCGGTCGCAGGCTCGATCGACGCTTCGATGATCTGGTCCTTGTTGGTGTCGATCGCGGTCGAGGTGTAGGCCTCGCCGATCGGCTTGAGCGCGGAGCGCTTCACTTCGCCGGTGGCGGGCAGCTTGCGCACCGGCGACGCCAGCGAATAGACGACCAGATCGACCTGCCCGCCCATCTCGTTCCTGATCAGATCGATCGCCTGCGCGCGCGCGGCGTCGGAGAAGGCATCGCCGTTGATCGAGCGGCTGTAGAGGCCGGCGTCCTTTGCGTAGCGATCGAACGCGGCGGCGTTGTACCAGCCGGCCGTGCCGGGCTTCTTGTCGGTGCCGGGCTTTTCGAAGAACACGCCCAGCGTGTCGGCGCCGAAGCCGAACGCCGCGCTGATGCGCGCCGCGAGGCCGTAGCCGCTGGAGGCGCCGATCACGAGCACCTTCTTCGGGCCGTCGGTGCGCACGCCCTGCGCCTGCGTCGCGGCGATCTGGTCGCGCACGTTGTGGTCGCAGCCGGTCGGATGCGTGGTGGTGCAGATGAAGCCGCGGACCTTGGGATGGATGATCACTGTGCTGCTCGTGTGTCTGGAAACGTGACGCCCAGTTTACGGGCTGGGGTCGCCGGGGTCCCGTACGGGGGTCGATGGTGCGGCGGCAACTGGATCGTTTGTTCCGCAGCCCGCCGCCTGTCTCCAGCACGCCGGGAGCTGTCTGCGGCAATCGCTGTCGTGGCGCCGTTCCCGCGTTTGCAAAGACGATTGACAGCACGCGGGCGCCCGGCTGAACTGTGCACCGGATTTCCGCCCTGGATGCACCCATGCCGTCTCGCTGGACCGATTCACCGCTGCGCTACGGCCTGGTCACGCGGGTGCTGCACTGGGGCATGGGCGCGCTGTTCGCGTGGCAGTTCACCGGCATGGGCGTGAAGCTGACGCTGGGCAAGCATCCGCTGACCGCGTTCCTCGTCGGCTCGCACAAGCCGGTGGGCACGCTGCTGATGCTGGCGATCCTGCTGCGCGGCGCCTGGGGCCTGTCGCAGTGGCGCAATCGCCCGCCGCATCCGGCGACGCCGGTCGGCCGCCTCGCACTCGCGGGGCATGCGCTGCTGTACGCGCTGATGGCCTACGTGCCGACCGTCGCGCTGATGCGGGAATACGGCAGCGGCCGCGGCTTCGCACCGTGGGGCGTGCCGCTGTTTCCCGCCACCGGTGAAAAGCTGGAATGGCTGATGGCGCCGGCGAACCTGTCGCACGGCGTCATCGCCTGGACCCTGCTCGCCGTCGTCGCCGGCCACGTCGCGATGGTCGCGCTGCATCACTTCTTCTGGCGCGATACGACGCTGGCGCGGATGGCGGGCAAGCTCTGAAGCGCCGTTGATCAAGTCCGGTTTTGCGCGTCATTCCCGCGAAGGCGGGAATGACGATTGTTTCAGCGTCGCCCAAGTGGGCGCGACATCCGCTCGCGGGAATTGTTATTCCTCGCTTCGCGAGGGAGGGCTTGCACTCAGGCCGCCACCGCCGCGTTGTGCACGCCGGCCACCGCACGCCCCGATGGATCGGCGGCATTCGCGAACGCAGCGTCCCAGGCGATCGCCGCAGGCGACGAACAGGCGATCGACTTGCCGCCCGGCACGGTGGCGGCCGCCGCCGGTGACGGGAACACGCGCTCGAAGGCGCTGCGATAGAAGTACGCCTCCTTCGTCAGCGGCGGGTTGTGCGGGAAGCGGCTCGCCGCGGCCGCGAGTTCGCGATCGCTGACCTGCGCCTCGGCATGCGCCTTGAGCCCGTCGATCCAGCCGTAGCCGACGCCGTCGCTGAACTGTTCCTTCTGCCGCCACAGGATCTCGTCGGGCAAATGGCCGTCGAACGCGGCGCGCAGCACGCCCTTCTCCATGCGCTGATAGCCGTCGCTGCCGCGGTGGATCATCTTGTGCGCGGCGTCGAAGCGCATCGCCACGTCGAGGAACTCGCGATCGAGGAACGGCACGCGCGGCTCCACGCCCCAGGCCATCATCGACTTGTTCGCGCGCAGACAGTCGTAGTTGTGCAGCGCATCGAGCTTGCGCACCAGCTCTTCGTGGAACTGCCGCGCGTCCGGTGCCTTGTGGAAGTACAGATAGCCGCCGAAGATCTCGTCGCTGCCCTCGCCCGACAGCACCATCTTCACGCCCATCGCCTTGATGCGGCGCGCGAGCAGGAACATCGGTGTCGACGCGCGGATCGTCGTCACGTCGAAGGTCTCGACGTGGCGGATCACATCGGGAATCGCATCGAGGCCTTCCTCGAAGGTGTACTCGAAGCCGTGATGCACGGTGCCCAGCGACTCGGCGGCAATCGCCGCCGCCGCGAGATCGGGCGAGCCCTTGAGACCGATCGCGAACGAGTGCAGGCGCGGCCACCAGGCCTCGCTGCGGTCGCCATCCTCGACGCGGTGCCGCGCATAGCGGGCGGCGACCGCGGCGACCAGCGAAGAATCCAGACCGCCCGACAGCAGCACGCCGTAAGGCACGTCGGTCATCAGCTGGCGATGCACGGCGGCCTCGAAGGCCTCGCGCACATCGTCGAGTGACACATCCACGCCTTCCACCGCATCGAAGTCGCGCCACGGCCGCTCGTAGTACCGGGTGAGCACGCCAGTCGCGCTGTCGTACCAGTGCCCGGGCGGGAACTGGGCGACATCGGCGCAGGTGTCGGCCAGCGCCTTCATCTCGGATGCGACGCGCAGGCGGCCTTCGCGGTCGTGACCCCAGTACAGCGGCACCACGCCGATCGGATCGCGGGCGATGATCGCGCGACCGCTGTCGCGGTCCCACAGTGCGAACGCGAAGATGCCGTTGAGCCGCTCGAGGAACGCGGACGGCCCGCTGCCGTCGGCCTCGTGCTCCCGGTACAGCGCGCTGACCACTTCGCAATCGGACGCGGTCTGGAACGCGTACGGCACGCGCAGTTCGGTCTTCAGCGTCTGGTGGTTGTAGATCTCGCCGTTGACCGCGAGCACCAGCGCGCCGTCCTCGGACAGCAGCGGCTGCGAGCCGCCCGCCGGGTCGACGATGGCGAGGCGCTCATGCACGAGGATCGCGCGGTCGTCGACGTGCACGCCGCTCCAGTCGGGGCCGCGGTGGCGCTGGCGCTGCGAGCACTCGAGCGCCTGCCGGCGCAGAACACTTGCGTCGTCGCCGGGTTGCAGGCCGAAGATGCCGAAGATTGAACACATGGTGGAGCTCCTGGATGTCGTGGATCGCGATGTCATGGGAGCCGGATGCGGACACAAAAAAACCCGCATCGCGGCCGATGCGGGTTCGTGTTTCCGGTGCCTGCGCGTCTCGTCTTACTGCTGCGCCAGCTCCCACACCCGCATCGGCCGCGCACGATTATTCGTGCGCAGTGCGTTGCGGTTGAGATTGCTGGCGGCGATGCGGGGCATGGCTTGCAACCTAAAGGCTATGGGGAAGACACGCAACCGTTGCGTACGCAACGGCTGCATGGGGTCGTCAACGCGACTTGCGTCGACGACCGGCCAGACCGCTTACTTCGCGGCCAGCACCTCGTTCGGCGCGGGCGTCACCGGCGTCGCATTCGCGGCGGCCGCCAGGCGGTCCGCGTCGACCAGCGCCGGATTGTCGAGCACCTCGTTCAGACGCTCGCGATCGAGCTGCCCGGTCCAGCGTGCGATGACCAGCGTGCCGATGCCGTTGCCGGTCAGGTTGGTCAGTGCGCGGCCCTCCGACATGAAGCGGTCGATACCGACGATCAAGGCGATGCCCGCGAGCGGAATCACGCTCTCGAACGCGGCCAGCGAGGCCGCCAGGGTCACCAGGCCTGCGCCCGACACACCGGCCGCACCGTTCGACGAGATCAGCATGAAGACCAGCAGCGCGATCTGCGTGCCCAGCGGCACTTCGATGCCGAACGCCTGGGCGATGAAGATCGCGCCCATCGACATGTAGATCGCGGTGCCGTCGAGGTTGAACGAGTAGCCGGTGGGGATCGTCAGGCCGACGACCGACTTCGGCACGCCCGCCGCTTCGAGTTTCGCCAGCATGCGCGGCAGCACCGTCTCCGACGACGAGGTGCCGAGCACGATCAGCAGCTCGTCGCGGATCATGCGGATGTACTTGAAGATGCTGAAGCCCGACCACCAGCAGATCGGTCCGAGCACCAGGAACAGGAACAGCAGGCAGGTCACCCAGAAGCTGACCATGAAGTAGCCGAGCGAGCCGAGGATCGCGCCGCCGTACTCGCCGATGGTGAAGGCCATGCCGCCCATCGCGCCGAGCGGTGCGAACCACATGACGATCTTGATGACGCCGAACATCACCTGGGCGATCGTGTCGAGCGCGGCGACCGCGGGCTTGCCGCGTTCGCCCAGCATCGAGATCGCGCAGGCGACGAGGATCGCCATCACCAGCACCTGGATCAGCTGGCCCTCGACGAAGGCGCCCATGAACGAGCTGGGCACCAGGTGCAGTAGGAAGCCGGTCAGGCCCTCGCCCGCCGCAGCGCCCGCGCTGCTGAGGGTGCCTTCGGCGGCCGAGGCGTCGAAGGTCGCGATGTCGAGACCGAGGTTGCGGCCCGGGCCGAAGAGATTGATCACCACCAGACCGATGCCCAGTGCGAACACGGTGGTGACGTTGAAGTAGATGACGGTCTTGAGCGCCAGGCCACCGGCCTTGGCGAGATTGCCGAGTCCGGCGATGCCGACGGCGACGGTGGCGAAGATGGTCGGGGCGATCACCACCTTGACCAGCTTGATGAAGAGATCGGCCAGCCACTTCATCTGCGCGCCGACCTGCGGCGCGGCCAGGCCGATGACGATGCCCGCGGCGATGCCGATCAACACCCAGAAATACAGGTGGTGCCAGAACGGCTTCTTGGCCGGGGGACCTGGCGTGGGCGAGGTAATGGGAGTCTGGGGGGAGGTTTCGGTCTGCATCCGGCAAGCGTGCCAGAGGACGGGGCCGCGCAAACTCACCCGATAGGACTAGATCGCCCAGTCAGGCAGGACGAATTGCCCTGTTCATCCGGTTTCGCGCGGTTGCGAGCGGAATATCCGTCGACGCGATGGCCTGCTGGCGCTGGCGACAGCTTTTCCGAGGGGATGGCGCCCCCGTCCACAGCGTGGGGTGCAAGCAGTCCCGCCCACCTCCTGCCTCCCGCCTCCCGCTCGCCGCTGCTACACGCCACACGCCACTGCCGAAACCGAAACCGAAACCGAACCAGTCTTCCGCGGCAACGCCGCGCGGGCCAACACCAGGTGTGACCCGAAGTAGCGCACGGACGACCTGGCGGCGCGCGACGTCCGCCGGCCCGAACCTGTGTGCGCGGTGCGACATGCCGCTGGCCGGGTCTCCGGACCCGCCGGTCCTGAAACGCAGAAAGCGGGCCGAAGCCCGCTTTCTGGTGACGCATGACGCTGTCGCTGGCGATTACTCGGCCGGCGTGCCTTCGCCTTCGGCGACGGCCTTCATCGACAGGCGGATGCGGCCCTGCTTGTCGACTTCCAGCACCTTGACCTTGACCACGTCGCCTTCCTTGAGCACGTCGCCGACCTTCTCGACACGCTCGTTGGAGATCTGCGACACGTGAACCAGACCGTCCTTGCCGGGGGAGATCGTCACGAATGCACCGAAGTCCATCAGCTTGACGACCTTGCCCTCGTAGATGCGGCCCGGCTCGACGTCAGAGGTGATCTGCTCGATGCGTTCCTTCGCGGCGCGGCCAGCGGCGGCGTCGACCGAAGCGATCGTGATCGTGCCGTCGTCCTGGATGTCGATCTGGGTGCCGGTTTCCTTGGTGATGCCCTGGATGACCGAACCGCCCTTGCCGATGACTTCGCGGATCTTGTCGGGGTGGATCTTGATCGTGATCAGGCGCGGCGCGAACTCGCTGAGTTCGGTACGGGCCGTGGTCAGCGCGCTGCTCATCTCCTGGAGGATGTGCAGACGACCCTGCTTCGCCTGGGCCAGCGCGACCTTCATGATCTCTTCGGTGATGCCCTGGATCTTGATGTCCATCTGCAGCGCCGAGATGCCGTTCGTGGTGCCGGCGACCTTGAAGTCCATGTCGCCGAGGTGGTCTTCGTCACCCAGGATGTCCGACAGCACGACGTAGTCGTCGCCTTCCTTGACCAGGCCCATCGCGATGCCGGCGACCGGTGCCTTGATCGGCACGCCCGCGTCCATCAGCGCCAGCGAGGAACCGCAGACCGATGCCATCGACGAGGAACCGTTCGACTCGGTGATCTCCGACACGACGCGGATGGTGTACGGGAATTCTTCCATCGTCGGCATCACGGCGAGCACGCCGCGCTTGGCCAGACGGCCGTGGCCGATCTCGCGACGCTTCGGACCCATCATGCGGCCGGCTTCGCCCACCGAGTACGGGGGGAAGTTGTAATGGAACAGGAAGTGCTCTTTGTACTCGCCGGCGACGGCGTCGATGATCTGGCCATCGCGCGCGGTGCCGAGGGTCACGGCGACGATCGCCTGCGTCTCGCCACGGGTGAACAGCGAGGAGCCGTGCACGCGCGGCAGGATGCCGACCTTGGACGCGATCGGACGCACGGTATCGAGCGCACGACCGTCGATACGGACCTTGGTCTTGAGGACCGAGTCGCGCATCGTCTGGTATTCCTGCTCGCCGAATTCCTTCGACAGCTCGCTGTTCGACCAGGCATTGGCCTCGGCGTGCGGCTGCACGGCTTCGAGGATCGCCTTCTTGACCTTGGAGATCGCATCCTTGCGCTCGAGCTTGTCGCGCACCTGGAAGGCGCTGGCGAGCTGCTCGCCGATCGCGGTGCGCAGGGTCGAGATCAGGCCTTCATTGGAGGCCGGCGCCGACCATTCCCACTTCGGCTTGCCGGCTTCGGCGACGAGCTCGTTGATCGTGGCGATGGCGACCTGCATCTGCTGGTGGCCGAACATCACGGCGCCGAGCATCACGTCTTCCGACAGTTCCTTGGCTTCCGACTCGACCATCAGCACGGCGTTCGCGGTACCGGCGACGACGAGCTCGAGATCCGAATCCTTCAGCTCGGACACGGTCGGGTTCAGCAGGTACTGGCCGTCCTTGTAACCGACCTTGGCAGCGCCGATCGGGCCGTCGAACGGCGCGCCCGAAAGCGACAGCGCGGCCGAGGCGCCGATGAGCGCGAGGATGTCGCCGTCGACGTCCGGGTTCATCGACATCACGGTGGCGATGATCTGGACTTCGTTGCGGAAGCCATCGGGGAACAGCGGACGGATCGGACGGTCGATCAGACGCGAGATCAGCGTCTCCTTCTCGGTGGCGCGACCTTCACGCTTGAAGAAGCCACCCGGAATGCGGCCGCCGGCGTAGAACTTTTCCTGGTAGTCGACGGTCAGCGGAAAGAAATCCTGGCCTTCGCGCGCGGTCTTGTTGGCGACCGCGGCGACCAGCACCTGGGTGCCGTCGCAGGACACCATCACGGCGCCGCCGGCCTGGCGCGCAATCTCGCCGGTCTCGAGCGTCACCGTCTGGTTGCCGTACTGGAAGCTCTTTGTCACTTTTGCCACGTTGGAATTCCTTGATGTCTCTTGCGATGAACCGTCCGGGACCCATGCCCCGGCGGGCGGACGCTGCCCACGCCCTAAAAAGAACCGCGGCGCATTTCTGCGCCGCGGTGGGTGTCAGTCTTAGCGACGCAGACCAAGCTTCTCGATCAGGGCCTTGTAGCGATCCGCATCCTTCCGGTGCAGATAGTCCAGCAGGCTGCGACGACGGTTGACCATCATCAACAGGCCGCGGCGGCTGTGGTGGTCCTTCTTGTGCGTCTTGAAGTGCTCGGTCAGGTGCACGATGCGTGCGGTCAGCAGGGCGACCTGGACTTCCGGGGAGCCGGTGTCGTTCTCGCCGCGCTTGTGGTCTTCGATGATCTTGGTGTTGTCGATGGTGCTGGTCATTGCATGCTCTCTGGACGCGGATCCCGCAGAAGACGGCGACGTGTCGGATGACCGTCGCGTACCGCCCGGACCGCCTGTGGATGGGTGTTGCGGACGCCTTGAAAAAGGCGGCGAAAGTGTACCGCTTGCCCGGGTGACGGACAAGGCGGCCATTCAGTCTGCGGTCGTCTCCGCGCCTGCGCGGCGGAACATGCGCTGTGCGTGGAGGCGACCTTCGGCGTCCACCCGCCCCAGCCCTTCGGCCCGGCCGCCCGGCCCGACGATCGCGACTTCGCCTTCGGGGGCATAGGGACCCGGCACGCCCTGCCCGTTCTGGAGGCGCGCGGCCTGCCTGGCGTCGACCTGCACGGCGGGCCAGGCCAGCATGCCGGCCTCGATCTCCAGCAGGCAGGCTTCGAGTCCGCGTTCGCTGCGGGCGGCCAGCGCCTGCAGGTCCTCGAGCGTCCACATGCGCGGATCGCGGAAGGGATCGACCCACAGCCGGCGCAGCTCGGCGACATGCGCGCCGCAGCCGAGCAGTTCGCCGAGGTCGCGGACCAGGCTGCGCACATAGGTGCCGGAGCCGCATTCGACGTGCAGACGCAGCTGCGGCGCACCGCCGGGTTCGAGCACGCCATCGAGCAGATCCGCGGCCGACTGGAGTTCGAACGCGTGAACGTCGACCGGACGCACGTCGACCTCGACCGTTTCACCGCGGCGCGCCTTGGCGTACAGCGGCTCGCCGCCGCGCTTGAGCGCGGAATAGATGGGCGGACGTTGCTGGATGCGGCCGACCAGCTGGGCGAGCGCGGCGTCGAGGGTCTCGATCGTCAGCGGCGGCACGGGCCGCTCGCGCAGGATCTCGCCGTCGGCATCGTCGGTATCGGTGACCTGGCCCAGCCGGGCGACCGTGGTGTAGGCCTTGCGCGCACCGAGCAGGCCGCTGGCGATCTTGGTGGCCTCGCCGAAACAGACCGGCAGCAGGCCGGTGGCCAGCGGATCGAGGCTGCCGGTATGCCCGCCCTTGTCGGCGCGGAACAGATGGCGCACGCGCTGCAGCGCCTGGTTGGAGCTCATGCCGCGCGGCTTGTCGAGCAGCAGGATGCCGTCGAGCTTGCGGAAGACGGTGCGCGGGCGACTCGGGGAACGTGTCATCGGGAATACGGTGGACGGGCGCGTCGCAGCCGCGACGGCGTCACTCCGCCGGCGGCGTGTTGTCGAGATCGCGCAGCAGGTGGTCGATCCGCTCGCCGCGGTCCACGGAATCGTCGTAGTGGAAATGCAGCTCGGGCACGTGGCGCATCTTGACCGCACGGGCCAGACGGAACCGGATCTCGTGCGCGACGGCCTTGAGGCCCTTCACCGCCTCGGCCGAACGCTCGGACTGCAGCGCGGTGACGAACACCTTGGCGTGGGCCATGTCGCGCGTGACTTCGACGTCGGACACGCTGACGGACGGCAGGCCATGTTCGGAGACGGCCTCACGGACCAGCGTGCCGAGTTCCCGGCGAAGCTGGGCGGACACGCGATCGGTGCGATGGAAGGATTTCTGGGCCAAGACGGATCTTCGTAATCAGGGGAATTGAAAAACAGCAACGCCGCGCGAGGACATCGCGCGGCGAAGCGGGCGGCGGCACCGCGATGCGGGACCGCCCTGCCCGGCGCACGCCCTTACAGGGTGCGCTGGACCTCGATGCGCTCGAAGCACTCGATCTGGTCGCCCGGCTTGACGTCGTTGTAGGCCTTGACGCCGATGCCGCACTCGGTGCCGTTGCGCACTTCGTCGACGTTTTCCTTGAAGCGGCGCAGCGATTCCAGCTCGCCTTCGAAGACCACGGTGTTGTCGCGCAACACGCGGATCGGCTTGTTCCGCCGGACCACGCCCTCGATGACCATCGAGCCCGCGACCGCACCGAACTTCGAGCTGCGGAACACGTCGCGCACTTCCGCGGTACCGATGATCTCTTCGCGGATCTCCATGCCCAGGATGCCCGAAGCCACCTGCTTGACCTGGTCGATCACGTCGTAGATCACCGAGAAGTAGCGCAGATCCAGCGCGCTGTTCTCGATCACCTTGCGCGCCGACGCGTCGGCACGGACGTTGAAGCCGATGATCGTGGCCTTCGCCGCGGCCGCCGAGTTGGCGTCCGACTCGGTGATGCCGCCGACGCCGGAAACGATGACGTTGATGCGGATCTGCTCGTTCGACAGCGCGATCAGCGACTGCTTGAGCGCCTCGACCGAACCCTGCACGTCCGCCTTGATGACCAGGTTGAGCGACAGCTGCTGCTCGGCCTGGCCCATCTGCGCCATGATGTCTTCCATGCGGTTGCCCGCGGCCTGCACCAGGCGCGTCTCGCGACGCTTGCCCTCGCGCTGCTGGGCGACTTCCTTGGCCAGACGCTCGTCGGCGACGACGACGAAATCGTCGCCCGCATCCGGCACGCCCGACAGACCCAGCACCTGCACCGGGATCGACGGACCGGCCGTCTGCACCTGGGTGCCGGTTTCGTCGAACAGCGCACGCACGCGGCCGTACTGCACGCCGCAGACGAGATAGTCGCCGCGCGCCAGTTCGCCCTGCTGCACGAGCACCGTTGCGACCGGGCCGCGGCCCTTGTCCAGCGAGGACTCGATGACCGTACCGCTCGCGCGGCCTTCGGCCACGGCACGCAGTTCCAGCACCTCGGACTGCAGCGAGATCGCATCGAGCAGATCGTCGACGCCGTCGCCGGTCTTGGCCGACAGCTCCACCATCTGCGTGTCGCCGCCGAAGTCCTCGGCCACGATCTCGTGCTCGAGCAGTTCGTTCTTGACCCGCGACGGATCCGCGCCCGACTTGTCGATCTTGTTGATCGCCACGATCAGCGGCACCTTCGCCGCCTTCGCGTGCTTGATCGCCTCGACCGTCTGCGGCATGACGCCGTCGTCGGCCGCGACCACCAGGATCACGATGTCGGTGAGCTTCGCGCCGCGTGCGCGCATCGAGGTGAATGCCGCGTGGCCCGGGGTGTCGAGGAAGCTGATGACGCCCTTCTCGGTTTCCACGTGGTACGCGCCGATGTGCTGGGTGATGCCACCCGCTTCGCCCGAGGCGATCTTGGTGCGGCGGATGTAATCCAGCAGCGAGGTCTTGCCGTGGTCGACGTGACCCATGATCGTGACCACCGGCGGACGTGCGACCAGGTCACCCTGCGCTTCGCCCACGTGTGCGATCAGCTCGCTCTCGGCGTCGTCGGCGTCCGCACGGACGGCGATGTGGCCGAGTTCCTCGACCGCCAGCGCGGCCGTGTCGTGATCGATCGACTGGGTGATGGTCGCCATGACGCCCATCTTGAACAGCGCCTTGACCACGTCGCCGCCCTTCATCGCAAGCTTCTGCGCGAGGTCGGCCACGGTGATCGCGTCGCCGATCGCGACTTCGCGCTGCATCGGTGCCGTCGGGCGCTCGAAGCCGTGCGGGCCGCCGCCACTGCGCGACTGCGAGCCGCTGCGACGCTGCGGGCCGCCACGCTGCGGCTTGCCGCGCGTGTTGCCGGTGCTGCGACGGGCGCGATCGGAGGCGCTGAGGTGCAGCTGGCCGGCGAAGCGTGCGGTCTTGTCGTCGTCTTCGACGCCGCTGACCATCGCGTGCGAACCGCGGTTGGCCTTGTGCTTGGCGGCGGCAGGCGTGCGGTCGTCCGGGCGCGGCGCGGCCGGCGGCTTGTGACCGTGACCATGGGCCGTCGTGCGGCGCGCGGCTTCGGCTTCGTCCGGCACGGCTGCAGCCGCGGCCGCAGCTTCCTGACGCAGACGCTCGGCTTCGGCCTCGGCTTCCAGGCGGCGCTGCTCGATCGCCTCGGCGCGCTGCTTGTCTTCGGCGGCCAGACGCTGCTGCTCGGACAGGTTCTTGGCGCGGGACTCTTCCAGCTTGCGCAGGATGTCGGCGCGCTCGGCGTCCGGATCGAGGCGTGCCTCGCTCGGGCTCAGCGTCACCTTCTTGCGCACGACCACGTCGACCGTCTGGCGGTTCTTGCCGCCGCCGACCGTCAGTTCCTGCTTGCGGCTGCGGTTGAGCGTGATCTTCTTCGGCGCAGCGGCGTCCTCGACAGGAGCGTCGCTCTTGCCGTGCGCACGCTTGAGGAAGCCGAGCAGTTTCAGCTTTTCCGCGCTGGTGACGACCTGGTCGGGATCGCTGAACGGCATGCCCGCTTCGGACAGCTGTTCAAGCAGTTTCTCGACCGGCGTGTTCACCAGTGCGGCCAGCTTGCGGATGGTGGTTTGTTGCGACATTCGTGATTCGTATCCCGTTAGCGCGGGCCAGAGCCGGCGCATGAGTGGTGCATTCTACCCGCGACGCGCCTGCGGCCTCAGCCCTCGCGTTCCAGGCGTGCGATTTCCTCGGAGCGGGCGGCCAGGATCAGCGCGGCCGCGCGGGCTTCGTCCAGCCCCTCGATGCCGAACTCGACCACCTCGTCGGCCCCCAGGTCCGAGAGGTCCTCACTGGTACGCACACCGTTTGAAGCGAGCGCGAATGCGGTCTCGTCGTCCATGCCCTCGAGCTCCAGCAGGTCCTGCGCCGGTGCGTTGCCGTCGGCCTCTTCCTCGACCGCCAGCGCGTCGTTGAGCAACGCGTCGCGGGCGCGCGAGCGCAGTTCCTCGACGATGTCCTCGTCGAAGCCCTCGACCGCGAGCAGCTCGCCGACCGGCACGTAGGCGATTTCCTCGACCGTGCCGAAACCTTCGGTCACCAGGATGCCGGCGATCTCCTCGTCGACTTCCAGCTTGTCCATGAACAGTTGGCGCGCGGCCGTCTGCTCGGATTCGGACTTCGCGGTGACCTGGTCCTGGGTCATCACGTTGAGCTGCCAGCCGGCCAGACGGCTGGCCAGACGCACGTTCTGGCCACCCTTGCCGATCGCCTGGGCCAGCTTGTCTTCCGCGACCGCCAGGTCCATCGAGTGCTTGTCTTCGTCGACGACGATCGACTGCACTTCGGCCGGGGCCATCGCGTTGATGACGAACTGCGCCGGGTTGTCCGACCACAGCACGATGTCGACGCGCTCGCCGTTCAATTCGTTCGACACCGCCTGCACGCGCGAACCGCGCATGCCGATGCAGGCGCCGATGGGATCGGTGCGGGTGTCGTAGGCCAGCACGGCGATCTTGGCGCGATCGCCCGGATCACGTGCGCAGGCCTTGATCTCGACCAGACCCTGGCCGACTTCCGGCACTTCGAGCTTGAACAGCTCCATCATGAATTCGGGCGCGGCGCGGCTGATGAACAGCTGCGGGCCGCGGGGCTCGCTGCGCACGTCGTACAGGTAGCCGCGGATGCGGTCACCGGCGCGCACGACGTCGCGCGGAATCGCCTTGTCCTTCTGGATCAGCGCTTCGGCGTTGCCGCCGAGATCGACGTAGACGTTGCCGCGCTCGACGCGCTTGACCACGCCCGTGACCAGCTCGCCCACGCGATCCTTCCACGCATCGACGACCTGCTGGCGCTCGGCTTCGCGCACGCGCTGCACGATGACCTGCTTGGCGGCCTGGGCGGCGATGCGACCGAAGTCGACGTTCTCGATCTGTTCTTCGATGTAATCGCCGATCTCGACGCCATCGGCCTCTTCGATCGCGTCCATCATGCGGATCTGGCGGTCGGGCGACTCCATGACGACGTCATCGGCCACCACTTCCCAGCGACGGAAGGTCTCGTAGCTGCCGTCCTTCGAATCGATCGCCACACGTGTCACCACGTCCTGGTCGATGTAGCGCTTCTTGGCCGCAGTGGCCAGCGCGGCCTCGATGGCCTCCAGGATCACGGATTCCGGCACGCCCTTCTCGTTGGCGACCGCATCGACGACCAGCAACAGTTCCTTGCTCATCTTTTCATTCACTCCGCACCGGTCGACGGATCCGCCGACCGCTTGTTGTCACGTGGTGTGTGGTTTGCCTTGCGGGACGCACCCTTGGCGCGTCCGTTGTCTTTCTTATCGTGCGACGCGGCCAGTCCCAGCGCGGCCCAGTCGGGCACCAGGCGGGCCTTGTCGATATTGTCGGCGCCGACCTGGAAGGCCGTGCCGTCGACATCGAACGTGACCGTGTCACCCTCGACCGACACGATGCGCCCGGTCAGGCGACGACGCCCGTCCTGCGGCAGCTTCATGCCGACCTTGACCGTCTGACCGACGAAGCGCGCGAACTGCGCAGCCCCGAACAGCGGACGGTCGATGCCGGGCGAAGACACTTCGAGCGTGTAGTTGCCGGTGATCGGATCCTCGACGTCGAGCTGGGCCGACACCTCGCGGCTGACCGCCTCGCACTGTTCGATCGTCACGCCCTGCTCGGCGGGTGATGCCGCATCGGTGGCGGCCGCATCGGCCGCGATCGTGCCGGTGTCTCGGACATCGATATACAGACGCACCAGCGAACCGCCCGGCGCGGGCAGGTATTCGATGCCCAGCAGTTCGAGCCCGAGGGCTTCGACCGTCGGCGCCAGAAATTCGGTGAGTTGTGTCGCCTTGTCCGCCACTGGTCCCTCGTCCGTTGCGTGTCCGGTACCGCGATCGGGTCACCCCGGTTCGCAGGGCCCGCGGGTCGCCATCGGCGCCTGCGGTTTTCCGATCGTGGAAAACGACAAAGGGCCCGAAGGGCCCCTTGTCCGATACCACTGGATGTCGGCGCCGAAGCGAAGCAGTTGCTTCGGCAAAGCCCAGATTCTCCGCGTCGGATGCACCCTGGAGTGCGTCCGCGTTACCGCGATGAATGTGGTAGCGGGGGCAGGATTTGAACCTGCGACCTTCGGGTTATGAGCCCGACGAGCTGCCAGACTGCTCCACCCCGCATCAGAAGCGGAATTATGAAGATTGCTCTTCGATATTGCAAGAAGTTTCGAACGATTCCGCGTCCTTCGAACTTCCCCCGATTGCTGCGTGCGCAACGACCAGGTGCGCATACTAACAGACTCAAACGGCGAATGCCTGCTGGCACAGCGCCATCAACGGACTCCAGAACAGACCGAGGCCGAGCAGCGCCAGCGCATTGATCCCGAACACCACGCGCAGCGTGGTACCGGAGCGCTGGACCATCGGCGCCGAGGTCGGCGCATCGAAGTACATGACCTTGATCACGCGCAGGTAGTAGTACGCGCCGATCACCGCGAACACGATGCCGACGATCGCCAGCCACAGCAGATCGCCCTGCAGCGCGCCCTGCAGCACGACGAGCTTCGCCCAGAAGCCGAGGAACGGCGGCACACCGGCCAGCGAGGCCATGATGCACAGCACCAGGCCGGCCATCCACGGGCTGCGCTGGTTCAGGCCCTTGTAGTCGTCGATGTGTTCGGCCTCGAAGCCCTTGCGCGACAGCATGACGATCGCGCCGAACGCGGCCACCGACATCACCGCATAGCTGATGGCGTAGAACATCGCCGCCGCGTGACCGTCCGGACCACCGCCGGCCAGGCCGAGGAACAGGAAGCCGACGTGCGAGATCGTCGAGTACGCGAGCATGCGCTTGAGATTGGTCTGCGCGATCGCGAACAGGTTGCCGACCACCAGCGACAGCGCCGCCAGCAGGGACAGCAGCAGCTGCGTCTGTTCGTGCACCGGGCCGAGCGCGGTTTCGAGCAGGCGCCAGGTCATGCCGAACGCGGCGAGCTTGGGCACCGAGCTGATGAACGCGGTGATCGCGGTCGGAGCGCCGTGGTAGGTATCGGGTAGCCACATGTGGAACGGCGCGGCGCCGAACTTGAACGCGATGCCCACGACCAGGAACACCATGCCGGTCAGCAGCAGCACGCGGCCATCGCCCGTCAGTCCGCCGATCGCCTCGTGGATGCCCGGCAGCGACAGCGTGCCGGTCGCGCCGTAGACCAGCGACATGCCGAACAGCAGCATGCCCGAGGCCAGCGCGCCGAGGACGAAGTACTTCATCGCCGCTTCCGAGGACAGCGGGTTGTCCCGGTCGCAGGCCACCAGCGCATAGGAACACAGCGCCAGCAGTTCCAGACCGACATAGACCATCGTCAGGTTGTTGGCCGAGACCAGCAGCATCATGCCGGCGCTGGTGAACAGGAACAGGACCGGAATCTCGCCCTGGTACAGATCACGTTCGCGCAGGTAGGCCCAGGCATAGCCGAGCGCCACCGCGGCGACGACCAGGCCGGAGACCTTGAGCACATCGGCGCCGCCGTCGCGCACGAACATGTCGGCCAGCGTGCTGCCCTGCCCGCCCACGCCGAACGCGATCATCGCCGCCGCGCCGAGCAGCGTCGCCACCGCCAGCACGTGGGTGATGATCCGGCGGCGCGGGTCGATGAACAGGTCGAGCATCAGCAGGGCGAACGCGCCCAGCACCACGAACAGCTCGGGCACGATCGGGCCGAGTTCGGCCAGCGTGCGGACGGGGGGCGTCATGGGATTGTTGATCACTGCACACTTTCCTCGGCAATCCTGCGGATCGCACTGTTTCTATCATCGACCGATGCCGTCCATGGCGTGACATGGGCGACTCCGGAACGTCCGGCCCGGCCATCCATGGCCGGGCGTTCCCGAACGCGGCAGCCGCCTTGAAGGCGCCCGCCAAGCACGCGTCCGCTCACCCTCAAAGCTTGCTTACGGCGATCAGGTTCGCCAGTTGCGCGATGGACGGCTCCATCAGGTCGGTCAGCGGCTTGGGATACAGGCCGATCAGCAGCGTGCCCGCGGCGAACACGCCCAGCACCAGCGCCTCGCGGGCATTGATGTCCTTGAGCGCGGCGACGTGTGCATTGGCGACTTCGCCGTACAGCACGCGCTTCACCAGCCACAGGGTGTAGGCCGCGCCGATGATCAGCGTGGTCGCTGCGAAGAACGCGATCAGCGGGTGGCTCTGGAACGCCGCCAGGATGACCATGAACTCGCCGACGAAGCCCGAGGTGCCCGGCAGGCCGGAGTTGGCCATCGCGAACAGCACGTAGAACGCGGCGAACCACGGCATCACGTTCGCGACCCCGCCGTAGTCCTTGATCATGCGGGTGTGCATGCGGTCGTACAGGATGCCGATGCAGGAGAACATCGCGCCGGAGATGAAGCCGTGCGAGACCATCTGCACCATCGCGCCCTGCAGGCCGAGACGCGCCGCGTCCGAACCGTCCGGCACGTCGCGCATCAGCGCGAACGCGATGAACACACCCAGCGTCACGAAGCCCATGTGCGACACGGACGAGTACGCGACCAGCTTCTTCATGTCCTGCTGGACCAGTGCGACCAGGCCGACGTAGACGATGGCGATCAGCGACAGCGCGATCACCAGCCAGGCCCATTCGTGACCCGCATCCGGGGTGATCGGCAGGTTGAAGCGCAGGAAGCCGTAGCCACCGATCTTCAGCATGATCGCGGCCAGGATCACCGAGCCGCCGGTCGGCGCCTCGACGTGCGCGTCCGGCAGCCACGTGTGCACCGGGAACATCGGCACCTTGACCGCGAATGCGGCGAGGAACGCGAAGAAGATCCAGGTCTGCTCGGTCGACGACAGGCGCAGCGCATACAGGTCGGGCAGCTGCCAGCTGCCGGCCTGCAGGTACAGGTAGATCAGCGCGACCAGCATGAAGACCGAGCCGAGGAACGTGTACAGGAAGAACTTGACCGACGCGTAGACGCGGTTCGCGCCACCCCAGACACCGATGATGATGAACATCGGGATCAGCATGGCTTCGAAAAACACGTAGAACAGCATCGCGTCCACGGCCGAGAACACGCCGATCATCATGCCTTCGAGGATCAGCATGGCCGCCAGGTACTGCGACACGCGCTTGGTCACCGACGTCCAGGCGCCGATCAGCACCAGCGCGGTGGTCAGCGTGGTCAGCACGATGAGCGCGACCGAGATGCCGTCCGCACCGAGGTGGTACTCGATGTTGAACGCGGGGATCCATTCGCGCCTTTCGAGGAACTGCAGGCCGGCATTCGCGTAATCGAAGCCGGTGAACAGCGGGATGCTGATCACGAACACCAGCAGCGCGAACGCCAGCGACACCCAGCGGGCGGCGTCGGCGCGGCGTTCGCCCAGGGCGAGGACGAGCGCACCGCCGAGGATCGGCAGCCAGATCAGGAGACTGAGGAGAGGCCAGTTCGACACGTAGGGAGTTCCGTCAACGCCAGTACTTGATGAGGAGGGCCAACAGCACGATCAGGCCGACGATCATCGCGAATGCATAGTGGTAGAGGGCACCGGACTGCAGCCGGCGGACAACGCCCGAGACCAGATCGACGACGCGCGCCGGACCGTTCACGAACAGGCCGTCAATGACCTTGGTATCGAAGATGCGCGACAGCTTGCCGAGGGCGACGCCGCCGCCGGCGAAGCCGCCGATCCACAGGTCGTCCATGCCGTACTTGTTCTCGAGCACCCGGATCGGCACGCGGAACACGCGCGCGGCCTTGGCCGGCAGTTCCGGCTTCCACCAGTACATGACCGTGGCGAGCACGAAGCCCGCGACCACCAGCCAGAATGCCGGTGCGACGAAGCCGTGCATCGCGAACGCGGCCGGGCCGTGCCACAGCTCTTCCTTCAGCGCGGCCAGCACGTCGTTGGACGCCAGCACGTGGATCACGCCGTCGAAGAACCCGCCCGCCTCGTGATGACCGGTCCAGTCGGTGCCGAACAGCATCGGACCCGCAGTGAAGTAACCGATCAGGATCGACGGGATCGCCAGCAGGATCAGCGGCAGCGTCACGACCCACGGGGACTCGTGCGGCTCGTGCGGACCGTGGTGGCCATGGTCGTCGTGCGCGTGATCGTCGTGCGCCGTCGCGGCGACCGCATGGCCGTGACCGTCGTCGTGCAGCGGCTCGTGATGGGTTTCGTGTCCGTGTGCGTCATGCGCGCCATGGGCGTCGGACGCATGCGCGTCGCGGAAGCGCTCCTTGCCGAAGTACGTCATGTACAGCAGACGGAAGCTGTAGAACGAGGTCACGAACGCACCCAGCAGCACCGACCAGTACGCGTACTGGAACACCCAGCCGCCACCGTCGCTGGCGTGCTTGGCCGCCTCGATGATCGTGTCCTTGGAGTAGAAGCCGCTGAAGAACGGCGTACCCACCAGGGCCAGCGTGCCGATGACGCTGGTCCAGAACGTGATCGGCATGTACTTGCGCAGGCCGCCCATCTTGCGCATGTCCTGCTCGTGGTGCATGCCGATGATCACCGAGCCCGCGGCCAGGAACAGCAGCGCCTTGAAGAAGGCATGCGTCATCAGGTGGAACACCGCGGCCGAGTACGCCGACACGCCGAGCGCGACGGTCATGTAGCCGAGCTGCGACAGCGTCGAGTACGCAACGACGCGCTTGATGTCGTTCTGCACGATGCCGATCAGGCCGGTGAAGAAGGCTGTGGTTGCACCGATGAAGAGGATGAACTGCAGCGCGGTTTCCGACAGCTCGAACAGCGGCGACATGCGCGCCACCATGAAGATGCCGGCGGTGACCATCGTCGCGGCATGGATCAGCGCCGAGATCGGGGTCGGGCCTTCCATCGAGTCGGGCAGCCACACGTGCAGCGGCACCTGGGCCGACTTGCCCATCGCGCCGATGAAGAGGCAGATGCAGACCAGGGTCGCGACCGACCACTCGAAGCCGGTGATCACTTCGATCGTCTGGCCGCCACCGATGGTGGAATCGGCCGCGGCGAACACGGTCGCGTAATCGAGGCTGCCGAACCAGTACAGCACGCCGGCGATACCGAGCAGGAAGCCGAAGTCGCCGACGCGGTTGACCAGGAACGCCTTCATGTTGGCGAACACCGCGGTCGGCTTCTTGAACCAGAAACCGATCAGCAGGTACGACACGAGGCCCACCGCTTCCCAGCCGAAGAACAGCTGCAGGAAGTTGTTGCCCATCACCAGCATCAGCATCGAGAAGGTGAACAGCGAGATGTAGCTGAAGAAGCGCTGGTAGCCCGGGTCCTCGGACATGTAGCCGATGGTGTAGACGTGCACCAGCAGCGACACGAACGTCACCACGACCATCATCATCGCGGTGAGGTTGTCGATCAGGAAGCCGACGTGCGCCGAATAGTTGCCGACCTCGAAGAACGTATAGACGTTCTCGTTGTACGTCGGCGCGCCCTGCATCAGCTGCCACAACGTGTAGATCGACAGCGCGCAGCTGATCGCGACACCTGCGATGGTCACGGTGTGCGCACCCGCGCGGCCGACCTGGCGGCCGAACAGGCCCGCGATGATCGAGCCCAGCAGGGGCGCCAGGACGATCGCGAGCAGCGTGGTCTGGGAGATCATGATCTCGGAAACAGCGTTCTCCATGCCCGGATCAGCCCTTCAACGTGTCGAGTTCGGCGACGTTGATCGTGCGCCGGTTGCGGAACAGCGTGACCAGGATGGCCAGGCCGATCGCGGCCTCGGCCGCAGCCACGGTGAGAATGAAGAACACAAAGATCTGCCCGGCGGCGTCGCCGAACTCGCGCGAGAACGCGATGAAGTTGATGTTGACCGCGAGCAGCATCAGCTCGATCGACATCAGCAGGATGATCACGTTCTTCCGGTTGAGGAAGATGCCCGCGACGCTGATGCAGAACAGCACCGCGCCCAGCGACAGGTAGTGCCCCAGCGCGAGGCCGGTTCCGAAGAGTTCGGTCATTTCGCTTCTCCCTCGCCCTCGCCTGCCGGCGGTTCGGCGACCGGACGCACCGCGTCCATCTTGACCACGCGCATGCGATCAGACGCCCGCACGCGCGCTTGCTCGCCCGGATTCTGATGCTTGGCGCCCGGACGGCGACGCAGCGTCAGCATCACCGCGGCGATGACGGCGACGGTCAGGATGATCGCCGCGACTTCGAACGGCAGCAGGAAGTCGGTGAACAGGCGACGTGCGATCCACACCGTGTTCGACACCCCGGCGGCATCCACCGCATCGGGTGCGAACGGCAGCATGCGGCCACGGATTCCGATCAGGGTGAGGATCTCGACCAGCATCAGCACCGCGACGACCAGACCCACCGGCAGATAGCGCACGTAGCCTTCGCGCATCGGCGCGACATCGACGTCGAGCATCATCACCACGAACAGGAACAGCACCATCACCGCGCCGACGTAGACCAGTACCAGGGCGAGGCCGAGGAACTCGGCGCCGACCAGCAGCCAGGTGCAGGCGGTGGAGAAGAACGTCAGCACCAGGAACAGCGCCGCGTGCACCGGGTTGCGGGCACTGATCACCGCCACCGCAGACATCACGGTGATCGCGGCGAAGACGAGGAATGCAATCAGGACGGGATCCATGGCTTACCTGTACGCGGAGTCGGCGGCGCGACGGTCGGCGATTTCGGCTTCGAGCCGGTCACCGATCGCCAGCAGCTGCGGCTTGGTGACGATGTTCTCGCCGCGATTCTCGAAGTGGTACTCGTGCAGATGGGTCTCGACGATCGAGTCCACCGGGCACGATTCCTCGCAGAAACCGCAGTAGATGCACTTGAACAGATCGATGTCGTAGCGCGTGGTGCGGCGGGTGCCGTCCTCGCGCTGTTCGGAATCGATGGTGATCGCCAGCGCGGGGCACACGGCCTCGCACAGCTTGCACGCGATGCAGCGCTCTTCGCCGTTGGGATACCGGCGCAGCGCATGCAGGCCACGGAAGCGCGGCGACTGCGGGGTCTTTTCCATCGGGTACATCAGCGTGTACTTGTCGCGGAACAGATACCGGAAGGTCAGCGCCATGCCGCCGAGCAACTCGAGCAGCAGCAGGCCCTTGAACCATGCAACGAACTTGGCCATTACTGCCCCGCCTCGAAAATCCCGAAGTACGCCATCAGCGCGGTAACCACGATCCAGAAGATGCTGATCGGAATGAAGACCTTCCAGCCCAACCGCATGATCTGGTCGTAGCGGTAACGCGGGAACGACGCACGGAACCAGATGAAGCAGCTGGCGAAGAAGAACACCTTCGCGAACAGCCACCACCAGCCGTCGACCGACAGCAGCGGAATGCCCCAGCCCTGGAACGGCGACAGCCAGCCGCCGAGGAAGAAGATCGCGACCAGGAAGCTGATCAGGATCATGTTCGCGTATTCGGCGAGGAAGAACAGCGCGAACGCCGACCCCGAATACTCGACCATGTGACCGGCGACGATTTCCGACTCGCCTTCGACGACGTCGAACGGTGCGCGGTTGGTCTCGGCCACACCGGAGATGAAATAGATCACGAACAGCGGCAGCAACGGCAGCCAGAACCAGTCGAACAGGCCCTTTCCACCCGACTGCGCCATCACGATCTCGCTGAGATTGAGGCTGCCCGCGGCGACCATGACGCCGACCAGCGCGAAGCCCATCGCGATCTCGTAGCTGATCATCTGCGCCGAGGCGCGCATCGCACCGAGGAAGGCGTACTTCGAGTTCGACGCCCAGCCGGCGAGGATGATGCCGTAGATGCCCAAGCTCGTCATCGCCAGCAGGTACAGCAGGCCGGCGTTGGCGTTCGACAGCACCAGCTGCGAATCGAACGGCACCACGGCCCAGGCCGCGAATGCAGGCGCCAGCGTGATCAGCGGCGCCAGGATGTACAGCACGCGCTGCGCATTGGTCGGCTGGATCACTTCCTTGAACAGCAGTTTGAAGACGTCGGCGAAGGCCTGGAAGATGCCCATGCCGACGTACATCGGACCGTGACGCTGATGCATCCAGCCCAGCAGCTTGCGCTCCCAGACGACGTAGAACGCGACCGCGATGATCACCGGCATGGCGATCAGCAGGATCTTGAGCACGATCCAGATGATCAGCCCGATCGCGCCCAGCGACATCAGCCAGTCGTACAACGGTGCGGTGACGTCACCGAGCAGCGTTGCGGTATTCGTCACGCTCATGCCGCCACCACCTTGACCTTGCCCGCCGACAGCGCCGCGGTGGCGCCGTAGCCCGATTCCACCCACGCCGCACCGGCCGCGACACGATCGTCGACGGCGACCTGCAGCGTCGCGGTGCCCACACTGTTGGAGACCTTCGCCATCGCACCGTCGGCGACGCCCTGCTTCGCGGCCTCATCGGGATGCAGCACGATGCGCGGACCCAGGGTCAGCGGATGCGACTGCAGCGCGGCAGCACGGCGGACGAGACCGTCGACGCGATAGATCGCCTGGCTGACCGCCAGTTCCAGGCCGTCGCCATCGACCGCGGGCGCATTCGAGCGCACCACGTCGACCGGCTTCGGCACCAGACCGGCACGCAGGCCGGCGAGATCGGTGAATTCGAAACCCGGCACGCCGAGTTCGCCGCCGAGCGCGCGCAGCACGCGCCAGCCGGCACGCGCGTCGCCGGGCAGCTTGCCGGCGGCCGTCGCCCGCTGTTCGCGGCCATCGAGATTGGTCAGCGTGGCGTCGATCTCCGCCAGCGCGCCGATCGGCAGGATCACGTCGGCGACGGCACGCGTGGACTGGCAGGCGAAGTGGCTGAAGGCCACGACCTGCGCCGCGCCCAGGGCCTGCATCGCCTTCGCCTGGTCGGCGAAGTCCAGACCCGGCTCGATGCCGTAGGTCACGTAGGCGCTGCGACGCTCGGCCAGCATCGCGTTGGCGTCGCGCGAGGTCGGCAGCACGCCGAGGCGCGACAGACCGAGCGCGTTGGCACCCTGCGGAATGCGGCACAGCGACGCACCGGTCGAGGTCGCCAGCGCAGCCGCGGCCGCACGGATCTCGGCCGCGTGCGCGCCGGTCTCGGCCTGCGCACCGACGATGATCGCCGCGTGCTTGCCGGCGCGCAGCGCATCGGCGAGTTCGCCGACCTGCAGCGTCGCCGCGAGCTGCGACGGCGCCACGATGGCCTTGTCCTCGATGTCGAAGGTGAATTCGAAATCGACCGGATTGACCACGTAGACCTTGGCGCCGCGCTTCCATGCCTGACGCACGCGGTGGTGCAGCAGCGGCACTTCGTGGCGCAGGTTGGAGCCGACGATCAGGATCGCGTCGGCCTTCTCGAGCTCGGCGACCGGCATGGCGAACGTCTCGGCGATCGCGCCGTCGGACAGGTCGCGCTGCGCGATGCGGTGATCGAGGTTGCCGGTACCCAGCGATTCGGCCAGGCGTGCCAGCAGCGCGCCCTCCTCGTTCGAGGTGGCCGGATGTACCAGCACACCGAGTTCGTCGGCCGGGTTGTCGCGCAGGATCTCCGCCGCACGCGTCAGCGCCTCGTCCCACGAGGCCTCGCGCCATTCGCCGTTGTCCTTGACCAGCGGATGCACCGCGCGGTCGTCGGCCGACAGGCCCTGGTGCGAATAGCGGTCACGATCCGAGATCCAGCACTCGTTGACGGCTTCGTTGTCGCGCGGGACCGCGCGCATCACGTCGCCGCGGCGCAGATGCAGGAACAGATTGCTGCCCAGCGCGTCATGGCCGCCGAGCGATTCACGTGCGATCAGCTCCCACGGACGGGCGCGGAAACGGAACACCTTGTTGGTCAGCGCGCCGACCGGGCAGACGTCGATGACGTTGCCCGACAGCTCGGTGGTCAGCGGCTTGCCGTCGTAGGTGCCGATCTGCAGGTTCTCGCCGCGCTGCATGCCGCCCAGCTCGTAGGTGCCGGCAATGTCCGCGGTGAAGCGCACGCAGCGCGTGCACTGGATGCAGCGGGTCATTTCGGTCGCGACCAGCGGACCGAGGTCCTCGTCGGCCACGACGCGCTTGCGCTCGGCGAAGCGGCTGACCGAACGGCCGTAACCGAGCGAGAGATCCTGCAGTTCGCACTCGCCGCCCTGATCGCAGATCGGGCAGTCGAGCGGATGGTTGATCAGCAGGAACTCCATCACGTTGCGCTGCGACTTCAGTGCCTTTTCGCTGCGCGTGACGACCTGCATGCCATCCATCACCGGCGTGGCGCAGGCCGGCGCGGGCTTGGGCATCTTCTCCACTTCGACCAGGCACATGCGGCAGTTGGCCGCGATGGCGAGCTTGTCGTGGTAGCAGAAACGCGGGATCGGAATGCCGGCCTTGTCGGCGGCATGGATGATCATCGAGCCCTTGGGCGCGGCCAGTTCGACGCCGTCGATGAAGACGGTGACGTGGTCGGGCGGCAGGTTCGGATTCACGGGCTGCGCGCTCATGCGGCTACTGCCTTGGGCACGACGGTGCCGTTGCGCTGGTCGTCGACGAGGAAACGCTTGTTGACGATCGCGTACTCGAACTCGTCCCAGAAATGACGCAGGAAACCCTGCACCGGCCATGCGGCCGCTTCACCGAAGGCGCAGATGGTGTGTCCCTCGATCTGGCCGGCCGCGGCCCGCAGCATCTGCAGGTCCTCGACCGTCGCGGTGTGGTCGGCGATGCGGCACAGCATGCGGTACATCCAGCCGGTGCCTTCGCGGCACGGCGTGCACTGGCCGCAGCTTTCCTTGTAGTAGAACCGCGCGATGCGCCGGCAGGCGCGCACCATGCAGGTCGTGTCGTCCATGACGATGACCGCGCCCGAGCCGAGGCCGGAACCGGCCTTCTGCAGCGCGTCGTAATCCATCGTCAGACCCATCATGGTCTCGCCCGGCAGCACCGGCATCGAGGAACCACCCGGGATCACGCCCTTGATCGTGCGGCCTTCGCGCATGCCGCCACAGAGCGCCAGCAGATCGGCGAACGAGGTGCCCAGACGGATCTCGTGATTGCCCGGCTTTGCGACATGGCCGGAGACCGAGAAGATCTTGCAGCCGCCGTTGTTCGGCTTGCCCAGGCCCATGAACCACTCGGCGCCATTGCGCACGATGGCCGGCACCGACGCGAAGGTCTCGGTGTTGTTGATCGTCGTCGGCTTGCCGTACAGGCCGAAGTTGGCCGGGAACGGCGGCTTGAACCGCGGCTGGCCCTTCTTGCCTTCCAGCGATTCCATCAGCGCGGTTTCTTCGCCGCAGATGTAGGCGCCCGCGCCGAGCGCGTTGTACAGATCGATGTCGATGCCCGAGCCGAGCAGGTTCTTGCCCAGCCAGCCGTTGGCGTATGCCTCGGCCGTGGCTTCTTCCAGATGTTCGAAGGGCTCGTGGTGGAACTCGCCGCGCAGGTAGTTGTAGCCCACCGCCGAGCCGGTCGCGTAGCACGCGATCGCCATGCCCTCGATGACCGAATGCGGGTTGTAGCGCAGGATGTCGCGGTCTTTCGCGGTGCCCGGCTCGGATTCGTCCGAATTACAGAGGATGTACTTCTGCATCTCGCCCTTCGGCATGAAGCTCCACTTCAGACCGGTCGGGAAGCCCGCGCCGCCGCGGCCGCGCAGGCCTGACTGCTTGACCATTTCGATGATGTCGGCCGGCGGGATCTTCTCTTCGAGGATCTTGCGCAGCGCACTGTAACCACCCGTTTTGAGGTAGTTCTCGTACGACCACGGCTTGTCGAAATGCAGCGTGGTGTAGACCGCCTGGTGTTCCTTCGGTGCAGGCCCGACGGGCCCGTAACCTTCGGAAGACTTGGGATGGTGATGTGCCATGTCCGCGCGATGCCTTACTTCAGACCGTCGATCAGCTCGTCCACCGTTTCGGGTGTGAGCTTCTCGTGGTAATGACCGTTGATGACCACGACCGGCGCGCCGCAGCACGCGGCGACGCACTCTTCCTCGCGCTTGAGGAAGACGCGACCGTCGGCGGTGGATTCACCGAGCTTGCAGCCCAGCTTCTTCTCGGCGTGCGCGACGAGATCCTCGGCGCCGTTGAGCCAGCAGCTGATGTTGGTGCAGAACGCGACGTTGTTGCGACCGACCTGCTCGGTTTCGAACATCGAGTAGAACGTCGCGACCTCGTAGGCCCACACAGGCGGCAGGTCCAGGTACTTGGCGACGGCGGCGATCAGCTCGTCGGTCAGCCAGCCGTTGTTCTGTTCCTGCGCCGCGAACAGACCCTGCAGCACCGCGGACCGCTTGCGGTCTTCGGGGAACTTGGTCAGCCAGTGGTCGATGTGTGCACGCGTATCGCCGCTGAGCGCGACCATCGGGTCGACGTTGCGGGCGTTCTCGAAATTGCCAGTCGCCTTCATCGGTCGACCTCTCCGAACACGATGTCATAGGTGCCGATCATCGCCACCACGTCGGACAGCATGTGCCCGCTGGTGATGGCATCCATCGACGATAGATGCGCGAAGCCGGGCGCGCGCAGATGCACGCGGAACGGCTTGTTGGCGCCGTCGGAGATCATGTAGCAGCCGAACTCGCCCTTCGGGGCCTCCACCGCGCTGTAGGTCTCGCCCGCCGGCACGCAATATCCTTCGGTGAACAGCTTGAAGTGGTGGATCAGCGCTTCCATGTCGTCCTTCATCGACTCACGCGACGGCGGCGACACCTTGTAGTTGTCGAGCATGACCGGGCCCGGATTCGCCCGCAGCCACGCCACGCACTGCTGGATGATCTTCGCCGACTGGCGCATCTCGAACATGCGCACCAGATAGCGGTCGTAGCAGTCGCCGTTGACGCCGACGGCGATGTCGAAATCGACCTCGGCGTACTTGGCGTAGGGCTGGGTCTTGCGCAGATCCCATTCGACGCCCGAACCACGCAGCATCGGACCGGTCATGCCCCAGGCCTTGGCCTTCTCCGGCGGAATCACGCCGATGCCGACCGTGCGCTGCTTCCAGATGCGGTTGTCGGTGAGCAGGGTCTCGTACTCGTCGACGCGGCTCGGGAAATCCTTCGCGAACGCGTCGAGGTAATCGAGCATCGAGCCGCCGCGCCACTTGTTGAAGCGCTTGAGCTTCTCGCCCTTGCGCCAGCGCGACTCGGCGTACTGCGGCATCTGCGCAGGCAGATCGCGGTAGACGCCGCCGGGACGGTAATAGGTCGCGTGCATGCGCGCGCCCGACACCGCCTCGTAGACGTCCATCAGTTCTTCGCGCTCGCGGAACGCGTAGAGCATCACCGCCATCGCGCCGAGATCGAGCGCGTTGGACCCCACCCACATCAGGTGGTTGAGGATGCGCGTGATCTCGTCGAACAGCGTGCGGATCCACTGCGCGCGCTCGGGCGCCTCGATGCCCATCAGGGTCTCGATGGCGCGCACGTAGGCGTGCTCGTTGCACATCATCGACACGTAGTCGAGACGATCCATGTAACCGATGGACTGGTTGAACGGCTTCGACTCGGCCAGCTTTTCGGTGCCCCGGTGCAGCAGACCTATGTGCGGATCGGCGCGCATCACGGTCTCGCCGTCCATTTCAAGGATCAGGCGCAGCACGCCGTGTGCGGACGGATGCTGGGGACCGAAGTTGAAGGTGTAGTTGCGGATTTCCTGCTTCAACGCTTCCGCACTGGGCGTGGCGTTGGCGGTGTGCAGCGAGGTGGTCGGCACGGCGCTCATCACTTGCTGCCCTCCGCACGACGGGCCATCTGCTCACCACTCGCGGTCGCATAGCGGGCATCGTCGCGGATCACGCGCGGCACGCCGACACGCGGCTCGACCGAGGTCACGGGCTCGTACACGACGCGCTTGCGCTCGGCGTCGTAACGCACTTCGACATTGCCGATCAACGGGAAATCCTTGCGGAACGGATGACCGACGAAACCGTAGTCGGTCAGGATGCGGCGCAGATCCGGGTGGCCTTCGAAGATCACGCCGAACAGGTCGAACGCCTCGCGCTCGAACCAGTTGGCGACCGGCCACAGCACCGTCAGCGACGACACCACCGGCAGATCGTCGCTCGGCGCGAAGCACTTCACGGCGACGCGGCGGTTGTGCTCGAGCGACAGCAGCTGCGCGACCGCGGCGAAACGGCGCTGCGGCACCGGAATATCGGCATCGCCCTGCGGCTGCGAGACCTGGCGGCTGCCGGTCTCGCCGAACTTGAAGCGGCCCGGCCCACGGCCTTCGACGCCGCGGCTGAAGCCTTCGGAGGACACGTCGGTGTCCCACTCGTCGCTGCCGTAGCTCAGGTAATCAGCGCCGCAGACGTCGATCAGCATTTCGAAACCGAATTCGTCGCGCAGCGCACGACAGGTCTCGAGCCAGTCGCCGGCGGTGGTGACGGTCACCTCGCCGCGCGGCAGCGCGACACCGACATCGGCCTCGGGAAAACGCGCGCGCAGACGCGTCGCGAACTGGGTCGCCGACTCACGCACAGGGTGGTCACGCATCGCGGAGCCCCGTCTTGGTCTCGCCGAAATTGGTGCTGCGGCGGATCTTCTTCTGCAGCTGCAGGATGCCGTAGATCAGCGCTTCTGCCGTCGGCGGGCAACCCGGCACGTAGACGTCCACCGGCACGATGCGGTCGCAGCCGCGCACCACCGAATACGAGTAGTGGTAGTAGCCGCCGCCGTTGGCGCAGCTGCCCATCGAGATGACCCACTTCGGATCCGGCATCTGGTCGTAGACCCGGCGCAGCGCCGGCGCCATCTTGTTGACCAGCGTGCCGGCGACGATCATCACGTCGGACTGGCGCGGCGACGGGCGGAACACCACGCCGTAGCGGTCGAGATCGAGGCGCGCCGCACCGGCGTGCATCATCTCCACCGCGCAGCAGGCCAGACCGAAGGTCATCGGCCACATCGAACCGGTACGCGCCCAGTTGAGCAGCGCATCGGAACTGGTGGTGACGAAGCCGCGCTCGAGCAGCGGGTTCTCGCCTTCGGGGCGCAGGATGTCGTCCACCCGGCCTTCCGGCAGCGGGTTGTTCATCAGGCGCGCGACGGTCTGGTTCACTCCCATTCCAGCGCTCCCTTCTTCCATACGTAGACGAAGCCGAGCAGCAGCATGCCGGCGAAAATGCCCATCTCGATCAGACCGAGCACACCGAGTTCACGGAACACGGTGGCCCAGGGCACGATGAAGATGATTTCCAGATCGAAGACGATGAACTGGATCGCGATCAGGTAGTAGCGCACGTCGAACTGCATGCGCGCGTCCTCGAATGCTTCGAATCCGCATTCGTAGGGCGACAGCTTCTCCAGCGACGGGCGCTTGGGCCCGAGCAGGTTGCCAATGACCAGCAAGGCAATGCCGATCCCCGTGGCAACGATCAGGAACAGCAGGGTCGGCAGATATTCGGCCAGCACGCGGATGTTCTCTCGGCTACAGCCGCGCGAAGCGGCCTTGGCTCGGCGCCCCGGGGGCACCGCACTAGCGAAGCAATCAGATGCTTCACGCACATCGGGCGTCTGGCCGCACTGCGGCACAACGCCCGATCGCCGCAATTGTACCGTTTTCAGAACTGGCGAGTAAACGATTTGCCATGCCGAATCGGGTCCATCGGCGTATCGGTGTCATCGATGGCGTCACGACGCACGCCGTGCGCGCCAACAACCGGATGCCCCGCCCGGCCTGTCGCCAGAAACGAAAAACCCCGCTTGCGCGGGGAGCTTCGTCGGGGCCGGTCGGATGACCGTGACCCGTATTTCTCGATGGTGCCCAAGAGGGGACTCGAACCCCTACGACCTAAGCCGCTACCACCTCAAGGTAGTGCGTCTACCAATTCCGCCACCTGGGCAAATCTCGAAAATCCTGCTGGTTGCGCGTCAGCGATTCCAGCGGCCGCGCATTGTAGTCGGAATCAATTCGTCTGGGGAGTTTCCTGAGACGATTCCTGCACCGGATCGACCGTCGGCGCAGCCGGCACCGCGGCATCGGCCGCAGGCGCCTGCGGCACGGTCGCGGCAGGTGCGGGCGTCGGCGGCACGGGACGGGCGCCCGGCTCCGCGGGCACGGTCGGCGTGGCACGACCCATCACACCCAGATCCATGTCCATCGCGTTCGGGTTGGCGCGGTGCATCGCATACCAGGCCATGAACAGGGTGATGGCGAAGAAGGTGATCGCCAGCCACTTGGTGGCCTTGGACAGGAAATTCGAGGAGCCGCGCGCGCCGAAGACGGTCGCGGAGGCGCCGCCGCCGAAGCCGGAACCGGCCTGCGCACCGGCGCCGCGCTGCATCAGGATCAACGCGATCATCGCGATGGCGATGATGACGAACAGGATGTTGAAGACGGACAGCAGCATTGCGTGGGCGCTCTGGGTCGGGTCGGGTCGACGTGGTGATCCGGCGTTACGGCGCCGGTCGGTGTGCGGCTGCGGCGGCGATGGCGAGGAAATCGTCGGCCGCCAGCGAGGCGCCGCCGATCAGTCCGCCATCGACGTCGAGCTGCGCGAAGATCGCGGCGGCGTTGTCGGGCTTGCAGCTGCCGCCATACAGCAGCGGCAACGAATCGGCGATTCTAGCATCGTGCCGGGCGACCACGCCACGGAGGAAGGCATGGACCGCCTGGGCCTGCTCCGGGGTGGCGGTCAGGCCGGTGCCGATGGCCCAGACCGGCTCGTAGGCGACGATCGCACCGTCGAAGGCTTCGATCCCGGCATGGGCGATCACGGCCTCCAGCTGGGCCCCGATGACGGCCTCGGTCTGCCCGGATTCGCGCTGTTCGCGGCTTTCGCCCACGCACAGCACCGGCACCAGGCCACCCGCGCGGGCAGCGGCGAACTTGCGTGCGACCAGATCGTCGCTCTCGCCGTGGTACTGGCGACGCTCGCTGTGGCCGACCAGCGTATGGGTGGCGCCCACGTCGGCCAGCATTTCGGCGGCGACTTCGCCGGTATACGCGCCGGTCGCGTGCGCGCTGACGTCCTGGGCCCCGAAACCGAGCCCCTGCCCGGCGTGGCGGGCGGCCAGCAACGGGAGATACGGAAACGGCGGCAGCACCAGCACCTCGACGCCCTCGCCCGGCAGGCCGGCAGCCAGCGCTTCGATGAGCGGCGTTGCAAAGGCGCGGCTGCCGTGCAGCTTCCAGTTTCCGGCGACGATCCTGCGGCGCATCGAGCGCTCCTGAGTGACGAAGGCGCACGAGGATAGCCGATGGCACCGCGCGACCCTGCACGCCGCGCGCACCTGGGCGCCTGGCGGGGGCCGATGCAAAGCGCCGCGGCGGCGGCGGCCAGCACGTCGATCCGCGCATCCGCCGCGCGTCGAACGCCACGGCTCGTCATCGCCTTGCGCGCCGGATGCGCGTGCGCAGCGGCGATAACCGGGGATATCCGCGACGGTTTGCGCCGGTGCGGTGGCCGTCGCTGCGCATCGGCGGCACAATGCGCACCCAGCCGGCGTATAGCCGGTTTTTTTGTGTCCGCGATCCAGGAGTTCCCATGCGTTTCACCGGTCTTGCCGCCGTCGCACTGTTGTCGTGCGCGTCCGTCCCCGCCCTTGCCCTGCCCGATGCCGACGACGGCTGGAGCGGCACCGGCGAACTCGGCCTGGCGATTTCCAAGGGCAATACGGACAGCCAGACCGTCGTCGGCAAGATGGCGCTGCGCAAGGAAGACGCGCTGTGGAAGCACGCGCTGCGCGCGGCGTTCCTGTACGGCGAAAGCGACGATCTCGAGACGGCCCGGCGCTACGAACTCTTCGCCTCCAGCGGCCGGCGCACCGGCGAGCGCAGCCGCGTTTTCGGCTCCGCCCGTACCGAGCGCGACCGCTTCTCCGCGACCGAGTACCAATCGACGGTGTCGATGGGCTACGGGGTCGATGCGATCGACAGCGACGCCACCCAGCTGACGTTCGAGATCGGCCCCGGTTACCGCTGGTCCAAGGCCCAGGGCGTGCGTGAACACGACAACGGCGGCATCGTGCGCGGCGGCATGGAGTTCACCCACCAGCTGACCGCCACCACCACGCTCTACGACACGCTGCTGATCGAAGCCGGCGACGAGAACACCTTCGCCCGCAACGAACTCGGCCTGCAGGTGAAGATGACCGACGCCCTTGCCCTGAAGGCCGGTTTCGAAGTGCGCCACAACACCGAGCGCGCCGACGACCGGCGCCGTACGGACACGCTGACGACGGTCAATGTGGTGTACGGGTTCTGAGAAGCGGTCATTGGTGATTCGTGATGGGTGATTGGAAACAGCGGCATTCGATGCACTGAAACAGGAACGGCGCCCGAAGGCGCCGTTCCGAATCACGAATCACGAATCACGTTACTTCAGCTTGATCTCGCGCAGGCGCTCTTCCAGATAGCCCTGTGCGGTGATCGCTTCGGGATAGCGGCTCGGATTCTCCGCCGTCACCGTCGACGGCAGCACGTCGATCACGAAATCCGGATTCGGGTGCAGGAAGAACGGCACCGAATAACGCGGCTGGCGCGCGGCTTCGCCCGGCGGGTTGGTCACGCGGTGCGTAGTCGACGGATACACGTGGTTGGTCAGGCGCTGCAGCATGTCGCCGATGTTGACGACGATCGTGTCGGCGTCGGAGGTGAACGGCACCCACTCGCCCTGCTTGGACTTCACTTCCAGGCCCGCCGCCGAAGCGCCGACCAGCAGCGTGATCAGGTTGATGTCCTCGTGCGCGCCGGCGCGCTCGTTCGGAATGTTATCGGCGGTGATCGGCGGATAGTGGATCGGACGCAGGATGGAATTGCCGCTGTCGGTCTTGTCGACGAAGTAGTCCTCCGGCAGGCCGATGTGCAGGGCCAGTGCGGACAGCACCTTCGCGCCCAGCTGGTCGAGCGTGCGGTACAGGCCGTAGCCGTGTTCGCGGAAACCGGGCACCTCGGTCGGCCACAGGTTCGGCGGCATCACGTCGCCGTACTTCGAATCCGCCGGAATCTCGCGGCCGATGTGCCAGAACTCTTTGAGATCGGAGTGCGTGGCGCCCTTCGCGGTTTCGACGCCGAACGCGGTGTAGCCACGCGCGCCGCCGCCGCCGGCCACGTGATACTGGCGCTTGGTCGCTTCGGGCAGGGCGAAGAACGCCTTGAACACGTCGTAGGCGCCGTCGATCTGCGACTGCGGAATGCCGTGGCCGTTGATGCCGGCGAAGCCCCACTCGCGATAGGCCGCACCGAGCTCGGCCACGAAGGCCTCGCGGTCGCGGCTGTCCGCGGGATCGCTGAAGCGGCGGATGTCGAGGGTTGGAATACGGGCGGTCATGGGGAAGTCCTTGGAATCAGGCCGCGGCCGCGCGCACGGCGTCGGCCAGCTGGTCGAGGGTCGATTGCATCAGCGCGGCATCGTCGGCCTCGACGGTGACGCGCACCACGGGCTCGGTCCCGGACGGGCGCAGAAATGCACGCCCCCGCCCCTGCACGGCGGCCTGCGCCTGCGCGAGTGCGGCCTGCACGGCAGGCGCGTCGGCCGGCTTGGCGGCGCCTGCGTAGTGCACGTTGACGGTCTTCTGCGGCACCTTGGCCAGGCCGTGCAGCGCTTCCTGCAGCGACTCGCCGCGGCGACGCAGCACTTCCAGCACCTGCAGCGCGCTGATGATGCCGTCGCCCGTCGTGGCGCGGTCCAGGCACAGCAGGTGTCCGGAGGTTTCGCCGCCCAGTACGCCGCCCTGTTCGAGCAGCGCCTGGTGCACGTACCGATCGCCGACCTTGGCGCGCACGAAGCCGATGCCGGCCTCGCCGAATGCGCGCTCCAGGCCGAAGTTGCTCATCAGCGTGCCGACCACCGGCCCCTGCAGGCGACCGGACTGCTGCCAGTCGCGCGCGAGCACGTACAACAGGTCGTCGCCGTCGCGCACCGTGCCGTTGGCGTCGACGAACAGCACGCGGTCGCCGTCGCCGTCGAAGGCGATGCCGAGGTTCGCGCCGCTGCGGCTGACACGCTCGCTCAGGTGTTCGGGATGGGTGGAACCGACGCCGTCGTTGATGTTGAGGCCATTGGGCTCGGCGCCGATCACCTCGACCTGCGCGCCCAGTTCGCGCAGCACGATCGGGCCGACCTGATAGGTCGCGCCATTCGCACAGTCGACGACGATGCGCATGCCTCCAAGATCGAACCCGCGCGGCACCGAGGCCTTGCAGGCTTCCACGTAGCGGCCGACCGCATCGCGCGTGCGCACGGCCTTGCCCAGTTTCTCGGAGGCCACGGTGCGGAACGGCTGATCCAGCGCGGCTTCGATCGCAAGCTCGGTCGCGTCGTCGAGCTTCTCGCCGTGCGCGCTGAAGAACTTGATGCCGTTGTCGTGGTGCGGATTGTGCGAGGCGGAAATGACGATACCGCCATCGGCGCCGAGCGAGCGTGTCAGGTGCGCGACGGCAGGCGTGGGCATCGGGCCCATCAGCTGCACATCGACGCCGGCCGCAACCAGTCCGGCTTCCAGCGCCGCCTCGAACATGTAGTTCGAGATGCGCGTGTCCTTGCCGATCAGCACCTGCGGGCGGCGCCAGTCACTGCCGCGCGAGCGCAGCGAATGCCCGTAAGCGTTGCCCAGACGCAGCACGAAATCGGCCGAGATCGCGCCTTCACCGACACGCCCGCGAATGCCGTCGGTGCCGAAGTAGCGTCGGCTCATGCGGCGGAGTCCGCCATCGGCTGGCGCATCATCATCGCCAGCAGGCGCGCGATGCGGTCGCGCAGCTCGCGCCGGTCGCAGATCTGGTCGATCGCGCCGTGTTCCACCAGGAACTCGCTGCGCTGGAAGCCTTCCGGCAGCGTCTCGCGCACGGTCTGCTCGATCACGCGCGGGCCGGCGAAACCGATCAGCGCTTCGGGCTCGGCCATGTTGATGTCGCCCAGCATCGCAAACGACGCCGACACGCCACCGGTCGTGGGATGGGTCATCACCGAGATGTACGGCAGGCCCGCCGCGCGCAGGCGGCCGAGCGCGGCCGAGGTCTTGGCCATCTGCATCAGCGAGAACAGGCTTTCCTGCATGCGCGCGCCGCCACTGGCGGAGAAGTTGACGAACGGGCTGCCGATTTCCAGCGCGCGTTCCGCGCCGCGGGTGAACCGCTCGCCGACGACCGAGCCCATCGAACCGCCCATATAGGCGAAATCGAAGGCCGAGGCCACGATCGGCTGCGACTTCAGCAGCCCTTCCATGACGATCAGCGCATCGCGCTCGCCGGTGGCGCGCTGGGCGGCCTTGATGCGGTCCGAGTAGCGCTTCTGGTCGCGGAACTTCAGGACGTCGGTCGGGCCCAGATCGCCCGCGATCTCACGTCCGGAACCGGCATCGAGAAAGGTCTTCAGGCGCGCGCGGGCGCGGATCGGGCGATGGAAGGCGCACTTGGGGCACACCTCCAGGTTTTCCTCCAGCTCGGGGCCGTAGAGGACGTTGCCGCAGCGATCGCACTTTTCCCAGAGTCCCTCGGGGACGCTGCGCTTCTTGACCGCGGCGGCATCGGTACGGATGCGCGCCGGCATGATTTTCTGCAACCAGGACATGGGCCTGTCTTCTCCCGACGGCCGGTACGGGGCCGTGAAGCGCGGAAGTGTAACCGACCGCCGGGGGCCACCCGACAGGCCCGGCTCCGGCCGGTCAGCCGGCGTCGAGGGCCGCCCGCAACGGCGCCAGGAAGCGGCGCGCGCGGTCTGCCGCGTCGTCCGGCGTGGCGGCGCCATCCAGCGCATCGACCAGCGCACTGCCCACCACCACGCCATCGGCCGCCCCGGCCATCGCCGCCGCGCTGGCGGCGTCGCGGATGCCGAATCCGGCCACGACCGGCACCCGGCTGGCCTCGCGCAGGGCCCGCAAGCGGGTGCCGGCCTGGGCGGTATCGAGGCGGTCGGCCGCGCCGGTCACCCCGGCGAAGCTGACGTAATACAGATAGCCCTGCGCCTCCTCGCACAGCGTGCGGGTCCGCGCCTCGGTGGTCGTCGGCGACGCCAGCAGCACCAGTGCGATGCCGTGCGCGGCGAACGCCTCGCGGAACTCGCCGGCCTCTTCCGGCGGCAGGTCGACCAGCAGGACACCGTCGACACCGGCGTCCTGCGCCTGCGCCGAGAACGTCGCCGCGCCGCGGATGTCGATCGGGTTCAGATAGCCCATCAGCACGACCGGCGTGGCGTCGTCCTGCCTGCGGAATTCGCGCACCGCATCGAGCACATAGGTCATGCCCGCACCGCGGCCGAGTGCGCGTTCGGAACTGCGCTGGATCGTCGGGCCGTCGGCCATCGGATCGGAAAACGGCACGCCGAGTTCGATGACATCGGCGCCGGCCGCGACCAGCGTGTGCATGACGGGCACCGTCGCCTCGAGCGAGGGATCACCGGCGGTGAAGAACGGGATCAGGGCCTTGCGGCCGGCTTTGCTGAGCGCGGCGAAACGGGTGTCGATGCGGTTCATGGGGGTCCGTGGCAATGCGGTGCGCCGGGCTGTCGGGTTCGACAGTCCGTCCTGGATATCGATGCCCGCGCTCACAGCGCGATGCCTTCCCGCTGCGCGATCGTGTGCACGTCCTTGTCGCCGCGGCCGGACAGGTTGGCCAGCACGATCGCGTCATTCGGCAGCTCGCGCGCGAGCTTGATCGCCTGCGCGATGGCGTGGCTGGATTCGAGCGCGGCGAGGATGCCTTCGGTCTTGGCGAGCTGGTGGAACGCGGCCAGGGCTTCGTCGTCGGTGATGCCGACGTACTGCGCGCGGCCGGCGTCGGCGAGGAAGGAATGCTCGGGCCCGACGCCCGGGTAATCGAGGCCGGCGGAGACCGAATGCGTCTCGGTGATCTGGCCGTCGTCGTCGCAGATCACATAGGTGCGGTTGCCGTGCAGCACGCCCGGGCGACCGGCGGCGATGGAAGCCGCATGGCGCCCGGTGTCGATGCCGTCGCCCGCGGCTTCAGCGCCGACGATGCGCACGTCCGCGTCATTGAGGAAGGCATGGAACAGGCCGATCGCGTTGCTGCCGCCACCGACGCAGGCGGTGATCGCATCGGGCAGGCGGCCGTACTCGGCCAGCATCTGCTCGCGCGCTTCGCGGCCGACGATGGCGTTGAAGTCGCGGACCATGCGCGGATACGGGTCCGGGCCGGCCACGGTGCCGATGATGTAGAAGGTGTCCTGGACGTTCGTGACCCAGTCGCGCATGGCTTCGTTGAGTGCGTCCTTGAGGGTCGCCGAGCCACTGGTCACCGGCACCACCGTCGCGCCGAGCAGCTGCATCCGGTAAACGTTGATCTTCTGGCGCTCGATGTCGGTCGCGCCCATGTAGACCACGCATTCCAGGCCCAGTCGCGCGGCGACGGTCGCACTCGCCACGCCGTGCTGGCCGGCGCCGGTCTCGGCGATGATCCGGGTCTTGCCCATGCGGCTGGCGAGCAGCGCCTGGCCGACGGTGTTGTTGATCTTGTGCGCGCCGGTGTGGTTCAGGTCCTCGCGCTTGAGCAGGATGCGCGCGCCGCCGACGGCGTCGCTGAGCCGCTCGGCGTGATAGATCGGGCTCGGCCGGCCGACGTAGTGGGCCAGATCCTTGTCGAAGGCCTGCTGGAATGCGGGATCGGCCTTGGCGGTGTCGTAGGCCGCCGCCAGTTCGGCGATCGGCCCCATGAGCGTCTCGGCGACGAAGCGCCCGCCGTAGCGGCCGAAGTGGCCATTGGCGTCGGGCCAGGCGTGGAAATCGGTGATCGGCATTGCGGACATGGCGGTCGACGGCAGGCCGTCGCGGTGCGGGGAGACCTGCACTCTAGCGCACGGGTCCGCGCCGCCAGAAGCGATAAGATCTGCGCGATCCGTCAGGAAATCTCACACATGCCGCGTGCCAATCTGCCCCCGCTCAATGCGATCCGTGCGTTCGAGGCCGCGGCGCGGCTGGGCAGTCTGAGCCGCGCCGCCGAGGAACTGCATGTGACCCACGGTGCGATCAGCCGCCAGGTGCGCCTGCTCGAAGACGCGGTCGGTGCCGCCCTGTTCGTCCGCGCCGGCCGCGGGCTGCGCCTGACCGGCGCCGGCGAGCGGCTGCGCGACGCGGCAGGCGACGCCTTCGATGCACTCCGCGGGGCGATCGCGGCCATCCAGCGCCCCGATGGCGGCAGTGCCCTGGTGCTCGGCTGTCCCGGCAGCCTGCTCGCACGGTGGATGATCCCGCGGCTGCCGCGCCTGGCCGATGCCCTGCCCGCGCTGACGCTGCACCTGTCGCCGCACGAGGGCACGTTCGCGCCTGCGCTGGCGGGCATCGACGCGGCCCTGCTGATCGGCAGCGCCCCGTGGCCCGAGGCGTGGCAGGTGCACACGCTGGCGGCCGAGCGGATCGGCCCGGTGCTGAGCCCGCGCCTGGCCGAGGCCGCACGCATCGCCGCGCTGACGCCTGCCGACCTGCTGGACGAACCGCTGCTGCACACCGCCTCGCGGCCGCAGGCCTGGCCCACCTGGGCGGCGCGCGCCGGCGTCGAGGCGAGCGCGCCCCGCCTGGGTACCGGCTTCGAGCATCTGTACTTCCTGCTCGAGGCCGCCACCGCGGGACTCGGTGTCGCGATCGCGCCGGAAGAGCTGGTCGCCGACGACATCGCCGCCGGCCGCCTGCTCGCGCCGTGGGGATTCGTCGAAACCGGTGCGCACTGGGTGCTGGTCACGCCGCGCGCGCGCGCCGATGCGCGCCTGGATGCACTGGCCCACTGGCTCAGGCAGGAGCTGGCCTGACGCCGCGGCGGGATCACGCGCGAGCGTGCCCCCACGCACCGCACGCCACACGGCGGACGATCAACGCGTGCCGCGCACCGCATCGACGAATGCGTGCATCCGCGCGGCGTCCTTGCGCCCCGGCGCGGTCTCGATGCCGCTGGAGACGTCGACGCCTGCAGGCCGGGCCGTGGCGATCGCCTGCGCGACGTTGCCGGCGTCGAGTCCGCCGGCCAGCCAGAACGGCCGGTCGAGCGACGCCGGCAGCGCGGCCCAGTCGAAACGCGCGCCGCTGCCGCCCGGTTCGCCTGCGGCGTGTCCGTCGAACAGGAACGCGGCCGCGCCCGGAAACGCCGACAGCGACGCGAGTGCGGTGGCGGGATCGCCGCCCATCGCGATGGCCTTCCAGTACGGCAGGCCGAAACTGCGGCAGAACGCGTCGTCCTCGGCACCGTGGAACTGCAGCACATCGGGCGCCACCGCATCGACGATGGCGGCGACCTCGTCCGCGGTGTTGTCCATCATCAACGCGACCAGCGTGAGGCGTGCAGGCACCGCAGCGCGCAGCGCACGCGCAGCGTCGATGTCCAGACGGCGGGGACTGCGCGACGCGAAGACGAATCCGACGTGGTCCACGCCCAGCAAGACGGCCTGGTCCAGATCGACGCGACGGGTCAGGCCGCAGAACTTGATGCGCGTGGCCGCGTGTCCGCTCATGGCGCGAACGAGACCTCGGCCGGCAGGCCCCATTCTGCCGGGTACAGCGGACCGAGAAAGACCAGGCCGGCAGCCGGCGCGGTGGGGCCCGCGACGCTGCGGTCGCGACCAGCCAGCAAGGTAGCGATCCAGTCTTCCGGCTGCTCGCCGGCGCCGATCTCGAGCAGCGAGCCGACGATGTTGCGCACCATGTGGTGCAGGAAGGCATTGGCCTGCACCTCGACGATCACTTCTTCGCCCACGCGCTGCACCGAAATGCGCTGCAGGTCGCGGCGCGGATTCGGCGCCTGGCAATGCACGGTGCGGAACGCGGAAAAATCATGGTCGCCGACCAGCGCCTGCGCGGCGCGATGCATCGCATCGGCATCCAGCGGACGCAGCTCCCACGACAGGTACTGACGATGCAGCGCCGGTCGTACGGCCCGGTTGAGGATGCGATAGCGGTACTGGCGCGCGCGCGCCGCGAAGCGCGCGTTGAAATCGTCGGCGACCGGCTGGCACCACAGCACGCTGACCTGCGGCGGCATCAGCGTGGTCGCGCCCAGCACCCAGGCGCGCGGCGCCCGGTCGGCGTGGGTGTCGAAATGCACGACCTGGCAGCGCGCATGCACGCCGGCATCGGTGCGCCCGGAGCAGATCGTGCCGACCGGATGGTTGGCGATCCGCGACAGCGCGGTTTCCAGCGCCGCCTGCACGGATTCCTGGCCGCCCGCGCCCGGCTTGCTCAGGCGCTGCCAGCCGTGGAATCCATTGCCGTCGTATTCGACGCCCAGCGCGAGACGCATCGAACGCAGATCAGTCGAGCGTGCGCAGCAGCCGCGCCGCTTCGCCGCCCGCCACCGGATCGTCGCCGTTGGCGACTTCCTGCAGCAGGCTGCGGGCCGTCTCGCGATCGCCGAGTTCGAGATAGGCACGCGCGAGTTCCAGCCGCTCGACGCCTGCCGGCAGCTCGACCGCGGCGTCGGACGTGTCGGGTTCGGCGATGTCATCGTCGGACGCTGGCGCCTCGAAGACGGATGCCTCGACGACCGGCTCGGCTGCGGCATCGCGCGTGACGGGCGACGGCTCGATCCGGGCTGGCGTCACCGGAGCGGACGCGTCCGGCGCACGATCCACCAAGGCCGGCGGCGGCACCGGCGCAGTCAGCGTGGCGGCGCCTGCCCCTGCGTGCCAGGTCGGCCGGACCGACGGTGCGGGTGCCGTCGACGTCTCTACTGGCGCAGGCGGCACCTCGGATGCGTCCGCGGGCGTAGACGGCCCGCCTGCTGCCGGCATGCCGGCGGCGAGCGCGGCGCTGTCGAAGCGACGCGTGGGCGCGGCCAACGGCGTGCGGGCACGGCGCGCGAACACGAACGCCAGCGCCGCCACGATCAGCAGCGCCAGCCCCAGCCACATCCAGGGCAGTCCGCCGGCGGCGGCCGCCTGCTGCTGGTTGCTGGCCTCCATCCGCTGCTGGGCCGCGGCAAGCTCGGCATCCTTGAGTTCGATCAGTTGCGCCTGTTGCTGCTGCAGCTGCTCGAGATCGGCCAGACGCGCCTTGAGCTCGTCGACCTCCGCGCTGCGGGCGGCGAGCGATTCGTTGGCCTGTTGCAGTTCCTGACGCAGCATGTCTCCTCCACCACCGGCATCGATGCCGGATTGTGTCCCCGCCTGTTGACCGTCGCCCGACGGCGGGGTGATTTCGAGTCGCGCCTGCGATCCGGCCGCTGGGCCCGCCGTAGTTGCCTCGCCTGTCGACGCGACTTCGGAAGCCGGCGCCTCGGGCTGCGGCGCCGGGCGCCGCATCTCGCGCCACTGGGCGACCTGTTCGCGCACGACCGCGTTGGCCTCGGCCACGCTGAATTCGGTCCATTCGTCGCGGGCCGGCATGCGCAGCACCGCGCCCTGGCGGACCAGGTTGAGGTTGCCGCCGATGAAGGCCTCGGGATTGGCGCGCAGCAACAGCAGCATCGCCTGGTTGACGCTGATCCCGGCCTCGCTGGCCAGCGGCGCGGCAATCGCGGACAGCGTCTGCCCGGCCTGGACCGGCGCCAGTTCGCCGCCCGCCACCGCCTGCGCGGATGCGGGACGCGCCGCAGGTGCGGACGGCGCCTGTGTGGCGATCGCATCGCCAGCGGCAGTGCGCGTCTCCGCTGGCGGCTGGGCGGCAGGCGCCGGCGTGGCGACGTCGGGCGCCCGCACGATGGTCGACGACGAGGCCGCGGCCGGCGCCTGGATCGACGGCTGCGCGGGCGCGGCCAGGGTGTCCGGCACCGCGACCAGCGCGGAATACTCGCGCACCAGACGGCCCTGTCCCCAGTCGACCTCGACCAGGAACGTCAGCGCCTCCTGCTCGACGGGCGCGGCGCTGGTGACCCGGATCACCGGGCGACCGCGCGGATCCAACGCGACGCTGAACTGCAGGTCCGAGACCAGCCCACGCGGCGGCTCGAGGCCGATCCGCGCGAAAGTCTCCGGCGATGCCAGACGCGCCTGCAACTGGCGCAGCTCGGCCGGATCGCTGGACACGACAGGGATTTCAGCCAGCAGCGGCTGGCCCTGCTGCGAGCGCACTTCGATGCGTCCGAGGCCCAGCGCCAGCACGGGACCGGCGATGGCCAGCAACACGCCCGCCAGCAGCAGGCGCGGCACGATGCGCGACATGAAGTTCCCCCTCGTCATCCGGCGACTGTAGCGGCGCGGTGTCCCGATCCGCAACGATCAGCCCTCGCGGGCGACCAGTTCGGCGAGCTGCACGGCGTTGAGCGCGGCACCCTTGCGGATGTTGTCGGCGACGATCCAGAGGTTCAGGCCGTTGGGATGCGTGAGGTCTTCGCGCAGGCGCCCGACGAATACCGGATCGCGACCCGAGGCGTGCGTCACCGGCGTCGGATAGCCGCCCGCCACGCGTTCGTCGACCACTTCCACGCCCGGCGACGTGGCGAGCAGCGCGCGTGCCTCGTCGACGCTGATGTGTTCGCGCGTCTGGATCGCGACCGCTTCGGAATGGCCATAGAACACCGGCACACGCACCGCGGTCGGGTTCACCAGGATGCTGTCGTCGCCGAGGATCTTGTGCGTCTCCCAGACCAGCTTCATTTCTTCCTTGGTGAAGCCGTTGTCCATGAACGCGTCGATCTGCGGGATCAGGTTGAACGCGATCTGCACCGGAAACTTCTGCGGATCGATGCTGCGGAAATTCAGCAGGTCGCCGGTCTGGCGGCCGAGCTCTTCCATCGCGGAGCGTCCTGCGCCCGAGACCGACTGGTAGGTGGTGACCTGGATCCGCTCGATCCCGACCTTGCGGTGGATCGGTGCCAGCGCGACCAGCATCTGCATCGTCGAACAGTTGGGGTTGGCGATGATGCCGCGCGGACGGTTGCGGGCGGCTTCGGGATTGACCTCGCTGACCACCAGCGGCACATCGTCGTCGTAGCGGAACGCCGAACTGTTGTCGATGACGACCGCGCCGGCCGCGGCGAACTTCGGGCCATAGGCCTTGCTGGTGTCGCCGCCTGCGGAGAACAGCGCGATGTCGATGCCGGCTGGATCAAAGGTGGCGAGGTCCTGCACGACGATGTCGTCGTCGCCGAACTTGACCGTGGTGCCGGCCGAGCGTTCGCTGGCGAGCGGCACGAGTTCGGAGACGGGGAACTCGCGCTCGGCGAGGATCGACAGCATGGTCTCGCCGACGGCGCCGGTGGCACCGACGATGGCGACGCGGAAGCGGCGGTTCTGGGAACTGGACATTGAAGTTTCTCGAGAAGATCTGGACGTAGGTCGCGCGTGGCGCGCGGGCGCTGCACTGGCTTCGGCTTCGGGGAACCGCCCGCCCCGGATGCTCAGGCGGTTCCCGGACGTTTCGCGTCTTTGCCGTCTTTCGCTGCAGGCGCGATCGGGCTCGGCGGATGACCCGCATCCGGGCCCGCGCCGAGCGCGGCGATCAGGTTGTCGACCGCGAGCGTGACCATCGCGCGGCGCGTGGCGAGGCTGCCGCTGGCGATATGCGGTGTCAGCACGATGTTGTCCAGCGCCAGCAGGCGCGGATCCACCGTGGGCTCGCCTTCGAACACATCGAGCGCGGCCGACGCCAGGCGTCCGTTTGCCAGCGCATCGGCCAGCGCGGCTTCGTCGACGATGCCGCCACGCGCGATGTTCGTCAGCGTCGCGGTCGGCTGCATCTTCGCCAGTGCAGCGGCGTCAACGATGTGGTGACTGGCGGCCGAATACGGCAGCACGAGCACCAGGTGATCGGCCTGCGCGAACAGCGCGTCGAAATCGACGTATGACGCGTTGAACGCGCGCTCCACATCGGCCGGCAGGCGGCTGCGGTTGTGATAGATCACGCGCATGTCGAAGCCGGACGCGCGCTTCGCGATGCCCTGCCCGATCCGGCCCATGCCGAGGATGCCCAACGTGCTGCCGTGCAGATCGGCGCCGAGCAGGCCCTTGAAGTTCCAGCCCTGCCACTTGCCGGCGCGCAGATGGCGCTCGGCCTCGGTGACGCGGCGTGCGGCGGCCATCATCAGCGCGAAGCCGAAATCGGCCGTGGTCTCGGTCAGCACGTCGGGCGTGTTGGTCGCGAAGATGTCGCGCGCATGCAGCGCATCGACGTCCAGATTGTTGTAACCCACGCCGACGTTGGCGATCGCGCGCAGCTTCGGTGCATCGGCGATCGCGCCGCCGTCGATGCGCTCGTTAAGCGTCACCAGCGCGCCGTCGACATCGCGCAATGCGTCGGCAATCGCAGCGGCGTCGTGTTCGCTGACGTCCCGCACCTGCACCACGTCGAAATGCGCGTGCAGGCGCTCGACGATGTCGTCGAACAAGGGCTGCGACACCCAGACTTTCGGCCGCGGCTCAGCCATCGATCCGTCCCGGAATCCGCGGCGTAACCGTGCCGACATCGCCACACTGCGCGCGATGGCGCAGCGCCTGGTCCATCAGCACCAGCGCCAGCATCGCCTCGCAGATCGGCGTCGCGCGGATGCCCACGCACGGGTCGTGGCGACCGGTGGTGATCACTTCGACAGTGTTGCCTTCGGTATCCAAGCCATCGGCCGGCAGGCGCAGGCTGGACGTCGGCTTGAACGCCGTCGACACCACGATCTGCTGGCCGGTACTGATGCCACCGAGCACGCCGCCAGCATGATTCGACGCGAAGCCCTGCGGCGTCATCAGATCGCGGTGTTCGCTACCCTTTTGCGAAATCGACGCAAAGCCGGCGCCGATCTCGACGCCCTTGACCGCGTTGATCGACATCATCGCCGCGGCCAGATCGCCGTCGAGCTTGCCGTAGACCGGCTCGCCCCAGCCCGGCGGCACGCCGTCGGCGACGGCGGTCACGCGCGCACCGACGGAATCGCCGGACTTGCGCAGCGCGTCCATGTAGGTTTCGAGCTCGGACACCTGCGCGGCATCGGGCCAGAAGAACGGATTGGCCTCAACGACATCCCAGTCGATCGCGGCGCTGTCGAACTGCGCCGGCACGATCTCGCCGAGCTGCGACAGATAGCCATGCACGCGCACGCCGAAGCGATCATGCAGCCACTTCTTGGCGATCACCGCCGCGGCGACGCGCATCGTGGTCTCACGCGCCGACGAACGACCGCCACCGCGCGGATCGCGGATGCCGTACTTCTGCCAGTAGGCGTAATCGGCATGCCCGGGCCGGAACTGCTGCGCAATGTTGCCGTAGTCCTTGCTGCGCGCATCGGTGTTGCGGATCAGCAACGCGATCGGCGTACCGGTCGTCAGGCCCTCGTAGACGCCGCTGAGGATTTCGACCGCGTCGGCCTCGCGCCGCGCCGAGGTATGCCGGGTCTTGCCGGTCGCGCGCCGCGCGAGATCGTGGGCGAAATCCTCGACCGTCAACGCGATGCCCGGCGGGCAGCCGTCGACCACGCAGCCGATCGCCGGCCCGTGGCTTTCGCCGAAGGTCGTGACGGTGAACAGTTGGCCGAAGCTGTTGCTGGACATGGGACGGGCGTCGGGCGACGCAGCACGAAAACGCGGGCCGGCAAGCTTAACGCGCCCGGGCCGCGCGTGGACGCATGGTTTCGGGGCGAACTTTTCGGAAATCGCGTTCGGCTTGGAGACCCGTCATTCCGGCGAAAGCCGGAATCCAGTGATTTTGATTCCGGTCACCGAAATGTCACCCGGATTGCCAGGAGACAGCTGAAGTCGCTGGATCCCGGTCTGACCAGACATGCGTCTGTTGAAAGCCCCCGGGATGACGGCGAACATCAGAACAGCCCCGCCCCCGCACGCCCCGCCGCCGCGACCGCAGCCACGGTCTTGCCTTCACGCGCCGCCGCCAGCTGGGTGATGCGGGCGTTGTGCTTGACCAGGTCGTGGCGCTCGACGACGAAGATGCCCATCTGGCCGACCTGGAACTCGACCCAGAACATGGGCAGTTCCGGCAGCAGCTTGATGAGGTGCTGCTCCGAGTCGCCGACTTCGCAGATCAGCAGGCCGTCTTCGGTCAGGTGCAGCGGGGCGTCGCGCAGGATCTTCAGCACCAGGTCGAGGCCGTCGTCACCGGCGCGCAGGCCCATGTCGGGCTCGTAGGAGTACTCCTTCGGCAGCGCGTCGGTCTCGTCGTTGGTGACGTAGGGCGGATTGGTGACGATCAGGTCGTAGTGCTCGCCCTGCAGGCCGGCGAACAGATCGGACTTCAGGAACCGCACGTTGTCCACGTGCAGGCGGGCCTCGTTCTCCGCCGCCAGCGCGAGCGCGTCGTCGCTGAGATCGACGCCGTCCACGTGCCAGTCCGGGTTGTGGTGCGCCATCGCGATCGCGATGCAGCCCGAGCCGGTGCACAGGTCCAGCGCGCGGCGCACGTCGCGGCCGCCCAGCCAGGGTTCGAAGCCGGACAGGATCAGCTCGGCGATCGGCGAACGCGGCACCAGCGCGCGCGCATCGGACTTGAAGCTCAGGCCCGCAAACCAGGCCTCGCCGGTCAGGTAGGCCGCCGGCACGCGCTCTTCGATGCGCCGCAGGAACAGGCCCAGCACGTCTTCCTTCTCCGCCAGCGTGACCCGCGACTGGCCGTAGACCGGGCTGAGGTCGTGCGGCAGGTGCAGCGCATGCAGCGCAAGCTGGGTCGCCTCGTCGATCGCGTTGTCGTAGCTGTGGCCGAAGGTCAGGCCGGCAGCGTTGAAACGGCTGGCGCCGTAGCGGATCAGGTCGACGATCGTGTGCAGTTCTTCGGTCATGGCGCGCGAGGCTCGGGGGACGGCGTGTTGGCTGCGGATTATAGGTCAGTGCCGCGGGCCGGCCCGGCGACAGGCCCCCGGTCGGGCTGCGCGCACGGCGACTTCCGGAGATGGCGAACCCGGCGCGCGCCCGGTTCGCCTGTGCGGCACGGTGGTGCGCTCCGAGCACCGCGGGCTGCCGGCTTCGCGCATCCGCCCGAGCCCCCACGCCGGTGCGGCCATGAACATCGCCGGCAGCCGCGATCCGCGTCAGCCCGGCCCCACGCTCGGGCGCCGGAGGCGCGCCGGGTATCATGCCCGGCACCCGACACGGAACCGGCGATGTTCAACCGCACCACGCTCGTCATTCTCTGCATCGCGCTGGCCGGCGGCCTCGGCCTGCTTGCCGCGCAGCGCTATTTCGCCGCCACGCCGGCCGGCGCCCACCCGCAGCTCGAAGTCGTGCAGCTGTATCCGCAGCCGCGCGCGATTCCCGACTTCGCCCTGCAGCAGTCCGACGGCACGCAGCTGCTGCCGGGCGAACTGGCCGGTCACTGGACGCTGGTGTTCATCGGCTTCCTGCACTGCCCGGACATCTGCCCGATGACCCTGACCCACCTCGCCCAGGCCCAGCGCCAGTGGGAAGCGCTGCCCGAGGCCACGCGTCCGCGCGTGCTGTTCGTCTCGGTCGATCCCGAGCGCGATACGCCCGACCGCCTCGGCGATTACGCGCACGCCTTCCACCGCGACACGCTGGCGGCGACGGCCGACATTCCGTCGCTCGAGACCTTCGCGCGCTCGTTGTCGATGGTGTTCGCGAAGGTGCCGCTGGACCCCGCCGCGCCGGATGGCCCCTATACCGTGGACCACAGCGCGTCGCTGGCGCTGCTCGACCCGCAGGGCCGCATGGCCGGCGTGGTCTCGGGCCGCGTGCTGAACGCCGAGACGCCGCAGCCCGAGGCCATCGCTGCCGACCTGATCCGCCTGACCGGGGAGACGCGCCCGTGAGCCTCGTGACCGCGCTGACCTATGCGCTGCCGCACCGCTATCTCTCGTCGCTGGCGCGCCGGCTGGCCTATTCGCAGGATCCGCGCACCCGCCGCTGGCTGATCGACACCGTGGTCCGTCGTTTCGGCGTGGACCTGTCGGAAGCGGCGAACCCGGACCCGGCGTCCTATGCCAGCTTCAATGCCTTCTTCACCCGCGCCCTGCGAGAGGGCGCGCGCGCGCCCGATCCCGATCCGCAGGCACTGTTGATGCCGGCCGACGGTCACATCAGCCAGTGCGGGCCGATCGAAGCCGGACGGATCTTCCAGGCCAAGGGCCAGTCGTTCACCGTTGCCGAGCTGCTGGGCGATGCGGCCGATGCCGCGCCGTTCGTCGATGGCAGCTACGCGACCGTGTATCTGTCGCCGCGCGACTACCACCGCGTGCACATGCCGTGGACCGGCACGCTGCGCGAAACCGTGCACGTGCCCGGCCGGCTGTTCAGTGTGGGCACCGCTGCGGTAGCGAAGGTGCCGCGCCTGTTCGCGCGCAACGAACGCCTGGTCTGCCACTTCGATACCGACTTCGGGCCGATGGTCCAGGTGATGGTCGGCGCGCTGCTGGTCTCGGGCGTGGAAACCGTGTGGAGCGGCGAAGAGATTCCCGCCTACGGCGACCGCATCCAGCGCAAGGACTGGCGCGGCAAAGGCATCACTCTGCAGCGGTTCGAGGAAATGGCGCGCTTCAATTACGGCTCGACGGTCGTGGTGCTGCTGCCGAAGGGCGTCGCCGCCCTCGACCCCGCGCTGCATGCGGAGTCGCCGGTGCGTCTCGGCCAGGCACTGGCCCGGCGCACGACGCCCTGACGCGTCTCTGGCGCGTCCGGTCTCCGGTCGCGCCACGCCAGCCTGACGGCAACGCATCCGGCATCGCGTGCCGGAAACCTCGGCTGAAGTGATCTCGCAAGCGCAGCCGCGCATCCGATCCGGATGCGCAGGCCTGTCGATTTAGCGGGTGCATCCCTCGAGCGTCAACGACTGTCCCTGGCGCACCGCGTACGCAGGCGCGCGCAGGCCGTTGGCGCCCGCCAGCGTGCCGACGTCGCAGCCGTAACGCTGTGCGATCGCGCCCAGGGTTTCGCCGCGGGCCACGCGATGCGTGCGCGCAGGCGCGGCGGCCTGCGGCGGACGCGGCGATGCGGGCGCCGCAGGCACTGCCGCCGGTGCGGTGTCCGTCGTCGGGTCCGCAGCGGCAGGCAGCACTTCGATCGCACCGGTACGCACGATCGCCGCACGCGGATCGCTGTTGACCAGCTGCGCGGCGAGATCCGCGCGGGCGCCGCGGGCGCACCACTGCCGGTAGAGGCTGGCCATGCGCACCGTGCCATTGAGCGTGGTGCCGGTGGGAATGACGGTCTCGGCCTCGTAACTCGGATTGAGGTTGCGCAGCGCGCGCATGTAGCCGTCGCGGGTGTTGCCGTTGCCCAGACAGATCGTCAGCTCGTAGACCGATGCCGGGCGCTCCAGCGTGAACGTCGCCGGCCGCGCATCGACGCGCGGGAACTTCAAACCGTATTCCTCGGGATGCAGATACAGCCACGCCGCCGCGATCACCATCGGCACGTAGTCCTTGGTCTCGGCCGGGAACTGGTTGTAGATGTCCGGATCCCAGAACCGGCGGCCGCTGGCCTCGCGGTAGATGCGCAGCGCACGGCCTTCGCCGCCGTTGTAGGCCGCCAGCCAGTATTCGATCTCGTTGCCGTGCTGGGCGAAGCGCTCGTTGAGATACACCGCAGCCGCGTCGGCGGCCAGACGCGGGTCGTAGCGGGTGTCGAAGCCGGTGCCGTCGGGACCGAGGCCGAAGCGGCGGCCGGTGGCCGGCATGAACTGCAGCGGCCCGGCGGCGCCGGCGCGCGAACGCGCATGCACGCGGCCGTTGGATTCCTTGGCCAGAATGCCGAACAGCAGCGCTTCCGGCAGACCGCTGCGCTTGAACGGCGGCGACATCAGGTGCTGCATGTACTGGTAGTTCTCGTGGCTGGTGATCAGCGACACGCGCATGTCGGTCAGCCAGCGGCGGATCGAGGCCTGCACCGCAGGATTGAGCTCGACCATGCGCTTGAAACGCTCGTCCTCGGTCAGCAGCGCGGCGGCGCTGGCCGCGGCGGGCACATCAGCGGTGGGCAGCGCGCCTTCCTCGACCAGCACCAGATCGTCGCCATCGCCGCCCTGCGCGGCCTGGGCATCGGCGTCGGCCTTGAGCAGGCGCTTGTAGGTCGTCAGCAGCTGCGACACGCTGCAGCCGCGCTGGCGTTCGCAGGCCAGGATCACGTCTTCCATGTCCTCCAGCGCGCCGTTGCTGGCATCCAGGCCCCCCGGATCATCGTTGGCGATCTGCACCAGCGCCTGCCGGTAGCGCGCTTCGGCGTCGACCATGCGCTGTGTCAGAGCGTCGGCGGCGTCCCGGTCGCGGCGCGATTGCGCGTTCGCATCGGTGACGTGACAGCCCAGGGCCAGCACGAGAGCGGTCACGCCGAGACGGGCGATCAGGGAAACGGTTGCGGGCATCGGCACGGGTGTCCAGCGAACGGGGTCCGCAGGGTAGCCCCCGCCGTCGAAACCCGGCAAGGCGCGCCGCCGGATGCAGTCGCTAGAATCGCGGCATCCGTTCCCAGGACCACGCGCATGGATTCGATCCTCGTCGGCAAGGCCATCACCACCCCGGCCTCCGGTCCGGTGCAGTTGCTACCCAGGCTAGCCAACCGCCACGGCCTGGTGGCCGGCGCCACTGGCACGGGCAAGACGGTCACCCTGATGACCCTGGCCGAAGGCTTCTCCCGGATCGGCGTGCCGGTGTTTATGGCCGACGTCAAAGGCGACGTGGCGGGCCTGGCGATGCCCGGCGACGGTTCGGACCGCGTCCTTGCGCGCGCTGCCGAGATCGGCGTCGACGGCTACGCGCCCGAGGCCAGCCCCGTCGTGTTCTGGGACCTGTTCGGCGTCTCCGGCCATCCGGTGCGCACCACGGTCAGCGAGATGGGCCCCACCCTGCTGGCGCGCATCCTCGAGCTCAACGACACCCAGTCCGGCGTGCTGGACATCGTGTTCAAGCTGGCCGACGACCGCGGCCTGCTGTTGCTCGACCTCGACGACCTGCGCGCCTTGCTGGCCCTGGTGGCGGAAGAGCGCAAGACCGTCTCGACCGAGTACGGCCTGGTCAGCGCACCGTCGATCGCGGCGATCCAACGCGCGCTGCTGCGCCTGGACCAGGACGGCGGTAACCAGTTCTTCGGCGAACCGGCACTCGAGCTGGCCGATCTGATGCGCACCCGCACCGACGGCCGTGGCGTGATCGGCATCCTGGCCGCCGACCGGCTGGTGCTCAAACCGCGGCTGTACGCCACCTTCCTGCTGTGGCTGCTGTCGCAGCTGTTCGAGACCCTGCCCGAGGTCGGCGATCTCGACCGGCCGAAGCTGGTGTTCGTATTCGACGAGGCCCACCTCCTGTTCGGCGATGCGCCGGCGGCGCTGCAGCAGCGCATCGAACAGGTGGTGCGGCTGGTGCGCTCCAAGGGCGTGGGCGTGTATTTCTGCTCGCAGTTCCCGGACGACGTGCCCGACAACGTGCTGGGCCAGCTCGGCAATCGGGTGCAGCACGCGTTGCGCGCCTACACGCCGCGCGACCAGAAGGCGGTCCGCACCGCTGCGCAGACCTTCGTCGCCAATCCCGCGCTCGACGTGGCCGCCACCATCTCCACGCTGGGCACCGGCGAGGCGTTGGTCTCGATGCTGCAGGACAAAGGCGTGCCGACGCCGGTCGAACACACGCTGATCGCCCCGCCGCGCTGCCGCATGGGCGCGATCAGCGACGCCGAACGCGCCCAGGTGCGCGCCGGCAGCCCGGTGGGCGCGAAGTACGACACCGCGATCAACCGCGAATCTGCCGCCGAACTGCTGGCCAGGCGCACCGAGGCCACGGCCGAAGCCGCGCCGCCCTCCAAGGCGCCGCGCGGCACGGCAGCGGATGCGCCCGAAGGCGGACTGGGCCAGAAGCTCAACGAATTCCTGTTCGGCACCAACCGGCGCCAGGGCGCGGTGCAGGCGGCCGGCAAGCAGGCGGTGCGGACGGTCACGAACCGGATCATGCGCAACATCCTCGGCGGGATCCGCCTGAAGTGAGCACCGCTTCCATGTCCTGCCGCGCGTGCGGGCTGGCGCACATGCCGCGTCCGAGAAGCTCACGTACACCACGTACGCTGCACGTCCTGCGCGCCGCCACCCGCCATCCGGCGGCGCACGCGACAAACCTCGAATCGGTACGAAGTCGATGAGCCGCTGGCGCCCCCCCGCCGAAAAGAGCACCGCGCTGATCACGCCCGAAGGTCACGCGCGACTGAAGGCCGAACTCGACGATCTGTGGCGCGTGCGCCGGCCCGAGGTGGTACGCGCGCTGTCCGCCGCGGCGGCCGAGGGCGACCGCTCCGAGAACGCCGAATACACGTATCGAAAGAAGCAGCTGGGCGAGATCGACCGCCGCGTGCGCCATCTCAGCAAGCGACTGGAAGCGCTGCGCGTGGTGGACACCGCGCCGTCCGATCCCGACGCGGTGTTCTTCGGCGCGCAGGTGGAGCTGGAGGATGTCGACAGCGGCGAATGCAGCCGCTATCGCATCGTCGGTCCGGACGAAACCGATGCCCGGCTGGGCTGGATCAGCATCGACTCGCCATTGGCGCGCGCGCTGCTGAAGAAGCGGGTGGACGACGAGTTCCCGGTCGAGCTGCCCGGCGGTCACCGCGTGTTTGCGGTGCTGGCAGTGGAGTACGGCGCGGCGTGACCACGCGCGGCACGGCATGGGTAACGCGGCGCGCTGCGCGCTGTGCGCTCACGGTGGCGCTGGCCCTCCTGCTGCTGGCCTGTGCGCCGGTCGGATCCTCCGTGCCGGGCAGCGATCACGCGCGCGCTGCGGCTTCCGCTGGCACGACCGACGCCGACACGAAAGCCCGCGCGCATGCCGCGCTCGCGCATCAGCTGCGTGGCTTTCTGATCGAACGCGGCCCCGCGCCGCGCAGCCCGGCGGCGAACGACGACGAGCGTTTCCGCCTCGGTGCGTTCTGGCGCGCACGCAGCGACACCCACCGCTTCGGCGAGGACTTCCACACACGTGCGGCCGGCGTGCTCGCCCTGCCCGCGCCGTCGCCGGCGGATCCCGCCTTGCGCGCGCTGCTGGACGTCGTCGACGCGCGCCTGCCCGCATGGCAGGCCCTGGTGGACTACAACGCGTCGGGCCGGATGCGCGACGACGGCGGCGACGGCGGACGCCCGCTGCTGCCGGGGGCTATCGCCGCGCTCGATGCGATCGAGGCCGCGGTGTGGGGCTACCTGGATGCGGTCGACGCTGCAGCGGACACGCAGGCGGCGCTTCCGCGTTGACCGCGGGCAGACCGGTGATGACAGGCAGTTCGCATCGACCACTCGCCCGCAGGTACCTGGACAGGAGACAGCAGCCTCGACGCAGCGCGCTCGCCGCGTCGAAGCAACACGCAGGCTCAGTCGACCCGTTCCATATCGAAGATCTGCCGATCGGAGAACGCCATGAACCAGCCGGTCTGCGAGGTGAACCCCTTGTCCGGCAGCGCGGTGCCCGGCGCCACGCGGCACAGCAGGAACGCCGGCGACGAGGCGCACTGCAGGCCGGCCTCGGCCGGTACGCCCGGAAACAGGCCAGCCTGGTCGAAACCGGCCAGCGGCAGCAGGGCCAGACCCTCGCCCTGGAACATCGCCAGCCAGCCGCGGCCTTCGGCGCGCACGGTGAGTTGCGCGTCGGCCGGCAGATTGCCGGCGTCACCGGCCGGGCGATAGGTCCCGCTCAAACCGTCGGCGGCCTGCGCCGCCAGCGTGCACAGCCCCAGGACCAGCACCGCCCAACGCGCGCGGCGGCTCATCCCAGCACCTCGTCGACCTCGCCGTAGAGGTCGTGCTCGTCGTTGCCCATGATCGCCACGTCGACGAAATCGCCGGGCTGCAGCCCGGCGTCGCGCCCGTCCTGGATCTGGACCACGCCGTCGATCTCCGGCGCATCGCCCATCGTGCGCGCGATCGCGAGCTCGCCGTCGACCGCATCGACCAGGCAGGTCTGCACGGTGCCGACCTTGGCTTCCAGCCGCGCCGTCGAGATCTCCGCCTGCTTCTCCATGAAACGCGCGAGGCGCTCCTGCTTCACTTCCTCGGGCACGGCATCGGGCAGCGCGTTCGCGGTCGCGCCTTCGACCGGCGAATAGGCGAACGCGCCGACGCGGTCGAGCTGCGCCTCGTCGAGGAAATCCAGCAGCTGCTGGAAATCGTCCTCGGTCTCGCCGGGGAAGCCGACGATGAAGGTGCTGCGGATCGTCAGCTCCGGGCAGATCTCGCGCCAGCGCGCGATGCGCTCGCGCGTCTTGTCGATCGCGCCCGGGCGCTTCATCAGCTTGAGAATGCGCGGGCTGGCGTGCTGCAGCGGCACGTCGAGATACGGCAGCAGCTTCGGCATGCCGTCGGTGTGGCGCTCGGTCATCAGCGGAATGATGTCGTCGACGTGCGGATACGGATACACGTAATGCAGGCGCGTCCAAACGCCCAGCTCCGACAGGCCTTCGCAGAGCGCTTTCATGCGCGTGGCGACCTGGCGCTCGCGCCAGGTGCGCTCGGCGTACCGCACGTCGACGCCATACGCCGAGGTGTCCTGCGAGATCACCAGCAGTTCGCGCACGCCGCCGCGCACCAGCTTCTCGGCCTCGCGCAGCACGTCATCGACCGGGCGCGACACCAGATCGCCGCGCATCGACGGAATGATGCAGAAGCTGCAGCGATGGTTGCAGCCCTCGGAGATCTTCAGATACGCATAGTGCTTGGGCGTGAGCTTGATGCCGACGTCGTCATCGGCCACGCGGCGCGGCACCAGATCGATGAAGGGATCGTGCTTCGGCGGCAGCGCCGTGTGCACCGCGCGCATCACCGAACCGTAGTCCTGCGGCCCGCTGATCGACAGCACGCCCGGATGCGCCTCGCGGATGACCTCTTCGCGCTTGCCCAGGCACCCGGTCACGATGACCCGGCCGTTCTCGGCGATGGCCTCGCCGATCGCATCCAGCGATTCGGTCACTGCCGAATCGATGAAACCGCAGGTGTTGACGACGACGACGTCGGCATCGTCGTAGCTGGGCACGATGTCGTAGCCCTCCACCCGCAACTGGGTGAGGATGCGTTCGGAATCGACGAGCGCCTTCGGACAGCCGAGACTGACGAAACCGACCTTGGGATTGGCTGCGGACATAGGGACCGTGGCTGCAGGAAAGAAGGGAGCCGTGGCACGCGACAATGGGGCGGCGCGCGAGGCGCCGGCCGGCGGGTGCGGACGGGACCGGGCAGTATACCGCCCGTGGTCCGGGCCAGCCGGACAGGCGCCGGCAGTCGGTTAGACTCGGGCCGATCACGTGAACACGCCGGAGGCCGCCATGGGTCGTGACATCGTCGTCCCCACGCCGTCGGGACCGGTCAACGCCTGGCGCGCCGACCCGCCGCATCGCGCCGCGGCCAAGGGCGCGATCGTCGTGATCCAGGAGATCTTCGGCGTCAACGCCCATATCCGCAGCGTCGCCGACGGCTACGCCGCCGCCGGCTATGTCGCGATCGCGCCCGCGCTGTTCGATCCCGTCCAGCGCAACGTCGAGCTGGGCTATGACGCCGACGGCTTCGAGCAGGGCCGATCCCTGGCAGGCACCCTGGGCTTCGAGGCCGCGACCGGGATCGTCCGGGCCACTGCCGAGCTGCTCCGGCAGGAGGGTCACCGCCAGATCGCGGTGATCGGCTTCTGCTGGGGCGGTACGGTGGCCTTCCTGGCCAACACCCGGCTCGGGCTGCCGGCCGTGAGCTATTACGGCGCGCGCACCGTGCCCTTCCTCGACGAGGCCCTGCAGGCCCCGATGCAGTTCCATTTCGGCGCCGAGGATGCGGCCATTCCGACCGCCGACATCGATGCGCACAGGAAACACCAGCCCGACGCCGAACTGCACGTCCACCCGGCCGGCCACGGCTTCAACCGCGATGTCGACCCCGCGCATTATCACGCCGACAGCGCGGCCGAGGCGCGGCGCCGGACGATGAAGTTCCTCGCCACCGCGCTGCGCTGAAGGAGACGCCATGACCGCCCCCACCCGTTACGCGCTGGACGCCCGTCTGGCCGACGACACCCATCCGCTCACCAGCCTCGCGCTGTGCGAGGTGCGGTTGATGGACGACGCCAATTACCCTTGGCTGGTGCTGGTGCCGCGCATCGCCGACGCGCGCGAGCTGATCGATCTCGATGCGGACCAGCGCCGCCAGCTCACCGACGAGATCGACATCGCCGCGCGCGCGATCCGCGACGTATTCCGCCCGTTCAAGCTCAACGTGGCCGCGCTCGGCAATCTGGTGCCGCAGCTGCACGTGCACGTGATCGGCCGCAACGAGGACGATCCGGCCTGGCCCGCACCGGTCTGGGGCCGCGTCGCGGCGCGCCCGTACACGCCCGAACAGTTGATCGAACGCATCGCCCGCCTGCTGGAGCGCCTGCCCGGCTGAGGCCTGCATTGCAGGCAGCGTCGAGCGCGCTGCCCGAACACTTTTGCCGCGAGGCCCGCCATACAGGCGCCGCTCGCGCAGCACGCCGCCGGCGCACCGCGCGTGACACCACGCAATCAGGTGCGCGGCAGCGTGACTCCGGTCTGCCCCTGGTACTTGCCGCCACGGTCCTTGTAGGACGTCTCGCAGATGTCATCCGGATCGGCCTGGAAGAACAGCATCTGGGCGACGCCTTCGTTGGCGTAGATGCGCGCCGGCAGCGGCGTCGTATTGCTGAATTCCAGCGTCACGTGGCCTTCCCACTCGGGTTCCAGCGGCGTGACGTTGACGATGATGCCGCAGCGCGCGTACGTGCTCTTGCCGAGGCAGACCACCAGCGTGTCGCGCGGGATGCGGAAATACTCGACGGTGCGTGCCAGCGCGAAGGAATTCGGCGGAATGATGCACTCGTCGGCCTCGACGTCGACGAAGCTGCCCGGATCGAAATGCTTCGGGTCGACGATCGTCGAGTTGATGTTGGTGAAGATCTTGAACTCGCGCGAGCAGCGCACGTCGTAGCCGTAGCTCGAGGTGCCGTAGCTGACGATGCGCTTGCCGTCGGCCTGCTTGACCTGTCCGGCCTCGAACGGCTCGATCATGCCGCCGGGCTGTTCGGACATGCGGCGGATCCAGCGGTCGCTTTTTATGCTCATCGGGTACGGGCCTGCGGCGCGGTGCAAGGACCCGCATTGTCGCCGTCCGGCCGGTCCCGCGTCACCCCCGTCCGCGCGCGGGGCCGAGATCGCGGCCTCTGGATGCATCGCCCGCGCCCCTGTCGGCGACCGCGTGCGCGGCCCAAGCATGTGTCGCCCGGCGCGTGACGCCGGGATTTCCGACGCGCGTGCATCACGTGCCACGACGGCCCTGGACCCGCGACGCCGCACCGTGAGCCGGCTCGAATGACCCTGCAGCCGCGCCGTCGCGGAATGCGTTGCCTGTGCCCGAAGGTCAGACCAGCGACGCGGCGATCGGCATCGGGCCCCGCGGTCGCTGCTCCAGCGCGGCGACCAGTCGCCGTGCGGTCTCGCGATAGGCCTGCGCCGCTGGCGAATCCGGCGCCGATGCGACGATCGGCACGCCGGCATCGCCCTGCTCGCGGATGCCGATCTCCAGCGGCAGCGCGCCGAGCAACGGCACGCCGTAGGTGTCGGCCATGCGCTGGCCGCCGCCGGCGCCGAACAGGTGTTCGACATGCCCGCAGTTCGAACAGACATGCTGGGCCATGTTCTCGACGAGGCCGAGCACGGCCACTTCGACCTTCTCGAACATCTTCAGCGCCTTGCGCGCGTCCAGCGTCGCCACGTCCTGCGGCGTGGTCACGATCACCGCCCCCGCCACCGGAATCTTCTGCGCCAGCGTCAGCTGGATGTCGCCGGTGCCCGGCGGCAGATCGACCAGCAGGTAATCCAGCCCCTCGTCGCCGCCCCACAGGGTGTCGTTGAGCAGCTGGGTCAAGGTGGAGGTGGCCATCGGGCCACGCCAGATCATCGGCGTGTCGGATTCGACCAGAAAGCCGATCGACATCGCCTCGATGCCGTGGGCGCGCATCGGCAGGATCGACTTGCCGTCGGGACTGTCGGGCTTGCCGGACAGCCCCAGCATCATCGGAATGCTGGGGCCGTACACATCGGCGTCGAGCACACCGACCCGCGCACCGTCGGCAGCCAGCGCCAGCGCCAGGTTGACCGTCGTCGTCGACTTGCCCACGCCGCCCTTGCCCGAGCCGATGGCCAGGATGTTGCGGATGCGTGGATGGGGAGACAGCGTGCCCTGCGGCGCGCGCGAGACTGCTCGGGGGGACATGGCGGACCAGGGGAACGAACGGCCGTCCATTCTAAGTGCCGCGCGCCCGGCACGCCGCGCGCTGAACGACGCGGCGCCCCTTCGACGCGCGCCGATCGGATCGGGTATATATCCGCCGTCTGCGCGGGCAAGCCTGCCGAGTCGTCGCAGTCCTTGAGGGAGGAAACCGATGTCGAAGAACAAGATGGGGGTGCTGGCCGCCCTGGCCCTGCCGCTGATGCTGGCCTCGCTGTCGGCCTCGGCGCAGTCGCCGGTGGGCCGCTGGAAGACGATCGACGACGCGACGGGCCAAGTGAAATCGATCGTGGAGATCAGCCAGGCCGCCAACGGCACGCTCAGTGGCCGTGTCGCCCAGGTGCTGCAGTCCGACCGCGGCCCCAACCCGACCTGCGACAAGTGCAGCGGCGACCGCCGCAACCGGCCGATCACCGGCATGACGATCCTCTGGGACCTCAAGCCGGACGGCAGCGAGTGGTCCGGCGGCACGATCCTCGACCCCGCCAACGGCAAGACCTACCGGTCGAAGGCGAAGCTGCTCGACGCCAACCGCCTCGGCGTGTCGGGCTGCGTGGCCTTCATCTGCCGCGAGCAGGTGTGGCAGCGCGAGTGACGCAGGACCCACCAGACCAAGGTGATGACAAGGCCCGGCAATTGCCGGGCCTTTCTGTTGGCAGCTGGCGGACATCTCCGCGGCGTTGCGGCCACGCCATGCGGCGGAGTGCTGCGACCGGCATGCGATAATCGCGCTCCGTTTCCACCCGCCACGCCCATGCCCCGCAAGCTGCTCGTCACCACCGCTCTGCCCTATGCCAACGGCCCGCTGCACCTAGGCCATCTGGTGGGCTACATCCAGGCCGACATCTGGGTGCGGGCCCGGCGCATGGATGGCGACACCGCGCATTTCGTCTGCGCCGACGATACCCACGGCACGCCGATCATGCTGGCCGCCGAGAAGGCCGGCACGACGCCGGAAGCCTTCATCGCGGGTATCCAGGCCGGGCATGAGCGCGACTTCGCGGCGTTCGGCGTGGATTTCGACCATTACGATTCGACCCACTCGGCGACCAACCGCGACACGGTCGAGATGATCTATGCCCGCCTCGACGCCGGCGGCCACATCGCGCGGCGCGACGTGGCGCAGCTGTACGACCCGGTGCGCGGCATGTTCCTGCCCGACCGCTACGTCAAGGGCACCTGCCCGAAGTGCGGGACGCCCGACCAGTACGGCGACAACTGCGAACATTGCGGCGCGACCTATTCGCCGAGCGACCTGATCGATCCGGTGTCGGTGGTCAGCGGCGCCAAGCCGGAGCTGCGCGAGTCCGAGCACTTCTTCTTCGAGCTGGGCCATTTCGAGACCTTCCTGCGCGAGTGGCTGTCGGGCGATGTCGCCCTGGCCGGCGTCAAGGCGAAGCTGGCCGAATGGCTCGACGGCGACGGCGGCCTGCGCGCCTGGGACATCTCGCGCGATGCGCCGTATTTCGGCTTCGAGATTCCCGGCCATCCGGGCAAGTTCTTCTACGTCTGGCTGGACGCGCCGATCGGCTACCTCAGCAGCTTCAAGGCGCTGTGCGCGCGCGAGGGCATCGACTTCGACGCCTGGCTCGCGGCAGATGCCGCGACCGAGCTGCACCATTTCATCGGCAAGGACATCGTCAATTTCCACGGCCTGTTCTGGCCGGCGATGCTGCACGGCGCCGGCCTGCGTGTGCCGACGCGCCTGCACGTCAACGGTTACCTGACCGTCGACGGCGCGAAGATGTCGAAGTCGCGCGGCACCTTCGTCATGGCGCGCACGTATCTCGACCAGGGCCTCGATCCCGAGGCGCTGCGCTACTACTACGCAGCGAAATCCTCGGGCGGCGTCGACGATCTCGACCTCAACCTCGGCGACTTCATCGCGCGTGTGAACAGCGATGTCGTCGGCAAGCTGGTCAACCTCGCCAGCCGCTGCGCCGGCTTCATCGGCAAGCGCTTCGACGGCCGTCTGGCCGATGCGTTGCCGGAGCCGGAGACCTATGCGCGCTTCGTCGAGGCGCTGGCGCCGATCCGCGAGTCCTATGCGCGCAACGAGCCGGCCAGCGTGCTGCGGCAGGTGATGGCGCTGGCCGACGAGGCCAACCGCTACATCGACGACCGCAAGCCGTGGGTGATCGCCAAGCAGGACGGCAGCGATGCCGAGTTGCAGGCCGTCTGCACGCAGGGCCTGAACCTGTTCCGCGTGCTGGCGACGGCGCTGCGGCCGGTGCTGCCACGCGTGTCGCGCGAGGTCGATGCGTTCTTCGCCGCACCGGCCGATACCTGGTCCGCGCTCGACGCGCCGCTGCTCGGCCATGCAATCCAGCCCTACGCCCCGCTCTTCACCCGAATCGACCCCAAGCAGATCGACGCCATGACCGACGCCTCCAAGGACACTCTCGCCGCCGCACCGGCCGCGCCCGCCGCTGCCAAGAAGCCGGCCGAAGCGCCTGCCGCAACGCCTGCGAAAGTCGCGGACGCCGATGCGCCGGCGCACATCTCGATCGACGATTTCGCCAAGCTCGACCTGCGCATCGGCAAGGTCGTCGCCTGCGAGTTCGTCGAAGGTTCGGACAAGCTGCTGCGCTTCGAGCTCGACGCCGGCGATCTCGGCACGCGCCAGATTTTCTCCGGCATCCGCGCGAGCTACGGCACGCCGGACACGCTGGTCGGCCGCAACGTGGTGTTCATCGCCAATCTCGCGCCGCGCAAGATGCGCTTCGGCATCAGCGAAGGGATGATCCTGTCGGCCGGCTTCGACGGCGGCGCGCTCGCGCTGCTGGATGCCGACGCCAGCGCCCTGCCCGGCATGCCGGTCCGCTGATGCACCTGCGGCCGCGCCATTGGCCGCATCCCGTTCCGCGTGACGCAGCGCGGACCGCTCCTGCACGCCGCGGTGTCCGACGATGCATGCGCCTGCTTCGCCCCTGATCGAACGGCTCGACCGCCTGCTGCCGCAGACCCAATGCGGGCAGTGCGGCTATGCCGGCTGCCGGCCGTATGCCGAAGCGATGGCGCGCGGCGATGCGGACATCGACCGGTGCCCGCCCGGTGGGGACGACGGTGCACGCGCACTGGCGCGGACGCTCGAGGTGCCGGCCCGCCCCTTCGACCGCGCGCGTGGCCGCTGGCATGCAACGCCGCGCCTGGCGCTGGTGATCGAGGCCGACTGCATCGGTTGCACCAAGTGCATCCAGGCCTGCCCGGTCGACGCGATCATCGGCGGCTCGAAGCTGATGCACACCGTCGTCGAACCACTGTGCACCGGATGCGAACTGTGCGTGCCGGCATGTCCGGTCGACTGCATCGAGATGATCGACGCCTGAGGGCGTCGCCTGCTCAGCGCGCGGTCGCGCTGCTGCCCGCCGATGCCGCCGGCGTGGTGCAGGCCGTACACACGCGTTCGACCGCATAGCCCTTCGCGGCGAGCTTTTCCACCACGCCATCCTCGCCCAGCAGGTGCAGCGCACCGACGACGACCAGGATGTCGCCCTGCTGCTGCAGCATCTGCTCGAGCTTCGGCAGCCAGGCATCGTTGCGCTGGGTGTTGATGCGCGCATAGAGCGTCGGCGACCGTTCGCGCATCTCGCCGGCCATGCCGGTCCAGAGCGTGTCCGCATCGCCCGCGCGCCAGGTCGCGTGCAGCGCTTCGATCGCGGCCGGGCCGGCATCCGCCTGCTCCAGCGCCTCGATCAGCATCTGCACCTGGTCCGCCGTCGCCATGCCATCGAGGAATTCGATCTGCTGGATCGCGGTTTCCAGGCCGGCGGTCGGCTTGCCGGCATCACGGGCGCGGCGCGCGAGATGCACGTCCAGGCCGTGTTGCGCCTGCAGGCCGTAGCGGCCCAGTTCGGTGGTGGTGACCAGCAGCGATGCGAACCACGGTTCGAACAGCTGGAAGGCCTGCGCGCCGATGCCCGTCGCCTGCAGCGTCGGCTGGTTCGCCTGTGCCCAGCCGGCCAGCCGGCCCACGGCGGCGGCATCCAGATCATCGTCGAGCCGGCTGCCGTCGGTGCGCAGACCGGCCTGCATCATCTGCATCGCCAGCGTGGGCGAACCGAGTTCGTCGGGCGAGAGTTCGAACACCACTTCGTTCGCCAAGTCGAACGCCTGGTCGACGTCCGCATCCAGCGGGTAATCCTCGGCCTTGAGGAAATGGAACGAGCCCAGCAGGTACAGGTCGCCGTGCTCGCCGGCGACCTTCCACAGCAGCGGCACCGGCGGAGGCGGCAGCGGCACGTCGGCGATGAACGGCACCGGCGTGGACAGCACGTCGGCGGGCGCGGTCGCGGTCTCCGGCACCTCGGCGATGTGCGGGACCAGCGGACGTTCGGCAAATGCGGCGCCGCCGACGCACAGCGACAGGGCGACGAGCAGCAGCGGCAGGACACGCGAGGGACGACGAAACGGCATGGACACTCCAGTGGCGGACACGCGCTCAGCGCGGTGTGCGGTAGGCCTTTTCACCGGCATCGACCACGAGGTCGAGCCGGTTGCCGTCCGGCGGCAGCGGACAGGTGGCGAATGCGGTGAACGCGCACGGCGGATTCTGGGCGCGGTTGAAGTCGAGCACGACACGCCCATCCGCGCCGGGCGCGGCGGTGTCGAGGTAACGGCCGGCGCTGTAGCTGCCGCGGCCGCTGGTGCGATCGGCGAAGATCAGGAACAGGCCGCCGTCGCTGCCTTCCAGCGCGTGCAGCGTGTAGTCGACGCCGTCACGTTCGAAGGCGACGGTGCCCGGCGTGCGCACGGGTTCGACCATGCCGAGAATGTTGGCGACATCGATCCGCGCGTCGGCCGGCGTCGGCGTGAACGCGGCGTCGATCTGCCAGCCGCGATCGATCGGCCAATACTCGAGCCCGGCAAAAAGACGCCTTGCCTCGGCATCGGCATGACGCACACGCACGAAGGCGGCGCCGCCGCGCTCGATGATCGACAGCGCGCCCTGCCCGTCGTCGAAACCCAGCTCGTCCGCCGCGCCGTCGCGATCGCTGCGCAGGCGCACGCGTCCTTCCACCGGTGCGCCGTCGAGCGTCAGCGCCACACCGCGCTCGGGCGTGAACGCGAAGCTGCCGCCTTCGGACTGCAGCAGGCCGAGTTTCGCCGGGCCATGGACGAGGCGGATACCGCTGCCGGCGGCACTGCCGACGAAATGCGAACGCAGCTCGATGCGATGCAGGCCGGTCAGCCGCGTCCAGCCCTGCTCGCCCGTCAGCGCTTCTTCGCGCGCCATGCGGGCGACCTGGGTGCGCGAGGTGAACTCCGCTTCGAGACGCGCGGTTTCCGCGTCGGCGCGCGCATCACCTTCCGGCGCCGCCGGACCGCTGCAGGCGGTCAGCACGCAGGCCAGACCCAGGACGACAGCGCGGATACGGTGGATCGGTCGGTACACGTCAGCGTCCCCGCAGGAACCAGCGGTCGATTTCCGCCAGTGGGAAATGCGCCCAGGTCGGGCGGCCGTGATTGCACTGGCCGGAGCGCTCGGTGGCCTCCATCTGGCGCAGCAGGGCATTCATTTCGGGCGGCGTGAGACGACGGTTGGCGCGCACCGCGCCGTGGCAGGCCATCGTCGACAGCAGTTCGTCGCGGGCGGCGCGGACACGCCGGCTTTCGCCGTGTTCGCGCAGATCGGCCAGCACGTCGCGCAGCAGCGCTTCGGTGTCCGCCTGCGCCAGCAGCGCCGGCACGCTGCGCAGCAGCAGCGACTGCGGACCAGCGCGCGAGACTTCGAAGCCCAGCTCGGCCAGCGTGGCTGCTTCCTGTTCCGCGACGTCGGCTTCGCGCTCGGCCACCGCGACCGTCTGCGGCACCAGCAGCGGCTGCGTGCGCACGCCTTCGCCATCGTGCGCGTTCTTCAGGCGTTCGTAGCCGATGCGCTCATGGGCGGCATGCATGTCGACGACGATCATGCCGTCGGCCGCCTGGCTGAGGATATAGATGCCGTGCAGCTGCGCCACGGCATATCCCAGCGGCGGCACGTCGGCGCTGGTCGGCGAAGGCTGCGATCCCTCGCCAGCGACCGGCGACAGGTCGGCGGGCAAAGGCGGCGGCGATGCGGCCGGCTCGGCACTGCCGTAGCCGCCGCCGTAGAGGCTGGCGTAGGCCGCGCGCGCATCGTCGACACGCAGGCTCAGATGCGACTGCGGCATCGGGCGCGTCCACGGCGAGGATCCGGCGCCCGCCGCCAGGCCCGCCGGCGGCGTCTCGACGGCGCCCTGCGGGTCCACGGGCTGCGTGCCCTGCCCGGCGCGCGTGGCGGCGAGCGCGGCGTGCAGCGTGCGATAGACGAAATCGTGGATCAGGCGTGCATCGCGGAACCGCACCTCGTGCTTGGCCGGGTGCACGTTGACGTCGACGCGGGTCGGGTCGAGTTCGAGAAACAGCACGTACGCCGGCTGGCGGCCGTGGTACATCACGTCGGCATAGGCCTGGCGGACCGCATGGGCCACGCTGCGATCGCGGATCGAACGGCCGTTGACGTACAGGTACTGCTGGTCGGCGCTCGCGCGGGAGTACGCCGGCGCGGCGATCCAGCCCTGCAATTGCAGGCCCGCGGCGGCGTGCTCGATGCGCAGCGCGGCATCGGCGAACTCGCGGCCCAGCGTTTCGACCAGCCGCGTGTCGGAGAACAGGGCGTCGTCGCCCTTGTAGCGGCGCGACGGCTTGCCGTTGTGGCTGACCCGCAGTTCGACGTCCGGGCGCACCAGGGCCAGCGCCCGCAACCATTCCTCGATATGGCCGAGTTCGGTGCGCTCGGCGCGCAGGAACTTGCGCCGCGCGGGCACGTTGTAGAAGAGATCGCGCACTTCCACCGTGGTGCCGCGCGGGTGCGGGCTGGGCACGATCTCGCCGACCTTGCCGCCTTCGACCTGCAGCATCGAGCCATGCGCCGCGTCCTCGCGCCGCGAGGCCAGCGAGAACCGGCTCACCGATGCGATCGACGGCAGCGCTTCGCCGCGGAACCCGAGCGTGGCGACCGATTCCAGATCGTCCAGCGACCCGATCTTGCTGGTCGCATGGCGCGACACCGCGAGTGGCAGCTCGACCGGCGGAATGCCGCTGCCGTCGTCACGGATGCGGATCAGGCGCACGCCACCTTCTTCGAGATCGATGTCGACCCGCCGCGCGCCGGCATCGAGGGCGTTCTCGACCAGTTCCTTGACGACCGAGGCCGGCCGTTCGACGACCTCGCCGGCGGCGATCTGGTTGATCAGGATGTCGGGCAGTTGGCGGATCGGCACAGGCAGTGCGGCGCCGGACGCGCCGTCAGGGAAACGGGGATCGATGATACCGGCCTGCCCGGATGCCGGGGACCGGATGCGCGTCGCTGGATCGGTTCAACCTGGCAGGTCACGCCCGGATGGGCGCGCACGCCTGCGTCAGGGACTGCCGCCGGCCTGCGCTGCGGCCGCAGCGCGCGCGGCATACAGCGTGCCCGGCGGCGGCTGGTTGGTGAAGAAGGCATTGATGCCTTCCAGCACCGCCGTGGCCACACGGCGCTGGTGCGCCGGATCGAGCAGCCGCTTTTCCTCGTCCGGATTCGAGATGAACCCGGTTTCGACCAGCATCGCCGGCATGTCCGCATTGCGGAGCACGGCGAAGTTGGCGTATTCGACGTTCGGCTTGTGAGTCTTGCCGACCGCGCGCAGACCCGTGAGCACGTGCTGCGCGGCATCCTGCGAGGCGCGCATGTGGCCGCTCTGCGCGAGGTCGAGCAGCACCGACGACAGGGTGTCGCGCTCCAGGCGCACGCCGCCGACGAGATCGGCGTTGTTCTCGCGATCGGCCAGCCAGCGCGCCTGCTGCGACGATGCGCCGCGCAGCGACAGCGTATAGACCGAGGAACCATAGGCCGCGCGGTTGAGCGCCGCATCGGCGTGGATCGAGACGAACATGTCGGCTTTCGCCTGCCGCGCGCGACGGGCGCGCTGGGTCAGTTCGATATAGGAATCGTTGTCGCGGACCAGATGCGCGCGCATACCGGGCGTGGCGTCGATCTGCCGGGCGAGTTCGCGGGCGATCGACAGCACGACGTGCTTCTCGTAGGTGCCGGCCGGACCGATGGCGCCCGGATCCTGGCCGCCATGACCGGCGTCGATGGCGATCACCAGCGGCCGCATGCTCGAGGTCATGACCGGCGGCGATGCCGTGCGTGCGCGGGTTGCCGGCGCTGCGGCCACCGGTGCGGGCGTCGCGGGTTCGGGCGTGGGCGTCGGTGCGGCGGCCGGCGGCGTCGCGGCAGGCGAGTTCGTCGTGACGGCGGCGGTCGCGGTGGCCGGCACTGCGGCAGACGTATCGCGCTGGCCCATGTCGGCAATCAGGCGCGAGGTGGCGCTGTTCGATGTGGCGGCAGGATCCACGACTGCGGGCGCAGGCGCGTTGCCGGCGGCCACCGCACTCGCACCGCCGATGCTCGCCTGCTGCGCGATCCGCGCGATCGGATCGGCATCGCCGTCGCCCGGCCACTGCAGCACCAGGCGCACGCCATCGGGGCCGTCTTCGAGGCGGGGCGCCATCGCCACGGTGGAACCGGCGAGGTCGAACACGATGCGAGTGGTGCCGGCAACCGGTTGACCGCTGCGGACCGTCTTGACGATGCCCTGCCCGGACGGCAGCGCGATGCCATTGCGCAGCGTGGTGCCCGGCAGGTCGACGACCAGCCGGTCGGGATTCGCCAGCGGGATCACCTTGAACTCCGCCCGGCCGTCCAGGCGCAGTTCGGCCGAGGTACCGGTCGGCCCGCTGCGCAGGTCGACACCGCGCAATTCGGCGCCGTAGGCCAGGTTCCAGCACAGCGCCGCGAGCAGCGCGAGCGCCAGCAGTGCCTGAGACAGATTGATTCCCCGGATACGCATGCGGCCTAGTCAATCACCGCAGGCTGAACAATGCAATACGTTTTCCCTTTCAAATCCACGACCTGCGATCCCTTCCTGTGGTTTCGGTTCAGGAAGCGGACTCAAGCCGATGGGTGATCAGGCGATCGTCCAGCCATGCCCGTCCCGGTGCGCTCAGCGGCGTGAGACAGGCGATCCGGCCTGCACCGGCCTGCGCCAGTTCGATCCGCAGATCCGGCGCCGGCAACGCGGCCGCGCCCCGATCCGGCCACTCGATCAGCCACAGCGCGGCGGCCACGTCGTCCAGGCCCAGGAACTCGAGTTCGCCGATGTCACCGATCCGGTAGAGGTCGAGGTGCAGCGCCTCGCCGCCGGGTACCGGATAGCGCTCGACGAGGGTGTAGGTGGGGCTGCGGACCGTGCCGGTCACGCCGAGCGCGCGCAGCCAGCCGCGCGCCAGGGTCGACTTCCCGGCGCCCAGATCGCCGGCCAGATGCACCACGGCCGGCATCGGCGCGGTGGCCGCCAGCGCGCGGGCGAAGGCGAGCGTGGCGGCTTCGTCGGGAAGCGGCCAGCGGATCGTGTCGTCGTTCATGAGCGTGTCTCCGGATTGGCGAGCCGGCGCAGCGCCGCGATCACGTCGGTCGCGCGCAGGCCACGCTCGCCGCCCGCAGCTGCGGCGATGTCGCCTGCGGCCGAGTGCAGCAAGGCGCCGCACACAGCGGCGTCCTCTGGTCCAATTCCCTGCGCCCGCAAGGCGGCGATGACGCCGGTCAGCACGTCGCCCATGCCCCCGGTCGCCATGCCGGGATTGCCGGCGGCGATCAGCCAGGGCGTGGCGCCCGGCGCGCAGACCAGGGTGCCGGCGCCCTTGAGCACCACGACGGCGGCGTGGCGTTCGGCCAGCGCGCGCACCGCGGCCAGGCGGTCGCGTTGCACCTCGGCGGTCGCGCAGCCGAGCAGACGCGCGGCCTCGCCCGGATGCGGGGTGAGGATGGTGCCGGGCGGCACGGCACGCGGTCGTGCGGCCAGCAGGTTCAGGGCATCGGCGTCCAGCACCAGGACCGGCGCGGCGTCCAGTACGTCGGCGTAGAGGCCGTGCGCCCACGCGCCCTGCCCCAGGCCAGGCCCGAGCGCGACGACATCGGCCGCATCGAGCAGGCCGGCCAGCACGGCATCGGTCTCGATCACGCTGACCATCGCCTCGGGGCAGCGCGCCAGCAGCGGCGCGACGTGCGCGGCCCGCGTCGCGACGCGGACCAGACCCGCGCCGGTGCGCAGTGCGGCCTCGGCGGCCAGCACGACTGCGCCACCGGTACCGTGGTCGCCACCGATGCACAGCACCCGGCCGGATGCCCCCTTGTGGCTGTTGCGCCCACGCGGCCGCAACCAGTGCGCCAGATCGGCAACGGCGATACGGCGCGCGGCCATCGGAGCGGCCGCCGTCCGTGCAGGATCGGTATCCAGCGATGCCAGCGAAAGCGCGCCGGCATGGTCGGCACCGTCGCCGGTCTGCAACCCCACGTGCGCGGCCAGGAACTGCAGGGTGCGCGTCGCGCGGACCGCAGTGCCCGGCGCGCTGCCGAGGTCGGCATCGAAACCGCTCGGTACGTCCAGGGCGAACACCGGCGCATCCGTCGCCTGCATAGCGTCGATCAGCGCCGCGCTGTCGCCTTCGACCGCGCGCGACAGGCCGATGCCGTAGAGCGCATCCACCAGCACGTCTGCCTGCAGCACACCGCCCTCGAACGGAAGGACGCGTCCACCGGCCTCGACGAAGGCCGCGCAGGCCGCCTGCGCCAGCGCCCCCCGCGGCGTATGCGACGGCAAGCGGACGACGTCGACGTCCAGACCCGCCTCATGGGCGATGCGTGCGAGCACGTAACCATCGCCGCCGTTGTTGCCGGGCCCGCAGACCACGCACAGACGCTGCGCCTGCGGCCAGTGCGCGCGCAGGCAGGTCCATGCGGCTTGGCCCGCGCGTGCCATCAACGCGCCGGGATCGACGAGATCCGAAAGCGCCGCCGTTTCGATCGCGCGCAGCGACGCGCTGGTGTACAGCGGCGTGCCGGGCAATGCGGGAAGACTGGGAGCACTCATCGGGCGGATTCTATACTTCGCCTCTCATGAGCCTGCCCCCCGCCATCGACGATGTCGCATGCGCGCCGTCGCCGTTGCGGATGGCCGAGCGCGTGCGCGAGATCGCAGCCGACATGGGATTCCAGCGCTGCGGCATCGCCGGCATCGAGTTGGGCGAAGACGCGGCGCATCTGCGCGACTGGCTGGCCCAGGGCCTGTACGGCACGATGGAGTGGATGGCGCGGCACGGCGACCTGCGGGCGCGTCCGGCCGAACTGCTGCCCGGCACGGTGCGCGTGATCTCGGTCGGTCTGGACTACGGCCGCAACGACGACGACAGCGCCTGGACCACGCTGGCCAACGGCACACGTGCCTACGTCGCGCGGTACGCGCTGGGCCGCGATTACCACAAGCTGATGCGCAACCGTCTGCAGAAGTTCGCGGATCGTATCGCCGGCGAGTTCGGCACCTTCGGCCATCGCGTGTTCGTCGACTCGGCGCCGGTGCTGGAACGTGCACTGGCGCGCAATGCCGGCCTGGGCTGGATCGGCAAGCACACCTGCCTGATCGACAAGAACGGCGGCTCGTGGTTCTTCCTCGGCGAGATCTACGTCGACATCCCGCTGCCGGTCGATGCACCGGCCACCGCGCACTGCGGCACCTGCACGCGCTGCATCGACGTCTGCCCGACGCAGGCGATCGTCGCGCCGCACCGGCTGGATGCGCGGCGCTGCATCGCCTATCTGACGATCGAGCACGAGGGCGCGATCGATCCCGAGCTGCGACCGCTGATCGGCAACCGCATCTTCGGCTGCGACGACTGCCAGCTGGTCTGCCCCTGGAACAAGTTCGCGAAACGCACCGACGAGCCGGATTTCCGCGCCCGCAACGATCTCGATACCGCGACGCTGGCCGAGCTGTTCGCCTGGGACGAAGACGAATTCCTGCAGCGCACCGAAGGCTCGCCGATCCGGCGCAGCGGCCACCGGCGCTGGCTGCGCAATATCGCGGTCGCGCTGGGCAATGCCCCGACCACACCGGGCACGGTCGCGGCCCTGCACAGCCGCCGGCATTCGGGCGATGCCCTGGTCGACGAACACATCGAATGGGCGCTGGCGCGGCATCGCGTCGATTGAGCCGACCGCGTGCACGCACGCCACGCACTGGCGCGCGACGACATGTCGAACCGTTTGCGCGCCGTCAGGCGTCCGGCGCGATCCGCGCCATCAGCGCCACATCGACATACCGGCCGTCGCGCAGCGCGTAGCCGCGCGCGACACCTTCGTGTTCGAAGCCATGCCGCGCGTAGAGCGCGATCGCAGCCGCGTTGTCGACATAGACCTCGAGTTCGAGCCGGCGCACACCATGCCAGCGCTCCGCGGTGTCGATCGCCGCCGCGAGCAAGGCGCTGCCGATGCGTTGACCGCGACGCTCGGCCACCACCGCCATGCCGAGGTTGGCGACATGCCGCCGTCGTGGCGGCTGCAACACATCGAATCCTGCCGCGCCGACGACCACGCCCGCATCGTCGGCCACCAGCTGCACGACATGGCCCGGCAGATCGGTCAGCCGCCGCGACCAGGCGGCCAGCGACGGATACGGCAGCTGCAGCGTGCCGGCATACGCCGACGCCTCGGAAAACAGGGCGTGCAGGCCGGCCGCATCGGCCGGCTCGGCATGACGGATCCTGACCTCGCCGCTCACCCGCGCCCGGCGCGGGTGTGGATCTCGTCCAGCAACGCGCGCGTGACCGGATCGGCAACCGCCGCACCACTGCCCTGTACGGCCGGCAGCAGTTCGCCGGCGATGCGCTTGCCCAGCTCGACGCCCCACTGGTCGAAGGCGTTGATGCCCCACAGGACCGATTGCGCATAGACGCTGTGTTCGTACAGCGCGATCAGGGCGCCGAGGCTGCGCGGATCGAGACGGTCGAGCAGCAGCAGCGTCGACGGGCGGTTGCCCGGATAGGACTTCTGCGGATCGTCGGCGGCAAAGCCATTCGCCAGCGCTTCGGTCTGCGCCAGCAGGTTCGACAGCAGCGCAGCGTGGTTGTCGGCATACGGATGCGCCGGCGTGACCACGCCGATGAAATCGGCCGGCACGATCTGCGTGCCCTGGTGCAGGGCCTGGAAGAAGCTGTGCTGGGAATTGGTGCCGGGGCCGCCCCAGAGCACGGGCACGGTGTCCGCGCCGACCGGCGCGCCGTCGGGCGTGACCGACTTGCCCAGGCTCTCCATCACCAGCTGCTGCAGATACGCCGGCAGCAGCGCCAGGCGCTCGTCGTAGGGCAGCACCGCGTGCGTCGACAGGCCCAGCGCGTTGCGGTTCCAGATCGCCGTCAGTGCATGCAGCACCGGCAGGTTGTCCGACAGCGGAGCATCCAGCACGTGCGCGTCCATGTCGCCTGCGCCGGCCAGCAGCGCTTCGAAACCGTCCATGCCGACGGCCAACGCGATCGAAAAACCGACCGCTGACCATAGCGAATACCGGCCACCCACCCAGTCCCACATCGGCAGCACGCGCTCGGGCGCGACGCCGAAGGCCTCTGCGCGCGGGACGTTCGCGCTGACCGCGTAAAGGCGGTCGCTGCCGCCCAGCCAGTCGCGGACCACGGCGCCGTTGAGCAGGGTTTCCTGGGTGCTGAAGGTCTTGGAAACGAGGATCGCCGCGGTGCGTGCCGGATCCAGTCCCTTGAGCAGATGCTGGGCATCGCTGCCGTCGACATTGGTCAGGAAGTGCACGCGGAAACGACCGGTGCCGAAATCCTTGAGTGCGTCGACGACCAGGCGTGGCCCGAGATCGGAACCGCCGATGCCGACATTGACGATGTCGGTGACGTCGGACGCCTCGAGCGCGGCGACGAGTTCCGCCATGCGCACACGCGCCGCAGCCGCCTCGGCGTGCGCGTCACGCGCGACCGCCGCGTCGGACAACGCCGAGCGCAGGGCCACGTGCAGCGCCGGCCGGCCCTCGGACGTGTTGACGGTCACGCCGTCGAACAGCGCGCGGAACGCCTGCGGCAATGCCGCGTCGGCGCCGAGCGCGACCAGCGCATCACGTGCCTCGCGATCGAACCGCTGGCGCGCGAAGCTGGCGTAGAGACCGCCAATACGCAGCGCGAAATCCTGCGGGCGATCGGCGTCGCCGGCGACGAGGTCGGCGATGCGCGCCGAATCGAGGCGCCGCGCATGCGGCGCCAGCGTGTCTCGGATCAGTCGCACCGCCATGGTCATCAGGCGGCCTGCGCGGGAATCGAATCGTTGGTGTGGGTCATCCGGTTCTGGCGATCCACGTAGACCAGCTTCGGCTTGAACGCCGCGACATCGGCCTCGTCGAGGGCGCCGTAGGCGCAGATGATCACCAGGTCGCCGACGCCGGCCTTGTGCGCGGCCGCGCCGTTGACCGAGATCACGCCGCTGCCGGCCTCACCACGGATCGCGTAGGTCGCGAAACGCTCGCCGTTGTTGATGTTGTAGATCTCGATGCGCTCGTATTCGCGGATGCCCGACAGTTCGAGCAGGTTGGCGTCGATCGCGCAGGACCCTTCGTAGTGCAGTTCGGCATGGGTCACCGAGGCGCGATGGATCTTGGCTTTGAGCAGGGTCAGTTGCATGGCGATACGGCCGGAAGGCATCGGGAAACGCGGAAAGTCCCGCAGGAACCGGCAAGTATAGGGACGCGATGTGGCATCGCAACACGCGCCCGCCCGCTGCGACAGGAAGATTCAGCCGCCCGCGCCGGCCCCGTCGAAGCTGAATTCGAGGTTGTCGATCAGGCGCGTGCGGCCGAGACGCGCAGCCGCCAGCACCACGCCGGCGCCCCCGGCGTAATCCGACAGGTCGGCCGCGCGGACTTCGACGTAATCGACGTCGAAGCCGTCGGCGCCCAGGGCCGCGATGGCGGCCGCCTCGGCCGAAGCCGCTGCCTGCCCGGTCTGCAGTGCATCGCGCACCGACACCAGCGCGCGATGCAGCGCCGGCGCGCGGGACCGCGCCCCGGCATCGAGGTACTGGTTGCGCGAACTGCGCGCCAGGCCGTCATCCTCGCGCGCGATCGCCACCGGCAGCAGCTCGACCGGAAACGCGAGGTCGGCGACGAGATGGGCGATCACCGCGAGCTGCTGGTAATCCTTGCGGCCGAAGGCGGCCACATCCGGCTGGACCTGGTTGAACAGCCGCGCGACCACCGTCGCCACGCCATCGAAATGTCCGGGGCGGTGGGCGCCGTCGAGGATGGTGGTGATGCCGGGCACGCGGACGGTCACCGTTCCGTCGATGCCGAGCGGATACATCGTCTCCACAGACGGCTGCCACACCAGGTCGCACCCCGCCGCGTCGAGTCCGCGCGCGTCGTCGTCGGGCGTGCGGGGGTAGCGGTCGAAATCCTCGCCCGGCCCGAACTGGGTGGGATTGACGAAGACGCTCGCGACGATGCGGTCGACCCGCGGCTTCAGCGCTTCCACCAGCGAGAAATGTCCGGGATGCAGATTGCCCATCGTGGGCACCAGACCGACACGCAGACCCTCGCACTTCCAGCCGGCAACGCGCGCGCGCAGGGCGGCCAGGTCGTGGACGATATCGATCACGGCAGATCCGGAGAGACGGGGGAGCCGGCGATTTTCGCAGATCGGGCGCGCCGCGCGTCAGCGCGCGTGCTGCGGCAGTCCGTCGTCGATCGTGTAGTAGTCGCCCTGCTCCGCCACAAAGATGTGCATGTGCAGGCGGGTGCCTGTGGCGGTGTTGAAGGCGCCCATGGCCACCGCGATCTTCGCGCCGCCGACCGGCGCCCAGAACAGCGATGCGCCGCAGCGGCCGCAGAAGCCGCGGCGCACACGCGCCGAACTGGCGTACCAGCGCAGCGAGGCCTGCGGATCGAGCACGGTCAAGGCCTCGACCGGGACATCCGTCGAGGCGAACACGTGACCGGAGGATTTCCGGCAGGCCACGCAGTGGCAGGCATCGGGCGGTGCCAGTGGCCCCGCGACCTCGAACCGCACGTCACCGCACAGGCACGCACCGCTCGCCATGACGTCTCTCCCGACCGCGGAAATTACTTGTAGCTGTGCTCGGGGCCGGGAAAGCTGCCATCGCGTACGGCCGCGACATAGGCGCGTACCGCGCCATCGACCGAACCGCCCTCGGCGAGGAAGTCCCGCACGAAACGCGGCCGGCGGTGTCCGCTGTCCAGGCCCAGCATGTCGTGCAGCACCAGCACCTGGCCGTCGCAGTCGGGTCCGGCGCCGATGCCGATCGTCGGCACGGGCGATGCGCGGGTGACATCCGCGGCCAGCGGCGCCGGCACACCTTCGAGCACGATCAGCGACGCGCCGGCCTCGGCGATCGCACGGGCGTCGTCGCGCAATGCCTGCGCGGCAGCGTCGCCGCGGCCCTGCACCTTGAAGCCACCGAAGCGCAGCACCGACTGCGGGGTCAGGCCCAGATGCGCGCAGACCGGAATCTCGCGTTCGACCAGAAACCGCACGACCTCGCACTTGTTCGGCGTCGCGCCTTCCAGCTTGACCATGCCCGCGCCGGCCTGCAGCAGGCGCGTCGCGGCGTCGAGCGCGCGCTCGGGCGTCGCATCGGCCTGGAACGGCAGATCGGCGATCACCAGCGCGCGCCGCACCACGCGTGCGACGCAGGCCGTGTGGTACGCGATGTCGTCGACGGTCACCGGCAAGGTGGACCCGTGGCCCTGCACCACCATGCCGAGCGAATCGCCGATCAGCAGCAGATCGACGTCGGCAGCGTCGAGCACGCGCGCGAATCCGGCGTCGTACGCGGTCAGCATGGCGAGGCGGCGGCCGGCGGCGCGGGCCTCGAACAGGGCCGGCACGGTGACCGGAGCAGCGGATGCGGAAGTCGTCATCGGTCTAGCGTAGCGCTTCGATGCCGCCGCCATCCACGCGCGCAAGCGCATCGGCCGCGGATCCGATGCCGGGAATCGTCGCCGCGGGCGCCAGTTCGAGCAGCGGCACGAGTGCGAACGCCCGTGCGTGCAGATGCGGATGCGGCACGGCCAGGCCGGGGAGCGCAATGCGCTCGTCGCCGTAGAGCAGCAGGTCCAGATCCAGCGTGCGCGGGCCCCAGCGGTCGCTGCCGTCCGGCGCGCGGCTGCGCCCGAATGCGCGTTCGATGTCGAGCAGCCGCGCGAGCACATCCAGCGGCGGCAGCGGGGTGGTCGCCGACGCGACCGCATTGATGAAGTCCGGCTGGTCTTCGCGCCCCCAGGCCGGCGTGCGATACAGCCGCGAGCACTGGACGTCCGCGAACCCGTCCGCCACAGACAGCGCATCGGCCGCGGCGCGCAGCGTAACCGCCGCGTCGCCCAGGTTCGCGCCCAGGCCGACGAAGATCCGCACGCCCATCAGCGCGGCGCGATCGTGCGGATCACTCGGACGCCGCGGTCCGGCGACGGCGACGACGCTTGCGCGGTGCCTGCCCGTCTTCGCCGCCCGCCTCGTCCTCGGCCGGGAACAGGGCGATCGCATGGTCCGGATCGTGCTGCGCTTCCTGCCAGAACGCGACGTCGGCCGTATGTCCGTCGGACGCGGCCTGGCGCAACACGAGGAAATCGAACGCGGCGCGGAAGCGCGGATGCGACAGCGTGCGCGTGACCCGCTTGCGCTGGCGCTGCGTGAACCGGGTCTGCAACAGCCAGATTTCCTGCATCGGCAACGAGAAGCGGCGCGGCAGCGCGATCGTGGCCAGCTGGTGCAGCGTGACCCGGTCGGCGGCGCGGCGCTGCGCGTCGACGGGCTGCACGCCCTCGGACTGCAGCTTCATCATCGCGCGGCAGTATGCGGGCCACAGCAGCGTCGCGAACAGGAACGCCGGCGAGACCGGATCTCCCGCGGCGATGCGCGCATCGGTCGAACGCAGTCCGGCCAGGACCATCGCGCGCAGCGCGCCGCTGCGATTGCTCGCAAGCGCCGCCGCGGTTTCGGGAAACAGCGCCTGCAACAGGCCATGCGTTTCCAGGCGCTCGAAGCTGGCGACCGCATGCCCCGACAGGAACAGCTTCAGGCACTCCTCGAACAGGCGCGCAGGCGCGGCCTCGCCCAGCAGATGCGCCAGACGCGGGATCGGTTCGGCGGTACCGGGTTCGATCGCGAAGTCGAGCTTCGCCGCCAGCCGCACCGCGCGCAGCATCCGCACGGGATCCTCGCGGTAGCGGGTGTCGGGATCACCGATCAGGCGCAGCACGCGGTTCTGCACGTCCTCGAAGCCGCCGGTGTAATCGCGCACCGAGAAATCCGCGATCGCGTAATAGAGCGCGTTAGCAGTGAAGTCGCGGCGGACCGCGTCGTCCTCGACCGTGCCGTAGACGTTGTCGCGCAACAGGCGACCGCCGTCGTGCACTTCGCGGTCACCGCTGCCGTCGTCGACGTTCGCGCGGAACGTGGCGACCTCGATGATCTCGCGGCCGAACACCACGTGCGCCAGACGGAACCGGCGCCCGATCAGGCGACAGTTGCGGAACAGCGCCTTGACCTCTTCGGGCGTGGCGTCCGTGGCGACGTCGAAATCCTTCGGCGCAAGGCCGACCAGGATGTCGCGCACCGCGCCGCCGACGAGATGGGCGGCGTGGCCGGCCTCGTGCAGGCGATACAGCACGCGCAGCGCGTTCTGACTGATCTGTCGCCGTGAGATCGAATGCTGGTCGCGCGGGATGATCCGCAGGTCAGCGACGGGGGTGGGTCGAACGTTGTCCATCAATGTGAAAATTTTCCAGAGGCTGCCGTTGCGGCGCCCGCAAGCCTGATATACTAGCAAGCTGCACACGTGATCCAACGTTTTGCAGACCGGTCGTCCAACCGGTTGCCGCTCCGCGGCCTACATCGCTCCCTTCGTCTAGAGGCCCAGGACGTGGCCCTCTCAAGGCTAAAACACGGGTTCGAATCCCGTAGGGAGCACCATATCCGAAAAACCCGCGTCTCCGGACGCGGGTTTTTTATTGGGCGTCAGCGCCGCATCGACCGGATGGCACTGCGGCAAATGCGAACGCTTCGCACAGCGCATCGATCGACTGCCTTACACTCCCCCGCCTTCGTAGCCGCACCGAAACGCCCATGCCGTTCGTCGTGACCGAAAACTGCATCAAGTGCAAATACACCGACTGTGTCGAAGTGTGTCCCGTGGACTGCTTCCACGAAGGCCCGAACTTCCTGGTCATCGATCCGGACGAGTGCATCGACTGCACCCTGTGCGAGCCGGAATGTCCGATCAACGCGATCTATCCGGAGGACGACGTGCCGGCCGGACAGGAGCAGTTCGTCGCGCTCAATGCCGAACTGTCGCGTGCGTGGCCGGTGATCACCACCCGCAAGGACGGCCTGCCCGACGCCAAGGACTGGGAAGGCAAGCCCGACAAGCTGCCCCTGCTGGAGCGCTGAACACGCGCCGCAGCCGGAATTGAAAACGGGCGCCGATGGCGCCCGTTTCGTGTCCGTGACTGCCGGACGGATCAGTTGGCCAGCGCCGCCTGCAGCGTGGCGATCAGGCGCACCGGCGCATCGCCAGTGGCGGCCACGCCGCGCGGATCGACCGCGCTCACCGAAGCACCGCCCTGCGCCGCGCTCACGCGCACCAGGAACTGGCTGTCGGCATAGGCGACCTCGTAGGTGCCCAGAGCCTGGGAACGGCTGGAGACGGTGACGCCTTCGGTGCCGTCCAACGCCTCGCCGACGCGGGTGAACACGTCGTCGCGCGCGCCCGCCACGTTGAACGCGACATTCGACGCGGCAGGCGCCGACGACGCGGCGGCCGTGCCCGAACGCGTGACCGAGCCTTCAGCAGGCGGCAGCGCCATCGCACCGTCGGTGCGCGGCTGGTCGAGATCCGGCGGCACTTCGAGCGGACGGCTCTCCGGGCTGCCGGCGTACAGCGCGTTATCGCGCTTGAGCCAGCTGCAGCCGCTGGCGCCCACGATGGCAGCCGTCAGCACGGCGATGCCGACGGGGCGGATGAAGGAATTGGATGGACGCATCGGGACAGGTCTCCTGGGAAATCAGGCAGCGCGTGCGCGGCAGGACGCTTCGAGGTCCGCCGCCAGTCGCGCTGCATCGTCGGCCTGCGCGCGGTGCGCGTCGGCCAGTGTGGTCAGAGGCAGGCGCAAGCCGTGGCCGTAGCCCTGCCGCGCCAGCACCGCCTTGACCGGAATCGGGTTGGGCTCGATACCGGAAAAATCGTGGATCGGCTGCAGGCGCACGTCCCAGGCCTGCGCCTCGTCCGCGCGGCCGTCGCGCGCGAGATCGCAGAGCTGCCGGAAGGCGCCAGGAATGATGTTCGATACGACGGAGATCGTGCCGTCGGCGCCGGCCAGCATGGCGCGCGCGGCCGTCGGGTCATCGCCGCTCAGCACCACGAAACCGTCGCCGCGCAGTGCCAGCAGCGCCTGCATGCGCTCGATGCCGTTGTGCGCTTCCTTGATGCCGACGATGCGCGGGTGCGCAGCCAGCGTCGCGACGGTGTCGGGCAGCATGTCCGAACCGGTCCGGCCGGGCACGTTGTAGAGCAGCACCGGCACGTCGCCGTCCTCGGCGACCGCGCGGAAATGCGCGACGAGGCCGGCCTGGGTCGGCCGCACATACGGCGGCACGACGACCAGCGCAGCGTCCACGCCCAGCGTAGTGACATGGCGGGTCAGTGCAATAGTGCGCGCGGTGGACGACTGCCCGGTGCCCGCAAGCACGGGCACGCGCCCGGCCACCAGGGCCAGCGCCGAGGTCACCAGCCAGTCGTACTCGGCCTCGTCCAGCATCGCGGCCTCACCGGTCGACCCGGCCACCACCAGTCCCTGCGTTCCGGCCTCGAGCTGCGACGCGACCAGCCGTTTCCACGCCTGACGATCCAGATCGCCCTGGGCGGTGAACGGTGTCGCGAGTGCGGTGATGCTGCCGGAGAGACGCAAGATGGAGATTCCAGAAGACGTGGGGCGGGCGTCGGCGCGTGTGGCCGGATGGCCCGCGGACGGCGGAATGGCGCGGGAAAACGCCGGCCGATGTTACTTGCGGCCGTGAAGTACGGGCAAGTATGCTGGCTGCGTTCGCCGCCCGCGCCGGGCTGCGGTTCACCTCCAGTCGCAGCCGATTCCCCTTGCCACACCGATTTCCCGCCGCGGACCCCGCCTTGACCGATTCCGATACCGCTTCCCGTCCGTCGCCGAACGAGAACTACCTGCTGATCAACGCGTATACGACGCATCCGGCCTCGCCGCTGCTGTCGGTCTCACGCCGGATCGCCGACAGTGGCTGCAACCTCGTGGATACCCGGCTGTCGACCGTGGGTCGCGACGTGTCGGTGACCGCGCTTGCGAACGGCCCCTGGGATGCGGTCGCCAAGCTCGAAGCGATGCTCACGCGCCTGGAGCGCGAGGAAGACCTCAAGCTGGTGTGGTACCGCACCGGGCCGAAACCGGTGCAGTCGAACCTGCTGCCGTATGTGGTGGAAGTGGTTGCGGCCGACAAGCCCGGCATCCTGTTCCAGCTGGCGGACTTCTTCGATCGCCAGGGCATCACGATCGAAAGCCTGCACTCCTCGCGCTACCGCGCGATGCAGACCGGCGCCGACATGTTCTCGGCGCAGATCACCATCGGCATCCCGGCGAACATGCACATCGCCGCGTTGCGCGACGATTTCCTCGAGTTCTGCGACCACCTGAACCTCGACGCGATCATGGATCCGATGAAGTTCTGAGGTGATGCGCGCGGACGCTTGCGAAAGCAGGAACACGCGCGCATTGTGAGTACGACCGTCGCAATGGAACGCCCGTTCGAACGATGAGCGGAACACGCAAGAAGCTCGCAAAAGCCACCCTGCAGCTACCGCTGGCGCTGTCGGGCGGCGCGAAGGCCACACTGGCCGATCACGCCGGACGCTGGCTCGTCCTCTACTTCTACCCGAAGGATTCCACGCCCGGTTGCACGACCGAAGGCCTGGATTTCAGCGCGCTGCTGCCGCAGCTCCAGGCACTCGACGCCGACGTGCTGGGCGTTTCGCGCGACTCGGTGAAATCGCACGACAACTTCTGCGCCAAGCAGGGCTTTGCGTTTCCGCTGGTCAGCGACGGCGACGAAGCCTTGTGTCGCGCGTTCGACGTGATCCGCGAAAAGAACATGTATGGCCGGACCGTGCTGGGCATCGAGCGCAGCACGTTCCTGATCGATCCCGACGGCCGCATCGCGGCCGAGTGGCGCAAGGTCCGCGTGCCGGGCCATGCGCAGGCCGTGCTCGACGCATTGCAGGCTGCGCAGTCGCAGTGACGGCCACTTCCGAACGTGCCACTCGCCGTCCCGCATCGCGGGTCACGGCGGCGCGGCCGTGCGTGTGCAACGAAAGCTCCACTCCCGTCATCCCTTTTCAACACGGAACGCCGACACTCCGATGATGACCAAAGGCAAGCGCGTCTACGTTCTCGACACCAACGTGCTCATGCATGATCCCACAGCGCTGTTCAAGTTCGAGGAGCACGATGTCTACCTGCCGATGCAGGTGATCGAAGAGCTGGACAACGGCAAGAAAGGCACCAGCGAAGCCAGCCGCAATGCGCGACAGGTCAGCCGGTTCCTCAACGAACTGATCGAAGCGGCGGGCAGCGACCAGATCGCGAACGGCCTGCCGTTGCTGCGTCCCCAGGGCCTGCAGCTGCGTGGCGTGCAGAGCGTCGGCAAACTGCGGTTCCAGACCACGACGCCCAGCGAAGACCCGACCTCGTTCGGCGCGGCCGCGCCCGACAACCGGATCCTCGGCGCGATCCTCGACCTGGTGCGCACCGAACCGGACTACCCGGTGGTGTTCGTCTCCAAGGACATCAATCTGCGGATCAAGGCGGCGATCGCCGGCATCCCGAACGAGGACTACGAGAACGACCGCGCGCTCGACGATTTCAGCCTGCTCTATACCGGCGCGACCGCGCTGCCGGACGACTTCTGGTCGCGCCACGGCAAGGACCTCAAGTCCTGGACCGACAAGGGCCGCACGTTCTACGAACTGGCCGCCGACGAGGACGACGGCTGGTATCCCAACCAGTTCCTGTACCTGCCGGGCGACGAGGAATCGGAGTTCCGGGTCGCACGCGTCGAGGACGGCCGCGCGACGCTGCAGATCGTCGACGATTTCCGCCACACGCAGCACGCGGTGTGGGGCATCAACGCGCGCAACCGCGAGCAGAACTTCGCGCTCAATGCACTGATGGATCCGGAGATCGACTTCGTCACCCTGCTCGGCACCGCCGGCACCGGCAAGACGCTGCTCGCACTCGCGGCGGGGCTGGCGCAGACGATGGACCAGCAGCGTTACCGCGAGATCATCATGACCCGCGCGACGGTCAGCGTCGGCGAGGACATCGGCTTCCTGCCCGGCACCGAAGAGGAAAAGATGACGCCGTGGATGGGCGCGCTGACCGACAACCTCGAAGTGCTGACGCACAACCAGGAAGGCGGCAGCTGGGGCCGCGCGGCGACCAACGATCTGTTGGCCTCGCGCATCAAGATCCGCTCGATGAACTTCATGCGCGGGCGCACGTTCCTGTCGCGGTATCTGATCCTCGACGAGGCGCAGAATCTCACGCCCAAGCAGATGAAGACGCTGATCACCCGCGCCGGTCCCGGCACGAAGATCGTGTGCCTGGGCAACGTGGAGCAGATCGACACGCCCTACCTCACCGAGACGACATCGGGCCTGACCTACGCGGTCGACCGCTTCAAGAACTGGGCGCATAGCGCGCACATCACCCTGCGTCGCGGCGAGCGTTCGCGTCTGGCCGACTTCGCGTCCGAAGTGCTGTAACGGCCGGGCACATGCGCCCGGCTGCCTGCTGATGCCGGCACCGGACCGGGGCCTCACGGTCCCGGTTCGGACAAGCAGACACACGTTGCGCGCCCGCATGGCCGGGCGTGATCGCATCGACGCCACGCAAACGATAGGCACCTGCGTCATCGCATGCCCGGCAAGCCGGCGATCACGACACGTCGTGCGACCTCCCGCCTGCGCATCGCCTGCACGGCAGGCACAATGCGTCCATGAGCCCTTCTTTCTCGCGCCCGCCTTCCGTCCTGACGATCGCCGGTTCCGATTCCGGCGGCGGCGCCGGCATCCAGGCCGACCTCAAGACCTTCGCCGCGCACGACATCCACGGCCTGTCGGCGATCGCCGCCCTGACCGCACAACACACGCGCGGCGTTACTGCCGTGCACGCACCGCCGCTCGCATTCCTGCTCGCCCAGATCGACGCCTGCTTCGACGACTTCGACGTGCGCGCGGTCAAGATCGGCATGCTGGCCACGGCCGAGATCGTCACCGTGGTGGCGGATGCGCTGGCCCTGCGCCCCGATGTGCCGGTGGTGCTGGATCCGGTCATGATCGCCACCTCCGGCGCCAAGCTGCTCGACGACGATGCACTGGGTGCGCTGCGTACGCGGCTCATTCCGCGCGCGACCGTGCTCACGCCGAACATGCCCGAGGCCGAACTCCTGCTCGGCCATCCGATCGTCGATGCAGCCGCCGCCGACGCCGCGCGCGACGCGCTGCGCGCGCTCGGTGCGCGCGGCGTACTGCTCAAGGGCGGGCATCTGGACGAAGGCGACGAGGTCGTCGACCGCTATGCGGACGCCGGCACCGCCTTCGCGCATCGCGCGCCGCGGATGGCGATCGACGGCCATGGCACCGGCTGCACGCTGTCCTCGGCGATCGCTGCACGCATCGCACGGGGCGACACCCCGGCCGATGCCTGTCGCGGGGCGATCGACTACGTGCATGCGGCGATGCGCGCCGCCTACCGGCCCGGCAACAGCGATGTCAGCGTGCTGGGACACCTCGCCCCGCGCACCCGATGAGTGAGGTCGTGGCCCGTGTCGATGTGCTGACCGCCGAAGACGGCCACCGCTTCGAGCTGATCGCACGCCTCCCCGCGCAGCCCCGACGCGCCCTGCTCTGGCTGCCTGCGATGGGCGTGCCGGCGAAACACTATCTGCCGTTTGCAGAGGCACTCGCGGCGCGCGGCATCGCGGTGTTCCTGCACGAATGGCGCGGCATCGGCTCGAGCGCCTTGCGCGCTGGCCGCGGCGTGGACTGGGGTTACCGCGCCCTGCTGGCTGACGACATCGTGGCCAGTGAAGCGGCCATCGAACGGGCGCTCGGTCCGATCGGCCGCGTCGTCGGTGGCCACAGCCTCGGCGGTCAGCTCGCCTGCTGCCATCTCGCCCATCGGCCGGATGCCGCGCAGGCGCTGTGGCTGGTCGCCAGCGGCGCACCGTACTGGCGCGCGTTTCCGATGCCGCGCGGCTGCATGCTGCCGCCACTGTACCGCTTCCTCGCGTGGCTGTCGCGCGTGCGCGGCGTGCTGCCCGGGCGGCGGCTCGGCTTTGCCGGCAACGAAGCGCCCGGCGTCATCGCCGACTGGAGCCGCAGCGGTCTGAGCGGCCGCTATCGCGCGGCGGGTCTGGCCTGCGATCTCGAGGCCGCGCTGCGCCGCGTCGATGTGCCCGTCCACGCGGTCTGCCTCGCGGACGACTGGCTGGGGCCGCCGTCATCGCTCGCGTTTCTGCTGTCGAAACTGGGCGCGACGCACGCGCCGGCCGTCACCACGCTGGACGCGAACGCGCTGGGCGTACCCGCCGACCATTTTGCCTGGATGCGGCATCCCGCTGCTGTGGTCGACGCCTTGCTCGCGAGCGGTTGAAGACACCGAGCGGCGGCCGCGATGCCGGCGTCCGCTACACTCCGTCGGCACTTTTCCATGTGAACCGACGCAATGAGCGCAACGCTGCCCGCACGTGACGACATCCGCATCGCCATCGTCGGACTGGGCTATGTGGGACTGCCGCTGGCCGTGGCATTCGGACGCCGACATCCCACGCTGGGGTTCGACATCGACCAGACGCGCATCGACGGCCTGCGCAGCGGCCACGACCACACGCGCGAACTGTCGGAACAGGACCTGGCCGCGGCCACGCAGCTGCGCTACACCGCCGAAGCCGCGGACCTCGCCGAGTGCAATGTGCACATCGTGACCGTGCCGACGCCGGTCGATGCCTACAAGCGCCCTGACCTGTCCGCGCTGGAAAGCGCCAGCCGCGCTGTGGGCGCAGTGATCGGCCGCGGCGACGTGGTGATCTTCGAATCGACCGTGTATCCGGGCGCCACGGAAGAGATCTGCGTGCCGCTTCTGGAACAGGCATCGGGCCTGCGCTTCCGAGAGGATTTCCACGTCGGCTACAGCCCGGAGCGGATCAATCCGGGCGACAAGCAGCACCGGCTGGAGAACACGCTGAAGGTCACCGCCGGCTCCTGCCCGGCGTCGGCCGAATTCGTGGACACGCTGTACCGCGACATCGTCGAGGCCGGTACGCATCGCGTGTCGAGCATCCGCGTCGCCGAAGCGGCCAAGGTGATCGAGAACACGCAGCGCGACGTCAACATCGCGCTGGTCAACGAACTGGCGCTGATCTTCGAACGCCTGGGCATCGACACGCACGAGGTGCTCGAAGCCGCCGGCACCAAATGGAACTTCCTGCCGTTCCGGCCGGGCCTGGTCGGCGGCCACTGCATCGGCGTGGATCCGTATTACCTGACGCACAAGGCGCAGGAGATCGGCTACCACCCCGAAGTGATCCTGGCCGGACGCCGCATCAACGACAGCATGGGCCTGCATGTGGCCCAGCGCGTGGTCAAGCTGATGCACCAGCGCGGCCTGCAGACCGCCGGCGCGCGCGTGCTGGTGCTGGGCCTGGCGTTCAAGGAGAACTGCCCGGACCTGCGCAACACGCGCGTGGTCGACGTGGTGCACGAACTGCAGAGCTACGGCGTGCAGGTCGACGTCCACGATCCCTGGGTCGCGCCCGCCTACGCGCAGGCCGAACACGGGCTGGCGCTGATGACCGAACCCGCCGCGGAGACCTACGACGCGATGATCCTCGCCGTCCCGCATACGCAGTTCATCGCACTCGGCAGCGCCGGCATCCGCGCGTTCGGCAAGACCGGCGCGGTGCTGTTCGACGTCAAGGCCGCGCTGCCCGAGGCGGACGCGCGCCTCTGAGCGCACGGCGGGCGACGCGTACACGCGCGCGTCGATCCAGCCTCGGCTTCGAACCTGTCCAGTAAGTTCGCGCGCGTGATGCGCGCGTCGGCGGGTACGCCTGCGCGCCTTCACAGTGCCGCAGCTTGAGTCCCCGCGCACGGCGTCGCGTCGCCTGTCCGCACGCGGCGTGACTGCATCGGTCACCGCACTCGCCGATCAAACAGCGCCGGGTTTCAAGGTCTGCCGCATCTCGACGTCTGGCCTGTGGCCGGGTTTGATGACGAAGGATGAGCATCGCGCCCAGAGCCGCCGATTCAAGCGGCGAGACCGTGTGTGCGCAGCGCCACCGTGCAGACGACGCCGCGTGGAAAGAAAGCGCAGACGGGACATCTCATCGCGCGAGAGCCGACAGATAAGTTCGCTGCATCATCGACAGCGCTGCTCCAGGCGCTCCAGAGCATCCGCATGCGAAAGCGAACGCGTAAGGCCGCGTGCTGCGTCAGAGCGCGCGTCACAGCCGGCTTGGCAGAAGCGCGGCCAGCAAGCGCAATCGCACTGCGTCGGACTGCGCTGCGCAGTCCCTGGACGCGATTTCGTGACGTCGGCTCAAGCGACGCAATTGCATGTGCAGCTTTGGACCATCGGGCATAGAGCTACGAGCGCAATGTCCCGGGATCGCGCCGGCGGGCAGACGACACCGCCGTCGAAACGCATGTTTGCCTGCACGCCCTGCATGCGCTCGACTACCGACGAAACACGCACACACAAAAAAGCCAGCGAGTGATCGCTGGCTTCCTTGTGTGTTCTGGTGCGCCCGGAAGGATTCGAACCTCCGACCCCCAAGTTCGTAGCCTGGTGCTCTATCCAACTGAGCTACGGGCGCGTTTGAACAGAAGCGGAATTTTGCAGAATGACGAGCGTTTCGTCAACCGCTCTGCGAGATTTTTTTCGTTGATTCCTCCCGGAATCCGATTGAATCAAGCAGTGGCGGAGAGTGAGGGATTCGAACCCTCGATGGAGTTTTAAGCCCCATACTCCCTTAGCAGGGGAGCCCCTTCAGCCACTCGGGCAACTCTCCGGATCAACACGCTCGGCAGGTAACAACCGAGCGCGGGACGAAGAATAGCCGGTCACCTCGTCTGCGGCAAATCTTCTTGCACGTCTTCGTGCAGATCGGCGTTTTCGTCGCCGCCTTCGCGATGGATGCGCTGGTAGATCTCCTCGCGATGGACGGCCACATCCTTCGGTGCGTTGATGCCGATGCGCACCTGGTTGCCCTTGACGCCCAGCACGGTCACGGAGACCGAATCCCCAATCATCAGCGTCTCGCCGACGCGTCGGGTCAGAATCAACATAGAACTCTCCTCGAGCCGACACGGGAGCACCCTGCCGGCATGGACTGCAACTCGGACCGCTCTCGACCTATGGAAACCGATTACAGACCAGCGTGAAGCGGGAAGGATGTCGCGTGCACGACGGCCGGTCAACTGCCGTCGGAACGCATTTAGCGCGCGCTTATGCGGCCCGCTCGGCGACCCAGCGACCGACGTCGGCCAGCGCGGCCTGCAGCGCAGGACCATCGTCGCCACCGCCTTGGGCCAGGTCCGGACGGCCGCCGCCCTTGCCGCCGATGCGTCCGGCGATATCCGACAGCAGCTCGCCGGCCTTGACCCGGCCCGTCGCCGCGCCGCCGACACCGGCGACGAGCGCGGCCTTGCCGCCGTTGACGCCGGCAAGCACGACGACGACATCGCCGAGCTGCTGCTTGATGCGATCGACCGCATCGCGCAGCGCCTTCGCATCGAGACCTTCGATGCGCGCGGCCACGACCTTCAGGCCGGCGACGTCGATCGCAGCGGAGGCGAGATCCGCCGTCGCGCCGCTTGCCGCCTTCGCCTTGAGCGCATCGAGTTCGCGCTCGAGCTGCTTCTGGCGATCGAGCAGTGCGCGCACGCGGTCACCGACGTCGGCTGCAGTGCCGCCGAGCAGGCCCGCCGCCTGGCGCAGACGCTCCTCCTCGGCGCGCACGTGATCGAGCGCGGCCTGGCCGGTCAACGCTTCGATGCGCCGCACGCCGGCGGAGACGCCGCCCTCGGACACCAGCTTGAACAGTCCGATGCGGCCCGTCCGGTCGACATGCGTGCCGCCGCAGAGTTCGACGGACTCGCCCATCGTCACCACGCGCACGCGCTCGCCGTACTTCTCGCCGAACAGGGCCATCGCGCCGGCGTCGAGTGCGGCCTGCATGTCCATCTGTTCGATCGACACCGGATGGTTCGCACGGACTTCGACATTGACGCGGCGTTCGATCTCGGCGAGTTCGTCGCCGGCGACCGGCTGGAAATGCGAGAAGTCGAAACGCAGGCGCTCGGGCGCCACCAGCGAGCCCTTCTGCGCGACATGCGTGCCGAGCAGATCGCGCAGCGCGCCGTGCAGCAGATGCGTGGCGCTGTGGTTGAGCAGAATGGTGCCGCGACGCGCGGCATCGACGCGGCCGCCCACACGATCGCCAAGGCGCAGCGCGCCTTCGACCAGCGTGCCGACGTGGCCATGGAACTGACCGGCGTACTTCTGGGTGTCGTCGACGCGGAACTGCAGGCCGTCCGCAGCCAGTGCACCGGTATCGCCGACCTGACCGCCGGATTCCGCATAGAACGGCGAGCGTGCGAGCAGCACGACCGCCTCGTCGCCGGCGGCGATCGCATCGACCGGGCGTCCGTCCTTCAGCAGCGCGACCACTTCGAGACCATCGGCCTCGGTCGCGTCGTAACCGACGAATTCGGTCGGCGACAGCTGCGCGACGAGATCCGCCGGCAGGCTGGTGCTGGACGCGAATCGGCCTGCCGCACGCGCGGTTTCGCGCTGGCGCTGCATCGCCGCGTCGAAGCCGGCCATGTCGACGTCCAGGCCACGCTCGCGCGCGATGTCGGCCGTCAGGTCCAGCGGAAAGCCGTAGGTGTCGTAGAGGCGGAACGCATCCTCGCCGGGGATCGCGCCCTGGCTGCGCGTCGCGACCTCGTCGAAGATGCGCATGCCGGCATCGAGTGTTTCCGCGAAGCGCTCTTCTTCCGCACGCAGCGCGCGTTCGACCAGCTCGCGCTTCTCGCGCAGTTCCGGATACGCATCGCCCATCACGGCGTCGAGGGTGTCGACCATCGCGCTGAAGAACGGCTGGCGCACGCCGAGCATCCAGCCGTGGCGCAGCGCGCGGCGGATGATCCGGCGCAACACGTAGCCACGGCCTTCGTTCGAAGGCAGCACGCCATCGACGATCAGGAAGCTGCAGGCTCGGATGTGATCGGCGATCACGCGCAGCGACTTGTTCTCCAGATCCTGCGTGCCGGTCAGTTCGCCGGCCTTGCGGATCAGGGCCTGGAACAGGTCGATCTCGTAATTGCTGTGCACGCCCTGCAGGATCGCGGCCAGACGTTCGAGGCCCATGCCGGTGTCGACGCACGGCGCCGGCAACGGCAGCAAGGTGCCGTCGGGCTGCTTGTCGAACTGCATGAAGACCAGGTTCCAGATCTCGATGAACCGGTCGCCGTCCTCGTCGGGCGAACCCGGCGGACCGCCTGCGATGTGCGCGCCGTGGTCGTAGAAGATCTCGGTGCACGGGCCGCAGGGGCCGGTGTCGGCCATCTGCCAGAAATTGTCCGACGCATACGGCGCGCCCTTGTTGTCGCCGATGCGGACGATGCGGTCTTCCGGAATACCGACCATGTCGCGCCACAGCGCGTAGGCCTCGTCATCGGTCTGGTAGACGGTCACCAGCAGGCGCTCGGCCGGCAGCTTCCAGACCTGGGTCAGCAGCTCCCAGGCCCAGGCGATGGCGTCCTGCTTGAAGTAGTCGCCGAACGACCAGTTGCCGAGCATCTCGAAGAAGGTGTGGTGACGCGCGGTGTAGCCGACGACATCGAGATCGTTGTGCTTGCCGCCCGCGCGCAGGCAGCGCTGTACGTCGGCCGCGCGCACGTAGCTGCGCTTCTCGGCGCCCAGGAATACGTCCTTGAACTGCACCATGCCCGAGTTGGTGAACAGCAGCGTCGGGTCGTTGCCCGGCACCAGCGGCGCCGACGGCACCACCGTGTGGCCCCTGGCCTTGAAGAACTCGAGGAAGTCGCTGCGGATCTGGGCGGTGCTGGTGGGGGTGTGCGTGGTCATATGCCTGGCGTTGACGAAAACGGGCATGCGCTGCGATCCGTATCCGCCGCGTGGCGGTGTCGGTCAGAAGCTGTCGCCCAATCGTCAAAGGGTAGCAGGCCGGCCGGGGCCGATGCCCGCCTGGCAGACGGACGCGGGGCGCGGTGTCCCCGCGGAATCGCTAGCGTCCGCAGAACCGCCGGATCGCGCTGTGCAGGACCCCGGCGCCGAAACCGCGACGCATCAGGAAATCCCCGGCCTTGCGCCGGGCAGCGGGGTCGCCGGCCAGGACCTCCGCATCAAAACGCCGCGTCAGCAGGTCGAGCGCGCGCGCCGGCCAGTCGGCATCGCCGTCGTCCTCCAGCGACTGGAACGCGCCGGCGACGATCTCCGGCGCCAGACCGTGGGTCGAGAGCTCGGCTTCGATCCGCATCGGGCCGTAGCCGTTCATGACCCGGGCCCGCGCCAGGCTGGCGGCGAAGCGGGCATCGTCCTGCCAGCCCGCCTCGGTCATCGTGTCCACCGCGGCGTCGGCGTCGGCCTCGTCGACGCCACGGGCCAGCAGCTTGCGCCGCAGTTCAGGGCGCGAATGTTCGCGCCGGACCAGCAGCGCCAATGCGCGCTGGGCCGGCGTGGCGTCCTTGCGGCGCCGACGCGGCGACGCCGGCGCATCGTCTGCACCGGCGTCGTCGCGAACGTCGTCCCCGGCCGCCGTCTGGCGGTCCGGGGCGTCGATCGGGGCCAGCGGCCCCGACTCAGTCGTCGTCGTTTTCGTCATTGCCCGCTGCTGCTGCCGCCAGCACGGCTGCCGGCAGCAGCTTCTCGCGGATGCCCGCTTCGATGCGCGCGGCCACTTCCGGGTTGTCCTTGAGGTACTGGCGGGCGTTCTCCTTGCCCTGCCCGATCCGCTCGTCGCCCGCGCTGTACCAGGCGCCCGCCTTCTCGATCAGCTTGGCCTCGACACCCATGTCGATCAGCTCGCCTTCGCGGCTGATGCCTTCGCCATAGAGGATTTCGGTGATGACCTGCTTGAACGGGGGCGCCATCTTGTTCTTGACGACCTTGATGCGGGTTTGGTTGCCGATGATCTCGTCGCCCTTCTTGATCGCACCGATGCGGCGGATGTCGAGGCGGACCGAGGCGTAGAACTTCAGCGCGTTGCCGCCGGTCGTGGTCTCGGGGCTCTGGCCCGGCATCATGATGCCGATCTTCATGCGCAGCTGGTTGATGAAGAACACCATGCAGTTGCTGCGCTTGATGTTGCCGGTCAACTTGCGCAGCGCCTGGCTCATCAGGCGGGCCTGCAGGCCCGGCAGCTGGTCGCCCATCTCGCCTTCGATTTCGGCGCGGGGGGTCAGCGCGGCGACGGAGTCGATGACGACCATGTCGACCGAGTTCGAGCGCACCAGCATGTCGGCGATTTCGAGCGCCTGCTCACCGGTGTCGGGCTGCGAGACCAGCAGGTCCTCGACATTGACGCCCAGCTTCGCGGCGTAGGTGGGATCGAGTGCGTGCTCGGCGTCGATGAACGCCGCGACGCCGCCGAGCTTCTGGCACTGCGCGATCGTCTGCAGGGTCAGCGTGGTCTTGCCCGAGGACTCGGGACCGTAGACCTCGATGACGCGGCCGCGCGGCAGGCCGCCGATGCCGAGTGCGAGATCGAGCTGCAGCGAACCGGTCGGAATCACCGGCACCACTTCCGACACGCGGTCGCCCATGCGGATCACGGAGCCCTTGCCGAACTGCTTCTCGATCTGGCCCAGGGCTGCAGACAGCGCGCGCTTCTTGTTCTCGTCCATCGTGGTGGTCCTTGTCATTCGTGTTCCGGGTTGATGAAGGCATCGTCGCAGGCGTGGATCGCACAGGCTGCGACTCGGTGGCGTGGCGGTTCTGACGCTAGGGCCAGGCACACATGCCGATCAGTGGCGAAGGAAGCGTCGGGCAGTCGGGAAACGCCGCGACGACGATAGGTGCCGAACGCGCTCACCGGTTCGGCCGCACCAGGCCGCAATACAGGCCTTCGATGGCGAAGTCCTGATCGGGCAATACATCGATGGGTGCGTAGTCGGGGTTGCGCGGCAACAGGCGGATGCGGTCCTTGCCGATCTTCAGCAGCTTGACGGTGATCGCATCGTCCAATCGCGCGACGACGATCTGGCCCGAACGCGCATCGCGCGTGCGGTGCACGCCGATCAGGTCGCCCTCGAAGATGCCCTCGTCGCGCATCGAGTCGCCCTTGACCTTGAGCAGGTAGTCGGGCGACGGCGAGAAGAACACGCGATCGAGCACCACGTAATCGTCGGATCCGATGTCGGCACCGATCGGCAGGCCGGCCGCCACCTGTCCCAGCACCGGCAGGCGCAGCGCATCTGCCGCGTGCGCATCGGCCAGCGGCAGGCTGTGCTGGGCGGCCTGCAACGCGACCCGCAGGCGGATCCCGCGCGCGCGTCCCGGCAGGCGTTCGATCGCACCGGCCGCCTCGAGGGCATCAAGGTGGTACTGGGCCGCGCGCACGCCGCTGAAGCCGAACGCACGCGCGATCTCGGTCTGCGAAGGCGGCATGCCCTCGGACTCAATGCGGTCGCCGATCATGTCGAGGATGGCGCGCTGGGTCGGGGAGAGATTCATGGTTAGTAGTATTACTACTAACGGATCCAGGTGCAAGCCGGGAGCCCTGCCTGCTCCAGGACCGGCGCCGGGCACGCGGCAGTGGCCCATCCGCAGCGCATGGGCGGCCGACGCGTCGTCTACGGGACGCCTTCGATGACGGCATCCGCAGGCAGCGGTGCCTGCCCGTCGAGATGGGCCCATACCTGGTCCAGCGCGGCGAACACATGCGGCAGCAGCGCCGCGTAGCGCGCGGCCACCCCGGGCAGCGCGCGTGCACTGTCGAAGTGCTGGACACCGGCAACCTGCCGGAAGCGCACATCACGGCCGGCCGCGCGCGCGGCGGCCACGTAGGGCGCGCTGGAGAAGCGCATCGAGATCAGGCCGTCGTCTGCGCCGTGCACGATGACCACCGGCACGCCGGCAGCCGGCGGCCTGCATCGGAGTTCCGCGATGCCGGCGCGGACGCGGCTGCCGTCTACGCCGTCGCGGTCGACCAGTCCACGCAGGGCCAGCAGCCTTGGAACTGCAGGATCGGGTCCCGTCGCAAGCGGGTCCACGATGCCGACGCCGGCGCCCGGCGGCAGGCCGGTGGCATCCGCCCACCACGACGCCCGCGCCTCTAGCCGCGCGGGGCGCGGGGTCCCGTCCTCGCGAAGTGCCGAAAACCGGTAGCCGCAGGGATGGGCGTCGACCGCGTAGCGACCGTAGGCCGAGGCGTAGGTCACCGCGATCGCGCGCCACAGATCGAAGGCGAGCGGGATGGCGGCCGCGCGCAGCGCGCGTGCGGTCCAACCGCCGGCCTCGAGCCGCGCGCGCGCCGAACGCGCCTGCGCATGCAGATCGCCGCCTTCGACCCAGCCCGTCGCGCGCAGCGATTTGCCACGCGCAACCGCCTGCGCTGGCGGCAGAGGCAGTGGCAGATCGTCGACGACGTGCAGCGCGCAGGGCAGCAGCAGCGCGGCTTCGGTCGCGTAGTCGTAGAGGCTGCGCGCCCCCGCGCCGTCGGTATCCACGCTGGGCGCGCCGGCGACGACGGCATCGAGCCAGTCGCCGTCCAGCTCCGCCGCGCGCAGCACCGCGCCACCGCCGTTGGACAGGCCGACGGCGATGATCCGTGTCGTGCGCAGATCGAAGGGGCCCGCGTCCGGAAACGCGTCCGCCAGCACCTTCAGCGCGAACTGGGCCGCCTGGCGCACGTGGCGTCCCCAGTCGGCCTCCGGGTTGTCGCCCGAATGCGCGTGCTTGATCGCGATCCCGCCGGCGCCCGGCGCGTCGACCGCGAACGCGGCGTTGGCGGGATCCTTGACCACGCGGCCATCGATGCCGATGCCGGATCGGGCTTCTAGATCCACGTAGTCCGTGCCGGCGCCCTTGTCGGTGCAGGCCACCACGCAACCGGGCGGCAGCCCCCAGGCACTGGCGACCGCGATCGCGCCGTAGATCCCGCGCGAGCCCGAGGCCGCGGAGACGACGATGCAGGGTCTGGCCGGATCGAAGGTATCGGGCACCTGCACCATCACCCGGTGCGGCTGGCTCGCGCCGGGCACGGTCGCCAGCGCGTGGTATTCGAGGCCGTCTACCGGCGCCACATCCCTGCAGGCACCGGACACCGACAGATCGGCAATACCGCGCCAGTTCGCCCAGATCGCGCGGCGGCGCAGTTCGGCCGGTGTCGGATGCGCGGCATCGGCAAAGGCCGGTGGTCGCGTCGTGCGCAGACCGGCAAGCCCGAGCCCCGCTGTCAACAGGTCGTCGGCGCCGCGATGGGCGGTGCTGCGGACATGGGCGAAAACGGTGGACGGCATGGCTGTCATCGAAGCAGTCGGGACGCGGCCCATCGTACGTGCCGTGTCTGCGGAGATCAGGCTGCCCACATCGCGTCCGCGCACGCGGTCGGGGCCCTTCGAAGGTGGCTCGATCTCATGCACCAGCGATCCCGCTGACGGAGCCAACCGGAGCGAGGACATCGCGATGCGCCGCGGCGTGCTGCCGGGGCGTCACGCAGTGCGGCTGCAGTCGTCAGGCACGACCACCTCGACGCATCAAAGGCCGTGCGCATCGACCCGAGGACATGCCTGCCCAAGCACGCGATCATCGCTTCCCTGAGCCTTTCGATCATCCGCGAGCGCAACGTGCCGGAAAACGGGTGTCCGCCAGATTCGCGCTGCACGTGATCCTCAAAACATCCCGATCGCACGACCGCGATGCACCCGCCCCGCGCGGCACATCAGGGGTCGGTGCGTGTGGACTCGGAGGGCGAGACGCGACGCAGCGGCGGATGGATCCACTGCACCTGCAGGCCGCGCCTGCGCGCCTTCTGTTCGACCGCGGCGATATACGTCCCGTCGTCGACGTGCGTGCCCGGATGACCGGCCGGCAGCGCCGTCGTCCGCGGTGTCTGCGAGGCGCAGCTGGCGACGAGCACCACTGCGCCCAGCATCAGGACCCGACACGGGTTTGCCACTGGAAGTCGTGACATGGGCGGACTCCATCGCGACCGCAGCAGCGGCCTGCGTCCGCTATACACCCGCGCGTGGCACCCGGCTCAGCCGTCCGTCGGCGGATGCGCGCGCAGCCGGTCTGCAGCCGCGTTGCCGATCCCGCCCAGTTCGGCCAGGACCGCGGTGGCATAGCAGCCGGGCGGCAGTCCGAAGCCCAGTTCCAGCACGTCGCCGGCGAGCCAGCGCCAGGTCAGGGCATCGGCCATCAGGCGCGTCGCCCGGCGCTCCTGCGACAGCCCCGCACCTTCCAGACCCTCGCGCAGTGCGCGCGATTCCGGGTCGTCGAGTGCCTCGAGTTCGCAGGCCCGTGCGGCCGACGCGCTGCGCAGGTCCCCGCGGCCCCACATCGGGCCGGTCGGATGGATGTCGCGCGCCGCGACGCGCGCGGCCAGGGTGTCGCTCGCCGGTTCGGGGCCGAACACGCTGCGGCTGCCGTCGAGCATCCAGACCTCGCCCTCCAGTCCGCTCGCCCAGTCGCCTGCCGTCACACGCGCAGCGAGCACCCGGTTGAACAGCGCCGAGCGCGCGGACGACAGCAGCATCGCGCGTTGCTCGCGCCCCAGCCGCCGACGCGGCGCCGCGAACATCGCCAAGGCCTTCGCCACGTTGCCGCCGCTATGTCCGAAGCGCTGTTCGCCGAACCAGTTCGGCACGCCGCCGTCCGCGATGGTGCGCAGACGCGTCTCGATCGCCTCGTGTGCCCCCAGCACATCGCGCAGGGTCAACACGAAGCGGTTGCCCGCCAGCGCACCGCGCGGCAGCTTGCGCGAATGCCGGAACGCCGCGATCACGCGCAGCGACTGCCCGTCGCCCTCGCCCATCCGTTCGAGCGCGGCGGGATCGGGATCGGCACGCCCGGGCAACTGCACGCTGAAACGCTGCGTGGTGATTGCGTGCCGGTCCTTGAGCCCGGCGTAGCCCACCGCGCGTTCGTCGACACCGGCCCACTGCGCCAGCAGCCGTGCGACGAAGCTGGTGTTCATGCCGCGCTTCTCGATCGTCAGCAGCAGATGTTCGCCGGCGCCGGATGCCTCGAAGGCATCGCGCTCCTCGACCCTGAAATCTTCGGGGTCCTGACGGATCGTCGCGGTCAGCACCGCATCGCCGTAGGCGCGCGGCAGCGCGGTCGGTGCGCTCACGCCGCGACGAGCAGGCACACCGCCTGCGCGGCGATGCCTTCGCTGCGGCCGGTGAAGCCGAGGCGCTCGCTGGTCGTGGCTTTGACCGACACCCGGTCGATGTCGATGACGAGATCATCGGCGATCGCGGCGCGCATCGCATCCGCATGCGGCCCCACCTTCGGGCGTTCGCAGATCACCGTGATGTCGGCATTGCCGACCTGCCAGCCGCGGTCCGCCAGCAGCGCATTGCAGTGGCGCAACAGCGCGCGGCTGTCGGCACCCTTCCAGCGGTCGTCGCTGGGCGGGAAGTGCACGCCGATGTCGCCGAGCGCGAGCGCGCCGAGCATCGCGTCGCAGAGTGCGTGCAGGGCCACGTCACCATCGCTGTGCGCCAGCACGCCCTGGCCGTGGGGCACACGGACGCCGCCGATCATCACGTGGTCGCCATCGCCGAAAGCATGGACATCGAAGCCCTGGCCGATGCGGATGTTGGGATGTGTGGACATGGAACTCGCTTCGATAGGAGTGAATCGCACCCCGACACTGGCCGTGATGCGCGAAGACGGCGGCCGTGCGTGCACCCGCAGGCCCGCCAGGAATTCAGCGGGCGCGTCGCGCCAGTTCGAAGTCGAACCGCGCCAGATCCGCGGGGGTGGTGATCTTGAAGTTGTCGTCGGCGCCCTCCACCAGCAGCGGCCGCGCACCCTGCAGCTCCATCGCCATCGCCTCGTCGGTGACCGCGATGCCACGCGTGCGTGCCGCATCCAAGGCGCGTGCAAGCTGCAGGCGCCGGAACAGCTGCGGGGTCAACGCGCGCCACAGCCGCTCGCGCGGCTCGGTGCCGTCGATGCCGCCGTCGTCGCCGGCCCGCTTGAGGGTGTCGCGCACCGGCGCGGCGAGGATCGCGCCGACCGGGTCGAGCCGACCGCGCTCGAGCAAGGCATCCAGATCGGCGTGCGACAGGTTGGGCCGGGCCGCATCGTGGACCAGCACGAAATCGTCGGGGCGCACGGTATCCGGCAACGCGGCGAGGCCGGCCAGCACGGAATCGGCGCGCGTCGCGCCGCCCACTGCCGTCAGCAGCGGTTTGCCACGCAACGCCGTCTGCACGTCCGCCGACGCCGGCGACTCGCCCGCACCCAGCACCAGCACGACGCCGGCCACGCCCGCATGCGCGGACAGCGCGTCGAGCGTATGCGCCAGCACGCTGCGGCCGCCGACTGCGAGGTACTGCTTCGGCACATCACCGCCGAAACGCGTACCGCGGCCTGCGGCGGGCACGATGGCCCAGAGCCCGCCGCGCGCCTGGTCCGGGATCACGGCGATTCGCCGCGCGTGGAACCCGCCGCCTCCGGATCGAGACCATGCTCGACCGGCAGCGGCGCGATGCGTGCATCGTCGACCACGCGATAGAAGGTTTCGCCGGGCTTGATCATGCCCAGCTCGCCGCGCGCGCGTTCCTCGATCGCGGCTTCGCCCGACTTCAGGTCGGTGACTTCAGCCGCCAGTGCATCGTTGCGCTGCTGCAGACCTTCGTTCTGGCGCGCCTGCGCCTCGACGCGTCCACGCAATTCGTCCACCTGGGCCGTGCCGCCCACGCCGAACCACAGCCGGAACTGCAGCCAAGCCAGCAGCCCGGCCAGCCCCAGCAGCACGAGGAGAAACGCGCGGACGCGCATGGCGATGGCAGGTCCGGATCAGCGGGTCAGCGAAACGAACGCATCGCGGCCCGCGTAGCGCGCGTTCGCGCCCAGGGCTTCCTCGATGCGCAGCAGCTGGTTGTACTTGGCGACGCGGTCGCTGCGGCACAGCGAACCGGTCTTGATCTGCGTGGCCGTGGTGGCGACCGCGATGTCGGCGATCGTCGTGTCCTCGGTCTCGCCGGAGCGGTGCGAGACGACCGATGCGTACTTCGCGGCGTCCGCCATCGCGATGGCTTCGAGCGTCTCGGTCAGCGTGCCGATCTGGTTGACCTTGATCAGGATCGCGTTCGCGGTCTTCGAATCGATGCCTTCCTTGAAGATGCGCGGATTGGTGACGAACAGATCGTCACCGACCAGCTGCACCTTGTCGCCGATGCGGTCGGTCAGCTGCTTCCAGCCGGTCCAGTCGTCCTCGGCCATGCCGTCTTCGATCGTGACGATCGGGTACTGCGCGGCCCAGTCGGCGAGGAAGTCGACGAACTGCTCGCCGGTCAGGCGCTTGCCCTCGCCGACCAGGTGGTACTTGCCGTTGTCGAAGAACTCGCTCGAGGCCACGTCCAGGCCCAGCAGCACGTCGTCGCCGGCGCTGTAACCGGCTTTGCCGATCGCTTCGAGGATGGTGTCCAGCGCTTCGACATTGCTGCGGAAGTCGGGCGCGAAGCCGCCTTCGTCGCCGACCGCGGTGCTCAGGCCATGGCCCTTGAGCACGGACTTGAGCGCATGGAAGATTTCGGTGCCCGCACGCAGCGATTCGGAGAAGCTCGAGAAGCCGACCGGCAGCACCATGAACTCCTGGAAATCGACGTTGTTGTCGGCATGCGCGCCGCCGTTGATGATGTTCATCATCGGCACCGGCAGCACCGGGGCGCGATCGCCGGCCAGCAGCTTCCACAGCGGGATCTTCTTCGACGCGGCCAGCGCGTGCGCATTCGCCATCGACACACCCAGCAGCGCGTTCGCGCCCAGGCGGCCCTTGTTCTCGGTGCCGTCGAGATCGATCAGGCGTGCATCGAGGCCGGCCTGGTCGGCCGAATCGAAGCCGGTCAGCGTCTCGGCGATGGTGCCGTTGACGTTCTCCACGGCCTTGCGCACACCCTTGCCCAGGTAGCGGGTCTTGTCGCCATCACGCAGTTCCACCGCCTCGCGCGCGCCGGTCGATGCACCGGACGGCACCATCGCGCGGCCGAAACTGCCGTCTTCGAGGGTGACTTCGGCTTCCAGGGTGGGATTGCCGCGGGAATCGAGGATTTCGCGGGCGTGGATCTTGGCAATGGCGGTCATAGTCGGGTCGTAGGTCTCATTGGGAGGGGAAACGGAACTCAGGCGTCGACGAAGCGCGCTTCCTGGGCCAGCACATGCCCGGGAATCGGATGGCCGTCACGACGCGCGATCGCCATCTGGGCGCGCGTGCCGTAGCCACCGAGGATACGACCATCATCGAGAAACACCTGCCAGTCCTCGATCTCGGCCAGCGGCACGGCGACGGGATCGTCCGGCAGGGCGCCATCGACGAAGGGCGTGACGACACGCGCCGTCACGATCGTATCGTCCATCGCCTCCGGCGTCGCCCACACGTGTTCGATGTCGCCGGCGGCGTTGCGCAGCGGGAACTTCACCCCCGCCTGCCGGTGCGTGCCGATGTGCGGGCGCATCGCGTCGATCGATGCCTGCGCGCGGGCGCTGGCCTCATGCAGCAACCGGTCGTCCTGCGAGATCGGCATCGCAGTGCGCATCTGACGATGCGCGCTGCGCACGGCCAGCACGATCGCCAGCGTGCACAGCGCCAGCGCGGCCAGCCAGGGCCACCAGCCGGTCAGAGGTCGGCTTCCGCGAAGCCGGCGCGTTTGGTGACGGCGTCGAGTTCCAGCATGGTTTCCAGCAGAGCGCGCATGCGCCCCAGCGGCCACGCGTTCGGGCCGTCGCTGAGCGCTTCTTCCGGCTTGGGGTGCGTTTCCATGAAGACACCGGCCACGCCGACGGCAATTGCCGCGCGCGCCAGCACCGGCACGAACTCGCGCTGGCCGCCGCTGGAATTGCCCTGCCCGCCCGGCAGCTGCACCGAATGGGTCGCGTCGAACACGACCGGGCAATTGGTCTCGCGCATCACCGCCAGCGACCGCATGTCGCTGACCAGGTTGTTGTAGCCGAAGCTCGCGCCGCGCTCGCAGACCATGATCTGGTCGTTGCCGGTGGACTTCGCCTTCTCGACGACCGGCTTCATGTCCCACGGCGACAGGAACTGGCCCTTCTTGATGTTGACCGGCTTGCCGGCGGCGCAGACCTTCTTGATGAAATCGGTCTGCCGCACAAGAAAGGCCGGCGTTTGCAGCACGTCGACGACCGAGGCGACCTCGTCCATCGGCGTGTATTCGTGCACGTCGGTCAGCACCGGCACGCCGAGCTGGCGCTTCACCTCGGCCAGCACGCGCAGGCCTTCTTCCATGCCCGGGCCGCGGAAGCTGGTGCCGGAGGTGCGGTTGGCCTTGTCGAAGCTGGACTTGAAGATGAAGTTGATGCCGAGATCGGACGTGATCTCCTTCAGCTGGCCGGCGACGTCGAGCTGCAACTGCTCGGACTCGATGACGCAGGGACCGGCGATCAGGAAGAACGGCTGGTCGAGACCGACCTCGAATCCACAGAGCTTCATGCGTGGGCCTCCTTGAGGCGCGTGGTGTCCACCTGCGCCTCGCCGGCGCGGCGCGCGCGGGCGGCGCCGACGAAACCGATGAACAGCGGATGCCCGCCGCGCGGCGTGGACAGGAATTCGGGATGCGCCTGGCAGGCGATGAACCACGGGTGCTGCGGCAGTTCGACCATTTCCACCAGCAGGTCGTCCATCGACTTGGCCGAGATCACCAGACCGGCGTCCTCGAGCTGGGTGCGGTAGCGGTTGTTGAACTCGTAGCGATGGCGGTGACGCTCGCCCACCACGTCCTTGCCGTAGACCTCGCGCGACTTCGTACCGGGCTTGAGGCGCTGCTCCTGCAGGCCGAGGCGCATCGTCCCGCCGAGATCGCTCTTCTCGTCGCGACGCTCGAGTTCGCCCGACTGGGTGCGCCACTCGGTGATCAGGCCGATCACCGGATGCGGCGACTGGCGGTCGTTCTCGGTGCTGTTGGCGCCTTCGAGGCCGGCGACGTTGCGGGCCATGTCGACCACCGCCGCCTGCATGCCGTAGCAGATGCCGAAATACGGCAGGCCGCTCTCGCGGGCGTACTGCGAGGCCAGCACCTTGCCTTCGAAACCGCGATCACCGAAGCCGCCGGGCACCAGTACGCCGTCGACGTCACCCAGCCACGCGGACGCGCCGTCGCGCTCGATGTCCTGGGATTCGATCCACTTCAGGCCGACCTTCGTGCCCTGGCGGATGCCGCCGTGCTTGAGCGCTTCGCCGACCGACTTGTAGGCGTCCTTGTGGTCGACGTACTTGCCGACGACGCCGATCGTCACCTCGTCGACCGGGTGCTCGACCGCGTTGACCACGTCGATCCACTCCGACAGGTCCGCGGTCGGCTTGGCCTTCTCGCCCAGGCGCAGGCGCTCGACGACGAGTTCGTCCAGGCCCTGGGCATGCAGCCACATCGGGATCTTGTGGATGTTGTCGAGATCGACGGCCGAGATGACCGCCTTCTCCGAGACATTGGTGAACGAGGCGATCTTGCGGCGCTCGCCATCGGGCAGCGGCTGCTCGCTGCGGCACAGCAGGATGTCGGGCTGGATGCCGATCGAGCGCAGTTCCTTGACCGAATGCTGGGTGGGCTTGGTCTTCAGCTCGCCGGCCGCCGCGATGTAGGGCACCAGGGTCAGATGCATGAAGACGGCTTTTTCGCTGCCGCGGTCGGTGCGGATCTGGCGGATGGCTTCGAGGAACGGCAGCGATTCGATGTCGCCCACCGTGCCGCCGATCTCGACCAGGGCCACGTCGTAGCCCTTGGTGGCCTCGTCGATGGCGCGCTTGATCGCATCGGTGATGTGCGGGATGACCTGCACGGTCGCGCCGAGATAATCGCCGCGGCGTTCCTTGCGGATCACGCTCTCGTAGATCTTGCCGGTCGTGATCGAGTTCTTGCCCGACAGGCGCACATTGATGAAGCGCTCGTAGTGGCCCAGATCGAGGTCGGTCTCCGCGCCGTCGTCGGTCACGTAGACCTCGCCGTGCTGGAAAGGGCTCATCGTGCCCGGATCGACATTGATATAGGGATCGAGCTTCATCATCGTCACCCGCAGACCGCGGGCTTCGAGGATGGCGGCCAGGGACGCGGCTGCGATGCCCTTGCCGAGAGAAGAGACCACGCCGCCGGTGACGAAGACGAGCGGAGTGACGGAACTGTTGGGGAGAGTCATGAGCACAGCGGGTCGCTGGAAAGCCCCATTCTACAGGCTGACGCCAATCGGCGCCCGGCCTCCTGGCCACGCGGGGCCGGAAAATGCGAACGCCCCGGGCTGGCCGGGGCGTCGCGAAGGGGATGCGGGCGCTGGAATCAGGCCGGATCTTCCTCTTCTTCCTCTTCGACCTGGGTAGCCTGCTGCTCGGCCTCGGCCTGGGCGTCATAGGCCTCGTTCACGGCGTCTGACGCGTAGGTGCTCTCGACCGCGGCGTTCTCGGCAGCCTGGGCGGCGGCCTCGGCGGTCTGCGCATCGGTCTCGGCCTGCTGGGCGGCGGCCTGCGCGGCGCGGGCCTGCTGGTCGATGGTCGCGTCCTGCGCGAAGGCCGGCGCGGCGAAGGCGGTGGCGACGATGGCGGCGAACAGTACGTTGCGGGTCTTCATTGGACTCTCCCTGGAACGGATGAAAGAACAGCTGAAAGGGGATCAATCACGCCGGCATGGATCAGGGGGATGGCCGGCGAAGTGTCGATGCATGCCGCCGTCGACAGGTCCAACCTAGCCAGCCACAACCGGCTTCAGCCTGAACAACGGCCGCATTACATCGCGTCCACACAGGGGTAACGGAACTGCAATCGCTTACATGCGGTCGTGGCGGGATTCCGCCCGTTCGTGCGCATCGAGGTGGGTCCAGGCCCGATCCATTACCATGCGCCGGTCTCTCCGCTCCGGGCTCGCATGAACACCCGTTACAACGCCGCCGACATCGAAGTCCTCTCCGGCCTGGATCCGGTCAAGCGCCGCCCCGGCATGTACACCGACACCACGCGCCCGAACCATCTGGCGCAGGAAGTCATCGACAACGCCGTCGACGAAGCGCTGGCCGGACACGCCCGCGAGATCGCCGTCACGCTGTTCAAGGATGGCAGCTGCGAGGTGTCCGACGACGGCCGCGGCATGCCGGTCGACATCCACCCGGAAGAAAAGATTCCGGGCGTCGAGCTGATCCTCACGCGCCTGCACGCGGGCGGAAAGTTCAGCAACAAGAACTACACCTTCAGCGGCGGCCTGCACGGCGTCGGCGTCAGCGTGGTCAATGCGCTGTCGACGCTGGTGGAAGTACACATCAAGCGCGACGGCAACGAACACCGCATCACCTTCCGCGACGGCGACCGCGCGTCGCCGCTGGAAGTGGTCGGCACGGTGGGCAAGAAGAACACCGGCACGCGCGTGCGCTTCTGGGCCGACCCGAAGTATTTCGACAGCCCGAAGTTCAGCGTGCGCGCCCTGCGTCATCTGCTGCGCGCCAAGGCCGTGCTGTGCCCCGGCCTGACCGTGACCCTGCTCGACGAAGCCACCGGCGAGCGCGACCAGTGGCTGTTCGAGGACGGTCTGCGCGATTACCTCAAGGGCGAACTGGCCGAACGCGAACTGCTGCCGCCGGAGCTGTTCGTCGGCGCACTGAAGAAGGACACCGAGACCGTCGACTGGGCAGTCGCGTGGGTGGTCGACGGCGAGCTGGTGCAGGAGAGCTACGTCAATCTGATCCCGACCGCGCAGCACGGCACCCACGTCAACGGCCTGCGCACCGGCTTCACCGACGCGCTGCGCGAGTTCTGCGATTTCCGCAATCTGCTCCCCAGAGGCGTCAAGCTGGCGCCGGAAGATGTCTGGGACCGCGTCGCCTTCGTGCTGTCGATGAAGATGACCGACCCGCAGTTCTCCGGCCAGACCAAGGAGCGGCTGTCGTCGCGCCAGGCCGCGGGCTTCGTCGAAGGCGCCGCGCACGACGCCTTCAGCCTGTGGCTCAACCAGCACACGGATCTGGGCGAGAAGATCGCCCAGCTCGCGATCGACCGCGCCAGCGCGCGGCTCAAGACCGAGAAGCAGATCGTCCGCAAGAAGGTCACCCAGGGTCCGGCGCTGCCGGGCAAGCTGGCCGACTGCATCAGCCAGGATCTCTCGCGTACCGAACTGTTCCTCGTCGAGGGCGACTCGGCCGGCGGCAGCGCCAAGCAGGCGCGCGACAAGGACTTCCAGGCGATCCTCCCGCTGCGCGGCAAGATCCTCAATACCTGGGAAGTGGCCAGCACCTCGGTGCTGGGCTCGGAGGAAGTGCACAACCTGGCGATCGCGATCGGCTGCGATCCGGGCAAGGAGGACATCGCCGGTCTGCGCTACGGCAAGGTCGTGATCCTGGCCGACGCCGACTCCGACGGCCTGCACATCGCGACGCTGCTGTGCGCGCTCTTCCTGCGCCATTTCCCGGCGCTGGTCGCGGCCGGCAACATCTTCGTCGCGATGCCGCCGCTGTTCCGCGTCGACGTGGGCAAGCAGGTCTTCTACGCGCTCGACGAGGAAGAGAAGCGCCTGCTGCTCGAGAAGATCGCGCGCGAGAAGCTCAAGGGCCAGATCAACGTGACCCGCTTCAAGGGTCTGGGCGAAATGAATCCCTCGCAGCTGCGTGAATCGGCGATCCATCCCGACACGCGCCGCCTGGTGCAGCTGACCGACGACGACAGCCTGCAGACGCATTCGCTGATCGACATGCTGCTGGCGAAGAAGCGCGCCGGCGACCGCAAGGCGTGGCTGGAGACCAAGGGTGATCTGGCAACGCTGGAAGTCTGACGGCGACGCCTTCCACCTTGCCGCGGCGACGGCGCGGGCACCCCGGCGATCGCGGGACGTGCCTGCATCGTTGGACCGGGCGGCGCTCGCCTCTGCACTGACGTGCAACGTGGCGGCGGATCACGCCGCCCTGCCCGGCCGCATCGCCTGACCGATGCTCGACTACACCATCCCCGTCCTGTTGATCGTCCTGCTCGGCGTCTGGCTGCGCCGCAGCCGCTGGACGCCCGAGGGCTTCTTCCCGGCGATCGAGTGGTTCTCGTTCTACGTCGCGTTTCCGGCCCTGCTCTTCATCAATACCGCGCGGCTGGAATTTTCCGGCGGCGCGCTGCGCGACCTGACCGCGGCCACCCTGCTGCCGACGCTGGCGATGGTCGCGCTGCTGGTGCTGGCGCTGCGCTTCATCCGTCGCCTGCCCGACCCCAGCCGCTCGTCGATCATCCAGGGCGCCGTGCGTCCGAGCACCTATTTCGGCCTCGCGGTCGCCTCGCTGCTGTTCGAGGACGATGCCGCCGCGCTGGTGATGCTGGCGCTGGCGATCTGCCTGCCGGTGGTGAACGTCGTCGCCGTGGTCGCGCTGGCGTGGTGGGGCGGCACCCGCGTCGGCCTGGCGCGCATCGGCGCGATGCTGGCGCAGAACCCGATCATCCTGGCCACGGTGGCCGGCGGCCTGGTGAACGTCATCGGCGTGACGGTGCCGGCGCCGCTCGGCAACGGGCTCGACATCGTCGGCAGCGCGTCGCTCGCGCTGGGCCTGCTCTGCGTCGGCGGCGGTCTGGATTTCCGCTGGTCGGCGGCGCGTCCGGTCGCGCTGGTCACCACATCGGTCCTGAAGCTCGTGGCGCTGCCGGTGCTGGCGGTACTCGTCTGCCGCGCGCTCGGCGCCGATGCGGATGTCACCCGCGCGGCCTGTTTCTACGCGGCGCTGCCGGCGGCCTCCAACGCCTACATCATGGCGCGCCAGATGGGCGGCGATGCGCCGCTGATGGCGTCTCTGATCACCCTGCAGACGCTGCTCGCCATCGTCACCGTGCCGCTCGCGCTGCAGTTGCCCGGCCTGCTGATGCGGTGACCGGAACCGGGCCGTGCCGGCTTCGCCCGCGTCTGCAGTCGGGTGCTGCCGATGAAGCCGAGGGCGCAGCCGTCAATGCTGCTCGGTGGTGCCGACGACCTTGTCGGGAATCCGATGCGTGGGGCCGAGCTGGGCGAAGATCGCCGCCGACGCCAGGGTCAGCGCGCCGATGCAGACGAAGGTCCAGCGGAACGCGGCCAGCACCGGCGTCGCATCCACCGGCTCACCGCTGAAGGCGCCCAGCAGGCCGCCCGCCGTGGCGACGCCCAGGCTCATCGCCAGCATCATCACCATCGACAGCAGGCTGTTGCCCGCGCTCGCCTCGGGACCGGACAGATCCCGCAGGGCCAGGGTGTTCATGGCGGTGAACTGCAGCGAGTTGACCGCGCCGAACACCGCGAACTGCAGCACGTGCAGCCACACCGGCTGGCCCGCATCGACCAGCGCGAAGCTCGCCATCGTGAGCCCGGTCAGCACGGTGTTGACCACCAGCACGTTGCGGTAACCGAAGCGCTGCACCAGCGGCACGACGATGCGCTTGGAGAACATGCCCGCCAGCGCAACCGGAATCATCATCAGGCCGGCCTGCGTCGGCGGAAAGCCGAGCGCGACCTGCAGCAGCAGCGGAATCATGTACGGCATGCCGCTGCTGCCGAGGCGCGCGAACAGGTTGCCGAGCAGGCCGACGCTGAAGCTGCGCGTGCGGAACACCGACAAGGGAAACAGCGGCGCGACCGCGCGCGCCGCATGCAGCCAGTACGCGACCAGCGCCGCCAGCCCGGTGACCAGCAGCACCACCAGCGCGGCATGGCGCGCCGCATGGCCCGACAGCGCCTCGACCGACAGCGACACCGCGATCATGCCGAAGGCCAGCAGGCCGTAGCCCGGCAGGTCGAAGCGCGAGACCGGCGCGCGCAGGTCGGGCATCCACTTCAGGGCCGCGATCGCGCCGACCACGCCCAGCGGCAGGTTGATCAGGAAGATCCAGTGCCAGGACGCGACATCGGCCAGCCAGCCCCCGAGCGCCGGGCCGATCAGCGGACCGATGAGCCCCGGCACGGTGACGAAACTCATCGCCGCCAGAAACGCCGTGCGCGGCACCGCGCGCAACACGGCCAGTCGCCCGACCGGCATCATCATCGCGCCACCGATGCCCTGCAGCACGCGCGAGGCGACCAGCGCATCGAGATCCTGCGACAGCGCGCAGGCCAGCGAGCCCACGGTGAACAGCACGATCGCCGAGACGAACAGCCGACGCGTGCCGAACCGGTCAGCCAGCCAGCCCGAGGCCGGGATCAGCATCGCGACCGTCAGCGCGTAGGCGACGACGACCGACTGCATCCGCAGCGGCGACTGCCCCAGATCCACGGCCATCGACGGCAGCGCCGTGTTGACGATCGTGGTGTCCAGCATCTGCATGAACACCGCGGCCGCGACCAGCCACAGCATCGGCCGGAACGGCCGCAGCAGCGCCGCGTCGCGTGCGCTGCGGCCCGCGTCCGACGTGCGCCGCGGGCCGGTGCGGCTCATGCGCGGCGCGCGTGTCCGATCGCGGCCGTCAGCAGCGCCTGCAGCACCGGCGTCAGCGCGGCGGCGCGGCCGGCGTCCCAGTCGAACGTGGCCTCGTCCATGTAGCAGCGCTGGCTGATCTCCAGCTGCACCGCTTCGACACCCGCAGCGGGCTGGCCGTAATGGCGGGTGATGTGGCCGCCCTTGAAGCGGCCGTTGACGACCGCGTCGTAACTGGACTGCGCGGCCAGTACATCGCCGAGCGTCGCCTGCAGGGCCGCGCTGCAGCTCGCGCCACTGGCGGTGCCGAGATTGAGGTCCGGCAGCCGGCCCTCGAACAGGAACGGCAGCGTGCCGCGGATCGAATGCGCCTCCCACAGCACGACGCGTCCGTGCAGCGCGCGCAGGCGCGCCAGTTCGCCGGCCAGCGCGGCGTGATACGGCCGCCAGTACGTGTCGACGCGTCCGGCGATCTCGGCCGCGTCGGGCGCGCCGCCATCGCGGTACACCGGGCCGCCATCGAAGCGCACGACGGGACACAGGCCGGTCGTGTTCTGGCCGGGATACAGCGAGACGTCGTCCTCGGACCGGTTGAGGTCGACGACGTACCGCGAATGCGTGGGCACCAGCAACGAGGCGCCGAGTGCTCTGGCGAACGCGTAGAGATCGGCGACGTGCCAGTCGGTGTCGGGCACGCGGCGGGCTTCATCCGTCAGCCGCGAGGCGATCGCGTCGGGCACGCGGGTGCCGTTGTGCGGAATGCTGATCAGCAGCGGCGCGTCGCCGCGATGGAGGTCGAGCAGGTCGGTGCGCATGGCCGCATTGTAGGCCGGTCGCCGCCCGGCTCAGCGCATCAGCACCACTTCCTCGGCGCTGGTCGGGTGGATCGCGATCGTGTCGTGCAGGTCGTCGAGGGTGATGCCGCGTTTGAGCGCGACCGCGAAGCCCTGCAGGATCTCGTCGGCGGCATCGCCCAGCAGATGCAGGCCGACCACGCGGCGCTCGGTACCCACGCAGACCAGCTTGAACAGGCTGCGCTGGTTCGATTCGGCCAGCGCCTCGCGCATCGGACGGAAGTTGCTGCGGTAGATGTGCACGTCGTCGCCGTGCTGTTCCCGGGCCTCGGCCTCGGTCAGCCCGACCATCGCCAGCGGCGGATGCGAGAACACCACCGAGGGCACGTTCGCGGTATCGAGCTTCGCGTCGGGGCGGCCGCCGAACAGGCGGTCGCACAGGCGCCGCGCCGCGGCGATCGCGACCGGCGTCAACGCCGGCCCGCAGCCGCAGATGTCGCCGACCGCATAGACACCCGGCGCCGGCGTGGCCTGCCAGGCATCGACCGGAATGTCGCCATTGGCATCGGGCGTGATGCCGACGGTTTCCAGCCCGATGTCGCCGGTATTGGGCCCGCGTCCGGTCGCGAACAGGACCTCGTCGTAGCCGTCCTGCACGCTGCCGTCCTCGGCCTCGAGCCGCAGGCGGCCGTCGTCGCTGCGATGCAGCGCCTTGAGCCCGTAGCCGAACACCAGCTCGACGCCCTGCTGGCGGTAGTTTTCCTGCAGCTGCAGGACGATCTCGGCGTCGGCCTGGCGCAGCAGCCGCTGGTCGCGGACGTAGACATCGACCTGGCTGCCCAGCGCCTGCAGCACGCCGGCCAGTTCGATCGCGATGTAGCCGCCGCCGATGATGGCGACGCGCGGCGGCGCCCCGCACCAGGCGAAGAAATCGTCGGACACCGCGCCCAGCGACGCGCCGGGGATGTCCGGCCGCTGCGGCGACGAGCCGGTGGCGAGCACGATGTGCGGCGCGGCCAGACAGGTGCCGTCATCGCATTCGACCCGGCCCGGCCCCGCCAGGCGTCCGCGCGCAGGCAGCACGAAGATGCCGTCGCGATCGAGCCGCTTGCGGTAGCTGTCGTGGATGCCGTGGATGTAGCGCTGGCGATCGGTGATGAACATCGGCCAGTCGAAGGCGACACGCCCGTCGGCCGGCAGATCGAATCCCAGTTGCGCACCCTGGGCGATGCGCGCGCCGAGATCGGCCGCGAGCCACATCGCCTTCTTCGGCACGCAGCCGACGTTGACGCAGGTACCGCCGAGCGCATCCGGCTCGACCAGCGCGACGCGCTGTCCGTGTTCGGCCGCGCGGAACGCCGCAGCCAGGCCGCCGGAGCCACCGCCCAGCACGATCAGATCGAAATGCAGCAGGGCCGCATCGTCCGGGCGCGGCGCGCTCACGCGAAGCGCGCCGGCGCGTAGGGAGACGGGTCGAAGGCGGTCTGGCGTCCGCAGATCAGATCGCGGACCAGGTGGGCAGTGGCGACACTCATGCTGACCCCGAGCATGCCATGGCCGGTGGCGAGCCAGACGTGACGGCGACCGGGCGCCGGACCGATCAATGGCATGTCGTCGACGCTCACCGGGCGCCAGCCGTACCACTCTTCTTCGCGCACAGGGCCCACCGGCACGTGCAGGTATTCACCGGCGCCGCGTTCCAGCGCATCGAGGCGCACGCGGTTGAGCGAGCGGTCGTAGCCGGAGAACTCCATCGTGCTGCCGATGCGGAATCCGCTGTCCCAGACGGTGACGCAGACGCTGCGCTCGTGCAGCACCATCGGGCGCCGCGGTGTCAGCGACGGCCGCGAATAGGTGATCGAATAGCCCTTGCCCGGCTGCACCGGCACGCGCAGCTGCAGGCTCCGCGCCAGCAGCGGCGACCAGGCGCCGGTGGCCAGCAGCAGGTCACGTCCGTCGAACGCGCCCTGCGTGGTGGTCACACGCACGCCGTCGCCGGTCTCTTCGGCGGTCAGCACTTCGCAGTCTTCGAGCAGCACGCCACCTGCGGCGCGGAACGCTTGCGCCAGGCCGGCGACGTAGCGGTCGGGACGCAGACGCGCATCGCCGGCGAACCGCACCGCGCCGACCACGCCTTCGCGCAGCGCCGGCTCCTCGCGCAGATAGGCCGCACCGTCGATCGTCTCCACCGGGATGCCCAGCGCACGCAGCTGCGCGGCCTCGTCGGCGAAGGCATCGAACTGCGCGCGGTCGCGGTAGACGTGATCCACACCGGACGGCTCGAACTCGCAGTCGATGCCGTGCGCGGCGATCCAGTCCGGAAACGCCGCGCGCGAGGCCTGCAGGATCGTCGCCCGCGCCTGCATCGCCCGCAGCCAGTCGCGCCGGTTGCAGCGCCGTGCGAAGCCGATCATCCAGGCCCACAGCGCGGGATCGAAGCGCGGACTCACGCGGAACGGCGCATCCGGCGTGAACATCCAGCGCAGCGCCTTGCCGATCGTGCCGGGCGCGGCCAGCGGCGCGGCATGGCTGGGCGTGATCGTGCCGCAGTTGCCGTGCGAACTGCCGCAACCGGCGGTGCCCGCTTCGAGCACGCGCACGCGGCGTCCGGCCTGCAGCAGGGCCAGCCCGCTGGCGAGGCCGATGACCCCGCCGCCGACGATCAGCACGTCGTCGCGCGCGCTCATGCCACGGTCCCAGGCGTCATGCCGGCACCGCCGCGACGCGCGACCACTGCGGACGCCGGCCGTAGGTGGCCCAACGCCACAGCCATTCCATCGGGCCGTAGCGATGCCGGGTCAGCCAGACATGGCTGACCGCGACCTGCAGCGCGAACACCAGCAGCACCACGCCGGTCTGCGCTGTACGGCCGAGCTCGCCCCACAGGCCGAATCCGTAGCCGTAGAACAGCAGCGAACAGATCAGCGACTGGCCGAGGTAATGCGTCAAGGCCATGCGCCCTGCCGGTGCGAACACGCCGAGCACGCGCGCGCCGCGGACGGACGACCAGGCCAGCACCAGCAGCGCCACATAGGACAGCGACAGCGGCAGCGCGCCCAGCAGCATCAGCGCCGCCGACGCCATCGCGCGCGGATCGAATACGCCGTCCTCGAAGGTTGTGCCCAGGGCGACGCCGGCGCCGGTGAGCAACACGCCGACCGGCAGCGTGACCGCGAGCAGCCGCCCCCAGAAGCGACGATGCGCCGCCGGATCGTGCAGCCAGCCACCGCGCATCAGCCAGCTGCCGACCAGGAACACACCGGCCGCCATCGGCACCAGGATCATCTGGCCCTGCAGGCCGACCTGCACGTAATCCAGCACCCGGCGCGCGGTGATCGCCGCGAATCCGCCGTCGGGATAGACCACGGCCGCATTGGCCGCCGCCGCCGCGAATTCCGCGCGCAGGCCGGCCATCAGGGCCTCGGGCACCACCAGCAGCATCGCCGCGTTGGCCAGGTAGAACAGACCCATGCCGACGTACAGCCCGAGACCCAGCATCAGTTGCCACGTCGGCGACAGCCCACGCAGCACCATCAGCAGCAGACCGGCCGCCGCGTAGGTATGCAGGATGTCGCCCGGCCACAGCAGCGCGATGTGCAGCAGGCCGAAGACCAGCAACGCTGCCATGCGCCGCGCGAAGACCCGTTCGACGACGCGCCCGGCGGCCGCGATGCGGTCGGCCATCAGCACGAACCCCATCCCGAACAGCAGCGAGAACATCGTCCAGAACTTGCCGGCGACCAGCACGTGCACGCCCCAGGCGACCGCATGGTCGAGACCCGTGGCATCGGCCGGGATGCCGCTGCCCATCGCCTGCAACGGCCGCGAGAACCATTCGATGTTCATCGCGAACACGCCGAGCAGCGCAACGCCGCGCAGCATGTCCATGACCGTCAGCCGGTCGCGTGTCGCCACCGGGCCCAGCATTGCGGTCTGCGCCTGCATCGTCCTCGTTCTTCCAGTCGGGGCCCGGCCACCGCGATCGATGGCCCGGACCGCGGACGCGACACGCCGGACGGCATGCCGCGGTGTGGACTCAGTGCTGGTGGCCGCCGTCGCCGTGCACGTGGCCGTGCTCGATCTCTTCCTTCGACGCTTCGCGCACTTCGACGATCTCGATGTCGAACTGCAGGTCCTTGCCGGCCATCGGATGGTTGAGGTCGACGTCGACCACGCTCATGCCGACCTTCTCGATCGTCACCGCACGCGGGCCGAAGCTGGTGTTGAGCACGACCTGCTGGCCGGGGGCGAGCTTCTGCGCGCCAAAGTGCTTCTTGGGCACGCGCTGGCCCATGCCCTCGCGACGCTCGCCGTAGGCATCGGCAGCGGTCACGTCGGCCTTGAAGGTGTCGCCGGCCTCGTGACCGTCCATCGCCTTTTCCAGACCCGGGATGATGTTGCCGTGGCCGAACAGGATGGCCAGCGGGTCACGGTCGCGCGAGGTTTCCACCGGCTCCTGGCCGGCTTCGGCGACGCTGTAATGGAAACGGACGACGCGGTCTTTCTCGATCTTCATTGGATTACCCGGTAACGCGGACGACGCCGCTTGAGGAAAAAGGCGGGATTGCGGCACGATGCCGGCTGTTCGCCGACGGACGCGCCTCGTGCCCCCGACCCTGCATTATCCGGACTCCGCCACATCCACGCCAACCATGCGCCGCATCCTGGCACTGGGACTGGTCACCTTCGCCCTCGCCGGCTGTGGACGACCCGACGTGCGCCCCACTGCGCCACCCGCGGCGTCGACCCCGGCTCCGTCCCGCGACTGGACGCCGATCGCGCCGTCGAACCCGGCGGCCGCCAATGCGGTGCTGATGCGCGCGATCAGCCTGGTCGGCACGCCCTACCGCTACGGCGGCAATACGCCCGAGGGCGGCTTCGACTGCAGCGGCCTGGTCAATTACGTCTTCCGCGACATGCTGGACCTGCGCTTGCCGCGTACCTCGCGCGAGCTCTACGCCTACCAGGGCCCGAAGATCGACGCCGGTCGGCTGGTGGCCGGTGATCTGGTGTTCTTCGGCAGCGGGGCCAGCGTCACCCACGTCGGCATCTATGTCGGCGAAGGCCGGTTCGTCCACGCCCCCAGCACCGGCGGCACGGTCCGGCTGGACCATCTGGACGGCACCTACTGGCGCCGCGCCTACACGGGGTCTCGACGCGTTCTTCACTGAATTGTGATCAAAAACGAGCACTTAGTCGCATTCATTAATTTTCATTTAACAACTTCTGCACCTTCGTCCGGTAGCTTCCGCCGCTGGTCCGCGACAAGTGAAACCCACGTGACGAAGACAGACGCAACGCCAGGCGCCCGCGCCACCCGCCACAGCCGCCTTCGCAATGCCGTCGTCGCCAGTGTTCTCACCCTCGCCGCCGCACCCGTTTTCGCAGGCCCCGGCCTCGCCGGCGACTCCGCCGACCAGCTCGAACTGTCCCAGGCCACTTCGGTCGCCAAGGCCATCTCCGCACCGACCGTCCAGCTCGCGCAGCCCGAGATGCTGCTCGCCAGCGACATCAACCAGCTGATCGCCCTCGAAGTGGACAAGCCGGTCGCCGCCGACGGCCGTGTCGAGACCCTGCTCCGCCGCGCCCTGACCTTGATCGGCACGCCCTACCGCTGGGGTGGCTCCAACCCCGACAGCGGCTTCGACTGCAGCGGCCTGGTCGGCTACGTCTTCCGCACCGCCCTCGGCATCGACCTGCCGCGCGTCTCGCGCGACATGGCGCAGAACGGCGAGCGCGTCGAGCGCGCCTCGCTGAACGCCGGCGACCTGGTGTTCTTCGGCCGTCGCGGCAACCGCATCGACCACGTGGGCATCTATCTGGGCGAAGGCCGCTTCGTCCACGCGCCCCGCACCGGCAAGGACGTCATGGTGTCCGAACTCGACACCGGCTACTGGGCCACCCGCTTCAAGTCCGCACGGCGCGTCGCCGGCGTCTGACCGCGCGTCACACCGTGCATCGAAGGCCGCCCCAGGGCGGCCTTCTGCATTGTGGGCGTCGGGGAACGTCCTGCCGGGCATCGGCGGCGGGACCTCAGCGGGTGGAAGTGTCCGTTAGTCGCCTGGGTGCGTACGCCCGCGTTCCGCGGCGCCGCTTGGCGCCCGGCCTGACACTGCGCGGGCGCGGGATCGCGCCGGCGGTTCATCCCCGCCGAAGGCCAGGATCGCGTGTTCACCGCGCGTGCGACATGCGTGCACGGCCGCAGCCGGGCATCGCCTCATCGGCCAGTCGCTGCCTTACGGGCGTTAGATGACGCGGCGGGCATCCATCCCGCAGCGCCGCCGGATCGCAGGTCTCACGGCAAAGGCGGCCCGTCCCATGAGCGCGCGTCCGCGGCGGTGTCCGCCTTGCGGAGTCGCGAGACGCGCCACCCCGCCAAGGCGCATGCGGATGCGCCCCTGCGGACACGCAGGCCGGTCTGCACGCGCCACGCGACCGGCCGCGGCCCTCAGCTGTACTGCGCCGTCTTCACCAGCAGATGCTTGGCAATGCTGCCGTGCATGCGGCCGATGCCGCGGAACAGGTGCAGGCTGGCGAACAGGGTCAGCACGCCGGTCACCAGCAGCAGCGGGGTCGCGATCAGCGGGAAGACCGTCGACAGGCCCGACTCGCTGGACCAGTTCAACACCGACCAGCCGTAATTGCTGACACCCGCTGTCGCCATGCCGGTCCATACCAGCAGCGGCGCGGCGATCATGCTCAGCGACAGCGACAGCAGGGTCACGTTGATCGTGAAGTAGACGATGCCCAGCGGCAGCATCAGCAGCAGGTAGAACAGCGTGCTCCAGGTACGCACGTCGGTGAACATGTCGCCGATGCGCTGCAGCCAGTTGCGACCGCGCGCCGAGTACAGCGGTCTGCGCGGCATGCGCTCGCCGAGCATCACTTCGACCAGGCGGCCTTCGACCAGCGACAGCAGCCGCACCGAGCCGAAGAACAGGATCAGCAGCGGAATGCCGATCAGGATGACGACCAGGCTCAGCGACACCGACAGGCCGGTGACCACCCAGGTGAAGTAGAAGATGCCGGTCGCCAGCGACAGCACCATGTAGAACAGCGACGCGTAAGTGCGCGGGTCGGCGGCGACGCCGAAGAATCGGCCGAGCAGCGACGTGCGCGGCTTTGGCGCTGGCGGCCGCAGCGCTGTCTGCACCTTGACCTCGGTATCGCGGTAGATGTCGGCCACCTCGTCCGGCGCCCCGTAGCTCGACGCGACCGAGGCGATGACTTCGGCTTCCGAACGGCCCGGTTGCTCGGCCAGTTCCGAGCGCAGGTATTCCTCGGCGTCGTAGAGCGCGTCCTGCACGAGTGCGGGGTCCGCGCCGGTGAGCGCGACGCGCAGCTGTTCCAGGTACTCGGGGATGCTCTGCGGTGGCGTGTGCATTTTCATTCGCGTATCCCCTCCAGGACGGCGTCGACGGAATCCCGTGTGGCCCGCCACGCGGCGGTCCAGTGCTGCAGGGTCGTCCGCCCTGCCTCGGTGATGCGGTAGTAACGGCGCGGCGGTCCGGCGACGGACGGTTCCACGTGACTGTCGAGCAGCCCGGCCGCGCTGAGATTGCGCAGCACCGGATACAGCGCGCTCTGTTTGCCGCTGAGCACGCCGTCGAGCGATTCGAGACGCTTGGCGATCTGGTAGCCGTACATCGGCTCGCCCGCACTGCCCAGCACCGCCAGTAATGCCAGCGACACCGTGCCCGCGCTCAGTTCCTTCTGGAACTTGCGCAGCTGCAGTTCGCTGTCATCCGGGCCGTCGGCCATGGGCCACCTCCGCTAGGTCGATCCAGATACTAGTGCGGACTTCGCTATAGCGGATGTGCCGCTAGTCATACGACGCGCGCGGCTCGGCCACAATCGGGGCCCGACCTTGCCGGATCCGCCCATGCCGACCGTTCCGTCCCGTGCCCTGCCCTGCGCCCTCGTGCTGTCCGTCGCCCTGTTGTCCGTCCTGTCCGGATGTACGGGCGCGCGCGGCGCCACCGTCGACGAACGTCCGGTCGAAACCCGCAGCACCCAGGCCCTGCTGGACGCCTCGACGCCTGCCGACTGGCGCACGCCCGATCCGTCGGATCTGCTGTACATGGACCTGGCCGGCGGCCGCGTGGTCATCGAACTGGCGCCGGCCTTCGCGCCCGCGCACGTCGGCAACATCCGCACCCTCGCCAGTGAGGGGTTCTGGAACGGGCTCACGCTGTACCGCTCGCAGGACAACTTCGTCGTGCAGTTCGGCGACATCACCGAAGAAGGCGCGCCCGGCAAGCCGATCGGCAGCGCGCAGGCGACGTTGCCGGCCGAGTTCGATCGCGCCGCGTCGGGCCTCGCCTTCCATGCCCTGCCCGATCCGGACGGCTGGGCCGCGGAAACCGGTTTCGCCGACGGCTTTCCCGCAGCGCGCGATCCCCGCACCGGCCGCGCCTGGCTGGCGCACTGCTACGGCACGCTGGGCGCCGGCCGCGACATGGCGCCCGATTCCAGCAACGGCACCGAACTCTATGTGGTCACCGGGCAGTCGCCGCGGCAGCTCGACCGCAACATCACCGTGGTGGGACGCGTGCTGCAGGGCATGGAGCTGCTGAGCGTGCTGCCGCGCGGCACCGGCCCGCTCGGTTTCTACGAAGATCCCGCGCAGCGCACGCCGATCCGCTCGATCCGGCTGGCGTCCGACGTGCCGGTCGCGCAGCGCACGCCGCTGCAGGTCCTGCGCACGGATACGGCCCTGTTCGACGCCGTGGTGGAGTCGCGCCGCAACCGCCGCGACGACTGGTATCTGCAGCCGGCCGGCCATATCGACCTGTGCAACATCAGCGTGCCGGTGCGCACGCCGCCCGCGGGTTGAGTGCGATGCGCATCGAGACCGAACGTCTGCTGCTCCGCCCGCACACGGTCGAGGACTTCGACGCCTTGCGCGCGATGATCCGCGACCCCGAAGTGATGCGGCACATCACCTCGATCGTGCCGAGCGACGAGGACATCTGGAACCGTCTGCTGCGGTACATCGGCCACTGGACCGCGTTCGGTTTCGGCATCTTCGTCGTCGTCGAACGCGAGACCGGCCGCAACGTCGGCGGCGCCGGCTTCGCGGATTTCCGGCGCGGTCTCGGCGATGCGTTTTCCGCATCGCCTGAAGGCGCGTGGGTATTCGCGAAAGAGGCCCACGGCCGCGGCATCGCCTTCGAAGCCACACAGGCCATGCATGCCTGGTTCGATGCGCAGCCGTTCGGCGGGCGCAGCGTCTGCATCATCAATCCGGACAACGCGCCGTCGCGCAAACTGGCTGGCAAGCTCGGCTATGTCGAAACCGGGCCGACGCAGTATCACGACGAGACGACGCTGACCTTCGAGCGCCTGCGCCCGTTCTGATTTCCTGTTCGATGGCCGGCTGCGCTTGCCGGCAGGCGCGCGCGGGACGGTGCTCCAGAGCACCGACCGCTCGTCGCGTTTCCACAGACTTGGCCGCTGCCCCAAGGCCGGTCATCGGCAAAGCGATCCGACATGCATGCGTACGTCCACGTGCGCTGCGCGCCGCAACGCGCCATGCGACGGCGCGCGGCGGATCTTGAACCGGTTCCGGGATCAGGCGTCGCGGCGGCTGTCGTCGCTGCCCAGCGCCTGGTGCTGGAACAGACACATGCGGATCGCGCTGCGATAGCGACCGTCGCTGAAGAATTCGTCGACCAGTACGCCCTCGCGCTGGAACCCCAGCGTTTCGTAGATGTGGATCGCGGGTGCGTTGTCGACGTCGACCAGCAGGAACAGCTTGTAGAGATTCAATACGCGGAACGCGTAGTTGATCGCCAGCGTGGTCGCCGCGCGCGCGTAGCCGCGTCGCTGGTGGTCCGGCGACACCATCACCAGGAATTCGGCGCGCCGGTGCAGATGGTCGATCTCCACCAGCTCGACCAGGCCCACGCGCGTGCCCTCGCCATCCTCGACGATGAAGCGGCGTTCGCTCTGGTCGTGGATGTGCTTGCGGAACAGCTCCTCGAGCTCGACGAAGGATTCGTACGGCTCTTCGAACCAGTAGCCCATCACGTTGCGGTTGTTGTTGAGCTGGTGCACGAAGTGCAGGTCGCCGCGTTCGAGCGGACGCAGCAGGACCGGACTGGCGATCGGGGGTGCGGGCATCTGCGTGTTCATGCACCGAGCTTACCTGCGCGACCGTCACGACCGGTTGCAGTCGTCACGTCGGCTTAGCTCCACGCTTCCTAGCCTGCATCTCCACGCCACGAAGGAACCGCCATGCCCATGCTCCGCATCCGACTGACCGGCAGCGACGACACCGCCCGCGCCGTCATCAACCTCCTGCAGAGCCTCGAAGGGATCGAGCACGTCGAGGAGATCGACGACCTCATGCCGCACATGGACGACGCCGACTCCAGTTCCGCGGGGCTGAGCGACGTGTCCGGTCCCGACATGCACACCATCGAGATCGAAACCGGCAACCCGTCCACCGAGCGCAAGGTGCGCGAAGCGGTCGAAGCGCTTGCATTCGACCTCGATGCACTGGTGGAATTCGAGACCGAAGAAGAAGGCTGAGCGACTGCATGACCCTGCGGCACCATCCCCGTGACGACGCCCTGATCCACTCGCTGCACGATGCCCGTACCGGCAGTTTCCAGTACGTCGTCGCCGATCCGGTCACGCGCATGGCCGCGATCATCGATCCGGTCCTTGATTTCGACGAAGCCTCCGGCAGTGTCTCCACTGCCAATGCGGATGCGCTGATCGCGCATGTCCAGCGCGAGGGGCTGACCGTCGCGTGGATCCTCGACACGCATCCGCATGCCGACCACGTGTCGGCCGCGGCCTATCTCAAGGATGCACTGGGCGCACCGATGGCCATCGGCGCGCACGTGACCGGCGTGCAGGCGTTGTGGCAGGAGATCTACGGTCTCGACGATCTGGCGACCGACGGCCGCCAGTGGGACCGCCTGTTCGCCGATGGCGACACCTTCGCAGTCGGAACGCTGACCGTCCGCGTGCTGTTCTCGCCCGGCCACACGCTGGCGTCGGTGAGTTATCTCGTCGGGTCCAATGCCTTCGTCCACGACACGCTGATGATGCCGGACAGCGGCACCTCGCGCGCCGATTTTCCCGGCGCCGATCCGCATCAGCTGTACGCCACGCTGCAACGCATCCTGGCGCTGCCCGGCAACACCGCGCTGTTCGTCGGACACGATTACGGACGCGACGGCCGTGCGCCGGCATGCATGAGCACGGTGGACGCGCAGCGCGCACACAACATCCATCTGGCAGGTGACGTGACGGAAGCGGATTTCGTGCGCACGCGGCAGGCCCGCGACGCGACGCTGCCATTGCCGAAGCTGATGCTGCATGCGCTGCAGTTCAACATCCGCGGCGGCCGGTTGCCGGAACCCGATGACCGCGGTCGCCGTTTCCTGCGCATTCCACTCGGGCGCTTCACGCCGCCGGCCGGCTGATCCGGAACCGGCGACGCAGCACCCGCACCGGTCTCAGGCCGCGGCCGGCAGCGACTCCACCAGTTCGATCATGCGGCGGCGCTGGTCGGCATCCGGCAGTCGCCCGCGGCCCGCGCCGAGGTTGTCGATCAGGTTCGAGGCGCGGCTCGTCGCCGGCGTCGCGCACGTGACCGCCGGATGCGACAGCACGAACTTCAGGAAGAACTGGCCCCAGGAGGCCACGTCGAACTCCGCGGCCCAGTCCGGCACCGGACGCTCGCCGACACGACGCCACAGGCGCGTGCGACCGAACGGCGCGTACACCAGCACGCCGATGCCGCGTTCGGCGGCCAGCGGCAGGATCGTCTCCTCGACGTCGCGGTTGTCGATCGCGTAATCCACGCCGATGAAATCCAGCGGCTCGTTGCGCATCGTCTCGATCAGCTTCGGATACGCCGGCTTGCTGGTCGAGGTGACACCGATGTAGCGCACGCGCTTGGCGTCCTTCAGTTCCTTGAGGATGCCGAGCTGGGTCGGCACGTCACCGAGGTTGTGCACCTGGATCAGATCGATGGTGTCGCGGCCGAGTCGCGAGAACGAGGCTTCGATCTGCGCGCGCGCCGCGGCCGGGTCGGCTTTCGCATCCGCCTCGCGGCCGGCGACATTGACCTTGGTCGCCCAGAACACGCGGTCGGCAATGCCGAGGTCCTGCACCGCCTTGCCTGCCACTTCTTCCGAGGCGCCATAGCTGGGCGCGGTGTCGAACACGGCGCCGCCCTGGTCGACCAGCGTGCGCAGCACTTCATTGAGCGCGGATGCATCGTCGCGCGCAGTCGACGAGAACGTCGCCGAACTGCCGAGGCCGATCACGGGAATACGCTGGCCGCTGGACGGAATCGGGCGCGTCAGCAGCGGCGCGGGCGTGGCGGCGAACAGCGCGCCGGGCAATGCCAGCGACAGGCCGGCACCGAGTGAAAGTTTCAGGGCATCGCGACGGGTGACCATGGCGTCCTCCTTTGCATGGATGGCGCAGGCCGGGCCTGCGTCGGAAACCGGCGCGGTGCTGGATCACGCGCTGCGCGCACGGAATGCCGGCTGGAATGCGGCGTCCCGAGTCTGCAGGACCCCACCGCGCCGGGCAACCGACGCGCGTTCGCGTCGATCAGCCGCGGCGACGTCGCCGCCACAGCGCGCGCAGCAGTACGAACAGCGCGACACCGACGATCGCCAACGGGAACAGGAACGCGGTCGCGCGGATCGTCCAGGCGGTGCCGGTGGCGAGCGTTCCGCCGAATTCGCGGAACGCGGCACCGATCTCGCTGCGGCCCTGCTGGCCGTCGCGCGCGCGCAGCTGCACGGTCAGCAGTTGCGTGTCGATGCGACGCCGATGCTGGGCGCCGTCGCGGCGTGCGGCTTCGAGCTGCGCTTCGGTAGCGGCGATGCGCTCCGACAAGGCGATCATGTCGGCCACCGAGAGATCGCGCCGCGCTTCGAATGCCTGCAGCCGTGCCATCTCCTTCGTCAGCCGGTCCTGCCCGAGCGTGTTGTCGCGCACGACGACCGCGAGATCCTCGGCGCGCGTACTGCGCTCGCCGGCTTCGCCGCCCTCGCCCGCCAGCGCGATCATCGGTTCGATGCCTGCCGGCGCCATGCGCAACACCGCACGTGCGGACGGTCGATCGCCTGCGGATTGCTGCGCCTCGATCAGCGTGCACGCACCGAAGCGCGCATCGCGGCACGCGGCCTGGATCGCCTGCAGACGCGGCACGATCGTCTCGCGATCGAGCTGCACGCCGACGCTGTGTTCGTAGGCCAGCAAGGCATCGTCGGCCTCGCCGGTCGATGCCGCGCCCGATCCGGAATAGGCCATGCCATCGGCGTGGGCGCCCGGGTCGGAACAGCCGGTCGCCAGTGCGCCTGCAAGCAAGAGCGCGCAGACACGGCGCAGCGGTACGCGCCTCACAGGCGCGCGCCGTCGATCTGCACGATCTTCAGCGACGCGAGATCGATCCCGTCGACGCAGCGCACGTTGACGCAGGCCATCGCCGCACCGTCCGGACCGACGCCGCGGCTGTACGGCGCGATGCCGCAGGTGCCGCAGAAGTGGTGCGCGATGTTGTGGGTGTTGAAGCGATAGGTCTGCGGCGTGCCGCTGCCGGTTTCGCGCAGTGCGTCGGCGGCTGCGAATGCCAGCAGGCCGCCGCGCCTGCGGCACATCGAACAGTTGCAGTCGTAGGCCTCGTCGATCGGCCCGTCCAGTTCGAACGACAGGCTGCCGCAATGGCAGCGTCCGGTATGCGTCATTGGGTTCTCCCGCGCGTGGTTGCGGGGAGATTACGCCTCCGGTCTGCGCGCCGGGAGTCCGATGCGCGCGCGTTCGATCGACCACAGCGCGGCCAGCGCGAGCAGCAGTCCGATGGCCCACGGCCAGGACGGACCGCGCCGGTGCGTCGTCGACGCCGTCTGCGGCGCACCGGCGGCATCGCGGACCAGCGCGCGGGTGGCGGCCTGCAGCTGCGCGGCGTGCAGGGCCGGTGCGACATCGGCGTCGGCGACATGGAACGGCTGCACGCGGTCATCGTGCTGCAGACGGTGCCAGCCTGCGATGCGCGGCCAGAACCCGGCGCAGCCACTGGCGGGATCGGGCACCAGCGCCACGACCGCGCCGTCGGGCGCCTGCACTTGCGTCTCCGCGTCCACGTCGCACAGAGCGCCGCGCGTGCCGACGCGCATCCACGTATCGATCGCCGCGCGGGGATCGTCGCGCCGCGGCCGCGCCAGCGTCGCCGCCCAACCGCTCCACAGCGCGGCATGCAGATCGCCGCGTCCGGCCAGACCCAGACGGTGGCTGTCGGCCAGCGTGGTCACGCCGAGCCGGCCGCGCCCCACAGCCTGCCAGCGCGCCATGGTCCCCGGCGCCGGCCCGGTGAAGGCGACGCCGCCGCCCTGCATCGGCAGATACGCGAGTTCGGGGAGCGCTTCCTGGGCCAGACCGGGATCGAACGGCGCATCGTCGCTGCCCGGCCCCAGGCGGGCGCGCAATTGCGCACTGTCGTCGGGTCCGCCGTCCGGGCGCCAGGTGCGGGAGACGGCGAAGCTCAGATCGAGACCGGCATCGCGCAGCTGCGTGCGCAGCGCCGGCGCGGGCGCAACCGGCAGATGCAGCAGCACGCCGAGACCGTCGCGCATCGCCGCCTGCAGCAGCGTGCGCTGCGCCGCGCCCAGGTCGCTCCAGGCGCGGCCGTCCAGCACCACCAGGTCCTGGGCGTCGAGCAGCGCGCGATCCAGTCGTCCCGCATCGCCGAGCTGGGTCCCGCCGCCGAGCGTGACCCGCCAGCGCAACTCCATGCCCGCGTCCTCGGACCAGCGGCGCAGCGCGCGCACGTCGGGATTCGGCGCACCGGCCAGCAGCAGTATCTGCAACGGCGGCGCCGCGGTGACCACCACCGGCACTGCGACGCGTGTGTGCTCGCCGCCTTCGGCATCGAGCACGCGGATGTCGAACAACACCGCGCCCGGGCCGCGCACCACGCCATCGAGGGCGAAACGTCCGCTGTCGTCAGGCGTCGACAGCGCGACCCGGCGACCGGCAGGATCGTGCAGCGCGACGGTCGCACCGGCGATCCCGTCGATCCGCCCGCGGACGACGATGCCGGCACCGGGCGCGGCGGTGTCCGGCGCTTCGAGTTCGACCACGCCGGCCGGCAATGGCGGCGCAACAAACGCCACCGCGCGTGCGCCGGCAGCCTCGCGATCGCGTGGCTCCAGGCCGTACCCGACGATCTGCAGCCGGGCGACCTGCGGATATCGGCGCAGGGCCGTTGCTAGATCCGGGGCGCGTTCGGTCGATGCCGGAAGCTCCGTCGCTTCCGGCAGGGCGATGACCGCGCCGTCCGCATCCGCCGGCACACTGCCGCCGGCCGTGAGCACGGTGAGGCTGCCGCTGGCGACCGTCGATGCCGGCGGCAGCAGCGTCAGGTACAGCAGGATCGCGACCAGCGGTTGCAGCACCAGGATCGCAGCCGTGCGCAGGCCGCCGGGGCGCTGCGCCGAGGCTGTGCGCCGGATCGCCCACAACAGGCGCAGCGTGGCGAGCACCACGGCGATGGCCAGTACCGGGCCGAGTAGCTGTTCCGCCGTCATGGATCGACCTCACCGCGCAGGGCATCGAGATAGCGCGCGCCCATCGCATCCAGGGCAGGACGCGGCGCCGGCGTCGACGGCGGACGGCGCAACACGCTCCACAGCTGCGCGCGCAGGGTCTGCCGGCAGGCCGCGCAGGCGGGATCGCGACGCACGGTGTCGAGGGCGGCCATCAGCGCCAGCGGATCGTCGGCCTGCGCCGGATGCGTGCGCAGCCAGCCGGCGAGCGCGTCGAGATCGACGGCCTCGTCCCAGGCCAGCGCCTGCCATGCGAGATCGGGGGCGGCGACCGCATCGCCATCCGGACCGGGCACGCGACGCGGCGCGATCCCGTCGCGGTCGCCGCCGAGCCGTCGGCCCATGTCCACGGGCGGCAACACCGTGCCCACGCGGGCGAGATAGATGCGGTCGGCCTGCTGCACTTCCTTGATCAGCGTGAGCGCGCGGTTGGCCGGCGCCAGCGCACGCTGCGGTTCGGCCTGGCGCAGGTGCAGCTCGGACTGCCACATCTCGCGCAGCGCACTGCGCAGGATCTCGCGCGTCTTCGGATCGAGCAGGGTCGCGGCTTCCGGCAGGTCGTGGGTGTGGCCGAAGGTCTCCAGCACGTCCTCGGCGCGGCCGAAGGTCGTCGCATCGCGCGGCGCACCGCCATGGTCGTGATCGTGGCCATCGTCGTGGGCGTGGCCGTCGGCGGCGGCCGGGTCGGCGTCGTCCTCGTCGTGGTCGTGGTCGTGGTCGTGGTCGTGGACGTCGTCGCCGGCCGCCGGCAGCGGCGTGTCCTGCTGGCCGAAGTCGTCGATCGGCAAGGGACGCCGCGGCGGCGGTGCGGGTTCGGGCTCGCCGTCGGCGGTCGGCAGCGGCCGACGCGGCGTGCCTTCGCTTTCCTCGCCGAGGAACTGGCCATAGCGCAGGCGCAGCAGACGCTGGTCGACGCCGATGATGTCAGACCGCGCGGCGAAGGCATCGTTCGCCAGCGCCGCACGCTGCGCGATCAGCGCCTCGGCATCGATGATGATCTGGCGCTGGCTGCGGAAGTACGCGGGCAGCACGTCGCGCGCCAGACCTTCCAAGCCGTCGGCGTCGGGCGGCACCGGCACGGGCCAGCGCAGGATCAGGCTTGGCCCGGTGGCGGCCTGCGGCTGCGGCGCGCGGTTGTCGGTCACCCGCAACTGCGCGACGAGATCGCCGCCTGCCTGCAGGCCCAGCGCGATCGGATCGAGCGTGGCCTCGAACCGGCGCGCGCGCGGCGCGCCCTGCCCGCGCAGCGTGCGCGTGCTGTCTTCGAAGGTGATGTTCTCGCCGGTGCCGCGGGTGATCGTGATGCGCAGCTGCGCATCGGCGGCCACGCCGTAATCGTCCTCGGCCTCGAACACCAGACGCCAGGCGCGCTGGCCGGGCATCATCGTGGTCAGCGTGCCCTCGGGCTCACGCACGCGCACCAGCGGTGGACGATCGGGTACGGCGTCGATCCGGTACGGCTGCGCGCGCGCGGCGGCGCCGTCCACGTCGCCATCAACCGCGACGCGATAGAGCATCGATCGCGTCAGGCGCAGGCGTGCGACCCAGTCCTCGCCCACGCGCTCGAAGGCGATCCCGCTGTCGTCAAGACGTTCCAGCCTCACCGCGTCCGGCTGCGGCGAGAACCGCAACGTCCACACCAGCTGCGCGCCCTCGGGCGCCTGCGCATCCAAGGTGTCGAGCACCTGCGCCGGCAGGCCGGTGTAGGCCGGCGGCTCGATCCGCAGCTGCTGGGCCTGCAGCACGGGCGGTCCGGCCGCTGCCGCACGCGACGCGGCAGCATCTGGCGCGACCGCATCCGACGGTGCAAGCGCAGGCCACATCAGGGTCACCACGACAACCAGCGCACCGCCCAGCCATGCGAGCGCGAGCGCGCGCCACGGCCACGGCACGGATGCCGGCATCGTCGGATCGCGGGTGATGCGTTCCGCCAGGCGGGCCTGCTGCAAGGTCTGCAGCGGCGACAGCGTGCGCGCGCCGGCGAACAGCAACGCCGCGCTGTCGTCCATGTCGGCACGTGCGGCGTCGAGCCGCCGCGCCAGCCACGCCGTGTCGCGCTGCCGTGCCTGTGCGAACGCGATGGCACCGACGATCGCGAGCCCGATGACAGCAAGCGCGACTGCAATGGCAGGTCCGGACAAGCGCGCACCGACACCGGCCACGGCGACGATGGCGGGCAACCCCAGCGCGAGCACGCGCGCAGCCGCCCGCAGCCGCGCCGCGCGCAGGGCCTGCTGCAGACGTGATGCGTGCGTCATGCGCCGATGCTCCGTCGCCGCGTGGTCGCGAGCCAGCGTTCGAGCAGGAACACCAATCCGATCAGCAGCGCCAGGACATCACGCAGATCGCGGACATCGACCGCGCGCGGCGCAGCGGCGCCGACGCCGCCCCGGGTCGGCGCATGGCTGGCGGCGTCGACCTGCGTCGGCGCGGGCGCCGGCCGCATCGCCGCCAACAATGACTTCGGAAAGGCGCCGTCGAGGGCGGCCGTCAGGCGCGCGGGTGCCAGTGGCCGGGTCACGCGCAGTGCGCGCCCGGCGCCCAACTGCGCCGCTTCGAGCGTGACCGCGCCGTCGGCGTCGCGCCACAGCGGCGTCCACACTTCGATGCCATCGCGATCGGTGGTATCGCCGAGCAGCGCGGTGCCCCCCTGCGCGATCCAGTCCCGCAGCGCGTCCGGCATCGGGCCGGCCCGCATCCACGCCAGCGGCACATCGCCATCCGGCAGGCCGTCGCCATCGAGAAGATCGAGCGTCGCGGGCGTGGCCTCGGGCTGCCAGGACAAAGCGGTCGCGCGCAGGATGCGCACCGCATCGGGCTGGCTGCCGTCGTGACGGATCGCCAGCGGCGTTGCATCCGGCATCGTCGGGGCCGGCGTCGAGATGCCGGATGCGGCCCCGGCAATGCGCCAATCCACCGCGCGACCCAGCACGATGCGCTGCGCGTCGACGGCGTCGAGCACCGGCGGCACGACGACAGTGAGTGCGATCTCGGCCGGCAGATCGGCATCGAGTTCACGCACCAGGCTGGACAGCGTGGCGTCCGGATCCGGCGCGGGCGCCGGCGTTGCCGCGTCGATCAACGGAAATCCGGGCACCAGCCAGCGCCGCTCGCTGTCGGCCGCGTTGGCGACGTCCGCACCGGCGACGACGCCGGGCACGATGGCCACCACGCGCACCGGCGCACGGTGTTCACGCCAGACCGGCTGCGCCAGCCACAGCGCGAGCAATGCCAGCAGCAGCAGACGCAGCAGCAGCAAGGGCCAGTCGTCGGATCGCAGGCGCTGCCGCGGACGCGGGCGCTGGTACAGCCATCGCAATGCGGCGAACGGCGTCGGCCGCTGCTCGCTGCGCCGCGCCAGGTGCAGCAGCAACGGCAGGGCCAACGCGGCGAGCGCAGCCAGCGCGGCGGGCAGCAACAGGCCGAATCCCATCCGCTCAGCCCCCTGCCGCGCGGGTGTCGAACAGCTGGCGCAACACCGTCTCCGGCGAGGCGTCCAGCACATGGCGGGCATGGCGGATGCCGGCGCCGCCGAGGCGCGCATCGAGGTCGCGCTGCGCGGCCTCGAAACGCGCGAGGTAATCGCGGCGCAGCGCCGGGCCATCGCCGAGCAGCGCGTCGCCGGTTTCCGGATCGACGAAGCGACGGCCGTCGCGGAACGGGAACGTGTATTCCTCGACAGTCAGCACCTGCAGCGCGATCACCTCGCGCCCGGTTGCCGACAGCCGTGCGAGCGCGTCCACCGCGCCGGGATCGAACCAGTCACCGAACGCGACGACCAGATCGCCGCGCGCGATGCGCGCCCAGGCCGGTGTGCGCTGCGCTTCGGCAGGCCAGACGCCGGACGCCGTCGCACCGGCCAGCATCTGGCGCAGCCGGTCGCGCTGGCGGGGGCCGACGCCGGGATCCGCCGGCGGCAGGCCCTGGTCCGGACACAGCACCAGCCCGCAGGCATCGCCCTGGGCCCGTGCGATCTCGACCACGCACAGCGCCAGCTGGCGCGCCGCGTCGAAGCGCGACCAGTCCGGACGCGCCTCGTCGGCCTGGGTCATCGAGGCGCTGGCATCGAGCAACAACCAGATGCGCAGCGGACTCTCGCGTTCGGCCTCGCGCACGAACAGGCGGTCGCTGCGCGCATAGAGCTTCCAGTCGATCCGGCGCGGCTCGTCGCCCTGCTCGTAGCCCCGGTACTGGGCGAATTCCACACCGGCGCCGCGGCTGAGACTGGCATGCAGGCCGATGCCCTGCCCGCCGCTGGCGCGCCGCGGCAGGATGCGCAGACCACGCAGGCGCGCCCGCAATTCGGGCGGCAACAGATCCGGGGCAGCGGGGGCCTGCATGGCGGGCGTCAGCGGTCCGGCGCGGGTACGGCGCGCAGCAGGCCGGCCACCACCGCGTCGGGTCCCATCCGCGCCGACTCGGCCGCGAACGACAGCACCAGGCGATGGCGCAACACGGGGGCGGCCAGCGCAGCCACGTCTTCGCGGGTTGCCGCGAGGCGCCCGTGCAGCAGTGCACGCGCCTTCGCGGTCAGCACCAGCGACTGGCCGGCGCGCGGACCCGCACCCCAGCGCACGTTCTCGCGCACGATCTCCGGCGCGTCGTCGCCGGGCCGGGTCGCGCGCACCAGGCGGTTGATCCAGCGCAGCAGGTCGTCGCCCACGTGCACCTGGCGCACCAGCGCCTGCAAGGCGAGCAGGTCCTCGGCGTCCATCACGCGCGGCACCTCGGCGCCGGCGGCGCCGGTGGTCTGCGCGAGGATCGCGAGTTCCTCGGATTCGCCGGGATAGTCCAGCGTCACGTGCAGCAGGAAGCGGTCGAGCTGCGCCTCGGGCAGCGGCCAGGTGCCGGCCTGCTCGATCGGGTTCTGCGTCGCCAGCACGAAGAACGGCGCCGGCAGCGCGCGGGTCACGCCGGCGTGGCTGACGGTGCGCTCCTGCATGGCTTCCAGCAGCGCGGCCTGCGTGCGCGGCGGCGTGCGGTTGAGCTCGTCGGCCAGCAGCAGGTGAGTGAACACCGGGCCTTCCTGGAAGCGGAACTGGCGACGACCGGTGCCGTGGTCTTCCTCGAGCAGCTCGGTGCCGAGGATGTCGCCGGGCATCAGGTCGGGCGTGAACTGGATGCGCCGGAAGCTCAGGTCCAGCGCCTCGCCCAGCGTGCGCACCAGCAGCGTCTTGCCGAGGCCCGGCACGCCTTCGAGCAGCGCATGGCCGCCGGCCAGCAACGCGACCAGCAGCTGTTCGACGACATCGGTCTGACCGACGACGTTGTGCGCGATCGCCCCGCGCAGGGCATCGAGCTTCGCGCGCCAGGCGGCGAGATCGGCTTCGGTGGGATCGGTGACGGTCATACGTGCCTCGTGAGATGCGTGTGGCTGTAGTTTTTTCTGTGGGAGCGCGCTTGCGCGCGACGGGGCTCTGCCGGGAAAGCGCGATCGCGCGCAAGCGCGCTCCCACAAAAAAAGCGAGAAGAAATGCGGGTCACGCGGTCAGCGCGTACATGACGATATTGACGGCGAACTTCGTGTTGTCCTCGGCCAGAAATCGCTTGTTGCGCCAGTCGTAATCCCATTCGCAGCCGTAGTCCTTGTTGCTGTAGAGCACGGCCAGGCGCCCGTCGATCTCGATGCCCTTGAGATAGTCGTGCACCAGATCGTCGCCCCAGCCGTTGAGTTCGAAGCTCGTGGCCGGCGGCCCGTCTGGAAAATGGAAAAAGCTGCGGTAGAGCGCATGCGAATTCGGCAGTTTGCGCATTGCATTGCCGCCGAAGATCGCTGCCATCTGCCGCTCGAATGAGACCGCGAACAGCCCGTCGATGTCGTGGTTGCAGTCGTCGACGAACACGAAGCCGCCATTGCGCACGTAACGTTCGAAATTGCGCCGCTCCGCCGGGCTGAACTCGACCAGCTTGTGCCCGGCCAGATAACAGAACGGCGCCGCGAGCATCTTCGGATCCGACAGCGCGATCACGTGTTCCTCGGGATCGACGCGCAGATTGGTGTAATCGACCAGCGACGTCAGCAGGTTCGCCGGCATCCGCGCATCGACGTCCCAGTCGCCGGATTCGTAGCGCAGGCGGGTGAACCAGAAGTCGTAGCGCGCCGATTGCGCGGCGAGTGGCGACAGCGCCATGCCTGCGGCGGCGCCGAGCAGCAGTTGCAGGGACTGGCGGCGATTCATGGCGCTGGCGCCCTGCTTTGATGCATTGCGACGCGGCAATCCGATAGCGCATCTACAGGACTGACGCCGCTGTGGCTGTGGCTGCGGCTGTGGCAGTTGATTTCGTTTTTGCTGCTGCTGTTGCTGCCGTCGTTGCTGTTGCTGTTGCTGCAGCTGTTGCTGCTACGCCACAACGAATCGCCGACCCAAGCTGCAGACCCGGAGGGCGCCGCACATGGATGTGCGGCGTTTTTCGATCGAGCCATGGATGGCGAGTCGAAAAATCCCGGAACGGATGAAGGGCCGGATGTGCTCCGTCGGGGAGACGTTTTTCTTTGGTTCCGTTTCTTTTGGCGTCTACCAAAAGAAATGAACTCGGCCGCGCCAGCGGACGAAAGCGTTCGAAGCATCGCCTGCGGCGAGCAGGAGCAGAAACAGTGCTTCCTCTCGCCTGCCGGCGAGCGACTCACTTTTCTTTGTTGGCCCAAAGAAAAGTAACCAAAAGAAAGGGCCCGAGCCCCGACGAAGCAGCCCCACGTCGTGAGGCGTTCCGGGATTTTCCGACTCGGCATCCTGCCTCGGTCGGAAAACGCCGCACATCCATGTGCGGCGCCCTTCGGGTCTGCAAACTGCACTGCAGTCGTCACGAGACGCAAAAGCCTCCCGCTCGCAGACCGCGTCGAATCACTGCGTCCTCAGACCGCATCCGACAACGACGTAAACGTGAAGTCCCGCAACCGCATCGGCGGCAGCATCATCACCATCGACGACTCGTCGCCGCCCACACGCACCGGGCGGCCCAGCTCGTCGATGTTGTTGAGCATAATCACCGGCGACTCGTTGAAGCGGAAATTCTTCAGCGGGTACTTGATCTCGCCGTTCTCGATGTAGAACGTGCCATCGCGGGTCAAACCGGTCAGCAGCACGGTCTGCGGATCGACCATGCGGATGTACCAGGTGCGCGTGACCAGGATGCCACGGTCGGTGCCGCGGATCAGGTCGGCGGTCGAGCCTTCGCCGCCGGACATCAGCAGATTGCCCGGGCGACCCACAGCGCGCTTGCCCTGCTGCTGCGCCCAGAAACGCGAGTAGTCGAGGTTGGCGATCTTGCCGTTCTCGATGATCGGCATGCGCTCGCGCGGCAGGCCGTCGCCGTCCCACGGCATGACCGCCGCTTCCGGGTGCCAAGGGTCGGAGATGATGTTCACGCGCGGGTCGTAGACCTGCTCGCCCAGCTTGTTGCCGCCGCCGCGCTTGGACAGGAAGCTGCGGCCTTCGTCGGCGGTGCGCGCGTCGAAGAAACGCATCATGAAACTGATCAGACCTGCAGCTGCGGCCGGCTCCAGGATCACCGTGTACTTGCCCGGCTCCAGCGCCTGCGCCTCGGCAGAATCGCTGGCCTTGCGCATTGCCACACGCACATCGCGCTCGGCATTGAACGCGCTGGCGTCCTTCAGGTTGCGGCCCACCCAGCCCGAACCACGGCCGTCTTCGGTACGCACGGTGCAGGTGTAGTTGAAGTTGGTCGCCTGCTGGTAGCCGAAGTTGCCGTTGCTGTTGGCGAAGGCGACGAAGTTCTTGCCGTCGTCGAGGAAGCCGGCGGCGATCAGCTGTTCGGCGCGGCAGGGCGCGATCGAACCGGCGGCCACGTTGGCGCGGAATTCCGGGGTGATCGCGGCCGTCGATTCGCTGAAGGTCGGGCTGGGGCGGTACTCCTGCTTGCCGATCGCCGGCAGGAATTCCGGGTTTTCCGGTGCCAGGCGCGCCAGATCCTCTGCGCGCTTGACCACGTTCTGCAGCGACGCGTCGTCGAAGGCATTGATGCTGGCCGTGCCGACGCGCTTGCCGAAGGCGACCTGCACCGCGAGTTCGGCGTTGGTGACGATGCCGCTGGTGGACACGTTGTTGAGCGCGAAGCGGATGTTGCCCGCGACCGAGCCGGCCAGCGTGGCCGTGCATTCGTCGGCGGTGGACAGGGCGACGGTCTTTTCGAGGATCTCGCGCGCCTGGGCTTCGGTGAAGATGGTCATGTTGGAGTCTCCTTAGCCGAGCGAACGCGCGGTATTGATCACGTTGATGCCGTCGAAGCGGGCGGTGGACGAACCGTGCGAGACGGCCGAGACCTGGCTCGGCTGGCCCTTGCCGTCGAAGAACGAACCGCCGAGGCGGTAATCGCTTTCGTCGCAGATCGCGGTACAGGCGTTCCAGAATTCCGGCGTGCGGATCTGGTAGGCCACGTCCTCGATCATGCCGGCGATCTGGCCGTCCTTGATCTCGTAGAACAGCTGGCCGCCGAACTGCGCGTTGTAGCGCTGCTGGTCGATCGAGAACGAACCGTCGCCGATGATGTAGATGCCGTTCTCGACGTCCTTGATCATGTCTGCGACGCTGAGCCTCGTCTTGCCCGGCGCCAGCGACACATTGGGCATGCGCTGGAACTGCACGCTGGACCACGAATCGGCATAGCAGCAGCCGTCGGATTCGGTCTTGCCCAGGATGTGGGCCTGGTCGCGGATCGCCTGGTAATCGACCAGCTTGCCGTCGGTGATCATGTCCCAGCGCTTGGTCGCGACGCCCTCGTCGTCATAGCCCACGGCGCCGAGGCTGCCTTCCTGGGTCTTGTCGGCAAACACGGTGACGATGTCGCTGGCGTACTGGAACCGCTGCTCGCGCTTTTCGAGCGTGGCGAAGCTGGTGCCGGCGTAGTTGGCTTCGTAGCCGAGCACGCGGTCGAGTTCGAGCGGATGGCCGATCGCCTCGTGGATCGTCAGCCAGGTGTGCGACGGGTCGAGCACCAGGTCGTAGCGACCCGGCTTGACCGACGGCGCCCGCAGCTTTTCCTGCGCCTGGCGGGCCGCGGCGATCGCGTCCTCGCGCATGTCGTAGGACTTGTTGTAGTTGACCACGCCGTTGGGCGAGACGATCTTGCCCGACGCCGCGCCGTCCAGATATTCGTAGCCCATGCCCATCGGCGACGACAGGCCGCTGCGGGTGCGGAACTTGCCGCTGGCCTTGTCGATCGCGGTCACCGTCATCGGCGCCCAGATGCGGTGCACGTCCTGGTCGATGTAGGAACCGTCGGTGCTGGCGAAGTATTTCTGCTCGTTGACCAGGAACAGCGTCGAGTTGACGAAGCTGGCACCTGCGCCAATGGCGGCGGCATTGACGCCCAGCAGCAGCTCGACCTTCTCGGCCACCGGCACTTCCATGCCGTTCTTGCGGATAGGCGTGCGCCACGCCGTCTCGCCCACGCCCTTGACCGGCGCCAGCTGCACGGGCGCGGTCTGCACCTTGGAATTGGCCATCGCGATCGCCGTCGCCTGGCGCGCGGCTTCGGCCACGCCCTGCTCGGTCAACGTATTGGTCGCCGCGAAGCCCCAGGCCCCACCCGCGATCACGCGCACGCCGACACCGATCGATTCGGTGCTGACGACGTTCTGCACCTTGTCTTCGCGGGTCATCACGAACTGGCGCAGGTAACGTCCGACGCGGACGTCGCAGTAGGTCGCGCCGGCGGATGTCGCGGCGTTGAGGCCGGCATCGGCGAGCCGTTTCTTGAAGCCGATGTCCAGCGTGGACACCAGCTGTTCGGCGGCGATGACCTTGCCGAAGACGGCAGGCAGCAGCAGGCCGCCCGCGCCGACACCAGCGAGGGCGAGGAAGTCGCGTCTATGCAAGGGAGCTCTCCCGGAACGTAGGTCCGCGATGTGCGGACGGGTTGGCAAGGCGGCGGCGCATCCATGCGGGCCATCCCGATTCTTGACGCTGCGTGCAGGCAGCGTCAAATGACTTTTGGCATGGGTACGGTGACGCAGGTCGCATCGCCCTGCGGCGACGCGACGTGCAGGCCTCACCCCAGGTTGCGCGCGGTATTGATGATGTTGATGCCGTCGAAGCGCGTCGTCGCCGAGCCGTGCGATACCGCCGAGACCTGGCTGGGCTGGCCCTTGCCGTCGAAGAACGAGCCGCCGAGGCGGAAGTCGCGTTCGTCGCAGATCGCGCTGCAGGCGTTCCAGAACTCCGGCGTGCGGATCTGGTAGGCGGCGTCCTCGACCATGCCGGCAATCTCGCCGTCCTTGATCTCGTAGTACAGCTGCCCGCCGAACTGCGCGTTGTAGCGCTGCTGGTCGATCGAGTACGAACCGCGGCCGTGGATGTAGATGCCGCGCTCGACGTTGCCGATCATCTGCGCCACGGTCAGTGGCGTTCTGCCCGGCGCCAGCGAGACGTTGGGCATGCGCTGGAACTGCACGCTGGACCACGCATCGGCATAGCTGCAGCCATCGGATTCGGTCTTGCCCAGGATGTGCGCCTGGTCGCGCGTGGTCTGGTAATCGACCAGCACGCCGTCCTTGACCAGATCCCAGCGCTTGCACTGCACGCCTTCGTCGTCGTACCCCACGGCGCCGAGGCTGCCCGGCTGGGTCTTGTCGGCAAAGAAATTGACGATGTCGCTGCCCCAGCGATAGCCCTCTTCGCGCTTGTCGAGGGTGGCGAAGCTGGTGCCGGCGTAGTTGGCCTCGTAGCCGAGCACGCGGTCGAGTTCGAGCGGGTGGCCGACATTTTCGTGGATGGTCAAAAACAGGTTCGACGGATCGAGCACCAGGTCGTAGCGGCCCGGCGTCACCGAACGCGCGGTCAGCTTCTCGCGCGCCTGGCGCGCGGCCGCCTCGGCATCGGCGCGCATGTCGTAGGCCTGGCCGTAGGCGATCACGCCACCGGGCAGTTCGAAGCGCTGCGCGGGATCCGGCGTCAGGTATTCGTAGCCCAGACCCATCGGCGCCGACAGGCCATCGCGGGTGCGGAACTTGCCACTGGCCTTGTCCAGCGCGGTCACGGTGAACGGCGCCCAGATCCGGTGCACGTCCTGATCGATGTAGGAGCCGTCGGTGCTGGCGAAATACTTCTGCTCGTTGACCAGGAACATCCGCGAGCTGACGAAATCCGCGCCGGCCGCCGTGGCCGCGGCGTTGACGTCCATCAGCAGTGCGACCTTTTCCTCCAGCGGCACGGTCATGCCGTTGCGCCGGACCGGCGTGGCCCAGTTCACCTCGCCCACGCCGCGCACCGGTGCCAGCTGCACCGGCGCGGTCTGGATGCGCGCATTGGCCTTGGCGATGGCCAGCGCCTGGCGCGTAGCCTCGGCGATGCTGTCGGGGTCCAGCGCGCGCGTCGCCGCGAAGCCCCAGGCGCCATCGGCGATCACGCGGATGCCGACGCCGGTGGATTCCTCGTTGACCACGTTTTCGACACGCGTCTCGCGGGTCATCACGTATTGGCGCAGATAGCGCCCGATGCGCATGTCGCAGTAACTGCCGCCGCCGTCGCGCGAAGCCTGCAGGGCGACATCGGCCAGGCGTTTCTTCAGCGCCGGATCGAGCGTGCTGGCGAGATCCTCGGCGGCGATCGCGCGTCCGATGCCGCCCGGCAACAACAGGCTGCCCAGTCCGATGCCGCCATAGGCCATGAAGTCGCGACGCCGCATTGCATTCTCCCCGCGGCGATGGCCGCACATCACCCGATTCTTCTGTGCGCGTGGTGCATGCGTCAAATCGATGTGCCCCACGCGCGATCTGTCACGCGCGCGATCTGTGATGTGCGACCGCACTCGACGGGCTGCACCGGAACGCGACGCTGCGCAAACGCGCCTCCACCTGCGCATCCAGTTTCCGCCACCATCGGCACATGCAGCGCCCCGGCGACGCCCCTATGCTTGGAGGCTGTCCCAATGCCCGGAAACCTGTCGCATGCGCCGTTCCCTGCTCGCCGTCGCCGTGCTCACCGCTGCCCTCGCCGGCTGCAGCCGCGAAGCCCCGACATCGTCCACCGCCGCGCAGGAAGTGCCTGCCGCCACCGCGCCCTCGCAGGCCGATGCCGCATTCGCGGAACTCTCGAAGCGCTATCTCGACGAGGCCATGCGCCTGTCGCCGATTTCGGCCACGCAGATCGGCGACCACCGCTTCGACGCAGAGGTCGACGACCTCTCTGCAGCGGGCCGTCAGGCGAGCCTCGACTTCAACCGTCGCACCCTGGCCGAACTCGACGCGATCGACCTCGCCCAGCTCTCGCGCGAGAACCACGTCGATGCGCTGATCCTCAGGAACACGCTCGAATACGGCATCTGGGATGCCGAAACGCTGCAGAGCTGGGCCTGGGATCCGCAGACCTACAGCGGCCTCGCCGGCGGTGCGATCTACGGCCTGATGGCGCGCGAGTTCGCGCCGGTGCCCGAGCGCCTGCAATCCGCGGTCGCGCGCATGGAGAAGATTCCGGCGATCTTCGCCCAGGCCCGTGAGAACCTCGATCCGGCGCGCGTGCCCGCGACGCACGCACGCACCGTCGCCGCGCAGAACCGCGGTGTGCTGTCGCTGATCGACACCTTCATCACGCCCAATGCCGACCAGCTGCAGGGCGAGGACCGCGCGCGACTCGATGCCGCGGTCGCCACGCTGCGCACCGCGGTCGACGAACACCAGGCCTGGCTCGACGGCACCCTGGTGCCGAACGCCAAGGGCGAGTTCCGCATCGGCGCCGAGACCTACGACCAGAAGCTGAAGTTCGCGCTCAATTCCTCGCTCAGCCGCCAGGACATCCGCCAGCGCGCGGAGGCCGAGCTCGTCCGCATCCGCGACGAGATGTACGTCGTCGCGCAGACCGTGCTCAAGGATCGCGAAGGCGCGCCCGAGACGCCGGCGCAGCCGAGCGAGGACCAGCGCCAGGCCGCGATCGAAGCGGCGATGGAAGTCGCCTACGCCGACAAGCCGGGCCGCGACGAGGTCGTCGATTTCGCCAAGCACACGCTGGATGTCGCGACCGAGTTCACCCGCCAGCACGATCTGGTCACGGTGCCGGACGATCCGGTCAAGATCATCCTGATGCCGGAATTCCAGCGCGGGGTCGCGGTCGCCTACTGCGATTCGCCCGGCCCGCTCGACAAGGGCCTGGACACCTATTACGCAATCTCGCCGATTCCCGACGACTGGGACGATGGCCAGGTCGATTCGTTCCTGCGCGAATACAACAAGCACATGATCCACGTGCTGACGATCCACGAAGCGATGCCCGGTCATTACCTCGAAGGCGCGCATTCGGTGAACCACCCGTCGACGCTGCGCGCGGTGTTCCGCTCGGGTCCGTTCGCCGAAGGCTGGGCGGTCTACACCGAGCGGATGATGGCCGACGCCGGATACGCCGACAACGATCCGCTGTTCCGTCTGATGCAGCTGAAGTTCTACGCGCGCGCCGTGGCCAACGCGATCCTCGACCAAGGCATCCACGTCGACAACTGGACCAAGGAACAGGCGATGGACCTCATGGTCCGCCAGACCTTCCAGCAGACCAGCGAAGCCGAAGGCAAGTGGATCCGCGCCCAGCTCTCGTCGACCCAGCTCGCCACGTATTTCGTCGGCGCGCAGGAGCACTTCGACGCGCGCAAGGCGGCCGAGGCCAAGGCCGGCGAGGCGTTCAACCTCAAGCAGTACCACGACGACATGCTCGCCCAGGGCGCACCGCCCGTGCGCTTCGCCCGTCAGCTGATGCTGGACGAGACGATCGAGTAACCGTCTGCCGGGATGCGCTGCGGCGCATCCCGGCCATGCACGGCGCCGGCACGCCAGGAAGGCGCCGAACGCGGGACGCACATGCCCGCCGGAGGAGTTCATCATGTCGCAGACCCACGTTTCCCGCGCGCTCGCACGGGCGCGCACCTTCGCGCAGACGCACACCGCGCGGCTGACCACACCGAATCCGGCCTGGACCGGTGCCTCCATTGCGGCTGCGGCAGCCGCCGTGATCGTGGTGCTCGCCCACGCCTGGCCGTTGAAGTTCCACGCCGACGTGCCCCACTGGGGCGCGCTGCTCCACATCCTATGGCTTTTGGTCAAGGCCGCAGCGCTGGCGTTGATGCTCGTCGTCGGCGTGCGGCTGGTGTGCCTGCTGCCGCTGCGATGGCTGATCGCCGTCGCGATGTCCACGGCAGTGGTCGCACCGTTGTTCAAGTTCTTCGCCTCCGACGGCTGGCGCTGGTACGCCGCCGCGTGGCTGCTGCTACCGGCCTCGCTGTTCGGTGCCGGCCTCGGCGTTCTGCTGTCACGACGCAGGACCGCCGCGCGCGGTCGTATACGTCTGGTCGCTGCCGCGTCGTGCCTGCTCGGCGCGGGCACGCTCGCCTGGGCCACGGTCTGGATGGTGGGTCCCGGCGACGCGGTGACCCCGCGCGTGATGCCCGCGAGCACGCTGCCGCCGCTCGATGCACCCGATCCCGGCGCGCGCGGCCCGTTTGCGTTCGAGGCCTTCACCTACGGTGCCGGCGACGATCGCCACCGGCCCGAGTACGCGGACGGCGTCGCATTCCGCACGCCCCGGATCGACGGCTCGCGGTTCGTCGAATGGAGCGGCCGCGGCGGCGAACTGCGCCGCGGATTCTGGGGGTTCGACACCACCGCCCTGCCGATGCAGGGGCGGGTCTGGATGCCGCAGGGCGAGGGGCCCTTTCCGCTCGTGCTGGCCGTGCACGGCAATCACCAGATGGAACATTTCTCCGACGCGGGATACGGCTATCTCGGTGAGTTGCTGGCCAGCCGCGGCTTCATCTTCGTCTCGGTCGACCAGAACTTCCTCAACAGCGGTATCGCCGACCTGCCGGAAGGCAAACCCGACGACGAGAATGACGCGCGCGCCTGGCTGTTGCTCGAACACCTGAGGCAGTGGCACACGTGGACCGCGACGCCGGGACATCGGCTCGCGGGGAAGATGGATCCTGAGCGCATCGCGCTGATCGGCCATTCCCGAGGGGGCGAAGCTGTCGCGGTCGCCGCCGCGTTCAACCGGATGGGCGCGTATCCCGATGACGGCACCCTCGCCTTCGATTACGGCTACGGCATCCGTGCGGTCGCGGCGATCGCGCCGGTCGACGGCCAGTACCGGCCGGGCGGCATCGGCACGCCGCTGCGCGACGTCAGCTATTTCACCCTGCAGGGCAGCCAGGACGGCGACATGTTCTCGTTCGACGGCGCCCGACAGGCAGAGCGTGTCCGCTTCTCCGGGGACACGCAGGCGTTCCGGTCCGCTCTGCATTTCGGCGGCGGGAATCACGGACAGTTCAACACCGACTGGGGGCGCTACGACATCACCCCGCCGTTCGGCTGGCTGCTCAACATCGCACCGCTGATGCCCGCGCCGGACCAGCGCCGCATCGCCGAGGTGTTCCTGTCGGCGTTCCTGGACACTACCCTGCGCGACGATGCGCGCTATCTGCCGCTGTTCCGCGAGCCCGGGCGCGGCGCGGCGTGGCTGCCCGACACGGTCTATGCCGCGGAGTTCGCAATGGCCGGCAGCCGGATCGTCGCCGGCTACGACGAGGACATCGACCCGACCACCGGCACCTGGCCGGGGACGCGCATCGACCAGCAGGGTCTGAGCGACTGGAAGGAAACGCGCGTGAGCCTGCGCCGCGGCCTGCGCGACATGCGCGCCGCCTACCTGGGCTGGACCGCCGCCGATGCGACCACGCACTACACGATCGCACTGCCCGAGGATGATCTCGCCGACGGCATGGCCGCGCTGCGGTTCTCGCTGGCAGACAGCGGGGCCACGCCCACGCGCGCGCCGGCGCCGGGCGCCGACACTGCCGGGCAGGCGCCGGACCACGACGGCATCGACCTGCATGTGCGCCTGACCGACCGCGCCGGCAACAGCGCGATGCTGCCGCTCTCGCACCACGGCGCGTTGCCGCGGATCGATCGCCCGGCGCTGTTCAAATCACCGAGCATCCGCCCCACCCCACGGCCCGAGCCGGCCTTCCAGACCTATGCCTTCCCGCTGGCGGACTTCGTCGCCGCCAATTCGGCCTTCGACCGGAACGCCATCGCGTCGATCGCCTTCGTGTTCGATCGCACGCGTGAGGGTGTGGTGCTGCTGCACGGGGTCGGTTTCGAACCGGCGTGGACCGCCGCGGACGACGCGCCGGCGCAGCCTGACGCCGTCTCGTGATGCGAGGCGGCGCGACCGGGGCTGCGCGCGCCGCACGCGGATCGTTGCAGCCCGACGACAGGCTCAGGGCACGCTGAAGTCGGGCTGCACCAGCCGGATCCCGAGGTGGGGCGCGAGCGCCCGCTCCACGTACGATTTGTGCGAGTGCCCGACGATGAACAGCAGGCGCTCGGGCTGTGTCGAGGCGGTTGCGTCGAGGACATTGACCGACATCCGCTGATTGCGCAGTTCCCACATCGCATACCGGAACCGTTCCACTCCGTCCGCACGCGCCTGGGTCAGCCAGCCGACCCATTGCGCGGCATCGTCGATCTGCGCCGCGCCGGAGTTCAGGTATCGGGTCAGGGCGAGCAGGTCGCCGTCTGTCCTGGCGAGACGCTGTGCGTTCTCCATGCGCGCCCACTGCGCGGACGCTTTCCAGGCATCGCCCCAGGCGTCGTTGGATGCATCGGCCAACGCTTCCGCAGGCAGACCGAACGTCCGCACCAACTCGTACTGGCTGTCGACGGGGAACAGACGCTGCAGGCCGAACTGCCGGGCCAGCGGCATCGCGACCCGCGCGACCTCGTCGGTGCCCTGCAGTCGTCGATCCAGCGCCTCGCGCGCATCCCCGGGCAGCGCCTCCGCGCCCGCGCGCGCTTCCGCCGACAGATACGACCATTGCAGTGCGGCCGAATCGAACTCGAACGCAGCCAGCAGATGCGCCACAAGATCGACGCGCGACACGTCCGACAGCGTGTCCGATGCGCGCGCCAGCGCTGCCTCGGCCGCCATCGTCGCTGCGACGCGATCCATGCTCAGTGTCTGCTGCAGCTTGCGTCCGTGCGCGACGATGGGACCTGCGAACTGGTCAAGGACGCGCTGCGCCGAGGGATCGTGCGCGGCGCGTTCGATCAGCAGCGCGATCTCGTCGGGCGGGATGCGTTCCACTGCGATCCGGGTCGGAGCGAACCGCGCCAGCGCGGTCAGCGTGTCCTGCAGATGCGCCGGCTGCAGCCAGTCGCGGAACGCCGACAGATGCACCGTGCCGAAGACCATGATGTCGTTGCGGAAATCCGGCGCCACGTGGGCGGCCAGCGCCGTCTCCACCGACGCCCCTGGCAGCGCATCGGCTGCGGCCACCGGCGATGCCGCGCTGCCCGCGACTGCGAGTGCCAGCAACCACCGGCGCCAAAGGTTCGCACACTTGCGCGGTGTCGTCCTCATGTCTGCAGCCTCCTTGCGGATCGGTGGTCCGATCCTCGCGCCCAGCGGCGTGCGCCCTCATGTGCCGTTGGTCACCAGCGCGGGCCACGCATCGACGCTACCGTCGCGCGCAGCCATCGTCTGCGTTCCAGGCGCACTGCCGCGATGTGCACTCCCGGGTCCGCGCGCGCCCTCGAGGCGAAGCGCTTCTCGTCGCCAACCAGTGCCCGGGACACGACGGCGACCGCCCAGCTCTCCTCGCCCCAGCTCGCCACGTACTTCGTCGGCGCGCAGGAACACTTCGACGCGCGCAAGGCCGCCGAAGCCAAGGCCGGCGAGGCGTTCAACCTCAAGCAGTACCACGACGACATGCTCGCCCAAGGCGCCCCGCCAGTGCGTCGCACGTCAGCTGATGCTCGACGAGACGATCGAGTAAGCGCGGACTGCGACGATCGCGCGTTACCTTGCGTTGCCCCGGCCCACCCCGGGGTAGCGCTTTCGATGCAGTGAAGACCGCAACCGAGGCGTTCAGCGCCGTCGGCTGTTTGCATACGAAAGTGGAAGACCGTCGTGCATCGGCGTCCGGGGCCGATTTTCATCGGCTCAATCAGGACCATCGGCGCCACTGATCTATGGAGCGTCGCCTTCGCCGTGCATCCGGGTGATGCCCGGTCGATCCTCGTGCGCATCTCATCGAATCCGATCCGCCTCTGGGCGAGACACTGGCTGCAATGCTGCGCCATCGTCCGTGGGCGTCTTCCAGACCCTTGTTGAAACCCGTCCGTTCGCCGGGATCTTCTGGGCTGCGTGACGGCTTCCTGTGCGTTCCGGAGGCGCCAAACTCGATTTCAATTGGGTGCGTCCTGCGACCATCTTTTTTGCCGGTAAAGTCGTTCTGAGCCTTCGCGCGCCCATCTGAGGGCTGCGCGAATCATCAGGTCCGGCCAGCATGGGAGCCGCGATGTTCACCCCGGAATTCACGAGCGAGACGGAACGCGAATTCGTACTCGTCGCCAATCACAACCTCGACTCCGATGAGGCAATACGGCTCAGCATTGCCTACAACCTGAGCCGAATCGCGTTCGGGATGACGCACGTAGCGCCGCGCTTCTAACGCTGCCGCCTGGTCTACGACATCCGGGGGCAAAGGTTGGCGGATGGGGTGATCCGCCGGATTCACCGGGCGCTCGATCCCCATTGCATTCTGGAGTTCAAACGCTGATGGGCATCCAGATCGTCATACGCGCTGCAGATATCGCCACGATCGAATCAACGCTGGGCGCACTGTCGCCGTCCATCGAGATCTTTCCAGTTCACGATGACCACTTCGGCGTCTCGATTCCGACTCGGGTGGTGGATGACCTGGGAGAGCAGGTCGTGCTCGGCAGCCTCTCCAGGCTGGCGTACTACGACCTCTGGGCCGGTCGTTGGCATCAACCGAACCCCGATGGAAGTTCTGGTGATGCGGACAGGTGCCTGCGTCGTTCGCACAGAGGCCTGTTCCGACACCGCCTGATCCGGCGTCAGGCCGCAGCGGGTTCGCGTTCTGACGCCCGTGCAGATTCGAACGCCTCCGCCAACGTCTGCACACGCCCGCAATAGCTGGGGTCGTAGCCGGGCAGCCTGCCGAGATCGCGGCGGAAGCCGTCGCTGCGCAGGAGTGTGAGCAGGTCGGTGAGCCGGCCGGAGTCGAGCACGTCGTTGTGGCACAGGAAGAAATAGTGCTCGGTGATCATCGGGAAGAAATCCAGCCCGTACTTGCGTGCGGGCGGTTCCAGCGCGAAGCCGACATCGGCGAGGCCGCTGGCGACGTAGGCCGACACCGCGGCATGGGTGAGTTCTTCGACGTCGCAAGCGCGGATGCGCTCGAAGGCGATGCCGTGGCGGGCGAGCATCGCTTCCAGCAGCAGGCGCGTGCCCGAGCCGGGCTGGCGGTGGATCATGCGGATGTCGGGCCGTTCGAGATCCTGCAGGGTTTCGATGCGCCGTGGGTTGCCCGGCGCGAGGACCAGCCCCTGCCGGCGCATGGCCAGATGGATCACGCGGTCGGCGTCGAGATCGAGGCGGTCGCGGTAATGCGCGAACAGGGCCGGCTCCAGTTCGCCGATCGGCAGGTGCAGACCGGCGATGTCGCAGGCGCCGCTGCGTAGCGCCGACAGCGCGTCGTCGGGGCTGCGGTACTTGAGATCCAGGGCCACCTCGGCCTCGGCCATCGCGCGGCGCAGCGTTTCGACGCCGAAACCGTGCGAGGCGTGGATGCGCAGCGGCGTGGCATGGGCACTGACGGTGCGCTCGAGCTCGGCTTCGAGTTCCGTGGCCAGGCTGTCGAGCATCGGCGACAGGCGCGCGGCGATCCGGTTGTCGGCCCAGACCAGGCGTTCGCCGATCGCGGTGAGTTTCGCGCCGCGGCCGCGGGTCATGCGCAGCAAGGGCTGCCCGAACACGGCCTTGGCGTCCTGCAGCTGGCCCCAGGCGTAGCGGTAGGACAGACCGATTGTGCGCGCCGCGGCCGCCAGCGATCCGGTCGCGCGCACGGCCACCAGCAGGTCGACCAGATGGGCCGGCAGGCGGGCGCCGTCGGCGCTTTCGAGTTCCCAGCGGGGCTGGATGCGGACCTTGTACATGGGACGACTCCGTCCGGCCGTGCTGCAACGCAATGCGCACCGGCCGCAGGTTCAATATGTTCTGGAGAGCCGGATATTCGACCAATGGAAGTGGCCCTGCAAGCGCGCCGGGCGTAGGGTTGCGACACTTTGTCGCATCCAATATGCCTTTCAGAGCATAAGCGGCCCCGTACCCACCATGTACCGGCGCATCCACCCGGGAGGATTCCATGGCTACCAGTTCCACCACGCATTCCGCCAGCAGCGCCCGCGAGGGCAGCCTGCTCTCGAAGGAACGCATCATCGCCAAGCCCGGTTTCAACCGCTGGCTGGTGCCGCCCGCCGCGCTGGCGATCCATCTGTGCATCGGCATGGCCTACGGCTTCAGCGTGTTCTGGCTGCCGCTGTCGAAGGCGGTCGGCATCGATGCCGCCATCGCCTGCGGCGCCGACATGAGCTTCTTCGCGCGCATCACCTCGGCCAGCTGCGACTGGAACATCAGCGAACTGCAGTGGATGTACACGCTGTTCTTCGTGCTGCTGGGCTGCTCGGCAGCGATCTGGGGCGGGTGGCTGGAACGCGTCGGCCCGCGCAAGGCCGGCTTCGTGGCCGCGCTGTGCTGGTGCGGCGGCCTGCTGATCTCCGCGCTCGGCGTGCACCTGCACCAGATCTGGATGCTGTGGCTGGGTTCGGGCGTGATCGGCGGTATCGGCCTGGGCCTGGGCTACATCTCGCCGGTGTCGACGCTGATCAAGTGGTTCCCGGACCGCCGCGGCATGGCGACCGGCATGGCGATCATGGGCTTCGGTGGCGGTGCGCTGATCGGCAGCCCGCTGGCCGACATGCTGATGCGCCACTTCTCGACCCCGACCTCGGTCGGCGTGAAGGAAACCTTCCTGGTGATGGCCGCGGCCTACTTCGTCTTCATGATGGCCGGCGCGTTCGGCTATCGCGTGCCGCCGACGGGCTGGAAGCCGAAGGGCTGGACGCCGCCGCCGGCGAAGGACAACGCGATGATCACCCAGGGCCACGTGCACGTGAAGCGCGTCTGGGGCATTCCGCAGTTCTGGCTGGTCTGGGGTGTGCTGTGCCTCAACGTGTCGGCCGGTATCGGCGTGCTGGGCCTGGCTTCGCCGATGCTGCAGGAAATGTTCGGTGGCCGTCTGATCGGTCTGGATGTCGGCTTCGGTGAGCTGAGCACCGAGCAGCTGTCGGCCATCGCGGCGATCGCCGCGGGCTTCGTCGGCATGCTGAGCCTGGCCAACATCATCGGCCGGTTCTTCTGGGCGTCGATGTCGGACAAGTTCGGCCGCAAGGTCACCTACTCGATCTTCTTCGTGCTCGGCATCGCGCTGTACGCCTCGGCGCCGACGCTCGGCAACGCCGGTTCGATCGCACTATTCGTTGCGGCCTTCTGCGTGATCCTGTCGATGTACGGCGGCGGCTTCGCCACCGTGCCGGCGTATCTCGCCGATCTGTTCGGCACCCAGCACGTCGGCGCGATCCACGGCCGCCTGCTGACCGCATGGGCGACCGCCGGCATCCTCGGCCCGCTGGTGATCGGCTATATGCGCGAGCATCAGCTGAGCCTCGGCATGCCGCCCTCGCAGGTCTACAACACCACGATGTACATCCTCGCCGGCATGCTGGTGCTGGGCCTGATCTGCAACCTGCTGGTGCGTCCGGTCAATCCGAAGTACTTCATGTCGCCGGAAGAACTGGCGCACGAGAAGCAACTGGCGCACGAGAAGGTCGACGCCAGCGGCAAGTCGCTGATCTCGCAGGACGAGATGGACCGCATCGGCGCGGGTGGCAACCCGGCACTGGTCGCGTTCTGCTGGGCCGCGGTCGGCATTCCGCTCGCCTTCGGCATCTGGAAAACGCTGGAGAAAGCCCTGGTGCTGTTCGCCTGAGGCACGACACAGGACCGGCGGCCGCTCACGCGGTCGCCGGTACCCTTCCGACATGACACGTTCCCCACACACAGATCTTCAGAGCGACACAGCTGCCGGCGCGGTGCGCCGTCCGGTCGAACGCTGGCGCGACGGCGCGGTGCGTCAGGTCGACGACCACGTGGCCGAAGAAGTGCCGGTGGCCTTCGTCTACAACGACGTGCCGTTCGCGGTGATGATGGCGACGCCGGCGGATCTCGAGGATTTCGCGCGCGGCTTCGCGATCAGCGAAGGCATCGTCGATGCGCCGGGCGATGTGGCGATCGAAGGCATCCAGCATTTCATCGAAGGCATCGAGATCCGGTTGCGGATTCCAGAGGCGCGCGCCGAAGCACTGGCCCTGCGTCGTCGCAGCATGAGTGGCCGCAGTGGCTGCGGCGTCTGTGGCAGCGAACTGCTGGAAGCGGCACTGCGCTATCCGGCACCGGTCACCACCGATGTCCGCGTGTCACCCGAAGCCCTGTCACGGGCATTGCGCGCACTGCGCGATGCGCAATCCATCGCCGCGCTCACCGGCGCCACGCATGCGGCAGGCTGGGCCTCGCTCGACGGCACGCTGCTGTTCGCACGCGAGGATGTCGGTCGCCACAACGCGCTCGACAAGCTGATCGGCGCGCTGCATGCCGATGACTTCGATCCCGCAAATGGTTTTCTCATCGTCACCAGTCGCGCCAGCTACGAAATGGCGATGAAGGCGGCGAGCGTCGGCATCGCGTTGATGGCGGCGATTTCCGCGCCGACCGCGCTGGCGATCTCGCTGGCCGACCGCGCCCATCTCACCCTGATCGGTTTCGCCCGCGACGACGGGCACGCCGTGTACACCCACGCGCAGCGGCTGCTGCACCCACCGACCGATGCGTCGGCCATCGCGCGCCCAGGCAGGACCCACGCATCATGAGCAACGACACGATCCGCAAGTACGACGGCCCCGCCGGCGGCTGGGGCGCGCTGAAAAGCGTCGCCAAGCACCTGAACGAGCAGAAGATCACGGTCAGCGGCGCGAAGACGCTGCTGCGTGCCAACCAGCCCGACGGCTTCGACTGTCCCGGCTGCGCCTGGCCCGACCGCGACCACACCTCGACCTTCGAGTTCTGCGAGAACGGCGCCAAGGCCGTCGCCGCCGAGGCGACGCGGTTCCGCGCCGGACCGGAGCTGTTCGCGCAGCATTCGGTCGCGCAGCTGGCCGAATACAGCGACTACTGGCTGGAACAGCAGGGCCGCCTGACCACGCCGATGCGCTACGACGCGGCGACCGACCATTACGTGCCGGTGACCTGGGACGAGGCCTTCGCGCTGATCGCCGGGCATCTCAATGCCCTGCCCTCGCCCGACGACGCGATCTTCTACACCTCGGGCCGCACCTCGAACGAGGCGGCGTTCCTGTACCAGCTGTTCGTGCGCGAGTACGGCACCAACAACTTCCCCGACTGTTCGAACATGTGCCACGAGTCGTCCGGCACGGCGATGAAGAAGCAGATCGGCGTCGGCAAGGGCACGGTGTCGCTGCATGACTTCGAACATGCCGACTGCATCTTCATCTTCGGCCAGAACCCCGGCACCAACCATCCGCGCATGCTGGGCGAACTGCGCGAGGCCGCGCGCCGCGGCGCGAAGATCGCTTCGTTCAATCCGTTGCGCGAGCGCGGTCTGGAACGCTTCGCCGATCCGCAGGACAAGCTGGAAATGGCGACCTACGGATCGACCCAGATCTCGTCGGATTACTTCCAGCTCAAGATCGGCGGCGACCTCGCTGCGGTGAAGGGCATGATCAAGCACGTACTCGAACGCGACATCGAAGCCACCGGCAACGGCGGCGCATCGGTGCTCGACCAGGCCTTCATCGCCGAGCACACCACCGGCTTCGAGACTTTCGCAGCCGACGTGCTGGCCGAATCCTGGGACGTGATCGTCGAGGAGTCCGGACTCGACGAAGCGCAGATCCGCCGCGCCGGCGAGCTGTACCTGACCAGCGCGCGCGTCATCGCCTGCTGGGGCATGGGCATCACCCAGCACAAGCACTCGGTCGCGACGATCAACATGCTCGTCAACCTGCTGCTGCTGCGCGGCAACCTGGGCCGTGAAGGTGCGGGCGCGTGCCCCGTGCGCGGCCACAGCAACGTGCAGGGCGACCGCACGATGATGATCTACGAGAAGCCGCCGGCCGCGTTCCTTGACCGTGTGCGCGAGGTGTTCGGCTTCGAGCCGCCCCGCGAGGACGGCTACGACACCGTCGGCGCGATCGAAGCGATGATCGACGGCCGCGCGAAGGTGTTCTTCGGCATGGGCGGCAACTTCGCCATCGCCACCCCCGACACCGAGGCCACCGCACGCGGCCTGCGCCGCTGCGATCTCACCGTGCACGTGACCACCAAGCTCAACCGCAGCCACCTGATCCACGGCAAGGACGCGGTGATCCTGCCGTGTCTGGGCCGGACCGAGATCGACATCCAGGCCGGCGGCCCGCAGGGTGTGACGGTCGAGGATTCGATGAGCATGGTGCACCTGTCGTCGGGCATCAATCCGCCGGCATCCGACACGCTGCTGTCGGAGCCGGCGATCGTCGCGCGCCTGGCGCATGCGACGATCGGCGGGCGCTCGAAGATCAACTGGCTCGGCGTGATCGAGGATTACGACCGCATCCGCGACATGATCGCGATGACGTTCGATGACTTCCGCGACTTCAACACCCGCGTGCGCGTGCCCGGCGGCTTCCGCCTGTCGAACACCGCGCGCGACCGCAAGTGGATCAATCCTGGAGGCAAGGCGGTGTTCCTGCCCTGCCCGGTGCCGACCGACAACCCGATCCACCGTGCGCGGCGTACCCATGGCACGCAGCCGGTGTTCACGCTGGCGACCACGCGCTCGCACGACCAGTACAACACCACGATCTACGGCCTCGACGACCGCTACCGCGGCGTATTCGGCGAACGGCGCGTGCTGTTCGCGCATGCCGACGACATCGCGGCCTTGGACATGCAGGCCGGCGACTGGGTGGACCTGGAGAGTATCTGCGACGACGGCGTGCGCCGGCGTGCGCTGCGTTTCATGCTGGTCGAGTACAACATTCCGCGCGGCTGTCTGGCGGCGTACTACCCGGAAACGAATCCGCTGGTGCCGCTGTCGAGTTTCGCCGACGAGTCGCGTACGCCGACCTCGAAGTCGGTCCCGGTCATCGTCACCCCGCACGTCGCCGATGTCGGTGCGCAGATGCCGCGCCAGCGTGACATCCATGCCATCGTTCGCTGAAGAAGCCCTGCTCGAGGCGCTGCTGACGGAACTCGCGGCAGCGCCGGACGGCATGTCCCTGCCGCGGCTGTGCAAGCGCATCGGCGTGCGCATGAGCGTGTTGCTGCGCACGCTCGCCTATCTCGGCGACGATGCGATCGGCGACACCCGCGGCCCCGGCTGGGTGCGCACCTTCGAGGACGGCGAGCGCACATTGGCGCGGCTGACCGACGCCGGTCACGCGATGGCGCGCTCGCTGGCCGAACACGATGCCCAGGCGAGCTTGCGGTCGAACGACGCGAGCCGTTGACGCGCGGGGCGCGGACCGCTAGCCGCGCCGTTGTCCACATCACGTGTGGATCATCTGATGACAAACATGTGGATAAGCCTCGCGGGCCCGCCTGCGATGCGGCGTGCAAACGGCTGGTCATTATTTCGCCACGTTGACGACATCGCCTTCAACGCGTGCTTGATCTGCGCACATCGCTGTGCAGGTCCCGCAGACCGCGTGCGCCGAGCGAGTTCGGGGTCGCCACGGAGGCATGATCCGGCATTCGTTGCACAGGCGATGCACGCGCAGCACGCGGCTTGACGCCGGTTCGAAGACGGGGTCCGCGCAGCTTGTCCACATCCGGTGTGGATGGTCTGATGACAAACATGTGGATAAGCGTGACGAGCGCGCCTGTGACGCGCCTCCGAAACGCTGGCCATTATTTCGCCACTGTCGGAACACGGGCATGCAGGCGTACTTGATCCGCGCACGCAGCTGTGCAGATGGGCGGCGCAACCGGTATCCGACCGATCGAATTGCGTCATGGCGACGTGTCGTGCGATCCGGTTCGGCGTCATCGATGAAAACGACGCAATCCGCACGCGTGCACGCAACGGATTCGCACCTGCCATCGCGCCTCAGAGTCGACGCAGCGGCACGACGGACTGCTGCGGATCGCCGGCCGCATCCGTCCAGCGCTGGGTGACCCTGGCGGAACGGTCCGACAGGCGCTCCCAGCAGAAACTGCTGGGCGCGTTCACCGGTACGAAGCAGGCCTTGCCGGCGACCAGCTCCGACGCTTCCCAGGTGAACGTGTTCCACGTCGCGGTGACGCGCCCGTCCGCTTCCAGCGCGATGACGCTGCCGTCCTGTGCATCGGTGAAGCCGGCATCCGGGAAACGGCTGGAGCGCATCTCGGTCCCGTAGGGAAATCCGTAGTGCTCGTAAAAGGGCGCGCCGTCGGGCCCGGTGCCCTCCCAGCGACCTTCCAGAAACCGCAGATGGGCGAAATCGAATGGCGTGAACATGGGACGGGACTCCATGACGGGCCCGCAGGCCGACAGCACAACCGCGACGATGGCAGCGATGATCGAACGCACGCGCACTCCCTGCCCCGATGCCGGGATCCAGATCGTGGACCCACCCCTGAGCGAGGCCGAGTGTGCGCCGCTCACGGCGCAGGCGCGAGGGCGCTACGGGGGATCCCGACCAACGGTCTCGGGCCTCGCTGCCCCGATCGCACTGGAGATGCGCGCTGGTCAGCAACGAGTGTCGGGAGACGCCTAGGCGCCTGCCCTTGCGAAGCGCATTGCCAGCTGACGCTGACGATCGCTGCGCCGCGCGTTGATCTTCGGCATGACACCGTCACGCTTCAGACGCGCCCATCGCAAGCAAGCCCGAGCGCGTCGGCCATCGCAACAGCGATGCGCGCTAGCGGTTGCCCCAGCGCATCTCGAACCAGCGGCTCATCCGCTCACCGGCCTCCAGGCGCGCCGGCGCGAGATTGAACGCATCCGGCGGACCGCTCTGCGGCTCGACGCAGGTCGCATGCGCGCGTTCGTCGAAGACCACCCAGTGATCGCAATCCGAGGACAACGCGAGGCGTTGCCCGGCCCGGTGCAGCACCGCGCCTTCAGCGCCGACGAAGCAATCGTCCCATGGCGCTGGTGTCGGCGGTCCGGGCGGCAGCACCGTGAGTCCATCGGCATCGCGCGGATACATGCGTTCGGGGGCGAACTCGATGCGATCGGGTTTGCGGAACCAGGGATGCCAGCCGATCACGGCGGCCATGGCCTGGGCTTCGGCCTGCAGCGCCAGGGTCAGCCGCAGGCAGCGCGGGGTGACCCGGATCGTCTGTCGCGCGACGCCACCGAAGGGCCAGCGCGCGTCGTGGGGCAACTGCAGCGACAGCACGACGCAGTCCGCGGTGTGCAGTTCGACCTGCCAAGGCAATACGAAGCCGACACCGTGGATCGCATGCGCGCCGAGATTCGGCGCCAGCTGTCGATCGCGGTCGTCGAAGCGGAAGCGGCCGTTCCGCACCCGCCCCGCCCACGGCACCATCGGATAGCAGCCCCAGGCGATCGTCTGCGGGTGGCCGTCGTCGGGGCCGATCAGCTGGGGCGTACCGGCCTGCACGATCTGCGCGATACGGCCGCCGGCATCGGGTGCGACGCTGACCTGCAACGCGCCGCATTCGATATCGAGCAAGACGCCCGGCGCGAGCGGCGCCTGCGCGCCGTCCGGAGGTTCATCCACCATAGGGATCGATCGTGCGGATCCGCCCGTCCGCATCGTGATGCAGCTCGGTGACCTTGGCGGTGCGCAGGTGGGTCACGCCGCCGGACATCAGGGCGTCGTGGTAGTACAGCCACCAGCGGCCTTCGAACTCCACGATCGAATGGTGCGTGGTCCAGCCGACGACCGGCTTCAGGATCACGCCCTGGTAGGTGAACGGTCCATAGGGACTGTCGCCCACGGCGTAGCACAACAGATGCGTGTTGCCGGTGGAGTACGAGAAGTAGTACCGGCCTGCATGCTTGTGCACCCAGGGGCCTTCGAAGAAACGACGGTCGTGATCGTCGGCGCGCAAGGGCTGTCCGTCCGTGTCCAGCACCAGGACTTCGCGCGTCGGTTCGTCGAGTTCCAGCATGTCCGCGCGCAGCCGCCCCACCCGCGCGCCCAGTGCGGGCGCATCGCCGACGGGTTCCTCGTGCGCGGCGTCGTGGACATTGTCGCGGTACTTCTGCAACTGCCCACCCCAGATGCCGCCGAAGTAGAGGTACTGCTCGCCGTCGTCGTCGGCATAGACCGCCGGGTCGATCGAATAGGTGCCGGCCATCGCCTCGGGCTGCGCCTTGAACGGCCCTTCCGGCCGGTCGCCGACGGCGACACCGACGCGGAAGATGTCGTCGGCATCCTTGGCGGGAAAGTAGAAGTAGTAACGGCCATCGCGATACGTGGCATCCGGCGCCCACATCTGCCGCTTCGCCCACGGTACGTCGCGGACGTGCAGCGCGAGGCCGCAGTCCACCGCGTCGCCTTCGGGCGAGTCCATGCGCAGGACGTGGTAGTCCTCCATGCCGAAATGCCCGCCCTCGTCGTCGAACGGTGTGCCGGCGTCGATGTCGTGCGAGGGATAGATGTAGAGCCGTCCTTCGAACACGTGCGCAGACGGATCGGCGGTGTAGATGTGCGTGACCAGCGGCTGCGAGATGGCCTTGCCGGCCAGCGCCTCCAGCTCTGCCGACAGCGCGGCGTCGCCGCGGGTTTCCGCTGCAGGCGGCACGGGATGCGCGCTCATGCCACCACCTCCGCCTGGAGCCGGCGCTCGGCGAGTTCACGCTCCAGACGTGATTCCATGGTCTTGTCGATCCGGTAGAAGAACAGCAGTCCCACCGCCAGCAGGAACGGCGTCGAACACACCAGGCTGATCGCCACGCGGATGCCGTCGACGACCTGCGCCGATTGCGCACCGCCGCCGGTGACGTAGCCGTAGTGCGCGAGCAGGCCCGCGACCAGCGCGCCGCCGATGCTCAGGCCGACCTTCAGCCCGCACAGCATCGCCGAGAAGATGATCGCGGTCGCGCGCCGGTGATTCTTCCATTCCGAGTAATCGGCGACGTCGGCGATCATCGCCCACAGCAGCGGGATGGTGATGCCGTAGAAGAAGCCGTGCAGGATCTGCGAACCGAACACCAGCCAGATCGCATCCGGTGGATACAGATAGAACGCCAGCACGAACAGCGTCGAGACGAACAACGCGCCGCCGAACACGTCGCGCTTGCCGAAACGGTCGGCCAGCGGCCGCGACAGGCCGATGCCGAGGATCATGAAGATGATGCCGCCGGCGTTGAACAGGCTGAAGGCCGAAGTCGGCGCATCTTCCGGCCACTGGAAACCGGCCAGGCCGGCGCCGGTCAGGGTGGCATTGAGTCCGGCGATGAACCCGTTGAAGCCGGTGCCCTGCAGGAACGCGGCCAGCGCCGCACCGTCGAGGTAGTACTGGAAGTAGTAGATCGTCATGCCGCCCTTCAGGGCCAGGGTGACGAAGACCAGCACCGTGAGCGCGAGCATGATCATCCATGGCCGGTTGCGCGACAGATCGGTCAGGTCCTGCAGGACGCCAGAAGACTGCGTCTGCGTCGGCACGATGCGCTCGCGCGTGGTGAGGAAGGTGATCAGGAAGAACACCGTGCCGACGACGGCGAAGATCGTCATCACCTGTTCGAAGCCGCGCACGCGGTCGCCGTCGCCCAGGATCAGCACCATCGGCAGCAGCAGCACCTGGATCACGAACTGCGCCACCATCACCGCGACGAAGCGGTAGGACGACAGGCTGTTGCGCTGATCCATGTTGCCGGTGAGCACGCCGCTGAGCGCCGCGTACGGCAGGTTGTTCGCGCCATAGACCAGCACCAGCAGGGTGTAGGTGACCAGCGCATAGACGACCTTGCCGCGTTCGCCGAGATCCGGCGTGCTGAAGGCCAGCAGCGAGAGCACGCCGAACGGCACCGCGGTCCACAGGATCCACGGCCGGAACTTGCCCCAGCGCGTGCGGGTGCGATCGGCCAGCAGGCCGATGATCGGCGTGAACACGAAGGCGCCCAGCAGGCCGACGACGAAGATGATCGTCGCCGCGGTGGCCGCGGGCAACGCGTAGACATCGGTGTAGAAGAACGCCAGGTACGTGACCAGCGTCTGGAAGATGAGGTTGGCGGCGAGATCGCCGAGGCTGTAGCCCAGCTTCTCGCGGACGGACAGGACTTCGGTGGATCGTGAGGCGGAGACGGCGTTCATTGCGGAGGGGCACCCGTGGGAGGGCGGCGGCCGCGGATGCGGACGCAGCGGGACGCGCGTGGCGAGCGGTGATCCGGCGGCCCCGTCCACACCGGTGCGGCGTGGGCGGTTCCGGCGGCGTCATCCGGACGCCGGTGGGTAGAACACGGTCCACCCCGGCGCCGGAGCGCCGGGACAGACCGTGGGGAGACGACCGCGTCGGCGGTCCGGGTCAGAACGTGCCCCGGATACCGATGCTGTAGGTGCGGCCCGGATCGTACAGATCGTTGACGGCGTTCGAATGCCAGAAGTTCGAGCGCCGTTCTTCGCCGGTGATGTTGAGCACGTTGAAGGTGATCTGCGGCTTGGACGGCAGGTTGGCCAGCGTGTAACCGGCCGACAGGTCCAGCTGTCCGCGGTCTTCGCCGAAGATCTGCGCCTGCGGAATGCCCTGCTGGTTCGGGCCCGTGCCGGCTGCGCCCTCCTGCCAGGTGTAGGACAGCCGCAACGACGCCACGCTGTTCTCCCAGTACGCGGTCGCATTCCACATCGACGGCGCCACACCATAGACGTTGCCGGCAAGCGCGCCGGCATCCCGACCGGTCGTGGTGATGTCGAGCTTGGTGTAGTTGGCCATGAAGCCCAGACCGTCGAACACGAAGCCCAGCGGCTGCACCCAGATCGCTTCCCAGCCGCGCACGTTGAGCGCGGCGTCGGCATTGATCTGCTGGTTGACGTTGACGGTCGCCGTGCCCGGGCCGCCGCGATCGTTGATCGCCCGCTGCTGGGTGTCGGTGAGGTCTTCGAACGGAATGCCCAGCGACAGGAACGGACGCGTGGTCACGCCCTGGAAGGTGTAGCCCTCGACGCGCTTGTTGAACAGCGTCAGCCCGACGAAGCCTTCGTCGCCGGTGTACCACTCGCCGCCGAGATCGAAGTTGGTCGAAATGTAGGGCGTGAGTTCCGGATTGCCCTGGCTGGCGACCTGCGCCGACTGGTCGGTGAAGGTCGTCGCCGGCAGCATCGAACTCGGGTTGGGCCGGGTCAGCGTGCGCGAGCCCGACATGCGCAGCACCACGCGGTCGGCCACGTCCCATGCGGCACTGAAGGACGGCAGCCATTCGCTGTAGTCGCCGGTCAGCGTCTGGTACTGGCGCACACCGCCGATCGTCACCGGACCTGCGATGTCCTGGTCCGTGCTGACCCAGCGCATACCCGCGTTGAAGCGGAGGTTGCGATCCCAGATCTCGGTCTCGCCGTTGAACTCGATGTACGCGGCCCGGGTGTCCTCGCTGAACCCGCCCGTCGAACCGCCGGTATTGGGGCCGGCGGATTCCGGCGCCGAATCACGCAGGCGCGCGTAGTCGGTGTCCTGGCGGAACCGGTCCCAGTCCACGGTGACGAAACCGGCCGGCCCGGGCAGCAGATAGTCCGCCAACGCCGCATTCGGAACCGCGGCGCCGGGACCGCCCGCGCAGGCGGGACGTGGATTCGGCACGCTGCCGTCCGGGTTCAGGCCGCGGCAGACGATGTCTTCCCATGCACTGCTGTTGTCGAAACCGCGGATGGTGCGCTGGTTGCGGTCCCAGGCGACACCGACGCGGACGTTGCGCGCGTCTTCGCCCAGTTGCAGATCGGCACGCAGGCCGCGGGTTTCGGTCACGCGCTTTTCGTTCTGCACGTTGACGCGGCCGCCGCCCGTCCAGCGCCAGCCGAGATTGGGATCGTTGAGATCGAGATCGGTATCCCAGCTCGGCACGCTGCCGTCGTTGGTGTACTGCAGCGTGGTGAACGGCGAGTTGATCAGCACCGTCGGCGATTCGCGACGCATCCAGCTGCGGCTGAGGCTGGCCTCGACGTCGAGCTTGATGTCGTCGGTGAACCAGAACGTGCCGCCCGGCGCCACCTGCCAGTACTGCACCTCCTCGCGATACGGGCGGTATTCGAGGAAGAACTGTGCATTGGTGAACGTGGCGCTGGTGACGACATTGTTGGCGTCGACCTGCATGTCCAGCGGAATCATCTGCCCGTTGCGACCGATCAGGTTCATGTCGATGCGGTCGTTGGTCCGGTCGGCCGTGGTGTACAGCGCGTCCAGCCAGAAGTTCAGACGATCGCTCGGCCGCCATTCCAGCGACGCGATCACCGCATCGCGGTCGCGATCGCCGGACATGTGCACGGGCCGGCCGAGACGCGGAATCAGCGCTTCGCCGATCTGCGCCGTCGTCAGGCCCGGGTTGTTCGCGAGCAGCCATGCGGCATCGATCGGCTGTCCGGGCGTCAGGCCCGCGGCGATCGTCGACGGATTGTTCGGCACGACATCGGGAATGCGCCAGCCGTTGCCGCCGGTGATGTTGCAGGGCTGGCCCAGCGCAGGGAATCCGCCGGGCGTACCGCCGTTGCCGCATTGCGCATTGGTCAGATTGGGATTGGTCCAGCCGATGGTCTCGTAGCCTTCGACGCCGATCTTGCCGCGCGCCGACGTCACGCCGACCAAGGTGCCGAACGTGCCTTCGTCGTTGGTCCAGCTGAAGATCGACGAGCCGCGCGGGCTGATCTCCTCGCTCATGTCGTTGTAGTCGGCCTGCAGCTGGTACGAGACATGCGTGCCCGGGCGATCGAACGGCCGTGCACTGCGCATGTCGACCACGCCGGCCGCGCCGCCTTCGGGCAGGCTGGCCTGCGGCGACTTGTACACCGTGACCTGGCTGAAGAACTCGGTCGGGAAGATGTTGAGATCGACCTCGCGGTTCTGGTTGGTCGCGTCCAGGCCGATCGAGGCCGTGGCGACCGACGCGCCGTTGATCAGGGTCTTGGTGAAGCTGCTGCCCAGACCGCGGATCGCGATGTTGAGACCTTCGCCGTTGACGTCGCGATTCAACTGGATGCCCGGAATGCGGGTCAGCGACTCGGCGATGTTGGTGTCCGGAAACTTGCCCAGATCCTCGGCGAAGATCGAATCGGTGAAGCCCGTCGAATCGCGCTTGGCTTCAGTGGCGAACTGCAGGCTCTGGCGATAGCCGGTGACGGACACCGTATCGAGCTGCGTGACCGCTTCGGATTCCGCGGTCTGCGGCGATGTCGCCGGTGCCGGTGGTGGTGTCTGCGGCGGTGGACTCTGCGCCAGCGCGGACGCGCTCGCCATTCCCAGCAGCGCCAGACTCAACGCACGCGACAGCGCCGTTCTTGTGACTTGGATTTGCACCGTACTCCCCTCCCGTTTCTGGTGACGCACCACCGGACGCAGGGGCGTGCCGGCAGCGTGGTTTGATTGTGTTGAACAACCCCGACGTCGCAGGCCAACAAGAGGCCGGATATGACGTGATTTTTACGGTAGCGCTATCATTCGATGCGCGCACGCTGCGGAGCAGCATGAAATCCGCGAAGCGGTATTCAGCGCTGTAAACAGGCTTTATCTGCGTTCCGCGCCGCACTCCGGCCGTACCGGAGCCGTTTTGGTGCGCTGCAAGAGGCGCCTGCTTTGACGCTGTGATAATGATAGCGCTATCACTTTTCGAGGCGCTTCGCGTCGGGGGACGGGGATGGCAGCGACAGGCACATGCACGACGTGGAGCGCATCGCGGTGAGCAGGCTCGTCGACGGCGCGGTCGCCGTAGTGGCCTCACCGAACAGCGTGATCAGCCGCTACCGCTGGGTCATCTGCGCGCTGCTGTTCTTCGCCACCACCATCAACTACGTCGACCGCGCGGTGCTCGGTGTGCTCGCGCCGACACTCGTCGCCGAGTTCGGCTGGAGCGAGCGCGACTACGGCGTCATCAGCGCATCGTTCACCCTTGCCTACGCGATCGGTTTCCTGTTCGCCGGCTGGTTCATCGACCGCGTCGGCACACGACTGGGCTATGGCGTGTATCTGACCGTCTGGTCGATCGCGGCCGCGGCGCACGCGCTGGTGAACTCGGTGGCCGGCTTCAGCATGATGCGTTTCGCGCTCGGGCTCGGCGAATCCGGCAATTTTCCGGCTGCGGTCAAGACTGTCGCCGAGTGGTTTCCGAAGCGCGAACGCGCGCTCGCCACCGGCATCTTCAATGCTGGCTCCAACATCGGCGCCATCGTCGCGCCGCTCGTGGTGCCGTGGCTGGCGCTGACCTGGGGCTGGCGCACGGCGTTCGTGGTCACCGGCCTCGTGGGACTGGTGTGGCTGGCGTTCTGGCTGCCGATGTACCGGCGACCGGCCGAACATCCGAAAGTCTCGCCTGCGGAACTGGCGCTGATCGAGAGTGATCCGCCCGATCCGCCCGTGCGCGCCTCGTGGCTGCAGCTGCTGCGCTACCGCCAGACCTGGGCGTTCACCGCCGGCAAGTTCCTCAGCGATTCGGTGTGGTGGTTCTATCTGTTCTGGTTTCCGATGTTCCTGGCAGACCGCTTCGGCGTGGACCTGCGCACGATCGGTCTCCCGATGGTCACCGTGTTCCTGCTGGCGGACGTCGGCTCGGTCAGCGGCGGCTGGTTCAGTTCGTTCCTGATGCAGCGCGGCTGGACCGCGAATGCCGCACGCAAGACCGCGATGCTGCTGTGCGCGCTGTGCATTCTGCCGGTGGTGTTCGCGCCCCATGTCGAGGGGCAATGGGCCGCGGTGTGGCTGATCGGTATGGCGGCCGCAGCGCACCAGGGCTTCTCAGCCAACCTGTTCACGCTGACCTCGGACATGTTTCCGCGCGCCGCCGTGGCGTCGGTGGTCGGCATCGGTGGGTTCGCCGGTGCGATGGGCGGGTTCTTCATGAATCTCGGCGCCGGCTGGTTGCGCCAGACCACAGGCAGCTACGCAGCGATGTTCATGATGGCCGGCGGCGCGTATCTCGCCGCACTGCTGGTGATCCATCTGTTCGCACCACGCCTCGAGCCCGCGCAACTCGACCGTGCGGCGTGATGCCCGCGGCACCCGCGCCGCATCTGCCTGCACCGATGAACGCCGGCATCGCGCACGCTGTCGTCCACGTGGTCCGCACGCATGGCCGACGTGGGTGGCCGATTGTCCGACACGGCCTGCGGCATGACGCCGCCTCCGCGGATCCGCACGCGGAACCGGCGGTCCACGATGTTCCGATCCAGGGAGAGAGATTGATGAAGAAGACCCGTCCATTCCTGCTGGCTGCGCTGGCACTCGCACTGGCCGCCTGCGGCGACCGCACGGCGCCCGCAGAAGCGCAGTCCGCGCCCGAGGCGGCACCCGCGCCTTCGACCGCCCTCGCCCACGGACTCGACAAGTTCCTCGGCAGCGCGCACTCGCCGCTGCAGGACCAGGACTTCCTCGCGTACTGGAACAAGGTCACGCCCGAGAACGCCGGCAAGTGGGGCGAGGTCGAGGACCAGCGCGACCTGATGGTCTGGGACCGGCTGGACGCCGCCTACCGCCTGGCGAAGGACAACGGCCTGCCGTTCCAGATGCACGTCATGGTGTGGGGCAACCAGCAGCCGGAATGGATCCGCCATCTTCCGCCGGACGAACAGCGGGCCGAGATCGAGGAATGGTTCACCGCCGTTGCCGAGCGCTATCCCGACATCGACATCGTCGAGGTCGTCAACGAACCGCTGCACGATCCGCCGACGCAGAACGACGAGGACGGCGGCAATTACGCGCAGGCGCTGGGCGGCGCCGGCGAGAGCGGCTGGGAGTGGGTACTGGAATCCTTCCGGCTGGCGCGTACGCACTTCCCGGATGCGCGTCTGATGCTCAACGACTACAGCATCACCAACACGCCGGAGAACGCGAAGCGCTACCACGCGATCGTGCAGCTGCTGCAGGCCGAACACCTGGTCGACGTGATCGGCGTGCAGGGCCACGCGTTCTCGACCACGACCGAAACCCCGATGTCGGTGCATCAGGAGAGTCTCGATCTGCTGGCGTCGACCGGCCTGCCGATCCACGTGACCGAACTCGACATCGACGGCCCGACCGATGAGGTGCAGCTCGAAGCCATGCAGCGGATCTTCCCGGTGTTCTGGGAACACCCGGCGGTCGAAGGCGTGACCCTGTGGGGCTTCAGGCCCGGCGTGTGGCGCACCGAACAGCGCGCCTATCTGATCGACCGCGAAGGCCGCGAACGTCCGGCGCTGCAGTGGCTGCGCACCTATCTGCGCGGTGAGGCGGAATGATGGCGAAACGATCGTCGGTGCCGACCGTCATCCCGGCGCAGCCGGAGATCGCGCGTGAGCCTGCGCGCGCACCTGGCGCCTCCCGTCGATGGGCCTTCGCAGTCCTCGCGTCGATGCTGGTGTCGGGCACAGGCGCCACCGTCGCCGCCACGCCGACAAACGACGCACGCGACTGCAGGCAGCCAGCCGCGGTCTGCGCGCAGGCCGTTACCGGCGCGCTCGCGCTGATCGATGCCGGACGCCCGACTGCAGTGCTGGTCGATGCCGACGATTTCCCGGGGATTTCCCGCGCCGCGGACGATCTGCGCGCGGACCTCGCAGCGGTCGCAGGCGCCGACGCAGCGCAGGCCGCGGACGCAGCGCCGCGTCTGGCGATCATCGCCGGCACCCTGGGCCGCAGTGCGCGCATCGACCGCATCGTGCAGGCACACGCACTCGACACCACCGGCGTCACGGACCAGTGGGAGGGCTATCTGCTGCAGGTCGTCGACGCGCCGGAGCCCGGTATCGACCGCGCCCTGGTCATCGCCGGCGCCGACCGGCGCGGCACGATCTTCGGCCTGTACGAACTCTCGCGCCGCATCGGCGTGTCGCCCTGGACCTGGTGGGCGGACGTCGCGCCGGCGCGGCAGGCCGCATTGCACGTCGCACCCGGTCGCTTCGTCGATGCGCCGACGGTGCGCTACCGCGGCCTCTTCATCAATGACGAGGACCCGGCGCTCGGCGGCTGGATGCAGGCGACCTACGGCGGTCCCAATCACCAGTTCTACGAACGCGTGTTCCAGCTGATCCTGCGCCACAAGGGCAATTACCTGTGGCCGGCGATGTGGGGCCGCGCCTTCTCAGATGACGATCCGGAGAACGCCGCGCTGGCTGACGAGATGGGCGTCGTGATCGGTACCAGCCACCACGAGCCGATGATGCGCGCCCACGTCGAATGGTCGCGCTACGGCGAAGGCGCGTGGGACTACACCCGCAACCGGGACCGCCTGCAGGCCTTCTGGCGCGACGGCATCCGCCGCATGGGCGATCACGAAAGCGTGGTCACGCTGGGCATGCGCGGCGATGGCGACGAGCCGATGGGCGAAGGCACCGCGATCGACCTGCTCGAGACCATCGTCGCCGACCAGCGCCGCATCCTCGCCGAGGAAACCGGCAAGCCGGCCGAGGCCACGCCGCAGGCCTGGGCGCTCTACAAGGAAGTGCAGGACTACCTCGACGCCGGCATGCAGGTGCCGGACGACGTGACCCTGCTGTTCGCCGACGACAACTGGGGCAATATCCGCCGCCTGCCCGCACCGGACGCGATGCGCGCCGGCGGCTACGGCGTGTACTACCACTTCGACTACGTCGGCGGCCCGCGCAACTACAAGTGGATCAACACCACGCAGATCGAGCGGGTGTGGGAACAGATGCGCCTGGCGCACGCGCACGGTGCGGACCGCCTGTGGGTGGTCAACGTCGGCGACATCAAGCCGATGGAATTGCCGATCAGCTTCTTCCTCGACTACGCCTGGGCGCCGGACGCGGTGCCGGTCGAAACGCTGGCGGCGTATCCGCAGGCGTTCGCGGCCGAACAGTTCGGTGATGCCTATGCGGCGGAGATCGGCGACATCCTCACCCGCTACACGCAGTACAACGCGCGTCGCAAGCCGGAGCTGCAGTCGCCGGACACCTGGAGCCTCGTGAATTTCGGCGAGGCCGACCGCGTGCTGGCCGAGTGGGATGCCCTGGTCGACCGCACGCAGCGCATCGGCAAAGCGCTGGGCGATGCGCATCGCGACGCGTACTACCAGATCGTCGAATACCCGGTGCTGGCCAGCGCGAATCTCGCGCACCTCTACGTCGCCGTGGCCCGCAACCGGCAGCACGCCGCGCAGGGGCGCGCGTCCGCGAACACCTGGGCCGACGAAGCCGAACGCCGCTTCGCCCGCGACGCCGAACTCGCCCGCGTCTACGAGCAGGACATCGCCGGCGGCAAGTGGATCCACATGATGTCGCAGCCGCGCATCGGCTACACCCACTGGCAGCAGCCGGAGCGCAACGTGATGCCGGCGCTGTCGCGCGTCGACGTGCGCGAACGCGGCACGATGGGCGTCGAAGTCGAAGGCGATGCACGTGGCTGGCCGGTCCCGACCACACCGGCCCGCGTGCCCGCCCTCGATCCCGACGGTGCACGGACGCGCGATCTCGTCGTCTTCAACCGTGGGCGAGCGCCCTTCACCTTCACCGCGCAGGCGTCGCAGCCCTGGCTGCGGGTGACGCCGGCATCGGGCGAAGTCGACATCGAAACGCCGGTGCGCATCGAGGTCGACTGGGACGCGGTGCCCGACGGCGATCATGTTGCCGAGGTCGATCTGCTCGGCAGCGACCGCACCGAAGTGCGTGTGGTGGTGCCGGTGTCGAAGCCGGCTGCACGCACGCAGCTCAGCGGTTTCGTCGAGAGCGAAGGCCACATCGCGATCGAGGCCGCGCATCACGCCCGCGCAGTCGCGCCGGACGGCCTGGACTGGGAAACGATTCCGAACCTCGGTCGCACGCTGTCATCCGTGACGTCAGTGCCGGTGACCTCGGCCGCGACCGCGGCCGATGCGTCCGGTGCCTGGCTCGAGTATCCGGTGCACCTGCAGTCGGCCGGCGAGGTCGAGGTGCGCGTGGTGTTGTCGCCGACGCTCGACTACGCGCACCGCGGCGGCCTGCGCTACGCGGTGTCGTTCGGCGATGCATCGCCGGAGACCGTCACGATGCATCTCGACCCGACGCCCGGCCACGCGCAATTCCAGGCGTGGGAGCGTGCGGTCAGCGACAGCGTGCACGTCGCGACGTCGCGTCACCAGGTCGAAGCCGGCGCGCAGACGCTGAAGCTGTGGCGCATCGATCCGGGCGTGGTGGTCCAGCGCATCGAGATCGTGCGGGATGGCTTGCGGCCGAGTTATCTGGGGCCGCCGGAGAGTGTGCGGCGGTGATGCACCGGTGTGCTTCGGCTTCTGCTCTGGCTTCGGCGTCTGCTCGCGCTTTGGCATCTGCTCCTGCTCCTGCTGCTGCTTTGGCGCTGGCCTTTGCTCCTGCGAGCCGTAAAGCGAGCCGAGCACCGCAGCCTGACGCGGCCGAAGAGGCGCCCATGTCTGAGCGCAGCGAGTTTGGGCGCCGTGCCGCATCAGGCGAGGCGCGCAGGGGACCGGCGCGGCTGTATCGCGCCGGCTCGCGCCCGGCGAGAGGACTTTTTGGTTCCTTTTTGGTCCTTCAAAAAGGGACTCGCACGCGCAAGCGGGCGAAAGCCGCGCAATTGGTCTGCCGCTCTGCGCTTGCTCCTGCTTCTGCTGCTTTGGCCCTGGCCTTTGCTCCTGCGAGCCGTAAAGCGAGCCGAGCACCGCAGCCTGACGCGGCCGCAGAGGCGCCCATGTCTGAGCGCAGCGAGTTTGGGCGCCGTGCCGCGTCAGGCGAGGCGCGCAGGGGACCGGCGCGGCTGTATCGCGTCGGCTCGCGCCCGGCGGGAGGACTTTTTGGTTCCTTTTTGGTCCTTCAAAAAGGGACTCGCACGCGCAAGCGGGCGAAAGCCGTGCAATTGATCTGCCGCTCTGCGCTTGCTCTGGGTTCTGCTTCGCCCGTGGCCTCTGCGAGAGCTCGGTATCCCGGTGAAGGACAGGGCTTCCGCGCTGTCGCGCGGCTTACTTTTGTCTTGCCAAAAGTAAGCACGACAGTGCGAATGCACTGGCGAACGGCGGAGCCGGCCCGAAGGGCGAGCGCCAAGGGCGCGAGTCAAAACGCCGTCGCCGGACGCGATCCGATGCGATGGAGCCGCATCGGTTCCCTGCGCTTCTCGGCCGACGGGGCACGCAGCCCAAACTCGCTGCGCTCAAACATGGGCTGCTCTACGGCCCCGCCGCCCTGCGATGCTCGGCTCGCTTTACGGCTCGATCAGATCAACAGCAACGGTAACGGCAACAGCAACAGCAATGTGTGCGCGGCCAGAGCGCCGCCGGACAAAGCATCGACTGACCGCGGCGCTCGATTGAAGCGGGCATTGCAGCCCCTGGGCCCGCACTTCACGAACGTCAGACCCGACATCGCGTCAGGCGTCCTACCCCAATCACGACCCTGATCTGCTTGCGCAAGCACACATCCACACTTTCGACCCGAGCCCCACCATGACGCACGCCCCTCGCCCGCTCACCCTGCACGCCGACCGCCTGTTCCCGTCGGACCCGACCCAGCGCGCCATCGCGCGGCGGCTGCATGCCGAAGTCGCCGGGCTGCCGATCGTCAGCCCGCACGGGCACACCGATCCGGCTTGGTTCGCCGACAACGCGCCCTTCGCCGATGCGACCGAGCTGCTGCTGGTGCCGGACCACTACGTGTTCCGCATGCTCTACAGCCAGGGCGTGGATCTCGACGCGCTGGGCATTCCGCGGATCGACGGGTCACGCGTGCACGTCGATCCGCGCGGCGCCTGGCGGCTGTTCGCGGAGCGCTACACGCTCTTCCGCGGCACTCCATCGTCGATGTGGCTGGACCATGTGTTCCATGACGTGTTCGGTCTGCGCCAGCGGCTTTCAGCGGGCACCGCGGACGATTACTACGACACGATCACCACGGCGCTGCAGACGGCGGACTTCCGGCCGCGCGCCCTGTTCGAGCGCTTCAACATCGAGGTCATCGCGACCACCGAGTCGCCGCTCGATCCGCTGACGCACCACGCGACGATCCAGTCCAGCGGCTGGTCGGGCCGCGTGGTCACGGCCTATCGGCCGGATCCGGTGATCGATCCGGAACACGAACAGTTTCCAGACGCGCTGCGTCGCTTCGGCGAGATCACCGGCGAGGACGTGTACGACTGGAGCGGCTATCTGCGCGCCCATCGCCAGCGCCGCGACTTCTTCGCCGCGCATGGCGCGACGTCGACCGACCACGGCCATCCGACGTGCGCGACGGCGGACCTGTCCGAGGCCGAGGCGCGCCGGCTGTTCGACACCGTGGTGCGCGGCGCGGCGACGCCGGTCGAGGCCGAACTGTTCCGCGCGCAGATGCTGACCGAGATGGCCAAGATGAGTCTCGACGACGGACTGGTGATGCAGATCCATCCGGGCTGCTTCCGCAACCACAACCGCGACCTGTTCGCGCGCTACGGCCGCGACAAGGGCGCCGACATTCCGTTGCGCACCGACTACGTGCACGCGCTCAAGCCGCTGCTCGACCGGGTGGGCAATGTACCCGGTTTCACCCTGATCGTGTTCACGCTCGACGAGAGCACCTACGCGCGCGAACTCGCGCCGCTGGCCGGTCACTATCCCTGCCTGTTCCTCGGACCGGCCTGGTGGTTCCACGATGCGCCCGAAGGCATGTGGCGCTTCCGCGAACAGACGCTCGCCAGCGCCGGCTTCTACAACACCGTCGGCTTCAACGACGACACGCGCGCGTTCCTGTCCATCCCCGCGCGGCACGATGTCGCCCGCCGGGTGGACTGTGCATTCCTCGCCAAGCTCGTCGCCGAGCACCGCATCGACGAGGACGACGCCGCCGAAGTCGTCGTCGATCTCGCCTACCGCCTGCCGAAGCAGGCCTACCGGCTGTGACGCCGTGCGCCCCGCGCACGACGTCGGGGCCGCACGCGGCCTGCCGCTTCTTCGCCGTCACAGGAGATTCCCCATGACCGGACGCATCCGCCCTGCCCTCGTGCTGCCGCTGCTGCTCTTCGGCCTAGCCCCCGCATCGGGCGCCGAGGTCGCGCGCACAACGCCTGCAGCCGCGCCCACATCGGCGACCACGCTCAAGGACGCCTACCGCGACGCTTTCATGTTCGGCACTGCGGTCAACGACGACATCATCGCCGGACGCGATCCACGCACGGAGGCGCTGGTCCCGCGCCACTTCAATGCGCTCACCGCCGAGAACGTGATGAAGGCCGAAGTGCTGCATCCGCAGCCCGGCGTCTGGGACTTCGCCGCCGCGGATGCCTTCGTCGCCTACGGCGAGCGCCACGGCATGTATCTGATCGGCCACACCCTGGTGTGGCACAACCAGACGCCGGGCTGGTTCTTCGAACGCGACGACGGCACGCCCGCAACGCCCGATGCGATGGCCGAGCGCATGCGCGCCTACATCGAGGTGGTGGCGGGACGCTACGCCGGCCGCGTCGATGCCTGGGACGTGGTCAACGAGATCATCGGTGAGGACGGCGCCTACCGCGACACCGTATGGACGCGCGCCTTCGGCGGCGACGGCGACGCCGTGGTCCGGCATGCGTTCGAGGCCGCCAGCCGCTACGCGCCCGACACCGCGCTGTACTACAACGACTTCAACACCTGGCGACCGGAGAAGCGCGCCGGCATCGTGCGCATGGTGAAGATGCTGCAGGACGCCGGCATCCGCATCGACGGCATCGGCATGCAGGGCCACTGGGGGCTCAACTACCCGGCGATCGAGGAGATCGAAGCCTCGATCGATGCCTACGCCGCGCTCGGGGTCAAGGTGATGATCACCGAGCTGGACGTCGACGTGCTGCCACTGACCCGCGAAGGCCAGATCATCGGCACCGGCATGGCGCATCCGCAGTTCCAGCTGCCAGAGTTCAAGCGCTACCTCGATCCCTACCGCGATGGCCTGCCGGCCGAGGTGCAGCAGCAACTCGCCGACCGCTACGCCGAGCTGTTCCGCCTGTTCCACCGCAAGCGCGACGTCATCGACCGCGTCAGCGTCTGGGGCGTCGAGGACGGCATGTCGTGGAAGAACGACTACCCGGTGCCGGGCCGGATCAACTACACGCTGCTGTTCGATCGCGACCACCAGCCCAAGCCGGCGCTGGATGCGGTGCTGGCGGTGCCGGTGCCGGTGGAGGCGACGGCGCGTTGACTGGAGGTAAGCGAACGAGATCCGCACCGCATAGGTGCGCAACTGTGCTCGCAGCTTCTGGCTCGTCGCTCGTTCGCGAGCACGCGCTGCGCCGCACGCATCAGGATCCTCTGAACATGTCCTTCATTCCCGCGAAGGCGGGGCTTTTGACGGACGCACGTTCGGTCATCCATGACTTCGAACCTGCGAACAGCAACGTCCCTGGATTCCCGCCTTCGCGGGAATGACGGAAAGAAGCCTTTCAGACGGCGGCAGCGCCCTGACGCCGGCGGACCCGTCGCAAGTTCATCGGCCGAGCGACCGGACCACAGACGCACGACGCGCACACCTCACGCCGTGACGAGCGCCTGCGCGACCGTGTCGGGCGTGCCCGTTCCCAGTGACGCATACGCACGCACCAGCGCATCGACAACCCGCGCGTCGCCGGCCACCGCACCGAACATCGGCTCGACCGACAGCAACGCACTCACATCGTGCGTGGCATCCCCCGTCATCGCGACGCCGATATCCGCAAGCGGCTTCGCCATCGGATCGTTCAACGCGACGCCCGCCTGCGCCTGGCGCCAGACGAAATGCATCCACCCCGCGATCGGCAGGCACAACCGCTCGATCGGACGCCCCGCCGCCAGCGCATCGTCGATCGTGCCGAGCAGGCGGACCGGCAGTTTCTGCGAGCCGTCCCAGGCGATCTGGCCCAGCCGGTGCCGGATCGCAGGATTGCGGAAGCGAGCAAGGATTGCGCCGATGTAGGTCTGCACGTCGAAGCCGTCCATCGCCGCGAGCGTCGGTGCGATGTCCTCGCGCATCAGGCGTTCGAGATACGCCGACAGACCGGGGTGTCGCATCGCCTCGCTGACGGTCTCCAGTTCCAGCAGCAGGCCGAGATAGGCCAGCGCGCTGTGCGGTCCGTTGAGCAGGCGCAGCTTGGCGCGGTCGAAGCCGGCGATGTTGTCGCTGAGGATCACGCCGGCACGTTCCAGCGGCGGACGCCCGTTGCAGAACGCGTCTTCCACCACCCACTGCGTATAGGGCTCGCGCTGCACCGGCCAGGCATCGTGCAGGCCGAGCGCGGCATCGACATCGGCGCGCAGCGCGTCGTCCGTGGCCGGGGTGATGCTGTCGACCATCGAACGCGGGAAGCGTGTGTGGGTGTCGATCCAGTCCGCCAGACCGGGGTCGATCTCGCGCGCGTAGTGCAGCACCGCGCGTCGCAGGCGCCCGCCGTTGTCGGCGAGGTTGTCGCAGCTGAGCACGGTCCAGGCCGGCAGCCCCTGCGCGCGTCGCAGCGCAAGACCGGCGACGATGTAACCGATCGCGCTCGATGGCGCATCGGGCGTGTCGAGATCGCGGGCGATGTCCGGATGCGCGAGGTCGACGCCGTCCGCGGACAGGCAATAGCCCTTCTCGGTGACCGTCAGCATCACTAGGCGCACGTCGGGATGGGCCAGGCGCGCCAGTACCGCGGCGCGTTCGTCGGCCGCGCACAGCACCTCGCGCAGCGCGCCGATCACGCGCACCGACGGACCACCGTCGAGCAGCGCCAGCGTGTACAGCCCGTCCTGCGGCCTCAGCGCATCGCGCACGTCTGGATTGCGCAGCGAGACGCCGCAGATCGCCCAGTCCGGATCGTCGGCGAGCAGGTCGTCGATGTAGACCGCCTGGTGTGCACGGTGGAACGCACCGACGCCCAGATGGACGATGCCGATGCGTGTGCGCGCGCGATCGAAGGCCGGCCGCGCGACGGTGGGCGGCAGGCTGGCGAGTGTTGCATCGGACAACCGCGCGCTCATCGTTCGTCCCGTGCATAGGGCCCGAGCGTCGCGCCGACGAAGCCGCCCGCGTGGTCGGTGCTGAGCAGGGTGGCATCCGCGCCGTCGAGCAGCGTCTGCCAGTCGTCCGCATCACCGGCGTACGCGAACGAAATCCGACCGGCGTCGCCGCTGATGCGCAGGCGCAAGGTATCGGCGACGGGCATGGTGCGGGTCGCGAGGACTTCGCTGGGGCGTCCGGTGCCCGTCGCGCGTTCGACGAAGACTTCCAGTCCATCGCCCGCGTCGCGCCGTGTGCCGATCAGATACCAGTGGTTGCCGCTCTGAAACGCGGCGAGACCTGCGACCACACCGAGCGCCGGTGGGGCGAGTGCGGTGCTGGCCTCGAAGACGAGATGCTGCTGGCGGCGGCCGAGGAACGCGGGATTCTCCAGTGTGTCCAGGCCCTCGCGCAGCGGATGGATCGCGAGCTGTCCCGGATGCGAGCGCAGATCCGCCCAGTCGCGCTTGGGCACGCGCACGAACATCCACTCGCGCTTGAGCGCAGTCGTATCGAACTCGTCGCGCCATGTGAAATTCCCGGTCATCGGCGCCTGCTCCGCGGCGCCCTGCATCCACGACGGCGCCGGCAGCGTGTACGGAATGGCCGCGTGCGGCGGCAGGATCGTCGGCCAGCCATCGGTCCAGGTGACCGGCAGCAGGAAGGTCTCGCGTCCGGTGTTGTAGTGACGCACGTCGTAGTTGCGGCTGGCCAGGAACACGGCCCACCAGCTGCCGTCCGGTCCTTCCACCAAGTCTGCGTGGCCGGCGTTGGCGATCGGCAGGTCGCGGTCTTCCGGCAGGTCGCGCTGGGTCAGGATCGGGTTGTGTGCATAAGGCACATACGGGCCCCAGACATCGCGGCTGCGCAGCACCACCTGCGAATGCTGCGGCCCGGTGCCGCCCTCTGCGTTCGACAGCACGTACCAGCCGTCGACCTTGTAGATGTGCGGGCCTTCGATCCAGATCGGGTTCTCGTCCGGCTTCACGCCGCCGTCGACCAGCACCTTGCGCGGTCCGAATGGCTTCAGCGTGTCGATGTCGATCGCCTGCAGCCAGATCGCGCGGTGGCCGTCGTAGCGCACGGGCACGTCCGGTTCGTCATTGTTGAGGATGTAGGCGCGGCCGTCATCGTCGAAGAACAGCGAGGGATCGATGCCGCCGATGCCCGGCAGCCAGACCGGATCCGACCACGGCCCGGCCGGATCGGTCGCGGTGACGATGAAATTGCCGCCGGCATCGACCGAGGTGTTGACCACGTAGAAGGTGCCGTCGTGATACTCAATGGCCGGCGCGAACACGCCGCGCGACAGGCCGAGTCCGTCGAAATCCAGCTGCTCCGGCCGATGGATCGCGCTGCCGACCTGGGTCCAGTGCACCAGGTCCTCGCTTTCGAATACGGGGATGCCGGGAAAGTAGGTGAACGTGGAATGCACCATGTAGAACTTGCCGCGCGCCGCGACGATGCTCGGATCGGAGTGGAAACCCGCGAGGATCGGATTGCGGAAATGGCCATCGGGCAGCGGCGTGTCGAAGGCGCGGTCACGGCCGGTGTATTCGAACCAGTCGAACAGGACGGGCGCGGAATCGGCGGTTCGGGCGAAGGCGCCTGCCGGCAATGCGAGCGCGGCGAGCAGCAAGCCTTTGGCGATGATCGCGAACGGAACATGCCGTCTTTCCCGCGAAAGCGGGAACCCGGCGACGTTCGCTCTGATGCGGGCGAAGACACTGGATGACCCACCGCTCGGCCGTTGCCCCCCCCGCTTTCGCGGGCATGACGGAATGCTGGAGTCCTCGATATCGGCAAGCATTTCGCGCTCCTCACCAGTCCCACATCGCGCCGTCTTCGAGACGGGCGATCGGCAATTGTTTCGGCGCATAGGGATACTTCGCCGCCAGCGTTTCATCGATCTCCACGCCATGACCCGGCGTGTCGCCGACATGCAGCCGGCCATCGCGGAACACGTAGTCGTGCGGGAACACCGCGTTCGCCTCGTCGCTGTGGAACATGTATTCCTGGATGCCGAAGTTCGGCACCCAGGTATCGAAGTGCAGCGCGGCGCCCATCGTCACAGGCGACAGATCGGTCGCGCCGTGGAAGCCGGTGCGCACCTGGTGCAGGCCGGCGAAATCCGCGAGCCGGCGGATGTGGGTGATGCCGCCGCCGTGCACGATCGTCGTGCGGATGTAATCGATGAGCTGGTGCTCGATCAGGTGCTTGCAGTCCCAGATCGAATTGAACACCTCGCCCACCGCCAGCGGCGTCACCGTGTGCTGGCGGATGATCTCGAACGAACGCTGGTTCTCGGCCGGGGTCGCGTCCTCCATCCAGAACAGACGGTAGGGCTCGAGCTCGCGTCCAAGGCGCGCGGCTTCGATCGGCGTGAGCCGGTGGTGCACGTCGTGCAGCAGTTCGACGTGGCTGCCGTGATCTGCACGCACGCGCTCGAACAGCGCCGGCACGGTCTCCAGATAGCGCGGCGTATTCCATTCGGTCTCGGCGGGCAACGCGCTCTCGGCCGGTTCATAGGGCTTGCCGCCGGTCGAGATGCCGTAGGCCTTCTTGACCCCCGGCACGCCGCACTGCGCGCGCACGGCGAGAAAGCCCTTGTCGATGTAGTCGCCGACCGCGTCACTGGCCTCGGCGATGTCGCGACCGTTGGCGTGCGCGTAGACCAGCGCGCCCTCGCGCGAACGGCCGCCCAGCAGCTGGTACAGCGGCAGGCCGGCCATCTTGCCGAGGATGTCCCACAGCGCGACGTCGACGGCGGCAATCGCGGTCATCGTCACCGGGCCGCGTCGCCAGTACGCGCCGCGATAGAAGAACTGCCACATGTCCTCGATGCGGCCTGCGTCGCGGCCGATGAGGTTGGGTACTACGTGGTCCTGCAGATACGAGGCCACCGCGAGCTCGCGGCCGTTGAGCGTGGCGTCGCCGAGGCCGGTCACGCCCGAACGCGTGACGATCTTCAGGGTCACGAAGTTGCGGCCGGGACAGGTGACGATGACCCGCGCCTCGACGATCTCGCGATCGCGCGACGAGCTGTGCGGGTTTGGATCGTGGGCACTGGAGGTCGACATGTGGATTCTTCCGGAGCGGTCGGACAGCGATGGGAGTGGACGGACCGGCGCGGGCGGCAGTGCAGTGCCGCGCGTGCAGGTCACGCGTTCAACGGATCTCGATCTCGAACGGACCGGCCGGCAGGTCCGCTGCATCGAACAGGTTCACCAGCGGCGCGTCGGCCCAGGCATGGCGGACGCGCACCGCTGCGGGCACGTCGTCCGCGCGCAGGCGCACGCGATTGCCGTCGATCCGCGCGTCGACGAACCGGCAGCTGCCAGCATCCGCGCCGCACAACTCGAAGCCGATCGGCCCGGCGGCACCGTGCGCCATCAGCCGGCCGTCGACATCGGAAAAATCGACGATGACGGTATCGCCCTCGCGCCAGGCCCGGCGTGGCACCGGACCCGAGGGCGCGATGCGTTCGCCGTAGACGGCATGCCGCGCTGCGCGGGCGAGGCGCTGGCCGAGCGCCTGCTTGTTCGGCGGATGGATGTCGTGGCGGTCACCGATGTCGATCGTCACCGCGAGCGCGCTGTGCGGATCATCGGCGACGGCCCGCTGCGCCTCACGCAATGCGGCCCAGTCGCTGTCGCCGGCTGCATCGGCGGGCGTGCCGTAGTTGGCCAGCTGCACGATCAGGAACGGCAATGCGGGATCGCCGAAGCGCACCCGCCAGTCGTCGCGCAGGCCGCGCAGCAGGGCGGCGTAGGCATCGGCCTCGAAGGTGTTGGATTCACCCTGGTACCAGAGCATGCCGCGCAGGTGCAGGCCCGACAGCGGCGCGATCATGCCGTTGAACAGCGTCGACAGACCCGCGGCGGACTGCCACGGTGCGCGCGGCGGCGAACCGACCGCATTCGGCACCACGCGATACCGCCAGCCGCCATCGAACGGCACCGTGCTGCCATCGGCGAATTGCAGGAAGTGCGCGGATTCCGGTCCGGCCAGCCCGCCCTCGCGATAGGTATCGAGCACATTGACGACGATCTGGTTGTCGCCCGCCCGCAGCAGACCTTGCGGCAGCGCATACGCGCGCGGCGTACCGGCGCCGTAGGTGCTGCCGACCGCCTGGCCGTTGACCCAGGTCGTGTCCATCTCGTCGGCCGGGCCGAGCACGAGGGTCGCGTCCTGCGCGGCCTGTGCACCGGTCAGCGCGACCTGCGTGCGATACCAGAGCATGCCGTCGAACGCGGCCAGCTCCGGCACGCCCCAGCGCTCCCAGGCGCCGAGATCGCGCGGCGCATCGTGCCAGTCGGCGCCTCCGGCCTGACCGTCCCAGGGGCGATCGTCGGCCGCGATACCGGGCCGCTGCTGCCACCAGCCGGTCCATACCTCGCCCCAGCGCGCGAGGGCGGCTTCGGGATCGGTGGCATACAGCGCCAGCACGTCGAGTTCGGCGTCGAAGCCGCCGCCGGCGCGCAGCGCATCGGCGCTGGTCCAGGCCTGGATGCGCGAGCCGCCCCAGGCCGCGTTGATCAGCCCCATCGGCACGTCGACGGTCTGCTGCAGTTCACGCGCGAAGTACCAGCAGGCCGCGGAGAAATCGCGGATCGAATCGGAGGTCACGGTCTGCCAGTGCGTGTCGGCGCCGAAACCCGTCTGCGGCACCGCGTTGCCGGTCTGCGGCACGGTCAGCAGGCGGATCGTGTCGCTGGCCGCGCCCGCGATCTCGGCGCGCGCATCCAGTGAGCGCCAGACCTGCAGTTCCATATTCGACTGGCCCGAGCACAGCCAGACATCGCCGACCAGCACATCGTCGACCGTGCGAGACACCGTGCCGGCACGCGCCGTCAGACGGTGCGGACCACCGGCCGGCATCGCGGGCAGTTCGACCTGCCACCGGCCGTCCGCATCCACGCGCGCGCGGCGCTGGTGACGCCCCAGCGCCACCTGCACGGTCTCGCCCGGCATGGCCTCGCCCCAGACCCGGATGGGCTGGTCGCGCTGCAGCACGGCGTGATCCTGGAACAGCGGATGCAGCAGCGTCGCCGCGGCGTCGTCGGCCCACGCCGGGACAGCCGGCGCCAGCGCCAGCAGCAGCGCCGCCAGACCCCAACGGACGCGCGCGCCACCGGGACCGCGTGCGGGCACCGGGCCGGCGCGTGTCACTGGGTATCGCCCGGCGCGTGCGGAAATTCCAGCGCCTTGTAGTAGGCCAAGGGATGCGGCGGCGCGGCGCTGCCCGCCGGCAACGGCCGGCCGGAGATCGACTGGAAGTAGGCGACGCTGGCATCGCGCCACCACTGCGCCTCGTCCTGCTGGATCGCGAGGAACGCGGCGACCTGCGCGTGCCGCGCCGGATCGATGCGGCCGTCGAGACCGTCCCAGGTGGCGCGCATGCTGCGCACGCTGTCGACGCCGCGGTCGTAATGCAGCACCAGTTCGTCCCACAGCGGGCGCCCGCTCTGCATCGGGTGATCCCAGGGCACGTGGTGGAACCACAGCAGCAGGTTCTCGGGCGTCTGCGCGACGTCGTCGAAGACCGCCGCCACCGGCGGCGCGTACTGCGACACCGCGTTGCTGCCCGCGCGCGTGCGGTCGAAGCCGATGCCGTCCGCATCCGCGCGGTGGAAATACACCGAGGTCCAGTCCGCGCGCGGACCGCCTTCCACCCACGGCCCGGGGCCGTAGTGATGCCCGCGCCCCATCACGTGATGCAGCCCGAGCGCGCCGGTGTAGTCCACCACCGCTTCGCGCGAGGCCATCATCATGCCGACGACGGGTTCGACGACGGCCGGATCACGCGAAAACGTCATCCGCGTCCACTCGACCGCGATGTCGCGCGACGACAGTCCGGGATCCCAGGCCAGGCGGCCATAGGCGTACCAGTTGGCCTGGTCGAAGTGCGAGCCGCTCCAGTTGCGGTCACTGCCGATGTTGGCCACGCCGGCGATGCCGGTCAGGGCGTGCCCGTCGAGCGATCCGTCGAGCACGCGCGCGACCGTCGAACCCGGGCCCTGCACCTGCGTGTCCGCATCCAGCACCTCCTCGTACAGCGGGCCCTTGTAGGCCAGGTGCGTGGCGAAGCCGAGATATTCCTTGGTGATCTGGAATTCCATCATCAGCGGCGTCTTCGGCATTGCACCGAACAGCGGATGGAAGGGCTCGCGCGGCTGGAAATCGATCGCGCCGTTCTTCACCTGCACCAGCACGTTGTCGCGGAATGTGCCGTCCAGCGGCACGAACTCGTTGTAGGCCTGCTTGGCGCGGTCGACCGGTTCCTCGTCCGAATAGACGAAGGCGCGCCACATCACGATGCCGCCGTGCGGCGCGACCGCGTCGGCCAGCATGTTGGCGCCCTGCGCATGCGAGCGGCCGTAGTCCTGCGGACCGGGCTGGCCTTCGGAATTGGCCTTGACCAGAAAGCCGCCGAAATCGGGAATGGTCGCGTAGATCTCATCGGCCTTCGCGCGCCACCAGCGCTGCACGCCGGCGTCGGTGGGATCGGCGGTGTCGAGGCCGCCGATCTCCATCGGCGCGCTGAAACGCGCGCTCAGATAGACCTTCATGCCGTAGGGCCGCAGCACGCCGGCGATCGCCGCGACCTTCTCCAGGTACATCGGCGTCAGCACCTCGGCATTGGCGTTGACGTTGTTGAGCACCGTGCCGTTGATGCCGATCGAGGCATTGGCGCGCGCGTAATCGGTGTAGCGCGGGTCGAGCCAGCCGGGCAGACGGTGCCAGTCCCAGATCGACTGGCCGGCATAGCCGCGCTCCACATAGCGATCGAGGTTGTCCCAGTGGTTGAGCACGCGCACTGCGAGCCGCGGCGCCTCGCGCACGTCCAGGCCGTCGAGCGGCTGGCCGGTCTGCAACAGGCGCAGCACGTGGAACGCCCCGTACAGCGCGCCGACGTCCGTGTTCGCGGCGACGACGGTCGTCGCATGGCCGTCGACGACGGCGCTGCGCACGCGATAGCCCTCGTCGCCCAGCCCGTCGAGATCCAGCCCCAGCCGCGCGATCTGCGGCGAGGACGCCGGCGTGCCAACCAGCAGCGCACCTGCGCGCGTGACCGATGCACCCGCGGCCGGTGCCGCACCCTGCACGCCCGCCAGGCCGCGTCGCAGTTCGTCACGTGTCGCCGTCTGCACCTCGGAGTCCGCCGCGGCCACCAGCTGGGTGATGCCCGAGGTCGAATCCTGCGGCACGTAGCGCAGCCACAGGTCGTAGCCGTCTTCGGCCTGCGCGGCGGACGCGCACAGCAGGACCAGCGCGCACAGCATCGACGCGAAGATATGGCGGTAACGGCGCGTATCGCCGCTGCAATGGGTTAGCGGTAACATTCTCGGCATATGGATTCCCCGTACGGAAACGGCTTTCATGCGTGTGTGCCCGCGCGCAGCGGGCCGATCCCCTCGCCTGGCGAGTGAAGGAGCGAGCGTTGGAGAAGACGAAAAAATCGGTCCGCCGCAAGACGCGCGGTGTGACCATCGCCGAAGTGGCCGCCCTCGCCGGCGTGTCGCCGATGACGATCTCGCGCGTGGTCAACGGCCAGGGCAAGGTGCGCGACTCCACCCGCGAACGCGTGATGCGCGCCGTGCGCGAGCTCAACTACACGCCCAACCTCGCCGCCAGTTCGCTGGCCGCGGCCCAGCACACGCGCATCGCGCTGGTCTATACCAACCCCAGTGGCGCCTATCTGCGCGAACTGCTGGTGGGCCTGCTGCGCGTGGCCTCGGGCACCGCGATCCAGCTGGTCATCGACTACTGGGACGAACTCGACGCCGATGCCGAGCGCAAGTCCGCGCGGGCGCTGGCCAAGCGCGTCGACGGCGTGATCCTGCCGCCACCGCTGTGCGAATCGCGGGCCGCGGTGACGGAATTCGTGCGTGCAGGCGTGCCCGTCGTCGCGATCGCATCGGGCCACTTCAGCGACGACATTTCCTGCGTGCGCGTCGACGAGTTCCGCGCGGCCAAGGAAATCACCGAGCACCTCATCGAACGCGGTCACACGCGCATCGCCTGCATCAAGGGCGGTACGTATCTCAGTGCGACCGCACGCCGCTTCGAAGGCTTCAAGGCCGCGCTCGACGAGGCCGGCATCGCGCTCGATGCGGCGCTCGTCCAGCAGGGCGACTACACCTACCGCTCCGGCCTGACGGCGACGGAAAAGCTGCTGGGCCTGCGCAAGCCGCCCAGCGCGATCTTCGCCAGCAACGACGACATGGCCGCGGCCGCGATCTCCGTTGCCCACCGCCGCGGCCTCGACGTGCCGCGTGACCTCTCGGTCGTCGGCTTCGACGACAGCTCGGCCGCGACCACGGTGTGGCCGGAACTGACCACGATCAACCAGCCGATCGCCTCGATGGCGAACGCGGCGATCGAAGTCCTGGTACGCGGCATCCGCCGCAACGACAGCAGCACCCGCGTGCTCACCGACCATGTGGTCGCGCACCGGCTCATCGCGCGCGATTCGGTCGCGCCGCCGCGCCGTCAGAAATAGACGGCGCGTGCGCAGGACCGGAGCCGCCGCGCATCCGGAAATCCTTCCGGTATCTGCGATGGCGGCCCCCGTCCCCATGTCCCCGTGGCCTCAGCGCAGCAGGTACTGGTTGAGCAGGTTCTCGTAGGCTTCCTGGCGGCCACTGCGCTGCCGCGGCTCGCCGGCCTTCGCGGCGATGCCGTGCAGGTCGTCCAGCGACAGCTTGCCGTTTTCGAAGGCCTGGCCGTCGCCTGCGTCGAAGCTCGCGTAGCGGTCCTTGCGCCACTGTTCCCACGGCGAATCGTTGAGCAGGCCGTGCGCGACTTCGAGGCCACGCGCGAACGCATCCATGCCGCCGATGTGGGCGATGAACAGGTCTTCCATGTCGCTCGATTCGCGGCGCGGCTTGGCGTCGAAGTTCAGGCCGCCCTCGAGACCGCCCTGGCGCAGCACCACCAGCATCGCGCCGACGGTGTCGTAGAGATCGGTCGGGAACTGGTCGGTGTCCCAGCCGTTCTGCGCATTGCCGCGGTTGGCGTCGATGCTGCCGAGCAGGCCGTGGTCGGATGCGACCTGCAGATCGTGCTCGAAGGTGTGGCCCGACAGCGTGGCGTGGTTGGCCTCGATGTTGAGCTTGAAGTCCTTGTCCAGACCGTGCTCGCGCAGGAAGCCGGTGACGGTCGCGCTGTCGAAATCGTACTGGTGCTTCATCGGCTCCATCGGCTTGGGCTCGATGAGGAAGTTGCCCTTGAGTCCGATGCTGCGGCCGTAGTCGCGCGCCATCGTCAGGAAGCGGCCGAAGTGCTGCAGTTCGCGCTTCATGTCGGTGTTGTGCAGGCTGGCGTAGCCCTCGCGGCCGCCCCAGAACACGTAGTGCTCGCCGCCCAGTTCGACGGTCGCGTCGAGCGCGGCCTTGACCTGCACCGCCGCACGCGCGACCACCGCGAAGTCCGGATTGGTCGATGCACCGTTCATGTAGCGCGGATGCGAGAACAGGTTCGCCGTGCCCCACAGCAGCTTCATGCCGGTCGCCTGCTGGCGCTCCTTGGCCAGCGCCACCATGTGCTTGAGGTTCTTCTCGTAGGCGCCGATGTCGTCGGCGTCCGGCGCCAGGTCGACGTCGTGGAAGCACCAGTACGGCACGCCGAGCTTGGTGAAGAACTCGAACGCGGCGTCGAGCTTGGCTTCGGCCGCGGCCAGCGGTTCACCACCGTCCCAGGGGAAGCGGCGCGTCCCCGGACCGAAAGGATCCTGGCCGGAATTGCAGAACGTGTGCCAGTAGCAGACTGCGAAGCGCAGATGCTCGGCCATCGTCTTGCCGCCGATCCGGCGATCGGCCTCGTAGACCTTGAAGGCCAGCGGATTGTCGGACTCGCGGCCCTCGAACGGGATCGTGCCGATGCCGCCGAAGTATTCGCGGCCACCGATGAAATGCTGTGCGCTCATGTGGGGTTCTCGTGCAGTGCGTGGAAAGGAATATGGACGCAGCCCGGGCCGCGCTGGACGTGCGCGGCACCTGGCCGCGCCCGTCCGGTCATGACGCAGGCGGCGGCGCGGCGTAAAGCGGACGCACCGCATCCAGGTGTCGCAGGAACCGCTGGTAGGCGGGCTGGTAGGCGCGTACGCGCTCGGGATCGGGCATGCAGGCCAGCGCCGGATCGACCGCGACGTGTGCGGCCGCGACCTCGGCCAGCGAGGTCGCATCGCCCTGCGCACGCTGCAACGACCACAGGGCCTGCAGCGCCGCGCCGAAGGCTGCGCTTTCGACCTGCGCCGGCACGTCGACCGGACAATCGAAGACGTCGGCCACCATCTGCCGCCAGGCCGCGCTGTTCGCGCCGCCACCGGTCAGCGCGATGCGTTCGAAGCGCATGCCCGCGCCGACGAAGGCGTCATAGCCGTAGCGCAAGCTGTAGGTCGCGCCTTCCATCGCCGCGCGATAGACGTGCGCCTCGCGCATGTTGTGCGCGCCCAGACCGGCCAGCACGCCCTTGCCCAGCGGCAGGTCGGGCGTGCGTTCGCCGTTGAGGAACGGCAGGAAGGTCAGGCCGTCCGCGCCGGGCGGTGTCGCCGCAATGCGCGCATCGCCGTCGCGCGTGCTGAAGCCGAACATCTTCGCGACCTGTTCGGTCACCACGGTGCAGTTCATCGTGCAGATCAGTGGCAGCCAGCCGCCGCTGGACGAACAGAACGCGGCCCAGGCGCCACCGGCATCGACGATCGGCCGGTCGGCATAGGCGAACAGCGTGCCCGATGTGCCGAGGCTCATCGTCAAGCGGCCTTCCGACACGCAGCCGGTGCCGATGGCGGCCATCATGTTGTCGCCACCGCCCGCTGCGATGCGCGTGCTAGCAGAAAGTCCCAGTTCGCTCGCGATCGCGGCCGATACCGGGAACAGCGCATCGGCCTCGACCAGCGGTGGCAGGCACGCTGCCAGATCGCGCGTGGCGTCGGTGGCATCGAGCATCGCCTTCGACCAGGTGCGCGTGCGCACGTCGAGCCAGCCCGTACCGGACGCGTCGCCGTGTTCGCAGTAACGCTCGCCGGTCAGGACGAAATTCAGATAGTCGTGCGGCAGCAGGATCGTCGCGAGCTTCGCGTAGACCTCGGGCCGGTGCTTGCGCGTCCACGGCAGCTTGGATGCGGTGTAACCGGCGAGGATCGGATTGCCCGCCGCTTCGATGCTGCGCGCCGCGCCACCGACCGCGTCCATGATCTCGCCGCATTCGGCGCTGGTGCTGGTGTCGCACCACAGCTTGGCCGGCCCCAGCACCTCGCCCGCCGCATCGACCGGCACGAAGCCATGCTGCTGGCCGGAGACGCCCAGCGCTTCGATGCGATGGCGGATGCCGACGTCGACCGCGTTGAAGCAGTCGCGCATCGCATCGACCCAGGCGGCCGGATGCTGCTCGCGGCTGCCGTCCTCGCCACTGATCAGATCGAGCGGCGCACTGGCACTGGCGATCACCCGGCGCGCATCGGTGTCGTAGACCACCAGCTTGACGCTCTGGGTGCCCGCATCGAGGCCGGCGACGACCGTCACGGGCGCACCTTCAGGGCGAAAAAGTTAGCGCTACCATTCTTCGGGATAAAAAAAAGGGAACGCATTGGTGCAGCTGATGACATGGGTGCGGTCGGTGGGAATCGACGATGGATGCACTCTAGCAGCAGTTCGAAAATTGGCTTGCTGCGCTGCGGAAAAGCGCCGCCACGACACTGCCGCGCGACATGGACAGAAAACGCCAGCGCGAAGCGGCGATGTCGAGTGGCCTTCGATCCACGCAGACGGATTCTGCCCGGCCCGCCGGGTCGCGCTCTCGAAGCCGGCTCAGCCGACCGGATCCGACCACACCGCGAACTCGTTGCCACTGGGCTCGGCGAAATGGAAGCGACGGCCACCGGGAAACTCGAACACCGGCTTGAGGATCGTGCCACCCGCAGACTCGACCTTCGCCAGCGTGTCCTCGATGCGTGCGCTGTAGAACACCAGCAGCGCACTGCCCGCCTCGCTGCGTCCCTGCAGGTCCGCGCGGTAGAAGCCGCCGTCGAGTCCCTCGTTCGCGAACGCGATGTAGTCCGGACCGTAGTCCTCGAACGTCCAGCCGAATACCCGCGCGAAGAACCGCTTCGTCGCATCGAGATCGCGGGCGGGGAACTCGACGTAGTTGAGCTTTTCGTGGGTGGGCATGACGGGCCTCCGGTGCGGTCTCGCGGATCATGCCCGAATGCTGTCGGCCCGTGGCGTCTGCGGCGCGCTTCAGTCCGTGCGGTGCGGAGGATGCGCGCCTGTAAGCAGCGCGAGTCCACGACGAAGCATCAGACCGTGCCCGCAGGCACGAAGCCGGAATCGCGCAGGGTCTGCAAGGGCGGGAACAACGGACCCGGCAGGTCGGCCCATCGGAACCATCCCCAACCCAGGCACTTCGCAGGTTCGAGCACCGCCGGCTCACCGGGCGCCCGTGCGGTGACGAACAGGGTGACGTAATGCCGGCCCTCGGCCACGAAGACGTCGCTCGTATACGGCGCGGGCGCGATGTCGTGGATCGCAAGGCCGGTTTCTTCCAGCACCTCGCGCCGCGCGCAGTCCGCGACCGTTTCGCCGAACTCCAGATGGCCGCCCGGCAAGGCCCAGGTGCCGGCACCATGCGAGCCGGTACGTTCGCCGAGCAGCACCTTGCCGTCGCGGACGATGATCACGCCGACACCCACCAGGACCGCGCCGGACTGCACTTGCGTCGTCATTCCCGTGTCCCGTCGTGTGTGGAGGCCGGTGATCCTGCGATGCGCCGATGCGAGTCCATCAGGCGCGCAGCGTCGCGCCGCCGTCGACGTAGAGATCGCTCATCGCGATGTGGCCGGCCTGGTCGGACAGCAGGAACATCACCGCGTGTGCGATGTCCTCGGGTTCGCCCAGCTTGCCCAGCGGAATGCCGCTCTTGAACGTCTTCAGTGTGCCGGCGATGGTGCGCGCCTCGCCGTCGGCGTCGGTCCACATGCCGGTCTGCATCGGCGTGCGCGTCGAGCCCGGCGCGACGATGTTGCAGCGGATGCCGAGCGGCGCGAGTTCAAGACCGAGGCAGCGCACGAACATCGTGGTCGCGGCCTTGGACGCGGCGTAGGCCGCCATATTCTGGCGCGGGATGCCGGCGGCATTGGAGCTGACGGTCACCATCGCGCCGCGGCGGCGCGGCGCCATGACCCGCGCGACGGCCTGCGACACGTGGAAAACGCCGTCGGTGTTGACCGCGAAAGTGCGACGCCACTCATTGGCGGTGAGGTCGAGGACCGATGTGGTCGAGAGGATGCCGGCGACGTTGATGGCGAGATCGATGGGGCCGAAGTCGGCTTCGATCTCTCTGACCAGCATGTCGACTGCGGCTGCGTCGGTGACGTCGAGGACGTGGGAATGGAGGGTGGCGAGACCTGCCCTCACCCCAACCCCTCTCCCGGAGGGAGAGGAGCTTAGAGCGCGCGAGCTTTCCGTTTCTATGAGCCCCTCTCCCTCCGGGAGAGGGGTTGGGGTGAGGGCCCCATCAGCCAAGGCAATGCCTTCGGAAGCCACTTCAACAACGGGCGCTGTCCGATCCGTCGCCACCACCGTCGCGCCGCTCTCCCGCAGCAACCGCACCACCGCAGCGCCGATACCGCCCGTCGCGCCGGTGACGAGGGCGATCTTTCCGTCGAAGCCTGTGAGTTGCATGTGGTCGATTCCGGGACTGTAGTGTGATGCGGCGAGGAGATGATGGGTTTCGCTGCGCTCTACCCATCCTACGATCCGGCAAATGGATAGAGCCGCGCGGTGCTTCGCTAACGCGGGTCGAAAGCCGAAAGTCGCGCATCGAGCCACGGCGCGATGCGCGCCGTGGCGTCGCGACCCGTCAGTTCGGCGTGCAGGAACGGCAACTCGATCGATTCGATCTGCGCGGCATGCGCAGCCCACAACGCGGACTGCAGCTGCGGGCGGTCGGCGTGGTCGTTGCCGGCGCGCACGTGCAGCAGCGTGCCGTCGAAAGGATGGTGGTGATGCAGGCGCACCAGGCGATTGGTATCGGTCACCGCGCGCACGACGCCATCGAGCACCGCACCGGGCAGATTGCCCAGCGCACTGTCGCCGCGACGCAGGAAGTCGACGATGGCCTCGCGTGTGCGCAGCTCGGGATACGCATCCGGGTCGTAGCCGGCAATTGCCAGCAGCGCGCGCAGTGCAGCGATGGCGTCGGGCTGGGGTTCGGCACGCCAGACCTCGGCCGGATACGCATCGAGCAACGCGAGGACACCGACCTCGCGGCCGAGCGCGCGCAGGCGCACGGCCATCGCCTGGGCGAGGATGCCGCCGACCGACCAGCCGAGCAGATGCACCGAACCGTCCGGCTGCAAGGCGACCACGCGGTCGGCGTATTCGGAAGCCAGCGCGTCGATGCTGCCGGGCAGCGCCTGCGCAAGATCGAGCGCCGGCGACTGCAGGCCGTACACGCTGCGGGCGGGCGCGAGTGCGCGTGCGAGGTCGCGATAACACCAGGCAATACCGCCCGCCGGATGCACGACGAACAGCGGCGCGCGCGCGAATTCGCCCTGCGCGAGGGCGATCACCGGCGCGAGGCCGTGATCGGGATCGTCGCCCTCGCCCGCATCGAGTGCGGCGGCGAGCCCTTCGACCGTGGGCGTCGCGAACAAGGCGCCGAGTCCCGGATCGCGGCCGAAGGTCTGCTGGATCGCGAGCAGCAGATGCACGGCGAGCAGCGAATCGCCACCGAGCGCGAAGAAGTCGGCGTCCGCGCCGACGCGCTCGACGCCGAGGGCATCCGCGAACAGCGCGGCGAGCGAGGATTCGGTCGGCGTGCGCGGTGCGACGCAGGCGCCCGGCTCGAACGCGGGGGCCGGCAGCGCATCGCGGTCGAGCTTGCCGTTGGCGGTGACCGGCCAGTCGGCGAGCGCGACGAAGGCAGACGGCACCATGTAATCCGGCAGCTGCGCGGCGACGAACGTACGCAGCGACGCAGCGTCGAAATCGGCCGTCGGCTGCAGATAGCCGACCAGACGCCGGTCGCCGGCGCGGTCCTCGCGCACGATGACGGCCGCCTGCAACGCGAGTTCGCTGGCGACGATGGCGGCTTCGATCTCGCCCAGTTCGATGCGCAGGCCACGCAGCTTGACCTGGTGATCGCTGCGGCCGAGAAACTCGACCGCGCCATCCTTGCGCCAGCGTGCAAGGTCGCCCGTCCGATAGATGCGCTCACCCGGCAGATGCGGATCGTCGAGGAAGCGCTCGGCGGTCAAGTCGTCGCGGCCCAGATAGCCGCGCGCGAGCTGCACGCCGCCGAGATACAGATCGCCGACGACGCCCGGCGGCAACGCGCGCATCCGCGCATCGAGCACGTACAGCCGCGTGTTCCAGACCGGGAAGCCGATCGGCACCGGGCGCGAGGTGTCGTCCGCACTGGCGGGCCAGAAACTGACGTCGACCGCGGCTTCGGTCGGGCCGTAGAGGTTGTGCAGTTCCGACGCAACGGTCGCGTGGAATCGATCGCGCAGATCGGCATCCAGCGCTTCGCCGCTGACGAAGACGCGACGCGTCGACAGCCCACTGGCTTCCGGCGCGCTGAGGAACGCGGCGAGCATCGAGGGCACGAAATGCAGGGTGGTGATGCCGGCCTCACGAATCAACCGCGCGAGCGCAACCGGGTCTCGGTGTGCGTCCGGCGGTGCGACCACCAGCGTGGCGCCAGCCAGCAGCGGCAGGAAGAATTCCCAGACCGAGACGTCGAACGTGGCCGGCGTCTTCTGCAGGATGCGATCACTCGCATTGACGCCGTAATGCGTGCGCATCCATTCGAGGCGATTGACGATCGCGCGATGCGCGACGACGACGCCCTTGGGCTCACCGGTCGAGCCGGAGGTATAGATGACGTAAGCCGCATGCTGCGGGTCGACGGACGGCAGCGCGCCGCCGTCCGCACGCTGCGGCCAGTCGGACGGCGCGAAACGCAGCGCGTCGTCCGGCCAGTCGATCCCGTCGTCTGCGTTCGCGAGCAGTACGACCGGCTGTGCCGATCGCAGGATGCGCGCGCGTCGCTCGATCGGATGCGCAAGATCCATCGGCAGATACGCCGCACCGGCGCGCAACACGGCGACCAGCGCGACGACGAGTTCGATCGAGCGGGGCAATGCGACCGCGACGACAGCGTCGGCGCATGCACCACGCGCCCGCAGCGCCTGCGCGAGCGCGCGGCTGCGTGTGTCGAGTGCGCGATAGGTCAGCGTCTCGCCCTCGAACACCAGTGCTGGCGCGTCAGGCGTCGCCGCCATCGACGCTTCGATCAACGCGACCAGCGTGGTGTCAGGCACAGGATGCGCGGTGGCATTGAAATCGAACAGCGTGCGCGCGGCTTCGGCCGGTGTCGCCAGCGGCACGTCGTCGAGACGCGCATCCGGCTGCGCTGCAAGCGCGAACGCCGCGCCGAGGAAGGTGCGCAGACGCGTCGCGTGCGCGGCGACGTCAGTGTCGACGTACAGATCGGGATTGGCTTCGATCTCCAGATCGAGCGCCTGCACGCCATCGCCGCGGAAGCCCAGCGTGATGTCGTCGACCGGTCCTGTGCCGAGAATTTCCATCGACGCGCGCGTGCCGGCGAGCAGTGTCGGCCGGTAGAACGGCTGCACGTTGATCAGCGGACCATGCAGACGACGCTGGCCGCCGATCAGGCCGAGATCACGCCGCAGCTGCTCGCCGCGGTAGCGACCATGCCGGCGGCCACGCAGCAGCGCGCGAATCATCGCCTGCATGAAATCCGCGACGCTCGCATCCGGCTGTGCGGGCACGCGCAGCGGCAGCACGTTCATGACCATCGCCGGCACGCGCGCGGACGCGCTGCCGAGCCGGCCCATGAAGGGCACACCGACGACGGCTTCGCCCTGCCCGCCGAAGCGCTGGCAATAGGCGGCGGTGAGCGCGGTCAGCACATCCGGCCAGGGCTGGCCGAGCGCGGTGGCCGCGCGGGCGAGGCCGTCGCGGAAGTCCGCGTCGAGCGCTTCGACGTGACGCAGGCAATCGGGCGCGGCATGGGCGAAGCCACCACCGAGCCCCGACGCGGCCGGCATGCCGGCCAGCGTCTCCTGCCAGTACGCCGCATCGGTCGCGCGCTTCTCCGACGCGCGATAGCTCGCGTCCTCGGCCAGCACGCCATCGAGCGGTGCGAAGGTCGTACCGGCAGATGCATCGGCATACAGCGCACAGGCGCGCTCGGTCAGCAGCGCCATGCCGTAGCCGTCGGTCGCGAGGTGATGCACGCGCAGGAACCAGACGAACCGGTGGCCGCCGAGCACGTACAGCCGCTGCAGCGCGAGACGATCGCGCGCGGGATCGACCGGCGACAGCCGATCGCGCGTCATCGCCGCACGCGCGGCATCGTCCGGCGCCGACTCGGCCGACAGATCGACGATCTCCAGATGCGGCGCGTGACCCGCGTCGATCCACTGGATCGGACCGTCGCCCGTCTCGCGCATACGCAACGCAAGCGCCGGCGCCTCGTCGACAGCCTGGTCCGCCGCGCGCACGAAGGCCTCGACATCCAGCGCGCCGTCGATCCACAAGGCGTGCGCGGTGTTGAACGCCGGGTTGTCCGGCGCCAGCCGCTGCGCGTACCAGAGACCGGCCTGCGCTTCGGTCAGCGGCCAGCCCGTGCCCGACGCGGCGGCGTCGACTTCGACAGGAGACGCTGTCGCGGTCATCCGGCGGGGGGCGTGTCGCGCTGCAGATCCTGCACGACCTGCCACCAGCCGGCGAGCGTGGTGTGCTCGGCGAGATGCGAGAACTCCAGCGCGATGCCGTGCTCGCCCCAGGCCATGACCAGGCCCAGCACGCGCATCGAATCGAGGCCGAGATCCATGAGGTTGTCGTCGTCGCGCACCTCTTCGGGCGCTTCGCCGACGAGCTTGGCGACATCGGCGCGCATGCGCTCGAGGGTCAACGGGCCGGTGCGGTCCACAGTCACTGCAGCATCTCCAGAAGTCGGTCGGTGGTCAGCGGCACGCCGCAGGTGCGCGCGATCCAGTGCAGCGCGAGGTCGTGGTCGGCACGCGAGAAATCGGCGACCGCGTCGGCGACGACGAAGGTCTCGATGTCACGTTGGAAGGCGTCGGTCGCCGTCGACAGCACGCCGATGTGCGCGTAGACGCCGGTGATCAGCAGCTGGTCGCGACCGCGCGCGCGCATCAGCGTGTCGAGGTTGCTGCGCTGGAAGGCGCTGTAGCGATGCTTGACCAGCACGTGGTCGCCGTCGACGGGCGCCACCGCGTCGATGATGGTCTCGTGCTCGGCACTTGCCTGCATGCCCGGGCCCCAGAGATCGGCCTGCAGGCCGCGATCGCGCCGGTCCTGATGGCCGCGCTGCGCGGTGTAGAACACCGGGATTCCCGCGCTGCGGCAATGCGCGAGCAGGTGCGCGAGGTTCTGCACGGCAGGCGCCAGCGGCGCGTCGTCCTGCCCGAACGCGGCGAGGAAGTAGCGCTGCATGTCGTGGACGAGCAACGCGACGCGGGAGGTTTCGGGCACCCACTGGCCGCGCGCAGCCGGCAGTTCGGCGGCAGTGGGCAGCGGGTACGGGTGGATTTTGGGGAGGGCCATTTCTATTTGCTTGATTGGATCGTTGGATGGCGATGCGCGTAAAGGCCGCGATTACCACACATCGTCATTCCCGCGTAGGCGGGAATCCATGGACGTTGACACGTGAAAACAAAGTCCTTGGATTCCCGCCTACGCGGGAATGACGGCTGAAAGATGCGGGCGCATCTGAACATCACGCGTCCTGCAGCCCAGCCAGAAACGTCTTTCGCAACTGCGCCCGCAATTCCCGCCGGCTGATCTTCCCCACCGCCGTAGTCCCGAACGCATCCACGAACACGATCTGGTCCGGCACCTTGAACGCCGCGAGACCGCGACCGCGCACCCAGGCCTTGAGCTCGGCCGGGCGCGGTTTCTCGTCACCGGGAATCACGAACGCGCAGCTGCGCTCGCCGAGGAATTCGTCAGGAATCGACACCACCGCCGCATCGAACACCTGCGGATGCGCGAGCAGGTGGTCTTCGATCTCCTCTGCCGAGATCTTCTCGCCGGCGCGGTTGATGTGGTCGGTCGCCCGGCCCTGCACGACCAGATGCCCGCTCGGCAGGCGCTGCACCATGTCGCCGGTGCGGTAGAAACCGTCGTCGGTGAACGAGCGCGCGTTCGCCGCGTCGTCGTTGTGGTAACCGCGGATCGTGTACGGGCCACGCGTCAGCAGATGGCCGATTTCGCCGTCGGCGACCGGCATGCCGTGATCGTCGACCACCAGCACTTCATCGTCTGCGCTGATCGGCCGGCCCTGCGTGGTCAGCACGAGATCGTCGGCATCGTCGAGGCGCGTGTAGTTCACGAGCCCCTCGGCCATGCCGAACACCTGCTGCAGCGTGCAGCCCAGGCCCGCGACCACGCGGCGCGCGGCTTCCGGCACCAGCTTGGCGCCGCCGACCTGCAGCACCTGCAGACTCGACAGATCGTGCGAAGTTTTGCCGGCAGCGTCGGCCCACAGCAGCGCGAGCGGCGGCACGAGGCCGACGCAGGTCACGCGCTCGCGCGCGATCAGCGGGAACGCGGCGTCGGGCCCCGGGCCGGGACTCAGCACCACGCGCGCGCCGGCGTACAGCGCGCCGAAAAAACCGGGCGAACTCATCGGGAAATTGTGCGCGGCCGGCAGCGCGACCATGTAGACGCTGTCCGCATCGATGCCGCACAGATCGTTGCTGGCGCGGAAGCTGTAGATGTAGTCGTCGTGCGTGCGCGGAATCAGCTTCGACAGGCCGGTGCTGCCGCCGGAGATCTGCAGAAACGCGACCGACTGCGGATCGGGATCACCGGGTAGCGCATCGCGCGGACCGTCGAGCGACTCGATCGACACGAACTCGGCCGCATCGCCGACGACGAACACCTGCCGCACCGCCGGCACTTCGGCCTGCAGTTCACGCGCGAGCGTGCGGTAATCGAAGGTCTCGTAGCGCTCCGCGCAGATGTAGGCGCTGGCTTCCGACTTGCGCGCGAAGTGCGCGACCTCGGTCAGGCGATGCGCGGGCAATGCGTACACCGGCACCAGCTGCGCGCGGAACAGCGCGCAGACCACGGCGATGAATTCCGGAATGTTGCCCAGCTGCACGACGACGCGGTCGCCGGGCGCCAGACCGTTTGCCAGCAGGCCCGCGGCGATGCGTTCGGCCTCGGCCCACAGTTGCGCGTAGGTCCAGCGCGTGTCGCCGCCGACGACCGCGACACTGTTGGCGAACCATGTCGCGCGCTCGCGCAGGAAGCCGGGGAAGGTCTCGCCGCGCCAGTGACCGGCGGCGCGATAGCGCGCGACGAAATCGTCGGGCCAGACCTGGCGCAGCGGCATCAGTGGCGTCGGGGAATCGGTCATGCGGAACATCGGTCGTCTGGAAGGGCTTAGGCCGCGCGGGCGTCGTCGATGCCCAGCGCATTGCGCAATGCCATGAACTTGGCGGCGGTCTCGTCGACTTCCAACTCGGCTTGCGAGGCCGCCACGATACCGGCGCCGGCGAACAGGTGCATCGTGTGCCCCTGCACGCGCGCGCAGCGGATCGAGACGTACCAGTCGCCGTCGCCGGCGGCATCGGTCCAGCCGACCGCGCCGGCGTAGAAGCCGCGGTCGAAGGGTTCGAGCGCGCGGATCGCCTGCAGCGCCGGCAACCGCGGCGTGCCGCAGACGGCCGGCGTGGGATGCAGCAGGCCGGCCAGCGTGGCCGACGACACTTCCGCATCCTTCAGCGTGCCGGTGATGCGGGTGGCGAGATGCCACATCGTCGCGGTCGCGTGCAGCGACGGCCGCGGCGGCGCCTGCAGCTGGCTGCACAGCGGAGCGAGGCCGTCGAGGATGGCTTCGACGACGAGGCGGTGTTCGTGCAGATCCTTGCCCGAGGCCAGCAGTGCATCGGTGCGGCGGCGGTCCTCGACCGGATCGCCGACGCGGCGCGCGGATCCGGCCAGCGGATGCGAGACCACCTCGCGGCCGCGGCGCGACACCAGCAGTTCCGGCGTCGCGCCGACCAGCCAGGCCGGCGCCTCGCCCGCGGCCACCGGCAAGGGCACGACGAAGGTGGTCACGCTGGCATCGGCGCCCAGCCGGACCGCCAGTGCGTGCGGATCGATCGGCGCCGCGGCCTCGACCTGCAGCCCGCGCGCGAGCACGACCTTGCGCAGCGCATCGGCGCCATCGGGGGCCGCGCGCAGCGTGGCCACGCAGCGTTCGACGGCATCGGCATACGCAGACGCCGACGGCACCTCGGTGGTCGAAATGAAACGCCCGAGCGAGGACGGCACGCTGCCGTTGCCCGGCGTGGAGAACCGCGCCGGCTGGAACAGCGCGTCGTCATCGTGCGGATCGAACGGCAACGCCCCGACCAGCAGCGCCGGCCCGGGACGCGGCGCGTCGAAGAACGCGGCCACGCGCGCGCCCAGCGATGCCGCCGGACCGCGCGGCAACCGCGCCAGCATGCCGTCGGTCGCGAGGCGTCGGGCCGGAGCGCGCAACCGGAACAGGTTGGCCACGCCGGCATCACCGGCGTCGTCGCGCGGGATCATGACGGCGCCCCCGGGCGTGCGGCCGTGCGCAGCGGCGCCGGCGGATGCAGCGCAGCGGCCAGTGCCAGCACCAGCAGGACGACGCCGACCAGCACATAGGGGGCGTTCGGCGACCAGCGGTACAGCAGCGTGCCCAGCAAGGGGCCGGCGACCATGCCCATGCCCTGCACCGAGGCCACGGTGCCGGCGGCGGCGCCCTGTTCGTGCGCTTCGACCGAATCCGCGGCCAGGCCCTGGAAGGACGGAAACACGAAGCCCATGCCGAATGCGGCGACGCCGTAGGCCAGCAGCAGTTGCCACTGCGCCGCGACCAGCGCCGAGGAGGCAAATCCGATCGCCGAGATCAGCGCGCCCAACGCGATCCAGCGCGCGGGCGGCACCGACTTCAGCCGCATCACCAGCGCCTGGGCGAAGATCAGGCCGACGCCGACCGCGGTCAGCGACAGGCCGGCCACGCGGGCGCCGTCTTCGGGCGAGAGCTGCAGCCGGTCGATCGCGAAGAAGCCGACGACGACCTGGGCGATCGTCACCGACACCATCGCCGCGAACACCGCGTACAGCGGCAGGCGCAGCCGCGGGTCGAGAAAGCCCATCGTCGGGCGCGGTCCCTGCCGGGTCGAATCCGCCGGCGCCGTCGCCGGCAGCCGCCACCACAGGAACAACAAGGAGAGCAGCGGCAGCGCGGCGGCGATGTACAGCGCCAGCGCGATGTCGTGGAACGCGATCCAGCCGGCGGCCGCCGGTCCCACCACCATGCCCACCGCATTGGCGGTGCCCAGCTTCGCCATCACGCTGGCGCGCCCGCCGGGCGGCACCTCGTCGGCCACCACGGCGGCGGCCGTCGGCGGCACCGCGGCATAGAACAGCCCCACCAGCGCGCGGGTGCCCACCAGCACGACGACCGACAGCCAGATCGCGGGCGGGTTGCGCAGCGCCAGGTCGACGAACACCGCCATCGCGATGTAGACCACGGCATAGCCGACCAGTGACAGCAGCAGGACGCGGCGGCGGCCGATGCGGTCGCTGAGGACGCCCCAGCGTCGCGCCGACAGCATCCACATCACACCGGCTGCGGTGACCGACAGGCCGGCATGCCATTCGGCCAGGCCGAGGATGCGCACCACCGGGCCGACCACGGCGACGAACGCCATCATCGCCATCGTGCCGGCGAGCGCGGTGAACACCAGCGCGGGCAGGCCGGAGACGACGGGAGGCGAAGACGACATGTCGGTACTCGTGGGCGGCACGCCGGGATCTGGCGCCCGGCTGCGCGGAAAACGGGCGTTGCACGCATTGCAGCGCGGAACGGCTGCCCGGGCAGATGGCGTCGATACGACGCGCGGGTCCGTCAGGGAACCCGCAAATGATAACAAATCTCATCTGTGTCAAATGCCGGGCGCCTGTGCGCCATCGGGCGTACCGCGTCTGACGGCTGGTCCCCGATATGGGCGTCCAGCCGCGGTCTGACGGGCCTGGCACGCTCTGCGCCCGGGGATTGTCCAGGGATTCCGGGCCGCCAAGCGGAACGCTGCGTCCGCGCCGTGTTGTGATTGAGAATAATTCGCATTCATCTTATGCTGCCGCCGCTGTCCCGAGGGGCAGCCCATCCCGACCCCCTCGTCTCTGCCGCCGCCTGAGACCCACTCCGCGCCGGAGCGTTCCGAATGTCCCGTTCTTCCCTTGCCCCGCGTCCGCGTGCGCTGCCTGCCGCGATCGCCCTGCTGCTGTCCGCCCCGGTGCTGGCCCAGACCTCCGACGCCGAGACCCGCGATGCGCAGGATCTCGACACCGTGCGCGTCACCGCCGAAGCCATTGCCCGCCAGGCGCTGGGCACCTCGGTGATCACGGTCGAGGACATCGAGCGTCGCCCGCCGGCGAACGATCTGTCGGAGCTGATCCGCACGATGCCGGGCGTGAACCTCACCGGTAACAGCTCGTCGGGCCAGTACGGCAACAACCGCCAGATCGACCTGCGCGGCATGGGCCCGGAGAACACGCTGATCCTGGTCGACGGCAAGCCGGTCGGCTCGCGCGATTCGATCCGCATGGGCCGCAGCGGCGAGCGCAACACGCGCGGTGACACCAACTGGGTGCCGGCCGAAGCGGTCGAGCGCATCGAAGTGCTGCGCGGCCCGGCGGCGGCGCGGTATGGCTCGGGCGCCTCGGGCGGCGTGGTCAACATCATCACCAAGCGTCCGACCGGCGACCTGACCGGCTCGCTGAGCCTGTTCGGCCAGGTGCCGCAGCACGGCGACGAAGGCGGCAGCCAGCGCGCCGGCGTGACCCTGAGCGGCCCGCTGACCGATGCGCTGTCGTTCCGGCTCTACGGCAACGTCAACAAGACCGACGCCGATTCGCTGGACCTCAACGCCGACTTCCTGACCGGCGCCGGCATCACCCCGCCGGCCGGCCGCGAAGGCGTGCGCAACAAGGATGTCAACGCCCTGCTGCGCTGGGACATCAACGACGCGCACGTGGTCGAGTTCGAAGCCGGCACCAGCCGCCAGGGCAACATCTACGCCGGCGACCGCGCGGTCAGCCTGGACGGCACGCCGCTGACGACCGAACTGGCCGAGACCAGCGCCGAGACCAACCGCATGTACCGCAACAGCGGCGCGATCACCCACCGCGGACGCTGGGGCGATGCGTCCTCGCGCCTGACGGTCGCGTTCGAAGGCACCAACAACAAGCGCCTCAACGAAGGCCTGGCCGGCGGCCCCGAAGGCACGATCGGCAATGCGATCGCGTGGTCGACCTCGCGCCTGCGCAACGCCAGCATCGACGGCGAGGTGAACCTGCCGACGACCATCGGCGCGGCCGAGCACATCTGGACCGTCGGCTTCGAACACCGCGACAGCGAGCTGGAAGATCCGTATTCGATGTCGCAGTCGGGCGGCAATGGCGGCGGCATTCCCGGCCTCGACCCCGCCCGCGGCGGCGGCAAGGCCGATGCGCAGACTTCGGCCGTGTTCGTCGAGGACAACATCTACGCCGGCGAGCGCTGGATCCTCACCCCGGGCGTGCGCTTCGACCACCACAGCCAGTTCGGCAACAACACCAGTCCCAGCCTCAACGTGCAGTTCGCGATCAACGACGATCTCAAGCTGAAGGGCGGCATCGCCCGCGCGTTCAAAGCGCCGAATCTCTACCAGTCGAACCCGAACTATCTGTATTACACGATGGGCTTCGGCTGCCCGGACAACTTTCCCAGCTTCGGTTCCGGCTGCTACGTCCTCGGCAATGCGGATCTCGATGCCGAGACCAGCATCAACAAGGAGATCGGCATCGAGTGGGCGCCGGTCTCCGGTCACCACGCGTCGCTGACGTATTTCCACAACGACTACAAGGACAAGGTGGTCGCCGGCGTCACGCCGATCGGGCAGACCCCCGGCATACCCGGCGCACGACCGCCGGTCCAGCCCGCGCGCATCTTCCAGTGGGAGAACGCGCCCGAGGCCGTGGTCTCGGGCCTGGAAGGCAACGTCAACATTCCGCTGATCGGCGAGCGCGGCAACGTGCTGAAGTGGAACAACAACGTCACCTACATGATCGAGAACGAGAACAAGGTGACCGGGCAGCCGCTGTCGGTGATTCCGGAATACACCGTCAACACCTCGCTCGACTGGCAGGCCACCGAGGCGCTGTCGCTGCTGCTGACCGGCACGTTTTACGGCCGCCAGGAACCGGCGACGCGCGACATCAACAACGACGACCGCTGCGCCGAGGCCGGTGCCGATTGCGTCGCCGTGCGCCAGGTACGCGAGCCGTACAACATCTGGGGCATCGGCGCGCGCTACCGCATCACGCCGACGGTCAGCCTGGGCGGCGGCGTCAACAACCTGCTCGACAAGCGCCTGTTCCGCGAATCCAACAGCCAGTACGCGGGCGCGGCGACCTACAACGAGCCGGGCCGCTCGTACTACGTGAGCATGAACATCGGGTTCTGACCCGCCCGCCGCACGCCGCAGGCCCATGCCTGCGGCGCGAATCTGGACGTACCCGGCGCGTCCCCCGAAGATCGGAGCCTGATCCACCACGATGTCACGCATGAACGTCCGCAGATCCAAGCCCCACCGCCCGCTCCGCCTGGCCACGCTCGCCGTGGCGGCGGGGCTGCTCGTCGGCCTGCAGGCGATCGCACCGCCGGCCGCTGCGCAGCAGCGCAATCCTGGACAGTCGATCGGCGAAACCGTCGCCGACCGCACGTCCGCGCATTACGCATTCCAGCGCTTCAACGTCAGCAGCGCCGACGGCCAGCGCACCTGGCGCGTGCACGTCGCCATCCCGAACACCCCTGCCCCCGACGCCGGCAGGCCGGCGTTCTGGATGCTGGACGGCAACGCCGCGCTGATCGAATTCGACGAAGCGCTGCTGGCCGAACTCGCCGCGCAACCGGTGCCGCATGCGCTGGTGTTCGTCGGCTACGACAACGACCTGCGCATCGATTCGGAAGCCCGCACGCGCGACTACACGCCCTTCGCCGGCGAACGCCCGGTGCGCGAGGGCGGCACGATCGTCGGCGGCGGCGGCGCGGACGCGATGCTGGAAATCCTCGAACGCAAGATCCGCCCGGAAGTGGCGCGGCGCGTGGCCACCGACCCGCAGCACCAGACCCTGTGGGGCCATTCGCTGGCCGGCCTGCTCACACTGCACACGCTGTACACCCGCACCGGCAGCTTCGACACCTACGCCGCCGGCAGCCCGTCGCTGTGGTGGGGCGACGGCGCCCTGCTCGGCGCACCGGAGCAGCGTTTCGTCGCCAACAACGCCGGCCAGCGCGCGCGCGTGCTGATCGGCCTCGGCGAAGGCGAACGCGTGCGCGACGTGGGCCATCGCGATCTCAACGATCCGCGCGTGCAGGTGCACCTGCGCCGCATCGAGGCCGCGCCGCCGGATTCGGCCGAGAAACTCGCCCAGCGTCTGTCCGACGTCGACGGCCTGCAGGTCGAGTACCGCGAATTTCCGCACCTGACCCACGGTCCGATGTTCCGCGCGTCACTGATGTGGGCGCTGCACGCGATCACCGGCGTCGCCGATCACAGCGACACGCCGAGCCACGCGGACGGCGTGGATCCGAACCGGTGAACGCAGGCGCGACGGACATTGAGGGTTACGTGGCGGATGCCGCGTATCCGATGCATTTCCATCGCGAACAGATGCCGGCGTGGCTGCACGCCACCGCCACCGCACTCGGTTTCCGCGCGCCCGATCTGGCGCAGCCCTATCGCTGGTGCGAACTCGGCAGCGGCGCAGGCCTGACCGCACTGGTCGCCGCGGCCTGCAATCCCTCGGGCCGTTTCACCGCCGTCGATGCCGACGCCGCGCAGATCACCCAGGCGCGCGACATTGCGGAGCGCGCAGGGCTGGCCAATCTCGAATTCGTCCACGCCGATCTGCGCGACTACGCGACGCACGATGGCGAGGCCTTCGATTTCATCGTCTCGCACGGCCTGTGGGCCTGGGTGTCGGACGCGGTGCGTGCATCCGTCCTGACGCTCGTCGAGCGGCGCCTCGCGCCCGGCGGTCTGCTCGCACTCGGCTACATGAGCCATCCTGGCGCCTCGCAGCTGCAGGGCGTGCAGCGTCTGCTGCACGAGGCAAGCCGCCATCTCGAAGGCGACACGGCATCGCGGACTGCCGCCGCGCTGTCGCTGCTGCGCGATCTTGCCGACGGCGGCGCGGGGTTCTTCGCCGAACATCCGGGCGCCACGCGCCAGCTCGATGCGATGGCGCGCGAACCTGCGGGCTACATCGCCCACGAATTCCTCGGCGCGCACTGGCAGCCGCAGCACGCTGCCGATGTGATCCGTGCCTTCGCCAGCGTGGGCTGCGGTTTTCTCGGCAGCGCGACGCCGATCGAGAACATCGATGCGTTGTCGATACCGGCTGCGCTGCAGGCGCGCCTGCGCACGCTGCCGCCGGGGCCGCTGGCCGAAACCGCACGCGACCTCGCGCGCAACCAGAGCCTGCGCCGCGATCTGTTCCAGCGCGACGCGCGCCGCCTCGACGACGCCGCGCATCTCGATTCACTCGATGCGCTGGTGTTCGCCGCCCTGCCCGGCGCGTCGACCGCGCTCACCGGCGATTTGCGCTTCGACACCCGCATCGGCCCGGTGACCGGTGCGCGTGATCTGTTCGCCCCGGCGCTCGACGCACTCGCGCAGGGGCCGCAGTCCTTCGCCGCGTTGCGGATGCGGGCGCCCTACGACGCTGCGCCGGGCCTGCTCAACCAGGCGCTGCAGGCGCTGGCGTGGGCCGGCTTCGTGCATGCCTGCCTGCCGTCAAGCCGCGACACATCGGCCGATGCGCTGGCGCGTCAACTGTCTCCGCTTCCGGGCGTTCCTGCGTTGACGCTGTTGCCGGCGATCGGGTCCGCCGCGCCACGCCGGGCGCCGCGATGAGCACCACCGCGCGGCCCGTTTTTCGTGTCTCCGCTCACCTTGCTGTTTCCTTCCGGCGATACGGAACGCCGGTCTAATCCACGCTCCAGGAGTTCTTCATGCAAAAGCTGTCCTCGCGTCGTCTGCGCCTCGCCGCCCTGTCCCTCGCCCTGTGTGCCGCTGTCGGCGCCGTGGGTGCGCAGGGATTCGGCCAGCCGGCCATCGACTTCAAGGGTGCCGTGCGCGCCGGTAGCCCGGTGATCAAGGCCGGCGATACGGTCGAACTCAACGGCAGCGGCTTCCAGCCGGGCCAGTCGGTCACGCTGCTGCGCGGCGAAACCGTGCTCAACGCCCAGCCCTACACGGCCGATGCCGAAGGCCGTTTCAAGGGCAATGTGCAGATCCCGGCCGATGCCGTGACCGGTCGTCACCCGGTCGTCGTGCGCGCCGCCAACCCGGATGCCGCCGTCGTGTTCGATCTGAAGATCTCCGAGGAACTGCCGCTGTCCGGCGCCGAGCGCTATGACGTCACCGCCAGCAAGCTGGTGCAGGGCCTGTACCAGGTCGCGCACAGCGAGGCATCGAATGCACTGTTCGTGACGGCTGCCGTGGGTCGTCCGCCGGTCACGCAGTCGGAACTGCTGAAGCTCGATCCCGACACGCTCGAAGTCACGGCGCGCGTCACGCCGGCCCAGGTCGAAGGTCAGACCGATGGCCGCGTGTACGCGGTCTACGGCGTGGCCGTCGACGACGTCAACGGCAATGTCTGGGTCACCAATACCCGCGACGATACGGTCGCGGTCTACAAGCAGTCCGACCTGTCGCTGGTCAAGCAGTTCGAGCCGGGTGTGCTGCCGCACGGCCGTGACGTGGTCGTGGACACCAAGGACAACCGCGTCTGGGCCAGCGGCTTCGGCGGCGGCAAGTTCGTGGCCTTCGACGCGAAGACGCTCGAGGTGGTGCAGGAGCTGACGGTGCCGTCAGGCGTGCGCGGCGAGGAGTTTGGGCCGATGGCACTGACCGTTGACCCGGTCGCCGGCAAGCTCTACTCGGTAGGCCTCTCGACCGGTGAGGTCGTCGTACTCGACGGTGCAACCGGCGCCGTGGACAAGATGTTCCGCTTCCCGTCCATCAATGGCGGCATCGGCGTCGCGATCGATCCGGAAGGCCGCCGTCTCTATGTCGCGGCGCAGGGCAGCGACAACCTCGTGATCGCCAACGCCGACACGGGTGAAGTGCTGCACGACGTCTATGTCGGCGCCGGCGCGGTCTACGTGGCGTTCGATCCGCACAGCAAGCTTGCCTACGTCTCCAGCCGCGGCGCTGGCACCGTCACGGCCGTCGACCCCAACGGCAACATCGTGGCCAACCTGGATGGCGGCACGTTCCCGAATCACGTCCTGCCGGTTGCGGACGGCACGGTGTACGCGATCAACAAGTCGCGTGGCGCCGACGATGCCGAAGGCGACCAGATTCGCCGGATCACGCCGAAAACCAACTAAAATCGTTGCCTCGCAGCGGCCGGATTCCGGTCCGGCCGCTGCTTTTTTTTTGCCGGGATGGAATTGCAGATGTCCGACCACCGCCTCCGCGCCCCTCTCGCCATCGCGCTCGCCTGTGCGCTGGCTGCCTGCTCGCCGTCACCCGGACCGACGCCGGCCGCTGACCCGGCCGCCACCGCGGCACCGGCCGCGGTCGATGCCCTGCCCGACGGCTGGCTGCACATCGCCGGCACCGATATTCCACGTGTCGAACGCTCGCAGCAGGACCTGCCGGTCACGGTGCAGTCCGACGACGGCGTCGAAGTCACGATCACCGATACCGCCCGCACGATCGTCGGCAACGACGACATCGTGATGGTCATGGATGCGCTGGGTCTGTCCGACCAGGTGTTCGCCGCGCCGACCAATGCCGTGACCGAGACCGGTCGCCAGGCGCAGCACCATTTCCTGTTCAACCGCACCACCGGCGTCGAAGGCATCCTCAGCCTCGACGGCACCCTGTTCGTCGGCAACAGCCTGCGCCGCCACGGCAAGCTGGCGCAGCCGCTGCGCGATGCCGGACAGACGCTGGTGATCCTCGACGAACTGCAGCCGATTCCCGAGAAGGTGCGCAAGCTCGCGACCGTGTTCGGCCATGCCGACGAAGGCGAGCAGCTCGCCGCCCAGGTGCAGCAGCAGCTCGACGAGGCCGCGCGCATCGCCGGCACCCACACGCGCAAGCCGCGCGTGATCCATGTCTCCGCCACCGGCGGCGGCGGTTCGCCGGCGGTCGCGGGCGCCGATACCGCAGCCGCGGGCATGATCCGCCTCGCCGGCGGCATCAACGTCGGCGACGAGGCCAAGGTCTCCAACTATTCGCAGCTCAGCAACGAAGGCATCGTCGCGGTCGAGCCCGAGGTGATCCTCGTCAGCGAGGACGACCTGCGCGTGTTCGGCGGCGAGGCCGGCCTGTGGAAGGCCTATCCGTCGCTGCAGCAGACGCCCGCCGGGTTCGCCAACCGCGTCTGGGTGATGCCCGACACGCAGCTCAAGGTCAGCAGCATCGGCGGCGGCGCAGGCGCGGTCGCGCTGGCGCAGGCGCTGTCCACGCTGGCCGCCACACTCGACGCACCGCCCGGCGCATGACCGGCGCGGCTGCGGCACGACGCACCGGCCTGGTCCGGCGACCGCCGGGCGGGCTGTTGTTCGCCGGCCTGCTCGCGCTGCTGGTGGTCGTGATCGTGCTGTCGTTCGGCATCGGCCCGCTCCGCATTCCGCCGGGTGACGTGGTCCACGTGATCGCGCACAAGCTGGACCTGGTTGAGGCCGGCGCGCTGAGCCAGCGCGACATCTCGGTGGTGTGGAACCTGCGCGTTCCGCGGGCGCTGCTGGCGGTGATCGTCGGCGCGTCGCTGGCGATGGCCGGCGCCGGCCTGCAGGGTCTGTTCGGCAATCCGCTGGCCGATCCCGGCATCGTCGGCGTGACCCACGGCGCCGCGCTGGGTGCGGTCGGCGCGATCGTGCTCGGCGTAACCGCCTTCGGCGCGTGGACGATTCCGGTGGCCGCGTTTCTCGGCGGCGCCGCGACGACGACGCTGATCTACGTCCTCGCCCGGCCCGATCGCGGCACCGGCACCGCAACGCTGTTGCTGGTCGGCATCGCGATCGCGGCGGCGTGTTCGGCGGCGATCGGCTTCTTCACCTACATCGCCGATGCCGACGAGCTGCAGTCGCTGGTGTTCTGGCAGATGGGCTCGCTGGCGATGGCGAACTGGAATTCGATGCTGGCCGCGCTGCCCGCGTTCGCGCTGGGCGCCATCGCGCTGCGTGCGCTGGCGACGCCGCTGGACATGCTGGCGCTCGGCGAGCGCCAGGCGCAGCACATCGGTCTGGACGTCAAACGCGCGCGGCTGATGCTGATCGCGGTCTGCGCCCTGCTGGTCGGCTCGGCGGTCGCGTTCGCCGGTGTGGTCGGTTTCGTCGGCCTCGTCGTGCCGCATTTCGTGCGCCTGCTGGCCGGCCCCGGCCATCGCTGGCTGGTGCCGCTGTCGGCGGTCGCCGGCGGCCTGCTGATCGTCGTCGCCGATACCGCCGCGCGCAGCCTCGATCCGCCGTCGGAGATTCCGCTGGGCCTGTTCTCAGCCGCACTCGGTGCGCCGTTCTTCCTGTGGCTGGTGCTGCGCCGCAAGGGCACCGCATGAGTCACGACGCACACGACGCCGCGCAGGACGTGCTGGCACTCGACGGCGTGAGCGTGCGCATCGACGGCCGCGCGATTCTCGATGCGGTCGACCTGCGCTTCGCACGCGGCACGCTGAGCGCACTGGTCGGCCCGAATGGCGCCGGCAAGTCGACCCTGCTCGCGGTCGCCAGCGGCGATCTGGTGCCTGCCGCCGGCCGCGTGCGCCTGTCGGGCGCCGAGTTGCGCGACTGGAAGGCACGTCCGCTTGCGCGCGAACGCAGCGTGCTGCCGCAGGACCACGCGGTGCGTTTCGGTTTCAGCGTGCGCGAAGTCGTCGCGATGGGCCGCCTGCCGCATGCGCCGGATCCGGACGCCGATGCGCACATCGTCGAGGCTGCGCTGCGCTCGGCCGATGTGCTGCACTTCGACGGTCGCGACGTGCAGACGCTGTCCGGCGGCGAAGCCTCGCGCACCGCGTTCGCCCGCGTGCTGGCACAGACCACGCCGGTCGTCTTCCTCGATGAGCCCACGGCCGCGCTGGACCTGCAACACCAGGAAGCCGTGCTGCGCATCGCGCGCGGCCTGGCCGACGACGGCGCCTGCGTGATCGTCGTGCTGCACGATCTGAACCTCGCCGCCGGCTACGCCGATCGCATCGTGATGCTGCACCAGGGCCGCATTGCCGCCGACGGCAGCCCACGCGAGGTGCTGACCCGGACGACGATCGAACGCGTCTACGCCCAGCCGGTGCTCGTCCTCGAGCACCCGACCCGCGGCGTGCCGCTGGTCGTCAGCGACGATCCGCGCAGCGACCGCTGAGGTCGTCCCGCGCGAGTCGGACTGTGTGTCCGGCTGGCCGCGCTTGCGCACCGGAGCGGCGCTGCGAAGCCCGTTTCCACTCTGACGTCATGTCCTCACGCGCGGCCCGCCGCGTGATGTCGCCGCGTTTTGCCCGCGTCATCTGCTTCCCGACCGGAGCAGGCGACGCGAAACGTCAGCGCGCGCATGCCGTGACGCCGACGCCCTGCGCCGTCCGTCGCCACCGTCTGGCACCCGCCCGCCGCCGGGCGCATCATCGGCCCGGTCCGTATCCGTCAGGAGATCCGCGATGGCCGCACGCGCTGGTTCCACGATCATTCCCTGCCTGCGCTACGACGATGCGCCCCGCATGATCGACTGGCTCTGCCGGGCCTTCGGTTTCGAGGCCCAGGCGGTGCACGCCGACGGCGACACAGTGCACCACGCGCAACTCGTCTTCGGCACCGGCATGCTGATGCTGGGGTCCACGCAACGCGGCAGCGCCTGGGGCGATCTGATCACCCAGCCGCGCGACATCGACGGCCGCACCACGCAGAGTCCCTGCGTGGTCGTGACCGACACCGATGCGCACTACGCCCGCGCGAAAGCCGCCGGCGCGCAGATCGTGCAGGACATTGCCGACCAGCCTTACGGCGGCCGCGGCTACTCATGCCGCGATCCGGAAGGCCATCTGTGGTGGTTCGGCAGCTACGACCCGTGGTCGGAATGAGATTGCAAACGCCTGTGGGAGCGCGCTCGCGCGCGAAGAAGCTCTATCGACAAAGCCTCTTCGCGCGCGAGCGCGCTCCCACAAGAGCGATCAGCGCTCGCGCAGACGCAGCACCACCGGCGCGACCTGCGCCTGGCGTCCGAGCGCTTCGCCGACATCGGCCAGCCGCTGGGCCAGGGCCTCGGCTTCGTCGGCGCGCAGCGTCGCGTGTCCGACCTTGCGTCCGTCGCGCGCCTGCTTGCCGTAGTCGTGCCAGTGCCCGCCAGCCGTCGACAGTACGGGCGCGGCATCGGGCATCGCGCCGATCCAGTTGAGCATGCAGACCACGCCGCGCACGGCGGTATCGCCGAGCGGCAGGCCCAGCACGGCGCGCAGGTGGTTCTGGAACTGCGAGGTCTCCGCGCCTTCGATCGTCCAGTGCCCGGAGTTGTGCACGCGCGGCGCCAGTTCGTTGGCCAGCAGCTCGCCATCGCGGCAGAACAACTCCAGTGCGAACACGCCGACGTAGTCGAGGCGCTCGGCGATCGCGCGGGCATGCGACATCGCAGTCGACTGCAGCGCCGCATCGACACGCGCCGGCGCAAGACTCGCCGACAGCACACCGTCGACGTGCCAGTTCTCGGTCAGCGGCCACGCGCGGAACTCGCCGTCGCGGCCGCGAACGGCGACCACGCTGAGTTCGCGCTGGAATGCGACGAAGCCCTCGAGAATCAACCCGACCGCTGCCGCCTGTCCGCCGAGCGCCTGCCAGGCGGCGTCGACATCGGCCGGCGACTTGATCCGGAACTGGCCCTTGCCGTCATAGCCCAGGCGTCGCGTCTTGAGGATGCAGGGCGTGCCGATGCGCTGGACCGCGGCATCGAGATCCTCGCGCGTGGCGACATCGGCGAAGTCCGGCACCGGAATGCCGAGTTCGCGGAACAGGGTCTTCTCGGCCAGCCGGTCCTGGGTCAGCGCCAGCGCGCCGGGATTCGGGAACACCGGCACGCGCTCGGCCAGCCAGCGCGCGCTCTCGGCGGGCACGTTCTCGAAATCGAAGGTCGCCACGTCCACCTGTGCGGCAAATTCGGCCAGCGCAGCCTCGTCGCGGTAGTCGCCCACCAGCAGCGGCGCGAACTGGCCGGCGCAGGCGTCGGACGCGGTGTCCATGACCAGGAAGCGCAGGCCCAGCGGTGCGCCTGACAGTGCGAGCATGCGCGCCAGCTGGCCGCCGCCGAGAATGCCGACGGTCGTCGTAGCCCTGTCCGCAGCGCTCATCGACGCGGATCGTCGTTGGCGGTCACGTCATCGGTCTGCTGCTGACGGAAAGCATCCAGCGCGGCGGCGACAGCGGCATCGTCGGCGGCCAGCAAGGCGGCCGCGAACAGCGCCGCGTTGGCCGCGCCGGCATTGCCGATCGCGAACGTGGCCACCGGAATGCCGGCCGGCATCTGCACGATGGACAGCAGCGAATCCAGGCCGTTGAGCGCCTTGGACTGCACCGGCACACCGAGCACCGGCACGGCGGTCTTGGCGGCGATCATGCCCGGCAGATGGGCCGCGCCGCCTGCGCCGGCGATGATCGCGCGCAGGCCGCGCGACTTCGCACTGGCGGCGTAGTCGAACAGCACGTCCGGCGTGCGATGCGCGGACACCACGCGGACTTCATGCGCGACGCCGAGCTGGTCGAGCTTCTGCGACGCGTGCTGCATCGTCTCCCAGTCGGAGCGCGAGCCCATCACGATGCCGATCTTCGGCGGGGTGGTGCTGGTGGTCATGATCGGTTCCCGGCCACAAAGACGCATTTTATCGTGTTCGCCGCGTCGCGTCGGCCCCGATCCACCTGCCGCGACACGGCCCCCGCCCCGGGCGCGCATCGAACGGACCGCCGGAGTGGAGTGCTACGCTGTCGCGCTCCCGTTTCCACGCCTCCAGATGCCGCCCATGGACCGCAAGCTGCTCGACATTCTCGTCTGCCCCGCCAGCCGCCAGCCGCTCGCGCTGCTCGACCGCGCCGGCCTCGATGCGCTGAACGCGGCGATCGCCGCCGGCGGCATCCAGCGCGAGGACGGCAACGCCCAGGCCGAGGCGATTCGCGAGGCCCTGGTGACCCACGACCGCAAGCGCGTGTACCGCGTCGACGACGGCATTCCGGTGCTGCTGGTCGAAGACGGCATCGCGACCGGCCAGGTCGCGGATTTCCCCAAGGCATGACCGCCGACGACCGCCACGGCATTCCGCACGCGGCGGTCGCCGCGGACGTCGCCGCGGCCCTGGCCGAGGACATCGGCAGTGGCGACGTCACCGCCGCCCTGCTGCCCGACGGCGCCGACGTCGCCTATCTGCTGTGCAAGGCCGACGCCGTCGTCTGCGGGCGTCCCTGGTTCGACGCCTGCCACCGCGCCCTCGATCCCGACGTGCGCATCGCCTGGCGCGTGGACGAAGGCGACCGGGTCGTGGCCGGCACCGTGCTGGCGACCCTGCAGGGCCGTTCGCGCGCCCTCGTCAGCGCCGAGCGCGCATCGCTGAACTTCATGCAGACCCTGAGCGCGACCGCGACCGCTACCGCCCGGCACGTCGAGGCCGTCGCGGGCACCGGCACGCGCATTCTCGACACGCGCAAGACCCTGCCCGGCCTGCGCCTGGCGCAGAAGTACGCGGTCCGCGTCGGCGGCGGGCACAACCATCGCATCGGGCTCTACGACGCGGTGATGCTCAAGGAAAACCACATCCGCGCCGCCGGCGGCATCGCCGAAGCGATCGCGCAGGCGCGCGTGCAGTCGCCGACGCTGCCGTTGATCGTCGAAGTCGAGACCCTGGACGAACTGCGCGCAGCGCTGACCGCGGGCTGCACCCGCGTGCTGATCGACGATTTCGATGCGGACACGCGCCGCGAGGCCGTGCGGATCGCGCACGCTGCACCGTTCGACGGGCGTATTCCGCTGGAGGTGTCCGGCGGCGTCGATCTGGCCGGCCTGCGCGCGATCGCCGACGACGGTGTGGACTGCATCTCGATCGGCGGCCTGACCAAGCACGTCCATGCGATCGACCTGTCGCTGAAACTGGGCCCACCACCGGGCTGACCGCACGCCCGCAGAACTCTGCGGGATCACATCCGCGGATATCGGCGCGACATTTGCCCGCTGAGCCGCATCGCGCGAGCGCGCGGCCACGGATCGCGGCCATACTGGTCGCCCACCCATTGCAGTCGCCACCGTTCGCCCATGCCCGACTTCCCGACGATGATCTTCGTGATGCTGGCCGCGTTCGCGGTGTTCCAGTGGTGGAGCGCATCGCGCGCGGCGGCCGAACGCGCGGGCCAGCTGGGCCGCGAGGCCTGCGAACGGGCCGGGGTGCAATGGCTGGACCAGAGCGTGCATGCCTACGCGACGCGATTGCGGCGTGGCGACGATGGCCGACTCGGGTTCGAACGCAGTTTCCGCTTCGACTATTCCGACGACGGCATCCAGCGTCATATCGGCCATCTGGTCCTGCGCGGTGAGCAGCTGATCGCGTTCAGCGGCCCGGTGCGACCGCAGGTGGCCTCGCTGCACTGAGGCAGGCGCTGCGGGCTGCGTGCTTGAGCGCTCGTGATGGCGTCGTGTCCGTCTGCACCGCAGTGCCGGCGGACCACGGATGCCCGAACACCGAGCCCCGCAACTCCGGTGGCCGCACGCGATATGCAGCCGCAAAGTCTTCGGAATCAGATGCCGGGCTTTCGAGTGATCCACGCGAGCTGCCACCCGCGGCGCGATTCAACGCATCCGCGCCTCGCATGCAGACGCTGTATGTGCGCCGCGCCCGACCAGCGCGCGGCGGCCGCAAACCGGCTTACTTCACCACGCGCAGATGGCCGCGCCGCGGCTCGGACGGCGGATCGTTGCCATCGGGCGGATCGTCGGGACCGTCGCCGTCGACCGCTTCGAGCTGCGGCCGCTCGTCGGGCATCCCGTCATCGATCGACTCGTCATCGGCCGGACCCGCGATGTCCTCGGGCAGCGCCATGCCCTGCCCGGTCTCGCGGGCGTAGATCGCCAGCACGGCCGGGATCGGCACCATGACCGCCTGGCTGACGCCGCCGAAGCGTGCGGAAAACCGCACGCCCTCGTTGTCCAGCTCCAGCCGGGCGACCGCGCGGTCGGCGATGTTGAGCACGACGCGGCCGTCCTTGACGGTATGCGCGGGCACCCGCACGCCGGGCTGCCGCGCATCCACGAGGATGTGCGGCGTCATGCCGTTGTCGGCAATCCATTCGTACAGCGCCCGCAGCAGATACGGGCGGTGGCTGGTCATTGCAGGCGATCGATCCGTCATGCGGACATTCTAACGATTCACCGGAATGTCCGCCTGCAACGCCATCACGGACGCATCCTTCAGTCCGGCAGCTGACGCAGGCCACGCTCCTGGTGCGTGAGGCTGCGGACGAAGCCGGGGCTGCGGAAGATGCGGTTGCCGTAGTCCTCGATCGCCTTGGCGCCGTCCTTGGGCAACGGGATGTCCAGCGCATGCAGACGCCAGACGATCGGCGCCATCGCGCAGTCGGCCAGGCTCATTTCGGGATTGAGGAAGAACTTGCTGGCCTTGAACAGCGGCACCGCTGCGGTGACCAGTTCCTTCAGGCGCTTGCGCGCCGCTTCGGCCTGGGCCTTGTTGCCCAGCTGGATCGCCTGCACCTGCGGCACCCAGTCGTGCTCGATGCGCAGCATCGCCAGGCGCAGCCGCGCGCGCGACAGCGGATCGACCGGCATCAGTGGCGGATGCGGGTAGCGTTCGTCGAGGTATTCGCTGACCACACTGGCCGCGTACAACACCAGCTCGCGCTCGACCAGAGTCGGCACCGAGTGGTACGGGTTGAGGTCGATCAGATCCTCGGACGGATTCTGGGGATCGACCACGACCATGTCGTAGGTGACGCCCTTGGCCGCGAGCACGAGGCGCGCCCGATGGCACAGCACATCATCGACCGAGGAAAACAATGTCAGGACGTTTCGCATGGATGCACTCACGGCCGTCGTCGGCCTTCCGGAGGCTGGATCCGCCAGCCCCTGACGCCGGCTGCCCCTCGCAGACGGTCGTCGCGGTCCCGAGTCTCGCATTTCCCCGCCGCGCCCGGCAATGCCGTCCGGGCCGCACGTATCGCCCCTTTCCAGGGGCGGCACGCTCAGTGGACGTCGCGCCAGTATTCCTTCTTCAGAAGCCAGGCCAGGAACGTGAGGAACGTCAGGAACAGCAGTACCCAGACGCCGAGTTGCTGGCGCTTGAGCGCGGCCGGCTCGCCGACGTACTCGAGGAACGTGGTGATGTCGCGCACGGTCTGGTCGAACTGCTGCGCGTTCTGGGTGCCGGCCGAGCCGAGCTCGAGATGGGCGACCGCAGGCTCCCCGCCCTCGTCCGCTTCACCGTGCACCGCATGCTGCAGACCCTGCATCTCCCACAGCGGGTTGGGCATCGAAGCGTTCGGGAACAACGCGTTGTTCCAGCCCAGCGGGCGGGTCTCGTCGATGTAGAACGACTTGAGGTAGGTGTAGACCCAGTCGCTGCCGCGCACCCGCGTGATCAGGCTCAGGTCGGGCGGCGTCTGGCCGAACCACTGCGCGGACTGCTCGGCCGGCATCGACGAGATGATGTGCTCGCCGTAGGCCGCGCCGGTGAGGTTGAGGTTGTTCATCACCTCGTCCTCGGTCAGCCCCAGGTCCTCGGCCATGCGCGAGTAGCGCATGAACTTCAGCGAGTGGCAGCCGGCGCAGTAGTTCATGTATAGCTGCGCGCCGCGCTGCAGCGAGGCCCGGTCCCCGATGTCGGTGCCGGACTGCTCCACCGGCCCACCGGCCGCCGCCAGCGCGCCGAACGACAGCAGCAGGCCCGCAGCGGCGGTGACGATGCGCGCGAGGCACATGCGGGCGAAGGCGTGGTCAGTCATGCAGCGTCACCCGGTCCGGCACGGCCTTGGTCCTGTCGAGCTTGGTCCAGACCGGCATCGTGATGAAGAACGCGAAATACAGGAAGGTCAGCACCCGGCCGATGATCGTCTCCACCGGATCGGTACCCGGACCGGCGCCGATCTTGCCGAGCCAGATGAAGCACACCACCAGCAGCGCGAGCATGATCTTGGTGATCGGGCCGCGGTAGCGGTGCGAGCGCACCTTGCAGCGGTCCAGCCACGGCACCAGGAACAGGATCGCGATCGCGCCGAACATCACCAGCACGCCGCTGAGCTTGTGCGGCACCACGCGCAACATCGCGTAGTACGGCGTGTAGTACCAGACCGGCTTGATGTGCTCGGGCGTCACCAGGCGGTTGGCCTCGGTGAAGTTGTCGTGCTCGAGGAACCAGCCGCCGAACGCCGGCGCGAAGAAGATGATGAAGGCCGCGATGATCAGGAAGAAGCAGACGTAGAAGCCGTCCTTGACCGTGTAGTACGGGTGGAACGGGATGCCGTCGGCCGGCGCGGTCTTCGACCAGCGGTTGCCCTTCGGACCCTTCTTGATCTCGACACCGTCGGGATTGTTCGAGCCCACTTCATGCAGCGCGCCCAGATGCAGCACGACCAGCAGCAGCAGCACCAGCGGCAGTGCGATCACGTGCAGGGCGAAGAAGCGGTTGAGCGTGGCGTCGCTGGGCAGGTAGTCGCCCATGATCCATTCGGTCAGGCCATTGCCGATCACCGGAATCGCGCCGAACAGCGAGATGATGACCTTCGCGCCCCAGAACGACATCTGGCCCCACGGCAGCACGTAGCCGAGGAAGGCTTCGGCCATCAGCACCAGATAGATCAGCATGCCGAGGATCCACACCAGCTCGCGCGGCTTCTTGTAACTGCCGTACATCAGGCCGCGGAACATGTGGATGTAGACCACGATGAAGAACAGCGACGCACCCGTGGAGTGCATGTAGCGGATCAGCCAGCCCCACTCCACGTCGCGCATGATGTATTCGACCGAGGCGAAGGCATCCGCCGCGCTCGGCTTGTAGTGCATCGTCAGGAAGATGCCGGTCAGGATCTGGTTGACCAGCACGACCAGCGACAGCACGCCGAAGATGTACCAGATGTTGAAGTTCTTCGGCGCGTAGTACTCGGTCATGTGCTTGCGGTACATCGGCATCAAAGCCGGTGCGCGCTCGGTGACCCAGTTGAAGACGCCGTGGGCGCCGCGGACGAGGACGTTGGCCATCAGGCGGCTCCCTCCGGATCGACACCGATGACCAGCGTGTTGTCATCCGCGTAGTGGTGCGGCGGTACCAGCAGGTTGGTCGGCGCAGGCACGCCGTCGTAGACGCGGCCGGCCATGTCGAACTTCGACTTGTGACAGGGGCAGAAATAGCCGCCCTTCCAGTTGGCGTCGAACGGGGCCGGACGGATCTCGGCGACCATTTCCGGCGAGCAGCCCAGATGCGTGCACAGACCGACCAGCACCGAGATGTCGGCCTTGATCGAGCGCAGCTCGGGATTGGCCTCCAGCACGTAGGTCGGCTGCTGTTCGAGGTTGGTCGATTCGGGATCGCGCAGCTGGCTGTCGAGCGTCGGCAACGCCTCGAGGATCGCCTTGGAGCGCTTGACGATCCAGATCGGCTGGCCCCGCCACTCGGCGATCAGGCGTTGCCCTTCCTCGAGCGCGCTGATGTCCACCGTCACCGGTGCACCCGCCAGCTTGGCGCGTGCGCTCGGATTCCAGGACTTGATGAAGGGGATCGCGGTGATGCCCGCGCCCACCGCACCGACCACGAGCGTGCTGGCCGTCAGAAAGCGGCGCCGCCCCTCATTGACCGGGTCTTCTCCCCCACCAGGCCCGACCACCGTTTCGTCGACCATCCGGTACTCCGCTCTCGTTTTCGGTAGCTGTTGTGTACTGGCTGCCTCAGACCGGCGCTGATTCCCTGCGCTGGCCGCAAAACACGCCCGAGTGTAGCGGAACCCTGAATCCAGCGACAATCGGTCGCAGGCCCGCCGTGATCAGCGGCTCGCGAGCTGGCCGCGGTAGCGCTCGGCCAGGGTGCCGACACGGACCACGTAGCGCTGGGTCTCGGCGTAGGGCGGCACGCCCTTGTGTCGGGCCACCGCCCCTTCGCCGGCGTTGTAGCCCGCCGCGGCCAGGGTCAGATCGCCGTTGAAGCGCTTCAGCAGCCAGGCGAGGTACTCCACGCCGCCGCGGATGTTCTGCTCGGGGTCGTAGGCGTTGACCACGCCGAAGCGGCGCGCCGTCGCCGGCATCAGCTGCATCAGGCCCTGGGCGCCGGCCCGCGACAGCGCGTTCGGATTGAACGCGGACTCGGCATGCATGATCGCGCGCACGATCGCTTCTTCGACCCCGAAATCGCGCGAGGCCCGGGCGATCTCGTCGCGGAAGGCGGTCTGGTTCAGGCGCACGTTGCCGAAGTTCACCCCCGGCGCCGCGCCGCAGGCGTAGCAGGTCTCGAAGAAGCTGTAGTTGATCGTGCGGACCGCCGCCACCTGGGCGCCGCCCGATGGCCGACTGCTGCTGTAGTGGCGCACGCCGTCCTTGACGTACGAATACACCTGCCCCTGCTGCAGGCGACGTTGACCCGCGCTGGCACCCGATGCGGCCGTGGTCCGGGCCGGTGTCGGCGCCGGTGTGGCGGCGGGCGCCGAGGCGGGCGTCGACACTGCGGCTGCGGGTGCGCCTGCCGTGCCACCCATGAAGGTCGCCGGTGCGCCGCTGTCGACGTTCGAAGGGGCCGCTGCGGGCACGGAAGCAGGTGTCGCGCGCGCGGCGGACGCCCCTGCACTGCGACTCGGCGGCGGCGGCGCGCCACCCACGACCCGGCAACTCGCACCGCTGACACGCTTGCTGACGTACTGGGGAATGCCGTCGCCGGTGTCGCAGCGATACAGCGAGCTGCCGGCAACCGGAAAGGCCGCCAGCAGACCGAGCGCCACGATGAGTCCCCATCCCCGTTTCACGTCGCGGAGTGTCCACGCTTCCGCGGCGCTTGCCAAGTCCTTGATTGTGAACGCGCGAATCGGCGCGCCGGCCACGAGCCGCTACACTGCGCGCCCACTCGCCATCCGGCCCGGACTCAACGCCGCGCCCCGGACACGCCATGACCGAAACCGCCTCCCTCGCCGGCGATCCGCTGGCCCCTGCGCCCGCCCTGCACGCCCAGCCCGGCGCGCCGCCGCGCGGCAAGCTCTACATCCAGACCCACGGGTGCCAGATGAACGAGTACGACTCGGCCAAGATGGCCGACGTGCTCGCCGCCAGCGACGGCCTGGAGCTCACCGACAACGTCGAAGAAGCGGACGTGGTGCTGGTCAACACCTGCTCGATCCGCGAGAAGGCGCAGGAGAAGGTCTTCAGCCAGCTCGGCCGCTGGAAGGCGCTCAAGAGGGACGGCAAGCCGGTGCTGATCGGCGTCGGCGGCTGCGTCGCGTCGCAGGAAGGCGAAGCGATCGTCAAGCGCGCGCCCTACGTGGACCTGGTGTTCGGTCCGCAGACGCTGCATCGCCTGCCCGAGCTGATCCGCGCCAAGCGCGAGACCGGCCTGCCGCAGGTCGACATCAGCTTTCCCGAGATCGAGAAGTTCGACCGCCTGCCCGAACCGCGCGCCGACGGGCCGAGCGCGTTCGTGTCGATCATGGAAGGCTGCTCGAAGTACTGCTCGTTCTGCGTGGTGCCCTACACCCGCGGCGAGGAAGTCAGCCGGCCGTTCGAGGACGTGCTGGTCGAAGTCGTGCAACTGGCCGGCCAGGGCGTGCGCGAGATCAATCTGCTGGGCCAGAACGTCAATGCGTATCGCGGCCCGATGGGTGACGGTGAGATCGCGGACCTCGGCCTGCTGATCCGCACCATCGCCGAGATCGACGGCGTGGACCGCATCCGTTTCACCACCTCGCACCCGCTGGAGTTCTCCGACTCGCTGGTCGAGGCCTATCGCGACGTGCCGCAGCTGGCGAACTATCTGCATCTGCCGGTGCAGGCCGGCAGCGACCGCATTCTGTCGGCGATGAAGCGCGGCTACACCGCGCTCGAGTTCAAGCAGAAGATCCGCAAGCTCCGCGCGGTGCGTCCGGACATCTCGATCAGCTCGGATTTCATCGTCGGCTTCCCCGGCGAGACCGAGGCCGATTTCGAGAAGACGATGAAGCTGATCGAGGATGTCGGCTTCGACCAGTCGTTCTCCTTCATCTATTCGCGCCGCCCGGGCACGCCGGCCTCGGACATCGAGGATTCGGTGAGCCAGGACGAAAAGCACGCGCGTCTCTCGCGCCTGCAGGCGCATATCAATGCCCACGCGGCCGGCATCTCCGAACGCATGGTCGGCAGCGTGCAGACGGTGCTGGTCGAAGGGCCGTCGCGCAAGGATCCCAACGAACTCACCGGCAAGACCGAGAACATGCGCTCGGTGAACTTTCCGGCGCCGGCGCGACTGATCGGTCAGTTCGTCGATGTCGAGATCACCCACGCGCTGAGCAATTCGCTGCGCGGGCGCGTGGTCGGCGCCTGACGTCGGGCGCATCGTGTCCGCCCTGCCCTTGCCGCTGACGATCCGCGAGATCGATGCGCACGGATTCGAACGCGTTTGGCCGGTATTCCGCGACGTCGTGGCCCGCGGCGACACCTACGCCTATGCGCCGGACATCACGCTGGACGAGGCGCGGGCGCTGTGGACCACATCACCGGCGCGCTGTTTCGTCGCCGAGCGCGGCGCGCAGGTCGTCGGCCTGTATCTGCTCAAGCCGAACCAGCCGGGCCTGGGTGACCATGTCGCCAATGCGGGCTTCATGGTCGCGGCCGAGGCGCGGGGCCAGGGCATCGCCTCGGCGCTGTGCACGCATGCGATGGCGCAGGCGCGCGCAGCCGGCTTCACCGCGATGCAATTCAACTACGTGGTCGCCAGCAATACCGGCGCGATCGCGCTGTGGCAGCGTCACGGTTTCGACATCGTCGGCCGCGTGCCCGGCGCGTTCCGGCATGCAACGCTCGGGCCGACCGACATCCTGGTGATGCACCGCACGCTGTGAACCGGGATGGCCACGGCCACCGGTTGCCACGCATCATTGCGGACCTTGCAGAAGGAGCCATCGCATGCGGTCAGGGATGATCGTCCTCTTGTGTGTCCTGTGCGCCCTGGCCGGCTGTTCCGGCTACAGCGTTGAAGACGACACGGTCTTCTACAACTCGGGCAAGCACGGTCCGGTCGCGATCGAAGGCGCCGACGCCGCGAGTTTCCGCAAGATCAACCGGGAGTACGGCCGCGACCGGAGCCGGGTGTATCTGTGGGGCCGGCCGGTCGCGGAAGCGGATCCGGACACGTTCAAACCCTACGCGCGCACGCACTATGCGCGCGACCGTGCGCAGGTCTATTTCCAGTGGCGCGCCATCGACGGGGCGGACCTCGCGTCGTTCCGGCTGCTCGGACGGCACGGCGTCGACCGGCGACGCGCGTACAGCGGCGGCACGGCGCGCGAGGTCTGCGACATCGCCACGCTCGACCTCGACGCGCACCGCTGGCCAATGGATGCGGCCTGCGTCTACAGCCCGTACAACCTGGTGCGGGTCGACGACGCGGATCGCGCCAGCTTCCGCGCGCTCAGTTCGGCGCACGCCGTCGACCGCGTACGCGGCTACTCGCTGCTCAGCCCCATCGGCGAACCGGCGGCGCACGAGGATCGGCTTCGCCGCGTCGAGGTGTGCGATCCGCAGAGCCTCGCGCTGGAGCAGGACTGGATCACCGACCGCCTGTGCGTCTACAGCGACCGGTTCCACCGGATCGACGGGATCGATCGGGCCAGCTTTCGCGTGATCGACCGGCATTTCGCGGCCGATGCACGCCATGTCATCGACACCGATGGCGCCCGCGTCGATGTCGATCCCGCGACCGCCCGGCCGCATCCGGGCTGCGCGGGCTGCATCCGCGACGCCAACGCCTGTTACCGGGGCCGTCTCCGGATCGATTGCGACACCCGCCACGTGCTGGCCGAGCCGCCCCTGCCCGTGACTTCTGCGCCTGCCGCAGCCCAACCCTAGCCGGCGACAACTGACCGTGCGCCGCGCGCGCGAATCTGCACGGCGACGACATGCCGGCCGCTAGAATCCGCGCCATGACCAATGCCCTTCCCGAACGCACCTTCCTGCTCGAGCCCTCCGATTCGGTGCGCCTGGCCAATCTTGCCGGTCCCTTCGATGGCCACCTGCGCCAGATCGAGCTGCGCCTCGGCGTCGAGATCGCCAATCGCGGCAACATCTTTCGGATCACCGGCCGCGACACCGGCATGCTCGACCGCACCGAGAAGCTGCTCAAGGCCCTGTACGCCGAGACCGAAACCGAGGTGTTCGACAGCCAGGCGGTCGCGATGCGTCTGAGCGATGCGAATGTCGAGGGCGACGACTACCAGCCCCAGGAAGTCGCGGTGCGCGTCAAGCGCGGCACCATCCGCGGCCGCGGACCGAACCAGGCGAAGTACCTGCACCGCATCACCGGCCACGACATCAACTTCGGCATCGGCCCGGCCGGCACCGGCAAGACCTTCCTCGCCGTGGCGATGGCGGTCGAAGCCCTGAACGAGGCCAAGGTGCAGCGTCTGATCCTGGTGCGCCCGGCGGTCGAGGCCGGCGAGAAGCTGGGTTTCCTGCCCGGCGATCTCAGCCAGAAGGTCGACCCCTACCTGCGCCCGCTCTACGACGCGCTGTACGAGATGCTGGGCGTGGAAAAGGTCGCCAAGCTGCTGGAACGCAACGTCATCGAGATCGCACCGCTGGCCTATATGCGTGGCCGCACGCTCAACGATGCCTTCGTGATCCTCGACGAGGCGCAGAACACCACCATCGAACAGATGAAGATGTTCCTGACCCGCCTCGGCTTCGGCAGCACGGCCGTGGTCACCGGCGACATGACCCAGGTCGATCTGCCCAAGCACGTGAAATCCGGCCTCAAGGACGCGATCGACGTGCTGCGCGGCGTCGAAGGCGTCAGCTTCACTTTCTTCGAGGCCCGTGACGTCGTGCGCCACCCGCTGGTCGCCCGTATCGTCACCGCCTACGAGCGGCGCGACGCCGCGAACGACGCGGAGTGACACCGATGACCCAGGGACCGGTCCAGCTCGACATCGCCGTGGGCTATGCCACCGCCCGCAAGGGCGTGCCGGCCGCGGCCAGTTTCCGCCGCTGGGCCGCAGCGGCGCTGGACGGCCGCATCCGCAACGCCGATCTCGCGCTGCGCATCGTGGGCGAAGACGAAGGCCGTGCGCTCAACCGGCATTACCGCGGCAAGGACTACGCGACCAACGTGCTGAGTTTTCCGGCCGAACTGCCAGAGGGCCTGCCCGAAGGCGTGCGCCTGCCGCTGCTCGGCGACCTGGTGATCTGCGCGCCCGTGGTCGCGCGCGAGGCCAGCGAACAGGGCAAGACACTGAATGCGCACTACGCACATCTGACCGTGCACGGCGTGCTGCATCTGCTGGGCTGGGACCACGAGAACACGCCCGAGGCCGAGGCCATGGAGCAGCTGGAACGCGAGATCCTGGCCGAACTCGGCGTCGGCGATCCCTACGCGGGCGAAGTCCGCTGACAGGTCACGTTCGCAGGCCCGCCACGCCGGCCTGCTAGACTGCTGCCACGTCCATCCGGACGCATGCCAACCGAAAAAACCGCACCATGTCCGAGGATGACAGTCGACCTTCCCCCGGTTCCGAACCCCAGGAACGCCGCCGTGGCTGGCTCGAACGCCTGAGCTCCGCGATCTCCGGCGAGCCCAGCAACCGCGACGATCTCGTCGAACTGCTGCGCGATACGCACGCCGACGGCCTGATCGATGCCGACACGCTGCGCATGTTCGAAGGTGCGCTCGGCATTTCCAGCAAGACGGTCGGCGACGTCATGGTGCCGCGCGCACAGATGGTCGCGCTGCCTGCCGATGCGCCCTTCCTCGAACTGATGCGCCAGGTCGTCGAGTCCGGCCATTCGCGCTTCCCGGTGCACGGCGATGACAAGGACGAGATCCTCGGCATCCTGCTGGCCAAGGATCTGCTGCGCGGCGTCGTCGCCGACAACGGCCCCGGCTCGATCCACGAGTTGCTGCGCCCGGCGGTGCTGATTCCCGAGTCGAAGAAACTCAATGTGCTGCTGCGCGAGTTCCGCCAGTCGCGCAACCACATGGCCATCGTCATCGACGAGTACGGCGGCGTCGCCGGACTGGTGACGATCGAGGACGTGCTGGAAGAGATCGTCGGCGAGATCGACGACGAGCACGATGACGCCGAGGATCCGAACGCGCTGATCGCGGCGCAGGCCGACGGCCAGTTCGCGGTGAGCGCGCTGACCCCGATCGCGGATTTCAACGAGCGTTTCGGTTCGGATTTCGACGACGACGAATACGACACCATCGGTGGCGTGATCACCGGTGCGATCGGCCACCTGCCGGAAGTCGGCGAAGAACTGACGCTGGGCCGCTTCGTGTTCCGCGTCACCGATGCCGACTCGCGCCGCCTGCATGCGCTGCACGTCAGCGTGCATGCCGAAGTCTGACCGACGCGCGTGATCGCACGCGCGCTGGCGCTGCTGTTGTGCCTGGGACTGTGGCCGCTGCTCGCGGCCGCACAGGACGTCGCCGATGTCGATGTTCCGCAGATCGGCGTGGCGACGATGCAGCCCGGCGACGTGTTCTTCGAACGCTTCGGCCACAACGCGCTGATCGTCGACGATCCGGCCGAGCCGGAACCGCTGTCCTACAACTTCGGCTTCTTCGACCCGAACGAGCCCGACTTCGTGCCGCGCTTCATCCGCGGCGACATGCGCTACATGCTGGCCGCGTTGCCGTTCGTCGATGACCTGGCCTACTACCGCCAGGTCGGCCGCGGCGTCTCGATCCAGTGGCTGGATCTCGACCCCGACCAGGCGCGCGCACTCGCTGCGGCGCTGGCCGAGAACGCGAAGCCCGAGAACGCGCACTACCGCTACGACTACTTCACCGACAACTGCTCCACCCGCGTGCGCGACGCCATCGACCGCGCACTCGGCGGCGCGCTGCACAGCCAGCTGCAGGGCCGGTCGCGCGGCAACAGCTACCGCGGCGACGCGGTGCGCCTGGCCTCGCCCGCGCTGTGGATGTGGCTCGGGTTCGACATCGGCCTCGGCCCCGCCGCGGACCGGCCCAATGCGCTGTGGGACGACGCCTTCGTGCCAATGCGGCTGGCCGATGCGCTGCGCGACGCACGCAATGTCGACGGGCGGCCGCTGGTGTCGAGCGAACAGGTCATCGTGCCGCACACCCAGGCGCCCGAGCCCGTCGAGCGTCCACGTCTGCTGTGGCCGTGGCTGTTGGCCGGTCTGGCGCTTGGCGCGGCCATCCTGATCGCCGGCCGCACCGCGCCACGCGCCCTGGCGGCGGTCGCCCTGCCCTTCTGGACCGTGGCCGCCCTGCTCGGCGGCGTGATGCTGTTCCTGTGGCTGGGCACCGCCCACGGCTTCGCCTGGCGCAACCAGAACCTGCTGCTGCTCAACCCGCTGTGCCTGCTGCTGCTGCCCGGCGGCTGGCGCATCGCGCGCGGCCGTGCGCCGGGCGCGATGTTCGGCTGGGTGCTCGGCAGCGTGGTGCTGTGCGGCGTCGTCGCGGTGTTCCTGCACTGGCTGCCGGTGCTGCCGCAACGCAATGCGGCGTGGCTGTCGCTGCTGATGCCGGTGCATGTGGCGCTGTTCCGGGTATTGCGGCGGCCGGCAGTGCCGACGCCCCTTCGTTCCTGATCGACATCCCGGCGGCGCTCGACGGACGCAGGTCCGGTCACGCCGGAAGCGCGGCGCAGCAGCGCGAAACGTCGATCGTCCTGTGACTTCGGAACGCGGCCTGTCATCGAATCGCAAGCTGAAGCGTGCGCGGCGCAACGCGCTGTTGGGTTCCTGCTCGCCAGGCGGGTAATGATTCTGCGTGGTGGCCAGAGCTGCGGTGACCACCGACCCGTCGCGCACGTCGCGCCGCGACCGGCTGCCATGGAGGTGGGCCGACGCAGAACCGCACAGATCTTCGGCAACGGGTCAGCCCGAAGAACAACCCTCAACGCGATCGCGAAGGGATTACGCGACGTCGCTGCAGGCAACACCCCTTTTCATCGCGATGACTCGAGCGCGGACCAGGTGGCGCGTTCCGGCTTGCACCGCGGCACTGGTCTGCGAAGCCTGTGTCACCGAGGCGAGTCCCACGGACACACCAGCGCTTGTCGCGCCCGCCGCGGTGGCGGACGATGACGCGATGCAGACCTCCTCCGAACCTGTGCCCGCCGCGGCACCCGCTGCCGCCAATCCAGACTGCGTGGTCAATTGCGCCGTATACGGGTCGGACGGCACCAAGCGCGACATCCTGCTCGACGACATCAGCGACGTGCTGGCGATCGACGACGGCAGCTTCGTGTGGATCGGCCTGTACGAACCGGGCGCCGACGTGCTGGCGCAACTGCAGGAGGAGTTCTGCCTGCACGATCTGGCGATCGAGGACGCCGGCAAGGCGCACCAGCGGCCGAAGATCGAGGCCTACGGCGATTCGCTGTTCATCGTCGCCAATACCGCGCAGGCGATCGACGAACGCATCGCCTACGGCGAGACCCACATCTTTCTCGGCGCGCGCTATCTGGTGACCGTGCGCCATGGCGCGTCGCTGTCGTATGCACCCGCGCGGCAGCGCATCGAACGCGAACCCGAACTGATGGCGATGGGCGCGCCGGCGGCGCTGTACGCGGTGCTGGATGCGATCGTCGACAACTACCTGCCGATCGTCGACGACTTCAAGGCGACGCTCAACGCGCTCGAGCAGGACATCATCAGCGAGCAGTTCCACCGCGGCATCGTGATCCGGCTCTACCAGCTCAAGCGCGAGCTGACCTACATGCGCGTCGCGGTGACGCCGCTGCAGGACGTGCTCTCGCAGCTGGTGCGCAGCAGCAGCCCGCTGATCCCGAGCGAGGCCAAGCTCTACATCCGCGACGTGCTCGACCACTCGGTGCGCATCAACGAGACCATCGATGCGATCCGCGACATCCTCGGCACCGCGCTGGGCGTCAACCAGGCGCTGGTGACGCTGACCCAGGGCGAGACCGTCAAGAAGCTCGGCGCCTGGGCCGCGTTGCTCGCCGCGCCGACGCTGATCACCAGCTGGTACGGCATGAACTTCCACGACATGCCCGAACTCGACGAACGCTATGCGTATCCGCTGCTGATCGGCGGCGTGGGCGTGGTGATGGTCGTGCTCTACCGGATGTTCAAGAAGGCACGCTGGCTGTAGCCAGGCGCGCGCCGCGGGCGCGCATCCCCGGGCGATCGGCCTTGGCGGAGCAGAGCAGCGTCGCGCGAGCACGTACGCCAACGCCCCGCCCGTCTGCTAGGCCGGCCAGAACCTCGACGCCAGTTCCCGGATCGCCAGACCGCCGCCGCCGATCAGGACGGCGAAGTAGACGATCGTCAGCACGTTCATCAGGTGCCCGAGCAGCACCATCAGCCCGTCGCGCTGCAACAGGCCGATCGCCAGGCACATCAGGGCGACGCCGGGCACGGTGTTGCTGAAAGGGATGAAGCCGAACGGCGCCATCAGCAGCACGGCGCCCAGGATCAGCGCGGCATCGTTGAACAGACCGGTGCCACGCCCTTCGCTCATCGCGGCGAAGCGGCCTGGCTTTGTGATGCGCTCGAGCCGCTGCACCCAGGTCAGGCCGACATCGAGCGCGCCGCGCAGGCGACCTGCCGGGACCGAGCGCCGACGGACCGCAGCCGGCAGCCAGAGGGGGCGCCCCATGAGCCGCGCCGCACCGATCAGCACGATCACGGCGCCGAACACGGTACTGACGCCGGGAATCGACACCGGAATCAGGAACACCAGGGTCAGCACGATGACCAGCAGCAACATGCCCTGGGCGCCGAGCTCGTCGACCAGTGGCCCCACCGCCACGTCGCCCTCGGGCAGGCGTGCGATCAGGGACTGCAGCTGCTCACGCAGCGGGGCGTCCGCAGCCGCACTCATCGCGTCGGGCCGGCAGGCGATCGTGTGCGGCACATCCAGCTGCCCCTGTCGTCCATCGTCGTCATCCCGCAACCCGCCGGTGCCCGGCCGCAAAGCGCGCAATGCTAGCAGTCTGTCAGCCCAGCGCCCGGGTATTGCGGCGCGCACGCGCCCCGCCACCCGGACGATCAGCGAAGACTCTGGCCCGGCTTCCGTCTCGCCTGGACATGCAGCCCTCAGCCGGTTCGTGCCGCCGCCGAACCCGCAGCGCGGCGTCATTCGAACACCTCGACGCCTGTGTAAGACGAAAGTCGTACGTCCTGAATTGGCGATTCGGTCGCAATTCCATTGACCCCGCCCGCCGCCGGGGCGACCCTGTGCGCGTCTTCCCCTGGATTAACCGAAAATGAAGGGTGCCATCAATCACGTGGTCTGGGGCGCAGTCGCGCTGCTGGGCGCGTCCTGTATGGGCGTCGTGGCCCTGCGACAAGGCGAACAGATCAGTGCGCTCTGGATCGTCGTGGCCGCAGTCTCGATCTATCTGGTCGCCTACCGCTACTACAGCCTGTACATCGCCGACAAGGTGTTGGGGCTCAATCCGCGTCGGGCAACCCCCGCGCACGCCAACAACGACGGTCTCGATTACGTCCCGACCAACAAGCACGTGCTGTTCGGTCACCACTTCGCCGCCATCGCCGGCGCCGGTCCGCTGGTCGGCCCGGTGCTCGCTGCGCAGATGGGGTATCTGCCCGGCATGCTGTGGCTGATCGTCGGCGTGGTGCTCGCGGGCGCCGTGCAGGACTTCATGGTCCTCTTCATCTCCACGCGCCGGAACGGCCGTTCGCTCGGCGATCTGGTGCGCGAGGAGATGGGCCAGGTCGCCGGCACCATCGCGCTGTTCGGCGCCTTCATGATCATGATCATCATCCTGGCGGTGCTGGCGATGATCGTCGTCAAGGCACTGGCCGAGAGCCCGTGGGGCATGTTCACGGTGATCGCGACGATGCCCATCGCGGTCTTCATGGGCATCTACATGCGCTACATCCGCCCGGGCAAGATCGGTGAAATCTCGATCTTCGGCATCATCGCCCTGCTCGCGGCGATCTGGTTCGGCGGCAAGGTCGGTGCGGATCCCTACTGGGGCCCGGCTTTCACCTTCACCGGCACCCAGATCACCTGGATGCTGATCGGTTACGGCTTCGTCGCCGCGACCCTGCCGGTGTGGCTGCTGCTCGCCCCGCGCGACTACCTGTCGACGTTCCTCAAGATCGGCGTGATCGTCGCGCTGGCGATCGGTATCGTCATCGCCAGTCCGGAAGTCACCACGCTGAAAATGCCGGCGCTGACCGAGTTCGCCTCCACCGGCGACGGTCCGGTCTGGAAGGGCGGCCTGTTCCCGTTCCTCTTCATCACGATCGCGTGCGGCGCCGTCTCCGGCTTCCATGCGCTGATTTCCTCGGGCACCACGCCCAAGCTGCTCGCCAACGAAACCCACGCCCGCTACATCGGCTACGGCGGCATGCTGATGGAATCGTTCGTGGCGATCATGGCGCTGGTCGCGGCCTCGATCCTCGATCCGGGCATCTACTTCGCGATGAACAGCCCGGCCGCAGTCCTCGGCACGGACGTGCAGAGCGCAGCGGCCGCGGTCAGCCAGATGGGCTTCGTCATCACGCCCGAGGCGCTGGAACTCAAGGCCCAGCAGATCGGCGAAAGCACGATCATCTCGCGCGCCGGTGGCGCACCGACGCTCGCCGTCGGTATCGCGGTGATCCTGCATGACGCCCTGCCCGGCACCGGCGACGGCGCCATGGCGTTCTGGTACCACTTCGCGATCCTGTTCGAGGCGCTCTTCATCCTGACCGCCGTCGACGCGGGTACCCGCGCCGGTCGCTTCATGCTGCAGGACCTGCTCGGCAACTTCGTGCCAGTGCTGCGCAAGACCGAGAACTGGGGTGCAAACGCACTCGGTACCGCGGGCTGTGTCGCGCTGTGGGGCTACTTCCTCTATCAGGGCGTCGTGGATCCGCTGGGTGGCATCAATACCCTGTGGCCGCTGTTCGGTATCGCCAACCAGATGCTCGCGGGCATCGCGCTGATGCTGTGCACGGTGGTGCTGTTCAAGATGAAGAAGGACCGCTACGCATGGGTCACGGTCGTCCCGGCGGTGTGGCTGCTGATCTGCACCACGTCCGCAGGCCTGATCAAGCTGTTCGACCCGAAGCCGGCCATGGGCTTCCTCGCCCAGGCCCGCCACTACCAGGCGGCGCTGGCCAACGGCGAACTGCTGGGCGCGGCCAAGACCGCCGGCCAGATGCGCCAGGTCATCGTCAACGGCTACGTCAATGCCGGTCTGACGACGCTGTTCCTGTTCGTGGTCTTCAGCGTGTTGTTCTTCGCGGTCCGCGCAATCCTCAAGGCCCGCCGCGCACCCGCGCCGACGGCGAAGGAATCGCCGTTCGTGGAGCTGACGCCCGAGCAGCAGCAGACATGGATGTGAGCGGCCGGGGCGTGACCGGAGCGCAGGGCTGATGGCCGGCGCACTCGTCCCGCTGGAGCACTTCGCCACACACAAGCGTGTGTGGCGGAGGGTCGTGCAGACCGCACGGCTGTGCTGCGGCATCCCGGACTACGACAACTACGTCCGCCACATCCTCGAGAAGCATCCCGACCGCGAGCCGATGGACTACAAGACCTTCTTCCGCGAACGGCAGGATGCGCGCTTCGGCGGGCGCAACGGCTTCCGCTGCTGCTGAGCGGATGCACTGAAACGACGACGGGCGGAACCGCAAGGTTCCGCCCGTTTTTCATTGTGTAACCGGAAAGTCGTTGCGCGCCCGATGCGGGCGGAACGGCGCGGGCGCGTGGCCCGCGATCAGGTCTCGGGCGTCAGCGTGCGGCCGTACTGGTAGGACAGCAGGGCCTTGATCAGGAAATCGACCTGCAGCGGCTGGCGCGCATCCACGCGCAGCACCGGAATCCGGTAGCCGCGGGCGAGCAGCGCATCGCGGAACTCGGGCAGCGTGAACGCATCCGCCAGGTCCGTGCGGGTGACGCCGACCGCGAAGCAGGCCTGCGGCGCGAGTTCGCCGAACCGCTGCAACAGGCGGTCGGTGCTCTCCAGCCGCTCCGGATGTTCGGCACTGACCAGCACGATGATGCCGAGCGCGCCTTCGGCCACCATCGGCCACATGAAATCGAGATAGGCCTGACCGGGCACGCCGTAGACGTGCAGCAGTTCGCCGGTGTCGAGTTCGATCGAGCTGTAGTCCAGCGCGACCGTGGTGTGCGTCTTGCCGGACGTGACCTCGTCGCTGATCGGCATCTCGGTGCTGACCGGCTCGTGGTCGGAAATGGACCGGATGGCGGTGGTCTTGCCCGCGCCCATGTCGCCCACGAATACGAGCTTGGTGGTGACGTTATCCACGGTGTCCTCCGAATTGCATTCCAAACCGACGGGCAACGCGTGCCAGGAAACCCACTGACGGCAGGTCCACGGCCGCGACAGCCCGGGCCGGCGCACGCACGATGCGGCGTTCCGCCGGCTGCGCAAGCCCACTGTGATGGATGGCCGCGAAGATCCGGGCCACCTCCGCGTCCGGCAGGCCGCAGGCCTGCGCCAGTGCGGCCGATGACCAGTCGCGGTGCAGCAGGCAGGTCAGCGGCAACAGCCAATGGGCCGGCAGCGTATCGGATTCGACGATCGGCCAGCCCTTCAGGCCGATCACCGTCGTCCGCGGTGCATCGCCGACTTCCACGTCCTGCGCGATCGCCGCACGCCAGACGAAAGTCTCCAGCGCGCTGGTGTACGGAAACGCCGCGCGCCGGTCTTCGAACGCCGCATCGGCCAGCGCCTGCATGCGCCAGCCGGGCTGCGCGCAGGTCGCGATCAGGGTCTCCAGATCGCCGGCAGTGGCGAGATGCAGCAGGCCGCGGCGCCGGTCGATCGCCACGCGAAGACCGGCATGCTCGAGCACGGCGATGGTGCCGGCCGTCTCGGTGGCGAGGTCCAGCGCAGTTGGCAGCGACGCGACCGCATAGGCCGCCACGACCGGCTCGGACGATGGCGGCACACGGATCTGGATCGGCACCGGCGCTTCGCGCGGCGGCCCCTCGGTCAGCAGCGTATGCAGCCGGTCGAACAGATCCTTGACCGTGGCGCCATGCCGCAGCGCACTGCCGGACGCGCCGACGTCGCGGGCGATCCGCAGTACGGTGATGTCGGCCTGACGGCCCTGCTCCGCCGCGGCAACGCCGTGCGGATCGTCCGTGCCGGCGACGAGCAGATGGACGTCGGGTCCCGGCCAGTCACGCAGTTCGGCATGCACGCGCTCGGCCATCAGCAGCGAGCATGCAACTTTCAGCCGCGTCATGTGCAGCACGTCGAGGCCGGCCGCCGCGATGCTCGCATGTCGAAATCGGGGGGTGGTCATCGGTCCGGACAGAAAAAAGAAAGCGCGACCGCCGCCGGCATGCGGCAGCGGTCGGAACGGGATCGCCCCGCAGGATTACTTGAAGTCGAGGGTGCGCTCGAACGACTTCAGCTCATGGCGGGCCATGGCGAGGTTGGACTTCGCTCGGTCCAGCACGACGTACAGGAACAGCGCCTCGTTGCTCTCCAGCGGACGGATCAGGTGGTACTGGTTGCTGAGCGTGATCAGCACGTCCTCGATGGTGTCCGAGAGGCCGAGCATCTTGGCCACGTTGCGCTTCGAACGGATCACTTCGGTGTTGCCTGCCGCCGCCACGTCGAGATCCAGCGAGCCGCCGCCCAGCGTGCCGAGTGCCATGCCGCTGTCGCTGTCGACCAGTGCCGCGCCGATGAAACCGGCGACGCTGTTGAGCTGATCGAGACTGAAATTGCCTGCCATGTGATGTCCTTGCCTCATGTTGGGATGGTGGAACCGGAGCGTCGCGCGCGGTCTGCCGCCCACGAATGCGGGAGGCGACTGCGCAGGACGGAAAACTAGATCAGCGTGCGGATACGCGCCGCGCACTCGCGGGCCGCGAACAGCAGCACGGCCAGGGTGGCCTGCTGCTCGCCGAGCACGGCCAGCGTGTACGGCCGCGTGCCGTTGATCCGGATGACGACCAGACTGCCGTGCACCGTCGAAATGGTGGCGTGGTCGGCCGCCGACATCCCCACTTCCCGGGCGAGGGTTTCGCCGAGCGTGAGGAAGGAATTGGTCATCGCCGCGACGCGGCGCGGATCGAGACGGGCATGGGTCCACTCGGCGAGCGCACGACCGTCCGCGCTCGAGAGCAGCAGCATCGAGACGCCTTTCGCGCGCGTCTGCACGCGTTCGAACTCCTCGCGGATCGCGTCCACGTCGACGCGCGCGGCGCCCGGGCCGCGTTCGCTCATGCTGACCACCTTGTCCAACGTTGCCTGCTGCACGATCGATGTCCGTTTCAAACCGGGACAGCATCAAGCATGGTTCGTGCCAAGCGCACGATCGCATCGTGACGGGCATCCCAATCGAAGCGCGACCGCGGCACACCACGTCGCGGTGTCGCATCGGGTCGGTGGATGACGCAGTGCGTCATAACCGGCGCGCCCGGCTTGCGGGCGACGCCGGATGACGTGCAGCGGGGGCGTTACTGGCCCGCCATCATCCGCAGGATCTGGCCGATGAAATACGCGATCAGCGTGCCGGTCGCGTAGCCCACTGTGCCCAGCAGCACGCCCACCGGCGCCAGCGACGGATGGAAGGCCGCGGCGATCACCGGCGCCGAGGCGGCCGCGCCGATGTTGCCCATCGAACCGACGCCGAAATAGAACAGCGGCGCCTTGACCAGGCGCGCCGCGCCCCAGATCACCAGCACGTGCACCGCCATCCAGATCGCGCCGATGGCGATGAGCTCGGGGCGGTCGGCCAGCTTGAGGAAATCCATCTGCATGCCGATGCAGGCGATCAGGAAATACAGGCACACCGTGCCGACCTTCGACGCGCCGGCGCTTTCCAGCCTGCGCGCCGGGGTGAAGCTCAGCAGCAGGCCGATCAGCGTGGACACCACGACCACCCACACGAACGACGAATCTAGGCTGAAACGCGAGGCCCATTCGAAGCCGCCGAACCAGGCCGACACCGGATTGGAGATCGCATGCGCCAGTCCGACGATGCCGAAGGCCACGCCGATGATGACCATCAGGTCGGTCAGCGTGGGAATGCGCGCGTTCGCGGCCTCGTAGGCGGCGATGCGGTGCTTCATCTCGTCGATGGCCGTGGTGTCGGCGCCCGATTTCAGATCGATCTGGGTGGCGCGGTTGGCGAGGAACAGCAGCGTCGCCATCCACATGCTGGCCATCGCCACGTCGACCACCGCGAACTGGCCGAACAGGGTGGCATCGACCTCGTAGACCTCGCGGATCGCGACCATGTTGGCACCGCCGCCGATCCAGCTGCCGGCCAGCGCCGCCATGCCCTTCCACGTATCACCGGCGACGGCCGGCGGATGCAGCCATTCCATGACCTGGAACGACACGATCGCGCCCAGCACCACACCCACGGTGCCGGCGACGAAGACGAACAGCAGCTTCGGCCCCAGCTTGAGGATGCCCTTGAGGTCGATCGACAGCGTCAGCAGCACCAGCGCCGCCGGCAGCAGCACGCGGCTGGCGATCGGGTTGTAGAGGCTGTTGTTCTCACCGTCGATCAGGCCGACCGTGTTGTAGAACGCCGGCACGAAGTAGCACAGCAGCAGCGCCGGCACCCAGGCGAAGAACTTCTTCCAGAACGGCGTCGGCCCGCTGGCCAGCCAGAAGATCAGGCCCAGCGTGGCGGCGATGAGGCCGAACAGGACGATGTCGCTGGTGATCAGCGCGGTGGTGGGCACGGTGGACTCGATCGCCATCGACAGGGGATTCCGGGACAGAAGGGGATTTCAGAAAGAGAACGGCCGGCGCGGGGCCGGCCGTTCGGGGACGCTTACTGGCCGATGTGCTGCTCGAGCCAGGCGTTGACGGTGTCGTGCCAGAGGATGCTGTTACCGGGCTTGAGCACCCAGTGGTTCTCGTCCGGGAACACCAGCAGCTTCGACTCGATGCCCTTGCGCTGCAGCGCGGTGAACGAGGACAGGCTCTGGTCGATCGGCACGCGGAAATCGTTCTGGCCGGCGACGACCAGCGTCGGCGTCGTCCACTTCTCGATGTGGCGGGCCGGATTGAACTTCTCGTAGGCGCGCGGGTTGTCGGCCACGGTGCCGCCGAACTCCCATTCGGTGAACCACAGTTCTTCGGTCACCAGGCCCATCGAACGGGTGTCGAACACGCCGTTGTGGTTGACCATGCACTTGAAAGGCGCATTGCCGCGGCGGTCGAACCAGTTGCCGGCGATCCAGTTGATCATGTAGCCGCCGTAGCTCGCGCCGAGCGCGCAGGCGCGGTCACCGTCGAGGAACGCGTACTGCTGCTGCGCCGCAGCCCAGCCCTTCTGCAGGTCTTCGAGCGGCTTGCCGCCCCAGTCGCCGCTGATCGCATCGGTGAACGCCTGGCCGTAGCCGGTGGAGCCGTGGAAATCGATCATGACCACGGCGTAGCCCTTGGCGGCATAGGTCTGCGGATTCCAGCGGTAGCTCCAGCCGTTGCCGAAGCTGCCCTGCGGACCGCCGTGGATCAGGAACGCGACCGGATAGGTCTGGCCTTCCTGGTAGTTCGACGGCTTGACCACGTAGCCGTAGACGGTGGCATTGCCGGCGCCGCGGAACGAGAACTGCTCGGCCTCGCCCAGCGCGACCCCGGGCAGGCGCTCGCCGGTGGTTTCGGTGATCTTGCGCAGCGGCGGCTCGCCTTCGCCCGCCGTGCCCAGCGCCTGCAGCGAACCGGTGTAGAGCACGTCGCCGGTCTGCAGGCTGTTGCGGGTCAGCGCCACCGTGTCACCGGCGACCGCGAACGCCGACACCGAACCGTCGCCCACCAGCGGGGTGACGTCGCCGCTGGCGACGTCGACGCGGAACAGCGGGTACTGGCCGACGTCCTGCGCGGCGACGTACAGCGTGCGGCCGTCTTCGGACGGCGTGAGGCTGCTCGGCGAACGGTCCCAGCGCGGCGCGATCTCGCGCGACGCGCCGCTGGCCACGTCCATCGCCATCAGCGCGTAACGGTCGGCTTCGAAGCCGGGGCGCTTCATGGCGCGATAGAACAGCGTGCCGCCGTCGGCGCTGAAGACCGGACCGGTATCGGTCGCGGCATTGGCTTCGGTGAGGTTCACCGGCGCAGCGTCACCCACCGCATCGATGCGGTAGAGATCGAAGTTGGTCGACCACGGTTCGGTGCGACCCGCGATGCGCACGCTGGCCACCAGCGACTGGCCATCCGGCGCCCAGGTGTAATCGTCGGCGCCGCCGAAGGGCTTGGCCGGAATGTCGCCTTCCAGCGCATGGCCCAGCGCGCGCACGGTCTTCACCGCGCCCGCGCGGGCGGCCGGCAGGTCGGCGACGAACAGGCGGCTGCGGGTGCCGTTGCCCCAGGTGTCCCAGTGGCGCACGAACAGCTGGTCGTAGACGACACCGGTGGCCGGCGCGTCCTTGCGTTCGGTATGGCGCGCCTTGGTGCAGGCGAGATCGGCTGCGCAGTCGGCGAAGGTGTCGGCGCTGAACGCGACGCGCGTGCCATCGGGCGAGACCTGGTAGCTGCCGACGTCGACCGCGACATCGGTCAGCTGCCGCGGCGTGCCGCCCGTCAGCGGCATCGCATACAGCTGCGCGCTGCCGTTCTTCGCGCTGAGGAAGTACAGCGTCTGCCCGTCGGCCGAGAGCGACGGCGAATTGACGTTCCAGCCCGCCGGGGTCACGCGGCGCGGCGGCGCCATGTCGCGGGTGACCAGATTGCGCGCATAGATCGCGGTCTCGGCCTTGCTGCCGTCGGCCTCGGCGCTGCGCTGGGCGAAGACCAGCTGGCGACCGTCCTCCGAGAGCACCGGCGACGACACCCGGTCGATCGAGACGAGGTCGCGCACATCCAGGCCACGGGTCTGGGCGGCCAGGGGCAGCGCAGCGAGCAGGCACAGGGGCAACACGGCAAGACGCATGGACATGGCGCGGACTCCGGACAAAGAGCCCGAATGGTAGGCCGCGGCCGCGATGCAGGCAAAGCGGTGTGTGTACTGTCTGCCGGATCCTGCAGAAGGCGCGGGACCAGCGGCCTGACACGCGCCAGGGCCGATCTGGCGAGCCCACATGCGCCCCCGCCACCGGCTGGAATCGGCACATCGCGGCGGGCCGCGGCGCTCCTATACTCGCGGCTTCAACACCTCCGGAGTGCGCCATGGGCGCCTCGCTGTCCCGCGGCCACGCACCCGGCGCCGATTTCCTCGGCCACCCCAAAGGCGTCTTCGTCTGCTTCTTCACCGAGATGTGGGAGCGCTTCTCGTTCTACGGGATGAAGGCGCTGCTGCTCCTCTACATCCTCAAGTACCACCTGTTCGGCGACGACGCGGGCTTCGATCTGCTCGGCGCCTATGGCGGCCTGGTCTATGCGGTGCCGGTGATCGGCGGACTGCTGGCCGATCGCTACCTGGGCATGCGCAAGGCGGTCGTGCTCGGCGGCGTGCTGCTGGTGCTCGGCCATCTGGGCATGGCCTACGAGGGCGAGCAAGCGCGCATCGTCGATGGCGTCGTCGTCCGCGACGAAGCCGCACTGCAGGTGTTCTACCTGTCGCTGGCGCTGATCATCATGGGCGTCGGTTTCCTGAAGCCGAATATCTCGACGATCGTCGGCAAGCTCTACGCGCCCGAGGATCCGCGGCGCGATTCCGGGTTCACGCTGTTCTATGCGGGCATCAACGTCGGCGCGCTGTTCGCGAGTCTGGTCTGCGCGTTCCTGGGTGAGACCTACGGCTGGAAGTACGGCTTCGGCGCGGCCGGCATCGGCATGATCGCCGGGCTGATCGTCTTCATCTGGGGCCAGAAGTATCTCTACGGCCTGGCCGAACCGAACGATCCGGCGAAGCTGCGCGAACGCATTGGCCCGCTGTCGCGCGAGTGGTGGATCTATGCCGGCAGCGTCGCCGGCGCGCTGCTGGTCTGGCAGCTGATCCAGCGCACCTGGACCGTGCATGGCGCGATGCATCTGATCGCGGTCACGCTCGCGGTGTGGTTCGTCTGGTTCCTCGTGCGCCACTGCACGAAAGTCCAGCGGCAGCAGATGCTGGCGCTGGTGCTGCTGATCATCGGCGTGCTGATCTTCTTCACTCTCTATGAGCAGACCTATGGCTCCTGGGTCACGTTCACCGACCGCATGTTGACCAAGGACCTGTTCGGCCTGACCCCCGGCGATTACCAGCCGGGCATTCCCTGGGCGATCTTCGCGCTCGCCAGCAGCCCGATCCTGATGGTCACCGCGCTGCGCGCCAGTGATCGCGGCAACGGCGGGCTGGCGAAGACGGCCGTCATCGCGATGGTCGTCGCGCTGGCGATCGCGCTGGTCCACGACGTCGTACTGGTGCCGCAGACCGCCGGCTCGCTGACCTTCCTCGGCGCGTTCTTCATCGTCGTACTGGCGCCAATCTTCTCGTGGCTGTGGCCGTGGCTGGACCGCCGCGGGCTCAACCCGAGCAAGCCGGCAAAGATGGCCATCGGCCTCGTGTTCGCCGGCCTCGCCTTCGTGCCGCTGATGCTGGCTGCGCAGTCCGCCGGCAGCGGCGTACTCGCCAGCGTGTGGTGGCTGGTGCTGGCGTATTTCCTGCTGGAACTGGGCGAGATGTGCCTGTCGCCGATCGGCCTGTCGGCGGTGACCCAGCTGTCGGTCGCGCGCGTCGTCGGCCTGATGATGGGCGCGTTCTGGCTGGCGACCGCGTATTCGGAAGTGCTGGCCGCGCAGTTCGGCAAGCTGACCTCGATGGAGGTGCTCGAAGGCGAGACCTTCGACATGGCGGTCGCGGCCTCGCGCTACGCCGATCTGTTCCAGCTGATGCTGTGGATCGGCGTCGGCTCGGGCATCGCCTATTTCGTGCTGTCGCCACTGGTGCGGCGCTGGATGCACGGGGTGCGCTGAGGCGGAACGCCGATCCCTGAAACGCGGAACCCCCGATCGCTCGGGGGTTCGTGCAGTACATCGGGCGACGCGACGTCCGATCAGAACGGAATATCGTCGTCCGAGAAGTCGTCCATCGGTGCGGGACGCTGCTGCTGCGGGGCCGACTGGCGCGAAGGTGCCGGGCCGCGCTGCTGCGGGGCATCGCCGCCACCGCCGCCGCCGCCGCCGGCCGGACGCTGCGGACGGCTGCTGCGCTCGTAATTGCCGCCACCGCCACCGCCGCCGCCGTCACCACGGCCGCCGAGCATCTGCATCTCGTTGGCGACGATGTCGGTCGAGTACTTCTCCACGCCGTCCTGGCCGGTGTACTTGTCGTAGCGGATCTCGCCTTCGACATAGCACTGGCTGCCCTTGCGCAGGTACTCGCCGGCGATCTCGCCGAGCTTGCCGAAGAACACCACGCGGTGCCATTCGGTGCGCTCCTGCTTGTTGCCGTCCTTGTCGTTGCGCACGCTGGTCGTGGCCAGGCTGATGCGGGTCACGGCCATGCCGCCCTGGGTGTACTTGGTGTCGGGGTCGTTGCCGAGATTGCCGACCAGGATGACTTTGTTGACGCCGCGGGCCATGGGAATTCCTTGGATTGCGCCGGCCTGTGGGCCGACGTGATGGATTTCGACATCACAGTATAAAGCGCCCCGCCCCTGCCGTCCGCGCGGCCCGCATGCGGCGCTGGGGGGCATCCGCACGCCGCCGTCGGGCGTTGCCTATAATCCCGGGCCTGCCTGTCCCGGATCCTGCATGAACAACGTCGCCCAACCGGCCGCCCGCCTCGATCTGCCGGCGATCCAGGCCCTCGCCGCCGGCGACATGGCCGCCATCGACGCGCTGATCCGCGACCGGCTGGCTTCCGACGTGGTGCTGATCAACCAGGTCGCCGAACACATCGTCTCGGCGGGCGGCAAGCGCCTGCGGCCGATGCTGGTGATGCTGGCCGGGCGCGCGACCGGCACCGTCGGCGCCGAGCACCACCAGCTGGCGGCGATCGTGGAGTTCATCCACACGTCGACCCTCCTGCACGACGACGTGGTCGACGAATCCGACCTGCGCCGCGGCCGCAGCACCGCGAATGCGATCTGGGGCAACGCCGCCAGCGTGCTGGTCGGCGACTTCCTGTATTCGCGCAGCTTCCAGCTGATGGTCGAACTCGACCGCATGCCGGTGATGCGCATCCTCGCCGACACCACCAACCGCATCGCCGAGGGCGAAGTGCTGCAGCTGCTGCACGTGCGCAACCCGGACACCGACGAGGCCGCCTACCTCAACGTCATCGAGCGCAAGACCGCGGTGCTGTTCGCCGCCGGCACGAAGCTCGGCGCGCTGGCCTCCGGCGCGGACGACGCCACGCAGCAGGCGCTGTACGACTACGGGATGCAACTGGGCTACGCATTCCAGATCGCCGACGATGTGCTCGACTACTCGGGCGATGCCGACGCGCTGGGCAAGAACCTCGGCGACGACCTCGCCGAAGGCAAGGCCACGTTGCCGCTGATCCACGCGATGGAACAGGCCACACCGGATGTACGCGCGCGTCTGCGGACCATCATCGAGACCGGCGATACCGATGCGCTGCCCGAAGTGCTGGCCGCGATCGAAGCCGCCGGCAGCCTCGACTACAGCCGCGCCCGCGCGCTCGCATACGCCGAGGCGGCCGAACGTGGGCTCGCCGGACTCGGCGACAACGATGCCGTCGCCGCACTGCGCGGCCTGGCGCGTTACGCGGTAGAGCGCGGGCACTGATGGCTTCGGTGCCGCGGAGCGTGCGCTGCTGCTCGGAGCAAAGGGCGTCGGCCCGACCGTGATCTCGAGGCTCGAGCAGATCGGCTACAGCACGCTTGCGCAACTGTCGGAGGCCGAGGTCACCGACATCACAGCGCAGGTCGCGCAGATGCTCGGTACCACCTGCTGGCGCAACAGTCCGCAGGCACGCGCTGCGATCTCGGCAGCGATCAACGTGGCGGTATCGCATCGCGAGGTTGCGTAGGCCTGGTCCACAGCTTCAACCATGCGCGGCCTACCCTCCGCCGATCGCCAGCGCAGCAACACTTAACGTCGACACCAGTTTCGCCGCGTCCGGCCGTGCGAGATTGACTGCTAAGCGCCCGGTAGAAATCACACCTGCCATCCCGACGCCGCGTGACCAGGCGCGCCTGACAGGTGTCGCGACCCGACACCGTCGCCGCCGTTTTCTGTAGGAGCGCGCTTGCGCGCGAAATGGCGTTCGTTGCAGAAGTCCACTCGCGCGCAAGCGCGCTCCTACAGAAACCCGCCGCGGTGACCGCGGACGTCTCCACCGGGAGCGCGGCCGCGCGGGATCTCAAGCGATGCCGATCCCCGGAATCGCCGTGATCGCATCCGGATCGAAACCGCCCAGCGCGGCGAAATGGCGACCGCGCGCGGTGTAGTCACGGTAGGCACCGAAGCTGGGCGCGCCGGGCGACAGCAGCAACACGCCGTCGCCGTCCAACGCCGCGCGTGCTTGCGCGATCGCCGATTCGAGATCGTCGGCCGCCGACAGTTCGAATCCGGCTTCGCGCGCGATCGGCGCCAGCAGATCGAAGATGCGCGGGCCGTTCTGACCCATCGTCACGATCGCGTGCGGCGCACCGCTGCACATCGCGTCGGCGAACGCCTGCCAGTCGAGACCGCGGTCGTGGCCGCCGACCAGCAAGGCGACGCGACGGTCGCGGTAGACATCGAGCGCCGCAAGACTCGCATGCGGCGTCGTGCTGATCGAATCGTTGACCCACAACACACCATCGTGTGTACCCAGCGGCTGCAGGCGATGCGGCAGCGGCACGAAATCAGCGGCGGCCGCGGCCAGCGGCGCGGCATCGATGCCCAGCGCTTCGATCGCGGTCAGCACGCCGCACAGATTGCCCCGGTTGTGCCGGCCGGGCAGCGGCAGGCCCGAGGTATCCATGACCGCGGTGTCGCCGCGATACAGGAAATCGCCACGCAGATGCCAGCCTTCAGGCGTGCCGAACCAGTGAATCTCGCTGTCGGGCAACACCAGCGCAGCGAGCCGCGGATCATTGGCATTGAGCACGGCAATGCGTGGACGCGCGCGGGTCAGCAACGCCAACTTGTCGTCGACGTACTGCGCTTCGCTGCCGTGCCAGTCGAGATGTTCGGGAAAGATGTTCGTGACGACCGCGATGTCAGGCCGCACGCCGCCGGTGGCGACATCGCCGGTCTGGTAGCTCGACAGTTCGATCGCCCAGGCATCGGCGTCCGCATCGAGCAGTTCCAGCAGCGGCAGGCCGATGTTGCCGGCCAGCGCGGTGTGCAGGCCGTGCGCGCGCAGCAGATGCGCGAGCAGCGCGGTGGTCGTGCTCTTGCCCTTGGTGCCGGTGACGCAGACCGTGCCGGCTGCGACCTCGCCCGGCGCGGCGCGCGTGGCGAACCACAACGCGGTACCACCGACGAACTGCGTGCCCTGCGCCGCGGCGGCCATCGCATCAGGCGCATACGGGCTGATGCCCGGCGACTTTACGACGACCGCGCAGGCCGACAGCCGTGCGGCGTCGATGCCAGTGTCGCAGGTCAGCAGCGGATCGCCGAGCGTCGCCGCATCGGCGGCTTCGTCGGCGTTGCAGAACAGCGTCAGCGGCAGTGCGGGCGCGCGACTGCGGATCGCGCGCCAGGCCGCGCGGCCTTCGCGACCCCAGCCCCATAGCGCGATGCGGCCGCCATTGGCGGCGATTGCCTCAAGCTGCGAGATGCGCACGCAGGCGGTCCCACAGCGCGTCGGGAATGCGGTGTGCGTCCTCTTCGACCACCAGCAGGCCGGCGACATCCAGCTCGCCCGCGTCGAGCTGCGGTGCGATTTCGCGGGCGAAGCGCGCGACTATCGCGTCCTCGCGCCATTCCGGACGCTTCGCCAGCGCTGCCATCGCCGCGCGCGATTCGCGGCCTTCGCCGACGCATTCGAAAGGCTTGTGGTCCTGGTACTCGAGCAGCGCGTCGTAGCCCGGCACCTGCGATGCATCGTCGAGCAGATTGCGGCCGAAGATCGACACCAGACGCGGCTTGGGCATGAACGGCGCCAGCGCCAGGAACACGAAATGGCACTTCGGGCAGATGCCGCACCAGCGGTTCACCGGCCGCTCGCCGAGCAGATGGAAGTTGCGGTTGCAGCTGGAGAAATGCGCGTCGTAGCGATCGGTCTTCGCGAACTGGCGCGCCACCGCGAGTTCCGACAGCGGGCGCAGCAGCGAGTAGTAATGCAGGTCCGCCGCGACGCGCGCCTGCACGTGATCGCCGAACGCGCGCTCGAACGCCCAGCCCTTCGACCACTGGTGATTCACTTCACGCGTCTCGCCGCCCGACGCGTCCTTGATCAGGCTGCCGTAGCTGGCCGAACGCTCGTTGGAGAACACCACCTGGTCCACGCCGTGCAGCACCGCGGCCAGCACGAGGATCGCCGAGTTGATCGCGGTCACCGGAATGTGCCCGTTCCACGCGCCCTGGCGGTTGTACTCGAACAGTTCCGGCGCGATCTGGCGGCCGATGTTGAGCGTCGGCAGCCCGGTGCGCTCGGCGCAGACGCGGATCAGCTGCGAGCCGCCGATCCAGCTGACGGTCTGTTCGATGCCCAGCGCACGCAACGCTTCGATCGACACCAGCGAGTCCTTGCCACCGCCGATCGCGACCAGCGCATGCGTGCGCAGACCGAGCGCGGGGGCGTCGGCGTTCGCAGGCGCGTCATGCGGAAATTTGATCTTGCCGTGCAGATCCAGTCCATTGCGATACGCGAACTCGCCGAGTCCGTGCACGTACACGTCCTCGAGCAGCGTCGCGGTCTCCGCATCGATTGCGTAGCCCTCGATGCGGATGTCCGTCGGCACGGCGGCCTTGTAATAGCTGACGCCGGCGATCAGATGCAGCAGGCGCAACGCCTGTGTCGCGGCCTCGGCGCGCGCTGCGTCGAGCACGAACGGCGCGCCCGGCACGGCCACCGTTTCAATCAGCTCGGGACCGTCGTCGAAGGCATAGCGCAGACGCGCGACGCCGGTCGCGGCGTCGAGGTCGCAATCGATGAAACGGAAACTGCGGACCGCATTGCGGTCGAAGACAACACTCATTCCAGAACATCCTGCTGCGGCAGCTGCCGCAGGTTGTAGGTATTGGCCATGACGAAGCCGTAGGCGCCGGCGTCGGCGATCAGCACGGTGTCGCCTTCGCGGGTCGCGGCGGGCAGGCGGCGACGCGTGCCGAACACGTCGCTCGATTCGCAGATCGGGCCGACGATCTCGACCGTGGCTTCGACCGCGTCATCGAGGCGCGTCAGGTTGTGGATGCCGTGCCAGGCGTCGTAGAGCGCCGGCCGCATCAGGCTGTGCATGCCCGCATCCACACCGACGCGGCGCGTGCCCAGCTTGTCGACGACCTGGGTCACGCTGGTCAGCAGCACGCCGGCCTCGGCGACGAGGTAGCGGCCGGGCTCGATCGCCAGACGATAGCGCGGGTATTCGGCCTTGATCGCCGCCAGGCCCGCGGCCCAGGCCGGAATGTCGAACGGCACGTCGTCGGGGCGATACGGAATCGGCAGACCGCCGCCGATGTCGATCGTGTCGACGGTACCGACCGCATCGGCGAAACCGGCGAGCTCCGCGTAGACCTCGCGCCAGTGCGCGACGGTCTCGATGCCGCTGCCCAGATGCGCGTGGATGCCGGTGATGCGCGCATCGACTTCTTCGGCCGCGATCAGGAATTGATCGAACGCACCCAGCGGCAGGCCGAACTTCGAGGCCGCGCCGCCGGTGACGACCTTGGCGTGGTGGCCGTCACCGCGACCCAGATCGAGACGCAGCCACAGGTCGCGACCGCGGAAGACCTCGGGCCAGTTGCGCAGCGCTTCGACGTTGTCGACGGTCACGGTCACACCGCGTGCGTAGGCGTCCGCGTATTCGGCGCGCGGGGCGAAGCTCGGGGTGAACAGCACGCGTGCGGGATCAAGCTCCGGCAGCACGGCGAACACGTGGTCGAGCTCGCCCTGCGACACGCATTCCAACCCGAAGCCGGCATCGACCAGCGTGCGCAGGATGGCCGGATGCGGATTGGCCTTGATCGCGAAGAAGCGGCGGTCGATCGCATCGGCGCTCGACAACGCGGCGGCGCGTTCGCGCACGGTCGGCAGGTGATAGACGTAATGCGGCCGGCCGGGTTCGGCCAGCGCCAGCAGCGAGTCGCGCGCGCCCTGCCACCACTGCGGCGCGCGTTCGCGACGGCCGTGGGCGATCTCGCGCCAGCTCGGGCCGAATACGGTTTCGTCATGCACCGGCATCGCGCCGCTGTCGATCAGCTCGGCATGCAGCACCGGCAGCAGACCGTCGGCGTCGGCCTCGTCGATGACGAAAGTCAGGTTGAGATCGTTCGACGACTGCGAGATCAGGTGCACGCGCTCTTTGCCGAACGTGGCCCAGACATCCGACAGCTTGTGCAGCAGCGACCGCATGCCGCGGCCGACGAGCGTGATCGCGGCGCAGGGCGCGATGACCTTGACCCGGCAGATCTCGGCCAGATCATCACTCAATCGCGCCAGCACGTCGGTGCTGACGAGGTTCTCGCTGGGATCGAGCGAGACGGTGACATTGGTCTCCGACGAGCCGATCAGGTCCACCGACAGACCATGACGCTTGAAGCGTTCGAACACGTCGGCGAGAAAGCCGACCTGCTGCCACATGCCGATGCCTTCCATCGACACCAGCACGATGCCGTTGCGGCGGCTGATCGCCTTGACGCCCGGCACCGGCTCGGCGCTCGCGTCGATCGCGGTGCCCGGCAGGTCCGGACGTTCGGTGTCGAGAATCGCCATCGGCACGCCGCCATCGCGGCAGGGCTTGATCGAACGCGGATGCAGCACTTTTGCACCGGTAGTCGCGATTTCTTGCGCCTCGGCGTAATCCAGCCGGGTGAGCAGACGCGCGTCCGGCACATCGCGCGGATTGGCGCTGAACATGCCCGGCACGTCGGTCCAGATCTCGACGCGGAGTGCGCCGAGCAGCGCACCGAAATAGGCCGCCGACGTATCCGAGCCGCCACGGCCGAGGATCGCCGTGCCGCCGTCGCCATGACGGGCGATGAAGCCCTGGGTCAGCAGCATCCGCGGCGTCTGCGCGGCGAACCGCGCGCGCCAGTCGCCATCAGGTTCGCGCTTGCAGTTCACCGACAGGCGCAGCGCCCAGTCGCTCTGGTTCGGCAGCGCGACCGCGTCCAGCCAGTCGCGCGCATCGCACCAGCCGAAATCCAGACCCTGCGCCGCGAGATACGCCGCGCCGATCGTCGAGGAGAGCAGTTCGCCCTGCCCCAGCACCTCGGCCTGCCAGTCGAGCGTGCGCGTCGCCGCGCGTGCATCGATGGCCAGCGCTTGCAACGCGGCGAGACGCGTGCCGAGCACCGCATCGACATCCAGTTCGAGTTCGGCGACGAACGCGCGGTGGCGCTCGACCAGCGCGGCGACGCGCGCAGCCGAATCCGCGGCGCCATCGGCAATCGCCGTGAGCTCGTTGGTGACGCCCGACAGCGCGGAGACCACCACCAGCACGCGCGCGTCCTGCTCCAGCGCCCGGCGTTTCGCCAGTCGGCCGATGGTGTCCCAGCGGTGGCGACGCGACACCGAAGTGCCGCCGAACTTGAGCACGATCCAGCGATCGTCGGAGGGGGAAGACATCGAAGTGGGATCTCGAACAGCGACGGGGGCGACAGGCGTGGCGCGTAGCCAGCGGTGGGCCGCTACGTCCCGCAGGGGGCCATGGCAACGCGCGCCTGGACCGGCGATTCTAAAGCAACCTCCCCACCCCCGAGACGCCCGTGCCCAGCCGCCACTACCTGCAACTCGACGTGTTCGCCGACCGGCCCGGCGCCGGCAATCCGCTCGGCGTGGTGGTCGACGCCGACGGTCTGGACACCGCCGCGATGCAGGCCATCGCGAACTGGACCAACCTGTCCGAAACCATTTTCCTGCTGCCGCCCGAGGCCGATGCCGATTACCGGGTCCGCATTTTTACGCCTCGCCAGGAACTGCCGTTTGCCGGCCACCCCAGCGTCGGCGCGGCCTGGGCCGCGGTCGACCAGGGCCTGGCGGACGCCCCGGACGGCACGCTGGTGCAGCAGTGCGCCGCCGGGCTGCTGCCGGTCCGACTGGACGCAGGCAGCACCGGTCTGAAGCCGTCCATCCGCGCACCCCGCACCCGAAACCTGCCGATGCCCGCGGGCACGGAGGGCAAGCTCGATACCGTGCTGCGCGCACTGGGCGCCACCAGCGCGCCGCATGCCCTGCTCGACAACGGACCGCACTGGTGGTGTGTCGATCTCGGCGATGCGGCCGTCGTCCGCGGGCTGAGGCCGCCGCTGGTCGATATCGCCGCACTGTGCCTGGCCAGTGGCGCGGTGGGCCTCGCGGTCTGCGGGCGCAGTGACGCTGTCGACCACCAGCTTGCCGTCCGCGCGTTCTGCCCCGCCGACGGCATTCCCGAGGACCCGGTCACCGGGAGCGTGAACGCCGCGATCGCCGCATGGCTGCACATGGACCGGGCCGACGATGGCGACGTGGTCCGCTACGTCGCCAGCCAGGGTCGCGAGCTGGGCCGCGACGGACGCGTCGAGGTCGAGATCGACGCAGCCGGCGAGGTCTGGATCGGCGGATCGGTGCAGGCGGTGATCCGCGGGACATTCGACTGGTGAGAAGCAGCGCGAAGGCCTGCTACGCATGCCGGATGGCGCGCGTGCGGTGCTCTGACGGCATCGCAGGATGGCGAGCCCTGACAGCGATTGCCGCTGACCCAAAGGATGGACGCCACAGATGGCGGCCACAATGCGCAACTCCAACGCGTACGCTGCGCGTCACGCGTCAGCTGGCAGCGCTGGCGCCGGACTTCGAGCAGGTGCGAAGCGGGCCGCTACACTGTCGCGCCGCGTGACGCCCCCGCCATGACTACCCGCCGTTTCGTCCAGGTGGACGTATTCGCCGACCGGCCCGGTGCCGGCAATCCGCTCGCCGTGGTGCTCGATGCCGAAGGCCTCGACGACACCACGATGCAGGCCATCGCCCGCTGGACGCGCCTGCCCGAGACCACGTTCGTGTTCCCGGCCATGTCCGACGATGCCAGCTACGGCATCCGCATGTTCTCGCCGCGCCGCGAAGTGCCGTTCGCCGGGCATCCGAGCGTCGGCACCGCGCACGTCGTGCTCGAAGCCGGACTCGCCACGCCGCGCGACGGCCTGCTGGTACAGGACGGCATCGCCGGCAAGCTGCCGCTGGAAGTCGTCGGCGACGGCGCGACGCGCACGATCGCCGTGCGCACGCCGCGCGCATCGGTCGTCGAAACCGCATCGGCGGACGATCCGCGTCTGCGTGACGTGCTCGCCGCGATGCCGCTCGGCGCGCTGCCGCCGGTGCTGATGGATGGCGGGCGCCGCTGGTGGCTGGCCGAGCTCGCGAGCGAGGCCGACCTGCGCGCCGCGACACCGGACTGGACTGCGATCGGCGCACTCGCCGAGGCCACCGGCAGCATGGGCCTGTGCGCGTTCGCGCGCTCCAGTGACCCGGTGCATCACCTCGCGGTGCGCGCCTTCGTCGGTTCGACCGGCCATTTCGAGGACGCCGCCTCCGGCGCCGCGAATGCGACGCTGGCCGCGTGGCTGGCCGATCGCGATGCCCTGCCCGGCAGCGATGGCCGCTACCGCATCAGCCAGGGCCGCGAAGTCGGCCACGACGCGATCATCGAACTGCACGTCGACGGCAACGGCGATGTCTGGTCCGGCGGCCGCGTACAGACCGTGGTGCGCGGCACGATCGACTGGCGCTAGATCCGACTCGCGATCTCGGTATCCGATCCCCCGGACGCGCGCGCCCGGCCAGGATCGGTGCGCAGCCCGGTAGACAGCTGATGCTGCAGCCAGTCGCTCGCCTGGCGCGCGGTCTGCGCTGCGGCAGCGCCCAGAAGTGGGCCGACGTGGGTGCTCGAAGCGGACGCCAGCAGTTCGATCTCCCAGGCATCGGCCATCGCGCGCGTGAGGTCTGGCGGTACGTCGTCGTCGGCCTGCGACACGATGCACAGCGTCGGGACTGTCGGCCTCGATAGATGCAGGCCCGCGTGCGCTGCGCGCAGCACGGCGCCACTTTCATCCCGCCAGTACCGCATCGCCTCGATCGCCGTCGCCTCGTCGGCATCGGCCAGCGCGCGCCGCGTCGACGACAGGCGTGCGTTGGCGCCCCAGGGCACGACGTCGGGCCAGCTGCGCGCTGGTAGCTGCGCGTGCCACGGCGCGGGCGGCACCGGATTCACCAGCACCAGGGCATCGGCCGCGTCTGCCGCGTCGAGCGCCAGCAAGCCGCCGAGACTCGCGCCGACCAGCACGCGCGGGCGCGGCAGCCGTGCCAGTTCGCGGCGCACCTGCTGCGCGTAATCGGCATAGACAGTCGCGGCGATTCCGCCGGCCGCGGCGTGCAGATCGGGCGTGTGCACGCGATGGCCCCGGGCTTCGAGCACGTGGCGCCACAGGCGCCACTCCCAGCCACCGCCGCCGGCGCCATGGATCAGCACTGCATCGAAGGATCGATTCGACATCTGCCTATCGTCGCAGACGTGCACACGAAAACGGCGGCGCCGGAACACTCCGGCGCCGCCGTCGATGGAACGCGCATCGCAGCCTTGCGGCTGCGCAATGCCGTCAGCTGTCGAGTTCGGCCTCGAGCGACAGCGGCACCGCCGACAGCGCCTTGGAGATCGGACAGTTCTGCTTCGCGTCGTCGGCGATATCGCGGAACTTCGCCGCTTCGATGCCCGGCACCTTGGCGTGGGTTTTCAGACGGATCGCGCTGAGCTGCGGACCGCCATCCATCGACAGGTCGACCTCGGCGCGCGTGTCGATCGATTCCGGCGGAAACCCGGCCTCGGTCAGCTTGGCCGACAGGGCCATCGAGAAACAGCCCGCGTGTGCGGCGGCGATCAGTTCCTCGGGATTGGTGCCCTTCTCGTCGCCGAAGCGGCTGTTGAATCCGTAGCGCACGCTGTCCATCAGACCGCTCTGCGGCGTCGACAGGGCGCCACGTCCGGACTTGAGGTCGCCGGTCCAGTGTGCGGTGGCGTGACGGGAAATACCCATGTGGATCTCCTGCTGGAAACGGAGGAGCAGCCTAGTCGCCGCGGCGTTACGCGCGCGTTGCACCGGTGCGGCGTCACGACGCCACGGGCGCCGATGCGCGACGCTGGGGCCATGTCGTTGTCACCCGCCACTGCCGCTTTTCTCGCCGATGCCGTGCTCGCGCTGCACGTCGCGATCGCCGCCTTCGTCGTCCTCATGACGCTGGCCGTGCCCATCGGTGGCGCGCTGGGCTGGCGCTGGATACGTCGCCGGTCGCTGCGCTGGCTGCATGTCGCGCTGGTGCTGGTGATCGCGGCGCAGGCCTGGCTGGGTCGTCTATGCCCGCTGACGACGTGGGAACAGACCCTGCGCGCACATGCCGGACAGGCCACGTACGAGACATCCTTCATCGGCCACTGGCTGTCGCGCGTGCTGTTTTTCGAGTTGCCGTGGTGGATGTTCGTGCTCGCCTACACCGCCGTCGCCGTGCTGGTGGTGGTGGGCTGGTGGCGCTGGCCGCCGGAAAAAGATGCTCGACGTCGAGGGCGATCCGCCGGTCCGGGGACATAGCGCGAAGAAAACCCCGGTTTTATTGCGGTTTCCTATTGGCGGGGGTGCCGCGATGCCCTACATTTCGCTGGCCGGCTCGCTCGGCCCGGAACATCCAATCCATATACGACGAGGGAACCACATACCCATGGCAACGAAGAAGGCCTCCACCAAGAAAGCCCCGGCCAAGAAGGCTGCGCCGAAGAAGGCCGCTGCCGCCAAGCCGGCCGCCCCGAAGCCGATCAAGGAAGCCCTGAGCAAGTCGGGTCTGGTCGCGCACATCGCCGAGTCCACCGGCCTGGCCGCGAAGGACGTCCGTTCGGTGTTCGCCGCGCTCGAAGGCGCCGTGCACGGTTCGGTCAGCAAGAAGGGCGCGGGTTCGTTCACCCTGCCCGGCCTGCTGAAGATCACGTCGGTCAGCGTGCCGGCCAAGCCGAAGCGCAAGGGCATCAACCCCTTCACCAAGGAAGAGCAGTGGTTCGCCGCCAAGCCCGCCTCGGTCAAGGTCAAGGTGCGTCCGCTCAAGAAGCTCAAGGACGCCGCCGCCTGATCCAGGCGCGCCACGTGTCTTTCGATCGGGACGGCCTTGGCCGTCCCGATTTCGTTTCGGGATTGCCCGAAGGTTTTCCGCCACACCAGTTTCGTCCGGAGATGGCCCGACGACTTTGGCCATTCCCGTTCCGCTCCGGCGAACACCTGACGCCCCTGAGCGGTCCGGATGTGTCCGCACGCGCCACACGGCACCAGCGCTGCGCGCGTGCCCGCGGTTCGGTTCGCCCGGCCCCGTGATCGAACGCCACCCGATCCGCGCTTTCCTGCCGCACCACCGCGGAATCGCGTGGATCGCACTCCCGGTGTCGACCCGCCGGCCACTGTCGCCGGGCGTGCACATCCGGTGAACGTTTCGCATCGCATGCTCGGCGCCGCTTTCTCCCTTTCGATTGGATTTCGAACGATGAGCTTCCAGGGTTTTCTCAATCACCTGCTCACCTCGCAGGCCGGCGGCAAGCCCGGCAGCAGCCTGCTCAATGCCGATTTCGGCAAGGGCGCGGCCACCGGCGGCGCGCTGGGCCTGCTGCTCGGCAAGAACAAGAAGACCCGCAAGGTCGCGACCTACGGCGGCCTGGCCGCGATCGGCGTGATGGCCTACAAGGCCTACGGCGATTACCAGAAGCAGCAGGCCGGCGTCGCCGCGCCCGCGCCGCAGACCGTCGACCGTCTGCCCGCGCCGCAGGTCGACATCCACAGCCAGGCGATCCTCAAGGCGCTGGTCGCCGCCGCCAAGGCCGACGGCCACATCGACGCGCGCGAACGCGAGGTCATCGAAGGCGAGTTCAAGCGCATCGACGAAGGCGCCGACGTGCAGCGCTGGCTGCACGCGGAGCTGGAAAAGCCGCTGGATCCGGCCGAAGTCGCCAGCGCCGCGAGCACGCCGGAGATCGCATCGGAGATGTATCTGGCCAGCGTGCTGGTCGCCGACGAGACCAGCTTCATGGAGCGCAGCTATCTCGACGAACTCGCGCGCCAGCTCAAGCTCGCGCCCGAGCTCAAGACGCGCCTGGAGCAGGAAGTGAAGGACAGCGCCCAGGCGCGCTGAGCCTGCTCGCGTCACCCGCGGAACGGCCTGCCCTGCGCAGGCCGTTCCGCGTCATGCACCGCGCAGGACGCAGCGCCGCACACTCCGGCTTCGCGCCCGCCCTGCGAGGCTGGCGTCATGCACGATCCAGATGCCACACCACGCGACGCCGCAGCGCCACCGCCGTCGCCCGCCACGCCGCCGCCCGAATCGAACAAGGCCTCGAAGCCGCCGCGTTGCGACTACGGCCCGCAATTGCGCAGCACGCTGCGTTTCGTCTTCGTCGTCGCGCTGCTTGCCGCGGGCGGTCACTGGGTCTGGCACCAGCCGTTCATGGCCAAGCCGCGGGCGATCGCCGCACTCACCGCCGCACCGGCGCCCGATACGCTGCAGATGCCGGTCGAAGGCGTGCGCGCCTCGCGCGTGGCCGACACCTTCGGTGCGCCGCGCGGTACCGATCGCCGGCATGAAGGCGTGGACATCTTCGCCCCGCGCGGCACGCCGGTCGTCAGCGCGACCGATGGCGTGGTCGTCGGTATCCGCGAGAGCGGGCTGGGCGGCAAGCAGGTCTGGGTCATGGGTCCCGGACGGCAGCGCCACTACTACGCCCACCTCGACGGCTTCGCCGAATTCCTGGAGGTCGGCGATCTGGTGCGGCCGGGCGATGTACTGGGCATCGTCGGCGACACCGGCAACGCGCGCGGCACGCCGCCGCACCTGCATTACGGCGTCTACGCCGCCGATGGCGCCTTTGATCCGCTGCCGCTGCTGCGGGCCGCAGCGGACAGCGGCGACGCCGCGCGCTAGCATTTCGTCCCGGTCGCACGTGCGGCCGTCGGGGAGCGGGACATGCGGCACCGGCACTGGTGGCTGATCATCGCGATGCTGGGCCTGCTGGGACTCGCCCTCGCCGTGCACGAGGCGACGCGTCCCGCAGTGGATGCTGACGCCGCGTCCATCACGTCAACGGCCAACGGCGCCGGCACGTCGGCGACCGCGGACGCTGCGCGCGCCCCTGCCGATGCGGCGCAACGCGCGCGCTACGAATCGCTGGCGGCCGCGGTCACCACGCTGCATGCCTATCTCGCCGCCCTGTTCGAAGCGGACCGCAGCGCCGCCGACGCGTACTGGGTCGACGGCGCGCCGACCGGTTCCGGCGAGGACGCACTGCGCGCACTCACCGGGGTCACCGGCATCCGCGCCGACAACACGCGACCCGAGCCGCTGGACGCCGCCGACATGCCCGAAGCCGTGGAGATCCCGGTGCGTCTGCGCATCGGCGGCGAGGGCCCGCTGCGCCACTACGCCGGCCACTACCGCATGCGCCGGGTCGGCGACGACTGGCGCATCACGTCGGCGTCCATCGAACCGTCACCGCGCCAGCGTTAACCTGCCTGCTACCGACTTCACCACGGGGACCCGATGGACAAGCGTTTCTGGATCTGCGGCCTGACGATCTCGGCGACCGCGCTCGTCCTCGGTTTCCTGGTTCACGGCGCGCTGCTGCGCGCGGACTACCTTGCGCTCTCGCATCTGTTCCGGCCGCGCGACGAGGCCAATGCCAACGTCGGCTGGATCCTGCTCGCCTACCTCGCGCTCGGCCTCGGCATGACCTGGCTCTATCGCTGGCTGCCGCCGCCGGTGCGTCGCAAGCGCTGGCATGGCGCGCGCTTCGGAATGGCGTTGGCGCTGGTGTCCTTCGTGCCCTGGCACCTGCTCGCGTATGCCGGCCAGCCCTTCCCGCTGCCGCTGATGTTCAAGCAGATCGCGTTCGACGTACTGGCGATGCTGCTGCTCGGCCTGCTGCTGGCCTGGCTGCAACCGCACCGCGTGACGCTGCGCAAGGCACCCGAGTAAGCCGCCGGCCCGGCGCGGCTCAGATCGCATTCACCCTGCGCCGGTAGGGTGCGCGTCACTTCGAGGAGGATCCCATGCGTCGTGTCCTGTCCCTGTTGGTGCTGCCGGTCCTGCTGCTGGGCCTGGCGGCGTGTACGTCGCTCGGTGTCGTCTCGGCGTGGCTCAACGACCAGGTGGCCTTCACCGCGCCGCAGCTGCAGCGTCAGCTCGACACCCGGTTCCCGCGCACCTTCGATCGCGTCGGCGGTCTCGTCTCGGTGACGCTGGACAATCCGCGGCTGTCGATGCCGTCGGGCGATCGCCGCCTGCGGCTGGATTTCGACCTCGGCGTCGGCGGCGTGATGGCCGACAGCCGGCCCGGCCACCTGTCGCTGGTCAGCGGCCTGCGCTACGACCCGTCGACACGCGGCCTGCATCTGGAAAATCCCGAACTGCTGCAGTTCGACCTGCCCGGCTCCAACGCGCTGCTGCGGGGTGGCGCGCGCGGCGTCGTGAACAGTCTGCTGGCCGAGTATGCGCGCAGCGAACCGGTCTACCGGCTCGACGACGATCTGCTGTCGAAGCTGCCGGCCGGCAAGCGCGTCGGCGATGTCCAGATCGAGAGCGGTCGCGTGGTGGTCCACCTTGCGCGCTGAGCGTCGCCGCGGGGCCGCCGTCTCCGGCGCGCTGCTGGCGCTGCTGATGCTGGCCGGCTGCGCCGGTGACGACGCGGCGGGTGACGCTGCGGCAGGTACCGCGCCCGGCGAAGCCGGTCTTCCGCAGCCGCAGCAGCCCGGCGGCGCGGTCACCGACATGCCGGGCCAGCCCGGCCCCGGCGAGGTGCCGCTCGGCGGCGAACCGCCGGCACCGGACATCCTCGATCCGACGCTCGCCCCGCTCGAGGACAACCCGGAAACGGGACTCCTGCTGCCGGGCGATCCCGCGGCGTCGGCCGCAGCGATCCCGGAGCCTTCGCCGGAAGAAGCGGCGGCGGTGATCCGCACCTACTACGCCGCGATCAACGCACTGGATTACCCGCGCGCCTACGCGCTGTGGTCGGATGGCGGCCGCAGCAGCGGGCAATCGCCGGAGCAGTTCGCTGCCGGATTCGGAGAGACCTCGATGGTCATGGTCGACATCGGCGCGCCGGGAGCCGTGGAGGCCGCCGCAGGCTCACGCTTCATAGAACTGCCGGTCTCGCTGCGCGCGCAGCAGGCGGATGGCACGTTCCGGCATTACGAAGGCCGCTACGTGCTGCGGCGCGCCGTGGTCGACGGCGCGAGCCAGGCCCAGCGCGCGTGGCGCATCGCCTCGGCGGATCTGCGCGAGGTGCCCGCGTCCTGATCGACCGCGCCGGGGCTGACTCAGCGCTTGGGCTGCAGCATCGTGCCGGTGCAGGTCTTGGCGCCGCAGCGGCAGCCCCACAGCTTCTTCAGCGCCGGCGTGTGGCGCTCGGCCAAGGTGATGCCGTAGTTGTAGGTCAGCTCCTCGCCGGCCGCGATGTCGCGGACCGCCTCGATGTAGACCTTGTCCTTGTGCCGGCGGTCCTTGGCGTCCTCGTGGACCACCGCTTCGCAGTTCGGCTCGCAGCTGTGGTTGATCCAGCGCGCGACGTTGCCCTCGACGTTGGCGTCGATGACGTAGTCGTCGTTGAGCGTGAACAGGAAGGTATGCCCGTCTTCTTCGAGATCGCCGTACTGGTTGTCGACGTCGTCGTGGCTGCGCAGGAAGCCCTTGTAGCGGATGACCCGCTCGCCCTTGGCGATCGCGTCGGTGGCGAAGACGCCATTGCCGTGGATGCTGGAAATGCGGGCTTCGATCTTCTTCGGTGTCTTCGACTTCTTCGGCATCGCGCACGGGGCCCGGCATGAGGTGACGCCGCATTGTGGCCAACATCCCCATGGCCCGCCAGCGCTGCGCGGCCATCCGCGCGCGCGACCGATGAACCGGAGCGGTGCGGCGCGTTGAGCGGGCGGACCCAAAAGCGTACAATTTTGGTCCCCTTTGCGAGACCGCCCCCGTGCTCCGCGTCACCAAGCTCACCGATTACGCCACTGTCGTGCTGACCGTGCTGGCCGCACGGCCGGAGACGGTGATGAGCGCGGCGGACCTGGCGGACCAGGCCGGACTCGAGCCGCCGACGGTCAGCAAGCTGCTCAAGCCGCTGGCGCAGGCGGGACTCGTCGAAGGCTTCCGCGGTACGCACGGCGGCTACCGGCTGGCGCGTCCGGCCGCAGCGATCAGCCTGGTGGAGATCGTCGAAGCCATGGAAGGTCCGCTGGCGATGACCGAGTGCAGCCTGCACGACGGCCAGTGCGGGATCTCCGCCAAATGCGGCGTGCGCACCAACTGGTTGCGCATCAACGACGTCGTCGCCGAGGCGCTGCGCAGCGTGACGCTGGCGCAGATGCTGGGCGATGCGCGTTCCGCCCCCCTTTCCACCGAAGCCGACGCGAAGCGTATCGACGCCCGCCTCGCTTCCGCATAGACAGTAGGCAGCCCATGGCCACCGACATCGCAGAACCCGTTGCGAACGCCGAGATCCACGAACAGCTCGGCCGTCGCTACGACGCCGGTTTCATCACCGACATCGAGTCCGACAGCTTCCCGCCCGGCCTCGACGAGGACGTCGTCCGCGCGTTGTCGGCGAAGAAGGACGAGCCCGAGTGGATGACCGAATGGCGCCTGGCCGCATATCGCCACTGGCTGACCATGCCGGTGCCGCACTGGGCCAAGCTCGACATCGCGCCGATCGATCTGCAGTCGGTCAGTTACTACTCGGCGCCGAAGGCCAAGTACGCCTCGCTCGATGACGTGCCGCAGGAACTGCTCGACACCTACGACAAGCTGGGCGTGCCGCTGCACGAGCGCGCGCGTCTGGCCGGCGTCGCGGTGGATGCGGTGTTCGATTCGGTCTCGGTCGGCACGACGTTCCGCAAGGAACTGGCCGAGAAGGGCGTGATCTTCTGCTCGATGTCGGAGGCGATCAAGGACCATCCGGAGCTGGTGAAGCAGTACCTCGGCAGCGTGGTCCCGGTGGGCGACAACTACTTTGCCGCGCTGAATTCGGCGGTGTTCTCCGACGGCAGCTTCGTGTTCATTCCCAAGGGCGTGCGTTGCCCGATGGAGCTGAGCACCTACTTCCGCATCAACGCCGGCCATACCGGCCAGTTCGAGCGCACGCTGATCATCTGCGAGGACCAAGCCTATGTGTCCTACCTCGAAGGCTGCACCGCGCCGATGCGCGACGAGAACCAGCTGCACGCGGCGGTCGTCGAACTGGTGGCGCTGGACGATGCCGAGATCAAGTACTCGACGGTGCAGAACTGGTACCCCGGCGACGAGAACGGCAAGGGCGGCATCTACAACTTCGTGACCAAGCGCGCGGAGTGCCGCGGCGCGCGCAGCAAGGTGGTCTGGGCCCAGGTCGAGACCGGTTCGGCGATCACCTGGAAGTACCCGTCCTGCGTGCTGCTGGGCGACGACTCCAGTGGCGAGTTCCACTCGGTCGCGCTGACCCACCACCGCCAGCAGGCCGATACCGGCACCAAGATGATCCATGTCGGCAAGCGCACCAAGTCGAAGATCGTCAGTAAGGGCATCAGCGCCGGCCGCGGCCAGAACACCTATCGCGGCCTGGTCAAGGTGGGCGCCGGCGCCGAGGGCGCGCGCAACTACACCCAGTGCGACTCGCTGCTGATCGGCAAGCGCTGCGGCGCGCACACGTTCCCGTACATCGAGGTCAAGCATCCCAGCGCGACCGTCGAGCACGAGGCCACGACGTCGAAGATCAGCGACGACCAGCTGTTCTACTGCCGCGCGCGCGGCATCGCCGAGGAAGACGCGGTCAGCCTGATCGTCGACGGCTTCTGCAAGCAGGTCTTCCGCGAACTGCCGATGGAGTTCGCGGTCGAGGCCAAGAAGCTGCTCGACGTGTCGCTGGAAGGCAGCGTCGGCTGACGCTGCTTTCCAGCGAAGTGATTCGTGATGGGTGATTGGTGATTCGAAGAAGCCACCGCCTGTCCGGATCGCGCGGCTGTCCGCCCTGACGAATCACCCATCACGAATCACCAATTACGGCCTTTCCATGCTCAATATCGCCAACCTCCACGCCTCCATCAACGAGCGCGACATCCTCAAAGGCCTCTCGCTCGACGTGAAGCCGGGGGAGGTGCACGCGATCATGGGGCCGAACGGCGCCGGCAAGTCGACGCTCGGCAACATCCTCGCCGGCCGTGACGGCTACGAGGTGACGTCCGGCCACGTGCAGTTCGAAGGCCAGGATCTTCTGGCGCTCGATCCCGAAGAGCGCGCCGCCGCCGGCGTGTTCCTCGCGTTCCAGTATCCGGTCGAGATTCCGGGCGTGAACAACACCTACTTCCTGCGCAGCGCGCTCAATGCGCAGCGCAAGGCGCGGGGCGAAGAGGAGCTCGATTCGATGCAGTTCCTGAAGCGCGTGCGCGAGAAGCTGGCCGTGCTGCACCTCGACGACCGCCTGCTGCACCGCGGCGTCAACGAGGGCTTCTCGGGCGGCGAAAAGAAGCGCAACGAGATCTTCCAGCTCGCCGTGCTCGAGCCGAAGCTGGCGATCCTCGACGAGACCGATTCCGGCCTCGACATCGATGCGCTCAAGAGCGTCGCCGACGGCGTCAACGCGCTGCGTTCGCCCGACCGCGCCTTCATCGTGATCACCCACTACCAGCGCCTGCTCGACTACATCAAGCCCGACGTCGTGCACGTACTGGCCGATGGCCGCATCGTGCAGAGCGGCGGCCCGGAACTGGCGCTGCAGCTCGAAGAGAAGGGCTACGCCTGGATCAAGGACCGCGTCGCACCGGAGACCGCCGTCTGATGAGTGCCCTGCTCGACTCTCTCGCCGCCGGATTCGATGGCGACACCGCACGTCGCGCGGCCCTGGACGCGACGCTCGCGACCGGCCTGCCCGGCCCGCGCAGCGAAGCCTGGAAATACACCTCGCTGCGCGCGCTCGAGCGCCGCCAATTCGCGCGCGCCGATGGCGACGCGCCTGTCGTCGATCCCGCCCTGCTGGCCGACATCCCGGCGCCGCGGCTGGTGTTCGTCAATGGTCGCCCGGCACCGGCGCTGTCGGATCCCGGACCGGCAATGGCCGGCGTCTCGATCTCGACGCTCGCCGACGCCGCTGCCGCGCTGCCGTCGATCAACGCGCAGGGCGACGCGGTGTTCGCGCGTCTCAACCAGGCACTGGCACACGATGGCGTCGCGATCGACGTCGCCGCGGGCGCGAAGGTCGAAGCTCCGATCCATCTGGTGTTCGTCGGTGCGCCTGCCGCGACCGATCTCGCCTGGCATCTGCGTCACCACGTCCGCCTGGGCGAAGGCGCGACGCTGTCGCTGGTCGAACACCATCTTGACGCGGCGGCGCATCGCCATCTCGACAACAGCGTGATTTCGCTGCGCGTGGCCGACGATGCCGAGCTGCGCCACGTCCGCCTCCAGCGCCGCGAGTCGGGCGCCACGACGTTCCTGCGCACCGATGCGGAACTGCAGGCCCGCGCGGTCTACATCCGCACCGATGTGGAAGCCGGCGGCGCGCTCACGCGGCACGAGCTCGACGTACGCCTGCTCGGCAATGCCGCGCGTCTGACCGCCAACGGCGTACTGCTGGCCGGAGGACGTGCGCACGTCGATACCCGCCTCGGCATCCGCCACGTGGCGCGTGACACGGCGTGCCAGCTGCTGTGGCGCGGCATCGGTGACGGCCGCGGCCGCGTGGTGTTCCATGGCGGCATCGCCATCGACGCCGGCGCCGACGGCACCGATGCGCGACTGTCGAACAAGAACCTGCTGCTGTCGGCAACCGCCGAGATCGATTCCCAGCCGGTCCTGGTGATCCATGCCGACGAGGTGCAGGCGGCGCATGGCGCGACCGTCGGCCAGCTCGATCCCGGCGCGCTGTTCTATCTGCGCTCGCGCGGCCTGCCGGCCGATGCCGCGCAGCGCCTGCTGACCACCGCCTTCGTGCGCGAGCCGCTGCTGGCCATCGCCGATCCGGGCCTGCGCGCGCAGGCCGAGGCGCTGCTCGATCGCGCGCTGTCCGCGCACGTCGACGCATGAGCGCATTGCCGCCGCTGACGCCACCGTTCGATGGTCCCAGCACGCCGTTGGACCATGCCGGTGGCATCGACTGGGCGGCCGTGCGTGCGGATTTCCCGCTGTTGCTGCGCGAGGTTCACGGCAAGCCGCTGATCTATTTCGACAATGCCAATACCGGGCAGAAGCCGGCGTCTGTGATCGAAGCGGTGGACGGGTTCTACCGCCACCAGAACGCCAACGTCAGCCGCGCCGTGCACCAGTTGGGCACCGAAGCAACCGAGGCCTACGAAGGCACGCGCAAGAAGCTGGCGGCTTTCCTCAACGTGCGCGCCGACGAACTGGTGCTGTGCAGCGGCACGACGTTCGCGATCAATCTGGTGGCCTACTCCTGGGCGCTGCCGCGGTTGAAGGCCGGGGACGTGATCCTGGTGTCGCGCATGGAGCACCACGCCAACATCGTGCCGTGGCAGCTGGTCGCCGAGCGCACCGGCGCGACGATCCGCGTCGCCGAGATCGCGCCTGACGGCGCGCTGGACCGCGATGCGCTGCAGCGCGCGATGACGGCGGACGTGAAGCTGCTCGCGCTCACCCACGTGTCCAACGTGCTGGGCACGGTGAACCCGGTCCGCGAGATCTGCCGGGATGCGCGCAAGCGCGGCATCGTCACCGTCATCGACGGTTCGCAGGCGCTGCCGCACCGCGCGGTCGACATCGCCGCGATCGGCTGCGATTTCTACGCCTTCACCGGCCACAAGATGTGCGGCCCGACCGGCACCGGCGTGCTGTGGGCACGCCGCGAACATCTGCAGGCGATGCCGCCATTCCTCGGCGGCGGAGAGATGATCAAGGAAGTCAGCTTCGACGGCACGGTGTTCAACGATCCGCCGCACCGCTTCGAAGCGGGTACGCCCAACATCGCGGGATTCGTCGGGCTCGGCGCGGCGGTGAAGTATCTCGACCGTCTGGGCATGGACCACGTCGAGGCGCGCGAGGCCGAACTGCTGGCGCATCTGACCGAAGAGCTGCAGCGCATCGACGGGCTGCGCATCTTCGGCACCGCGCCGGGCAAGGCGGCCGTGGTCTCGTTCCTGATCGAAGGCGCGCATGCGCACGATCTGGCGACGCTGCTCGACCTCGAAGGCGTGGCGATCCGTTCCGGCCAGCACTGCGCGCATCCGCTGCTGCAGTTCTTCGGCGTTGCTGCCACGTGCCGCGCGTCGCCGGCGTTCTACAACACCCATGACGAGATCGACGCCTTCGTCGCCGCCCTGCGCAAGGTGCGCACGCTGCTGGGCTGATTGCATCGGTCCGCCGGTGATGGCTGCAAGCTCGACCTTGCGCATTGCGCCTGCCGCAACCACGTCGGCGATACCTTTACCCCCCGCGTTCATCCGCCCGCTGTCGTGTCAGCGACGGCGCCGTTAGCATGGACGCATGTCGAATTCCGTTTCCGATCCGGCCCGCGGGGCCGATGCCACGCCCGTGTTCCGTAATGCCACGGCCGACGATGTGCCCGCGCTGGTCGCGCTGGTGACGTCTGCCTACCGCGGCGAATCCAGCCGCATCGGCTGGACCACCGAAGCCGATCTGCTCGACGGCGCCCGTATCGATCCCGAAGTACTGCGCCAGGACATCGCGCGTGCCGACAGCCGCGTCGTCGTCATCGACGGTGCCGAGGGCCGTCCGCTCGCGTGTGCGCACGTGGCGATCGAGAACGGCTGCGGTTACTTCGGCATGTTCGCCGTCGATCCGGCCCTGCAGGGACGCGGCACCGGCGACGTGCTGCTGGCCGAGTGCGAGCGCATCGCACGGGAGACCTGGCAGCTGCCGACGATGCGCATGACGGTCATCGATGTCCGCGACGCGCTGATCGCCTGGTACGAACGCCGTGGCTATCGCCGGACCGGCATCCACAAACCGTTTCCCTATGGCGATACCCGCTTCGGCGTGCCGCTGCGCGACGACCTGCGGTTCGAGGTTCTGGAGAAGGCGCTGGAGGCGCGCGCATGAGCGCGGTCTGGACCTATGTCTGCGCGACCGACGCCCTACTGCCGGGCGAGATGCAGACCGCCTTCGACGACGTGACCGGCACGCCGATCCTCGTGTTCAACCTGGACGGCGACCTGTACGCGCTGGAGGACCAGTGCAGTCATGAGGACTTCGGACTGTCCAGCGGCGCGTTCGACGCGGCCGAGGGCTCGATCGAGTGCGTGCTGCACGGCGCCCGCTTCGACGTGCGCGACGGCCGTGCGTTGTGCGCGCCGGCATACGAGCCGGTGGTGAAATTTCCGGTCAAGCGAGAAGACGACGGCATCTGGACACGCGACGACCGCGATTGAAGCACTGCGCGCGGCGGTCTGCGGCATTCCAGACTGGAACCGGAATCGTTTTCGTTTGATCACGAGAACCATTCTCAACTAGAATCCCGCTGCTGGGCCTGTCTGCCCACAGGGGAATCTTCGTGCCGCAGGGCCGCCATCCAACGCCGGTGACCGGACTCACGCGCAGCGTTCGCCGCGTGCCGGCCGCTGTGTGTGCGCTGGTGCTGCTGCTGGCGATGCTGTGCGCCGCCACGCTGGCCACCGGCCCGGGCACGACGGTCGACGCCGCATCGGCCGGCCTGTCTGCAGCGCATCAGACGCAGGGCGACGAAACACCGCCTGCATCGTCCGGCGGCGATGCGACCGTCGCGTCACGTCGCGGCGCCATCGATCTGCTGGCTGTCAAGTCGATCCCGCACGCGCGGCCTGCCGCCTATCGCGTGATGCCACGCGCGCGACGCCGTCCACAGCTGCGCCGGCGCCGCGAGGCCCGTTCGCCGGACCGTTTCGATCCCGCACGCCGCCAGCATCGCGGGCGCGCTCCGCCCCGCTGATCCGTTTTCCGCGGGTGCCCTGCGCCCGCCCTGCCGCACGGCCGAGGCGTTCTGCCCGACCGGACCGGTCGCGCCCTTTGGCGCACAGCCCTACGCCCGATCAGGCGCCCTCGCAGGCCAGCCGCCGCCCGCCGCGTCCCGCACACCACACGAGACTTCCATGCACACGTCCATGCCGCTCCGCCGCACGCTGCTCGCTTCCGCCCTGCTGGGCCTGCTTTCGACGCCCGCGCTCGCCGCGACCGATGCCGCGCCCGATCCCCGGGATTTCGACACCATCGTCGTCACCGCTGCGGGCTTCGAGCAGAAGCTCACCGACGCGCCGGCCAGCATCAGCGTCATCACCCAGGAAGACCTGGCGAAGCGGCCGTACATCACCCTGCTGGATGCGGTGCGCGACATCGAAGGCGTCGACGTCGGCGAGACCCGCGACAAGACCGGCCAGGGCTCGATCTCGATGCGCGGCATGGGCTCGGATTACACGCTGATCCTCGTGGACGGCAAGCGCCAGAACAATCACGGCGACATCTACCCGAACAACTTCGGCGGCAACCAGTTCAACCACATCCCGCCGCTGGATGCGATCGAACGCATTGAAGTGATCCGTGGTCCGGCCTCCACGCTCTACGGCGCCGATGCGATGGGCGGCGTCATCAACATCATCACCAAGAAGGTGCTCGATGCGTGGCACGGCTCGGCGACGGTCAGCCGTTCGTTCGAAGACAGCGAGTTCGGCGACGACACCACGGCCGACCTGTTCGTCACCGGCCCGCTGGTGCCGGGCGTCCTCAACCTCAGCGCGCGCGCCAGCTGGTACGACCGCAACGCGTCCAATCCGGTCTACGCCCCGATCGTCGACCCCGATGGCGTGGAGCGCACCCGCGGCCTCGGCTTCGGCGGTGGTGGCAAGACGGTGGACAACACCAACAAGGCCGGCGGCATCACGCTGGCATGGATGCCGACCGACAACCAGAGCCTGACCTTCGACTACGACACCTCGCGCCAGGAATACGACAACGCGATCAAGATCAACGACCAGGGCGTCGAGGAATATCCGGTCGGCACCGTGGACAACATCAACAGCATCTTCACCGCCGGCAACTTCTGCAACGGCGCTGCGGGCGCCAATGCGGCGGCTTGCCGCACGAACGGCGGCACCTGGGCGCGCCGTGCGAATCCGCGCGTAGGTTACGGCCCGGTGCAGGAATTCACCCGCGATGCGTGGTCGCTGACCCACGAAGGTCGCTGGGGCTTCGGCAACAGCTTCGTCTCACTGTCGCACGTGGCGACCAACAACGACGGCCGCACCATGCCCTTCACCGTCGAAGAGCGCGGTGAGCTGCTGCAGATGATCGACGGCACCGGCCCCTACGCCGGCCTGCCGCTGGCCGAACGTCGCGCGCTGGCGGAATCGACTTTCCTGCCGCGCCCGAAGCGCACGCTGGAAAGCGCCCAGTACACGCTCGACGCCAAGCTCGACATCCCGTTCCAGCTGGCCGGCGAGCACACGGCAGTGATCGGCGCGCAGGTCATCCAGGGCGAACTGACGGACGGCATCTTCGGCATCGAAAGCGGCACGCCGGGCCTGAAGCAGGAGCACAACATGTACTCGCTGTTCGCCGAGGACACCTGGTACATCACCGCGCCCTTCGCACTGACCGCTGGCCTGCGCTGGGACGACCATGAAGTGTTCGGCAACCACCTCAGCCCGCGCCTGTACGGCGTGTACACCGTGAGCCCGCAGTGGACGGTCAAGGGCGGCGTGAGCACCGGTTTCAAGACGCCCAAGACCACCCAGCTTTATGACGGCGTAACCGGTTTCGGTGCCCAGGGCACGTCGCCGATGTTCGGCAACCCGGACCTGCAGCCCGAGACCAGTACCAGCACCGAGGTGGCGGTCTACTGGCAGAGCCCGGCCGGCCACAACTTCAACCTGACCTTCTTCCGCAACGAGTTCGAGGACAAGATCGCCTCGCAGCCCTGCGGACCGGGCACCACGCTCACCTGCACCGCGGCCGGCGAATACGCCGATATCGGATATGCGTCGAGCAGCCGGACGGTCAACATCGACAAGGTCGTGATCCAGGGCGCCGAAGTCGCCGGCCGCTGGGAGATCAGCGACGCGTTCGGCTTCCGCGCGAACTACACCTTCACCGACAGCGAGCAGAAGAGCGGCAGCGCGGCGGGCCTGCCGCTGGGCAACAGTGCACGGCACATGGCCAACGCCACGTTCGACTGGCAGGCCAGCGAGCGCTTCACGATGTTCCTGACCGCCGAGGCGCGTTCCAAGCGTTACCGCGACCTGCATGTGATCACGCGCGAACCGCTGTACTACAAGGATTACGAAGTCCTGCACCTGGGCGCGTCGTACAAGGTGTCCGAGGCGGTGACCCTCAACGGCCGGATCAACAACCTGCTCGATCGCGACTTCACCACCTACGACACCGAGTTCCGCGATCTCGACGGCGACCCGGGTTTCGACGGCACGAACGAGATCCTGTACTTCGACCACTACAACAACAAGGACAAGGCCCGCGGCCTCTGGCTGAGCGTCAACGTCCGCTTCTGATCCAGCCGGTCCAGACGACGCGCTGTGCGGTGCATGCCGCATGGCGCGTTGTCGTTTTGTAGTGCCGGATCGGCATCATGGGATGCTGGTTGGCGTTTTTGATTCGGCCTGACCGGATCGCGAAATCCAATTTGCGGCTCATTCGTGATCGGCAATCGGCCACGGCACGTTCGCGCGCCTGACACAGGTTCGCTACACCTGCGCGCATGACTGCTGTGCAGATCATCGACAGCGCCCTATGGCCCCATTGTCGAGAGATCAGCAACCGCCCATCGCCGCCTTCGAGTGCGTTGCAAGCCCTCGCTCCCACCGTGCGCGAGATCGCGGTGCCGTCCCGACATTGGCGACTGGGTCAGCGCTTTCTGGATCAGCTCTCGGCTCGACCGGATCCGAAACGGCCGGTCCCCAACTTCGAATACGCGGCGCGGCCGCGTCCCATCCGCGCGAGATTGCAGTGCTGCTCGTGACATCAGCGACCGCTTCGACGCGTCGTGGATCAGCTCGCAGCTCGATGCGGGTCAGCACGCGCTACCCATCAAGCGTGTGACGCGTGACGTGTCACGCACCAACACAACCGGTGTCGCGCATCCAATCAGCGACTGGTTAGGCGCTTCGGCGGCTGGCTTGCAATTCAATCTGGATCAGCGCCAGTTCGCTCTCCCTTCCAGGCGCGTGGCGCGTCTGCGCCCTGCCTGCGCCGAGATCGCAATGTTGCCCCATCTGAAGCACCGCACGGACCATTTCTTCGAGATCTCAGCGTTGCGGTTCGATCCGGGTCAGTCAGCAGCTCATCGCCACCTTCGAGTACATCGAGCGTCAGCGCTCGGCCCGCGCAGGACCGAGGTGACGCTCAGATGTCAGAAACCGGCTCAGCGCCTCGGGGATCAGCCTTCCGGTTCGATCCGGATCAACAGCAGCTCACCGCCACCTTCGAACGCATGGCGCGTCCGCACCTCGCCTGCACGCAGGATCGCAGTATCACCCATCGACAGCACTGGACCGTCGGTGCCGCCCGCAAGTCGCGCGTGGCCGGCCAGCACATGCACCACCCAGCAGCTGTCGGGATCAACGAACACCACCATCGATCCCACCAGGGGACGGTGCCAGGTCGACGTCTGGACCCGCTCGCGTCGCCACATGACGTTGAACACCTCGACCCGCCCGTCCACGAGCGCCGCCGAGATGCGTGCCTCTCCGGAAAAACGCAGACGTCCGAACGGCGGCGAAAGCAGCTGCGACGGCGCATTCTCGAACTGCAACGCCGCCCCCTGGCCGTGCAGCAACATGCATTCGCGCTCGACGCCTTCGAAGGTCGAAAACGGTCCGTCGCGGTCGATCTCGGCGATCGACAGTCGCCAGTGCCACGCGGGTGTCACGCCGTCGACGGCATCCAGTGGTCCCGTCGCAATCTCCCGCGTCCAGCCCGCCCCGTTGTGCCATCGCACGCGGCGGTACTCGTTCGCGGGAATCAGCTGCACGTGATCGGAATGCAGGGCGGCGTCCATCGCCCGATTCTACGCGCGGCCCTGGGTGCTCGGCTGGCCGAGCGGCATTGGATGCCAGTGCACAACGAGGCGCGAAGCACCTTCTTCCGCGCGCGAACAAAAGTGCGAGCGCGTGCAGGCCTGAACCCGGGTTAGTACGAAGGATACGGACTGTCCGCGAACATCCGTCCCGCTCGATGGCTTGGGCAGCGATGCAGGCCCAACAACCCAATGACTCGATGACTCGATGACTCGAAGGGCCGGCGACCCCGCGGCCCGACGGCACACTGCCTTCTCAGTGAGCACTCGAACGGAACCACAGGCCAGACACAAAATCGCCCACCTGCGCATCCCTGCGAGGCGGGCGATACATACGTCCTTGTAGATGGCGTCCTGCCGATCTTGGGAGCGTCCCTGCTCCTGAACCGCCGTCGGCACTCCTGTGCCGGCGGCAGAGACACGTGGATCAGCGTTACGGTGCCGACCGGGAAGGCGCAGCTGCCGATTTGGCTGCGGCGCTCGTCGCCGGTGCACGCTGCGCGGTCGCTGCGGTCGCACGCTGTGCCGGCGCTGTTGCCGCCCGGGCCGCGGTGGCTCCGACTTCGATCCGCTCCCGATTCACCTCGACCGTCCGCAGACCGATGCCTTTCACCGACGCCAGCTGTTCGATGCTGCGGAACGGTCCGTTTTCCTGGCGATAGGCGACGATGGCTTCGGCTTTCGCGTCACCGACGTTGTGCAGCACACGCGCGAGCGTGGCGGCGTCCGCGGTGTTCACATTGACCTTTTCCCCGGTGCCGGCGGCGAATGCAGATCCCGCCAGCAGAAACGACAAGCACAACGACGCAACGAGCGATACGAACGTTTTCATGGCCTAAATCCTTGGCAGATGGGTGGATTCCTTTCCCGACTGGCGAATCAATTCGTCCTTGCCGGTACTGCCAGTCTTCCCAACGCCATGAACACAGCCTATCCGGCGCTCCAGCCTGCAGGAGCCGGTGAACCCCCCGCGCCCGTGTAGGAAAAATCCGAATGCGGGCCCGCGATACAATCGCGTTTTGCCGTTTGGAGCTGCCCATGGATACCCGCCGCACAGAGCAGTTCGTCGCCCGGCTGTGGGACGACCAGATCGTGCCCCAACTGGTCGAGTACATCAAAATCCCCAACAAGTCGCCGATGTTCGATGCCGACTGGGTGGTCAACGGCTACATGGAACAGGCCGTGGACCTGATGACCGGCTGGGCCGAAGCGCAGGCCATTCCCGGCATGCAGCTCGAAGTGGTCCGCCTTGAAGGTCGCACCCCGCTGATCCTGATCGAAATTCCGGCGGCGAACGGTGGCAGCAACGACGACTGCGTGCTGCTCTACGGACATCTCGACAAGCAGCCGGAAATGACCGGCTGGGATGAGGATCTGGGCCCTTGGAAGCCGGTGCTTCGTGACGGCAAGCTCTACGGACGCGGCGGCGCCGACGATGGCTACGCGATCTACGGCTCGCTGACCGCAATCCTGGCGTTGCACGAGCAGGGCCTGCCGCATGCGCGGTGCGTGGTGCTGATCGAGGCCTGCGAAGAATCCGGCAGCTACGACCTCCCTGCCTACGTCGACCATCTGGCCGACCGGATCGGCAAGCCTTCGCTGGTCGTCTGCCTGGATTCGGGCTGCGGCAATTACGACCAGCTCTGGTGCACCACCTCGCTGCGTGGCCTGACCGGTGGCAACCTGACGGTCAAGGTGCTGGACGAGGGCGTGCATTCGGGCGATGCCTCGGGGGTGGTGCCGTCGAGCTTCCGCCTGCTGCGCCAGTTGCTGTCGCGCATCGAGGACGAGGACACCGGACGAATCCGTGTCGATGGCCTGCATGCCGAGATCCCCGCCGAACGTCTGGAACAGGCGCGGCGCGCGGCCGACGTGCTGGACACCGAGATCTACGACAAGTTTCCGCTCACCGGCGATCTGCAGCCCATGTTCTCCAAGGATGATCAGGGCGCGGCGTCGGCGGATTTGTCCGAGCTGGTCCTCAACCGCACGTGGCGGCCTGCGCTGTCGGTGACGGGCGTGGACGGCATTCCGTCGTTGCAGTCGGCGGGCAACGTGCTGCGTCCGCATACCGCGGTCAAGCTGTCGCTGCGCCTGCCGCCCACCGTCGACGGCAAACGTGCGGGCGAGCTGCTGCAGGACGTGCTGCTGCGCGACCCGCCCAATGGCGCGACCGTCACCCTCGTGCTCGAGAAGGCGGCCACGGGCTGGAACGCACCCGCGCTGGCGCCGTGGCTCGGCAAGGCCATCGACGAGGCCAGTCAGGCCTTCTTCGACCGGCCGGCGATGTATATGGGCGAAGGCGGCTCGATCCCGTTCATGGGCATGCTGGGCGAGAAATTCCCCGGCGCCCAGTTCATGATCACCGGCGTCCTCGGCCCGCATTCCAACGCGCATGGCCCGAACGAGTTCCTGCACATCGAGATGGGCAAGCGCGTGACCAGCTGCGTGGCGCGCGTGCTCACGGAACATCACCAGGCGTCCCTGCGCGGCGAAACCACGGGGTCTGCAGTCGCTGCCGACAGCGGTACTCGTCACGGCGCGCACGGCTGCTGCTGAGCACCGGACCGACTACTGGACTGACGGCGGTCGTTTCCGCCGTCGTTCGTCCATTGCGACCTGCTCGACGAGCCCGTCGGACCTGAGGCCACGATCCCGGTGGCTTGCGACCAAGCTCGCACACGCCGCTGCGAGGGCTGCGCATGCGCGTACGCGCGAACGGACGCCGTCGCACGAGCGGCGGGCGCGCTGCCGCCCGTCGCGGTAAGGTGACGCTGCACCGGAGGACCCCGTAAATGCTGCGATGGCTGTCGATCGTCGGGTGTGTCGTCCTGCTCGCGTCCGGTGCGGCGCAGGCGCGGGAGACCGTGCTCCACAACGCGTCCTACGACCCGACCCGCGAGTTCTACGTGGACTACAACCGCATGTTCGCCACCTGGTGGCGGCAGCAGCGCGGTGAAGACATCGAGGTTTCGATGTCGCACGGCGGCTCCGGGGCACAGGCTGATGCGATCCTCGCCGGCCAGCTCGCGGATGTGGTGAGCCTTGCCACCGCGGGCGATGTGGATCGCCTCGCAGCTGCCGGCCTGTTGGCAGTCGACTGGCGCGAGCGTCTGCCGCAGCGCAGCGCGCCGTACACCTCGACGGTCGTGTTTCTGGTGCGCAGGGGCAATCCGAAACGGATCGCCGACTGGGGCGATCTGGCCCGCGACGACGTGGATGTGGTCACGCCCGATCCCAAGACATCCGGCGGCGGGCGTTGGGCCTATCTCGCCGCCTGGGCCTGGGCGTCGCGCGAATATCGCGATGGCGGCCAGGTGCTCGCCTACATGCGCCGGCTGTTCGCCAATGCCGTGGCCTCGCGGGCCGGCGCGCGCGGCGCCACATTGGCGTTCGTCGGCGAAGCGCACGGCGACGTGCTGCTGGCATGGGAGAACGAAGCACTGCGTCAACTGACCGACCCGGAGCGCAACCAGGCGTTCGAGATCGTCTACCCGTCGCTCAGCATCCGCGCAGAGCCGGCTGTCGCCGTGGTCGACCGGAACGCGGACCGCGACGGCGTCCGTGCACTGGCCGACGCGTATCTGCAACATCTCTATGCGCCGCCCGCGCAGAGCCTCGCGGCGCAGCATCACTATCGGCCGACGCGTCCCGAGGCGGTGCCGGCGTCGTTGCGGGCGCGCTTCCGTGCAATTCCGATGGTCGACATCGACAGTGCATTCGGTGGCTGGCCGCAGGCGCAGGCCGTGCATTTCGCCGACGGCGGCCTGTACGACCATATCGCGGCGCCGCGCTGACACCACCTGCCGTGCATCGCCACCGCCGGTTACGCTACGGTCCCGCCATCGCGACGGTGCGACCACTGCGCATCGTGCGCGATCCGCACCTGGAGACCCGACCACGATGCAGGCACTGATCTTCGCCGCCGGCCTCGGTGAGCGCATGCGGCCGCTGACCGACCACACGCCCAAGCCGCTGCTGGTGGCAGGCGGCAAGCCGCTGATCGTCTGGCATCTGGAGAAGCTCGCCGCGATCGGCGTGCGCGATGTCGTCATCAACGTGTCCTGGCTCGCGGACCGTTTCGAACCGGGGCTCCGCGATGGCGGCCAGTGGGGACTGCGCCTGCATTACTCGGACGAAGGCGCGCCGCCGCTCGAAACCGGTGGCGGCATGCTGCACGCGCTGCGGCTGCTCGGCGATGCGCCGTTCATCGCCGTCAACGGCGATATCTGGAGCGATTACGACTTCGCGCAGTTGCCGGCCGAACCGGACGGCGATGCGCATCTGGTGCTCGTCGACAATCCGGCGCACAACCCCGCCGGTGATTTCGCGCTCGTCGACGGTCGCGTGCAGAGTGAGGGCACGGCGCGATCCACGTTCGCCGGCATCGGCGTATACCGCCCCGCCCTGTTGCGCGACTGGCGCGCGATCATCGGCGACGCACCTGGTGCCGATGCCCGGCCGCCGCGGTTCAAACTCGCGCCCCTGTTGCGCGCGGCGATGACGCACGGACGCGTGACCGGCACGCACCACGCGGGGCGCTGGACCGATGTCGGAACGCCGGCGCGGTTGGCGCAGCTGGATGCGGCCCTGGCGTAGGCGGATCCGCGAACGGATACGACAGGCGCCGCGATCCATCACGGGGATGGGTGCGCCCGCCTTGCAGAAGTCAGGCGCCCGGAGGTGTCATCGCCGTGCGCACGCACGCCGCACCCACGCTCAGTCCAGCGCCAGCACCTGACGCACGAACGGCACGGTCAACCGACGTTGCGACGCCAGCGATGCGTGATCGAGGCGGTCCAGCAACGCGGTGAGTGCGGGGAGATCGCGATCGTGGCGACGCAGCAGCCAGTCGATGGTCGCAGCGTCGACCTGCAGGCCACGGCGTTCGGCGCGCAGGCGCAGCAGGTCGTGGCGCCCGGCGTCGTCGAGCCCGGACAGCGGCACGCGGATGCATTGGCCCAGCCGCGAACGCAGATCCGGCAGGCCCAGGGCGAGTGCGTCCGGCGACGCGGACGCGGTGTAGAACACCGCGCGGCCGGCGTCGTGCATCCGGTTGTGCAGGTCGAACAGCGCGATCTCGTCGTCGCGGTCGCCGGCGATGGCATCCACGTCGTCGATCGCGATCAAATCGTGTCCATCGAGCGCCTGCGCGGCGTCGCGCAAGCGACCGGCAATGCCGCGCAGCGGCAGATAGACCGCACGCCGGCCGAGCCGGTCGGCTTCCGCGCAGAGGGCAATCGCGAGGTGGGTCTTGCCGGTGCCCGCCGCGCCTTCGACATAGAGCCCACGCCGCGCGCCGGCCAGCGCGAAGTCGCGTAGCTGGGGGATCAGCGCGGCATCGTCGGCGACGAAGGTTTCGAGCCGCTGATCCGGCGGATACCGGAGCACCAGCGGCAGCTGGGGCGATGGACCACTCATGTCCGACTCAACGCTCGCCGTCCGTGCCCTTGGTGTCGGTGACGATGATCACCGGACGCTGGCCAGCGCCTGCGATCTCGATCTCCGGCGCATCGCCCGCATACAGGCGACTGTGGGTGTAACGCTCGTGCGCGTAGCGCAGCAGGACATTGGCCACGGCCGCCACCGGCAATGCCAGCAGCATGCCGAGGAAGCCGAACAGCTGCCCACCGGCCAGCACGGCGAAGATCACCGCAACCGGATGCAGGCCGATACGGTCGCCTACCAGGCGCGGCGTCAGCACGTAGCTCTCGACCAACTGGCCGATGGTGAACACCACGCCGATCAGGATCAGCAGCTGCCAGTCGAAACCCTGGGCCTGCACGATGGCCGCGATCAGCGCCAGCAGGATGCCGACGGTCGCGCCGAGATACGGAATGAAGCTGATCAGGCCGGCGATCATGCCGATCAGCAGACCCAGGCGCAGGCCGACGACCGACATGCCGACCGCATAGATCGCGCCCTGCCCCAGCATCACCAGGAACTGCCCGCGCAGGAAGCCACCGAGCGACTCGCTGGTCTCGCGCGCCAGCCGCGTCGCGGTGACGATGTGATCGCGCGGAATCAGCGCGGCGACGCGGTCGACCAGCAGGTCCCAGTCGCGCATGAAGTAGAAGGCCAGGATCGGCACCAGCACCAGATTGATGACCAGCGCGAGGATCGCGAAACCCGAGCGCGACACGTAGGCGAGCACCGTCGCCGCAACACCGCCGGCCTGCTGCCAGTGGCCGCGGATCAGTTCGATCAGGCGCTCGGTATCGAGCCACGACACCACTTCATAGCCGGTGCGCTGTTCGATCCACGGCAGCGCCGTGCCGAGCAGCCAGTCGCGGTATTCCGGCAGGCTGTCGATCAGCGTGACGATCTGCCGCTCGATCATCGGCACCAGGATGATCAGCACCAGCGCCAGCAGCAGCGTCATCAGCAGGAACACCAGCGTGACCGCGACCGCGCGCGACCGGCCGCGACGCTCGAGCCGGTCGACCAGTGGATCGCCGAGCCAGCCCAGCAGCAGCGCCAGCACGAAGGGCGTCAGGATCGGGCCGAGCAGCCAGATCACATAACCCACGGCAAACGCCACCAAGCCCCATTGCAGGCGCTTGAGGAACCGCGCGATGTCGACGTTCGCGGGATCGGTCTGGATCATCGGGAGGTCCTGGCGCTGGACGTCAGCGCAGATGGAAGACGGGCGTAACGCCCTCGATGTTGCCGTCCGCTTCGACCAGCACCTGCTCGTCCGCCATGCGCCGGAAGCCGGTCAGGCCGGTGAGCAGATCCAGTTCCACCTCGAGACCCAGGGGTGTGGCGCGGACCGGGCGTACGCCGCGCACCACCGACATGCGCTGCAGCTGGGCCGACAGGCGGATGAAGTCCGCACTGCTGTTGATGCCGGTGAACACGATCGCCTGCACGCCGGGCGTGCCGGCCGGGCTGGCCTTGGCATAGCGGCGGGTCAGCGCATCGGCCGCACCGTCGGCGCCGCCGGGCAACAGGCGTCGCGCGTCGTCGCCGGTGTCGCTCCAGCGCGACAGCACGCGTCCGCCGTCGACGAAGATCCAGTCCGCCTTCCAGCTGCTGCCGTCGCGGTACAGCTTGCCGATCAACTGCATCGGGGGGTTGTAGCGGGCGGAGATGCGCGCGATCGAGGCGGTGTCACCGCGCCAGATCGCACCCACGGCGGCCTGTTCGGCCGCGCTGCCACCGGGCAGACCCAGGCGGTAGCCGCGTTCGACTGCGCGCTGCAGCACGGGACGCGCGACGTTGCTCTGCTGCAAGGCCACCAGACGCGGGCCGGAGCCGTCATCGATCGCCAGCCACAGCACCGGCTTGGGGCGCGGGTCCGGCCAGATCGGCAGACCCAGGGCGGACGCAATCGCGTCCACGTCGTCACGGCGGTACCGCACGACCAGCGTGGTGGTGAAGGTGGGCGACCCGCGCGAGGAGACGCCTTCGTCCTGGCGGTAGTCGTAGCCCTCGACATACTGCTGCGCGCGACGCAGTTCCTGCGACACGCCCGGACGCTGGGCGGCGCTCCGGTCACCGGACAGCTTGCCCAGCACCTGGGCCAGGCCACGCGCGAATCCCGCCTCGCGCTCGTTCTCGCTCTGGCTGCGCACCGGAATCTCGGCCGAGTACAGGCCCGTCCCTTCGGCCCGGTCACCCTCGACGCGCTGCGCAGAGGCAGTGCCGGCCAGCAGCAGCGCGGCAAGCAGCCACACCATCATTCCCAACACGCGATTCGGGCGGTACATCCGGTGGATCCTGGACAGGGGCATTCGACGCGGGATGGTGCCACAAACGACGCCACCGGTCCGTGGAGCGGCGCGCCGCGGGGACGGCCGCACCCGCGTGCGGCTGTTAGAATCCGCGTTCTTTCCGCCACGTGACGGCCACCGTGACCGCCCCCACTCCCCTGACCTATCGTGACGCAGGCGTCGACATCGACGCAGGCAACGCCCTCGTCGAACGCATCAAGCCGCTGGTCAAGCGCAGCTTCCGTCCCGAGGTCATGGGTGGCCTGGGCGGCTTCGGCGCGCTGTTCGACCTGTCCGGCAAGTACCGCGAGCCGGTGCTGGTCTCCGGCACCGACGGCGTGGGCACGAAGCTCAAGCTCGCCCAGCAGCTGGGCCGGCACGACACCATCGGCATCGACCTGGTCGGCATGTGCGTCAACGACGTGCTGGTGCAAGGCGCGGAGCCACTGTTCTTCCTCGACTACTTCGCCACCGGCAAGCTCGACATCGACACCACGGCCGCGGTCATCGGCGGCATCGCCCGCGGTTGCGAGCTCTCAGGCTGCGCGCTGATCGGCGGCGAAACCGCCGAGATGCCGGACATGTACGCGATCGGCGAGTACGACCTCGCCGGGTTCACCGTGGGCGCCGTGGAGAAATCGGAACTGCGCGACGGCTCTGCCGTGCGCGCGGGTGACGTGCTGATCGGCATCGCGTCCAGTGGCCCGCATTCCAACGGGTATTCGCTGATCCGGCGCATCTACGACCGTGCCGGTCGACCGACCGATGTCGAAGTCGGCGGCGTGCCGCTGGTCGACGCACTGATGGCGCCGACGGCGCTGTACGTGAAGCCGGTGCTGGAACTGCTGCGCAGCGACCTCGGCCCGCATCTGCATGCGATGGCCCACATCACCGGCGGCGGCCTGACCGAGAACATCATCCGCGTCATCCCAGACGGCCTGGGCCTGTCGATCGATGCGTCGTCGTGGCCGCTGCCGCCGGTGTTCGAGTGGCTGCAACGCGAAGGCGCGGTCGCCGATCACGAGATGTGGCGCACGTTCAACTGCGGCATCGGTTTCGTACTGGCGGTGCCGGCCGATGCGGTCGGCGACTTCGACCGCGCGCTCGATGGCCTGGGCCTGGCCCACTGGTCCATCGGCGAGGTCGTGACTGCCGACGACGGAGCCGAGCGTGTCCGCATCGGTTGATGCGACCGGCGTGACCGTTCGCGATCCGGGAGTGACACTTCAGAACCTGCCCGCGTCGGCTGCGCGCCAGCCGCGTGGACATCGCTGACATGCCCTTGCGCATCGCGGTGCTCGCCTCCGGGCGCGGCAGCAATCTGCAGGCGATCCTGGATGCGATCGCAGCAGGCTCGCTGGATGCAGAGATCATCGGCGTCTGGTCCGATCGCCGCGATGCGGTCGCATTGGAACGCGCACGTCTTGCTGGCATTCCCGCTGCTGCGATCCGTCCGCGCAACTACGCGGACCGCGGCGCGCACGATGCAGCGCTCTTCGGCGCGGTGGATGCGGCCGGGCCCGACCTCATCGTCTGCGCCGGCTACATGCGACTGATCGGCGCCGCGGCGGTGAATGCCCGCCCGGGTCGCATGATCAACATCCACCCGTCGCTGCTGCCGCTGTTCAAGGGGCTGCACACCCATCAGCAGGCGATCGACGCCGGCAGCGTCGAACACGGCGCCAGCGTGCACGTGGTGACGGCCGACCTCGACGGCGGCCCGGTGCTGGCACAGGCGCGGGTGCCGGTGCAGCCGGATGATGATGCGGACCGGCTGGCGGCCCGGGTGCTGGCCCGCGAACATCCGCTGCTGCTCGAAACGCTGCGGACGATCGCCTCCGGTGCCCTGGACCTGCAGGCGGCACCGGTGCGGATGAACGGCCAACCGCTGGCCGCGCCGCTTCAGCTGGCAGCCAACAACCGCTTCGCATGATGGCGACCTTATGCGCCCTGCCCTTCTGCTCACCGGACTGCTGATCGTCGCGTGTCCCGCGGCAGCGGCCGAGTTGCGCCCGTTCGTCGCAACGTACGAGGCGTGGTACCAGGGCAAGGCAGCCGGCGCAGCGACGATGCAGCTGCAGCCGCAGGGTACGCAGTGGGAGGTCGGCCTCGATATCCGCGGCAACCGCGGCTTCGCCGGCATCCTCGGCCTCAACCTCACGCAGAGCACGGTGTTCGACGTCGCCAACGCGGTCTATCGCCCGCTGCAGCAGTCGACCACCCGCAAGGCGGCGGTGTTATTCAACCGGCGGGTCAGCGGCGTCTACGACTGGACGCGCAACATCGCGCAATGGACCGGCGACCTGAAGAAGACCCGGCAGCAACCGGTCGCGCTGGAGCCCGGCGACATGAGCGCGCTGCTGATCAACCTGGCGGTCGTGCGCGATGCCGCGCCCGGTGTGGCCCTTCGCTACCGTTTCGTCGATGGCGGCCGCGTGCGCGAATATCTCTACCAGGCGGCTGCGGAAGCGGAGATCGTGCCGCTCGGCGAGATGAGCTATTCCGCCCTGCGTGTTTCACGAACCAATGGCGGCAACGACGAGATGATCATCTGGATCGCGGACGGCGTGCCGACGCCGGTGCGGATCCTGCAACGCGAAGACGGCGAGGACGCGGTGGACCTGCGTCTTGTCGAATACCAAGGAGCACTTTGATGAACCTGCAAGTCCTGAAGTCCCGCCCGGCCAAGCTGTGCGCCGTGGCCCTGCTCGCGCTCGCGGCTTTGCCGGCGTTGGCGATCGAGCCGTTCAACGCCACCTACCAGGCCAATTTCATGGGCATGCGGGCCGAGGCGAACATGACGCTGGCGCGCGAGACCGGCAACCGTTGGACCTACGGCATGCAGGTCGCCGGCGCCGGCGCGCGCATGCAGCAGACCACCGTGTTCGAGGCCACCGGCGAGCAATGGCGCCCGATCTCCAGCAGCGATTCGCAGCGCGGCGAATCCGGCCTCGCAGCGATGCTGATGAAGAACCGCGAACTCAACACCACCTACGACTGGACGGCGGGCGAGGCGCGCTTCTCGGGCGACGTACGCGATGGCCAGAGCGCACCCGTGAAGCTGCAGACCGGCGATCTCGACGGCATGCTGATGAATCTGGTGCTGGTGCGTGACGTGCAGGCCGGCAAGTCGCCGCTGCGCTATCGCCTGGTCGAGGATGGTCGCAGCAAGCGCCAGGTGTTCGAGCGCGAGGGCACGGAGGCGGTAACGGTCGGCGGTCGCACGCTGCAGGCGACGAAGGTCGTGCGCACGGATGGACGTCGCCAGATCGTGGCCTGGATCGTCGACGATCTGCCGGTTCCGGCGCGTCTGCTCCAGCGCCGCGACGGCAAGGACCACATCGACATGCGTCTGCAGTCGGTCAACTGAGTCCGGACAAGCGTTGATGTCTACAGAAAAGCCCCGCGATTGCGGGGCTTTTCGTTTGCGCCGGTGCCTGACGGCGGATCAGGGCGTGGCGCCGGCGGGCGTGGTCCGGCATTCCATGCGGATCACCTCGTCGCTGCGCCGCCAACGGTATTCCACGCACTCGCGGGCGCCGTCGACGGTCTTCGACGCGGAGACGGAGAAGAAGCCCTGCAGGATCTCCGTCCGCGTCAGCTGTCCGTCCTCGTTCCAGTCCATGTCCTTGAACGACATGCCACTGAGCGCCGCCGCGCCGAGCAGCTGCAAACACCCCAGCACCAGCAGCACCACGGCGATCGTGGCGAACAGTGCGATGCGCCGGTTCGACATCCGTCCGCGGAACGCCATCGTCAGGACTCCCGGCGGATGCGCGCGCCCAACGCCGACAGCTTCCGCTCGATGTGCTCGTAGCCGCGGTCGAGGTGGTAGATGCGATCGATCGTGGTGTCACCGTCGGCGACCAGACCGGCGAGGATCAGTGAAGCCGAGGCCCGCAGATCCGTGGCCATCACCGGCGCGCCGCTGAGACGGCCGACACCGGTCACCGACGCACGCGGCCCGTCGATGGCGATGTCCGCGCCGAGGCGCATCAGCTCGTTGACGTGCATGAACCGGTTTTCGAAGATCGTCTCGTCGATGCTGCCCGTGCCGTCGGCGATGCAGTTGAGCGCCATGAACTGCGCCTGCATGTCGGTCGGAAATCCGGGATGCGGCGAGGTCACGATGTCGACCGCGCGTGGGCGTCGGCCCTGCATGTCGACGGTGATCGCATCGCCGTCGATGGCGACGTCGGCGCCGGCCTGGCGCAGCTTGTCGAGCACCGCGCCCAGCGTTTCGGGGCGCGTCGCCGTCGCGGTCACGCGCCCGCCGGTCATCGCCGCCGCCACGAGGAAGGTGCCGGTCTCGATCCGGTCGGCGATCACCGCATGGCGCGCCCCGTGCAGCGAGGCCACGCCGCGCACTTCGATCCGCGAGGTCCCGGCGCCGCGGATGTCCGCGCCCATCGCGACCAGGCATTCGGCCAGGTCCACGATTTCCGGTTCGCGGGCCGCGTTGTCGATCAGCGTCGTGCCCTCGGCCAACGTGGCCGCCATCAGCACGTTTTCGGTAGCACCGACACTGATCGTCTCGAACACCACATGGCCGCCGCGCAGCCGCTCGGCCTGCGCACGGATGAAACCGTGTTCGACGGTGATCGTCGCGCCCAGCGCTTCGAGCGCCTTGATGTGCAGATCCACCGGGCGCGCGCCGATCGCGCAACCACCGGGCAGCGAGACTTCGGCGGCGCCGAACTTCGCCAGCAGCGGCCCGAGCACCAGCACCGATGCGCGCATCGTGCGGACGAGTTCGTAGGGCGCGACGTGGCTCTGCACGCTGCGCGGATCCACGATCACCCGCGCACCTTCGATGTCGTGTTCGACACCGGCGCCCAGGCCTTCGAGCAGCTTGATCGTCGTCAGCACGTCGTGCAGGTACGGCACGTTGCCGATCTCGACCGGCGCATCGGCCAGCAGCGTCGCGCAGAGGATCGGCAATACGGCGTTCTTCGCGCCGGAGATGCGGACTTCGCCGTCCAGCGTCGCGCCGCCTGACACCACGATCCGGTCCATCAGGCGGTGGCTCCGCCAGAGCGCGCGTGCTCGTCGGGTGTGAGCGTGCGCAGGGCCAGCGCGTGGATCTCGCCGCCCATGCGCTCGCCGAGGGTGGCGTAGACCATGCGGTGGCGCGCAAGCGGCAACTTGCCGGCGAATGCAGGCGAAACGACCAGCGCCTCGAAATGCACGCCGTCGTCGCCCTGCACGTGGACCACGGCGTCGGGCATCCCCTGCTGGATCAGGTGGGTAATGGTCTGGGTATCCAAGAATTCGGTCCTGTGACCGCGCTGCCGGGCCGTGAACGTCGTCTCGCGCAGGTGAAGCGCGGGTGAGCCGTCATCGCCGACGCCGCCGGTCGCGGGGCATTCACGGCGGGAAGCGCATAAAATGAACGGCTTAGCCTAACGGAAAAGCCCCTTGCCGGATATGGTCGAAAATGTGGTGCCACCCGCGTCCGCCGCCTTCTCGTTCGCCGACAGCGGACGCCGTGTGTTCGCGACCGAGGTCGATGGTCTGCAGGCCGTCGCTGCCCGCCTCGACGGCGATTTCAGTGCGGCCTGTGCGCGCATGCTCGAGTGCCGCGGACGCGTGGTCTGCACCGGTATGGGCAAGTCGGGACACGTGGCGCGCAAGATCGCCGCGACGCTCGCTTCGACCGGCACGCCGGCGTTCTACGTCCATCCGGGCGAGGCCGGGCATGGCGATCTGGGCATGATCACCGATGCCGACGTCGTGCTCGCGCTGTCGTACTCGGGCGAATCGGACGAGATCCTGATGCTGCTGCCGGTGCTGAAGCGCCAGGGCAATGCGCTGATCGTGATGACCGGCCGGCCGGCCTCCACGCTGGCCACTGCGGCCGACGTGCATCTGGACATCAGCGTGCCCGCCGAAGCCTGCCCGCTGGCCCTTGCGCCGACGACGAGCACGACTGCGTCCTTGGCGATGGGCGATGCACTGGCGGTCGCGCTGCTCGAGGCCAAGGGCTTCACCGCCGACGACTTCGCACGTTCGCATCCCGCTGGCGCACTGGGCCGGCGTCTGCTGCTCCACATCCGCGACGTCATGCACGGGGGCGACGAGATTCCCGAAGTGACGGCCGAGGCCTCGCTGGCCGATGCCCTGCTGGAGATGAGCCGGAAGCGCCTGGGCATGACCGTCGTCGTCGACGACGCGCGCCGCCTGATCGGTCTGTATACCGACGGCGACCTGCGACGCACGCTGACCGACCCGGCCATCGACGTGCGCAACGCGCGGATCGCCGATGTGATGACCCGGAATCCGACTGCAGTCGATGCCGATGCGCTGGCGGTGGAGGCCGCACGGTTGATGGAAACCCGCAAGATCACGATGCTGCCGGTGATCGACGGCGACCGTCGCGTCGTCGGCGCCCTGAACATTCAGGACCTGTTGCGCGCGCGCGTGGTGTAACCCTTCCCTATTCATGGACCGACAGACCCCGATGCCCGAGTTGCCGCTGGATGCCGCCTTCGTCCACGTTCCTGCCGATATCGTCGCGCGCGCCCGCCGCGTGCGACTGGCCTGCTTCGACGTGGACGGCACCCTGACCGACGGCGCCCTCGCCTTCGACAGCGATGGCCGCGAACTCAAGACCTTCCATGTCCACGACGGCCAGGGCCTGGTGCTGCTGCGCAAGTGCGGCATCGCGGTGGTCCTGGTCACGGCGCGGCCCGGCGGCATCGTCGAACGCCGCGCGCACGATCTCGGCATCCAGGCGCATGTGCATGTCGCCGACAAGCGCGCCCAGGTGGATGCGCTGCGCGAGTCGCTGGGCCTGGACGCGGACGCGGTCGCCTTCATGGGAGACGATCTCGCCGATGTCGGCGTGATGCGGACGGCGGGGCTGGCGGTCGCACCGGCCGATGCGCATCGCTGCGCGGCCGATGTGGCCCACTGGCAGACGACTGCACGCGGCGGCCGTGGCGCCGGCCGTGAGCTCTGCGATCTGATCCTGCATGCCCAGGGCCGGCTGACCGACATCCACGCCGATGGGCGCGTGTCGTGAACTGGCGCATCACCCTCACCCTGGTGCTGCTGGCCGGCGCGCTGCTGTCCGGCTGGTCGGCATGGCAGCAGCAGGACGCCCTGGGGCCGGAGACGACGACCGACGGCCGCACCGATTACCTGCTGCGCGATTTCGATCTCGTCGCGCTCGACAACGCAGGCCAGGAAGCGTTCTCCGTGGCCGCGCCGCAGCTGCAGCAGACGCCCGGCGCCCGCACGCTGGAGCTGGAGACGCCCGTCTTCCACATTCCGGCCGAAGACGGCAGCGGACGCTGGACCGTGGTCTCGCAGACCGGATGGGTCTCCGAAGACAACGAGGAAGTGCGCCTGCGCGGCGACGTCGAGGCGACCAGTCCGGACGGCGCGCCGCGGCCCACCACCATGCGGACCGACGCGCTCGACATCTTCCCCCAACGTAACCAGGCCGCCACCGATGTGGCCGTGGCCGTCGACCAGCCCGGCACTACAATGCAGGGCATCGGCATGCGTGCCGACCTCGATTCGGGACGGATCGAGCTTCTCTCCCAGGTGAGATTCCGCAATGACCCCAATTCCCGTCGCTAGGCTGCTGCTGCTCGCGATCGCGCTGGTTCCTGCCGCGGTCGCTGCGAAATCGTCCGACCGCAACCAGACGCTGTCCGTCGATGCCGGCGGCAGCGACTGCTCGGTCAGCAACGAGGCCCTGCCCTGCCTGTTCACCAACGGCGTGACGATCACCCAGGGCACGCTGGAGATCCAGTCCACACGCGCCGACGTGCGCCGCCTCAATGGCGAGTTCCAGCGCGTCATCCTCACCGGCGGGCCGGTGAAGATGAAGCAGCAGATGGACGATGGCGGATGGGTCGATGCGACCGCCGGCCAAGCCGACTACAACATGTCCAGCGACACCGTGGTGCTGACCGGCGACGCGATCGTCAACCAGCCCGGTCGGGGCCGCATGGAAGGCCAGCGCATCGTCTACAACATGGCGTCCGGCCAGGTGCAGGGTGGCGGCGAAGGCCAAGGCCGCGTGCGCATGCAGTTCGAACCGCGCAACCGCACGCCTGCACAGCCCGCGCCCGCCGGCGGCCAGGGCGGTCGCTGATGCTGGTCGTCGAGGGGCTGCGCAAACGTTACAAGCAGCGCGAGATCGTCAAGGATTTCGGGCTGACGCTCGAATCCGGCGAAGTCGTCGGGTTGCTCGGCCCCAACGGCGCCGGCAAGACCACCTGTTTCTACATGATCGTCGGCCTGGTGCCGGCGGACGCCGGGCGCATCGTGCTCGACGGCCGCGACATCACCGCCGAGCCCATGTACACCCGCGCCAAGCGCGGCGTCGGTTATCTGCCGCAGGAGCCGTCGGTGTTCCGCAAGCTCAGCGTGGCCGACAACATCATGCTGGTGCTGGAACTGCGCGAGGATCTCGATTCGGACGGGCGGCGCAAGCAGCTGGCCGAGCTGATGGACGAGCTGCAGATCAGCCATGTGGCCGACCAGGCCGGCGCCAGCCTGTCCGGCGGCGAGCGTCGCCGCGTCGAGATCGCCCGTGCACTGGCGGCCAATCCGCGCATGATGCTGCTCGACGAACCCTTCGCCGGCGTCGATCCGATCTCCGTCGGCGAGATCCAGCGCATCGTCACGCACCTCAAGGAACGCGGCATCGGCGTCCTGATCACCGATCACAACGTCCGCGAGACCTTGGGAATCTGCGACCGGGCGTATATCCTCAGTGACGGCGGGGTACTTGCGCAGGGGGCTCCAGATGCGCTGCTCGCCAACCCCGATGTGCGTCGCGTCTATCTCGGTGATTCCTTCAGGCTGTAGTGGTCGCGCGCACCCGGTCACGGATTTCCGGGAACGATGAAGCCACGTCTGCAGACATCGCTGGGGCAACACCTGGTCCTGACGCCGCAGTTGCGTCAGGCGCTGCATCTTCTCCAGCTCTCGACGGTGGAGCTGGACGCGGAAATCGCGGCGGCGGTGGAAAGCAATCCACTGCTCGACTGGGAAGAACCCGCCTCCCTCTCCGTACCGTCCACCGATCGCACGACCGCGACCGACACGCAGGCGGCGCAGGACGATCGCGAACGCACGCCCGAGCGCGACGACAGCGACGGTGACGCCCATACATGGGAAGGCGGCGACGACGGCTGGCACGACCGCGGCGGCGGACAGGGCGGCAGCGATCCGGACGCCGACGGCGATCCCGCCGATCGCATGGTGCAGAACGAAAGCCTGCGCGATCACCTGACCTGGCAGTTGCACCTCAGCCCCATGTCGCCGCGTGACCGCAACATCGGCATCGCGCTGATCGACGCCATCGACGACGACGGCTATCTGCGCGAATCTTTGGACGACATCGTCGGCGTGCTGCGGCCGGACACGCACGTGGGTACGGCCGAAGTCGCCATGGTGCTGTGCCGGATCCAGCGCTTCGATCCACCCGGCGTGGGCGCGCGCGATCTCGGCGAATGTCTGCGCCTGCAGCTCGATACGCTGCCGGCCGAAACCCCCGGGCGTGCCCAGGCGCTGCGCGCGGCCTGCGAACACATCGAACGCCTGCCCAAGCTCGGTGTCGGCGGACTGGCCGATGCGCTGGGCTGCAGCGTCGAGGACGCCGAAACGGCCCTGCAGCTGCTGCGCGGCCTCGACCCCAAGCCGGGCGCGCAGATCGGCAACGTGCCCCACGACAACTACGTCACGCCCGATTGCGTGATCGTCCGCCAGAACGGCGTCTGGCGCGTGTCGCTCGCGTCCGGCCACTCGCCGCGACTGACCATCCATCGCGGCTACGAACAGATGATCCAGCACGCGGGCACCAGCGATGCCGGCTACATGCGTGGACGCCTGCAGGAAGCGCGCTGGCTGCTCAAGAATCTCGAGGCACGCGGCGAGACGCTGCTGAAGGTCGTGCGCTGTCTGGCGCGCCAGCAGTCGGGCTTCCTCGAGTTCGGCAAGCGCGCCCTGCGCCCACTGACGCTGCGCGAGGTCGCCGAAGAGATCGGCATGCACGAATCCACCGTGTCGCGCGCGGTCGCACGCAAGTACGTGCACACGCCGCGCGGCACGCTGTCGCTGAAGGACTTCTTCGACTCCGGCATCGGCACCGAAGGCGGCGGCGAAGCATCGAGCACCGCGATCCAGCAGATGATCCGCAGCCTCGTCGACGCCGAGGATCCGCGCAAACCCTTGTCGGACGCGCGCCTGGCCGATCTGCTGAAGACGTCCGGCGTGCCGGTCGCCCGACGGACGGTCGCCAAGTACCGCGAAGCGCTGCACATTCCCTCATCGCACGAACGCGTTCGCATCGCCTGAACTTCCGCTTCCCTACGGTGGTCACAGAGACGCAACCGGTGCTTGCACCAGGCCCCGGTCGCGCTACTCTGACCTGGATCGCCCGCGTCGATCGCCGGCGATCCTTCCCACTGTTGAAGGAGGTTGCCGATGCATGTCGAGACCCATGGCCACCAGATCGAGGTGACGCCCGCGCTTCGCGACTACGTGGACACCAAGTTCCAGAAGCTGTCCAAGCATTTCGATCGCCCGTTGGACGTGCGCGCCCAGCTCAGCCTCGAGAAACCGCACCACAAGGCCGAGGCTACGGTGCTGATCGCGGGCAAGACGATGCACGCCGATGCCACGGCATCCGACATGTACGCCGCGATCGACCAGTTGGCCGACAAGCTCGATCGCCTGCTGGTCAAGCATCGCAAAAAGGTCGTCGACCATCATCGCGGCGAGAACCCTGCACGCGACGGAACTTTCGGATAGGCTTCCGCTCCACGTTCCCGCCCGGGCCCGCGCAGCATGCCCTTCTTCGATCTGCTCTCTGCAGACCGCATCGTGATGCTGGTTGCACCCGGTTCCCGTGACGTGGTCCTGGACTCGGCTGCCCGCCTGCTGGCGGGCAATTCGCCGACCACCACACCGGTGCTGGCCCAGGCGCTCCGCGATCGCGAGCAGCTGGGCAGCACCGGCATCGGACGCGGTGTCGCCATCCCGCATGCGCGTACCAGCGCGTTCCGCGAGCCACGCGCCGCGTTCCTCCGCCTTTCGCATCCCATCGATTTCGGCGCCAGCGATGGCCAGCCGATCGATCTGGTGTTCGCGATGTGCGTGCCCGACCATCTGGTCGAGCAGCATCTGCAGACCCTGTCGGGCCTGGTCGAGCGTTTTTCGGATCCCGAGTACCGCGACGCACTGCGCGGTGCCGGCGACCTGCCCCGCCTGCGCAGCCTGCTGCTCGATCCCGCCGCCCAGCCCGCGTCGGTCTGAGCGATGAACGCGAGCATCCAGGCGCAGGAACTCTACGCGCAGCTGCAGGAACGCCTCAGCCTCCGCTGGCTGGCCGGCCAGACTGGCGGCAACCGCACGATCGAATCGGTCGAGACCGTCGCGCGGCGTCCGTCGCTGGCCGGCTATCTCAACATCATCTATCCCAACAAGGTGCAGATCCTCGGCACCGAGGAACTGGCCTGGCTCGACGGCCTTGACTCGCGCCTGCGCTGGGAAACCATCGAACGGATGATCCAGTACCGGCCGCTCGCGCTGGTCATCAGCAAGGACCAGCCCTGCCCCGAGGACCTGCGGGAAGCGGCCGAGGAATCGCAGACGCCGCTGTGGATCTCGCCCAACCGCGGCCATGAACTGCTGAACCTGATGCAGTACCACCTGGCGCGTGTGCTGGCGCCGCGGATCACCCTGCACGGGGTGTTCATGGAGGTCTATTCGATCGGCGTGCTGATCACCGGCGAGTCCGGTTCCGGCAAGAGCGAACTGGCGCTGGAGCTGATCACCCGCGGCCATCGTCTCGTCGCCGACGACGCACCCGAGTTCACCCAGATCGCGCCGGACGTGCTCGACGGCGCCTGCCCGGAACTGCTGCAGGATCTGCTCGAACTGCGCGGCCTCGGCGTGCTCAACATCCGCGAGATGTTCGGCGACACCGCGGTCAAGCGGAACAAGTATCTGCGCCTGATCGTGCATCTCGCACGTCCCAATGCCGACACGATGGCCGCTGACGCCGATGGCATGGTGCGCCTGACCGGCGATCTCGGAATGCGCCGGGTGCTGGATCTCGACGTACCGCTGATCACCCTGCCGGTCATGCCGGGTCGCAACCTCGCGGTGCTGACCGAGGCGGCCACCCGCACCCACATTCTGCGCAGCAAGGGCCTCGATCCGGCCGCCGCCTTCCTCGCCCGGCATTCGCATTTCCTCGAGCGCAGCGCGCCATGAGCGAGCCCGCGCCGCCGATGCTGTACGTGGTGAGCGGACTGTCCGGCAGCGGCAAGTCGGTCGCGCTGCGCACGTTCGAGGATCTGGGCTTCTACTGCGTCGACAACCTGCCGGCCGGCATGCTGGCCGACTTCGTCGCCAACGTGACCCGGGCGGATGACCCGCCGCAGCGGCTCGCGGTCGGCATCGATGTCCGCAACCGGCACACCGACCTGTCGAAGGTGCCGACCTGGCTGTCGGAAGTCGGCCGTCTCGGCCTCGATCCGCGTCTGGTGTTCTTCGAAACCGGCGACGAAGTCCTGCTGCGCCGCTTCGCCGACACGCGCCGGCGGCATCCGCTGGGCCGCGCCGGCCTGTCGCTCGCCGATTCGATCACGCTGGAGCGCACCCTGCTGCGACCGCTGCGGGCGCTGGCCGACCGCGTCATCGACACCAGCGACCTCAACGTCCATCAGCTGCGCCGGCGCATTCTCACCGAGCTGGAACTGGCCGACGACGATTCGGTCTCGTTGCTGTTCGAATCCTTCGCGTATCGCCGCGGCGTACCGGCGGATGCGGATTTCGTGTTCGATGCCCGCGCGTTGCCGAACCCGCACTGGGATCCGCGCATGCGCCCGCTGTCGGGACGCGACGTCGATGTGCGGACCTGGTTCGAGGGACACGACGATGTCGGCGAATACGCGGCCCAGGTCGCGCAGTTCCTCGACACCTGGCTGCCGAAGATGCGCAGCGCGACGCGCAGCTACGTCACCGTGGCCTTCGGCTGCAGCGGCGGACGCCACCGCTCGGTCTATCTGGCCGAACGCCTGGCCCGCCATGCCCGCGAACAGGGCTGGCGCGACGTGGCGACGTATCACCGCGAACTGGACTGACGCGTCGGCGCGCGACGCACGCGCCTGATGTGCGCCCGGTCCGGCGACGCAGAGTTTCGTCGCGGTGTCCAGCAGATACGCAGTTCCGTCGCTGACGCTTCCGGCCGGTCGCCCCGCTCTGCTAACGTCCGCGCATGACCGTCGGCGTACTGCTCATCACCCACGAAGGCATCGGGACCGCGATCCACGCCGTCGCGACCCGCCTGCTCACCCAGTTGCCGTTGCGGACCGCCGTGTTCGAGGTGCCGTTCGACCAGACGGTGGACGCGGTACTGCCGCTGGCCAGCGCGGCGCTGCGCACCGTCGACGATGGCGACGGCGTGCTGATCCTCACCGATCTCTATGGCGCCAGCCCCAGCAACGTGGCCGCCGAGCTCGCCCGCCTCGGCACGCCGGCGCGACGCGTTTCGGCGCTCAGCCTGCCGATGCTGCTGCGGGTGATGAACTATCCTGAGCAGGCACTCCACGAACTGCCTGCCACCGCGGCGGCAGGCGCCCGAAACGGCGTCGTGCTCGACGAGGCCTGAGCCTCGGCCGCATTCCCCCGTACCAAGGACAGGCTTCTCCCGATGATCGAACGTGAACTGCTCGTCGCCAACAAACTCGGCCTGCATGCGCGCGCCACCGCCAAGCTGGTGCAGGTGCTGTCCGGTTTCCGCAGCAATGCCACGCTGCTCGCCAAGGGCCGCGAGGTCAACGCCAAGAGCATCATGGGTGTGATGCTGCTGGCGGCCGGTCACGGCACCCGGGTGGTGCTGCGTCTCGATGGCGAGGACGAGGCCGCTGCGATGGACGCCGCAGCCGACCTGTTCGAACGCAGGTTCGACGAGGAAGGCTGATGCGGCAGGGCCTGCACGGTCAGGGCGCATCACGGGGCAACGCGCTCGGTCGGGCGCGTGTCCGCGAACCGCATGCGCTGGAAGTCGCCGAGACACGCATCCGTCCGGGCGATGCGGCGGCCGAACTGGCGCGCCTGCATGCAGCCATCGATGCCGTTCGCGCTGAGATCCGTGCGATGCGCGACCAGCTGCATGGCGCACTGGCCCACGAGGTCGGCGAGTTCCTCGACCTGCACACGCTGCTGCTCGACGATCCCGAACTGCTGCAGGGCCTCGACGAGCTGGTGATGAACGGGCTGTACGGCGCCGACTATGCGCTGCGCCTGCAACGCGATCGTCTCGCAGCCGTGTTCGAGACGATGGACGACGCCTACTTCCGCAGCCGCATCGAGGACATCGACCACGTCATCGGACGCGTGCATGCGGCGCTGCACGCGCGCGACGCGGAACTGCAGGGCGTCGCGGGCGAGATCCTGGTGACCGATGCGATCGCGCCGTCGGAGATCGGCCGGCTGCAGGCGCGTGGCGTGCTCGCCGTCGTGACCTCGACCGGCAGCTCGCTGTCGCATTCGGCGATCCTCGCGCGCAGCCTGCACCTGCCGCTGGTCGTCAACGCGCCACATGCGCTGGCCCAGATCAACGACGGCGACGTGCTCGTCGTCGACGGCAGTACCGGCGAGATCATCGTCGAACCCAATGCCGACGACCTGCGCCAGTACCGCGAACGTCTCCGCGAGGAGAAGCGCGAACGCAAGCAGCTGCGTCGTCTGCGCCGCGAACCCAGCAAGACCCTCGACGGCATCGACATCCGGCTCTATGCCAACGCCGAAACACGTGAGGACGTGGCCGAGGCGCATGCGCTCGGCGCGGCCGGCGTGGGCCTGTACCGCACGGAGTTCCTGTTCCTGCAGGGCCGGCGCATTCCCGACGAGGACGAACAGTTCCGCGCCTATCGCGATCTCGTCCTCGGTATGACCGGACGCACGGTCACCATCCGCACGCTCGACATCGGCGCCGACAAGGCCGACGAGACCGGCTTGGCGCTGCGCCACGAACCCAACCCGGCGATGGGCCTGCGCGGCGTACGCCTGTCGATGGCGCGCGACGGCCTGCTGGAGACGCAGCTGCGCGCGATCGTGCGCGCGTCCGGCTACGGCCCGGTGCGTGTGCTGGTGCCGATGGTCAGCGGCCGCGAGGAGATCATGGCCGTGCGCGGCATGCTCGCCCGCGTGCAGCGCGACCTGCGCGCCGAAGGTCAGGGCGGCGCGGAGCGGATTCCACTTGGCGCGATGATCGAGGTGCCGTCCGCCGCGATCGCGCTGCCGACGTTTGCGCGCGACATCGATTTCATCTCGATCGGCACCAATGACCTGGTGCAGTACCTGTTGGCGGCCGACCGCAACAACGACGCGCTCGGCGACCTGTATTCGCCGCTGCACCCGGCAGTGATCCGCCTGCTGCACAGCGTGATCCGCGTGGCGCGTGGTCGCGGCATGCCGGTCTCGGTCTGCGGCGAAATCGCCGGCGATGCGCGCTTCACGCCGCTGCTGCTGGCGCTGGGTCTGGAGGAACTGAGCCTGCATCCTTCGCCCTTGCTGGAAGTGCGGCGCGCGATCCGCGGCCTGGACCTCGGTCAGCTGCGCGCGCGGTCGCCTGCGCTGCTGCGCGCACGCGATCGCGCCGGCATCGAGCGCTGGCTGGACACGGTGCAGCCGGTGCGCGGCGCGGGCTGAGCGTTTCGTCCGGCGAGTCGCGGTGTGGTGCTGTGTCGGCGTTCCATTTCGCCCGCGATACATGCCTGGCGACGCACGTCGCGACCCGTCGTGTCCCTGCCCTGCGCCGGGCACGCGCGCAGCTTCGACCGTGCGGCATCGATGCCTACACAGCGGACGCCGGTCACCCGGGGTTCCTGCAACGGGGTGGGCAGAACGCGGGCGAGCGCGGATAATGCGCGGATGAACACCCTGCGCTGATCACCCGCTGTCGCGCCTCGTCGCGACGCGCAACGGAGCAATCCATGGCCGAAGCCGTCCGCCACGACAAGACCGCGCGTCAGCTGCGTCTGCTTTCCGACGCGCTCGACAGCGGGCGACTGGGTCCGGTCCGTCGCCTCGTCAATACGCTGGCGCCGGCCGAGATCGGCAACCTGCTCGAATCCCTGCCGCACGACAAGCGCATCGTCGTGTGGGGCCTGGTCGATGCCGAGGACGATGGCGAGGTGCTGGTCCACGTCGGCGACGAGGTGCGCGAAAGCCTGATCGCGGACATGGATGCCGACGAGCTGGTCGCCGCGGTCGAGGATCTCGACATCGACGATCTGGCCGACCTCGTCGAGGATCTGCCCGGCGCGGTGATCGACGAACTGCTGCGCTCGATGGACCGTGAGAACCGCGAACGTCTCGAGCAGGTGCTGTCGTATCCGGAAGACACCGCCGGCCGCCTGATGAATCCCGACGTGGTGACGGTGCGCGCCGACACCACGGTCGACGTGGTGCTGCGTTTCCTGCGCCTGCGCGGCGAACTGCCCGACCACACCGATCACCTCTACGTCGTCAACCGGCGCCACCAGCTGATCGGCTGGGTCGCGCTGCAGGATCTGGTCACCCGTGATCCCGGCACGCCGATCAACAAGCTGATCGACGACGAACTCGATTCGATCCACGTCGACGAATCCGCCGAGCAGGTCGCGCGACAGTTCTCCGACAACGACTGGGTGTCCGCGCCGGTGGTCGACGACGGGAACGTGCTGCTCGGCCGCATCACGGTCGATGACGTGGTCGACATCATCCGCGAGCAGGCCGAACACCAGGCCCTGGGCGCCGCGGGTCTGGACGAGGACGAGGACCTGTTCTCGCCGATCAAGCGCGCGGTGCGTGGCCGCGTGGTGTGGCTGGGCATCAACCTGTGCACCGCATTCCTGGCCGCGTTCGTGATCGGTCGCTTCGAGGCGACCATCGAGCAGATCGTCGCGCTGGCGGTGCTGATGCCGATCGTCGCCGGCATCGGCGGCAATGCCGCGGTGCAGGTGCTGACGCTGATGGTGCGCGGCATCGCGCTGGGCCAGGTCGGCGCGAGCAACGCGCGCATCCTGCTGTGGAAGGAAGCGCGGGTCGCGCTGATCAACGGCGTGCTGATCGGCAGCCTGGTCGGACTGGTGGCGCTGGTCTGGTTCCGCGACTGGGTGCTGTCGCTGGTGATCTTCGCCGCGCTGGTGATCAACTTCTGCTCGGCGGCCCTGGCCGGCGTGCTGCTGCCGCTGATGCTCAAGCGCATGCGGGTCGATCCCGCGGTCGCCGGCACCGTCGTCGTCACCGCGGTCACCGACATCATGGGTTTCTTCAGCTTCCTCGGCCTCGCCACGGCGATCATGCTGCGCTGAGGTCCGCGCGATGCACACACGCCTCGGCAAGGTGGCGGACTGGCGGGACGACGGCGGCTACGGTTTCATCGTGCCGGTCGAACGTGGCGACGGGCCCGAGCGCCTGTTCTTCCATATCGACGACTACACGCAGGCGGGCCGGCGTCCCGAACGCGGCGAACTGGTCCGCTACGTCGCCAGCCGCCAGGCCGACGGACGCTGGCGGGCGCAGGCCGTCATCCGCACGACGCCCGCCTCGGCACGTGGACGCGCGGATCGACGCCGCCCGTCCGGCGGCGCCCGGAAGACCGGTGGCGCCGGCACGATCGCGTTCCTCATTCTGCTGGGCATCTGGCTGGGCCTGCTGTTGCCCGCGGCGTCGTCGGGCGCCCTGCCCGGCTGGGAACTCCCGGCGCTGCTCGCGCTGAACCTGCTGACCTGGGCGCTGTACGCCCTCGACAAGCGTGCCGCACAGGCAGGGCGCTGGCGGACGCCCGAGGCGCACCTGCACCTGTGCGAACTGCTGGGCGGCTGGCCGGCCGCCTGGCTCGCCCAGCGCCAGCTGCGCCACAAGAGTGCCAAGCGCGCCTATCGCGCGATCTACTGGAGCCTGGCCGTCCTGCACGTGGCGGCCCTGGCCCTCTGGCGCGCCGCGTGACGGCGCGCCCCGACCGGAGCCTGCCCTGATGCCCACATTCCGTCCCATGCCCCGTCGTCGCTTCCTGCACGTCCTGCCGCTGGCCGGGCTGGGCGGCGCAGCCTGGCTCGCGGGCTGCCGCTCCGTGCCGACGGCCACCGATACCGGCCGCTTCGAACGCCGCACGATCGAGTTCGCCGGGCGCCGGTCGATCTACCAGGTCTTCGTCCCCGCCGCGTCCCGGGCACGGCCGCTGCCGGTGGTGCTGTTCCTGCACGGCTCGGGCGAGCGCGGCAGCGACGGCGAGGCCCAGGTGCAGGCCGGACTCGGCCCCTACGTGCGCGCTCACGCGGCCGACTTTCCGGCGCTGGTGGTGTTTCCGCAGTCGCCCGAGGGCGAATCCTGGGAAGGCGACACGGCGGCGCTGGCACTGGCGGCACTGGACGCGGCCAGCGCCGAGTTCGGCGGCGATCCCCGGCGCACGTATCTGACCGGCATGTCGCGCGGCGGCTATGGCACCTGGTCGCTCGCCCTGCGCGCATCGATGCGTTTCGCCGCCCTGGTGCCCGTCTGCGGCGGCATCACCCCACCCGGCACCCGACCCGATCTCGACACCCTGCAGGTGGAATCGACCCGCAACGAAGCCGACCCGTTCGACGCCGCCGCGCAGCGCCTGCGCCAGATCCCGAGCTGGGTCTTCCACGGCGCGCTGGACGATGTGGTGCCGCCGGCGCAGTCGCAGTGGATGGTCGCCGCGCTGCAGCGCGCGGGCGCGGATGTCCGTTACACAGAATTTCCCGACGCCAACCACAACAGCTGGGATGCGGCCTACGGCATGCCCGAACTCTGGACCTGGCTGTTCGCCCAGCAGCGCTGACGTTGCGCACGGCAGACGCGCTTCGAGATCAGCCTGTCGATCCGCCGCATCGGCCTGCGGCGCGCTGTCGCGTCAGGCGCTGCGGCGTCGCAGCCGTGCCAGCGCGCTGAGCCCGGCGATCGTCAAGGCCAGTGCCGTCATCGACAGGAATTGTGTACGGGTTTCCGGCGTGGCGATGAGCAGCGCGAAGATCAGACCGAGGATCGCCAGCGCGCAGACCGTAGGCACGGGGAATCCGCGCATCCGGACCGGCATCGCGATGCCGGCGCGATCGGCGCGCCGGCGCAGGATCAGCTGCGACACCAGCGCGATCGTCCACACCAGCAGGCAGGTCGCGCCGACGATGTTGAGCAGCATCGGCAACACGCGTCCGGGATACAGCAGCTCCAGCGCCGCGGCGGCGAAGCCGAACGACACGCTGGCGAGTACCGCGACGACCGGCACCATGCGGCGGTCGCTGCGGCCGAGCACCGCCGGCGCCTCGCCGCGCTGACCCAGCGACCAGATCATCCGCGAGGCGCCGTAGAGGTTGGCGTTGAGCGCGGACAGCAGCGCGATCACCGCGATCAGCGTGATCGCGGTGGCCGCGCCGGGAATGCGCGCGACGTCGAGCACCGCGGCAAACGGCGAGCCCAGCGCCGGACTGGTCCACGGCACCACGGCGACGATCACCGCGATCGAGCCCAGATAGAACACCAGGATGCGCCAGGCGACGGTGCGGATCGCACGCGCCAGGCTGCGCGCGGGATCGGAGGTTTCGGCCGCGGCGATCGCCACGATCTCGGTGCCACCGAACGCGAACACGACCACCAGCAGGGCCGCGCCCACGCCGGTCAATCCGTTCGGCGCGAAGCCGCCGTGCGCGAACAGGTTCGCCAGCCCCGGCGACGCCACGTCCGGCAGCCAGCCCATCAGCAGGGCGATGCCGATCAGGATGAAGGCGACGATGGCGATGACCTTGAGGATCGCGAACCAGAATTCGAACTCGCCGAAATTGCGCACGCCGAGCAGGTTGATCGCGGTGAACACGGCCATGAAGATCAGGGTCAGCCCCGGCACCGAGACGCTGGGCCAGATCGTGGCCAGCAGACCGGCAGCGCCGACGGCTTCGGCCGCCACGACGATCACCACCTGCAGCCACCACAGCCAGCCGACTGTGGCGCCCGCGGTCGGGCCCATCGCGTCCTCGGCGTAGACCGAGAACGCGCCGCTGGCCGGCTTCACCGCGGCCATCTCGCCAAGCGCGTGCATCACCACGATCACCAGCGCGCCTGCGATCAGATACGACAGCAGCACCGCCGGTCCCGCGGCCTGGATGCCGACGCCCGAACCAAGAAACAGGCCTGCGCCGATCGCACTGCCCAAGCCCATCATCACCAGCTGGCGGGGCTTGAGCGCGTGGGCGGGCGAGGCGGACGCGTGATCGGGAATCGAGGCGGACGGATCGGAAGACGACATCGGGGCAGCCGGCATACGGGACGGCGCACGATACGCCTTCCGCTCCGATTCTGCGGCAGGGGCCAGGCCGGCGCATCTCCGCGCTGCCCACTCACGCCGCATGACCGGCTTGGAGCCGCACGTTTTACGCCAGCGTGATCGCACGGCGCCGCGCCGTACGACGCTCTGGAAAGGCGCTGCGAGCCCCGCAGCAGAATCACTCCCGGATCCAGGCGCCGCAATGCGCGATGCGATCCGGCCCCTTCAATGGGCCAAGGCGAAGTCCATGAACACCGCACACGTGCAGCGCGCGGTCATGGCCGCGCGTCTGCGACGCGTCAGCCCAGCAGCATCTCCAGCGCCGCCATGCGCACCGCCACGCCATTGCGCACCTGGCGCAGGATCAACGACTGCGGACCATCGGCCACCTCGTCGGTGATCTCGACACCGCGGTTCATCGGCCCAGGATGCAGGACCACCGCATCGGCAGCGGCCCGCGTCAGGCGACGCGCATCGAGACCGTAATCGCGGTGGTAATCGTCGAGCGAGGCGACGAGGCCTTCCTCCATGCGTTCGCGCTGCAGCCGCAGCATCATCACCGCGTCCACGCCGTCGAGTGCGGCATCCAGATCGTCTCCGACCGTGCAGCCGTGCAGCGTGTCGTCGTCGGGCAGCAGCGCGGCCGGACCACAGACGCGGATCTCGCCCGCCCCCAGCGTGCGCAGTGCCTGCAGATCGCTGCGCGCCACCCGCGAATGCTTCACGTCACCGACGATCGCCACGCGCAAACCGGCGAAATCCGGGCCCTTGGCCTGGCGCAGGGTCAGCATGTCGAGCAGGCCCTGCGTCGGATGCGCGCTGCGGCCGTCGCCGGCATTGAGCAGCGCGACGCCCGGCGGCGCGGTGGCAGCGAGCGCGGCGACCGCGCCATCCGCCGAATGGCGCACCACGAAACCACGGACGCCCATCGCCTCGATGTTGCGGAAGGTGTCGAGCGGCGTCTCGCCCTTGGTGGTGGACGACGTCGAGGCATCGAAGCCGAGCACATCGGCGCCCAGACGCTGCGCGGCGCGCTGGAAACTCAGGCGCGTGCGCGTCGAGGGTTCGAAGAACAGCGTGCAGACCGCCGTACCGGCCAGCCGGTCGTTGCGCACGTCGCCGTCGAGCAACGCCTGGGCGCGGTCCAGCAAGGCGACCAGCGTGGCACGCGGCAGGCCGTCGAGCGTCAGCAGGTGGCGCAGGCGGCCGTCGGAATCGAGTTGCGCGGGAGCAGAAGCAGAGGCGGACATCGCGATGACGGGCAGCGGCGGGAACCGCCATTGTCCCGCACGTCGCGATGCGACGGCGAGTCCCGCGTCAGGGCGGCGTGGCGTCGTCGGGCGAGGCCAGCCAGCGCTCGACGATGACCGCCGCGGCCACGGCGTCGAGGGCGGCCGCATCGCGGCGCTTGCGGCGGCCTTCGGCCCGGTCGATCGCGAAACGCTGCGCGGCTTCGATCGAACTCGCGCGCTCGTCCATCATCACCACCGGCACGCGGTAGCGCTCCATCAGTGCGCGTGCGAACGCCAATGCACGCAACCGGGCCGGCTGGTCGCCACCTTCGAGCGTCATCGGATCGCCGACGATCATGCCGTCGGGCCGCCACTCCTTCTGCACCCGGTCGATCGCCGGCCAGTCGATGTGCTCGCCGTGCACGTCGATCACCGCCAGTGCGCGGGCGCCATGCCCGAACGCGCTGCCCACCGCGACGCCGATGCGCCGGGAGCCGACATCGAAGCCGAGCACGGTGCCGTCGCGGCGGATCGTGGCGCTTGCGGGCGCGTCGGTCATGCGTGCCCGCTGTGGCTGGCCACATGCATCATGTCGACCCCGATGCGGCCCGCTGCGGCCTGCCAGCGTGCGTCCAGCGGCGTGTCGAACAGCAGCTGTGCATCCGCCGGCACGGTGAGCCAGCTGGTCTCGGTGAGTTCCTGTTCCAGCTGTCCCGCGCCCCAGCCAGCGCACCCGAGCGCGATCACCGCGTTCTCCGGACCTTCGCCGGCCGCCATCGCCTCGAGCACGTCGCGCGAAGTGGTGACGAAGAGGCCATCGGCGATCGCCAGGCTGGAATCCCAGCCGCCTTCGCCGTCGTGGACCACGAAGCCGCGCTCCGGGTGTACCGGACCGCCCGCGAGCACGCGCACGTCGCGCAGGCGCTGGTCGATCAGCACGATGCCCATCTGCTCCAGCACGTCGCCCAGGGTGTACTCGGACGGCTTGTTGACCACGACGCCCATCGCACCGTTGCCATCGTGCTGGCAGATCAGCGCGACCGAACGCGAGAAATCGGGATCCTGCAACGCAGGCAGCGCAACCAGCACATGGTGGGTGAGAAACGACATGGCCGCATTCTAGCGGCCGCTGGCGTGGTGGCGCTGCGCAGGCGCCGGTGCGAGGGTGCCCGGCTTCAGAGGCCGAACTGGATTTCCTGCGGCGTGGCTACCCGCACCCCGACCACTTCGACCTCGGCGCGCAGCGTGCGCCCGGCCAGCGGATTGTTGCCGTCGACGGTGATGGTGTCGGCGTCGAGCGCGGTCACGACGACGTCGAGCGGTCCGCGCTCGGTCTGGGCCCGCAGCTTTTCGCCGATGGCCGGCACGCTGCTGCCCGTGAACGTGGCGCGCGGCAGCCGCTGCACGAGGCTTTCGTGGCGGGGCCCGAAGCCCTGCTCCGGCGGAATCTCGACGGTGAAGACCTCACCGGCGCTGCGCCCTTCCAGCGCCTGTTCCAGCCCCTGGATGATCGAGCCGCTGCCGTGCATGTAGACCAGCGGATCGTGGCCGTGGGTCGTCGTGAGGCGCTGGCCGGACGGATCCGACAGGGTGAAGTGGACGGTGGCGACACGGCGGTGGGCGATGTCCATCGACGGCTTCCATTGGGCGGTGCCGCATGGTGGCGCGGCCCGCGTGAAGCGCGCAACCCGGCGACGCCCGGATGGCGGTGGCCGGCCGTGCTGACTATCCTGCGCTGATGAGCGCCTACTGCGACATCGCCCCGGGCCATCCGGTCCACGGGCCTTACCACGCCACCGAGTACGGCTTTCCGCAGCGCGAGGAGGCCGTGCTGTTCGAACGCCTGCTGCTGGAGATCAACCAGGCCGGATTGAGCTGGGAAACCATCCTGCGCAAACGCGACGGTTTCCGGGCGGCCTACGACGGCTTCGATGTTGATACGGTGGCGGCATACGGCGCCGCCGATCGCGCGCGCCTGCTGGCCGATGCCTCGATCATCCGCAACCGCCTCAAGGTCGATGCGGCGATCCACAACGCGCAGGTGATCCGGGGTCTGCGCGACAGTCACGGCAGCTTCGTGGAATGGCTCGACGCGCACGCGACCGAGGACGGCGCGCCGCGTGACAAGGCCTCCTGGGTCAAGCTGTTCAAGAGGACCTTCCGCTTCACCGGCGGCGAGATCACCGGGGAGTTCCTGATGAGCCTGGGCTATCTGCCCGGCGCGCATCGGCCGGATTGTCCGGTGATGCGGGACATCGCGCGAGCGAAGCGCGGTTAGGCCCACCGCGCGGCATTGGCCCCACATCCTTCTCCGAGCGTTATTCCCGCCTGCGCGGGAACGATGGGTCACCCGACTTCCGGATCCCGCCCTGAAACGCATTCCGGCCGCTTGCGCGGCCGGAACGGGAGTGCGTCAAGAGGCGAAACTCAGCCCTTGATCGCTTCCTGGTAACGACGCTCGACTTCGTTCCAGTCGACGACGTTGTAGAACGCGGCGATGTAGTCCGGGCGACGGTTCTGGTACTTCAGGTAGTACGCGTGCTCCCAGACGTCCAGACCGAGAATCGGGGTGTTGCCCGAACCGATGCCCTTCATCAAGGGGTTGTCCTGGTTGGCGCTGCTCTCGACCTTCAGCACGCCGGACGTGTCGACCGACAGCCAGGCCCAGCCGCTGCCGAAACGCGTCAGCGCAGCCTTGGTAAAGGCTTCCTTGAAGGCGTCGAAGCCGCCGAGGTCGCTGTCGATGTGCTTGGCGACATCGCCGACCGGGTTGCCGCCGCCCTTGGGCGACATCACCGTCCAGAACAGCGAGTGGTTGGCATGGCCGCCAGCGTTGTTGCGCAGCGGGCCGCGCTTGTCTTCGGGCAGCGCATCGAGATTGGCCACCAACTCTTCGACGGGCTTGTCGGCCCATTCGGTGCCTTCCAGCGCGGCGTTCGCGTTGGTGATGTAGGTCTGGTGATGCTTGCTGTGATGGATCTCCATCGTCTTCGCGTCGATGTGCGGCTCGAGCGCGTCGTATGCGTAACCCAGTTCGGGGAGGCTGTAGGCCATGAGCGGATCTCCTTCGGAATGAATGCGCGTCATTGTCCCCCGTCAGGGGTCAACTTTGCGACAAGGGGCCACACCATACCGCCGGCGGGCGACAGACCGTGACAACACTGCGTTTCGGACCGCGGACAGCAGAACGCCCCGCGGCGCGGGGCGTTCCGTAGGGATCACGAGGCCAAGCGCTCAGCGCACCTCGGCGACCTCGACCCCGTCCAGTCCCTGCGACAGCGTGCGCGCATCGCCGCCCTGGGCCAGCTTGATGCGCAGGCGCACCTCGTTGGCCGAGTCGGCATAGCGCAGCGCGTCCTCGTAGGAGATCTCGCCGGCCTGGTAGAGCTCGAACAGCGCCTGGTCGAAGGTCTTCATGCCCAGGTTGGTCGATTCCTTCATGACCTCCTTGAGCTTGTGGATTTCGCCGTCGCGGATGTAGTCCTGCACCAGCGGCGTGCCCAGCAGGATCTCCATCGCCGCGCGCCGGCCCTTGCCGTCGGGCGTCGGGATCAGCTGCTGCGCGACCACACCCTTGAGGTTCAGCGACAGGTCCATCAGCAGCTGGTTGCGGCGGTCTTCGGGGAAGAAGTTGATGATGCGGTCCATCGCCTGGTTGGCGTTGTTCGCATGGAGCGTGCACAGCACCAGGTGACCGGTTTCGGCGAAGGCGATCGCGTGGTCCATGCCTTCGCGCGTGCGCACCTCGCCGATCATGATCACGTCCGGCGCCTGGCGCAGGGTGTTCTTCAGCGCCGCGTCCCAGCTGTCGGTGTCGATGCCGACCTCGCGCTGCGTGATGATGCAGCCGGCGTGCTTGTGCACGAATTCGATCGGGTCCTCGATCGTGATGATGTGGCCGGTCGAGTTCTGGTTGCGGTAGCCGATCATCGCCGCGAGCGACGTCGATTTACCCGTGCCGGTCGCACCGACGAAGATCACGATGCCGCGCTTGGTCATCGCCAGTGTCTTGATGATCGGCGGCAGGTTGAGCTCTTCGATCGTCGGGATGTGCGTCTCGATGCGACGCAGCACCATGCCGACCTGGTTGCGCTGGTAGAAACACGAGATGCGGAAGCGGCCGACACCCGAAACGCCGATCGCGAAGTTGCACTCGTGCGTCTTCTCGAATTCCTCGCGCTGCGGCGGCGTCATCACGTTGAGCACCAGATCGCGCGCCTGCTGCGGCGTCAGCGGGTTCTGCGTGATCGGCGAGATCTTGCCGTGCACCTTGATCGACGGCGGCATGCCGGCGGTGATGAACAGATCCGAGGCCTTCTGATGGGCCATCAGCTTGAGGAACGAGGTGAAATCGATGCTGCTCATGTCTGGCTCCTGCGGAGCCGGGATTCGTGATGGGTGATTGGTGATTCGAAAAGGCGCTCCAAGCGGCTTTCCGGCTCCCTCCTCACGACATCAGAACCGCGGCTTTGACGAATCACGAATCACGAATCCCCAATTACGGCCTTACTCGAACAGTCGCTTGTCCTTCGCGTATTCCTTGGCCGCGGGCCGCGTGATCAGGCCACGCTTCACGAGGTCCTGCAGATGCTGGTCGAGGGTCATCATGCCGGCCTGCTGGCCGGTCTGGATGGCCGAATACATCTGCGCCACCTTGTCCTCGCGGATCAGGTTGCGGATGGCGGGCGTGCCGACCATGATTTCCCAGGCCGCAGTACGACCGCCGCCGACTTTCTTCAGCAGCGCCTGCGAGATCACCGCGCGCAGCGATTCCGACAGCATCGAGCGCACCATCGGCTTTTCGCCGGCGGGGAACACGTCGATGATGCGGTCGATGGTCTTGGCCGCGCTGGAGGTATGCAGCGTGCCGAACACCAGATGGCCGGTTTCCGCGGCGGTCAGCGCCAGGCGGATGGTTTCGAGGTCGCGCAACTCGCCGACCAGGATGTAGTCGGGATCCTCACGCAGCGCCGAGCGCAGCGCCTCGTTGAAGCCGTGCGTATCGCGATGCACTTCGCGCTGGTTGATCAGGCACTTCTGCGAGGTGTGCACGAATTCGATCGGATCCTCGACCGAGAGGATGTGCGCGTATTCGTTCTTGTTGATGTGGTCGATCATCGCTGCGAGCGTGGTCGACTTGCCCGAACCCGTCGGGCCGGTCACCAGGATCAGACCCTGCGGCTGGTCGATCAACTGGCGGAAGATCGGCGGGCAATTCAGGTCTTCCAGCGTCAGCACTTCCGACGGAATGGTCCGGAACACCGCACCGGCGCCGCGGTTCTGGTTGAATGCGTTGACACGGAAGCGCGCGAGGCCCGGAATCTCGAACGAGAAGTCGACCTCGAGGAATTCTTCGAAATCGCGACGCTGCTTGTCCGACATGATGTCGTAGATCAGCGCGTGCACCTGCTTGTGCTCGAGCGCGGGAATGTTGATGCGGCGCACGTCGCCATCGACGCGGATCATCGGCGGCAGGCCGGCCGACAGGTGCAGGTCCGACGCCTTGTTCTTGACCGAGAACGCCAACAGTTCCGCGATATCCATGACAACCCCTTGATGATGCTGATCCGCACAGGGCGCGCGGCCGGCCTGCTGGCTGGCACTCCCCTGTCCCCGGCGGCAGTATAGACCGCTATCCCCCGCACGAAACCAGCCCTCACAGACGGATCCCGCACCGTGCCCGACACCCCTGCCATGCATTCCTTGGACACGGTCCTGCAGCGTATCGACAACGCGAACCGGCACGCCGCGCGGCCAACTCCGGCGCGCCTGCTCGCGGTCGGCAAGACGCGCGACGCCGCCGCGTTGGCTGCACTCGCCGCCGACGGCCAGCGCGCATTCGGCGAGAACTACGTGCAGGAGGCCGCGGCCAAGATCGAAGCGCTCGCCGGACTCGGACTGGAATGGCATCTGATCGGCCATCTGCAGTCGAACAAGGCCAGACAGGCTGCGGAGCTCTTCGACTGGGTCCAGACGGTCGATCGCCTCAAGCTGGTCGATGCGCTGGCCGCGCATCGCCCGGCCGCACGCGGTCCGCTCAATGTGCTGGTGCAGGTCAACATCGATGACGAATCGAGCAAGCACGGCTGCTTGCCCGGCGACGTCGCGACGCTGGTCACCGCGATCCGCGCGACGCCGTCGCTGCGGCTGCGGGGCCTGATGGCGATTCCGGCGCCGCATGCCGAGCCCGAACGGCGCCGGGATGCGTTTGCACGGATGCGTCGCCTGTTCGATACCCTCGCCGGCGCCGATGCCGCGGTGGATACCTTGTCGATGGGCATGAGCGACGATCTGGAGCTCGCGATCGCCGAAGGCGCGACGATGGTCCGCGTCGGCTCCGCGCTGTTCGGCGCCCGGGCCTGAGCCGGCGCACAGACGGGCTACCATGGCGGGTCGTCCTGCAGAACCGGAGCTTCCGCGCATGTCCGCACACGACACGTCCCCCGCACCCGCCCACCTCGATGCCCCCGTCGTGTTCATCGGCGGCGGCAACATGGCCCGCAGCCTGGTCGGCGGGCTGATCGCCCGCGGCACCGATCCGCACCAGGTCCGCGTTGTCGATCCGAACGCCGACATCCGCGACGCCCTCGCACGCGACTACGGCGTGCAGGTCTTCGACCGCGCGGAAGCAGCGGTGGTCGACGCGGGCACCTGGGTGCTCGCCACCAAGCCGCAGGTGATGCGGCAGGTCTGCGAGTCGCTGGCCGGGACCGCGCAGACGTCGCGCCCGCTGGTGCTGTCGATCGCCGCGGGCATCACGTCCACGCAGATCGACCGGTGGCTGGGCGGCGACGTCGCCGTGGTGCGCACGATGCCCAATACCCCCGCCCTCCTGGGCGCCGGCGTGACCGGGCTGTATGCGAATCCGCGTGTCGATGCCGACGCCCGCCAGCGCGCCGACAGCCTGCTGCGCAGCGCCGGCACGACCGTCTGGATCGACGACGAGGCGCGCATGGACGCAGTCACCTCCATCTCGGGCAGCGGCCCCGCCTATGTCTTCCTGCTCGCCGAGGCGATGGAAGACGCCGCCGTCGCCCAGGGCCTGCCCGCGGACGATGCACGCACGCTCGTGTTGCAGACGCTGCTGGGCGCGGCGCGGATGCTGGTCGACAGCGACGTCGCGCCGTCCGAGCTGCGCCGCCGCGTCACCTCGCCGGGCGGCACCACGCATGCGGCAATCGAAGCCTTCGAGACCGGCGGATTGCGCGCCCTCGTGGCCGAGGCGGTCGGCCAGGCGGCGAAGCGTGGTGGCGAACTCTCGGCAGCGAATGACTGAGCACCGCTTCGTGCGCATTGCGCTGGCGCTGGCGCTGTCCGTGGCGCTGGCCGGATGCAGCCCGTCGCCGCTTTCATCCTCCGGGATGGACGGCGCAGCGCAGCGCGATGCCGCCCGTCCCGCCATCGCAGCAGTCGGCGATGCGGAAGCGAGTGCGAGCGTCGTGCCGACCTCGATGCTCAGCGACGCGGTCGCTGCGCGCTATGGCGTCACGCGGGAGCCGGGACTCGTCCTTGTCCTGGTCGGCCTGCGCGTTGGTGACGAGGCCCAGCGCGCGACGGTGAGCGGACAGGCACGCGATCTGCGCGGCGTCGCGCAGAGCCTCGAGTTCCGCGAAGTGCAGGCCGACGGCCTCATCGACTACGTCGCGACCGCGCGGATCCGGCCACCCGACACCTTGCGCTTCGACATCGGCGTCGTCACCGGCGACCAGGAGCGCGTGCAGTTGAAATTCAGCCGCGACATCCTGCCCTGAGCACATGCGGCGTTCGCGCCGCGCGCCTCAGGTCCGCGGTTCGGCCGCCACCGTCAGCCTGGCGACTTCGGCCGCGCTGAGATCGCGCCACGCGCCTTTGGCGAGGTCGCCGAGTTCGAGGCGCCCCACCGCAACACGAATCAGGCGAAACACGCCCGTGCCGTGCGCGGCGAGCAATCGCCGGATCTGCCGGTTGCGACCTTCTTCCAGCACGATTTCCAGCCAGCCCGTACGGTCGCCATGCCGGAGCACGCGCGCCGAGCCGACGCGCAACCACTCGCCCGCATCTTCGACGCCGCCGTGCAGTGCGGCCATCAGCGCATCGTCCGGCACCGCGTCGATCTGCACGTGGTAGGTCTTGGCCGGTCCGCGCGCCGGATCCGATACGCCGGCCGACCACACCGGATCGCTGGAGAACAGCAGCAGGCCTTCACTCGCCTTGTCGAGTCGCCCCACGGGCGCGATCCAGCCCAGCGCAGCATCGTCGAAACAGCGATAGACCGTGTCGCGTCCCTGTTCGTCCTGGGCCGTGGTCACGAGTCCGCGCGGCTTGTTGAGCATCAGGTAACGATGCGCGACGGCCACGGCGCGGACGCCGTCCAGTTCGATGTTCGCTGCATCCAGCAGCACCGGATATTCGGGATCGCGCACGACGCGGCCCGCGACCCGCACGCGCCCATCGCGCACACGGCGCTCCGCTTCGCTGCGCGAACACAATCCCCGCTTCGACAGCAGGCGCGCGATTCCGTAACGGGGCGGATGCCGGTCGACGCTCAAGCGCGACTCCACCTACACAGGTCCACATACGAAGACGGCCCGCTTGCGCAGGCCGTCGCGATCGACGCAGCCGAACAGGCAGCTGGGATCATTCCGCGGGCGTCGCCTGACCGGGCACGGCGGCCTCGGCCTCGCCTTCCGGCGCGGCAGGCGCGTTTGGATCGACGCGACGGCTGCCCACCGTGTAGCCGTTGGCCTTGATCCAGGCGTCGAAATCGTCGGCGGTCATGCGCTTGCCGCCCTGGGTCATGTTGAACCGGTACGGCGTGTTGTCGAATTCGGTCTGCTTCACATAGGCCGCAGGGTCGTTCGCGGTCACCGCGCCAGCGGCCGGCGCAGCCATGGCCACGTTCTGGCACTTCTCGATCTCGAGACGCAGCAGCACCTGGTCTGCCGACTGGGCATCGTCATACGCGCGCGACAGCACCGCGGTCGTGCCGAGACGGTAGCTCGGCGCCGACAGCTCGGACGACACCGGCGCGAGGACGGCGGCCTGCACCGGACGGGCAGCCTGCGCACCGAGGCTGGCGCAATCGGCAGCATGCGCGGCGAACGGCAGGACGAACAGCGAGCAAAGCAGATAGAGGCGCACGGGCAGGCTCCAAGTCGAATCGGCCTGAAGTGTAGGCCCCAAGTCCCCACGCTACAAGGAAAAAAAGAGCCTCGCGCATTCACCATCTGGGAGGCGCCGAGCATCCCTTCGGGTCGACTCGACTGTGTCCGGGTACCAGCGCGACAACGCGCACGACATCCGCGCGCCCATGCTTAGAACCCGCCAGCCGCCGCGCATCGAACGATCCAATTTCGGCGCCAGACGCAGACATCAGCGTTGGCAGGAAACTGGAGCAATCGCCCACATCCGCTCGTCTTCCGCGCTGGCTTCGCCATGCGTGGTGATCGGGACAAGATCCTCCGCAATCCGCGCCCTGCCGCTGGAAGCCGCAGCCAGTCTTCCGCGTGCGCGCACAAAAAAAGCCCGGCACTAGGCCGGGCTTTTTCTTGAAACCGGACGCCAGATTAGTTCTGGACGTTCAGCTCGGTGCGGCGGTTGCGCGCACGGCCTTCCGGGTTGTCCGAACCGTCAGCATTGGTGTTCGGCGCGATCGGACGGCTTTCGCCATAACCGGTCGGACCCACCAGACGATCGGCGGTGACGCCATTGCTGGTCAGGTGGTCATAGACCGCCTGGGCACGACGCTCCGAGAGACGCTGGTTGTAGGCATCGGTACCGACGGAGTCGGTGTGACCGGCGACTTCAACGCGCAGCTCGGGATAACGACGCAGGATCTCGACGGCCTCGTTGAGGATGGCCACCGCGTCCGGACGCAGGGTCGCGCGATCGAAGTCGAAGTTGACGCCATTCAGATCGATCGTGATCGGAGCCGGCGGCGGCGGAGCCGGAGCAGGCGCCGGCGGCGGCGGCGGCGGAGCCGGCGGAGCCGGGGGTGCCGGCGGCGGACCCAGCGGGATCACGATGCCGACCGAAGCCATCACGTCACCGAAGTAGCTCTCTTCCATGTTGTGCGGGTAACCGGACCAATCGGGACCAGTCGACGCAGCAATGCTGCTGTCGTTGAAGTCGGCACGGTAGGCGACTTCCGCACGCACCGCGACGCGATTGGTGAAGGTCGACTGCAGACCGGCACCGACCTTGGCGGCAAAGTTGCCGTCCTTGTTCTTCTGCGGCGAATCCGGGGTGGTCACCGCGAACTCTTCTTCCGAGCGCTGGTAGCCGACGCCGAACAGCAGATAGGGGTTCCAGCTACGCTCTTCGTTGATGAAGTGGTAACGGAAATCCGCCGAGATGCCGTACTGGCTCCAGTTCAGATCGTTGTTCGCGCCTTCGACACTGCTGTCGAAGCCCGGGTTCTGATAGTTCAGCTCACCGTCGATCGACCAGTTGGGGCTGATGAACTTACCCATGCCCAGCGTGACGAACGGGGTGTCATCGGTGCGACGATCTTCAGCCTGGAAATTAAAACCGGCCGAGCTGGTCAGGTACCAGCGATCGTCGAACTCCTGGGCGCTGGCGGTATGCGCCAGTCCGAGGCCGCCGAGCAGAGCGGCGCAGAGGAGTTTCTTGTTCATGTTGTTCGAGCTCCTAGTTAAGGGGGAATGCGTCAGGGCATCGGATGAGGCGTCCACAACGCACGCCTTGGTACATAGCCTAAAGTCAGCAGCGTGAAGGCGTTGTTAACACTAAAGTAACGGTTGAAAGATTCCAATAGAACAACGTCTTGGCATTCATGCTGGCTTCGGGAAGCGCAGGAACTCTCAACGGCGCGGATTGTCCGCGGCCAGATGTGCGCGCCGCGTCAAGATCGGGCGCCTCGGATCATCACGGTGGCATATCGAATTGTTTATGCGCCCGATGCGGCGCCGCAACATTCGCGAAATTCCTGTAGGCGCGAAACGTTCAAACCATGTCGTGATTTCGTCAGCGGGCGTTGGCACGCGTCCACACGTTTATCCTAATGCGCGCGGTCCGATCGCGGGCCAACTCCCCTCGCATCAGAGAATTGTCGAATGAAAGCCGTTGCGCTGACCCATTACCTGCCCATCGACGACCCGAAGTCACTCCTCGATGTCGAACTCGAAGCCCCCACTCCGGGACCGCATGATCTGCGCGTCCGGGTGGAAGCGGTTTCGGTCAATCCGGTCGACACCAAAATACGCGCGCCGAAGCCGCAGGTGGAAGAAGCGCCCAGAATTCTCGGCTACGACGCCGCAGGCACGGTGGACGCGGTCGGTGACGCGGTCACGGGCTTCGTGGTCGGCGATACGGTTTATTACGCAGGCGACATCACCCGCCCCGGCAGCAACGCGCAGTTCCAGCTGGTGGATGCCCGGATCGCGTCGAAGAAGCCTGCCACGCTCGACTTCGCCCAGGCCGCGGCGCTGCCGCTGACCGCGCTGACGGCATGGGAGCTGTTGTTCGAACGGATGCCCTATTCGATCGACGGCGGCGGTACCGGCAAATCCCTGCTGGTCATCGCCGGCGCCGGCGGCGTCGGTTCGATCGCGATCCAGCTGGCGAAGCTGGCCGGCTTCACCGTCATCGCGACCGCGTCCCGCGAGGAAAGCGTGGCCTGGTGCCGCACGCTCGGCGCGGACCACGTCATCGATCACCGCGAAGACCTCGCGCCGCAGCTCAAGGCGCTCGGATTCGAGACCGTGGACGCCGCACTCAATCTCGCCGATACCGACCGCTACTGGACCGTGCTCGGCGAACTGCTGGCGCCGCAGGGGCATGTGGGTCTGATCGTGGAACCGTCCGGTGCGCTGAAGATCGGCGATCCCTACAAGTCGAAGTGCATCGGCATCCACTGGGAATTCATGTTCGCCCGCGCGCGCTTCAAGACGCCGGACATGGCCGAACAGGGCCGTATCCTCGCGCGCCTGGCCGAACTGATCGATGCAGGCCAGATTCGCGGCACCCTGACCGATACGCTCTCGCCGATCTCGGCCGCCACGCTGCGCGAAGCGCATCGTCGGCTGGAAAGTGGCAGCACCATCGGCAAGCTGGCCGTCAGCGGCTGGTGATCGATTCTGACCGGGCGCCCTTCGCGCCCGGTCAGCGCACCCGACTGTGACCGGCCATCGGCGACACGCTCATCGATCGACCGATGAATGCGCGGATCGCGCACGCGCTGTCGCCGGACGCCTCCCGCTGACAGCAGGCCGCCATATCCGGCGACCTCACCCACAGCGATCAATGCCCCGCCCGCCACCGGACGCGGCGACCGGCCTCAGGCCGCGTCCGCCGTCCGAACCCGCTTGAGAACCGCCACCGGATCGGCCCAGGTGTGTTGCGGCCGTCGCTTGCTCGTGGCCAGCACGAGATCCGAAGGCTCGAACACATTGATGTTGTGGGTGATCGGCGTGGTCAGGATGTACTGCGCATCGGTCGAGCGCAGGAAGCGGCCCACTTTCTCGATGTTGGCGACGTCGAGATGCGCGAACGGTTCGTCGATGAAGACGAAGCCGCCAGGCTGGTCCTCGTCGCGCAGCAGCGCCACCAGCAGCAGCAGCGACTTCATCACCTGCTGGCCGCCCGAGGCCTCGCCGTCGTCGAGTCCGATCCAGCCCTTGCGGTCGAAATCGAAGCGGACCGTGAGGCCCGCCTGCGCCAGGGCCACGTCGTCGTTGACGAGTTCCGACATCTCCGCCTCGACACCGATACCGGCGAGTTCGCCGAGCGCGACCAGATTGCGACGATAGCGTCGCACCGTGGCCCGCAACACATTGAGGTACGCACCGCGAGCCTCCTCGGTGATGCGCCGGGCGCGATGCAGGTGCGATTCGCGCTGGCCGATCGCCGATGCCATGCCGGCGTGGTCGGCCGCGAACTTGTCGCGCAGCGCGATACAGCCCGCGTCCTCGACGAAGCCGCCTGCGGCCAGACGCGCGTCCAGCCGCTCGAACTCGCGGCGGACCGCATTGGCACTTTCGAATTCCTCACGGGCTTCGCGCAGTACCGCAGCGGCCCGCCACGCGGGCGGCATCTGCGCGCGGCGACGCCGGAACTCGAGGATGCGCTGGACCAGCAGCTGCCGCTCCTGGGTCATCTGCCGCCCGGCCTGTTCGATCTCGTGCGCGAGGCCGCCGAGGCGCCCGGTGCGCTCGGCGGTCGCGATACTGTCGGCCTTGTCGCGCGCGATGGCAGCGGCCATCTCGGCGCGGGCGGCCTCCAGGGCACCCGCCGCCGCCTGCGCGGCATCTGCCAGCAACGGCAGCCGCTCGAGCGCATCGGCGAACTCCGCGGCGCGCGTGACCAGTTCCTGGCCGGCGTCGAGACCGAGCAGTCGGGCCTGGTCGGCGTCGAGACGGCGCCCCAGTTCGGCGAGTTCCGCTTCGCGGGCATGGCTGCGCTCGCGCAGCGCGACGTGTTCCGCCCGCAACGCATCCAGCCGCGCCTGCCGCGCGCCGACGCCGAAATGCTGTTGCCCGCCGCCGATGTGCCGGCCGCCGCGATGCTCGCGCAGGTAGCCCTTGGCGGTGATCCAGTCCTGTCCCTTCGACAGGGCCTGGCCGGCTTCGACATCCGCGACACGCTGGATGCGGTCGAGCTGGCGCGGCAGCCAGGCCGGTGGATCGGCCGAGAAATGCACGACTTCGAGCAGAGAACCGCGGGTCGCGCGTTCCACCGGTGCGCGGTCGGCGACCACGAAGTGCCGGTACTGCATCGACTCGCCCAGCGCCCAGGCACGGCGCGCGTCGCGCGGCGTGTCGAGCACGAGGAGATGGCGGTACGGGGCCAGCACGGCTTCCACCGCGACCGCCCACTGCGGATCGGCGATTTCGACCAGCTCCGTCAGCACGCGATGGCCGATCCCGGCCTGGTCCATTGCCGCACGGAAATCGCGCTCGAACGGTTCGACGAAACGTCCGCCGCCGCTCAGCGCAGCCAGTTGCGCGGTCAGTTCCCCATCGCGCTGACGATCGCGCTGCGCCTCGAACTTCAGCTCGGCCTGGCGCTGCCGGCCCTGTTCGATGCCGCGGCTGAGCGCGTCGACATCGACCGCGCCGCGCGTGGCCTGCAGGCCCGCCAGTTCGTCGTGGCGACGCACCAGCATTTCCGCGTCGCGCGCCTGGTCGCGGGCGCCGATGAAGGTGGACTCGGCGGTCTTCTGCTCTGCGAGCACCCGGGCGAGCGCCGTCTGCAAGGCGTCGCGCTGCGCAGCGGCAGCGCCGTCTTCCGCCTGCAGCCCCGACAGCGCGCGGCGACGTTCGTGCTGGGCGCGGCGCAGGCCGGTGAGCCGCGGACGCGCGCCGTCGATCGTCGCGCGCAGATCGGCAAGCTCGACCTTGGGTGCGACCTCGGTCTCCAGGCGCTGGCGCTCGCGGCGCAGCGCCTGGCCTTCATCGAACGAGCGCACATCGGCCTTCGCGCCTTCCAGCTTGAGGTGCAGCTCGTCGAGGCCGTGCTGCAGCTGGGCGATTTCCTTCTCGGTATCGAACTGTTCGGCGCGGGCGCGCTGGTAATCGTCCAGCACGGCCTTGTCCTCGAACACGTCGAAGACCAGCTGAAGCAGTTCCCGCGGCGACAGCTGGCACAGCTTGTCGGTCGCGCCCTGCTCCAGCGTGAGCACGCGGCAGATCGCACGGCTCAGGCCGGCGCCCGCGAGGCGCACGCGGTAGTCGCGCACGCCCAGCCATTCGCCGCCGGCATCAAGCGTCTCCACCGGCACGTCGCCGGCCACGATCTGGTAGTCGCGGCTCCAGTCGCCGCCGCGCTTGCGCACGCGGCATGCCAGCGTGACCTGCTCGTCCATGCACGGGAAGAACGCGCGCTTGCCGCGGCGGTCGACCGGATTGCTCACCACCGCGCGGAGCCACGCCACCGGCTTGCCGTTGTGGCGCAGATAGGTCTTGTAGTCGCGGGCCATCTCGCGGTCGTCGATCGCCAGCAGCGTGCGCAGCGCGTCGAGCAGCGTGGTCTTGCCGGAGCCGTTCGGGCCGACGACGGTGATGATCGAAGCGTCCAGCGGCAACGCGTAGCGCTGCCAGTAATCCCAGTGCACGACTTCAAGGCTGCGGAACTCAAACATCGTCGGTGTCTCCGTCCGCGTGGACCCGTGTCGTATCGCTTGCGTCGTGTGGCGTCGTGTCGTCGGGCTGCACGCTCCCGGTCTGTGCGCCTTCGGCGGGCGCGGCGCTGCGCGCCTCGGCGATGACGAAGGCCAGGGCGCCGTCCATCACCCGGCCGGCGATGCGCTCGTAATCGAACGCGAGGTCGAGCAGCGGCCCTTCCTGGATGCGTTCCTTGCGACGGACGATGAAGCCGTGCCGATTGAGTGTGCCCAGGCTCATCTGGATACGCTGCTTGCCGCCCAGCCGGTCGCCGTAGTCGGCCAGCAGCGTGCGTTCGTTGACCGGCTCCACCAGTTCGGCGCCAACCGGCACCGGCTTGAGCTCGGCGAACATCTGTTCCTGGTCCTGCTGGCGCTCCACGTCCTGCCGCGCGATCTGGCGCTGGCGCTTCGGCAGCACCAGCAGCGCCCACAGCACGACCAGCAGCGCGGTGGTGTCGCGGCTGAGCTGGAGGTTGCTGGCGGCCCAGGCATCGCCATGGCCGAACACGTCGGCTTCCTGCGCGCGCGCGATGCCCACCGCCACGTGGGACGCATAGGGATGCTCGAGCAGGCGCAGCCCGGCGGCCGCCAGCCGGCGATCGAGATCGTCGCGCGATTCGGCGTCGACCAGCACGCGGCGCACGGCGTGGTCGTCACGCGGCAACCAGCGTTCGGCCAGCAGACGTGCGATCAGAGAAGCGGTGGAATCACTCATGCGGTGGTGTCCGGAACACGGCGGCGGCGCGTGCGCGCACGCGTCGCCTGGGAAGGAGAAGACGGCGCATTGCCGTCGGACGGCGTCGCGGCCTGCGCGCCGCCGGCATCGGGATCGCCGCTTGCCGAGGCCGGTGCCTGCAACTGCACGAGGTCATCGGGCATATCGACGCCTTCGGGCAGCAGCACGCCCCGGCTCATGCTGTCGACACCTGCGCGGCCCACCGCCTCCAGCCCGGCGCCCACGCGCCAGCGCAGCGGCAGGCGCGAGAGTTCAGCGCCGACGCCGCTGCGCTGTTCGGACCCGGCATCGCCGATCAGTCCGAGCAGCGACAGCCGGTAGGCGCTCACCGCGAAGCCCGACTGCGGCACCCAGTCGGCGAGTGGCGCATGGGTGTCCAGCGCCACCAGCTGGGCCAGCCAGTCTTCGGCGGCGCGGTAATCCTGCGCAGCGGCCACGGGGGCCTGCAGATCCTCCGGCGCGTGACGCGCTGGCGGCAGCGTGGCGTCGTCGCGGTCGGCGCGTTCGCGCTCGACCAGTTCGTACTCGGCCACATCGAGCGCGATCGCCGCCAGCGCGAACGCCGGCTGCGGGGAGGTGCACAAGGTGCCGTCGGCCAGCGTCGCCAGCGCGCGCAGGTCCTGCCCGCGCAGATAGCGGTTGACGTCCGACGACGACAGCCCGCTCGCGCCCAGATGCACGCGGTGCCGGTCGAGCTGGTTGAGGGCGCGCTGGAACACCGAGGCCTGGCGCAGCAAGGCGCTCTGCGCGCGGCCGATCTGCTGGGCCACCCGATGGGTCGCGGTGTCGAGCTCGCCATCGGCGGCGATGGTCCGGATCAGTTCAGTCCCGGTCTCGACCCAGCGCCAGACCGACTGCAGCGTGTCCGCCGCCTGGCGGATGCGATGTTCCGAACCGCTGAGCACGGCCTGGTCGAAATCCTCGCGCAGCTCGTTGAGGCGCGACAGCAGATGCTGCAGGTCCGACGCGCCCACCCGCCCCACCGCCTGCCCGGCCGCCAGCTGCGCGGTCACGTAGGCCAGCTCGTCGCCCTCGGCGTTGAACTGCAGCAGCAGGCCCAGCGCCGACAGCGCCTGGCGACCGGCGGGACTGATCCGGTAGCGCTGCGCCTGCGCCTCCCACAGCAGCAGGCCGTTGTCGCGCAGCCGGTCGAGCACGGTGCCGAACTTGACGGCATCGAGGTAGGCGAAGTGTTCGCGCAGTTCCTGCGGGCTCCAATCCGGCGCCTGGCCGCGCTCGCCCAGCGTGCGCAGCACCAGCAGGCGGACCATCACGCTTTCCTCGCCGCCATGGAACAGCGTCGAAAACGCGCGGATCTGCCCGCGCGCCGCCAGCAGCGGGTGCAGGTCCGGCAGATCGGCAGCGTCGACACCGTCGCGCAGATAGTCCTGGAAGGGTCGGATGGCGGCCGTCCGTGGAAGCGGGGCGCCATGGTCCGCGCCCGCGCGGCGACTGACAACTCTTGACAGCGCGTGCCGTGGGCGTCGGGTCGCGGTTGCGGACCATCCGGTTTCGCGGCACGCTGCGCAGTCCATACGCCAGCGTATCCAGACCATGCCGCCAGCCCTGGGCCAGCCCGTCGACACCGCCGCCTATCCGCACCTGCTCGCCCCGCTCGATCTGGGCTTCACCACGCTGCGCAATCGCGTGCTGATGGGCTCGATGCACACCGGTCTCGAAGACCGGGCGGCGGACTTCCCGAAGCTTGCGGCCTATTTCGCCGAACGGGCCGAAGGCGGCGTCGGCCTGATCGTGACCGGCGGTTTCGCGCCCGACATCGCCGGCTGGCTCAAGCCCTTCGGCGGCAAGCTGTCGTGGCGCTGGGAAACGCGGCGCCATCGCCCGGTCACCGATGCGGTGCACGCGCACGGCGCGAAGATCTGCCTGCAACTGCTGCACGCCGGGCGCTACGGCTATCACCCCTTGCAGGTGGCCCCCAGCCGGATCAAGGCGCCGATCAATCCCTTCACGCCGCGGGCGCTGTCGGCACGTGGCGTCGAGAAAACCATCGATGCCTACGCCCGCGCCGCGAAGCTCGCGCGGGAGGCCGGCTACGACGGCGTCGAGATCATGGGCAGCGAGGGCTACCTCATCAACCAGTTCCTCAGCGCGCGCACCAATATCCGCAGCGATCGCTGGGGTGGCGACACCGCGCAGCGCATGCGCTTCGCGACCGAGATCGTGCGCCGCGTGCGCGAGGCCGCCGGCGACGATTTCATCCTGATCTACCGGCTGTCGATGCTGGAACTGGTGCCGGGCGGCTCGGCCTGGGACGACATCCTGCAGCAGGCCCGCGCCGTGGAAGCCGCCGGCGCGACGCTGATCAATACCGGCATCGGCTGGCACGAAGCGCGCGTGCCGACCATTTCGACCTCGGTCCCGCGCGCCGCCTTCGCCGGTGTCACCGCGAAGTTGCGGCCCCATGTGGGACTGCCGCTGATCGCGACCAACCGCATCAACATGCCCGATGTCGCCGAGCGCATCCTCAGCCGGGGCGATGCCGACATGGTGTCGATGGCGCGGCCGCTGCTGGCCGATCCGCAGTGGGTGGCCAAGGCGCGCGCCGGTACGCCCGAGCGCATCAATACCTGCATCGCCTGCAACCAGGCCTGCCTCGACCATGTGTTCGCGAACCGCACCGCGAGCTGCCTGGTCAATCCGCGCGCCTGCGCGGAAACCGAACTGAACTATTTCCCGGCCGCGACCGCACTGCGCGTCGCAGTGGTCGGCGCCGGCCCTGCTGGTCTGGCCTGCGCCACGGTGGCGGCGCAGCGCGGCCACCGGGTCACCCTATTCGATGCGGCGGAGGCGATCGGCGGCCAGTTCAACCTGGCCCGGCGCATTCCCGGCAAGGAAGAGTTCAACGAAACGCTGCGCTACTTCGGCCAGCGCACCGCCGAGACTGGGGTCGAATTGCGGCTGTCGACCCGCGTCGGCGCCGATGACCTATCGGACTTCGACGTCGTGGTGCTGGCGACGGGCGTCGTGCCGCGTGCGGTCGATTTCCCCGGCCACGACCATCCCAAGGTCGTCGGCTACATCGACGTGCTCGAAGGCCGCGTGGTGCCCGGTGCGCAGGTCGCGGTGATCGGCGCCGGCGGCATCGGCTTCGATGTCAGCGAGTTCCTGGTCGAACATGCCGGCGCCTCGCCCAGCCTCGATCCGGCCGCGTGGATGCGCGAATGGGGCGTCGACCCGGCCTTTGAACGCCCCGGCGGCCTGTCGCCGCCAGCGCCCACGGCGCCGGCGCGCGCGGTCTGGCTGCTGCAACGCAGTCCCGGCCGGCCGGGTGCCCGCCTCGGCAAGACCACCGGCTGGATCCACCGCGGCACGCTGAAGGCCAAGGGCGTGACGATGCTGGGCGGGGTCGAGTATCTGGGCGTCGACGATGCCGGGCTGCGGATCCGCGTGGACGGTGCGGAACAGCTGCTGCCGGTCGACCAGGTCGTCGTCTGCGCCGGCCAGGAGCCGCGCCGAGAGCTGTTCGATGCGCTGCAGACCGCGGGACGCGCCGTGCATCTGATCGGCGGCGCCGATGTCGCCGCCGAGCTGGATGCCAAGCGGGCAATCGACCAGGCCAGCCGACTCGCGGCCCGACTCTAGAAAATGTTGGCCCAAACTGAACGCGGATTCAGGTGAATGGGCGCTCCGCTTAGGGCGTCGGGCCGCGGCAGAGGCTGAACAGGGGGCATTCCGGCCCATTCCCAGCCACAGTTCCCGTCGGGGCACCAGTGCCCCCCATTCATGATTGATTCGGAAAACCGCCGATACCTTGCCGGCTCCTCGTCCCGCCCCCTGTTCGGTGGGACACCGGCCCGATCCGCCTTCTGCGGAATTCGGAGCCCGGGCGAAAGCAGGCCATAGAGTCGCCGCCCTCCCCAATACGCCATGCCGGTTTCATGCAGTGCACTGCGTTTCCTGAAAGGGAGCAGTGCATGCGCGCCGGCGCAACGCAGCAAGGAGCAACGATGAAACTTGAATGGGTGATGTGGCTGGCCTCCGTGCTGCCGCCCCCCGCCGCCGATTCGCTCTGTCTGAGCACGACGGTGTATCTGGAAGCCCGCGACCAGTCCGTCCGCGGGCAGGAAGCCGTCGCCGAGGTGGCCCTGCGCCGCCAGGAGAGCGGCCTGTGGGGCGAGTCGATGTGTGAAGTGGTCACCGCGCGCAAGCAGTTCGCGCCGACGATCCTGTCGCCCAACACCCGCCTGGCGAACACCAATGCCTGGACCCGCGCGGTCAGCGTGGCGCTAGAGTCCGAGCGCAACTGGTCGCTGCCGCCCGAGCAACGCCGCCAGGTGGTGCCCGGTGCCAGCCACTTCATGGCCCACGCGATCGCCGCGCCGGCCTGGCGCAGCGCGCACCAGGTGGCGACGATCGGCGACCACACCTTCCTGCGCGTGCAGTCGCTGCGCCCGGCGCGTCCGACGACCGCCAGCGAGCGCGGCTGATCCGCGCCGCGTCGCCGGCTTCCCCGGCCGCGACGCCCGGCGCATGATGGCGGCCCGTTTCAACGTTGGGACCGCCATGCGCATCCTCCATACCAAGCCCGGCGCCTGTTCGCTGGCCGACCACATCGTGCTGCAGTGGATCGGCGCGCCGTTCGAAGCGCGCGTCGTCGACGCGACGCAGATGAAGGAACCCGCGTTCCTCGCGCTCAATCCCGCCGGCGCGGTGCCGGTGCTGGTCGAAGGCGACTGGGTGCTGACCCAGAACGCCGCGATCCTCAACTATCTGGCCGACAGCCATCCCGATGCACAGCTTGGTGGCGACGGTTCGCCGCAGGGCCGCGCCGAGGTCAACCGCTGGCTCGCGCTGCTCAATGCCGATCTGCATCCGTCGTTCCACCCGCTGTTCGGCAGCACGAAGTACCTCGAAGACGCGGACGTTGTGGATCGCACGCGCAAGCACGCGATGCAGAAGATCCGCAGTCATTACGAACGTCTGGATGCGCAGCTCGCCGGCCGCGACTACCTCGCCGGCACGCGTTCGATCGCCGACCCGTATCTGTTCGTCACCCTGCAGTGGGCAAAGCGACTGAAGCTGGATCTCGGCGGTCTCAACCACCTGCACGCGTTCGATGCGCGCATGCTCGCCGATGAAGGCGTCCGTGCGGCGATGACGGCCGAAGGCCTGATCTGAGGCTCCGCAGACGCCGCCGCATTGCGGTGGCGTCCGCGCATTTCACGCAGCCGTGTCGAGTCCGGCTGCAGCACGGATCCCGGAGACCAGGCCCGCCGCGAAGCGGGCATCGCGCGCTTTCTTCAGCGCTGCCTCCAGCGTCGGCAGCAGCGCCGTCAGTGCAGCGGCATCGTCCGCACGTTCGATCTTGAGCTGGGTCAGATAGCCACCGACCAGTCCGAGATGCGCCCGCGTTGCATCGGTCATCAGCGCATAGAGAATCAGATGGCGCTGCGTATCGCGATCGCTGGGCAGCGGCGCGCTGTCATCGGCCGCTGGCGCTGCCGACCCGTCCGCGACCAGCCCCATCGCCTGGAGCTGCGCCAGCGCATCCTCCGGTGCATGGATCCGGCGCGCGATGGCGTCGAGTTCGTCGTGGCCGCGCCTGCCGTCCACGAGCAGCAACAGCGAACGCAGGCTGGTCGCCAGTCCGTGGTCGCGTGTCTCGATTTCCGCCCGTCCCGCGTCGGTCTTCGTGGGTATCGCACTCACCATCGCAGCGCCCCTCCCTGACGGCGAAGCCGTCCCCCGGGTGGACCCTTGCACGGGCCGGCGGACGGCGCCAGTCAGACGAAGGTCGAAACCGAGATGGCCGACACACTCGACGTGGCTGGCACGACGCGCGGACGTGCGTTATGTCCCGCGCTCGCGTTCCGCTCAGCCCAGCGTGTCGACAGGCACGCGGATCGCGCCGTCCATCAGCACGCGCGCCGAGCGCGACATGATCGCCTTGGCGACGGTCCATTGGCCGTTAACCTCCACCGCTTCCGCGCCGACGCGCAGGGTCCCCGACGGATGCCCGAAGCGCACCGAGCTGCGTGCGCCGCCGCCCGCGGCCAGATTCACCAGCGTGCCGGGAATCGCTGCCGCGGTGCCGATCGCGACTGCCGCCGTGCCCATCATCGCGTGGTGCAGCTTGCCCATCGACAGCGCGCGCACCAGCAGATCGATGTCGCCGGCCGCGATCGCCTTGCCGCTCGACACCACGTGATCGCGCGGCGACGCCACGAACGCGACCTTCGGCGTGTGCTGGCGCTTCGATGCCTCGGACACATCGCCGATCAACCCCATTCGTACCGCGCCGTGTGCGCGGATCGTCTCGAACATCGCGAGCGCTTTCGCGTCGCCGTTGATCGCGTCCTGCAGCTCGGTTCCGGTGTATCCGATCGAGGCGGCGTCGACGAAGATCGTCGGGATGCCGGCATTGATCAGCGTCGCGCGCAGCGTGCCGACGCCGGGCACTTCAAGATCGTCGACGAGCTGGCCGGTCGGGAACATCGCGCCGCCGCCGTCACCCTCGCCTTCGTCGGCGGGATCGACGAACTCCAGCACGATCTCCGCGGCCGGGAACGTCACGCCGTCGAGTTCGAAATCACCGGTTTCCTGCACCTGCCCGTCCGCGACCGGCACGTGCACGATGATCGTCTTGCCGATGTTCGCCTGCCAGACGCGCACTGCAACGGTGCCATCGCGAGGAATCCGCGCCGCGTCGATGAAGCCATTGGCGATCGCGAACGGACCGACCGCGGTGCTGAGGTTGCCGCAGTTGCCGCTCCAGTCGACGAACGCGCTTTCGATCGAGACCTGGCCGTAGAGATAGTCGACATCGTGATCCGGCACCGACGCGGGCCCGATAATCACGCACTTGCTGGTCGACGAGGTCGCACCGCCCATGCCGTCGGTGTGCTTGGCATAGGGATCGGGAGAGCCGATGACGCGCATCAGCAATGCGTCGCGCGCGGAACCGGGCACATGCGCGGCGGCGGGCAGGTCTTCGAGGCGGAAGAACACGCCTTTCGAAGTGCCACCGCGCATGTAGGTGGCGGGGATGCGGAGTTGGGGGCTGTAAGTCATGACGTTCGTTCGCTCTGTTTCGGCTTGTCTCCCCTCTCCCCTTGCGGGAGAGGGGTTGGGGGAGAGGGGTGCTTCCCGCAACGCGTTCCAGATCGCTTCGAACACCAACTCGGGACGCTGGAGGATGTCGTCATTCCAGAAGCGCAGTACCTTGAAGCCCTGCTCTTTCAACCATGCGTCGCGAACTGCGTCTTTCGGCGATTCAACGTGCTGGCCGCCATCTGCTTCGACGATCACACGTGCACCGAAGTGCACGAAGTCGACGACGTAAGGACCGATTGGCTGCTGGCGGCGGAACTTCTGTCCATCTAAGCGGTGGGCGCGGAGATGACGCCAGAGCACGTGCTCGGCGTCGGTCATGTTTCGACGCAGGTGTCTGGCGAATGTGCGTTGATCCATTCCCCTCTCCCCAACCCCTCTCCCGCAAGGGGAGAGGGGCTTTCGGTCATGCGGCTTTGGACGACTCCAGAAAATCCTGCGCAAACCGCTGCAACACACCACCCGCCTCGTAGATCGAAACCTCTTCCGCAGTATCGAGACGACAGATCACCGGCACCGACAGCTGCGTGCCGTCCTGGCGATGGATCATCAGTGTCAGCATCGCGCGCGGAGTGCGGTCGCCGGTGACGTCGAAGGTTTCGGTGCCGTCGATGCCGAGCGTCAGGCGGGTCACGCCGGGTTTGAACTCCAGCGGCAGCACACCCATGCCGATCAGGTTGGTGCGGTGGATACGCTCGAAGCCTTCGGCGACGATCGCTTCCACGCCCGCCAGACGCACGCCCTTGGCCGCCCAGTCACGCGAGCTGCCCTGGCCGTAGTCGGCGCCAGCGATGATCACCAGGGGCTGCTTGCGGTCCATGTAGGTCTCGATCGCCTCCCACATGCGCACGACCTGGCCTTCCGGCTCGATGCGCGCCAGCGAGCCCTGACGCACGGTGCCGTCGACGATCGCCATTTCGTTGACGAGCTTCGGATTGGCGAACGTGGCGCGCTGCGCGGTCAGATGGTCGCCGCGGTGGGTCGCGTAGGAATTGAAGTCCTCTTCCGGCACGCCCATTTTCGCGAGGTATTCGCCGGCCGCACTGTCGGCCATGATCGCGTTCGACGGCGACAGGTGATCGGTGGTGATGTTGTCGCCGAGCACCGCGAGCGGACGCATGCCGGTGAGCGTACGCGCGCCGGCCAGCGCACCTTCCCAGTACGGCGGACGGCGGATGTAGGTGCTCATCTCGCGCCAGTCGTACAGCGGCGCGACGCGCTCGCCAGTATCGACGTGCAGCTTGAACATCGGGCCATACACGGCGCGGAACTGTTCCGGCTTGACGCTGACCTTGACCACCGCGTCGATCTCCTCGTCCGACGGCCAGAGGTCCTTGAGTGTCACCGCATTGCCGTCGTGGTCGATGCCGAGCACGTCCTTCTCGATGTCGAAGCGCACGGTGCCGGCGATCGCGTACGCAATCACCAGCGGCGGCGACGCGAGGAAGGCCTGCTTCGCGTAGGGATGAATGCGTCCGTCGAAATTGCGGTTCCCGCTGAGCACGGCGGTCGCGTACAGGTCGCGGTCGATGATCTCCTGCTGGATCGCCGGATCCAGCGCGCCGCTCATGCCGTTGCAGGTGGTGCAGGCGAACGCAACGATGCCGAAACCGAGCTGCTCGAGATCCGGCAGCAGACCGCTTTCTTCGAGATACAGCTGCACGGCCTTGGAACCGGGCGCCAGCGAGCTCTTGACCCAGGGCTTGCGCGTGAGGCCGCGCGCATTCGCGTTGCGCGCCAGCAGCGCGGCGGCGATGACGTTGCGGGGATTCGAGGTATTCGTGCAGCTGGTGATCGCGGCGATGATCACCGCGCCATCGGGCATCGTGCCGTCGGTCGGCATCTCCCACGCGCCGGCGATGCCGCTGGCGGCGAGATCGCTGGTCGCCACGCGCTTGTGCGGGTTCGACGGGCCGGCCATGTTGCGCACCACGGTCGACAGGTCGAAATGCAGCGTGCGCACGTACTCGGCGCTTGCCAGCGAATCGGCCCACAGGCCGGCGGCCTTGGCGTAGGTTTCGACCAGCGCGACCTGCGTGTCTTCGCGGCCGGTGAGGCGCAGATAGTCGAGCGTGTTGTCGTCGATGAAGAACATCGCCGCTGTCGCGCCGTACTCGGGCGCCATGTTGGAGATCGTCGCGCGATCGCCGACCGACAGCGCGGCCGCGCCGGGGCCGCGGAACTCCAGATACGCACCGACGACCTTCGACTTGCGCAGGAATTCGGTCAGTGCCAGCACGACATCGGTGGCGGTGATGCCCGGACCGGGACGGCCTGCCAGTTCGACGCCGACGATCTCCGGCGTGCGCATCCACGACGCGCGGCCGAGCATGACGTTCTCGGCTTCGAGTCCGCCGACGCCGATCGCGATCACACCCAGCGCATCGACGTGCGGCGTGTGGCTGTCGGTGCCGACGCAGGTGTCCGGGAATGCGATACCGTCCTGCACGTAGACCACCGGCGACATCTTCTCCAGATTGATCTGGTGCATGATCCCGTTGCCCGGCGGAATCACCTCGACGTTGTGGAACGCGAGCTTGGTCCAGTCGATAAAGTGGAAACGGTCGGCATTCCGGCGGTCTTCGATCGTGCGGTTCTTCGCGAAGGCGTCCGGATCGTAGCCACCGCATTCCACTGCCAGCGAATGGTCCACGATCAGCTGTACCGGCACGACCGGATTAACCTTCGCCGGGTCGCCGCCCTGGTCGGCGATCGCATCACGCAGACCAGCGAGATCCACCAGCGCGGTCTGGCCGAGGATGTCGTGACAGACCACGCGCGCCGGATACCACGGAAAGTCGATGTCCTGCCGCAGTTCGATCAGCTGCCGCAGCGCGTCGTCGAGCTGCGCGGGCTCGCAGCGCCGCACCAGATTCTCGGCGTGCACACGTGCGGTGTAGGACATGCGGTCATACGCGCCGGGCGCGAGCGCGTCGACGGCCGCGCGCGCGTCGAACCAGTCGAGCTTGGTGCCGGGAAGGAGTTTGCGGTGCTGGCTGTTCATGGCTGGCTTCAACAATTCGAAAGGAGCGGAAACGCAAGGTCCCCGCGCATGCGGGGACCGGTGCAGTGCGGCGTTACTTGCGTTCTGCGATCGGCACGAACGCCTGGTCTTCAGGACCGGTGTACTGCGCGCTGGGACGGATGATCTTGCCGTCGATGCGCTGCTCGATGACGTGCGCACTCCAGCCGGCGGTGCGGGCGATCACGAACAGCGGCGTGAACATCGCCGTCGGCACGCCCATCATGTGGTAGCTCACCGCGCTGAACCAGTCGAGGTTCGGGAACATCTTCTTGATGTCCCACATCACCGTCTCCAGGCGCTCGGCGATGTCGTACATCTTGCGGCTGCCGGCTTCGTCGGACAGTTCCTTCGAGACCTGCTTGATCACTTCGTTGCGCGGATCGCTGACGGTGTAGACCGGATGGCCGAAACCGATGATCACTTCCTTCTTCTCCACGCGCGCCTTGATGTCGGCTTCCGCTTCGTCGGGCGTGTCGTAGCGCTTCTGCACTTCGAACGCGACTTCGTTCGCGCCGCCGTGCTTGGGGCCGCGCAGCGCGCCGATGCCGCCGGTGATCGCGCTGTGCATGTCGCTGCCGGTGCCGGCGATGACGCGGCAGGCGAAGGTCGAGGCGTTGAACTCGTGCTCCGCGTACAGGATCAGCGAGGTGTGCATCGCCTTGACCCAGGACTCGCGCGGTTCGTGGCCGTGGAGCAGATGCAGGAAGTGCCCGCCGATCGAATCGTCATCGGTCTCGACGTCGATCGCGCGACCGTTGTGGCTCCAGTGGTACCAGTACAGCAGCATCGAACCGAGCGACGCCATCAGCTTGTCGGCGATGTCGCGCGCGCCCGGATGGTTGTGGTCGTCCTTCTCCGGCTGCACGCAGCCGAGCACCGACACGCCGGTGCGCATGACGTCCATCGGATGCGCCGACGGCGGCAGTTCCTCGAGCGCGGCCTTGACTGCCGCCGGAATGCCGCGCAGCGACTTCAGCTTGGCCTTGTAGCCGCGCAGTTCCGCTTCGGTCGGCAGCTTGCCGTGGACCAGCAGATAGGCGATCTCCTCGAACTCGCTGGTGCGCGCGAGATCGAGAATGTCGTAGCCGCGGTAGTGCAGATCGTTGCCGCTGCGGCCGACGGTGCACAGCGCGGTGTTGCCGGCGGCCGTGCCGCTCAGCGCGACGGACTTCTTCGGCTTGAAGCCGGGGGCGGTGGTGGCGGTGTCGCTCATCTGGAATCTCCGTTGGATGCCCCGTGGGCACGGAAGGAAAGATCGGAAATCGGTTACTGCTTGTTCGATGCGAACAGCGCGTCGAGGCGCTGCTCGAACGCGTGATAGCCGATGCGTTCGTAGAGTTCCTCGCGGGTCTGCATCGTGTCGACGACGGCCTGCTGCGAACCGTCGCGGCGCACTGCGGCGTAAACATTCTCGGCTGCCTTGTTCGCGGCGCGGAATGCCGACAGCGGGAACAGCTGGATGGCGACGCCGGCCGACGCCAGCTCGTCGCGCGTGAACAGCGGCGTGGCACCGAACTCGGTGATGTTGGCCAGCACCGGCACCTTCACGGCATCGACGAAGCGGCGGTAGGTGTCGAGGTCATAGGCGGCCTCGGCGAAGATGCCGTCGGCGCCGGCTTCCACGCAGGCGATGGCGCGTTCGATCGCGGCGTCGACCCCGTCGACCTGGATCGCATCGGTGCGCGCGATCAGGAAGAAGTCCGGATCGGTCTTCGCATCGGCCGCGGCCTTGACCCGGTCGACCATCTCGCCCTGCGACACGATTTCCTTGCCCGGACGATGGCCACAACGCTTGGCGCCGACCTGATCCTCGATATGGCACGCCGCGGCGCCGGCCTTGATCAGCGACTTCACGGTGCGCTCGATGTTGAACGCGCTCGCGCCGAAGCCGGTGTCGATGTCGACCAGCAGCGGTAGATCGCAGACGTCGGTGATGCGGCGCACGTCGATCAGCACGTCCTCGAGCGTGTTGATGCCCAGATCCGGCAGACCCAGCGAGCCCGCGGCGACGCCGCCGCCAGACAGATAGATCGCTTGGAAGCCGGCGCGCTGGGCCAGCAGCGCGTGGTTGGCGTTGATGGCGCCGATCACCTGCAGTGGCGATTCGGCGGCGAGCGCGGCGCGGAATTTCGCGCCTGCGGAAAGCGTGGTCATCGATGCGACTCCGGGACTGCGGTGTACCGCGATGGCGTGCAATCTGGCACCATCCGAATGGTTGATCAATCTTGATCGAATCAATCAATACATCGGGATTCACTGTGAATGCGAACGATGGCGACCTGATGTCCGCCGCCGAGGCCTGCGCCGCGCTCGGCATCAGCACCGCAACGCTCTACGCCTACGTCAGCCGCGGGCTGCTGGAATCGCGCCCCGGCGCCGACCATCGCAGCCGCGTCTACCTGCGCCAGGACATCGAACGCCTGACCCAGCGCAAGCGCGCAGGCCGGGGCGCGGCCCGCGGTGCGGCGCAGAGTCTCGATCGCGGCCTGCCGGTGATGGAGACGCGGATCTCGCTGATCCGGCCCGACAGTCCGTACTACCGCGGGCGTTCCGCGGTCGCGATGGTCCGCAGCGGCGCCACGCTCGAAGACACCGCGCGGCTGTTGTGGGATTGCGGCGATACGGATCCTTTCGACGTCGCGACCGGCGACTGGCCCGCGCGCGTCGTCGCGATCGCGGGCGATGCCAGCCTGCCGCCGATCGAACGCGCGATGGCGGCGATCCCGCTGCTCGCGCCGGATCTGCGGCATTCGCTGAGCGCCGCGCCCGCGGCGAAGCGTGGCGTCGCGGCGACATTGCTGCGCCAGAACGCGGCGCTGCTGGTCGCCGGCACGCCGGATGCGCGCCCCGTCCACGTGCTGCTCGCCGATGCATGGCGCCCCGGCGACGCGGCGTTCGCCGATCTCGTGCGCGCGGCGCTGGCGCTGTGCGCGGACCACGAACTCAACGTGTCAGCCTTCGCCGCGCGCGTGGTCGCGTCCACCGGCGCACATCTGCATGCGACGGTCTGCGCAGGACTCGCCGCGTTGTCGGGCCCACGCCATGGCGGCGCGACCGCGCGCGCGCATGCGCTGATCCGCGAGGCCTGCGATGCGCCCTCGCCCGCTGCCTTCGTCGCCGAGCGCTGGCAACGCGGCGACGACCTGCCCGGCTTCCATCACGTGTTGTATCCCGACGGCGACCCGCGGGCCGCCGAAGTGCTGGCGATGCTGCGTGCACGCCACGCGGGTGATGCACGCATGCAGCAGGTCGAAGCGGTGCTCAACTCCGCGGCCGAGACCAGCGGCCGCCATCCCAACATCGACGGCATGCTCGCGGCGATCTGTTTCGTGCATGGCCTGCCCGCCACGCCGGCGCTGTGCATGTTCGCGGCCGGCCGGCTCGCCGGTTGGCTGGCGCACGCGCTGGAGCAGCAGGAACTCGGCATGCTGATCCGCCCGCGCGCGCGTTACACCGGGGTTGCGCCGGCGGACTGAAGGCTCAGCCCGCGTCCGCGCCCCGCGCCAGCACACGGCGCACTTCCTCCAGCGCATTCGGATCATCGAGCGTCGACAGATCGCCCGGATCACGTGATTCAGCGAGCGCCTGCAAGGACCGCCGCAGCAACTTGCCCGAGCGCGTTTTCGGCAGCGCGTTCACCACGTAGACCCGCGCCGGCCGCGCGACGGCGCCGAGTTGATCGGCGACGGTGCGCATCATCTCGCCGGCGGTCGCGTGCTGCGCGTCCGCATTCGCCGATGCCTGCTTGAGCGTCACGAACACGATCGGCACCTGCCCCTTGAGCTCGTCGGCGACGCCGATCACCGCGGCCTCGGCGACGGCCGGATGGCTCGACACCGATTCCTCGATTTCGCGTGTGCCGAGTCGATGGCCGGCGACGTTGATGACATCGTCGGTGCGACCGAGGATGAAGGTGTAGCCGTCCTCGTCCTGGATCGCCCAGTCCAGCGAGCTGTAGAGCAGTTCGTTGAAGTGCGAGAAGTAGCTCGACAGGAAGCGCGCATCGTCGTTCCACACCGTGGTCATGCAGCCCGGCGGCAGCGGCGGCTGGATCACCAGCACGCCCTTGGTGCCGGGGGGCACGCGTTCGCCGGTCGCTTCGTCGATCACGCGCAGGTCGTAGCCCGGCGTCGGCAGACCTGGCGAACCGAACTTCACCGGCTTGAGTTCGACGCCGGGCATCAGCGCCAGCACCGGCCAGCCGGTTTCGGTCTGCCAGTAGTTGTCGATGATCGTCGTGCCGCCGAGGCCGGTGCTGATCCAGCTCGCGGTGGGCTCGTCGAGCGGTTCGCCGGCAAGGAACAGGTATTCGAGTTTCGACAGGTCGTACTCGGTCAGGAACTTCGCATCCTGCTTCTTCAGCACGCGGATCGCGGTCGGCGAGGAGAACATCGTGCGCACGCCGTAGTCGGCGCAGATCTTCCACCAGATACCGCCGTCCGGACTGAAGGGCAGGCCTTCGTAGAGGATCACCGTCGCGCCTGCGATCAGCGGGCCGTAGACGTTGTAGGAATGTCCCACCGCCCAGCCCACGTCGGACGTTGTGAACATCACCTGCCCCGGGCGGATGTCGTAGATCGACCACATCGACAGCGCCATCGCCACCGCGTACCCGCCGACATCGCGCTGCACGCCCTTGGGCTTGCCGGTGGTGCCGGAGGTGTAGAGCAGATAGCTGGGCTCGTTGGATTCCAGCCACTCCACCGGCACATCGGTGCCGGCGTGCTGCGCGCGGATCGTCGCGTAATCGACGTCGCGCCCTTCGACGCGCGCGTAGCCGGGATCGAGGCCGCGATCGACGATCAGCACGTGCGGCGGCGGGGATTGCGCCTCCGCGCATGCGGCGTCGACCAATGGCTTGTACGGAATGACCTTGCCGCCGCGACTGCCGGCATCGGCCGCGATCAACAGCGCAGGCTTCGCATCGTCGATGCGCAGCGCGAGGTTGTGCGCGGCGAAGCCGCCGAACACCACCGAGTGCACCGCGCCGATGCGCGCACAGGCCAGCATCGCGAACGCGGCCTCGGCCATGTTCGGCATGTAGATGACGACGCGATCGCCGCGGCCGACGCCGAGCGCTTTCAGCACGGCCGCGAAATCGTTGACCTCGCGATACAGCTGCGCGTAGCTGATCTCGCGCGTCTCGTTCGTTTCGGTCGAGATCGCAACGAGCGCGAGCTGGTCGCCACGCGCCTCGAGATGCCGGTCGACGGCGTTGAAACACAGATTGGTCTCGCCGCCGACGAACCATTTGCGGAACGGCGGATTCGAATAGTCGAGGATGCGCTCGGGCGCCTTGTGCCAGTGGATCGCCTGCGCCTGTTCGCCCCAGAACCCTTCGGGATCTTCGATGGAGCGGCGGTGGAAGTCCTCGTAGCCCATGTCGACCCTCCCGGTTGCGAATCCGGCAGGCTAGTCCGCAAGCGGCAAGGATGCGTTACGACAATGGTCTACACCGCCGGAAATCCACGCGCGCGCCTACGAAAAAGCCGGGCACATGGCCCGGCTTCATTTTCATGCGATCTTTCAGCGGATCGCGCGCCCGGCCCGCGCAAGCAGCGCGGGCGTTCGCGAAGCCTGCGGACCGGTGGTCCGCAAGCAGTCTTCGCTTACCCCAGCAGATGCGCCACGCCGCTGCGCTCTTCCTCGAGCTCGGCCAGCGTCTTGTCGATGGCCTTCTGGCTGAAGTCGTCCACTTCGATGTCCTTGACCAGCGTGTACTCGCCGTTCTGCGTGGTCACCGCGAAGCCGAAGATCACGCCTTCGGGAATGCCGTAGCTGCCGTCGGACGGCACGCCCATCGTCACCCACTTGCCGTTGCTGCCCAGCACCCAGTCGTGGATGTGGTCGATCGCGGCATTGGCGGCCGACGCGGCCGAGGACAGGCCACGCGCTTCGATGATCGCCGCGCCGCGCTTGCCGACCTGCGGGATGAACGTGTTGGCGTTCCAGTCCGCGTCGTTGACCTTGTCCTTGAGGTTGACGCCGTTCGCGGTCGCGAAGCGGTAGTCCGGGTACATGGTCGGGCTGTGGTTGCCCCACACGATCAGGCCCTCGATGTCGCCCACGGCCACGTCGGCCTTGGTCGCCAGCTGGCTCAGCGCGCGGTTGTGGTCGAGGCGCAGCATCGCAGTGAAGTTGCGCGGGTTGAGATCCGGCGCCGACTTCATGGCGATGTAGGCATTGGTGTTGGCCGGGTTGCCGACCACCAGCACCTTGACGTCACGCGAGGCGACCTTGTTCAGCGCCGCGCCCTGCGCGGTGAAGATCTTGGCGTTCTCGAGCAGCAGATCCTTGCGCTCCATGCCCGGGCCGCGCGGACGCGCGCCGACCAGCAGGGCGATGTCGGCGTCCTTGAACGCGACTTCCGGATCGTCGGTGCCGACGACATCGGCCAGCAGCGGGAACGCGCAATCCTCGAGCTCCATGATCACGCCCTTCAGCGCGGCCTGTGCCTTGTCGATCGGCAGTTCGAGCAGCTGCAGGATCACCGGCTGGTCCTTGCCCAGCATTTCGCCAGAGGCGATCCGGAACAGCAGCGCATAGCCGATCTGGCCGGCAGCGCCGGTCACGGCAACACGGACGGGCTTCTTCATCGTCAATCCTCTCGTTCGTTCAAACGGTCACGTGGGTGGGAAGCATCCGGTCGGCGGGGGCCGGCCGGTCAGGTCAGCTCCGCGAAGAATTCGCGGATGCGGGCCAGCCCGGGCGCGAGCTGCGCTTCGGGACAGGTGTAGCTGATGCGCAACGCGCGCGGCTCGCCGAACGCCGAGCCCGGCACACAGGCCACGCCCTTGGTTTCGAGCAGCGCATTGCACAGGTCGACGTCGTTTTCGATGCGCAGGTCGCCGTGCGACTTGCCGAATGCGACGCTGATGTCGGGAAACACGTAGAACGCGCCGGCGGGCTTCGGGCAGACCACGCCCGGAATCTCCGCCAGCGCCGCCATCACCACGTCGCGGCGCGCCTGGAATTCGGCGCACTTCGCCGTCGGCACGTCCTGCGGGCCGGACAGCGCGGCGACCGCGGCAGCGGTCACGACTTCCGGCACGTTAGTGATGTGGTTGGAGTTCATCGTCGCGAAGGCTTTCGCGACGTTCTCAGGGCCGGCCAGCAGGCCGACGCGCCAGCCCGGCATGCCGTAGGTCTTGGACAGCGAATCGACGAAGATGGTGCGCTCGCGCAGTTCCGGGCGCGCCTGCACGACGTTGTGGTAGCCGATACCGTCGAAGACCATCCGGTTGTAGATGTCGTCGGTGACGATCCACGTGTCGGGATGGCGCACCAGCACGTCGGCCAGCGCGGCGATCTCGCCCTGCGTGTAGACCATGCCGGTCGGGTTCGACGGATTGTTGAACAGGAAGACCTTGGGCTTGCGCGCCAGCGCGGCATCGAGCTGCGCCGGGGTCAGCTTGTAGTCCTGTTCGGGCGGACACGGCAGCAGCTGGATGTCGGCGCCGACGATCTCGGCGATGTCCAGATACGTCGTCCAGTACGGCGTGGCGAACGCGAAGCCGTCGCCTTCGTCGAGCAGCACTTCGGCCAGCGTGTAGAGGATGTGCTTGGCGCCGATGCCGCTGGCGCAATGCGCGCGGGTGTAGCCCGGCAGGCCGATGCGATCGAGATGACCGATGAACGCGTCGAGCAGCGCATCGCTGCCGCGGTTGCTGCCGTACTGTCCGCTGTCGCGCTCAAGCGCCTCGCGCGCGGCCGCATACACATGCGGACCGGGCAGGAAATTCGGCACGCCGATCGAGAAGCTGATGATGTCCCGGCCTTCGGCCTTCAGGCGCTTCGCCTTCTCGGCGACCTGCATGATGGCGCTGGGCTTGGCGCGAGCGGTCCGCGCGGCGAGCTGGGGCATCGGGGGCATCTCTTCGTGGAGCGTCGGGAATGCGGCGGAAGCGCTGATTTTCGGCGGCAGATGGTACCACGCAGCCCTGTGGCGACTGCCGGCACGGAGGTCGTGCAGCGCGCGGATTCAGAGGTAATCGAGCACGTCGCCGAGGTCGCAGTTCTCGTCGAAATAGGTCTGCCATTGCGCGTAGGCGTCGCGCAGGCACTCGGGTGTTTTGCAGGCATCGAGCTGCTGGACGACCGCGGCCGCGGTGCGGTCGCCATCGGGATACCGCGCCGACAGTTCGACCAGCTGCGTGCGCAGGCCGCGATCGAGTTCCGCGAACTCGCTCTGGCTGCAGGCCAGCGTCGCCCGCAGGCTCCCGGCCGTTGCATCGCCGCCACATGCAACCGCCTCGGGGAGCACTACGCTCTGACGGACTTCCAGCACGATCTCCTGCCGGTCGCGATCGGTCAGCCGGCGCACGAAACCCAGCGTCTCGGTCTGTCCCTGCGCCCAGGTGACGCGCAGGTGGAAGCCCTCACCGGACGCCGTGTCCTGCACTTTGCGCAGAGTCACCGTCTCGTCGGGGCCGTTCTCACGGGTGATGTGGAAGGCCAGGGTCTGGTTGTCGAGATCGACATCCTCGACCGTGCCTGCGAGCCAGCTGCCGTCGCGCAGGATGCGCAGGCCGCCGACGCTCTGCCATTCGATCGCATAGATCGTTTCGGCATCGTCGCCGCCGGAAACCCCGGTGCTCCAGATGCCTTCGAGGCTGCGCTCGAAGTCCTCCATGGACGCGGCCTCGTCCGTCGATGGCTCCGATGTCTCCGAAGAGGCGAGCTCCGCATCGTCGTCAGGCGGGGACTGGCCGCTGCACGCGGTCAAGGCGCCGAGACCGAGCGCCAGCAGGAAGGCGTATGCCCCGTGGATTGCCATCTTCGATTCCTTGTACGCGTCCGGTTCCGTGCGGAAAGATCTCGTGGCCGCGCGCGAATTCAGGACCTGTGCTGCATTGCAGTCAGCGACCTCTCGCGCCGTCATCCCGGCGAAAGCCGGAATCCAGCGACTTCAGGCCCCGCCGGCACTGCAACGTCACTGGATTCCGGCTTTTGCCGGAATGAAGGGGGACGGAGACCGATCCCGCCAGCCTGCAGCGTCCCGACCGCGACACCAGCCAGTCCGCCCGTCTGCTCCAACGCTTTCCCTGTCAGCTGCGGACAGGCGCCCAGCGAGCCTGCAGTCAGCCCTCGAGCCCGAGGTCCCGAAACGAAACAGGCCGGCGATTGCCGGCCTGTCGTTCGATCACGCTGCGAGCGTCTTGTTCCACTCCGCGACCCGGTCGGCCTTGGCCGCCAGCACCGCTTCGGTGTCGCCCACGATCTTGATCGACTTGATCGCGTCGCCCTGCTTCACGGCGTCGACCACGTCCAGGCCTTCGGTGACCTTGCCGAACACGGTGTGCTTGCCGTCCAGCCAGTCGGTCTTGATGTGGGTGATGAAGAACTGGCTGCCGTTGGTGTTCGGGCCCGCGTTCGCCATCGACAGCACGCCCCGGTCGTGCTTGACGCCGTTGTCGGTCTCGTCCTCGAACCGGTAGCCCGGACCGCCACGGCCGGAGCCTTCCGGACAGCCGCCCTGGACCATGAAGTCGGCGATGACGCGGTGGAAGCTCAGGCCGTCGTAGAAGCCGCGCTGGGCCAGATTGACGAAGTTGGCGACGGTCAGCGGCGCCTTGTCGGCGTACAGCTCGACATTGATCTGGCCACGGTCGGTATCGAATACGGCGTTCAGGGACATGATGAATCCTGCGTTGGAAAGGGGTGCCGATGGGCCGGCGAAACCGCTAGATGCGGCCTTGCGACGCGGTTTCAAGCGCCCCTCCATGCGGCGGCGCAACACGCTACAATGGTCGACTTCCTTCACTGCCCATAGTGCGCCCCGGTCTTCGACTCTGGCGCAGCCTTGCCCATGTCCATCGAACGCCTGCGCAATATCGCCATCGTCGCCCACGTCGACCACGGCAAGACCACCCTCGTCGACTGCCTGCTGAAGCAGTCGGGCACCCTGTCCGAGCGGACCGTCCTCGCCGAGCGCGTGATGGACAGCAACGACCAGGAAAAGGAACGTGGCATCACGATCCTCGCCAAGAACACGGCGATCACCTGGAACGGCAACCGCATCAACATCGTCGACACCCCCGGCCACGCCGACTTCGGCGGCGAGGTCGAGCGCGTGCTGTCGATGGTGGACACCGTGCTGATCCTGGTCGACGCGATGGACGGCCCGATGCCGCAGACGCGCTTCGTGACCCAGAAGGCGTTCGCGATGGGCTTCAAGCCGATCGTGGTGATCAACAAGGTCGACCGTCCCGGCTCGCGTCCGGAGTGGGTCGTGGAGCAGGTGTGGGACCTGTTCGACCGTCTCGGCGCCACTGCCGAGCAGATGGATTTCCCGATCGTCTACGCCTCGGCCCTGAACGGCTACGCCGGCCTCGAGGACACCGTGCGCTCGGGCGACATGACCCCGCTGTACGAAGCGATCATGCAGCACGCGCCGAAGCCGGAAGTCGATCCCGACGGCCCGTTCCAGATGCGCATCAGCCAGCTGGACTACAACAACTTCGTCGGCGTGATCGGTATCGGCCGCATCCAGCGCGGCACGCTGAAGAAGAACATGCCGGTCTCGGTGATCAACCGCGAAGGCAAGAAGCGCCAGGGCAAGGTGCTGCAGGTGCTCGGCTTCCTCGGCCTCGAGCGGATCGAGCAGGACAGTGCCGAAGCCGGTGACATCGTCGCCATCTCGGGCATCCAGGAACTGACGATCTCCGACACCATCTGTGCGCTGGACACCCCGGAAGCGCTGCCCGCGCTGACCGTCGACGAGCCGACGATCTCGATGACCTTCCAGGTCAACAACTCGCCGTTCGCCGGCAACAAGGACCTGTCGGGCGGCAAGTTCCTGACCAGCCGCCAGCTGAAGGACCGCCTCGAGCGCGAGACCGTGCACAACGTGGCGCTGAAGGTCGAGCAGCTGGAAGACGCGGACAAGTTCCTGGTCTCCGGCCGCGGCGAACTGCACCTGTCGGTGCTGATCGAGAACATGCGCCGCGAAGGTTACGAGCTGGCGGTGTCGCGCCCGGAAGTGATCATCAAGGAAATCGACGGCCAGATGATGGAGCCGATCGAGCAGCTGGTGGTCGATGTGGAAGAGACCCACCAGGGCGGCGTGATGGAGAAGCTGGGCATGCGCAAGGGCCAGCTGAAGAACATGGAACCGGACGGCAAGGGCCGCGTGCGCCTGGACTACGAGATCCCGGCGCGTGGCCTGATCGGCTTCCAGAACGAGTTCAAGACCCTGACCCAGGGCGGCGGCCTGCTGTTCCACGTGTTCGACCATTACGGTCCGAAGGAACAGGGCGCCATCGCCAAGCGCCTCAACGGCGTGATGATCGCCAATGCGGCGGGCGCGACTCCGGCCTACTCGCTCGGCCCGTTGCAGGAGCGCGGCAAGCTGTTCGCCGCCGAGGGCGACAACGTGTACGAGGGTCAGCTGGTCGGCATCCACTCCAAGGACAACGACCTGACCGTCAACGCGATCAAGACCAAGCCGCTGACCAATATGCGCGCCTCGGGCAAGGATGACGCGATCGCCCTGACCCCCGCGATCAAGTTCTCGCTGGAGCAGGCGCTCGACTTCATCGATGACGACGAACTGGTCGAGATCACCCCGAAGGAAATCCGTCTGCGCAAGAAGGCGCTGACCGAGAGCGATCGCAAGCGCGCGTCCCGCGCAGCGTGAGCCAGGCGCTGTTCCCGGCGTGGCGGCCCAGTGCCGACGGCCGGGCGGTGCTCGCGACGGTGTCGCAACGTTTGCAGACGGCGCGTCCTTTGGGCGCGCCGTCTTTGCAGGTGCGGCGCGAGGACCAGTGGCACGTCACGCTCTGTTTCATCGGCCGTGACGGCACGCACCTCGCGACACCGGCGCTGCACGTCGCATTCGCCGGTGCCGCTGCCCGCATTCCTCCGCACGCCTTCACGATCGAACGTCTCGCCTACTGGCCGCAGTCGGGCGCCGTCGTCGCATTGCCGCGTCCCTGCCCCGCCCTGCAGGCGCTGTGCGACGCGACGCGCGACGCGATCCGCCGCTGCGGCATCGCACCGGAGCAGGTCACGCATCAGCCGCATGTCACGCTGGCCTATGTCGGCAAGCACCAGCCGCCGCAGTCCTGGCTCGATGCCGTGGACTGCAGCGGCGATGCACTGGTCGTCGATACGTTCGAACTGCTGTTCAATCCCGGTGGCCACTACGACGTGCTCGGCGCGTGGCCACTGACCGGCGCGGCATTGCCCGAACCACCCCGACAGGACGCCCTGTTCTGATGACCGACGATCGCCCTGACACCCACAAGGGCCTGCGCGCGATCGCGCTGTTCGAGGCCGCCAAGGGCGTCTTCGCGCTCGTCGTGGCCGGCGCGCTCGCGGCGATCGGGCCGGATGCGCTGCAGCACGAACTCGAACGCGTGCTGGCCCGGTTCGGCGTGGACGCCGAGCGCGGCGGCACCGCCATGCTCGATGCGATCACGCCACAGACGCTGCACATCGCGATCGGCGTGGCGGTGATCTATGCCGGCATGCGGCTCGTGGAAGGCTGGGGCCTGTGGCGTCACCGCGCCTGGGCATCGTGGCTGGGCGTGATCGGTGCAGCGGCCTATCTGCCGTTCGAGATCTACGCGCTGTGGCAGCACCCGGACTGGATGACCTGGGGGGTGTTTCTGCTCAATCTGATGATCGTGCTGGTACTCGCACGCGATCTGCGCCGGCGCCGCAGCGCGGTCTGATCCAAGGGCTGCCGGCACACGTCGCCGCCATGCGCTGCGCACGACACCGGCCACGCGCAGAGATTCCTGGCCATGTTCCGTGTCATCCCGCAGACGCGGTGTCCGCGCTGGGGTTCGGCCTCGTACTGCTCACGAGTGCACCGGACGCACGCGCGGACGAGCGCCTGATCGAACAGACGTATGCCGCCGTCCAGGTCCCTGCTGCGGCGTACTTCGCCCGCTCCGCATGCGCCGACGCCTGCGGCCCGCTTTCAGCACCCGCCGGCCCTGACGCACACCGGGCCCATGTTCGCCTGGGAGACGCGCAACGACGATGTACGGCGGCTTTATCCGGGCTGGATGGGCCGCACCAAAGGCCTGCTGGACACGCACGCTGAAGGCAGGCAACGCGCATTCGTCAAGCGGCGGAACGCCATGAGCATCGAGGACGCCCAGACGCTGCGGGATCGATACTTCTCCGAGGACATCGCTGACGTCACGACCTGCGCCGCCGCGGCAACGCGCATGGATGCGCGCCAACTGGATACCGATGCGCGCTCCGGGGCCGGACGCGTACTGGCGACGCTGCAGGCGGCCGCTGACGCCGCAGCGCTGGGCGCCGGTAGCACGCGACGACCGAACCGCCTGCGCTGCCGAGACCAGCAGCCGGCTGCACTACTGGCGAGACAACCCGCTGACCTGCACCTGCTTGCGGACGATCAGCATCGCCGTTTCCAGCGCCTGTTCGTAGTTCAGACGCGGATCGACCTGGCTCTTGTACGCGCGCTCGAGATCGATCTCGGTCAGCGCCCGCGCCCCGCCCATGCACTCGGTGACGTCTTCGCCGGTCAGTTCCAGATGCACACCGCCCAGACGCGTCCCGCCTGCAGCGTGCAGGTCGAACGCCTGCTCGATCTCGCTACGGATGTTGTCGAAGCGGCGCGTCTTGTAGCCGTTGCTGGTGGATTCGGTATTGCCGTGCATCGGATCGCAGATCCACAGCACGCGGCGGCCGGAGCGGCGCACCGCCTCGAGCAATGCCGGCAGGCGTTCTGCGATCTGGGTCGCGCCCATGCGATGGATCAGGCTCAGGCGGCCGGGTTCGTCGTCGGGGTTGAGCACGTCGATCAGGCGCAGCAGTTCGTCGGGCGTCGACGTCGGACCGACCTTGACCCCGATCGGATTGCGCAGCCCGCGGAAGTACTCCACGTGCGCGCCATCGAGCGCCGCGGTGCGCACGCCGATCCACGGAAAATGGGTGCTGAGATTGAACCAGCCCGGCTGACGCGGCACCTGGCGGGTCTGTGCTTCCTCATAGGGCAGCAGCAACGCTTCATGCGACGTGTAGAAGTCGACCCGGTTGAGGTTGTGCACCTGCGTGCCGGCCAGCGTCTCCATGAAACGCACGGCATCGCCCAGCCCGGACACCATGCGCTGGTATTCCTCGGCCAGCGGCGATTCGCCCACCCACTCCAGGCCCCAGTATTCCGGGTGATGCAGATCGGCGAAGCCGCCATCGATCAGCGAGCGCACGAAGTTCATCGTCATCGCCGAACGCGCATGCGCCTTGATCATGCGCCGCGGATCCGGCGTGCGCGCCTCGCGCGTGAACGCCGGCGCGTTGACCACGTCACCGCGATAGCACGGCAGGGTCACGCCATCGCGCGTCTCGGTATCGGCCGAGCGCGGCTTGGCGTATTGCCCCGCGAACCGTCCCACGCGCACCACCGGCAGGCGCATGCCGTGCACGAGCACCAGGCTCATCTGCAGCAGCACCTTCAGACGGTTGGAGATGATGTCGGACGTGCAGTCGCCGAAATTCTCGGCGCAGTCGCCGCCCTGCAACAGGAATCGCCGCCCCTCCTGGGCATCGGCCAGCTGCTGCTTGAGGCTGAGGATCTCCCACGACGTCACCAGCGGCGGCAAGGCCCGCAGTTCCTGCTGCACCTCGGCCAGCGCGTCCGCATCCGGATAGGTCGGCAGCTGCTTGGCCAGGCGTTGCCGCCACGCGTCGGGCTGCCAGTCTTCGGGCACGGCGATGGGCGACTGGGGGCGTTCTGCGGACGACGGCATCAGGTGTTCCTCGCGGGGAGCGCCATCATCGCAGGTTGCCGCAATGCGTCAATTTGAACGCGGAACGCGTTCAGCGGCGCGCGCGCAGCCCGCCGACCAGCGCCAGTACGCCCAGCAGCAGGAACCACACTAGGCTCCAGGCAGGCATCGACAATCCCAGGAACGTCCAGTCCACCGTGCCGCAGTCACCGGTGCCGGTCAGCACCTTCTGGATCAGGGTGGGCGTGTCCATGGTTTCGCGCATGAAGGCGAACGGCGCGCCGCAGGCCGCGAAACCCGGCGGGTGCATCTGCAGCCACACATGCCGCCCCGCAATGCCGATGCCGACCGCCGCGGCGGCGAATGCCAGCAGACCGTAGATCGTCCGTCCGCCGGGGCGACGCGGCGCATGCAGGCCGGCGACGAGGAACACGAGACCCAGCGCGGCGAACGCGATGCGCTGGAAGATGCACAGCGGACACGGCTCGAGGCCCCACGCCAGCTGCGAGTAGATCGCGAATCCGATCAGCGCGACACAGATCGCGGCACCGGTGAGCATCAGCGACCGGAACGACCAGCGGAGAGGATTCATGGACAGACCGGCAGTGGGAATGTCGCGATTATCACGCCCCGCCGCGCAAACAAAAACCCCGGCCGAGGCCGGGGTTCTGTTCCATCGTCGACGGGAACCTGCGCACGCGGCGCAGGTCGTCGCGCTGGATTACTCGGCTTCGACCGACGCCTGCGGGCGATCGACCAGCTCGACGTACGCCATCGGCGCATTGTCGCCGGCGCGGAAGCCGCACTTGAGGATGCGCAGGTAGCCACCCGGACGCGCCGCGTAGCGCGGGCCGACGGTGGTGAACAGCGTGCCGACGGCTTCCTTGTCGCGCAGACGCGCGAAGGCGAGACGACGGTTGGCGACGCTGTCGATCTTGCCGAGGGTGATCAGCGGCTCTGCGACACGACGCAGTTCCTTGGCCTTCGGCAGGGTGGTCTTGATCAGTTCGCTCTTGATCAGCGAAGCGGCCATGTTGCGAAACATCGCTTCGCGATGGGCGCTGGTGCGGTTGAACTTGCGACCGGCTTTCTGGTGGCGCATGAGATGGATCCTTCAGATGGGAATGGTGGGTCTGTGTGAAGCTTTGGCGCCGTCCTGGCGTTGCAACTTGGACTGCGGATGGTCCGGAACCGGTCGTCCTTCACCGGCAACGCCGCGGGCTTCTGCCCGTCGGCGCGGTCTTGCGTACAGCGTCAATGCAGATCGGGAGCCGCGGCTCGCGCCGCGTTTGCACACCCGGCCCGGCGAAGCATGCCGGGCGTTCGCATCCCGCAACCGATGCCTGACGGCATCGGTTGCACGCGGGATGCTTACCCAAGCATGCCGTGAGCGGACACGCCGGTCGGCGGCCAGTTCTCGAGCTTCATGCCCAGTGCCAGGCCGCGCTGCGCCAGGACTTCCTTGATCTCGGTCAGCGACTTCTTGCCGAGGTTCGGGGTCTTGAGCAGCTCGACCTCGGTCTTCTGGATCAGGTCGCCGATGTAGTAGATGCTCTCGGCCTTGAGGCAGTTGGCCGAACGCACCGTCAGCTCCAGATCGTCGATCGGACGCAGCAGGATCGGATCCACGCCCGGCGTCTGCGGCTTCGCGGCGCCGCGATCGCGGTGCGTGAAGTCGCCGAACACCGACAGCTGGTCGGTGAGGATGTCGGCGGCGGTGCGCACGGCTTCCTCGGCGTCGATCGTGCCGTTGGTCTCGATGTCCAGGACCAGCTTGTCGAGGTCGGTACGCTGTTCGACGCGCGCGGCTTCGACTTCATACGCCACGCGACGGACCGGCGAGAACGACGCGTCCAGCATCAGACGACCGATGGCGCGGGTCTCTTCGTCCGGACGACGACGCGCGGAGGCCGGCTGGTAGCCGAAGCCGCGCTCGATCTTCAGACGCATGTTGATCGATGCGTCCTTGGTCAGATGGCAGATGATGTGGTCGCCGTTGAGAATCTCGACGTTGTGGTCCGTCTTGATGTCGGACGCCGTGACGACGCCCGCACCCGTCTTCGACAGCGACAGCGTCGAGCTTTCGCCGGTGCCCATGCGGATGGCGACGTCCTTGAGGTTCAGCAGGACTTCCAGCACGTCTTCCTGCAGGCCCTCGATGGTGCTGTACTCGTGCAGCACGCCGTCGATCTCGACTTCGGTGATCGCGAAGCCCGGAATCGACGACAGGAGCACGCGACGCAGGGCATTGCCCAGCGTGTGCCCATACCCACGCTCCAGCGGCTCGATCACGACCTTCGCGCGGTTTCCTGCGAGACGTTCGATCTGAGGGCCGCGGGGACGCAGGACCTGGTTGGCGGTAGCCGTCATGTGTGTGTATCTCCTGGGGACCGCCGCGCCGGGGGGCGCGGCGAGGCCTGAATGAATTACTTCGAGTACAGCTCGACGATCAGCGCTTCGTTGATGTCAGCCGGCAGGTCGCCGCGATCCGGCACCGACTTGAACACACCAGTGAACGCCTTCGAGTCGACCTCGACCCAAGACGGCGACAGGTCCATCGTCGACCACACGTTCAGCGCTTCCTGCACGCGAAGCTGCTTCTGTGCCTTCTCGGACAGGGCGATGGAATCGCCCGCCTTGACCTGGTACGACGGCAGATTCACCGACTGGCCGTTGACCGTGACGCCACGGTGCGACACCAGCTGGCGCGCGGCCGGACGGGTGACGGCGAAGCCCATGCGATAGACCACGTTGTCGAGGCGCGTCTCGAGGAGCTGCAGCAGGTTTTCACCCGTGTTGCCCTTCTTGGTGGACGCCTTCTTGTAGTAGTTGCGGAACTGGCGCTCCAGCAGGCCGTAGATACGCTTGACCTTCTGCTTCTCGCGAAGCTGGGTGGCGTAATCCGAGAGCTTGCTGCGACGCGCGCCGGTGCCGGCACCGTGCTGACCGGGCTTCTGCTCGAGCTTGCACTTCGAGTCGAGCGCACGGGTCGGGCTCTTGAGGGACAGGTCGGCGCCTTCACGGCGCGCGAGCTTACAGGTAGGACCGATATAACGAGCCATTTCTTATCGCTCCTTTAGACGCGACGCTTCTTCGGCGGGCGGCATCCGTTGTGCGGGATGGGCGTCACGTCGATGATGTTGATGATCTTGTAGCCCACGTTGTTCAACGAACGCACGGCCGACTCACGGCCCGGACCCGGACCCTTGATGCGCACTTCCAGCGACTTCACGCCGTAGTCGAGCGCAGCCTTGCCGGCCTTCTCGGCGGCAACCTGGGCTGCGAACGGGGTCGACTTACGCGAGCCGCGGAAACCCGCGCCACCCGAGGTCGCCCACGAGAGCGCATTGCCCTGGCGGTCGGTGATCGTGATGATCGTGTTGTTGAACGAAGCGTGGACATGCGCGACGCCGTCGGTGACGACGCGCTTGATCTTCTTCTTGGTCTTGCTTGCGGACGGCTTGGCCATAGTCTGAGTTCCTTACTTCCTGATGGCCTTGCGCGGACCCTTGCGGGTGCGTGCATTGGTCCGGGTGCGCTGGCCACGCAGCGGGAGACCACGGCGATGACGCAGGCCGCGATAGCACGACAGGTCCATCAGACGCTTGATCGCCATACCGACTTCGCGGCGGAGGTCACCCTCGACCACGTACTTGCCGACTTCGGCGCGCAGGCGCTCGACTTCGGGCTCGGACAGGTCACGGATCTTGGTGGTGGTCTCGACGCCTGCGGCTTCGCAGACCTTCTTCGACCGGGTACGGCCAATGCCGTAGATGCTCTGAAGCCCAACCCAGACATGCTTCTGGGCAGGCAGGTTCACGCCTGCAATACGCGCCATGCGCGGATTCTCCAACTGGTTTGCTGCCAGGGGTTCAATCCCGGCAAAAGGGAACATGAAATGATAACAGGGCCTCGGGCTTTCAGGAAGTCCACGACGCTGACGCGTCCTGAACCCGGCATGGGGAGTGTGCCCATGCTCCGGCGAAGGCACCGGGGCGGCAGCCGGGGACGGACCCCACCTGCCCCGCGCACTACTCTTGCGCGCGGATAACCCGATACCACCCGCGCCCGAGACCGCCGCGCGAGTCGCCCATCTGAATCCCGGCGCGTGTGTCCGGGATTCGTGCCGCCCGGCCGGGCGGCGGATACGGAACCGGCGAGACCGGCTCCGTGGTGAAAAGGGTCGCTGCGCGGACGGACCGCACAGCGACCATCAAACGATCAGCGCGTCGACCCGCTGCGCGAACCCTTCAGGTTCGACTTCTTGAGCAGGCTTTCGTACTGGTGCGACATCAGGTGCGACTGGATCTGCGCGATGAAATCCATCACCACGACGACCACGATCAGCAGCGAGGTGCCACCGAAGTAGAACGACGTCCCGAACTCGGCCCGCATGAATTCCGGCAAGAGGCAGACCAGCACCAGATAGGCGGCACCGACTGCGGTCAGACGGGTCAGCACGCCATCGATGTAATCCGCCGTCGCCTTGCCCGGACGGATGCCCGGAATCAGCGCACCCGACTTCTTGAGGTTGTCGGCGGTTTCCTGGCTGTTGAAGACCAGCGCAGTGTAGAAGAACGCGAAGCCGGCAATCAGGCCGCCGAACAGCAACACGTACAGCGGCTCACCGGGCGACATGGCCTGCGCAAGACGCTGCAGCCAGGGCGCGGAACCCGCTTCACCGAACCACGTCGACACGGTCGCCGGGAACATGATGATCGACGATGCGAAGATCGCCGGGATCACGCCCGCCATGTTGAGCTTCAGCGGCAGGAACGAACTCTGGTTCATGTAGCCATTGTTGCGGCCACCCTGACGGCGTGCGTAGTTGACCGTGATCCGCCGCTGGCCACGCTCGACGAACACCACGAAGAACACCGCGGCCAGCACCACGATCAGCAGCAGGATCGCAGCGATCGGGCTCATGTCGCCGTTGCGCAGCGAATCGAAGGTGCCCAGGACGGCGCCCGGAAGGCCCGCGACGATGCCGGCGAAGATGATCAGCGAGACACCGTTGCCGATGCCGCGCTCGGTCACCTGTTCGCCCAGCCACACCAGGAACATCGTGCCGGCGGTGAGCGCGATGATCGCGGTCAACACGAAGCCCATGCCCGGCGAGTAGACGACCGGAATGCCGTTGTTGGCACCCGAGCTCTGCAGCGCGACGGCGATACCGGCCGACTGGAAGATCGCCAGCGGAATCGCACCGATGCGCGACCACTGGGTGATCCGGCGCCGACCCGACTCGCCTTCCTTCTGGATGGCCTTCAGGCTGGGCACGACCTGCACCAGCAGCTGCATCACGATGGACGCGGAGATGTACGGAATCACGTTCAGCGCGAACAGGCTGAAACGCGACAGCGCACCACCGGAGAACATGTTGAACATGTCCACGATGGTGCCTTCCTGCTGCTCCATGAGCTGCAGCATGGCTTCGGGATTGACGCCCGGCACCGGGATGAAACACCCGATGCGGTAGACGATCAGGGCACCGAGCACGAACAGCAGGCGCTGGCGGAGCTCGGTGAATTTACCGAGCCCGGCGCCGACCCCACCCATTGCGCTGCCGCTTCGCGACATCCGGCTTACTCCTCGACCTTGCCGCCAGCGGCTTCGATCGCCGCGCGGGCACCGGCCGTGGCGAGCACGCCCTTGAGCACGAGCTTCTTGCTGATCTCGCCCTTGAGGACGATCTTCGCGCGCTTGGCGGTGCTGGGCACCAGCTTGGCGGCACGCAGCGCGGCGAAGTCGACGTCACCGTCGAGCTTGTCGAGCTGGTAGAGCATCACTTCGGCCACGTCGAGCTTCAGCTTGGAGCGGAAACCGACCTTCGGCAGACGCTTGCGCAGCGGCATCTGGCCGCCTTCGAAGCCGGCCTTGATCTTGCCCTTGCCCGAACGCGCGAACGAACCCTTGTGGCCACGACCCGCGGTCTTGCCGAGGCCCGAACCGATGCCGCGACCGACGCGCGTGCGCTCGGTGCGGGCGCCCTGTGCGGGCTTGAGAGTATTGAGCTTCATCTGGATTATTCCTCGACCCGGACCAGGTAATGGACCTTGTTGATCAGGCCACGGACCTGGGGGCTGTCCTTCAGTTCGCGCACGTCGTTGAGCTTGCCGAGGCCGAGGGCCTTGACCGACAGGCGATGCTTGGCCTGCGAACCACGCAGACCCTTGACCAGGCGCACCTTGACGGTGCCGCTGGTGGATTCGTTCTTAGCCATTGACCAGATCCTCCACCTTCTTGCCGCGCTTGGCAGCGATCTGCGCCGGCGAGTGCATTTCGTTGAGGCCGCGGATCGTGGCGCGCACGAGGTTGATCGGATTGCGTGAACCGACGGCCTTGGCCAGCACGTCCTTGACGCCGACGGCTTCCAGCACGGCGCGCATCGCGCCACCGGCGATCACGCCGGTACCTTCCGACGCGGGCTGCATGAACACGCTCGCCGCACCGTGGCGCGACTTGACCGTGTGCCACAGGGTGCTGCCGTTGAGGTCGACGACCTTCTGGTTCTTGCGGGCCTGCTCCATCGACTTCTGGATGGCGACCGGCACTTCGCGCGCCTTGCCGTAACCGAAACCGACCTTGCCGTTGCCGTCGCCGACGACCGTCAGCGCGGTGAACGTGAACTGGCGACCGCCCTTGACGGTCTTGCTGACACGGTTGACCGTGATCAGCTTCTCGATCATGCCGTCGTCGAGTTCCTCGCGATCGCGATTACGGTCGCGGCCGCGATTTTCCCTTTCATTTGCCATGGTTGCTGCCTTATTGGATTGAGAGATGTACGGCTAAGGGCCGCTTGGAGTTGTGGGCTGCTGCGGTGACACGCGATGCGGCGCAAAAGGCCGCAGGCGTCCGGCACGACCCGTGCCGGCAGGTGGCAGACGACGCGGGGCAGGCCCGCGTCGGCATTTGAATCAGAACTGCAGACCGCCTTCGCGCGCCGCATCGGCCAGCGCCTTGATGCGACCGTGGTAGCGGTAGCCGGAACGATCGAATGCGATCTTCTCGATACCGGCGGCCTTGGCCTTCTCGGCGATGGCACGACCGACCTTGGTCGCGGCATCGGCGTTCTTGCCGTTCTTCAGGCCGTCCTTGACGTCGGACTGCGTGGTGTTGGCGGCAGCCAGCACCTTCGAGCCGTCGGCGCTGAACAGCTGGGCGTAGATGTGCTGGCCGGTGCGCAGCACCGAAAGACGCGGCACGCCCAGGATACGGATGTGCGCGCGGGTCGACTTGGCGCGGCGCAGACGCGCGGTGTTCTTGATGCTCATGGTCTTGATCCTTGGGAAGCGGATGGGCCTTAGGCCTTCTTGGCTTCCTTGCGAATGATGGTCTCGTCGGAGTACTTCACGCCCTTGCCCTTGTACGGCTCCGGCGGACGGAATCCGCGGATCTTGGCGGCGACCTGACCGACGAGCTGCTTGTCCGCACCCTGGACCAGGATCTCGGTCTGGGTCGGCGTGGCGAGCGTGATGCCCTCCGGCGCCTGGTACACGACCGGATGCGAGAACCCGAGCGACAGGTTCAGATCCTTGCCCTGCAGCGCGGCGCGGTAACCGACGCCGACGAGCTCGAGCTTGCGCTCGAAGCCGGTCGACACGCCGTGCACCATATTCGCGACGATCGCACGCAGGGTGCCGGTGAGCGGAATCTGCGACGGATCATTGGCCGAAAGCAGCGCATTGCCGTCTTCGATGGTGATCTCGATATCCGACGGCTTGGCGAGCGACAGGGTGCCCTTCGGGCCCTTCACGCTGACCAGCTCGGGCTGGATGTTGAGCTCGACGCCCTTCGGCAGGGCGATCGGCTTCTTGGCAACTCGGGACATTGTGCGTTACTCCCTTAAGCCACGAAGCACAGGACTTCGCCGCCGACACCATGCTGGCGTGCCTTCGCGTCGGTCATGATGCCCTTGGACGTGGAAATGATGGACACGCCCAGGCCGTTGAGGACCTTCGGCAGCGCGTCCTTGCCGCGGTACTGGCGCAGACCCGAGCGCGAGAAGCGCTTCAGGGTCTCGATGACCGGACGGCCTTCGTAATACTTGAGGACGATCTCGAGTTCGGCCTTGGCGCCGTTCTCGGTCACGCGGAAATCGCTGATGTAGCCCTCGTCCTTCAGGACGGTGGCGATTGCGACCTTGATCTTGGACGACGGCATCGACGCCGTCTGCTTGCCTACAGCGGCCGCATTGCGAATGCGGACCAGCATGTCGGCGATGGGATCAGTCATGCTCATGATGATTACCTTCTGAGTGCACCGATATCCGCTTTCGCGAATTTCTAGTTGTGACCCGTCCGTTGCGGACAGGGGTACTGCGTGAGGGGCCGTATTGTACAGGTCCGGCGCCGGAGCGCCAGACCTGGTTCACGCCCTTCGCGTTGCCGTATTACCAGCTGGCCTTGCGCAGGCCGGGCACGTCGCCACGCATGGTGGCTTCGCGCAGCTTGTTGCGGCCGAGGCCGAACTTGCTGTACACGCCGCGCGGACGACCGGACAGCGCGCAACGCGTCGTCTGGCGGGCCGGCGACGAATCGCGGGGCAGCTTCTGCAACTTGGTCACGGCCTCGGCCTTGTCCTCGTAGCTCGCGGTCTGGCTGCTGATGATCTTCTTCAGCGCCGCGCGCTTTTCAGCGTGCTGCTTGACCAGCTTGGTGCGCTTGGTCTCGCGGTTGATCATTGACGTCTTTGCCATGGGATGCTCTGCCTCCGGATCAGTTGCGGAACGGGAAGCGGAAGGCTTCCAGCAACGCCTTGGCTTCTTCGTTGGTACGGGCCGTCGTGGTGATCGCGATATCCATGCCGCGCACCGCATCGACCTGGTCGAAGTCGATTTCCGGGAAGATGATCTGCTCTTTCACGCCCATGTTGAAGTTGCCGCGACCGTCGAACGAACGGGCGGACACACCACGGAAGTCGCGCACGCGCGGCAGCGAGACGTTGACCAGGCGGTCGAAGAACTCGTACATGCCGTTGCGACGCAGCGTGACCTTGCAGCCGATCGGCCAGCCGTCACGGATCTTGAAGGACGCCACCGAGACGCGCGACTTCGTCACCAGCGGCTTCTGGCCGCTGATCTTGGCCATGTCGGCCGTCGCATTCTCGAGCACCTTCTTGTTCGCGGCCGCCTCGCCCACGCCCATGTTGAGCGTGATCTTGGACAGGCGCGGGACCTGCATGATGTTGTCGTAACCGAACTGCTTCATCAGCTTCGGCACCACTTCATCCTTGTAGAACTGTTCCAGACGCGTCGTCATTTCTGCATTCCTCAGGCGTCCAGCGCCTCACCGCTCGAGCGGAACACGCGCAGCGTGCGTCCATCCTCGAGTGTCTTGGTTCCGATGCGCTCGCCCTTGCCGGTGGCAGGGTTGAACGGCATCACGTTCGAAGCGTGGATCGGTGCTTCGCGCTCGATCACACCACCTGCCTGACCCGCCTGCGGGTTGGGCTTGGTGTGACGCTTGATGATGTTGATGTTCGACACGACGACCTTGTCGCCGATCACGCGCACCACGTCACCGCGCTTGCCCTTGTCCTTGCCGGCGATCACGACAACGTGGTCGCCCTTCTTGATTCGATTGGCCATTTTCGTTTCTCCGCTCAGAGCACTTCGGGCGCGAGCGAGACGATCTTCATGAACTTCTCGGAACGCAGTTCACGGGTCACGGGCCCGAAGATGCGGGTGCCGATCGGCTCCTGCTTGTTGTTCAGCAACACGGCGGCATTGCCGTCGAAGCGGATCAGCGAACCGTCGGGACGGCGGACACCCTTGCGGGTGCGCACCACGACGGCGTCATAGACCTCGCCCTTCTTGACCTTGCCACGCGGAATCGCTTCCTTGATCGACACCTTGATGATGTCGCCGATCGCGGCGTAACGGCGCTTGGAGCCGCCGAGCACCTTGATGCACATCACTTCCTTGGCACCGCTGTTGTCCGCCACATCGAGGTGGCTCTGCATCTGGATCATGGTATGCCCTCCTCGTTATTCGGCGGCGCGCGTGACGATTTCCGCCACGCGCCAGTTCTTGGTCTTGGACATCGGCGCGATCTCGACCACCTTCACCAGATCACCTTCCTGGCAGGCATTGTCGGCATCGTGCGCATGGAGCTTGGTCGAGCGCTTGATGTACTTGCCGTACAACGCGTGCTTGACCTGACGCTCGACCAGCACGGTGACGGTCTTGTCCATCTTGTTGCTGACCACGCGGCCCTGGACCGTACGCTGCTTCTTTTCGGTATTCATGGTCGGGTCCTTACTTCTTCTGACCGATCAGGGTGTTCACGCGCGCGATTTCGCGGCGTACCCGACGGGCTTCGTGCGTCTTGGTCAGCTGGCCGGTGGCCTTCTGCATGCGGAGCGAGAAACGCTCCTTGTGCAGCTCGAGGAGGTGCGACTGCAAATCCTCGGCCGACTTCTCGCGGAGTTCCTTGGTCGTAGCCATCAGCGCACCGTCCGGGTCACGAATTGGGTGGTGACCGACAGCTTCGCGGCGGCCAGGCGGAACGCTTCGCGCGCCACCTCCTCCTCGACACCCTCGATCTCGAAGATCATGCGGCCGGGCTGGATCTGCGCGACCCAGTACTCGACGCTGCCCTTGCCGGAGCCCATTCGGACTTCGATCGGCTTCTTGGTGATCGGCTTGTCCGGGAACACGCGGATCCACATCTTGCCGCCGCGCTTGACGTGACGGCTGATGGAACGACGACCGGCTTCGATCTGACGGGCGGTCAGCTGGCCGGTCGCGGTCGACCGGAGGCCGAACTCGCCGAAGCTGACGGCATTGCCGCTCCACGCCAGGCCGTCGTTACGGCCCTTGTGCATCTTGCGGTATTTGGTTCGCTTGGGTTGCAACATGATTAGTCCCTCGCCTCGCGCTCGCGACGCGGACCCCGACGATCGCGGTCATTGCGATCACCACGGTCTCCGCCACGCGGCGTGTCGTCCTGCTTCTCCTGGCCCACCTGGCTGAAATCGAAGATTTCACCCTTGTAGATCCAGGTCTTGATGCCGATGATCCCGTAGGTCGTCTTGGCTTCGGCAAAGCCGTAGTCGACGTCGGCGCGGAGGGTGTGCAACGGCACGCGGCCTTCGCGATACCACTCCGAACGTGCGATCTCGGCGCCGTTGAGGCGGCCGGCGACGTTGACCTTGATGCCCAGCGCGCCGAGACGCATCGCGTTACCGACAGCGCGCTTCATCGCGCGGCGGAACATGATGCGACGCTCGAGCTGCTGCGCGATCGACTCGGCGACCAGCTGCGCGTCGAGTTCCGGCTTGCGGACTTCGGTCACGTTGATGTGCGCCGGAACGCCCATCATCGCGCTGACGTCCTTGCGCAGCTTCTCGATGTCCTCGCCGCGCTTGCCGATCACCACGCCCGGACGGGCGGTGTGGATCGTCACGCGCGCCGTCTTTGCCGGACGCTCGATCAGGATCTTGCTGATGCCGGCCGAGGCGAGACGCTTGCGCAGCATCTCGCGGACCTTCAGATCAGCGGCCAGGTACTCGGCGTATTCCTTCTTGCCGGCGTACCACTTGGAGTTCCAGTCCTTGGCGATGCCGAGGCGGATGCCGGTGGGATGAACTTTGTGACCCATATTACTTGCCCTCTCCCACGACGACGGTGATGTGGCTGGTGCGCTTGAGGATGCGGGTACCGCGTCCCTTTGCGCGCGCCATGAAGCGCTTCAGCGTCGGACCTTCGTCGACCGTGATGGTGGCGATCGTGAGTTCGTCGACATCGGCGCCAGCGTTGTTCTCGGCGTTGGCGATGGCCGATTCGACGACCTTCTTGATCATGTGCGCGGCTTTCTTGTCCGAGAACTTCAGCAGACCGACGGCGCGTTCGACCGGCAGACCACGGACCTGGTCAGCGACCAGACGTGCCTTCTGCGGCGAAATGCGCGCGGTGCGGAGGATCGCGGTGCGCTTGTTGACCTCGGTGCGAGCGCGCTTCTGCTCTTCGAGGCGGGCTTTCGTTGCCTTGTCCATTGTGCGCTCCTTACCTGCCCGACTTCTTGTCGCCGCCGTGACCCTTGAAGGTCCGCGTCAACGCGAATTCGCCGAGCTTGTGGCCCACCATGTTCTCGTTGACCAGCACCGGGACGTGGTTCTTGCCGTTATGGATGGCGATGGTGAAACCGATCATGTCCGGCAGGACCATCGAGCGACGCGACCAGGTCTTGATCGGCTTCTTGGTGTTGGAACCCGCGGCTTCCACCTTCTTGACGAGGTGGTGGTCGACGAAGGGACCCTTCTTGAGTGAACGTGCCATGGTCTATCAGCTCCTGCGATCGCGCACGATGAACTGCTGCGTCCGCTTGTTATGGCGGGTCTTGTAGCCCTTGGTCGGGACACCCCACGGAGTAACCGGGTGCGGGTTGCCCTGACCGGCCTTCGCTTCACCACCGCCGTGCGGATGGTCAACCGGGTTCATGGCCGCACCGCGAACGGTCGGCTTGACGCCGCGCCAGCGCTTCGCACCGGCCTTGCCCAACTTCTCGAGGCTGTGCTCGTCGTTGCTGACCTCGCCGATCGTGGCGCGGCACTCGGACGGCACGCGACGCACTTCGCCCGAGCGCAGACGCACGGTGGCGTAGACGCCTTCGCGCGACACCAGTTGCACGCCGGCACCGGCGGCGCGCGCGATCTGCGCACCCTTGCCCGGCTTCATCTCGATGCAGTGGATCGTCGAACCGACCGGGATGTTGCGCAGCGGCAGCGTGTTGCCCGTCTTGATCGGGGCATCCGAACCGGAGATCACCTGGTCGCCGGCCTTCAGACCCTTCGGCGCGATGATGTAACGGCGCTCGCCGTCGACATAGCACAGCAGCGCGATGTGGGCGGTACGGTTCGGGTCATATTCGATGCGCTCGACGCGCGCCGGAATGCCTTCCTTGTCCCGCTTGAAATCGACGATGCGGTAGTGCTGCTTGTGGCCACCACCGATGTGACGGGTGGTGATGCGGCCGTGGTGGTTGCGACCACCGGTGTTGGTCTTCTTCTCGACCAGCGCAGCGTGCGGCGCACCCTTGTGCAGATCGGGGTGCACGACGCGGACCGCGGAACGGCGGCCGGGCGAAGTGGGCTTGAACTTCATCAATGGCATCGGGGCTTCCTCAGACCTTCGCGTTCATGACGTCGATCGACTGGCCGTCGGCCAGCTTCACGTAGGCCTTGCGCCAGTCACCGCGGCTGCCCTGGCGCTGACGGAAGGACTTGTTCTTGCCCTTCACGTTCAACACATTGACGGCCTCGACCTTGACGTCGAACAGCTTCTCGATCGCGGCCTTGATGTCGGCCTTGGTGGCGACCGTCGACACTTCGAACGCGTACTGGTTGGACACTTCCTGCAGACGCGCGGTCTTTTCGGACACACGCGGCGCACGGATCACTTCATAGAGCTTGGCGTCGTTCATGCCAGCCACTCCTCGATCTTCTTCACCGCATCGGTGGTGATCAGCACGGTATCGGCGCCGACCAGCGCGACCGGATCCAGGCCCTGCACGTCGCGGATTTCGACGTACGGCAGGTTGCGTGCCGACAGGTACAGGTGCTCCGAAGCGTCTTCGGTCACGATCAGCGGGCGCTTGCCCAGATCGAATTCCTTGAGCTTGGCGACCATGCCGCTGGTCTTCGTCTCGGACAGGTCGAACGTCTCGACGACGGTCAGACGGCCCTGGCGGTTGAGCTCGGACAGGATCGCCGACATCGCCGCGCGGTACATCTTGCGGTTGACCTTCTGCTCGAAGCTGCGCGGCTTGGCCGCGAAGGTCACGCCACCGCCGACGAAGATCGGAGCCGTCAGCGCGCCGTGACGCGCACCGCCGCCCTTCTGCTTCTTCGACTTCTTGGTCGTGCCGTTGACTTCAGAGCGCGTCTTCTGCGCCTTGGTACCGGCGCGACCGGCGTTGCGATAGGCAACGACGACCTGGTGGACCAGGTTTTCGCTGAAATCGCGGCCGAAGACTTCGTCGGAGACCGACAGCTTCGTGCTGCTGTTGTTGATTGCGAGTTCCATCGTGCTACTCCTTATGCCTTGCTCGACGGACGCACGATCACGTCACCGCCCGGCGCGCCCGGGACTGCGCCCTTGACGGCAATCAGGCCACGCGCAGCATCGACCTGGACGATCTGCAGGCGCTGCGTGGTCTGGTTCTCGGCACCCATGTGACCGGACATCTTCTTGCCCGGAAACACGCGGCCCGGCGTCTGGCGCTGACCGAGCGAACCCGGCTGGCGATGCGACAGCGAGTTACCGTGCGTGGCGTCGCCCATCTTGAAGTTCCAGCGCTTGATCGTGCCCTGGAAGCCCTTGCCCTTCGTGACGCCCTGGACGTCGACGATCTGGCCCACTTCGAAGATGTCGGCCTTGATTTCGCCACCGACGGTGTAGTCGGCGATCTTGTCGTCGGCGACGCGGAGCTCCCACAGGCCACGACCCGCTTCGACCTTCGCCTTGGCGAGGTGACCGGTTTCCGGCTTGTTGAGCAGCGATGCGCGCTTGACGCCCGCGGTGATCTGCACGGCGCTGTAGCCGTCGGTCTCCACGGTCTTGATCTGGGTGATACGGTTCGGGGTTGCCTCGATCAGCGTCACCGGCACGGACTTGCCGTCTTCGGTGAACACCCGGCTCATGCCGGCCTTGCGGCCGACGATGCCCAACGAATGAATCTTCGCGGTCATGGTGCGGTCCTCAGGTCAGCTTGATCTGGACGTCGACGCCGGCTGCGAGCTCGAGCTTCATCAGCGCATCAACGGTCTTGTCATTCGGGTCGACGATGTCCAGCACGCGCTTGTGCGTGCGGGTCTCGTACTGGTCACGCGCATCCTTGTCGACGTGCGGCGACGTCAGGATGGTGTAACGCTCGATCTTGGTGGGCAGCGGGATCGGGCCGCGCACCTGCGCACCGGTCCGCTTGGCCGTTTCGACGATCTCGCTGGCCGAACGGTCGATCAGGCGATGATCGAACGCCTTGAGGCGGATCCGGATTTTTTGGTCCGTCATGACGGAAATATCCTTCGTTAAAAGAGCGACGGGCCTGCGGCTGGGTGCGCAGAACCCCATTGATTCGTGGCTGTCCGAGGCATTCACCCGCGCCCCGGGACCGTTCCCTGTAAAACAAAAGGCAGACCGGTTTCCCGATCCGCCCAGACCACAGAAATTCAGACGCGGTGATCCGCTCCATCCCTTCGTGCTCCGGAAATTTCCGGAACGGGTGGAGCACAGCCTCGCGACATTTCCGTGTCTGGCGAAGACGAGGGCATCCTGCACCTCATTTCGCGTCCCGCGAACCTGCCGGATACATTCGGCCAACCCGCGAGGGTCTTGCATTCTAGCGGGTACCGACGGGTGGGCGCAAGCCCTGCCCTTCGAAGACCGGACGGGCCGGCTGGACCGGCCCGTTTTCGATCGTCATTCCCGCGTAGGCGGGAATCCAATGACTTTCGCCTTTACCTCGAATTCCGGGCTGAAAGTCACTGGATCCCCGCCTGCGCGGGGATGATCTTCCGGCAGCCACGCGCGCGATGCGCGCGTGGGCCGTCAGGTCACTTGATGATCTTGGCGACCACGCCGGCGCCGACGGTACGACCGCCTTCGCGGATCGCGAAGCGCAGGCCTTCGTCCATCGCCACCGGGTTGATCAGCGTGACCACCATCTTCACGTTGTCGCCCGGCATCACCATCTCGGTGCCTTCCGGCAGTTCACACGCACCCGTGATGTCGGTCGTGCGGAAGTAGAACTGCGGACGGTAGCCCTTGAAGAACGGCGTGTGACGGCCGCCTTCGTCCTTCGACAGGACATAGACTTCGGCTTCGAACTCGGTGTGCGGCTTGATCGAACCCGGCTTGGCCAGCACCTGGCCACGCTCGACGTCGTCACGCTTGGTGCCGCGCAGCAGCAGACCGGCGTTGTCGCCCGCCTGACCCTGGTCGAGCAGCTTGCGGAACATTTCGACGCCCGTGACGGTCGTCTTCTGCACCGGACGGATACCGACGATTTCGATTTCTTCGCCGACCTTGATCACGCCGCGCTCGATACGACCGGTCACGACCGTGCCGCGGCCCGAGATCGAGAACACGTCTTCGACCGGCATCAGGAACGCCTTGTCGATGTCACGCTCCGGCTCCGGGATGAAGCTGTCGAGGGCGTCGACCAGCTTCAGGATCGCCGGCACGCCGATGTCGCTCTGGTCGCCTTCCAGCGCCAGACGGGCCGAGCCGTGGATGATCGGGGTGTCGTCGCCCGGGAAGTCGTACTTCGACAACAGCTCGCGCACTTCCATCTCGACCAGCTCGAGCAGCTCGGCGTCGTCGACCATGTCGGCCTTGTTCAGGAACACGACGATGTGCGGCACGCCGACCTGACGCGACAGCAGGATGTGCTCGCGGGTCTGCGGCATCGGGCCGTCAGCCGCCGAACACACCAGGATCGCGCCGTCCATCTGCGCAGCACCGGTGATCATGTTCTTGACGTAGTCGGCGTGACCCGGGCAATCGACGTGCGCGTAGTGGCGCTTCTCGGATTCGTATTCGACGTGCGCGGTCGAGATCGTGATGCCGCGCGCCTTCTCTTCCGGCGCCGCGTCGATCGCGTCGTAGGCCTTGAATTCGCCGCCGAAGCGTTCCGCACCGATCTTCGTCAGCGCCGCGGTCAGCGTCGTCTTGCCGTGGTCAACGTGACCAATCGTGCCCACGTTCACGTGGGGCTTGGTGCGCTCGAACTTACCCTTAGCCATGGTGATTCACCTTTCTATCTATTGATTCGGGATTGGAAACTGGGATCCGGAATTCCGGCGCCGCACCGCGGCGCCGGATTCCAATCCCGAGGGATTACTTCTTGATGACGGTTTCGGCGATGTTCGTCGGCGCTTCCGCGTAGTGATCGAACTCCATCGAGAACGTCGCACGACCCTGGGACATCGAGCGCAGCGTCGTCGCATAGCCGAACATTTCGCCCAGCGGGATCATCGCGTTGATGATCTTGCCCGACGGGCTGTCGTCCTGGCCCTGCAGGATGCCGCGACGACGGCTGACGTCGCCCATCACGTCGCCGAGGTAATCCTCGGGGCTGACGATCTCGACCTTCATCATCGGCTCCAGCAGCACCGGGCTCGCCTTGACGAAGCCCTGCTTGAACGCCATCGACGACGCCAGCTTGAACGCCATTTCCGACGAGTCGACGTCGTGGTACGAGCCGAACACCAGCTTGACCTTGACGCCCACGACCGGGAAGCCGGCGATCGGACCACTGGTGATCGTCTCGCGGATGCCCTTCTCGACCGACGGGATGAATTCCTTCGGGATCACGCCACCGGTGATGTCGTTGATGAAGAGGAAGTCGTCCTTGATGTCACCGGCCAGCTTCGGATCGGCACGATCCTCGGCGGTCAGCGGCGACAGTTCGATGACCACGTGGCCGTACTGACCCTTACCGCCGGACTGCTTGGCGTGCTTGTAGTCCGACTTCACGTCTGCGGTGCGGATCGTCTCGCGGTACGCGACCTGCGGCTTGCCGACGTTGGCTTCGACGTTGAACTCGCGCTTCATGCGGTCCACGAGGATGTCCAGGTGCAGCTCGCCCATGCCGGCGATGATGGTCTGGCCGGACTCTTCGTCGGTACGCACGCGGAAGGACGGATCCTCCTGCGCCAGGCGACCGAGCGCGAGGCCCATCTTCTCCTGGTCCGACTTGGTCTTCGGCTCGACCGCCATCGAGATGACGGGCTCCGGGAACACCATGCGCTCGAGCGTGATGATGTGATCCTGCGCGCACAGCGTGTCGCCGGTGGTCACGTCCTTCAGGCCGACGGCCGCAGCGATGTCGCCCGCGCGCACTTCCTTGATCTCTTCGCGGTTGTTGGAGTGCATCTGCAGGATGCGACCCACGCGCTCCTTCTTCGACTTGACCGGGTTGAACACCTGGTCGCCGGCGTTGAGCACGCCCGAGTAGACGCGGAAGAACGTCAGCGAACCCACGAACGGATCCGTCATGATCTTGAACGCCAGCGCCGAGAACGGAGCCTTGTCGTCGGCGACGCGGGTGTCTTCCTTCTCGTCGTCGTCGATGCCCTGCACCGGCGGACGATCGGCCGGCGACGGCAGCAGCTGGATCACGCCGTCGAGCATCGCCTGGACGCCCTTGTTCTTGAACGCCGTACCGCAGAACACGGGGACGATCTCGACCTTCAGGGTGCGCTCGCGCAGGCCGCCGATGATCTCTTCCTCGGACAGGTCGCCTTCGTTGAGATACTTGTCCATCAGCGCTTCGTTGGCCTCGGCCGCAGCCTCGACCATGAAGCTGCGCGCCTCGGTCGACACGTCGACGAGGTTGGCCGGGATGTCGCGGTACTCGAACACCGTGCCCTGCGACGCGGTATCCCAGTGGATCGCCTTCATCTTCAGCAGGTCGACCACGCCCTCGAAGCCGTCTTCGGCGCCGATCGGCACCTGCATCGGTACCGCGTACGCGCCGAGGCGCGACTTCAGCTGCTCGACGACCTTGTCGAAGTTGGCACCCGTGCGGTCCATCTTGTTGACGAACGCGAGGCGCGGCACCTGGTACTTGTTGGCCTGGCGCCACACGGTCTCGGACTGCGGCTGCACGCCGCCGACCGCGCACAGCACGAACACCGCGCCGTCGAGCACGCGCAGCGAACGCTCGACTTCGATGGTGAAGTCGACGTGGCCGGGGGTGTCGATGATGTTGAAGCGGTGCTCGGGCAGCGACTTGTCCATGCCCTTCCAGAACGCCGTGGTGGCCGCCGAAGTGATGGTGATGCCGCGTTCCTGCTCCTGCTCCATCCAGTCCATGGTGGCGGCGCCATCGTGCACTTCACCGATCTTGTGGCTGACGCCGGTGTAGAACAGGATGCGCTCGGAAGTCGTGGTCTTGCCGGCATCGATGTGGGCCATGATGCCGAAGTTGCGGTAGCGTTCGATGGGAGTCGTGCGAGCCACGTCAGTCTCTCGTATTGAATGGCGAAGGCCCGTTGAAACGCGGACGCATCGCGATGGAATCGCTTGAATGGACGAATGCCGCCTTGCGGCGGCCTTCGGATCCTGCGTGCGGTGTGTGACCGCCTGGAGGCACCTGAGATGGTGCCGACGGGCTCCGGAATCAACCGGAGCCCGCGGGTCCGCTTACCAGCGGTAGTGCGCGAACGCCTTGTTGGCGTCGGCCATGCGGTGGGTCTCTTCGCGCTTCTTGATCGCGCCACCACGGTTTTCCGAAGCGTCGATCAGCTCGGCAGCCAGCTTGCGCGGCATGCTGTTCTCGCCGCGCTTGCGCGCCGACTCGATCAACCAGCGCATCGCCAGTGCCATGCGACGCGACGAACGCACTTCGACCGGCACCTGGTACGTGGCACCGCCGACGCGGCGCGACTTGACCTCGACCGACGGCGAGATGTTGCCCAGCGCCTTTTCGACCAGCTCCAGCGGATTGCCGTTCTTCTCGCCGATGACGTCCATGGCGCCGTAGACGATCTTTTCAGCGATCGACTTCTTGCCGCTCTTCATGACCATGTTGATGAAGCGAGCGATCGTGTCGCTGTTGTGCTTCGGGTCGGGCAGCACCGAACGCTGCGGGGTGTTTCCTTTACGCGACATTGTCTATTCCTCAGCCCTTCGGACGCTTGGTGCCGTACTTCGAACGTGCCTGCTTGCGCTTCGCAACGCCGGCAGCGTCGAGCGAACCGCGGACGGTGTGGTAACGCACACCCGGCAGATCCTTGACGCGGCCGCCGCGGATCAGGACCACGGAGTGCTCCTGCAGGTTGTGGCCTTCGCCGCCGATGTACGAGATGACCTCGTAACCGTTGGTCAGGCGCACCTTGGCGACCTTGCGAAGCGCCGAGTTCGGCTTCTTCGGGGTCGTCGTGTACACGCGGGTGCAGACGCCACGGCGCTGCGGGCAGTTCGCCAGTGCGGGCGAAGTGCTCTTGTAGGTTTCGGGGCTGCGCGGCTTCCGCACCAGCTGGTTGATCGTTGCCATCAGGTCTCGGGTTCTGTGGTTTCGGGCCAAGGGCCCGGTGAAAAACGAAGGCAGACCGGAACGCCGTCTGCCAGACGAAAAAGTATAGCCCGCGCCGACGCAGTGCGTCAACGCGAGCTGATACCGCCGCCGGCCGGCCACGTGTGGCACAGCCCGACATAACAACGTCCCGTCCGTCCTGGACCGAATACGAGCCGCATCCTGCGCCTCATTTCGGAGTCTGGGCGGCCCACTCGGGGCCGCCAATGGTGCCTATCTTAGCTTGCGTTCTCGTCGCTGTCAGCCACCGGCGTCGCCGGCGCGTCTTCCAGCATGACCTGCTCGGGCGGCAGCGGTGCCGGCGTGGTGTCGACCACCGGACCGGACAGCGTTTCCATCTCGGAATCGGTCAGACCCGAAGCCGCGCGACGGCGCTTCGTGTGGTACGCCAGACCGGTACCGGCCGGGATCAGACGTCCGACGATCACGTTCTCCTTCAGGCCGCGCAGGCTGTCGCGGGTACCGCGAACGGCCGCCTCGGTCAGCACGCGGGTGGTTTCCTGGAAGGACGCGGCCGAGATGAACGACTCGGTCGCCAGCGAGGCCTTGGTGATGCCCAGCAGGACCGGATCGAACTTCGCCGGCAGTTCGCTCTTGGCGAGATGCTTGACGTTGTCCTCGATGACGCGCTGACGCTCGACCTGCTCGCCGTTGAGGAAGCGGCTGTCGCCCTGGTCGGAGATCTCGACCTTGCGCAGCATCTGGCGAACGATCACCTCGATGTGCTTGTCGTTGATTTTCACGCCCTGCAGGCGATAGACGTCCTGGATTTCCTTGGTCAGGTAGGACGCCAGTTCCTCGACGCCCTTCAGACGCAGGATGTCCTGCGGGCTCGGCTCGCCGTCGACGACCGTCTCGCCCTTCTCCACGTGCTCGCCTTCGAACACGATGATCTGGCGGTACTTCGGGATCAGCTCTTCATGATCCTCGCCGTCGACGCCCTTGATGATCAGGCGCTGCTTGCCCTTGGTGTCCTTGCCGAAGCTGACGATGCCGGAGATCTCGGCGAGGATCGCCTGGTCCTTCGGCTTGCGCGCTTCGAACAGATCGGCCACGCGCGGCAGACCACCGGTGATGTCGCGGGTCTTCGACGCTTCCTGCGGCACCTTGGTGACCACGTCGCCCACGCCGACAGCGTCGCCGTCCTGCAGGTTGACGATCGAGCGCGGCGGCAGCAGGTACTGCGCCGGCAGGTCGGTACCCGGGATCGACAGGTCGTTGCCCTTGGCATCGACGATGCGGACGATCGGACGCAGATCCTTGCCCATCGAGCCACGACGCTTGGGATCGGTGATCTCGCGCGACGCCAGGCCGGTCAGGTCGTCGGTCTTCTCGATGACGGTGATGCCGTCGACGAAGTCCACGAAGCGGATGAAGCCCGCGACTTCCGACACGATCGGGTGGTTGTGCGGATCCCAGTTCGACACGGTCTGGCCGGCCTTGATCGCATCGCCGTCATTGACGGTGATGGTCGCGCCGTAGGGCAGCTTGTAACGCTCGCGCTCGCGGCCGTGGCCGTCGAGCACCGACAGTTCGCCCGAGCGCGACACGGCGACGAGGTTGCCGCTCTCGTGCTTGACGTGCTTGAGGTTGTTGAACTTGATCGAACCCGTGGTCTTGACCGTCACGTTGTCGATGGCGGCCGCACGCGACGCCGCACCACCGATGTGGAACGTACGCATCGTCAGCTGGGTACCCGGCTCACCGATGGACTGCGCGGCGACGACGCCGACCGCTTCGCCCTGGTTGACCAGATGACCACGGCCGAGATCGCGGCCGTAGCACATGGCGCAGACGCCGAAGCTGCTTTCGCAGCTGATCGTCGAACGCACCTTGATGGACTGCACGCCGGCTTCTTCGAGCTTCTGCACCCACTGCTCGTCGAGCAGCGTGTTGCGGGTGACGATCGGATCCTCGTCGTTGCCCGGCAGGAACACGTCCTCGGCCACGACACGACCCAGCACGCGATCGCGCAGCGGCTCGACGACATCGCCGCCCTCGACGATCGGCGTCATCGTCAGACCATCGACGGTGCCGCAGTCGGTGGTGGTGATGACGACATCCTGCGCCACGTCGACGAGACGACGGGTCAGGTAACCGGAGTTCGCGGTCTTGAGCGCGGTATCGGCCAGACCCTTACGGGCACCGTGGGTGGAGTTGAAGTACTCCTGGACGTTCAGGCCTTCGCGGAAGTTTGCGATGATGGGCGTCTCGATGATCGAGCCGTCCGGCTTGGCCATCAGGCCGCGCATACCGGCCAGCTGACGGATCTGCGCCTGCGAACCACGCGCACCGGAGTCGGCCATGATGTAGAGCGAGTTCATCGACTTCTGGTCGATGGTTTCGCCCTTTGCATTGAGGACCTTCTCGGTACCGATCGTGTCCATCATCGCCTTGGCGATGCGCTCGTTCGTACGCGACCAGATGTCGACGACCTTGTTGTAACGCTCGCCGGCGGTGACCAGACCCGACTGGTACTGCTGCTGGATTTCCAGCACTTCGGTCTCGGCCTCGACCAGGATGCCGGCCTTCTCGCTCGGGATGGTCATGTCGTTGATACCGATCGACACACCCGCACGCGTCGCGTTGCCGAAGCCGGTGTACATCAGCTTGTCGGCGAACACGACCGTGTCCTTCAGACCCAGACGGCGGTAGCAGGCGTTGATCAGGCGCGAGATGTTCTTCTTGTTGAGCTCGGTGTTGGCCAGCTCGAACGGCAGGCCGTCGGGCATGATCTCGAGCAGCAGCGCACGACCCACGGTCGTCTCGACGATCGAGGTCACCTTCTCGCGCGAGCCGTCCTCGCCGATCACGGTCTGCTGGATGCGGACCTTGATCTTGGCGTGCAGGCCGGCGGCCTTGTTGTCGAACGCGCGACGCACTTCGGCGATGTTCGCGAAGATCATGCCCTCGCCCTGGATGTTCTCCAGCGCACGGGTCATGTAGTACAGACCGAGCACGACGTCCTGCGACGGCACGATGATCGGCTCGCCGTTGGCCGGCGACAGGATGTTGTTCGACGCCATCATCAGCGCACGCGCTTCGAGCTGGGCTTCCAGGCTCAGCGGCACGTGGACCGCCATCTGGTCACCGTCGAAGTCGGCGTTGAACGCGGTACACACCAGCGGATGCAGCTGGATCGCCTTGCCTTCGATCAGCACCGGCTCGAACGCCTGGATGCCCAGACGGTGCAGCGTCGGCGCGCGATTGAGCATGACCGGATGTTCGCGGATCACCTCTTCGAGGATGTCCCACACCTCGGCTTCTTCGCGCTCGACCAGCTTCTTGGCGGCCTTGATCGTCGTGGCGAGGCCACGGCGCTGCAGCTTGGCGAAGATGAAGGGCTTGAACAGCTCCAGCGCCATCTTCTTCGGCAGGCCGCACTCGTGCAGGCGCAGCGTCGGGCCGACCACGATGACCGAACGGCCCGAGTAGTCGACGCGCTTGCCCAGCAGGTTCTGGCGGAAGCGACCCTGCTTGCCCTTGATCATGTCGGCGAGCGACTTGAGCGGGCGCTTGTTGGTACCGGTGATCGCACGGCCGCGGCGGCCGTTGTCCATCAGCGCATCGACCGATTCCTGCAGCATGCGCTTTTCATTGCGCACGATGATGTCGGGCGCATTGAGTTCGAGCAGGCGACGCAGGCGGTTGTTGCGGTTGATGACGCGGCGGTACAGATCGTTGAGATCTGAGGTCGCGAAGCGGCCACCGTCCAGCGGCACCAGCGGACGCAGGTCCGGCGGCAGCACCGGCAGCACGGTCATGATCATCCACTCGGGACGGTTGCCCGACTCGATGAACGCCTCGACCAGCTTGATGCGCTTGGTCAGACGCTTGAGCTTGGTTTCCGAACCGGTGGCGGCGATCTCTTCCTTCAGGCGGACGATTTCGGCCTGCAGGTCGATCGTGCGCAGCAGGTCGTAGACCGCCTCGGCGCCCATCGCGGCGTCGAAGTCGTCGCCGTGTTCCTGGCGCATCTGCATGTACTGCTCTTCGTTGAGCAGCTGGCTGCGCTCGAGCGGGGTCAGGCCCGGCTCGGTCACGACGAACGCTTCGAAGTACAGGATGCGTTCGATGTCACGCAGGGTCATGTCCAGCATCAGACCGATGCGCGACGGCAGCGACTTGAGGAACCAGATGTGCGCGACCGGCGACGCCAGGTCGATGTGACCCATGCGCTCGCGGCGCACCTTGGCCAGCGTGACTTCGGTGCCGCACTTCTCGCAGACCACGCCACGGTGCTTCATGCGCTTGTACTTGCCGCACAGGCACTCGTAGTCCTTGATCGGACCGAAGATCGCGGCGCAGAACAGGCCGTCGCGCTCGGGCTTGAACGTGCGGTAGTTGATCGTCTCGGGCTTCTTCACCTCGCCGAACGACCACGAACGGATCAGGTCCGGGCTGGCGAGCGCGATCTTGATCGCGTCGAAGTCCGGAATCTGGCGCTGCTGGTTGAAGAGGTTGAGCAGGTCTTTCATGTCATTACTCCGGGAATGGGGAACCTGGGGTGGGATGCATCGCTGTCGCGCGCGGCGCGCTCATGCGCCGCGCGGCGGACTCCCTGCCTCAGTGCTCCTCCAGCTCCATGTTGATCGCCAGCGAACGGATTTCCTTGACCAGCACGTTGAACGACTCCGGCATGCCGGCCACCATCTCGTGCTCGCCGTCGACGATGTTCTTGTACATCTGGTTGCGGCCCTGCACGTCGTCGGACTTCACCGTCAGCATTTCCTGCAGGGTGTAGGCCGCGCCGTAGGCTTCCAGCGCCCAGACTTCCATTTCGCCGAAGCGCTGGCCGCCGAACTGCGCCTTGCCGCCCAGCGGCTGCTGGGTGACGAGCGAGTACGGACCGGTCGAACGCGCGTGCATCTTGTCGTCCACGAGGTGGTTGAGCTTCAGCATGTGCATGTAGCCCACGGTCACCTCACGCTCGAACGCCTCGCCGGTGCGGCCGTCGAACAGACGGTGCTGACCACTGGTCGGCATGTCCGCCAGCTCGAGCATCGCCTTGATCTCCGACTCCGCCGCGCCGTCGAACACCGGGGTGGCCATCGGCACGCCGTCGGTCAGATTGCCGGCGAGCTTCAGCAGCTCCTCGTCGCTGAACTGCGACAGGTCGACACGCTGTGCGAACGTCGCCTTGTCGTGGTTGTAGATCTGGTCGAGGAAGCTGCGCAGTTCGGCCACCTTGGCCTGCGCGTCGAGCATCCGCTGGATCTTCTCGCCGAGACCCTTGGCCGCGAGGCCCAGGTGCACTTCGAGGATCTGGCCGATGTTCATACGCGAGGGCACGCCCAGCGGGTTCAACACGATGTCGACCGTGTTGCCGTTGGCCATGTGCGGCATGTCCTGCACGGGCACGATGGTCGACACGACACCCTTGTTGCCGTGACGGCCGGCCATCTTGTCGCCAGGCTGGATGCGGCGCTTCACGGCCAGGTACACCTTGACCATCTTCAGCACGCCCGGTGCGAGGTCGTCGCCCTGGGTGATCTTGCCGCGCTTGTCGGCGAAGCGCTTCTCGAACTCCTTCTGGTGCGCGTCGATCTGCTTCTGCGCACGTTCGATCGCGTCGGCCGCGTCCTCGTCCTTCATGCGGATCTGGAACCAGTCGGACTTCTTCAGGCCGTCGAGCACCAGCGAGCTGACCGTGTCGCCCTTCTTCAGGCCGGGACCGCCGTTGGCGACCTTGCCCTGGATCTGCGAACGCAGACGCGCATAGATCGCGCTTTCGAGGATGCGGAACTGGTCGTCGAAGTCCTTCTTGACGCGCTTGATCTCGGACTCTTCGATCTGCTTGGCGCGCTTGTCCTTCTCGATGCCGTCACGGGTGAAGACCTGCACGTCGATGACCGTGCCGTCCATGCCCGGCGGCACGCGCAGCGAGCTGTCCTTCACGTCGGACGCCTTCTCGCCGAAGATCGCACGCAGCAGCTTCTCTTCCGGGGTCAGCTGACTCTCGCCCTTCGGCGTGACCTTGCCGACCAGGATGTCGCCGGCGCGGACTTCCGCACCGATGTACACCACGCCGGATTCGTCGAGACGGTTGAGCGCGTTCTCGGACACGTTCGGGATGTCGGCGGAGATTTCCTCCGGACCCAGCTTCGTGTCGCGGGCGACCGCGGTCATTTCCTCGATGTGGATCGTCGTGTAACGGTCTTCCTTGACGACGCGCTCCGACAGCAGGATCGAGTCTTCGAAGTTGTAGCCGTTCCACGGCATGAACGCGACGAGCATGTTCTGGCCCAGCGCGAGCTCACCGATGTCGGTCGAGGGACCGTCGGCCAGCACGTCGCCGCGCGCGACCACGTCACCCACGTTCACCAGCGGACGCTGGTTGATGCAGGTGTTCTGGTTGGAGCGCGTGTACTTGATCAGGTTGTAGATGTCGACGCCGGCATCGTGCTCGCCAGAGATCTCTTCTTCATGCACCTTGACCACGACGCGGCCGGCATCGATCTGCTCGATCACGCCGCCACGGCGGGCGTTCACGGTCACGCCCGAGTCGCGCGCCACGGCGCGCTCGATACCGGTACCGACCAGCGGCTTCTGCGCACGCAGCGTCGGCACGGCCTGGCGCTGCATGTTGGCGCCCATCAGTGCGCGGTTCGCGTCATCGTGCTCGAGGAACGGGACCAGCGCCGCTGCGACCGACACGGTCTGCATCGGCGAGACGTCCATGTAATGGATCTCCGCCGGCGGCTTGAGCAGCGACTCGCCCTGGAAGCGGCAGTCGACGAACTGCTGCGTCATCGTGCCCTTCTCGTCCTGGACGGCATTGGCCTGCGCGATGACGTAGTCGTTCTCTTCGATCGCCGACAGATATTCGATGTCGTCGGTGACGCGGCTGTCGACGACCTTGCGGTACGGCGTCTCGAGGAAGCCGTAACGGTTGGTGCGTGCGAACGTCGCCAGCGAGTTGATCAGGCCGATGTTCGGGCCTTCCGGCGTTTCGATGGTGCAGACGCGGCCGTAGTGCGTGGGATGCACGTCGCGCACTTCGAAGCCGGCGCGCTCGCGGGTCAGACCGCCCGGGCCCAGGGCCGAGACGCGACGCTTGTGCGTGACTTCCGACAGCGGGTTGTTCTGGTCCATGAACTGCGACAGCTGCGAGGAGCCGAAGAATTCCTTGACCGCCGCCGCGACCGGCTTGGCGTTGATCAGTTCCTGCGGGGTCAGGCCATCGGCCTCAGCCATCGTCAGGCGCTCGCGCACGGCGCGCTCGACGCGGACCAGGCCCACGCGGAACACGTTCTCGGCCATCTCACCGACCGAACGCACGCGGCGGTTGCCGAGGTGGTCGATGTCGTCGACGACGCCGCGACCGTTGCGGATCTCGGTCAGCACGCGGATGACGTCGAGGATGTCCGAGGTCTGGCCGAACTCGCCGCGCAGACGCACCGAATCCTCGTCCTTGCGCTCGGCGAAGTAACGGGCGTCATACAGCACAGACGCGCCGGTGACTTCCTTGCGGCCGAGGCGACGGTTGAACTTCATCCGGCCCACGCCCGACAGGTCGTAGCGCTCGAAGGTGAAGAACAGGTTGTGGAACAGGTTCTGTGCGGCGTCCTTGGTCGGCGGCTCGCCGGGACGCATCATGCGGTAGATCTCGACCAGCGCATCGAGCTGCGTCTTGGTCGAGTCGATGCGCAGGGTGTTCGACAGGTACGGGCCACGGTCGAGGTCGTTGACCCAGATCGTGCCGATGGCTTCGATACCCGCCTTGCGCAGCGCTTCGAGCGTCTCGATCGAGATCTCGTCGTTGGCGGTCGCGACCAGCTCGCCGGTCGACGGATCGATCACGTCGTGCGAGAGGATCTGGCCGACCATGTACTCGTCCGGCACCGCCAGCGCAGTGATGCCCGAGGCCTCGAGCTGCTTGACGTGGCGCGCGGTGATGCGCTTGCCGGCTTCGACGATGACCTTCTCGCCGTCGAGCAGGTCGAAGTTCAGCGTTTCGCCACGCAGGCGCTCCGACACCAGCTCCAGCTGCACGCCCTCGCCTTCCGGCAGGATGTGGTAGCTGTTGATGTCGAAGAACTCGTTGAGCATTTCTTCGTTGTTGTAGCCGAGGGCGCGCAGCAGCACCGACACCGGCAGCTTGCGGCGGCGGTCGATACGGGTGAACAGCGCGTCCTTCGGGTCGAACTCGAAGTCGAGCCACGAGCCGCGATACGGGATCACGCGGGCGCTGTAGAGCAGCTTGCCCGAGCTGTGGGTCTTGCCGCGGTCGTGGTCGAAGAACACGCCGGGCGAACGGTGGAGCTGCGAGACGATGACGCGCTCGGTGCCGTTGATGATGAAGGTGCCGTTCTCGGTCATGAGCGGAATCTCGCCCATGTAGACCTCCTGCTCCTTCACGTACTTGATGGCCTTCTGCGACGACTCGCGGTCGTAGATCACCAGGCGCACGGTGACGCGCAGCGGGGCGCCGTAGCTCAGGCCACGGTTACGGCACTCGCGCTCGTCGAAGCCGGGCTCGCCGAGCTTGTAGCCGACGTATTCCAGGGCGGCGTAGCCGTTGTAGCTGACGATCGGGAACACCGACTTGAGCGCGGCATGCAGGCCACGGTCGTCGCGCTGGGTCGGATCGCGGTCGGCCTGCAGGAATTCGCGGTAGGAGTCGACCTGGATGGCCAACAGGAACGGCACCTCGAGAATCTCACGGCGCTTGCCGAAGTTCTTGCGGATGCGCTTCTTCTCGGTGAACGAGTAGGTGGGTTGGAGCTGGGACGTCGTCATGGAAGTACGCCTCGATGAATCGGTGGACCGCATCGCGGTCCGGGAACATGAGTTGCCACTGGGTAGTCGCTGGTATTGCCGGCACCAGCACGCCATCTCCCGCTACTACCCACTGACCACTGCGTCAGTTGTCTTGTTACGGGCCGCCCGATTTCAGGAACGACCAAGGGCCGGGAGCTTTCGCCCCCGGCCCCGGTGCATCGCAAGCATGTGCTGCGATGCCAAGTGCCGCTTACTTGATTTCGACGGCCGCGCCTGCGGTCTCGAGATCCTTCTTGATCTTCTCGGCTTCTTCCTTCGTGGCGCCTTCCTTGACGTCCTTCGGTGCGCCTTCGACCAGGTCCTTGGCTTCCTTCAGACCCAGGCCGGTGATGGCGCGGACCACCTTGATGACCTCGACCTTCTTGTCGCCGGCGGCCTTCAGGACGACGGTGAACTCGGTCTGCTCTTCGACAGCGGCAGCCGGGCCGGCAGCAGCAGCCGCGGCGACCGGAGCAGCAGCGGAGACGCCGAACTTCTCTTCGATGGCCTTGACCAGCTCCATCACTTCCATCAGGGACTTCTCGGCGATGGCGTCGACGATCTGTTCGTTGGTAAGGGACATTGTGATTACCTTTGAAAAATTTTCTGGGATAGGTTTCGTTGAACCGGCAGGCCGGACTTAAGCCGTTTCGGCCGTCTCGGCAGCTGCTTCCGCAGGTGCTTCGTCGCCACCGCCCTGCTTGTCGCCGACGGCCTTGACGGCACGGGCGAACATCGCAGCGGGTTCGGACAGCACGCGGGCCAGCATGGACAGTGCCTGGTCGAGCGTCGGCAGCGAGGCCAGCACATCGACATGGCCGGCCGGATACAGCTGGCCTTCCACGACGACAAGCTTCGGCACCAGCTTGTTGTTGTCCTTCGCGAATTCCTTGATCAGGCGACCGGCTGCGCCGGGCTCCTCGGTCGAGAACGCATACAGCAGCGGGCCCACCAGCGAGTCCTTGGAGCACTCGTAGCTGGTACCTTCCACCGCACGTGCGGCCAGGGTGTTCTTGACAACGCGCAAGTACACACCGGTCTCACGAGCCTTCTTGCGCATCGCGGTCATTTGACTGACCGTGGTGCCCACGTACTCGACAGCAATCAGGGAGTGGGCGTTCGCGGCGACTTCTGCCAGCTCGGCGACAACTTCCTGCTTCTGGGACAGATTGAGAGCCATTAATCACTCCTCATTGTGAACTCCGCTCACGGCTCCTGCCGCTTGCGGTCCTGAGCGGCGCCCATCCGTGGGTGCCGGGGATGCGTGACGCATCCCGGTGGTGGCCTTCTGCCTGGCTCGACGGATGTCGCACCAGAAAACTTCAGAGAGGCATCACCATCTACGCAGGCCACTCGGTGCGAGCACCTCGGGATTAAGCGATCTCGATCATTCGGTGGCGGCGACTCCCTGCCAGTTCGAGCATCCCTGCCCGTCGCCACGTCGATCTCGACCGCGCCTGCGGTCTTTGACGGCGCCGCGCCGGACCTGGGTCCGTCGCGATGCCCCCAAAATCGTGCCGCCCCGCACGCGGGACAGCACGCTTGTTACGTTGCGATCAGCGCGCGATGCTCAGCGACGACTGGTCGACGGTGACACCCGGACCCATGGTCGAGCTCACTGAGATCTTCTGCAGGTACTGGCCCTTGGCGGTGGCCGGCTTGGCCTTCACCAGGTCGGCCAGCAGCGCCTGCAGGTTTTCCTTCAGCTTGTCCGCATCGAAGTCGGCCTTGCCGATCGTGCAGTGGATGATGCCGGCCTTGTCGGTGCGGTAACGGACCTGGCCGCCCTTCGCATTCTTCACTGCCTCGCCCGGGTTCGGGGAGACGGTGCCGACCTTCGGGTTCGGCATCAGGCCGCGCGGGCCCAGGACCGTACCGAGCTTGCCGACAACGCGCATCGCGTCCGGCGTCGCGATCACGACGTCGTAGTTGATGTCGCCGGCCTGCATCTTCTCGGCCAGGTCGTCCATGCCGACGATGTCGGCACCGGCGGCCAGGGCTTCGTCGGCCTTGGCACCGGCCGGCGCGAACACCGCGACGCGGACGCTCTTGCCCGTGCCCTGCGGCAGCACGGTCGAGCCGCGCACCTGCTGGTCGGACTTGCGCGCGTCGACGCCGAGGCGGACGGCGACGTCCACGGCTTCGGCGAACTTCGCGCTGCTGTTGTCCTTGACGATCTTCAGGGCGTCATCGATGCCGTAGCTCTTGCCCGGCTGCACGGCAGCCTGGATGCTCTTCTGTCGCTTGGTCTGTGCCATGGTCTCAGCCCTCCACCGTCAGGCCCATCGAACGGGCGGAGCCCGCGATGGTGCGCACTGCTGCTTCCAGCTCGGCCGCCGTCAGATCGGCTTCCTTCGCCTTGGCGATTTCTTCGAGCTGCGCGCGCGTCACCTTGCCCACCTTCTCGGTGTTCGGACGCTTGGAGCCCGAGGTCACACCTGCCGCCTTCTTCAGCAGCACCGATGCCGGCGTGCTCTTGGTGATGAAGGTGAAGGTACGGTCCGAGTAGGCCGTGATGATGACCGGGGTCGGCAGACCCGGCTCGAGCTTGGAGGTCGCTGCGTTGAACGCCTTGCAGAACTCCATGATGTTCAGGCCGCGCTGACCCAGCGCAGGACCGACCGGCGGCGAGGGGTTGGCCTGACCGGCCTTGACCTGCAGCTTGATGTAACCGACGACTTTCTTCGCCATTGTCTTCTTCTCTCCGGGTGCTAGCGCCTTGGATCAGGCTCCCCATCGTTCCGGGAATACACGTGTCCCGGATTCACGTTGTCCATCTCGCGCGAAAGGCCGCCCATACGGCGGCCTGTGCGGTTGCCCGGCGCGGCCAGACAGTGAGCCGCGCACTATAGCAGGGTTTCGCGCACCCGTCACATCCGGATGCGGCGGGGGTCAGGCCTTCTCGACCTGCCCGAATTCCAGCTCGACCGGGGTCGAGCGGCCGAAGATCAGCACTGCGACGCGCAGGCGGCTCTTCTCGTAGTTCACTTCCTCGACGACACCGTTGAAGTCGTTGAACGGACCATCGGTCACGCGGACCATCTGGCCGGCCTCGAACAGCACCTTCGGACGCGGCTTCTCGACGCCTTCCTGCACACGATCCAGGATCACGGCGGCCTCGTCGTCGCGGATCGGCAGCGGACGGTCGGCGGTGCCGCCGATGAAGCCCATCACCTTCGGCGTTTCCTTGACCAGGTGCCAGCTCTCGTTGTCCATGCGCGGAATGCCGCCGTCGTCCGTGGTCAGGATCTGCACCAGCACGTAACCCGGGAAGAACTTGCGCTCGGAACGGCGCTTCTGGCCGGAGCGCATCTCGATCACTTCCTCGGTCGGCACCAGCACGTCGCCGAACTTGTCCTGCATCTCGGTGCGCACGATGCGATCGCGCAGCGCCTGGGCCACCGACTTCTCGAAGCCGGAATAGGCATGCACGACGTACCAGCGCTTGACGCCTTCGGTTTCCATCTGAATCGTTACTCCGTCACTGCCTCAGAACGAGGCGGATGAGCCACTGGATGACCTGGTCGAAGCCGGCCAGCATCAGGCTGATGAGGATCACCGCGATGATCACGATCCAGGTCAGCCGGATCGCCTCCTGCCGCGTCGGCCAGACGACCTTGCGCAGCTCGAAGCGGGTTTCCGAAAAGAATTCGCGGGTTTTGTGGCCCCGGGTCGTCGTCAGGAACACTGCGACGGCGCCGACGAGACACAGGCCGACGATGATGCTGCGGACCACGGTCGCCAGCTGCGGCTGAAGCCAGTAGAACGCGAAAATACCGCCCACCACCAGCGCCACTGCAGCGGCGTACTTGGCGAAGTCCGCTGAGGACCCGCCCTTCGATTGTTCCACTCTGCTGTTCAAGTCCCGGCGACTCATCGGTTGTGCGACTGCTCGGTTGGCAGGCCAGGCCGCGCTGCGCCAGACCTCGCGCGGAGAATCCGCGAATGGCACGCCAGGAGGGACTCGAACCCCCAACCTGCGGTTTTGGAGACCGCTGCTCTGCCAATTGAGCTACTGGCGTGTAGATGGAACACCCGCCGCCCGCGAAACTTCCGGAGACGGCGAAGGCGGACCGGGTTTCCGGCCCGCCCTGTCGCGGTTCTGCGGGGTTGGCACCCTGCAGATCCACTGGATCCCCGCGTGACCAGCCTTTCGACTGTTGGAACGCATCCCGCCGGGACGAACTTCGGCCCGGGCGTGCAATCGCACACCCGGGCCGTCAGATCACTTGATGATCTTGGCCACCACGCCGGCGCCGACGGTACGACCGCCTTCGCGGATCGCGAAGCGCAGGCCTTCGTCCATCGCCACCGGGTTGATCAGCGTGACCACCATCTTCACGTTGTCGCCCGGCATCACCATCTCGGTGCCTTCCGGCAGCTCACACGCACCCGTGATGTCGGTCGTGCGGAAGTAGAACTGCGGACGGTAGCCCTTGAAGAACGGCGTGTGACGGCCGCCTTCGTCCTTCGACAGGACATAGACCTCGGCTTCGAACTCGGTGTGCGGCTTGATCGAACCCGGCTTGGCCAGCACCTGGCCACGCTCGACGTCGTCACGCTTGGTGCCGCGCAGCAGCAGACCGGCGTTGTCGCCCGCCTGACCCTGGTCCAGCAGCTTGCGGAACATTTCGACGCCCGTGACGGTCGTCTTCTGCACCGGACGGATACCGACGATTTCGATTTCTTCGCCGACCTTGATCACGCCGCGCTCGATACGACCGGTCACGACCGTGCCGCGGCCCGAGATCGAGAACACGTCTTCGACCGGCATCAGGAACGCCTTGTCGATGTCACGCTCCGGCTCCGGGATGAAGCTGTCGAGGGCGTCGACCAGCTTCAGGATCGCCGGCACGCCGATGTCGCTCTGGTCGCCTTCCAGCGCCAGACGGGCCGAGCCGTGGATGATCGGGGTGTCGTCGCCCGGGAAGTCGTACTTCGACAGCAGCTCGCGCACTTCCATCTCGACCAGCTCGAGCAGCTCGGCGTCGTCGACCATGTCGGCCTTGTTCAGGAACACGACGATGTGCGGCACGCCGACCTGACGCGACAGCAGGATGTGCTCGCGGGTCTGCGGCATCGGGCCGTCAGCCGCCGAACACACCAGGATCGCGCCGTCCATCTGCGCAGCACCGGTGATCATGTTCTTGACGTAGTCGGCGTGACCCGGGCAATCGACATGCGCGTAGTGGCGCGTCTCGGATTCGTATTCGACGTGCGCGGTCGAGATCGTGATGCCGCGCGCCTTCTCTTCCGGCGCCGCGTCGATCGCGTCGTAGGCCTTGAATTCGCCGCCGAAGCGTTCCGCACCGATCTTCGTCAGCGCCGCCGTCAGCGTCGTCTTGCCGTGGTCAACGTGACCAATCGTGCCCACGTTCACGTGGGGCTTGGTGCGCTCGAACTTACCCTTAGCCATGGCTGCCTTGTCTCGAAATCTGGTGAGTTGGTGACTGCTTGCCGCGTCGGCCCCGCGATGGAAGCGGAGCCGCGGAGTGATGGTGCTCACGAAAGGAATCGAACCTTCGACCTCCTCCTTACCAAGGAGGTGCTCTACCGACTGAGCTACGTGAGCAACGATTTGAAACTACAGGATGCGGCGGGGTGCAATGGAGCGGGAGACGGGGATCGAACCCGCACCATCAGCTTGGAAGGCTGAGGTTCTACCATTGAACTACTCCCGCGCCGGGATCCCGCTTACCGCATTACAACCTGTCGCACTGCATGTGTTCCACCTTGAAAATGGTGGAGGGAGGTGGATTCGAACCACCGAAGGCGTAAGCCAGCAGATTTACAGTCTGCCCCCGTTGGCCGCTTGGGTATCCCTCCGGCGCTTTCGTGTTGCCGGTGAAAACAGCCCGCGATTTTGGCCCCAGTTCCTGATCCTGTCAACGCCGTATTGCGACGAATCGAAGCCGGAACCTTCGCCCCGCGCACAATCACTGCAGCGGGGCGCGCATCTTACCGGTCGGCGCGCCCGGACGCCATGGTCATCTCGTCATCGCGGCCGATGGCCACGTGCGGTACGCCGTCGGCGCCGATCCAGCCGCGGTACATGCCTTCGGTATTGAAGGGCATCGCGACCCGGCCATCGGCGCCCAGCGCGATGGCGCCGCCATTGCCACCCATGCCCGGAATCTCGACGTTGATCACCGTCTCGGCCGCGGTCGCGACATCCTCGTCCAGCAACGCGACCCGGCTGCAGATCGCGTGGGCGGCGGCAGTGCGCAGGTAGAACTCGCCCCAGCCGGTCCCGGACACCGCGCATTGCCCGTCGGCCCAGGTGCCCGCCCCGATCACCGGCGCGTCGCCCACGCGGCCCCAGCGCTTGTCGGTCATGCCGCCGGTGGAGGTGCCGGCCGCCAGCCGGCCCTCGGTATCCAGCGCCACTGCGCCGACCGTGCCGAAATAGCGCAACGGATCGTCGGCCACCGCGGCCTGCGCATTGCGCGCGGCGTCTGCATCGGCCTTCGCCTTCTGCAGCTGCTGCCAGCGCTTCTCGGTCCGGAACCAGGCGGGATCGACGAACTCGATGCCGCGGCTCTGTGCGAACGTCTCGGCGCCCTCGCCGACCAGCATGACGTGCGGCGAGTGCTCCATGACCTGGCGCGCGAGCTGGATCGGATTGCGGATCCTGCGCACGCCCGCAACCGCGCCCGCCGCACGCGATGCACCGTCCATCAGCGAGGCATCGAGTTCGTTGATGCCGTCATGGGTGAACACCGCGCCGCGGCCGGCATTGAACGCCGGATCGTCCTCGAGCACGGTGATCGCGGCGACCACGGCATCGAGCGCCGGACGTCCGTCCTGCAGCAATGCGTGCCCGGCACGCAGCGCCTGGGCAAGAGCCTCACGCGCGGCCTCGGCTTCCGCGGGCGACAGCCCGGCGCGCACCACGCCCGCGCCGCCATGCAACACCAGCACCGGCGCCGGCGTGACCGGTGGCTCGGCCGCGCGAACGGGCGCGCACAGGGCAGCGACTGCGAGCGCACAGCTCACGGACAGGGCGAGAGGACGCATGGCGACTCCAGGATTCGAATGACGGACCGCAGTGTAGGCGGGCGATGGCCGACCCGGCACCCGGATCGCCGGCGCACCGCGCGCGAGTGATGCGCGGGCCGCCGAAGCTCGAAAACGCGAAAGGCGCCCATCGGGCGCCTTTCATGCAGCGTGGAGGCGGCAGGCTCAGACGTTGAAGCGGAAATGCATCACGTCGCCATCTTTGACGATGTATTCCTTGCCTTCCAGGCGCCACTTGCCGGCTTCCTTCGCCGCGGCTTCGCCGCTGTAGCGGATGAAGTCGTCGTAGCCGACCACTTCGGCGCGGATGAAGCCCTTCTCGAAATCGGTGTGGATCACCGCAGCGGCCTGCGGCGCGGTGGCGCCGATCTTCACCGTCCACGCGCGCACTTCCTTGACGCCCGCGGTGAAGTAGGTCTGCAACGCCAGCAGGCCATAAGCCGCGCGGATCACGCGATTGAGGCCCGGCTCTTCGAGGCCGAGATCGGTCAGAAAGGCATCGCGGTCGGCATCGTCGAGCTGCGAGAGTTCTTCCTCGATCGCCGCCGACACCGGCACCACCTCGGCGCCCTCGCCCGCCGCGCGCGCGCGCACGGCGTCGAGGTGCGGATTGTTCTCGAACCCGTCCTCGAGCACGTTGGCGATGTACAGCACGGGCTTGTTGGTCAGCAGGAACAGGTCGCGGATCGCGATCTGGTCGTCATCCGACAGCTTCAGCGCGCGCACGGGCTGGCCATCGGCCAGGCCCTTGTGCACGCGGCCCAGCACCTCGGCGCGGACCTTGGCGTCCTTGTCGCCGGTCTTGGCCGAACGCTCGGCGCGCTGCAGCGCACGCTCGACGGCATCCAGATCGGCCAGCGCGAGCTCGGTATCGATGGTCTCGATATCTGCGATCGGGTCGACCTTGTTGTTGACGTGGATGACGTCGGGATTCTCGAAGCAGCGCACGACGTGCGTGATCGCGTCGACCTCGCGGATGTGCGACAGGAACTTGTTGCCCAGGCCCTCACCGCTGGCCGCGCCCGCGACAAGACCGGCGATGTCGACGAACTCGACCGCCGTCGGCAGCACCTTCTGCGGCTTGACGATCGCCGCCAGCGCATTGAGGCGCAGATCCGGCACCGGCACGATGCCGACGTTCGGCTCGATGGTGCAGAACGGGAAATTGGCCGCGGCGATACCCGCCTTGGTCAGCGCATTGAAGAGGGTCGACTTGCCGACGTTCGGCAGACCGACGATGCCGCATTTGATGCCCATGGGTGATCCGTGATTCGGGATTCGTGATTGGTGATTCGAAGCAGCAGCCGACGCCGCGACCTGACGAATCACCAATCACCAATCACCAATCACCAATTACGGCTTCACCGTATGCAACCGCGTCATCGCATCCATGAAATTGCCGTCCATCGCCAGCGGCAGCACGTCGATCGCATCGTCGATCGCGCGGCCGATCAGGATGTCGTCGTCGGCGCTGGCACGCCCCAGCACCCACGGCGTGACCTTGTCCTTGCTGCCCGGGTGACCGATGCCCACGCGCAGCCGGTGGAAACCGCCGTGCCCGAGGAGCTTCATCGTGTCGCGCAGGCCGTTCTGCCCGCCATGGCCGCCGTCGAACTTCAACCGCGCGGTGCCCGGCGGCAGATCCAGTTCGTCGTGCGCCAGCAGCGCCTGCTCGGGTTCGAACTTCCAGAACCGCAGTGCGACGGTGACCGACTTGCCGCTGAGATTCATGAAGGTGGCCGGCTTCAGCAGCCAGACCGGCTGGCCCGCGATGTCGATCTTCGCAGTCTCGCCGAACAGCTTGCTGTCGAGCCGGAACGACGCGCCCGCCCTGGCGGCGAGTTCGTCGACAAAACGGAACCCGGCGTTGTGCCGGGTCCGTGCGTATTCGGGTCCGGGATTCCCCAGCCCGACGATCAGTCGCAGTCCTGCCATCGATACGGCAACGCGGGCGCGCCCGAAGGCGCGCCCACGCGACGATTACTCGTCGTCCTTCGCGGCCTTGGTGGCCGGCACGACGGCCGACGCGTCGTCGGTCTCTTCCGGCTCGGCTTCCACGCGGCCGTGCTTGGCGACGACGACGGCGACGTCGTGGTCCGCGCCCAGCGCCAGCTCGGGGATCTCGACACCCTTCGGCAGCTTGACCTGCGAGAGGTGGACGATATCGCCGACGACCATCGCACCGAGATCGATCTCGATGAATTCCGGCAGGTCGCCCGGCAGGCAGGTCACGGTGACTTCGTTGAGCTCGTGCGTGATCACGACGTCGGCAGCCTTGCCGGCCGGCGAGGTGTCTTCGTTGACGAAGTGCAGCGGCACGGCGGTGCGGATCGTCTCGTTCGCGTTCACGCGCTGGAAGTCCAGGTGCATGATCTGCTGCTTGAACGGATGACGCTGCATGTCACGCAGCAGCACCTTCTGGACGTCGCCGTTGAGGCTCAGGTCGAGGATCGACGCGTAGAACCACTCGTGCTGGCTGGCGAGCCAGACATCGTTGTGGCTCAGCTCGATGCTGACCGGCTTGAGGTCACCGCCGTAAACGACGGCAGGCACGTTGCCGGCAAGACGAAGACGGCGGCTCGCACCCTTCCCTTCGTCTTCGCGGCGCTGCACCTTGATTTCATGTTGAGTTGCCATGGTGAACTACCTACTTGAAGTGAACCGTCTCGCGACGGTTTGAACGACTCGCCCGCGACCAGGCGAGTCAGGTGCCGGCGGACGCCGGACATGTCGTGCTCGCCCGGGAAGACCCGGACGCTGAAGCAATTCTCAGTCGACGTAGAGCGAACTCACCGACTCGCCGAAGGCGATGCGGCGGATCGTCTCGGCCAGCAGCTCGGCGACGCTCAGCTGGCGGATACGGCTGCAGGCACGCGCCGCGTCCGACAGCGGAATGGTGTCGGTGACGACCATCTCGTCGAGCTGCGACTTCTCGATGTTGTCGATCGCCGCACCCGACAGCACCGCGTGGGTGCAGTAGGCCACGACCTTCTCGGCGCCGTTCTTCTTCAGCGCGGCGGCCGCGGCGCACAGGGTGCCGGCGGTGTCGACGATGTCGTCCACCAGCACGCAGGTCTTGCCCTGCACGTCGCCGATGATGTTCATCACCGTCGAGACGTTGGCGCGCGGACGGCGCTTGTCGATGATCGCCAGGTCCGCATCGTCGAGGCGCTTGGCGATCGCGCGGGCGCGCACCACGCCGCCCACGTCGGGCGAGACCACGATCAGGTTGTCGGTGCCATGCGCGCGCCAGATGTCGGCCAGCAGCAGCGGCGAGGCATAGACGTTGTCGACGGGAATATCGAAGAAGCCCTGTATCTGGTCGGCATGCAGGTCGATCGTCAACACGCGATCGGCGCCGGCGACGGTCACCATCTTCGCAGCGACCTTGGCCGTGATCGGCACGCGCGACGAGCGCAGCCGGCGATCCTGGCGCGAGTAGCCGAAGTACGGAATCACCGCTGTGACGCTGGCGACCGAGGCGCGCTTGAGCGCATCGATCAGCACCAGCAGTTCCATCAGGTTTTCGGCCGACGGCGCGCAGGTCGGCTGGATCACGAACACGTCCTGGCGGCGGACGTTTTCCTCGATCTCGACCTGGACCTCGCCATCGGAGAAGGTGGAGACCAGCGCCTTGCCCTGGCGCACGCCCAGTTCGCGGCACACGGACTTGACCAGCGCACGATTGGCGTTGCCCGAAAAAATCAGGAGATTGCGTTCTTCTTTCATGTCTGCTGTTCCGCGTCGCTCTGACCGAGCGGATGGGAGGACCGGGCCGGAGCTCGGAGAGGATGGCAGGGGCGGCAGGATTCGAACCTGCGAATGCCGGGATCAAAACCCGGTGCCTTAACCACTTGGCGACGCCCCTGTGAATCCAGGATCTGAGATTCGGGAGTGGGGGCTCGCAAGTCCCCACTCCCTAATCCCGTATCCCGGCCTCCAGCAGATCGAGCAACGGCGAGCGCGCTGCACCGGCCACCACGCGACTGCGAACCCGCGATGCGACCTGCGCGTGCGCGGCTTCGGCGAGTTCGCGTGTGGCGAATTCGACGAAGCACCCGCTGCCCGTCCCGGTCAGACGCGGCGTTCCCACCTGCGATAGCGCAGCGAACACGGCCTCCACGGCAGTTTCCCGGCGACGCAGGACCGGCTCGAACGCATTGTCGAGCGCTGCACCTGACACGAAGTCGGCCATTGTCGCGGGCGCAGCATTTCGCGTCAATTCAGCGGACTGGAACAGGGCTGCGGTGTTCACGTGCACGCCGGGATCGGCGAGCAGATACCAGGCCGGCGGCAGGTCGATCGGCACCAGCGCCTCCCCTACCCCTTCGGCCCAGGCATTGCGCCCGTGGACGAAGACTGGCACGTCGGCGCCCAGCGCCAGGCCGATTCCGGCCAGCCGGTCCACGCCCAGATCCAGGCCCCACAGGCGATCCAGCGCACGCAGCACGGTGGCTGCATCGGAGGAACCGCCGCCAAGGCCGGCGCCCGACGGAGTGCGCTTTTCGACGGCGATGTCCGCCCCTTGAGCGACGTTGGCCGCATTCTTCAAGGCATGCGCGGCTTTGACGACGAGATCGTCGTCCGCCGCCAGACCCGGCAGGGTGTCGCCATGGCGCACGATGCGGCCGTCGTCGCGCAGGCGGATATGCACGGTGTCGCCCCAGTCCAGCAGCCGGAACACCGTCTGCAGGACGTGGTAGCCGTCCGCCCGGCGCCCGGTGATGCGCAGGAACAGGTTCAGCTTTGCGGGAGCCGGCCAGGCCTGCCAGCCCGCACCGTCCGGCGGCGCGGTCATGGCGTGGACGCGGGGTCGAGCGTCCAGGCGTCGACGATCAGGCGCACGCGCGCGGTGTCGCGCTCGGCATTGATGCGCAGCGGCAAGGCCGGCGCACCGTCGGCCGGCACCGGCTGCCAGTCGATGTAATCGATGATCCAGCCGTCCTGGCGCAGGCGCGCCAGCTGGCCGTCGGCGGTGTATTCCACCTGCGCCTCGCCGGAAACGGCCGCATCGGCGCGGGTGCCGGTGGCCCAAGCGGCCAACGCGACGACCGGGATGTCGAAGCCGGTGGCCTCCCACAGCAATGCACCGACGTCCGCGCCTTCGCGCGGACCACCCGCCAGACCATCGATGCGCGCACCGGCCGGGCCGCCGCGCAGCTGCCAGCTCTGCCGCGTGACCGGCGCGGCCAGCGAGACCTCGAACGCGTCGCCGGCCTGACGCCAGTCGATGCGTCCGCTGCCGCCATCGCGGCCGTTGGACATCGCCACGCGTCCGCTGAACCCGTAGGCGGGCAGCGCGCGCACCGCGGCCTCACGCGCCGCCAGGCGCGCCTCGGCAGCGCCGCGGGCGTCGGCATCGAGCACGGCGGTCTCTGCCGGCGGGCGCACGGGCACGCTGGTACACGCGGTCAACACGGCCACGCAGCCCACCAGCAGGACACGTCGCGCACTCATGCGCCGGTGGTCTCGAGCGCACGCAACAGCGACCGGTTCTCCGGATCGATCGCGCGCGCCTCGTCGAAATACTTGCGCGCCTCGTCCCGACGGCCCATGACCCACAGCACCTCGGCGATGTGCGCGGCGACCTCGGCGTCCTTCATCATCGAATACGCGCGGCGCAGTTCCACCAGCGCCTCGGCGTGGCGGCCGAGGCGATAGAGCACCCAGCCGTAGCTGTCGATGATCGCGGCGTTGTCGGGCTCGGCCAGGCGCGCGCGGTCGATCAGCTCCAGCGCTTCGGTGTAGCGCTGCGTGCGATCGGCGAGCGTGTAGCCCAGCGCGTTGAGCGCGGCGATGTTCTCGGCATCCTGGACGAGCACCCGGCGCAGGTCGGCTTCGGCGCGCGGGATGTCGTCGCGGCGTTCCCACATCAGGGCGCGGGCATACAGCATTCCGGGATCGTCGGGCATCGCGCCGAGGGCGCGGTTGTAGACGTCGAGTTCGGTCGGGTCGTCGTTCTCCGCGCGCAGTTCGGCTTCCAGCAGATAGGCGCCGCGGCGCATGTCGTCATCGGCGGTGGCGTCGGACTGCAGCGCGCGCAAGCGCTGCCAGGCGTCGTCGCGGCGACCGAGTTCGTGCAGGACGCGCGCGCCGCGGATCCGGGCCTGCTGCCGCTCCGGCCCACCGGGCACGGTGTCGTACCACTCCAGCGCTTCGTCGTACTGCTCCAGATACTCGGCCATCTGCCCGAGCAACAGACGCTGCGCCGGATTGGGCGTCAGCGCGACCGCCTTGACCTCTTCATAGAGGGCGGCCAGCGCCTCCTTGTTCTCGGCCCGCGCCAGCAGCGAGGCCCGCACCACGTAGGTCCGCCCGTCCTGCGGTCCCTTGCCGAGCGTGCGCTCGGCCTCGGCGAAATCGCCGAGCGCCTCGTATTCCACCGCGATCGCCAGGCGCACGTCGGGCGCGATCAGCGCGGCGTCCTCGCCCATCGCGACCAGTGCGGCGCGCGCTTCTTCGGGACGTCCGGATTCGCGCAGCTGGCTGGCGCGCAGCAGCGCCACGCGCGGCTCGCCCGGGAACCTGGCGACGATGGTGTCGAGGATGCGCTCGGTCAGGTCGACGCGGTCCAGGCGCTGGGCCAGACCGCCGAACGCCATCCAGGCCTGCAGCACGTCCGGGATGGCGCCGTCGGTGACGATGCGGTCGAGCAGGCGCACGGCCTGCTCGGGATCGCGTCCGCCGCCCGAGAGCACGGTGAACGCATGCCGCCAGCCGGTGGGATCGGGGCTGCGCAGCAGGGTCTCGAGCTGGCGGCGCGCGACCCGGTCGCGGCCGGCGCGCAGCGACAGCGTCGCCTCGGCTGCCAGCATCGGCAGCGAGTCCGGCGCATTGCGGCGCCACAGGTCCAGCGCCTGCGCGGCGCGGCGGTCATCGCCGGCCAGCAGGGCGATCCTCGTGGCCCGCTCGGCCAGGCCGGCATCACCACCGGATTCGCGGGCGGCAGCCAGATACCAGTCGGCCGCCTCGTCCAGCCGCCCGGCCTGAACCGCGAATTCACCGGCCAGCGTGGCGCCGAGCAGGTCGTCCTGGAGCACGTCACCGCCCGCGGCGGGCGGCCGGGCCTGGCTGGTACAGGCGATCCCGAGCAACGGGACCAGCAATGCCGCACGCAGCCGCGCGGACCAAACGGAGTCGAAAACGGGCATCTGGGGCAACCGGGCCGTAAAATGGGCGCCTTCAATCGAAAGCTTATCGCAAGCGCCTGAACGCGGATGTCGGCTCCACCGCCAGGCACGCCAGCCCAATGTCCCTGTTCGCACTCGGCATCAACCACCAGACCGCGCCGGTCGCCCTGCGCGAGCGCGTCGCGTTTTCCGGCGATGCGCTGGCGGGCGCGCTGGCCGAACTGCGTGCGTTGCCGCCGGTGCGCGAGGTGGCGCTGCTGTCGACCTGCAACCGCACCGAACTCTATGCGGTGTCCGACGACGACGGGCGCGCCCTGACCGACTGGCTGGCGACGCACCCCGGCCGCGATGCCGACGTGGCCGGCGGCTCGCTGCACGCCTATCTCTACCGCCATCGCGACGACGCGGCCGCGCGTCATCTGTTCCGCGTGGCCACCGGGCTGGATTCGCTGGTGCTGGGCGAGCCGCAGATCCTGGGCCAGGTGAAGCAGGCCTGGGCCACGGCGCGCAGCGCCGGCACGCTGGGCACCGAGCTCGACCGCGTGTTCCAGCATGCCTTCGTCACCGCCAAGCGCGCGCGCAGCGAAACCCGCATCGGCACTAGTCCGGTGTCGGTGGCGTCGCTGGCCGTGCGGCTGGCGCAGGAATCGTTCGCGCGGCCCTCGGATTCGGCGGTGCTGCTGATCGGCGCCGGCGAGACCATCGAGCTGGCCGCGCGTCATCTCGCCCAGGCCAACGTCAAGCGCCTGCTGATCGCCAACCGCACCTATGCGCACGCGCAGGATCTCGCCGCGCGCCATGGCGGCATCGCGCTGCCGCTGGACGAACTCGACCGTCACCTGTTCCTGGCCGACATCGTGCTGTCGGCCACCGCCAGCCGTGAACCGGTCCTCACCCGTCCACAGGTCGCCGCCGCGCTGGCCGCACGCAAGCACCGGCCGATGCTGCTGATGGACCTGGCAGTGCCGCGCGACATCGCGCCGGATGTGGCCGAACTGCGCGACGTCTTCCTCTACACCATCGACGACCTGGAACGCAGGCTCGACGACAATCGCCGTGGCCGCCGCGAGGCCGCCAGCGATGCCGAGGCGATCATCGACCTCCAGGTCACGCGCTACGGCGAGGCCCGCGCGGCCAGCGGACGCCTGGCGCCGGTGCGCCGGCTGCGCGCGCATGGCGACACGATCCGCGCCGACGCCCTGGCCCGCGCGCGCCAGCAGCTGGCGGCCGGACAGTCGCCGGACGCGGTGCTCGAACTGCTGGCCCACGGCCTGACCAACCGCCTGCTGCATCTGCCGACCGCGGTGCTGCGGGAGGCGGCGTTGCACGGCGACGACGCCCTGTCCGAACGCCTGGAACACCTGCTGCCGCCGCTTTCCGACCCCGCCCCACTGGATCCCGATGCTGCCGACCCTGCGCCGTAAGCTCGAGGCGCTGGCCGAACGCCGCGACGAACTCGAACGCCTGTTGTCCGATCCGTCCACCGTGACCGACCAGGGTCGCTTCCGGGCGCTGTCCCGCGAGTTCGCCCAGCTCGAACCACTGGCCAGTGCGCTGGCCGACGAACGCGCCGCACTCGACGACCGCGAGGCCGCGCGCTCGCTGCTCGACGATGCCGACATGCGCGAAATGGCCGAAGAGGAAATCGCCGCGGCCGACGCCCGCCTGGAAGCCTTGGAAGCCGATCTGCTGGCGCTGCTGGTGCCGCGCGATGCGCGCGACGACGGCGGCTTCTATCTCGAGATCCGCGCCGGCACCGGCGGCGACGAGGCGGCGATCTTCGCCGGCGACCTGTTCCGCATGTACAGCCGCTACGCCGAGCGCCAGGGCTGGCGTGTCGAAGTGGAATCGGCGAGCACCGGCGAACACGGCGGCTTCCGCGAACTCATCGCCGCGGTCGACGGCAGCGGCGCCTACGCGAAGCTCAAATTCGAATCCGGCACCCACCGCGTGCAGCGCGTGCCGGAAACCGAATCGCAGGGCCGCATCCACACCTCGGCCGCGACCGTCGCGATCATTCCGATCGAGGACGCGGGCGAGCCGATCGAACTCAACCCGGCCGACCTCAAGGTCGACACCTTCCGCTCGTCCGGCGCCGGCGGCCAGCACGTCAACAAGACCGACTCGGCGATCCGCATCACCCACGTGCCGACCGGCGTCGTCGTCGAATCGCAGACCGAACGCAGCCAGCACGCGAACCGCGACAAGGCGATGAAGCGCCTGCGCGCGATGCTGGCCGACGCCGAAGCCGAACGCCGCGCTGCCGCGACCGCCGAGGTGCGCAAGCTGCAGGTGGGCAGCGGCGACCGCAGCCAGCGCATCCGCACCTACAACTATCCGCAGGGCCGGATCACCGATCACCGCATCGAAGGGCTGACCCTGTACGACCTGCCGAACGTGCTCGAAGGCAATCTCGACGGACTCGTCGCGCGGCTGTCGCAGGAACACCAGGCCGACGAACTGGCGCGCATGACCGCGCAGTGAGTCGCGGCACGGCGCGGACGACCAGCCGCGTCGCTGCGATTGTGCGCACGTGATCGCGACGCATGCGGTCACCGAGATGCGCGGATTTTTCATCGCGCGGCCGCCGGCAAACGCGCAGACTCCCCTGGGTGACGGGCGATGGCCCACCGGCCCGCGGACACGCCCCCGAAACGTCCGATGCACCCACGCGCGCGCGCGGATTTGAAGCGCACCGCAGAATCGCGATCGCGCGCCGCGGTCATGCGTCAAGCGATCGCTCGCAGCGCACGCGCCATCTCCGGTTGGCCGATTCCAGGCAGCCACCGCGCGGGCACCGGCCGCACCGCGATACCCGCGATCGCGGCTGCGCTGCGCAGGACGTCGTCGCTTCGAGGCCTCGCCACGAACAACGCGCGACGACGCGGACGGCATCGCCTCTCGATGCGGCGTTCGCCGACGGTGGAGTACCCTCGCCGCATGAGCAGCCAAACCGATTTCAAACCCCTGCAGATCTGCGTGCTGACGGTGTCCGACAGCCGCAGCCTCGAGACCGATACCTCCGGTGATTACCTCGTCCAGGCCCTGACCGGCGATGGTCACGGCATCGCCGAACGCGCCCTGCTGCCCGACGACCGCTACGCGATGCGCGCCCTGGTGTCGAAGTGGATCGCCGATCCCGCGATCGACGGCGTCCTGGTCACCGGTGGCACCGGCTTCACCGGCCGCGATTCGACACCCGAGGCGCTGCTGCCGCTGCTGGACAAGACCATGCCCGGCTTCGGCGAGCTGTTCCGTGCGATCTCGTTCGAAGAGATCGGCACCTCGTCGCTGCAATCGCGCGCCTTCGCCGGCCTGGCCAATGCGACCTTCGTGTTCGCACTGCCCGGCTCCACCTCGGCCTGCACCACGGCGTGGGAGCGGATCATCCGCCACCAGCTCGACGCGCGCACCAGGCCCTGCAATCTCGCCACCCTGCGTCCGCGCCTGAAGGAATAGCGATGGGCCTCGACCAGACGCTGCGCCTGCTCGCCAAGGCCCGCGGCCTCACCGCGGGTGAAATCGCCTCGGCGATTCCACGCGTCGGCGCGGCTACCGTGTCGGCCTGGATGCGCGGCGAAAAGGCGCCGGCGGCCGAGCAGCTCGAAGCGCTCGCACGGACCTTCGGCGTGCCGGTCGGCGCCCTGCTGGCCACCCTCGCCAGCACCTTCGATCCGGCGCGCACCAAGGGCGAACACGCCCTGCTGGCGGCGTATCGCGCACTGGGCACGCGGCAACAGGGCGCGCTGCTCGAAGTTGCCCGCAGCATGGCCGGCATGCGCGCCGAGCGCGCGCGCAAGACCACCACGCCTCGGGACGCTGCATGAAACGACTCAAGCGCAAGGCCTACGAGGCCGCACTCGCCCCGATGCAGATCGCGCTCGCCGAAATGGCGCACTGGGTGCAGGCCAGCGGGCAGCGGCTGCTGGTCGTATTCGAAGGCCGCGACACCGCCGGCAAGGGCGGTTCGATCAAGGCGATCTCCGAACACCTCAACCCGCGCCAGTGCCGGGTCACCGCGCTGCCGAAACCGTCGGAGCGCGAACAGGGCCAGTGGTATTTCCAGCGCTACGTCGAGCATCTGCCGGCCGCGGGTGAGATCGCCCTGTTCGACCGCAGCTGGTACAACCGCGCCGGCGTCGAACAGGTCATGGGCTTCGCCACGCCTGCACAGGTCGCGACCTTCCTGCGCGATGCGCCGACGTTCGAACGCCAGCTCGTCGACGACGGCATCCTGCTGTTCAAGTACTGGCTGGGCTGCGACCAGGATCAGCAGGAGGCGCGCTTCGCCGAACGCCTGGCCGACCCGCTGAAGCGCTGGAAGCTCTCGCCGATGGACCTCGCCGCGCGCGAGCGCTACGACGACTACACCCGCGCACGCGAAGCCATGCTGGCCGCCACCCACACCGCGCACGCGCCGTGGACCCTGGTGGATTTCAACGACCAGCGCCGGGGCCGGCTGACCCTGATCCAGGATCTGCTCGACCGTCTGCCCGACACGCGCGTCGACGCGCCACTGCCCGAATTCCCGCCGCTGCGCGTCGCGACCGGCACGGAGTGCTACGCCGAGGTGAAGCCGCTGCCGCCGATCCCCGCACGCACGCTGGAGCGCCTGCAGGCGGACGCGGACGCCTGAGCGCGCGGCCTCGGGCGTTCGGCGCCTTCAGGGGCACCAGGGTCCCTCGTACTTGAGACTGCAACTGGGCTCGCCGACTGCAATTCGGCCGTCCCGTGCGTTGCACCGATGCAGCATCGCGCCTCTGGCGCGCAGCGAAGCGCGCCTGGATTGATGCGTTGCCACTCGAGCGCTGTGCGCCTCCCAGCACCGCGGGTATGCCACAGCGCCGCGTGCAGCGCTCAAGCGCATCCAACGTTGCGGACGATGGCGCCCGGGTGCCCGCACGCGATGCATGCAGCGTCATCGCACACGCAATCAACCTATCGATTCAACCAGCGCGCGCGTTCGCGCAGATCAGGCGCCAACAGATTCGATGAGATACGCCCGAGCGCATCCAGACCCATCAGGCGCGCGACGCCTAGGCGCCGGACGCCGGACCGCCTGCGTCGGCGATCATCTCCTCGATGCCCTCGGCGGTGACCGGGCCGAGGAAGTGCTTGGCGACGCGGCCGTCAGGCGCGATCAGATACGTCATCGGCAGGCCCTTCGGTGTTTCGAAATCCGCCGGCGGCGCGAAGGTGTCGATGATCGCGACCGGGTAGACCACCGGCCGCTCCTCCAGGAATGCACGCATCGCGTCAGGTTCGATCTCCTCGTAGGCGAGCCCGACAACCTGGATGTGTTCGCGCATCGCATCGAGCGCGGACAGCTCCGGCATTTCCTTTAGGCAGGGCGCACACCACGTGGCCCAGAAATTGACGACGACCCAGCTGCCGCGATGGTCGGCCAGATCGAAGGTGCCACCGTCGATCGTCTCCACGCGGAGCGCAGGCTGTTCGCGCGACGAGGCCGGCGTTTCGCCAGCAGCCGCGCCGGCTGCCGGCGCGGCAACATCGGTGGCGGGACGCGCGGCATCCTCGCCGCCCTGCTGGCAGGCGGCGAGGGACAGGAGCAGGGCAAGACTGACAGCGGTACGGCGGATCATTTGGACGTCTCCGGAACGGGATACAGGCTGGCAACCCGGCGCTTGAGCAGGTCGCGCAGCGGAATGCGCAGGTCGTCCAGCGCACCGGCGGCGGCGATGCCCAGCGCATCGTCGCGACACGGCAGCAGCGCTTCGGACACCGGAATGCGCAGGTGACAGGCTTCGTAGAGTTCGGCCAGGGTCATGCCGTCGAGATCGCGCGCGAGCAGCCACTCGCCGGTCTCGGCGCGGCGCAGCAGCTGGATCTCTTCCAGCTGCGCCAGCATCTGCTGCACCAGGGTGTCGGTGAGCATCGGCTCCAGTTCCTGGATCTCGTCGCTGTGCAGGCCGCGACCCTTTGCACGCGCCTCGGCGAATCGTCCCAGCATGCGCAGCACGCCATAGAACTCGTAGCCGCGCGGCAGGCGCATATGCGCCGGCTGGTAGCGGAACGCGGAAATCGATGCGGCGAACGAGGCGCCCAGCAGGATGGCGACCCAGCTGAGATAGACCCACAAGAGAAAAATCGGCAGGAACGCGATCTGGCCGTAGATGCGCTCGTAGGCATCGAAGCTGCCGAGGTAGAGGCCGATCGCCCACTTCACCACTTCCGACAACACTGCCGCCAGACCCGCGCCGGCGAACGCGTGACGCCATTGCACGGTGCGATGCGGCACCACGCGGAAGATCGTCGCAAAGGCGATGAGTTCGATCAGCATCGGCGCCGCCCACAGCATCGCGCCGCGCAGGAACTGGCCCGAATCGGTGCTGAAGATCTCCAGCGCGAAGAATCGCGCCGAGACGGCCAGGCTGGCGGTCGCGACCAGCGCGCCCAGAGTCAGCACGGTCCAGTAGACGAGGAAACGGGCCACGGTCGGTCGTGCGGACTTCACCCGCCAGATCCGGTTGAACGTGGTCTCCACGCTGACCAGTGTGACCAGCACCGAGATCACCAGCGCGATGACGCCGATGGTGGTCAGCTGGCCGGTATTGGTCGACAGCTGCAACAGCACCGCCTCGACCGCGCGGGCCGAATCCGGCACGAAATTCGAGAAGATGTAATCGCTGAGCTGGTCGCGCCATTGCGCGAAGGCCGGAAACACCGCCAGCACGCCGAACACCACCATCGACAGCGGCACCAGCGCGAACACGGTCGTGAACGCGAGTGCGCCCGCGGCTTCGAACAGGCGGTCGTCGAGAAAACGCCGCCACAGGAAACGCGCGAACGTCAGCGCGCGTGCGCGGTCCGCCATGCGTTCGGACCAGCGGTTGAAAGTGGCGAGTGGCTCCATCAGCGAAGCGTAGCAAAGCGGTTTGCGCGGGGATGCATGGGATACGCACCCGTGACGCCGGCAAAGGCCGGAGTCTCGACAGCCGTAAAGCGGGACATCCGGCGACTCGCACTCCGATTGCGCCGGCGCCCGAAGACCCTGGATGATCCCGTGGCGGCCGCTGGAGATCGTGCTTCGACGGAATGACGGGGACGGAAGCACGCATCGCCTGCGCGATCCCCCACGCGCCGCCCACTGCGCGAGAATGCACAGGCGCACACGCATCGGGCACCAGGCCCATTACCTGGCCCTGCAGTCCGCGCACTCCCTTCGCAAACAGGCGTCTCCATGCCCGAGATCCTCGTCCTCTACTACAGCCGCAACGGCTCGGTCGCCCGCCTCGCACGCCAGATCGCACGCGGCATCGGTGAAGTCGACGGCATGCACGCGCGCCTGCGCACGGTGCCGCCGGTGGCCGCGGTGACCCAGCAGGCCGCGCCGCCCGTGCCGGAAGACGGCGCGCCCTATGTGGAACGCGCGGACCTGGCCGAATGCGCCGGCCTGTTGCTGGGCAGCCCCACGCGCTTCGGCAATATGGCGGCGCCGCTGAAGCATTTCCTCGACGGCCTCGGCGCCGAATGGGCCAGCGGCACGCTGGTGGGCAAGCCCGCCGGGGTGTTCACCTCCACCACCACCCAGCACGGCGGCCAGGAAGCGACGCTGCTGACGATGCTGGTGCCGCTGCTGCACCACGGCTGCGTGATCGCCGGCATTCCGTATACCGAGCCCGCATTGAGCACCACGCGCAGCGGCGGCACGCCCTACGGCGCCAGCCATGTGTCCGGCCTGCAGGACGATCCGCAGCCCACCGAAGACGAGGCGGTGCTGGCACGCGCGCTCGGCCGGCGCATCGCGGGTCTGGCCGCGACACTGTCCGCATGACGCGGCCGTCTTCGCGCCACGTGCTGGCGGCCTCGCTGGCGCTGCTGGCCGCGCTGTATCTGATCTGGCATCGCGACGATCCGCATTTCGTCGCAGCCCTGCTGGTGTTCGTGCTACCGCCGCTGGTGCTGCTGGTCGGCGTGCTGCGCAATCTGGCCAGTGCACCGCTGTGGTCGGGCATCGCCGCGCTGTTCTGGTTCTGCCATGGCGTCATGTACGCGTGGTCGCATCCGGAATTGGGGCTGTACCCGTGGGCCGGCATCGCGCTGTCGCTGTCGGTGGTGTTCTCGGCCAGCCTGCCCGGCATCCGCGCGCGCTTCGGCGGACGTCGCCCACCCGGATGAGCGATGCCCTGGGCGGCAGGCCGGTATCATGTCGGCCCCTTCGTCGCTGCCCGCAGGACCGCTTTCCATGGACGAGCTGCTGATCGTCACCACCGGTGGCACGATCGACAAGATCTACTTCGACGACAAGTCGGATTACCAGGTCGGCGAGCCGCAGATCGGGCGGATGCTGGAAGACCTGGGCGTCGCGTTCCGGTTCCGGGTGATCCCGATCATCCGCAAGGATTCGCTGCACATCACCGACGACGACCGCGAACTGATCCGCGCGACGATCGCCGCGCAATCCGCGCGCCACGTGCTGCTGACCCACGGCACCGATTCGATGGTCGAAACCGCGCGCGTGCTGGCGGCCATTGAGGACAAAACCATCGTACTGACCGGCGCGCTGAGCCCGGCGCATTTCCGCGGCTCGGATGCGGAGTTCAATATCGGCACCGCCGTCGGCGCCGTGCAGTCCAAGCCGCCCGGCGTCTATGTGGCGATGAACGGCCGGATCTGGGATCCGCTGAAGGTCCGCAAGAACGTCGAAGCCAACCGCTTCGAACCGCTGCCCTGATCAAGACGATCCACGCGTCCGCAGGCATATCCGGGTGAGTCACGCCGGCCCGCGCTCGCGAAGGCCGGTGGTCAGCCAATGGCACAACTTCAATCAAGTGCGGGCTCGTCGCATCGCGGGGCTTACACCAGATGACGCGGTCCCGCGCAACGCGGGCTAGCGCACTGACGGCTCCGGCACCGGGCCGATGGTCATCATGCCGTCGACCTCGGCGTACTCGACATCCGGATCGGCCTTCCAGTGCGCGAGCAGGCGCTGCGCCTGCGCACGGTCCAGCGGCGTCGAGGCCGTCACCAGATCCGCGCCGATGCCCATGCGGTGTGTCCAGCGCAGCGTGATGCCGTCCTGGGTGGCGAAGATCTTGGCCGCCGCATCGAGACGCGACTGCACGGCCGCGCTGTCCTGCCTGGGCGCGCTGCCTTCGCGGTATTTCACGATGAACCGCTGCCACGGGCCATCTCCCTGCAGAACGTGCTGCTGTGTCGCCATCGCGCATCCCACCGTCGTCATCAACATCAGCGCCAGCGCCGCCAGCCACAGGGGCTGCAGGCCGCGCCACCGGTTCGGTCCAGGCATCGGATTTCCTCCATACAAGGTCGCAGGTGATCGTAGCCATCACCGATGAACGCGGCGTCCGCCGTCCAGCCGAAACCAGAACGCCCCGACCTTCCGGCCGGGGCGTCGCCTGGTGGATGACCCGCGCATCCCTGCACGGGCGGGGCGCTCAGTTGTGGCGGGCCTGCAGGGTGACGCCGGAGAACGCCGTCTCGCCGACGACCAGGATGTAGTAGCTGCCGGCCTGCGGCGTCGGCACCCGGATCGACTCGTTGTTGCCCGGACGTGCGGACCGGTAGTCGTAGGTGTCGAGCGTCGGTGCCTCGTCGAGCGAGACATGCACCGTGACGTTGCCGCTGCCGCCCGAGGTCAGGATCGTCAGCGGACCGGTCGCGCCGGCTTCGACATCGAGGCGGTACAGCGTCGCCTGCCCGGCCGCGCCCGACAGCCCGGTGACCGGCGTGCGGTTCACGAGCTCGATCGCATCCGGACCGGTGTCGCCCACTTCGATGCTCTGGGTGACGGTGTGACTGCGGTCGTCGGCATCGGTGACGGTCAGGCTGACGGTGTAGACACCGGCCTCGGCATAGGTATGCGTCGGGCTGGCCTCGGTGGAGGTCTCGCCGTCACCGAAGTCCCAGGCACGCGCGACGATCGCACTGTCGCCGTCGCTGGAGCTGTCGGTGAAGCTCACGGTCAGCGTGGCGTCGTCCACCACGAAGTCGAAGTCCGCCGTCGGCGCGCCCGGCTCCGGCGCTTCGGCGCCCAGCGTGTCAACGAACTGCGCGCCGGTGCCGGCACTGTCCAGCCAGTCGCTCAGACGTGTCGCCGCGGTGCCGCCGCCGGTCCACGAGGTGAACAGCCGGCCGTACCAGTCGACATGATCGGCGCCGGTGGTCGAGCACGAGGCGTAGCCGCCATGCAGCTGGCCGACGACGCGGCCTTCGGGGCTGTAGATCGGCGAGCCCGACGAACCGCCCTCGGTCGTGCCGCGCTGGTTCCACTGCACCCACAGATGGCTGGCGCCGGTATTACCCAGATAGCCCTCGATCCGCAGCGGCGTGTCCGAATGGGTGATGCGCTTCTCCGCGACGCGCGGGTGGTGGATGCCGGTGGCGCCCTGCGGCGCGGCGTCGCGGCGGTCCCAGCCCGACCAGCTCAGGTTGAAGGCCGGGTCGGCCGCATCGTCGAGTTCCAGCAGGGTGAAATCGGACGCGGCACTGGTGGCCCGCACCACGGCGCCGGCCTGGTTCTGCGCCAGGCTGCCGTCGCCGTTCGCACCGCTGTCCGCGCTGCCCGGCGTGCGGCAGGTCGAGTTCTGGTAGTTCCAGTACACGACGATGCTCGCTGCCGCGTCGGCGGCGCCCATGCCGCAGTGGTGCGCGGTGAGGAAGTACATCTTCTGGTCACCGGCGGTGTTGTTGAGCAATGAGCCGCTGCAATAGAACTGGCCGAAGCGTGAGTACGCGCCGACGGAGGGAATCTCGTCGCGGAAGTCGTCGCCGTCCGGGCACACCACGTCGACGTTGCAGCTGCCCGACACGCCCTTGGTCTGCGCCAGCGCACCTTCGCGCGCGAGCCGGCCGAAGCCCACGTAGTCGTGGTTGATGCTGGTCAGACGCAGCTTGAATTCGGACAGCCGCGCCTTCGGCACGACCGCCTCGATCACCGCGCTGTCGCCCGGCACGATCGGCGTCCAAAGACCGCCGCCCGAGGTGACGTCGCTGGCGTCGAAGGCGCGGATGGCATCGGGATCTGCGTTCCGGTCGAGACCCGCCGGATACACCAGCAGGCGCCCGCCTTCGGGCATGCGGTAGTCGGCGAATCCGAAGTTCAGCGACAGGGCATCTTTCGATTCCACGCGCAGCCGCCAGACCAGATCGCCATTGGGCAGTTCATCCCAGTCGCCGGCAGTGTCCGGCGTGAGGTTGACCGCGTGCGGGGTCGCGAACCGTACCGGGCGCTGGCCCAGCGCGCGCGACTGGCGGGCGTCCTCCGCCTCGAGGCGTGCGCGGTCGATCGCCGGCATGCGCTTGAGTTCGACCGTGTGCTCGGCCGGCAGGCGGTTGGAGAACGCAGCCGGCCGCGCGTCGCGCGGCGCGGCCACGGCCACACCGAGCGACAGCGTGCCGGCGGTGAAGCATGCAATGAGCGTTTTCATGCGGTGGTTGACCCCTCAGTCGTGTGATGACGCGAATAAAAACGGAGCACGCCGCAGCGGCATGCTCCGCCGGTGGCGCGCGCGACGATGACCCGCGCGCCACCTGCCCTCTGTGCCGGAAACATGCGTGGACGCGCCGGATACCGGCTGCGTCCTGTGAGTTGCTGCGGCGCCCGCGTGGCGCGCTGCGGCCGCGCGCGGGAACGCCCGCCTGCCTCTCCGGCCTCGTGGCTTGTATTCATCGCTGCGCGCTGCGCGAACGCGCGCGCGCCATCCGCAGCCTTCGCGTGCGGCGACGCTGGATCGAGGGGGAGCGAGGCGGCAGTTGCGGGTCTTGTCCCGGCGACCGCTCCGGCCCGGGCGCGACGCGACGCGCACCGGGTGGTCAGGACCGGTGCATCGGCATCTGAACAATCGCGGGCGGGTTGCGCCACGGACGCCGCTCCCATCGATCCAGGCACAGCGTCGGCCGGCATCTGCCAGGCCGGCACCGGCAATCTGTCCGCTGCCGGCTGACCGTCGACCCTGCGATGCGTCACCTGCGACACCCGATGCTCCCCGTCCTGGGAGGCCGCACGATCGCGGCGGAGCGGACCGGGGGTCGACACGTCGACGCCATGGCCCGCGATGAACGCGGACATGACAAAACTGACCGCAAACTGACGCTACGCGGCATGCGGTTCGGGAATCAACCAACAAAAAGCCCACTGCGTCACAGATCGGCGCAGTGGGCTATTCAGTTCGTCAGAATTTTGGCGCGTGGCGCCAGGGCCGCGCTCAGAGCATGCCGGTCTCGAGACGGGCCGCTTCGGACATCATCGAGCGGTTCCACGGCGGGTCGAACACCAGCTCGACGTCGGCTTCGGCCACCGTGGGGATCAGCTCCAGCTTGCTGCGCACGTCGTCGACGAGGATCTCGCCCATGCCGCAACCCGGCGCCGTCAGGGTCATCTTGACCTCGACCCGGCGCTGGCCGCTGTCGCCCGGCTGGACTTCGGCCTCGTAGACCAGGCCCAGATCGACGACGTTGATCGGGATCTCCGGGTCGAAACAGGTGCGCAGCTGGCTCCACACCATGCGCTCGACCGCGGCATCGTCGGCATCCGCGGGCAGTTCCAGCGGCACCGGCGGCTCCTTGCCGATCGCATCGGCATCCCGCCCCGCGATCCGGAACAGGTTGCCTTCGACGAACACGGTATAGCTGCCGCCCAGCGCCTGGGTGATGTAACCGGCGCTGCCTGCGGGCAGGTTGACGTTCTCGCCCTGGGGGACGAGGACGGCGGCGCAATCGCGCTCGAATCGGACGGGTTCGCTGCTGCGGGAATACATGACCAGGACATGGTGGCGCGTGGAGGCCACGGCAAGGCTGTCATTGTATCGCCAGCCGCCGCTATGCTGGCCGGCCGCGCACGCGATACAGCCTTCCATGCACAACCCGACCCGACCCGTCCGTGACCGGCGTTGGCCGCTGGCGATCGCGCTGCTGCTGCTCGGCAGCATCGGAATCGCCGCGGTGTGGATCCTGGTCGCCGATGCGCGCAACGCGCAGAGCAGCTGGATGGCGGTGGTCGCGGCGCTGGACGCCGCCTGGATCCTGCGCCTCGTCCGTGCCCGTCCCGGCGCCCTGCGCGCGCTCGCCGGCGTGACCGCCACCGCGCTCGCGATCCTGGTCGCGAGCTTCGGCATCGTCGCCGCCCAGCTGGCGCGGCCGATGGGCATGCTGCCGTGGGAATCGGCACTGAAACTCGGCCCCCAGCACGCCTGGACGCTGGCCAATCTGGCCAACGGCCCCGCCGACATCGCCTGGCTGGCGGCCGGCCTGGTGATCGCGGTAGTGCTGACGCGCTAGCGGCTCAGTGCCCGCCGTCGAGCGCCTTGAGCTCGGCGACTAGGGCACCGGCCATCTCGGCGCCATCGCCGTAGAGCATCCGGGTATTGGGCGCGTAGAACAGCGCGTTTTCGATGCCGGCGAAGCCCGTGCCCTTGCCGCGCTTGATGACGATGGTGTGCTTCGAGTCGACGACGTCGAGGATCGGCATGCCGTAGACCGGGCTGTTGGGATCGGTCCTGGCGACCGGGTTCACCACGTCGTTGGCGCCGATCACCAGCGAGACGTCGGTCTGGGCGAACTGCGGGTTGATGTCGTCCATGTCGACGATCAGGTCGTAGGGCACGCCGGCCTCGGCCAGCAGCACGTTCATGTGCCCCGGCATGCGGCCGGCCACCGGATGAATCGCGAAGGTCACCTTGACCCCGCGCTCGATCAGCCGCTGGCTCAGTTCGCGCACCTTGTGCTGGGCCTGGGCCACGGCCATGCCGTAGCCGGGCACGATCACCACGCGCTCGGCGTAGGCCATCATCGCCGCGACGTCGGCGGCCTCGATCGGCGTCTGCGTTCCCTCGATCGCCTGCGCTTTGCCGCTGGCGCCAAAGCTGGAGAACAGCACGCTGCGGATCGAGCGGTTCATCGCCTTGGCCATCAGCCGGGTCAGCAGCATGCCGGCCGCGCCCACCATGGTGCCGGCGATGATCAGCGCCTCGTTGCCGAGCACGTAGCCTTCGAAGGCGACCGCCAGCCCGGTCAGCGCGTTGTACAGCGAGATCACCACCGGCATGTCGGCGCCGCCGATGGGCAGGGTCATCAGCACGCCCAGCGCGAGCGCGGCAACGAAGAACGCGACGATCGCCGGTGCGCCGAGGGCATGGACGACCACGCCGCCGAGCACGGCCGCCGCACCGAAAACGGCGAAATTGAACAGCTGCTGGCCGCGGAAGGTGTAGCGCCGGTCCATGCGCCCGTCGAGCTTGGCCCAGGCGATCACCGACCCCGACAGCGCGACCGCGCCGATCAGCGCACCGACCACGGCCAGCGTGCGCACCAGAGGCGGCGCGACTTCCACGAGCGGTGACGCACTGGCCTGGGCGTTCCAGCGCAGCAGTTCCACCGCGCCGATCGCCGCCGCCGAGCCGCCGCCCAGTCCGTTGTAGAGCGCGACCATCTGCGGCATGTCGGTGATCGCGACCCGCTTGCCCGAGACCCAGGCCAGCCCCGCGCCCAGCGCGATCGCCACGACCATCAGCCCGATGTTGGCCAGTCCCGGCACGAAGAACGTCGCCAGCGTCGCGATCACCATGCCCGCGCCCGCCCAGTGGATGCCGGAACGCGCGGTCTTCGGTGAGGCCATGCGCTGCAGACCCAGCAGGAACAGCGTGGCGGCCGCGAGATAGCTCAGCTGCACCGCCACGCCGATCGCCTCGCCACTCACGGCGCGTCGTCCGGCCGGACCGGCGCGCTGGGCCGGAACATCTCCAGCATGCGTTCGGTCACGACGTAGCCACCTGCAGCGTTGCCCGCCCCCATCAGCACCGCGATGAAGCCGACGACCTTTTCCAGCGTCGTGTCCGCATGCCCGAGCACCACCATCGCGCCGATCAGCACGATGCCGTGGATGAAGTTGGATCCCGACATCAGCGGCGTGTGCAGGATCACCGGCACGCGGGAAATGATCACGTGGCCGGCGATGGCCGCCAGCATGAAGATGTACAGCGCCACGACCCCATCGATCATTCCGATTCCCCGCCGGCGTGTCGCCGCATCATAACGCCGGGTGAACCCCGCGCCAGTCCGTCCGCCGGAGTGCCCGCCGCGTCAACCGGAGTGCGCGCCGCGCGTTGTCCTCTCCCACACGACCCTGGCGACACACGCTTCGATGGATGGCAGCCGCTTCCCCCTTCAGCAGCCCGCATGCGCCCCGCGCGGTAGGCTGGTGGCCGTGAGTGATCCATTGCCCGCGGCGATTACCGCCGAATCCGCTGCTCCGGCCACGCTGGAAGCCTTTCTCGCCGACGTCCAGCGTCGGGCGTTCCGCTTCGCCGAACTCGGCCTGCGCCATCGCGACGACGCGCTCGACGCCGTGCAGGACGCGATGACCAAGATGCTCGGCTACCGGGATCGCCCGGCAGCGGAGTGGACGCCGCTGTTCTGGACGGTCCTGCGCAGCCGGATCATCGACGTCCAGCGCCGGCGCACCTTCCGGCTCAGCTGGCTCAGCGATGCGCGGAAGCCGGACGGCGAAGAGATCGACTGGGCCGATACCGGCCCGGACCCGTCGCGCAATCACGACGGCCGCGAAGCCTGGCAACGCCTGGCCGCCTGCGTGCGTGACCTGCCGCGACGCCAGCGCGAGGCCTTCACCTTGCGCGTGCTCGAAGAATTCGATGTCGAAACCACCGCGCGCATCATGGGATGCAGCGCCGGTTCGGTGAAAACCCATCTGTTCCGCGCCCGCGAGGCGCTGCAGACGCAACTTGAGGAGTTCCGATGACCCCCCTGCCGAACGATCCGCAGGCGCCGTCCGACGACGCTGCGATGCGCGCGCTCTACGTGCAGGCCCAGAACGCGATCTCGGGCGGCACCACCGCGCGCCTGCACCGCGCGCGCCACGCCGCCGTCAATCCGGCAACGGCCACGCGCCGCGGCTGGGCGTGGCCGGTGGCCGCGAGCTGCGCCGCGCTGTTCGCACTGGCGATCGGCATGCAGGTGGCATTGCCGCCCACGGACGACGCAGTGCCCGGGCCCACGGTGAGCGCACCGCTGGCGGTGGCCGAAGGCGCGGTGCTCGACGAGGGCGCAGCCGATGCGTTCTCGACCTACGACGAATCGCCCGATTTCTACCTGTGGCTGGCTGCGAACGAAGCCACCCTGCTTGCTGTGGAGTGACCATGTCCCGCATCCGCTTCCGTCCGCTGCTCGTCCTTCCGCTGCTGTCGTGCCTGTTGGCCGCCGGCGCGGCATCCGCCCAGTCGGCCGGCACCGCACCGCCCGCCTGGGACCAGCTTCTGCCGGCCCAGCGCGACCAGCTGCTCGCGCCCGTACGCGACCGTTGGCAGAACGCGGATGCCGACGAGCGCCGGAAGATGCTCGAGCACGCCCGCCGCTGGCAGGCGATGACGCCGGCCGAACGCGAAACCGCCCGGCACGGCATGCACAGCTGGAAACGCCTGCCTCCCGAGCAGCGCGAAGAAGCACGGGCGCTGTACAGCAAATTGCGCACGCTTCCGGACGCCGAGCGTGCGGCGCTGCGCGAGCGCTGGCGCGACATGACGCCGGAACAGCGCCGGCAGTGGGCGAATGCCAATCCGGCACCGCGGGAACGCGAGGCACGCTGACCGCGCGCGTCGCAGTCAACCGGATGCGGCAGCGTCCTGTCGCGCCGGCCATACCGTGCCGGCCAACAGCGCATCGCTCCAGTCCAGTGCAATCCCGCCGTCGCGCAACAGCAGTTGCACGAAATTGAACACGTTGCGCGCATACATCTCGCTGGCATGCGTCGCGCCCAGGCTGGCAAGTCCCAGTGGGCCAGCCACCGTCACGCCAGCGAGTTCGATGGTCTCGCCCGGCACGGTCGCCTCGCAATTGCCACCGGTCTCGGCCGCCAGATCGACGATCACGCTGCCCGGCCGCATGCCGGCGACCATGGCGGTCGTCAGCAGAACCGGCGCCCGCCGCCCCGGTACGGCCGCGGTGCAGACGACGACGTCGATCCCCTTGAGGTGCTCGGCCAGCCGGCGCTGCTGCTCGGCGCGCTCGTCATCGGTCAGGGCCCGGGCGTAACCGCCCTCGCCGGCGGCGGTGACACCGAGGTCCAGCGCGCGCGCCCCGAGTGAGGCGATCTGCTCGCGCGTCTCGGGGCGCACATCGAAACCTTCCACCTGCGCACCGAGCCGGCGTGCGGTGGCGATGGCCTGCAGGCCGGCGACACCCGCGCCCAGCACCAGCACCTTCGACGGGCGGATCGTGCCCGCCGCGGTCGTCAGCATCGGAAAGAACCGCGGCGCCAGCTGCGCGCCGATCAGCACCGCCTTGTAACCGGCAATGCCCGCCTGCGAGCTGAGGACATCCATCGCCTGGGCGCGCGTGGTTCGCGGCAGGCGCTCGAGGGGAAATGCCACGAGACCGCGCGCGACGATGGCGGCGCTGCGCGCGTCATCGGCGTCCGGCTGCAGCACGCCGACCAGCACACTGCCCGGGGCGAGCGCCTGCAGTGCTGCAGCGGCCGGTGGCTGCACGCAGAGCACCACATCCGCATCCCGCCACGCCGCGGCCGCATCGGCCACCAGTTCGGCGCCGGCGTCGGCATAGTCCGCATCGGCGAAGTACGCCCGGGCGCCGAGGCCCTGCTGCACGCGGACCCGCGCGCCCGCGGCGACGAACTTCCTGCAGGTTTCAGGCGTCAGTGCCACACGCCGTTCGCCTGTCGCGGTCTCGCACGCCACACCGATCGTCACCGTCATCGACCGCTCCCCTCGCCCGGACACGTGCGCCCATCCTAGGCCCGGCACGGGTCTCCGGACAAAGTCCGCGGGCAAGCGCCCCGGTTCAGGCGTTGCGCGCGCTCGCAGCCATGTGGTCCAGCGCCGCCGCGACCGCACCGCCCGGTGGCCGCGGCTGGAGCCGGCCGTCTTCGACGCGCAGGCGCAGGGCGGACGGCGACAGCAGGAGCGCCTTCGCGCCGGCCGCGTTGACCAGCAGGCAACCGCCGGTCAGCGTGCTGCGCCAGGCCAGACGCAGGACGCGGCCGGGCGCGGCGACGCCGGGCTGCACGAAGCGCTGGCCTTCGACGAATGCCGTGTCACCGTTCGCGGCGCCGCCGCTCGGGTCCTGCGGTTCGTCCAGCACGTCTTCGTCGCCATTCGTCGGCGTCATGGCGTGGACAGCGCGCGGCGTCGGGCTTGCATGTTCGGCCACCAGACCGGCGAGCTGCGCGTCGGTCGCGGTCTCGTCGACACCGCACTGGACGCAGCACTCGCGCAATGCAGGCAGGATGCCGAGCAGCCGGTCGGCGACCGCGCTGCCGCCGGTGCCGGCGGCCAGGGCATCGACTTCGACCAGCGCGTCGCCCAGCGACAGCATCTCGCGGTACCGGTCCGATGCCGCACCTTCGCGCAGCCACGCCTGGACCAGGCCTTGGCGCCACTCGCCATCGATGAAGGCCGCGACCGTCGGCAACAGGGGGCGATCTTCGAGCCGTGCGGCGACGTCGACCGCCGCCTGGCGCCGCGCCGCGTCGAGACGCTCGCGTCCACGCAGGGCCTGCCAGGTCCGACGCTCGACGGCCTCGATCCGGCGCCGGTGCTGGCCGAGGACCCCGTCGATCTGCGCGAGCTGCGCGGGAAACACCCGTCCGTCGCCATGCGCGCCGTCGATGACGGCCGATGCCGCGCGGTCGGCCAGGGCCTGCAATTCGAGCGAGGCCTCGTCCGTCTCGTCGGCGCCGTCCCACAACTCCAGGATCAAGGCCAGCAACTGCATCGACGGCGGCGAGGACACCTCGAACAGCTGCGGATCGTTGAGGGCGAGATGCAGATACGGCAGGGTCAGGATCGCCAGCCGCTCGCGCGCAGGGGGCAACAGCAGGTGGCGCGCGTCCAGCAGATCGAACAGCGCACCGACCAGGGAAATCGCGTCGTCCTGTTCGGGCGAAAACGCGACCTCGCGCCGGTCGATGCCGAGACCACCGGCCACCTTGTAGAGCCCCTCGCGGATGCGCACCGCATGCGACGCGCCCGCCATCGGCAACGCACGCTCGGCCTGCAGCAACGACAGCGTGGCCTGGAACTCCTCGGGCCGGAAACTGCGGGAGGCGGCATCGAGTTCGGCGCGTCGCGCGTCGCGCAGGGTGCGCGCATGGCGACGCAGCAGGTTGCCGCGCGGCGCCTCGGCAGCGCGCGGCGTTCGGGCTGCGCCCAGCGGACCGCCGCTCTGCCAGGCTGGCGTTGCAGGCGCGAGCGCGTTGCCGTCTTCCCAGACCCGGGTACGCGCCGCCGTGCTGTCCGCAGGCACGCCGAGCGACGACACCAGCGCGGCGTGGTCGCTGTCGCCAGCCATCGCATAGCCGGCTTCAGCCAACCGGGTATTGCACCAGGCGTACAGCGCACCCAGACGGGCGTCGAGCAGAGATTCGTACCGTCGCAGCAGCGCCGCGCGCAGGCGCCGGCTGCAGTCCTGGGCATCGAAGGCCTGCAGGAAACAGTCGACCACGAAACGGGCGGCCAACGGATTCGACGGTCGCTGCCGGTAGCCCAGCGCCGCGGCCAGCGAATACAGACGGCGGTCGATGACGTCACGCACGCTTTCGAAGCGGCGATCCAGTGACTCGGCAACCGGCTGCCCGATCAGCTGCGCCTGCAGCTGGTCATCCGACAGCAGCGAAAACTGGTCGAGCCGGCGCGCGACCGGCGACTCGGGCCATGCGGCAAACACGACGGCGAAGGCTTTCTGCCAGATCTGTTCGTGACGGATGAGTTCGGCGCCCAGCACCGACAGCCCGGTGAGATCGTCCGCAATCGCATCCGCGCTGCGCATGTCCTGGGTCAGCGCATTGCGCTCGGTTTCCAGACGGACGCGTTCCAGACGCAAGGTCTCGCCCAGCAGCGGGAGCAACCGGGCCGCTGATTCGCGTCGGATGCCATCGAGTACCTGCGCGGGCGTTTCCGTTCGGCCGCTGTCACCGGCTCCCTGCACTATGAAACCGGGCATGCACCCCTACTCCGCCCACGTCGATCGATCGCAGGACAATAACGCAAGCCATGGCGACGCGTCTTGCGCCGCGCGCGTCGTTCAGCCGGCAGCGGACGAGATCGTCGCGTCGTTGGCCGCGTTGAGCTGCTGCCAGACGTGCTTCATCGCCTCGTCGAACGGTGCATCCACCGCGCGCACCACCACCCGGCCTGCGCCGACCAGCGATGCCAGTTCTTCGGGCGAGACGACCATCTTGCGGATACCGCGACGATTGACGATCAGCAGACGCGCCGTAAGCGGGCTGATCCAGGCAATGCGCGCGGCGGACTCGCGTCCGTTGTCGTCGATGAGCCGCAGTCCCTGGCCCACGCGCAGCTGGCGCATGCGCGCGGCGATCGTGGGTTCGAAACCGGGCGTCTCGCCGGCCACCAGTCGCAGCGCGGTGTCCTGTGGCTCGTCCTCGAGGTCGTCCTGCGCCTGCGGCACGTAGACCGAGCGCGGCGTATCCGGCATCGCCAGCGCCGAGATGATCCGCGCCACGGCATCGCGCGCGGCATCGGCGTCCATACCGCAGCTGGAATAGCACTCGGCCAGCGGCACCTGCAGCGCGAGCAGTTCGTCTGCAACGGCGGTGCCCAGCGCATGCGCCGCATCGGCATCGACCTGGATCATCGCATCGCCCACGCCGATGGCCGACAGATGGCGCTGCGAATCCGGACCGTCGCGCAGCGAGGTCTGGGTGAGGTAGTGACGCCAGTGGCGATCGAGGAAGAAGGCGACGGCCGAGGTCAGACGGCGGTCCGTGAGTCGCGAGGCGACGATGTCGTTGACGCTGCGACGGGCCTGCTGGAGACGCTCGCGGCCGTGGATCGCTTCGGCCGCGCGGCGCTCGGCCACTTCGGCCCGGCGGCGCTGCTGGTCCAGACGGTCGCGCAGCTCGGACGCGGCCATGCGGAAGACAGCCTGGTCGCTTTCGTATTCGTCGACGACGCGATCGACTACGCGCCCGGCGTGGTCGAGCAGATCCCGGTCCTGCGCGGTCTCACCGGCGTTGCCGTCGCAGGCTTCGGTGACCGCATCGAGCAGCTTGCGGGCCGGATGGCCCCGCTGGTTGAACATGGAATCGTCGGTCAGCGCGACCTTCAGATAGGGCACGACCAGACGGCTGTAGATGTCGCGCGCCTGCTGCAGCAGGTCGTTCGCGTCGAACAAAGACTGGAACAGGATGCCGACCAGATCGATCGCATCCTCGTCCTCGGCGCGCAGCGGCGTCTGATCGGGATCGACGCCAAGCTCGCGCAGACCACGCAGCAGTTCGTCTCGGATCACATCACCCAGCTGGCGGCGATCGTCACCAATCAGCACACGCGCATAGGGAGAGGCATCGTCGCCCTGCAGCATGCGAGCGACGTTGAGCAGCTGCGACATGCTCAAGCCGGTGCCGCCTGCGCCATCGGCCGCGACATCGTGATGGGTGGCGGCGTCGGCGTCGCGCCGCTCGCGCCACTGGTGCAGCTGCTCACGAACCAGATCACGGTAACCGCGCGCGGCAGGCGCCGCATCCGCCGCATGGCCCTGGCCATGCGCGGCGAGCACATCCATCAGGCCGGAGGACAGCGGGCCGTAAGCAGGCGATGACGACGCGGCAACCGCAATGTCGCCCTCGTTGGAACCTGCGTGTTCGACCACGCCGCCTTCGGGGACCCAGGCGCCGCCGGTATCACGGCGCGACTCGGGGGCAGCAGCCTGGGGCGCGGGCCGCGCCATCGAGCGCGCCGCCGCATGCGAAGGCGCGCCGCTGATGGACGCTGCTTCCAGCGTGGCGTTGGCCTTGGCGTAGACCTCGGACAGGATCGACGGCAGCCGCTTGTCGAACTGGTGGAAAACCGTCGAACGCAGGCCCGGCGGCAGATCGTCGGCCTCGAACAGCCGCACGAAGGCCATCACCGGCACTTCGGGACGCAGCGGATTCGCGCGCGCGCCCTTGAGGTCCAGCCGTCCGGCAAGCACGCCCAGACGCTCGTCCAGTGCCGTCAGCGGATGCAGGAACTGATGGTCCATCAGCTCGATAATCTGTTGCGCGGCAAGCTGGATCTCCAGTTCGCCCTCGGACATCAGCGACAGTCCATCGGCCGCGGGCGGCGCCGGCCGGTCGGACAGCCACTGCTCGAACTCGGCCTCGATCGACTTGCGATAGCGGGTGGCGAGCTCCAGCGCGCGATGGCTGAGATCGAGTACGGCGACCCGGTCTTCCTGCGCGGCCATGTAATCGTGTCCCGCCAGCGCTGCCAGCCGGACCTGTTCCTCGATCGAACTCCAGAATCCCGACAGCACCCCGCCCAGCGCGGTCACGGCATCGTGGCGCAGGGTCTCGATCACGCGGTCAGGCGCTCGCGCCTGCGTTGCGCGCGCGCCGGGGCCGGCACCGATGTCGTCGGAATGCATCATTTGGGGAGGATCGGGGGAATGGGGCACACTGCCCCGGACATAAGATTCCGGAAGCGTGGCGCTAAGTCTGTGACGATACTCGCAAAAACTGAACACGACCTCTTCGCGGCGCTCGACGCCCGCCGGTCGGTGCCCGCGCGCCAGCTGGAAGCGCCCGGCCCTGACGATTCCGAGCTGCTCCGGATTCTGCGCGCCGCGTCGCGGGTGCCCGATCATGGCAAGCGGGTGCCGTTCCGCTACCTGCGGATTGCCGGCGATGCACGGCACGCCCTCGGGGAACTCGTCGCGGCCCGATCGGTGGCCCGCGATCCGGACGTCGGCGCGGGCGCGCTCGACAAGGACCGTCATCGTTTTTCGCACGCACCGCTGGTGATCGCGGTCGTGGCGATCCTCGATCCGGACGACACCAAGATCCCGGACGTCGAGCGGTTGCTGACCGCGGGCAGCGTGTGCTTCGCCCTGCTGCAGGCCGCGCAGGCCGCCGGATTCGGTGCGACCTGGCTCACCGGCTGGCCCGCGTACGACGCCGGGATCCTGTCCAGCCTGGGACTGACCGCGAACGAGCGCATCGCCGGCTACATCCACATCGGCACGCCGCGCCTCGATCCGCCCGAGCGCGAGCGGCCCGATCCGCAGGCCCTGCTCACCGACTGGCATCCCGCCGCGGGCTAGTCCTGCCCGGACCGGCCGCGGCCGGAGGCGTCACAATGTGCGGATGACGCCTCTCTATCTGGTCGACGCCAGCCTCTATGTGTTCCGGGCCTGGCATTCCATGCCCGACGAGTTCCGCGACGCCGACGGCTGGCCGACGAACGCCGTCCACGGCTTCGCACGCTTCCTGGCCGAGCTGATCGAGCGCGAACGCCCGCGACATATCGCGATCGCGTTCGACGAGGCGCTCGACAGCTGCTTCCGCAACCGCCTCTACCCCGCCTACAAGGCCAACCGGGCACCGGCGCCGGACGAGCTGCGACGCCAGTTCGGGCACTGCAAGGCGCTGTGCCGGGCGTTGGGCCTGCCGGTGCTGGCCGATCACGACTACGAGGCCGACGACCTGATCGGCAGCGCCCTGCTGGCGGGCCGCGCCCGCGGGCACACCGGCATCATCGTGTCGGCGGACAAGGACCTGTCGCAGCTGCTGCAGGGCGAGGACATCCAGTGGGACTTCGCGCGTGGCCAGCGCTGGACCGCTGCGGGCGTCAAGGCCCGCCACGGCGTCGATGCGCACCAGATGGCGGATTACCTCGCGCTGTGCGGCGATGCGGTGGACAACATTCCCGGGGTGCCGGGCATCGGCTGCAAGACCGCGGCCAGCCTGCTGCATCACTTCGGCACGCTGGATGCGCTGCTGGCGCGCAGCGACGAGATCCAGTTCCTGCGCTTCCGCGGCGCCGGCCAGGTCGGCGCGAAGCTGCGCCAGCACGCGGACGCGGCGCGGCTGTTCCGCCAGCTGACGACCATCGCCTGCGACGCGCCGCTCGGCGAGGTCACGCATGGTTTCGCGCGCCGGGACGGCGACGCCGATACGCTGCGTGCGCTGTGCGATGCGCTGCGGTTCGGTCCGCTGACCCGGCGCCGGCTGTATGCCGCCGCCGGACTCGACTACGCGCCGGTCGCCGAGCTCTGAACGCCCACGCGTCCGCGCCTCACTTCAGGATTCCTGCATGACCTCCGACACGAACGCCGACGATTTCGAAGTCCTCCACCAGGGCGACTGGCTGCGCCTGGTCCGTCACGGCAAATGGGAAGCCTGCGAACGCACCCACGGCGGCAACGGCATGGCGGTCCTGGTGATCGCGGTGACGCCCGATGACGAAGTGCTGTTCGTCGAGCAGTACCGCGTGCCGCTGGGCGCGCGCACGATCGAGATGCCGGCCGGCCTGGTCGGCGATGGCGGCAGCAGCGATTCGCTGGAGGACGCGGCGCGGCGCGAACTGATCGAGGAAACCGGCTGGTCCGCCGGCCGCGTCGACGTGCTGCTGACCGGCCCGACCACCGCCGGCATGAGCAACGAACGCGTCGCTTTCGTACGTGCGCGCGAGCTGACGCGCGTTGGCGACGGCGGCGGCGTGGATGACGAATCGATCATCGTCCACACCGTGCCGCGCGCGACTGCGCCGGCGTGGCTGATGCGCAAACACGCGGAGGGCTTCGAGCTCGATCTCAAGCTCTGGGCCGGGCTGTGGATGGTCGACTTCAATCCGGATGGTTCAGCCGCGGATTGATGCACCCGGCAGGCTCATGGCGCGCGGAGCGCCAGGGTCGCGAGCGCAACCGGCATCAGGCGGTTCAGTGGAGTGACCGCGTCGTCCCAGTCGTCCTCGTAGAGACCGGCGAGGCGGAAACCGGCCGCCAGTTGCCCGCCGATCTGGGTCTGCAGCGAATGCCCGAACTCTGCGGCACGTCCGCTTGCGTTCCATGCCGCACGCGCGTCGGGGCTCAAGCTGTCCGGCTCGGCGTAAGGCAGCCGGTGCCGCGCGACGCACGCACCGGTGTCCGTCGCCTCGTCATGATCGAACAGGAAGAACGCCGGATTCATGAAGCCGGCCAGCAGGCGTCCACCAGACCGCAGCACACGGGCGCACTCGCGCCACACCACTTCCACGTCGGGCACGAAGACGTTCGACACGGGGTGGAACACGATGTCGAAGCTCGCATCCGCGAATGCCGACAGGTCCGCCATGTCGCCGCGCACACAACGCAGCGCCAGCCCGTCGCGCTCGGCGACGGCGCGGTCCTTTTCGAGCTGCACGTCCGACAGATCGAAGCTGGTGACGCGCGCCCCTGCCGCGGCCAGTACCGGCGCCTGCTGTCCGCCGCCCGATGCGAGGCACAGCAAATCACGCGCATCCAGCGCACCGAACCAGTCGCGTGGCACCGTGCGGTTCGGCGTCAGAATGACCGACCAGTCGCCACGTCGCGCGGCTGCGATGACCTCGGCGTTCACCGGCATCGTCCACGCGCTGCCAGACGTCGATTCGCGATTCCATGCCGCCCGGTTGTGTTCGAGCACATCCATGGGATGGACCTCAGGCCTTCTTGACGAACTCCGTCCGCAGGACGAGGCCCTTGACCTTCTCGACGTTGCATTCGATGAGATCGGGATCGTCAGTCAGGCGGATGTTCTTGGCCAGCGTGCCGCGCTTGAGCGTGACACTGGTGCCCTTGACCTTGAGGTCCTTGATCACGGTGACCGCATCACCGTCGGCGAGGCGGGCGCCGTTGCTGTCCTTGACGATGAGTTCTTCTTCAGACATCGGAATTTCCTGTGCGCGACGGACCTGCCGTCGCGCATCGACAAGTTGGGATGACGTCGCCGCCGATCGACTGCGGCGCGTGCGATCAGGCGAAGCGGTCGGTCGCGCGCACCAGCGCGTCGATGTTCTCGGCCTCGAACGCGGAATGGCCGGAGGCCGGGGTGATCGTCAACTCCGCCTTGGGCCAGACCTGGTGCAGGTCCCACGCGTTCTGCACCGGGCAGACGACGTCGTAACGGCCGTGGACGATGACACCGGGGATGTCGACGATGCGGTAGGCATCGCGCAGCAGCTGGTCGTCGACTTCGAAGAAACCGGCGTTGGTGAAGTAGTGGTTCTCGATGCGCGCGAAGGCGAGCGCGAACTGCGCGTCGGCATGGCTGTCGGCGAAGGCCTCGTCGACGTGCAGGAAGCTCGTCGCGCCTTCCCACACGCTCCACGCACGCGCCGCGGCCAGACGCACGGACTCGTCGTCGCTGGTCAGGCGGGCATGGAACGCTGCAATCAGATCGCCCCGCTCGCTTTCCGGAATCACGGACACGTACTGCTGCCAGGCTTCCGGGAACAGACGCGACGCGCCTTCCTGGTAGAACCACTCCAGTTCCCAGCGACGCAGCATGAAGATGCCGCGCAGCACCAGCTCGGTCACCCGGCGCGGATGGCTCTGCGCGTAGGCGAGTGCGAGCGTGGAGCCCCAGGAGCCGCCGAACACCTGCCACTGCTCGATGCCGAGGTGCTCACGCAGCGCCTCGATGTCGGCCACCAGGTGCCAGGTGGTGTTGTCGACGAGGTCCGCATGCGGCGTCGAGCGTCCAGCGCCGCGCTGGTCGAACAGCACGATGCGGTACTTGGCCGGATCGTGGAAGCAGCGCATCTTGGGGCTGCAGCCGCCGCCCGGGCCGCCGTGCAGCAGCACGACCGGCTTGCCCTTCGGATTGCCGCACTGCTCGTAGTGCAGCGTGTGGCGGGCGTCGACGGCGAGGGTGCCGACGTCGAAGGGTTCGATGGCGGGATAGAGCTGGCGCATGCGTCGTATATCCGGAACTGCACAAGCGCCCATTCTATCAGCCGGCCTTCGGGGCCTCCGGCGGGCCGGACGGTCTGCGCCCGAGCGTGACCCGGTCGCGCTGTTCCAGATCCTGCACCGTCGCGACCGCCTCCAGCCCCTGCGCTTCGAACAGCGCGCGCACGGCCGCGCCCTGCGCCAGGCCGTGTTCGACCAGCAGCCAGCCGCCCGGCACGAGATGCGCGATCGCGCCCGCAGCGAGCACGCGGATCGCGTCGAGACCGTCGGCACCCGACGACAGGGCGGCGGGCGGTTCGAAACGCAGGTCGCCCTGCGACAGGTGCGGGTCTGCCTCTTCGATGTAAGGCGGATTGCTGGCGATCACATCGAAGCGCGCGCCCGCCAGCGGCGCGTACCAGTCGCCGTGGGCGAAACGCACCCGGGCCAGCCCGAGCGCCTGTGCATTCGCGCGCGCGACATCGAGTGCGGCCGGGCTGGCATCGGTCGCCAGCACCGCGGCATCCGGGCGTTCCCGGGCGATCGCCAGCGCGACCGCGCCGCTGCCGGTGCCCAGATCCACGGCCCGCGCCTGCGAAGCCGGCAACCGCGCCAAGGCCAGTTCGACCAGCAGTTCGGTTTCCGGCCGCGGAATCAGCGTCGCCGGCGTGACGGCGAGATCGAACCCCCGGAACCCGCGCACGCCGGTGAGATAGGCCACCGGTTCGCCGGCCTCGCGACGCGCGACCAGCGATGCGAAGCGCTCGGCCACGCCTTCGGGCACGGGATCGCGGGCATACGCGTACAGCCAGCTCTGCGATCGGCCGGCCGCGTGTGCGAGCAGCCAGCGTGCGTCGGTCGCGTCGATGCGCGTGGCGGCCTCGCGCAGCAGTGCATCCGGGGTGGGACTCTGGGTCGTAATCATCACTTCACATCGTAGCCGGGCCCCCGCCCTGCATGGTGTCGCACCCCGAGGAGATTGCCCATGCGTCGTCCGCTCCGCGCCTGTTTCGCCGCGATGCTCGCCCTGCTGGTTTCCGGCTGCCAGAGCGCGTTCTTCGGCTTCGTCAACCGCGACAGCGCGCAACCCGATGCCACCGCGGTCTACGACAGCGAACGGGGACTGGGGCTGGACATCTACCGACCGCAGACCGTCGCGGGCAGCGCGCCGGTGGTGCTGTTCTTCTACGGCGGGTCCTGGCAGACCGGCACGCGCGCGCAGTACCGCTTCGTCGGCAGCCGGCTGGCGCAGAATGGCGTCGTGGCGATCGTCGCGGACTATCGCACCTGGCCCGCTGCCGGCTTTCCGGCCTTCATGGGCGACGCCGCGCATGCGGTCCGCTGGACCCGTGACCACGCCGCCGATTACGGCGGCGACCCGGAACGCCTGTTCATCGCAGGCCATTCGGCCGGGGCGCAGATCGCGGCGCTGCTGGGCACCGACGCGCGGTACCTGGCCGCGGTTGATCTGAAACCCAAGGATCTGGCCGGCGTGATCGGTCTTTCGGGTCCGTACGACTTCGTCATCGACGGCAAGCTCGAGGAGATCTTCGGGCCGCGCAGCCAGTGGCCCGACGCGATGGCGGTGCGCTTCGTCGACGGCGACGAGCCGCCCTTTCTGCTGATCCATGGCGACGGCGACCGCACGGTCGATGTCGGCAACAGCCGCAAGCTCGACTTCGCGCTGCGCCGCAAGGGCGTGGATTCGACGCTGGAAGTCCCGTCGGGCGGCAACCATTTCATCACCGCCGCCGCTTTCTACGATCCGGCGTGGGCGCCCGAGGTGTTGCCGGCGGTCCTGCGCTTTGTCGGCGTCGCCTCGAGCGATCCGGAATCGCAGACAAAATGAAGGCGGCCGAAGCCGCCTTCAAAGATTCCGTGGACGTGTGGGAGGGAGGTACGGACACGGAATTGGGGTGCGGCCTGATTCGCCGCCTGGCATCACCGGTATCGAACTCTGCAAGCCGGCCGGTGCGCCCTTGAGACCGACATTGCTGCAATGCAGCACGCGCTTCAATGTCACCAGCGGAACACTGTGGATTTACCAGTGATAACCAAAGCATAGCCATTGGCTATCGATAGAATTTGCACTATCGATTTCATTTATCGATAGGCAATCCCTACACTTGTCTCCAGCCGAACCCCGGCCTTGCGGCGTCCACATGCCGCTCCCCCGCCAATTCGAGGAATGTCCATGTCGCTCATCAACACCGAAGTCCAGCCGTTCAAGACCACCGCGTTCCAGAACGGCGAGTTCATCGAAGTCAGCAACGAAAGCCTGAAGGGCAAGTGGTCGGTCCTGATCTTCATGCCGGCCGCCTTCACCTTCAATTGCCCGACCGAAGTCGAGGACGCCGCCGACAACTACGCCGAGTTCCAGAAGCTGGGCGCCGAGGTCTACATCGTCACCACCGACACGCATTTCTCGCACAAGGTCTGGCACGAAACCTCGCCGGCCGTCGGCAAGGCGCAGTTCCCGCTGGTCGGCGATCCGACCCACCAGCTGACCCGCGCGTTCGGCGTGCACATCGAAGAAGCCGGCCTCGCGCTGCGCGGCACCTTCGTGATCAACCCGGACGGCGTGATCAAGACGCTCGAGATCCACGACAACGCCATCGCCCGCGACGTCAGCGAGACCCTGCGCAAGCTCAAGGCTGCCCAGTACGTCGCCGCCAACCCGAACGAGGTCTGCCCGGCCAAGTGGAAGGACGGCGAGAAGACCATCGCGCCGTCGCTCGACCTCGTCGGCAAGATCTGATCCCACGATCGATCAGTGCGACATCACGGCGCAGTCCACCGCGCCGTTTCCATCCCCATCCCGCCCAGCGCGGATGGGGGTGGACCGGAACCGGCGTCATCGCGCCGGTTGCGGTCCACCCCTCTCCCCCGGTCCCGATGCCCGTTCCGTCGGTCGTCGTGGACGTCCTCACCCGTCGTCAGGAGCGTTCTCATGTTGGAAGCCGATCTCAAGGCGCAGTTGAAGGCCTATCTGGAGCGCGCGGTGCGCCCGATCCACATCGTCGCCTCGGTCGATGAGGGCGCGAAGTCGCGCGAACTGCTGTCGCTGCTCGAAGACCTCAAGGACGCCAGCCCGAAGATCACCGTCGACGCTGCCGGCACCGACGCGCGTGTGCCGTCGTTCGCGCTGACCTCTCCGGGCACCGACATCGACGTGCGCTTCGCCGGCCTGCCGATGGGCCACGAGTTCACGTCGCTGGTGCTGGCGCTGCTGCAGGTCGGCGGCCATCCTTCGAAGGCGGCCAAGGACACGATCGAACAGGTCGCCGCGCTCGATGGCGACTACACGTTCGAGACCTACTACTCGCTGTCATGCCAGAACTGCCCCGACGTGGTGCAGGCGCTGAACCTCGCCGCCGTGCTCAATCCGCGCATCCGTCACACCGCGATCGACGGCGCGCTGTTCCAGGACGAAGTCGAGGCGCGCGAGATCCTGTCGGTGCCGACCGTGTTTCTCAACGGCCAGAAGTTCGACCAGGGCCGCATGACGCTGGAGCAGATCGTCAGCAAGCTCGACACCGGCGCGGCCAAGCGCGAAGCGTCAAAGATCGCTGCGAAGAAGCCCTTCGACATGCTGGTCGTCGGCGGTGGCCCGGCCGGCGCGGCCGCGGCGATCTATGCCGCACGCAAGGGCATCCGGACCGGCGTCGCCTCCGAGCGTTTCGGCGGTCAGGTGCTGGACACGATGGCGATCGAGAATTTCATTTCGGTCAAGGAAACCGAGGGCCCGAAGCTGGCCGCTGCGCTGGAGCAGCACGTGCGCGAGTACGACGTCGACATCATGGACCTGCAGCGCGCGACGCGGCTGGTGCCGGCCGGTGACGATGGGCTGGTGGAGATCGAACTCGAGAACGGCGCCACGCTGAAGTCGCGTGCTGTCGTGCTGTCGACCGGTGCGCGCTGGCGGCAGATGAACGTGCCCGGCGAGGACCAGTACCGCAACAAGGGCGTGGCCTATTGCCCGCATTGCGATGGCCCGCTGTTCAAGGGCAAGCGCGTGGCGGTGATCGGCGGCGGCAACTCCGGTGTGGAAGCTGCGATCGACCTGGCCGGCATCGTCGCCCACGTCACCCTGGTCGAGTTCGATGCCCAGCTGCGCGCCGACGAGGTGCTGCAGCGCAAGCTGCGCAGCCTCGGCAACGTCCGTATCGTCACCAGCGCGCAGACGACCGAGGTGCTGGGTGACGGCAGCCGGGTCAACGGCCTCGTCTACCGCGACCGCGTCGGCGGCGACAGCCACCGTGTCGACCTGGAGGGTGTGTTCGTGCAGATCGGCCTGTTGCCCAATACCGAGTGGCTCAAGGGCGTGGTCGCGCTGTCCCCGCGCGGCGAGATCATCGTCGACGACCGCGGCCAGACCGATGTGCCCGGCGTGTTCGCCGCCGGCGACGCCACGACCGTGCCGTACAAGCAGATCGTCATCGCGATGGGCGAAGGCTCGAAGGCGGCGCTCAGCGCCTTCGACCACCTGATCCGCAGTTCGGCGCCCGAAGCCCAGGCCGTGGCGGCCTGACCGCCATGGGGGTCTGCCGGACACCCGCGAAGCGCCTGACCCCGACGTCGGGCGCGCGCTGCCGCGCGGACTGCCGGGCATGAACCTACGCGACCTGCGTTATCTCGTCGCACTGGCCGACCACCGGCATTTCGGTCGCGCCGCCGCGGCGTGCTTCGTCAGCCAGCCGACGCTGTCGACCCAGATCCGCAAACTGGAAGACGAACTGGGCGTCACCCTGGTCGAGCGCTCGCCGCGCAAGATCATGCTCACGCCGACCGGCCTGCAGGTCGCCGAGCGCGCGCGCCGGATCGTCGGCGACGTCGAGCAGATGAAGGAAGTCGCGCGGCGCAGCCAGGACCCGGAAGCCGGCGTCGTCCGGCTGGGCATCTTCCCCACGCTGGGCCCCTATCTGCTGCCGCATGTGGTGCCGTCGATCCGGCGCCGCTTTCCGCAGCTGGAACTGCTGCTGATCGAAGAAAAGAGCGACCAGCTGCTGACCCGCCTGCGCGACGGCCGTCTGGATGCCGCCCTGCTGGCGCTGCCGGTCCACGACGAGCAGATGCACGCCGAGCCGCTGTTCGAGGAACCGTTCGTGCTGGCCGTGCCGGATGCGCATCCGCTGGCGGCGCGCACGACGATCTCGCTGGATGCACTGTCGGACCAGCGCCTGCTGCTGCTGGAGGACGGCCATTGCCTGCGCGACCAGGCGCTGGACGTCTGTCACCTGGCCGGCGCGGCGGAGAAATCGGGCTTCCAGGGCACCAGCCTGGAAACGCTGCGGCAGATGGTGGCCGCCAACGTCGGCCTGACCCTGTTGCCCATGCTGGCCATCCAGCCGCCGGTTGCGCAGTCCCCGGATATCACCCTGCTGCGGTTCGACGATCCACAGCCGCCCAGCCGGCGGATCGCGCTGGTCTGGCGCCGGAGTTCGGCCATCTCGGCCTTCCTGCTGGCCCTGGCCCAGGTGTTCACCGCCCTGCCCGCGCATCTTCTGGAGATGCCTGCGGACAGCTGAACCCGCGGGCCGTCGCGGCCCGCCTGCGATCCCGGCACAATCGACTCCGGCGGCGCATTGCGTCGCCGTTTTCTTGTCGACCATCCGGAGATCCCGATGTCATTGCACCCCCAGAGCGGTTTGCCTCCCTCGCCCGCGTCCATCCGCCTGACCGCCCACGACCTGGCGCGCCTCGACGCGCTGCTGCAAACCCCGACCTACCGTCACCATCCCGGCGCCGCGGCCCTGCAACGCGAACTCGACCGCGCCGACGTCCTGCCTGCTAGTGCGCCGGCCACCGATGTCGTCGGCATGCACGCCAGCGTCGCGTGCATCGACGAACACGACGGCAGCCGCCACCAGCTGACCCTGGTCTACCCGCACGAAGCCGATGCCAGCGCAGGCCGCATCTCGGTGCTCGCACCGGTCGGCGCGGCGTTGCTGGGTCTGACGATCGGCCAGCGCATCGACTGGCCAGCGCCGAACGGCGGCACGCTGCAGCTGCGCGTCCTCGCCGTCAGTCCGCTCGCCTAAATCTGAGGCCTCCACATGCGGCCGCTGGCACAGCCGCCGCATGCGTACCGCACCACGGCATCGCTCAGAGCGCGATGCCGACCGGGCAGCTCACGCCCGTGCCACCCAGCCCGCAGTAGCCGCCGGGATGCTTGTGCAGGTACTGCTGGTGCTCGTCCTCGGCGTAATAGAACGGCGGCGCCTCGGCCAGCACCTCGGTGGTGATCGCCGGGAATCCCGCGGCCTGCAGCGTGGCCTGGTAGGCATGCAGGCTACGCGTGGCCAGCTCGAACTGCGCCGGCGTCGTGCAGTACAGCGCCGACCGGTACTGGCTGCCGACATCGTTGCCCTGGCGCATGCCTTCGGTGGGGTTGTGGCTTTCCCAGAAGGTCTGCAGCAGCGTCTCGAACGCGACCCTGGCCGGGTCGAACACCACCAGCACGACCTCCGCATGGCCCGTCTGACCCGAGCACACCTCGCGGTAGGTCGGATTCGGCGTCACACCGCCGGCGTAGCCGACCGCGGTCGTGACCACGCCGGGCAGCGACCAGAACTTGCGCTCCGCGCCCCAGAAGCAGCCCATGCCGAACTGCACGCGCTCCAGCCCTGCGAAGGCATCGTCCAGCGGGGCGCCGAGCACGGCGTGCACGTTGTGCAGCGGCAGCGGTGTGTCCCGCCCCGGCAGGGCGTCCTGCGCGCTCGGCAGGCGCTGTTTCCACGCTCCGATTCCCAACATGTGCGGTCTCCTGATGGCGCGGCGACGGCGGCGCGCAGTCCCGTCAGGATGCGGGCGGACGCCCGCGCTTCAAGGTGTCCGCGTGCGGGGTTCAGACCGGTTGGGGCGGTTGTCGGCTGCGCCCCTTGAGGCTGGCGAGGAAGATGCCCGCCAGCGTGAACGCCAGCCCCAGCCATTCGCGCGGCAGCGTGGGCCGCTGCAGCAGCACCACGTCCAGCAGGAAGGCGCACACCGGCTGCACCAGCAACAGCAGACCGACAAGGGCGACGCCCAGCCGCTGCATCGCGCGCGAGATCAGGATCCAGCTCAGGCAATGGCCCATGCCGGCCAGCACCAGCAGCCAGGCCAGCGACTGCCAGGTCGGGATCGCGAACGACACGCCTTCGGCCACGCCGGCCAGGCCGAGCAGCAACGCGGTGCCCAGCGAAGCGATGGCGAGGATCTGCGCGATCGGTGCGGCGCGCGCGGCGTCGTGCGTGTAGCCCACGCGCTGCACGTGCTTGAGTCCGATGTTGTAGACCGCGTAACAGAGTCCGGTGGCCAGCCCCAGCCACACGCCCCAGCGATAGTCGGCCGGCAGGCTGGCCCAGTCGGCGCCCAGCAGCAGCCACAGGCCGAAGAACGCCAGCGCGATGCCGGCGACGAAGCGCGGACCGATGCGTTCGCCGAACAGCACCACACCGGCCAGCGCCATGAAGAACACCTGCGCATTGGCCAGCAGCGTCGCCAGGCCCGGACCGATCAAGAGGATGCTGCGATGCCACAGCCACAGGTCGGCGGCGAATGCGGCGGCCGGCACCAGCGACCACAGCCAGACCGCGCGCGGCAACGGACGCCAGTCGCGTCGCAGGTGCACCAGCAGCGCGAGCATCGCGCCGGCGAACAGCATCCGGTAGAAGGCCGAGATCGTCGGCGGCGTATCGGCCAGCCGCACCATCAGTCCGTTGGTGCCGATCAGCGCCGCGCCGGCAAGCATCGACAGCAAGGCGGTGCGCTGGGCGGAACGCTCGGGCATGGCAGGTCCGCGGCACGGTGGGGCCGCGCAGCGTAGCAGCGCGCCCCCCGTGCCGGCCGCCGCGATCCTCAGCTGAAGATCGCGGGTGCCACCTGCACGCAGTTGCGGCCCTGCCGCTTGGCCGCATACAGCGCCTTGTCGGCGCGTGCGATCGCCGCCGCGGGCGCGTCCTCGCCAGGCTGCCGGGTGGCGATGCCGATGCTCACGGTCAGGGACACGCGCTGGCCTTCGTGGCGCAGGTCGACGTTCTCGACCGCACTGCGCATGCGCTCGCCGATCGCCCGCGCCTCGGCGCCGTCGTGCCCGGGCAGGACCGCGATGAACTCCTCGCCGCCGTAGCGTCCGAACATGTCGGCATCCGACAGCACGCTGCGCAGTGCCATCGACACCGCACGCAGGCAGTCGTCGCCGCAGGCGTGGCCGAAGCGGTCGTTGACCGACTTGAAATGGTCGAGATCGACGAACAGCACCGACACCGGCCGCCCGGTCCGCTCGGCATCGGCGAAGGTGCGCTCGACCCACAGGTCGATCGTCCGGCGGTTCATCGTGCCGGTCAGCGCATCGATCTCCGCCGACCGCCGCAGCTTGACCTGGGTCGCGGCCTGGTCGACCTGCAGCTGGACCAGACGCAGCAGCTCGCCGATCACCGACATCTCTTCGGTGGTGAACCCGTCGCCGCCGGCGCGGCGCACCAGCAGCACGGCCCAGCCGGGCGCGCGCACCTGCAGCGGCACCAGCGCCTCCATCGCGACGACCGGGCCGCCGGCCGACGGCTGCACCGGCTGCTGCAGTGCGATGCCGGCGGTGGCCTGGCGGCGCAGGGTCAGGCCCCGGCGCTGGATCTCGTGTTCGATTGCCGGCACGGCGTCGGCCGGTTCGACCAGCAGATGGTCGCGGCCCTGATAGCCGCGGAGCACCGCGACGCAGGATTCGTGCGGCACCAACGGCAGCAGGTGGTCCATCAGCAGGCGGAAGCCCCGCCACGGCAGTTCGCCCGGATCCAGCCCGTTGAGCTGGGTCTGCAGCGCAGTGGTGAGGTTGGCGCGCGCGGCCTCGCGGCGCATCTTGCGCTCGGTGTCCTGGCGCGCGAGGCGGTCGCGGTCGCGCTGGTCGCGGTAGTCGCCGATGCGGCTGATCAGGGCCATGCCCAGCGCCAGCGTGAACGCGACCAGCGCGCCCTGGTAGGCGAAATGCAGCCGGCGCACGTCGGGCACCACGCCCAGATAGATCAGGGCCATCCACATGCCGGCCACCACCGACACGGTGCCGAAGACCAGCAGCCAGCCCGCCATGCGCACGTCGCGCCGACGGGCATCGACCAGCATCGCCAGGCCCACGACGCCGGACAGCAGCCAGCCGACCACGGTCACCGGCCAGGCCAGTGGCGCCAGCAGCGGCAGGTTGAGCAGGCACAGCGCCGCCGCCAGCATCAGGCCGATGCCGACCCCGCGTGCGGATCGCGACCAGGGATGAGAGCGCGGCATCGCGTAGGCCTCGATCAGCCACAGCCAGGCGGCGGCGTAGATGAGCGCCAGCGCCGCCATGCCCTGCAGCCCCCAGTAACCGAACAGGCGGGCGACCGGAAGGCCGTAGAGATGGCCGTTGACCGCCTGCAGCAGCAGCACCAGCGCGAACACGACACCGAAGAACCCGAGGAACAGCCGGTCGCGCGAAGCGTAGGCCAGCGCCAGGGCCAGCGTCGCGAGCACCAGCAGACCGCCGTAGAGCGCCCCGGCCACCGCCACCCCGGACCGCTCGATCCGGCGCACGTCCCCGGCCCGCGCCAGCACCGGCGCCAGCGAGGCGCGCAAGGCACCGTTCGAGGTCACGTCCAGCTCCACCGGCCCTTCCCAGTCCGCCGGCAGCACGAAGCCGTAGCCGTTGGGGAAGATGCCCTCGTCGTCGCCGACGCGGAAGAAATGCCGCACCTCGCTGTGCCACTCGTCCGCGCGCGAAAGCTGCAGACCGGCCACCGGCTCGCGCGGGAACCACAGTGCCCAGCGGGGCTGCGCGGCAACGGTGGGCGGCAGATCGAAGCGCAGCCGCATCGTCCGCGGCCCATCGGCGCTCGCCGGTTCGAGCAGCACGTCCACCGCACGCTGTTCGCCGGGGCGCAGCTGGGTGGACGCGACCAGCATCGCGAACAGGCTCGCGAGCAGCAGCAGGCAGCCCGCCAGCAGCCAGCGATGGCCGGCAATGGCGTGCGAATGCGGGGCTTCTATCGGCATGCCCGGCCTCCCGCACGCGCGCAGGCTGTCGTGGCCGGCTGGATGCCAGCAGTCGTGTGCGCGATGGCGCGCATGTGTGTCTCCCCCTGTCTGCACTGCCGGCGGATCCTTGCCCCCACGGGGCGCCTGCCGACTTCCGTCACATATTCAACCAAACCGGTGTCACAGACGCGTCGTTGCGTGTCGGACTCCCCCGCGTCCGGTGCGCCAGCCCGGTCCGCTAAACTGCGCGATTCCGCATCCGATCTACACGAGTCCTTCATTCATGTCCTCCGCAGGCCCCACCGAATCCGCCGCTCCGCCGTCCGACTCCGCCGCCCCGGTGCGCCAGGACTTCATCCGGCAGATCGTCCGGGAGGACCTGGCCGGCGGTAAGCACGCCGCCGTCCGCACGCGATTCCCGCCGGAACCCAACGGCTACCTCCATATCGGCCACGCGAAGGCAATCTGTCTGGATTTCGGCATCGCCGCCGAATTCGATGGCCGCTGCAACCTGCGCTTCGACGACACCAACCCCGAAAAGGAAGACCTGGAGTTCGTCCGCGCGATCGAGGACGACGTGCGCTGGCTGGGCTTCGAGTGGGCCGAGCTGCGCCACGCCTCGGACTATTTCGACGTCTATTACCGCGCCGCCGAGAAGCTGATCGCGCAGGGCGATGCCTTCGTCTGCGACCTCACCGCCGAGCAGGTGCGCGAATACCGCGGCACCCTGATCGAGCCGGGCCGCAACTCGCCGTTCCGCGACCGCGGCGTCGACGAGAATCTCGACCTGTTCCGGCGCATGCGCGCGGGCGAGTTCGCCGACGGTACGCGCACGCTGCGCGCGAAGATCGACATGAGCAGCGGCAACATGAACCTGCGCGACCCGGCGCTGTACCGGATCAAGCAGGTCACCCACCAGAACACCGGTGACGCCTGGCTGATCTACCCGATGTACGACTTCGCCCACGCGCTGGGCGATTCGATCGAAGGCATCACCCATTCGCTGTGCACGCTGGAATTCGAGGACCACCGCCCGCTGTACGACTGGGTGGTGGACCGCGTCGATCTGGCCGGCAATCCGGATCTGCTGGCGTCGCTGAGCGAACGCGGGCTGCCGGTCGTCGCCGCCAAGCCGCGCCAGATCGAGTTCTCGCGCCTCAACATCAATTACACGGTGATGAGCAAGCGCAAACTGACCCAGCTGGTCGGCGAAAGCCTGGTCGACGGCTGGGACGATCCGCGCATGTACACGCTGCAGGGCCTGCGCCGCCGCGGTTACACGCCGGCGAGCCTGCGCCTGCTGGTCGACCGCGTCGGCATCAGCAAGCAGAATTCGGTCATCGATTTCTCGGTGCTCGAAGGCGCGCTGCGCGACGATCTCGACGCCCGCGCGCCGCGCCGCATGGCGGTAGTCAACCCGCTGAAGCTGGTGCTGACCAACCTGCCCGACGGGCACGCCGAAACCCTGAGCTTCCCGAACCATCCCAAGGACGAGGCGCAGGGCGTGCGCGAGGTGCCGTTCTCGCGCCAGCTGTGGATCGAGCACGACGATTTCGCCGAAGTGCCGCCCAAGGGCTGGAAGCGGCTGATCCCGGGCGGCGAAGTGCGCCTGCGCGGCGCCGGCATCGTGCGCTGCGACGAGGTGATCAAGGACGACAGCGGCGCGATCGTCGAACTGCGCGGCACGCTCGATCCCGAATCGCGTCCCGGCATGGACGGCGCGAACCGCAAGATCAAGGGCACGATCCACTGGGTCAGCGCCGCGCATGCGGTCGAGACCGAAGTCCGCCTCTACGACCGGCTGTTCGTCGTCGAAAAGCCCGACGACGAGTCGACCGGCAAGACCTACCGCGACCATCTGAATCCCGAGTCCAAGCGCAGCGTGACCGGCTACGTCGAACCGGCCGCCGCGACCGCCGCGCCCGAGCAGTCGTTCCAGTTCGAGCGTCTGGGCTATTTCGTCGCAGACCGGGTCGACCACACGGCCGCCAGGCCGGTGTTCAACCGCAGCGTGACGCTGCGCGATACCTGGGCGGCGGACAAGGCCGGCGGCTGAGCCCGCATGCAAAAAAGTGCCCGCGCCCAGGCGCGGGCTGATCGACAACCTGCACCGACGCGCTGCGGATCGCAGCGCCTGATCCGTGCGATTGCACGACGCAGTCCCGCACCAACGGACAGGACACGCTGCCGATGACGTTGATCTCGATGCTGCTGTACCTGCTGAACCAGCATCCGTTCTGGATGATTCCGGTGTATCTGGTGTTCGGCATCGGCATGTCGATCTGGCGCCGCAACGCGGCCTGGGGCATCGCCACCTTCGTCGCGTGGATGCTGGCGCTGTTCTGCATGCAGTTCGTCAATGCCGCGTTTCTCAATGCGGCCGGTACACGCGGCACCGCGGTGCTGATCGACGCGCGCCAGACCAGCTCCAAGCTCAACGAGCAGTACATCTGGGAGTACGAAGGCGTGCTGCGCACCGAAGACGGGCGCGACGTAACCTTCGGATTCTCCACCACCACGGCAACGCTGTATCCGCTGCGCAACGCGATCGAGATTCCACCGCTGGGCCAGCGCTTCGAGGTGAAGTACGTGCCGGGGTTCGCGCGCAACCTGGTGATCCTGACCGATGCGTCCGAACACGGCCGCGACCTGCAACGCCGCGAAGACGTGCAGGCCGTGATGCGCGCACAGCGCCAGTACGACGCCAGCCCGACCAATCCGGCCTTCATCGCCGAATACCGGCTCGCGCTGCGGACCTACCTGTCGCAGCACCCCGACGCCGACGCGCCCGACCATGTCCGGTTCCAGCGGGCGCTCGACACGCTGGACGCGCTGGAGCGGTAACATCCCCGCCATGATCCGCCTGCGCGCCCTGTCGTTCCGCCTGTTGCCTGCCCTGCTGTTGCTGGCACTGGTGGCGTGCGCGGCGCCTGCGCCGCCGGTCGCCGAGGCCGCGCCGCCGCCGAATGCGCCGGTCATCGATCGACCCGTCGCACCGTCGGGCGTGCCGGATCTCGACACCAGCTGCCGCGTCGACAGCGACTGCGCGGTCAAGAACGTGGGCAGCTGCTGCGGCTACCAGCCGGCCTGCGTCAACGCGGCTGCGCAGGTCGATCCGCAGGCGGTGCAGGCCGACTGCGCACGCCGCGGCATCGCCGGGGTCTGCGGTTTCGTCGAGATCCAGTCCTGCGCCTGCGTCAACTCGCGCTGCGAGGCGCCCGCGCCGGGCAGCCTGCTGCGCTGATCCCCCGCTTCTTTTCCGGAAATTCCAATGCTGTATGCCCAGGTCCACCTGACCCTGCCCGCGTGGGTGCACGAACACGTCGACGTGTCGCGCAGCTACGTCGGCGATGACGCCAAGGTCGCGCTCGCGATCGATCTGTCGCGGATGAACATCGAGGCGCAGAGCGGTGGCCCGTTCGGCGCGGCCGTGTTCGGCAGCGACGACCGCATCATCGCCGTCGGCGTGAACCGGGTGATGCCGCATACCTGTTCGGTCGCGCATGCGGAAACGATGGCCTACATGCTCGCGCAGCAGCGCCTGCAGACGCCCCGCCTCAACGAGCGCGGCGGTCCGGTCACGCTGGCGACGTCGTCGCAGCCCTGCTGCATGTGCTACGGCGCGACGGTCTGGGCCGGCATCGACCGGCTGCTGATCGGCGCGCGCTCGGAGGACGTCGAGACGCTGACGCCGTTCGACGAAGGTCCGTTGCCCGAAGACTGGATCGGCGCGCTGAACCAGCGCGGCATCGAAGTCGTGCGCGATCTGCTGCGCGACGATGCGCGCGCGGTGCTGCGTACCTACGGCGAAACCGACGGGGCGAAGTACTGACATGAGCGACATCGACACCGATCACGCCGAAGCCGTTGCCGAACCGGCCGACGACGCGACCTCGCCCCTGCAGGCGATCAGCGGCCTGCTCTGCTACTGCCGCCCGGGCTTCGAACCCGATCTCGCCGCCGAGCTCACCGAGCGCGCGGCCGGCGTGCACGTCGCGGGCTATGCGCAGACCAAGCGTGGCGACGGCTACGTGCTGTTCCATTCCGACAACGGCCCGTCGCTGACCAGCGAACTGCCGTTCCGCGAACTGATCTTCGCGCGCCAGAAGCTGATGCTGCTGGCCGAACTGCGCGATCTCGACCCGACCGACCGCATCACGCCGATCTTCGACGTGCTGGCCGGCCGTGGCCGCCACGGCGAACTGATGGTCGAGCATCCCGAATCCGACGAGGGCAAGCAGCTCGCCGGACTCGCCCGCAGCTTCGGCAATGCGCTGCGTCCGGCGCTGCGCAAGCGCGGCTTCCTGAGCCAGAAAGACGAGACGCGCTTCCCGCGCCTGCACGTGTTCTTCGTCTCGGGCACGCACGCCTACATCGCGCAGTCCGTGGTGGGCGACAGTGCGCCGTGGGCGATGGGCATTCCGCGCCTGCGCACGCACGCCGATGCGCCGTCGCGTTCGGCGCTGAAGCTCGAGGAAGCGTTCATGGCGCTGCTGACCGAACGCGAGCGCAATGCACGCATCAAACCCGGCATGCGTGCGGTGGACCTGGGCGCCGCGCCCGGCGGCTGGACCTGGGTGCTCACGCGCGAACACATGCGCGTGGTCGCGGTCGACAACGGACCGATGCAGGCCGATCTGATGGACACCGGCCTGGTCGACCACCACCGCGTCGACGGCTTCCGCTACCAGCCCGTCGGCGCCGTCGACTGGATGGTCTGCGACATGGTCGAGCAGCCGCGCAAGGTCGCCGAGCGCATGGCGACCTGGTTCCGCGAAGGCTGGTGCCGCAACGCGGTGTTCAACCTCAAGCTGCCGATGAAGAAGCGCTGGCAGGAAACGCTGCTGGCGCTGGACCTGTTCGCCAACAACGCCGGCGAGCACGAGAACCTGGTGATCCGCGCGCGCCAGCTCTATCACGACCGCGAAGAGATCACGGTCTACGCCAGCGTCGACTGATTCGAACACCGGAGCGCGCGTCATGGCAGCAGGCTGGATCACCGTCGTCGCCCCGTACCTGCCGGAGATCGTCCGGCTGGCGCGGCCGATCTTCACCCGCACACCGCCGCCTCTGGTTGATCTCGGGCAGCAGCGCCGCAACGACGTACTCGATGCGCAGATCACCGAGCTGCAGGACGCGGCGAGCCAGAACGCCGACTCGATCGGCAAGCTCGCCGCGGACATGCAGAAGACCATCGAAGTGCTGCAGCTAGGCGCGGCGCGTGTCGAGAAACGCCTGCTCCGGGCGCAGGTGCTGGCGGTGGTCGCGACCACCGTCGCGGTGCTGGCCTTCGGCCTGGCGGCCTGGGCGCTCGCGCGCTAGAAACGGTTCGAGGTTCGACGCGCGCGCCGCCGGATGAAGCAGCGTACGCGCGGCATGTGACCAGTGTGGCCGCCATCCGGAGTCTCACCATCGGGCCAGCGGCAAGCGCTGCCAGGAACCGTATTCTGCGGCGTCTTCCGGGCACCACAGAGTGCCGGCTCGCAAGCGCAGCAGGGCGTCGGATCGGCCCTGACGCAGTCGCCACATCCGGGCTGCATACTGCGCGCGCCCTCCCCCTCCGGATCCGCCCGCATGGCGTCCAGCCTGCTCACCCTGCTCGACGATATCGCCACCGTACTCGACGACGTGGCCCTGATGACCAAGGTGGCCGCGCGCAAATCCGCCGGCGTACTCGGCGACGACCTCGCCCTCAATGCGCAGCAGGTCACCGGCGTGCAGGCCGATCGCGAACTGCCGGTGGTCTGGGCGGTCGCGAAAGGCTCGGCGCGCAACAAGCTGATTCTCGTGCCGGCCGCGCTCGCCATCAGCGCATGGCTGCCGTGGCTGGTCACGCCGCTGCTGATGGCCGGCGGCCTGTTTCTCTGCTACGAAGGGTTCGAGAAGGTGCTGCACAAAGTGCTGCACAAGGCCGAGGACGAGGCCGCCAAGCCGGGCCGCACCGCGGCGCTCGCCGGCGCGGACGTCGATCCGGTGGCGTTCGAACGCGACAAGATCCGCGGCGCCGTGCGTACCGATCTGATCCTGTCGGCCGAGATCATCGCGATCACCCTCGGCACCGTCGCCGGCGCCGCATTCGCGACCCAGGTCGGCGTGCTGGTCGGCATCTCGGCGTTGATGACGGTCGGCGTCTACGGCCTCGTCGCGGGCATCGTGAAACTCGACGACGCCGGCCTGTATCTGAGCAAGCGCGCGTCCAGCGCGGCGCAGGCGATCGGCCGCGGCATCCTGCGCGTCGCACCGTGGTTGATGAAGACGCTGGCGATTGTCGGCACCGCGGCGATGTTCCTCGTCGGCGGCGGCATCCTGACCCACGGCGTGCACGACGTGCAGACCTGGATCGACGATGCGGCGACCGGGCTGGGCGCGCTGCCCGAAGTCGGCATGGTGCTCGGCGCGATGCTGCCGACGGTGATCAACGCGGTGGTCGGCATCGTCGCCGGCGGCATCGTGGTGGGCATCATTGCGCTGATCCGGCGCATGCGCGGCAAGCCTGCGCTCGCGCACTGACGGCGCGCTCAGCAGGGCAGGACGAAGGCGCCGAGCCAGACCAGCAGGCCCGCGAGCCACACCCCCAGCATCACCACGCAGGCGCCGAGCAGCCACAGCGCGCGCCTGCCCGGTCGCAATGCACGGGTGCGCCGCCAGGTGAGCAGCGGGGCGGCGAGTCCGATGCATAGGGCAAGTGCGAGTACGCCGACACCGAGCGCGACGAACCAGGCCGGTTTGACCGGTTCGACCGGGCACCGGGTCATCGCAAATGCCGGCGATGCAGCGCCGGCCATCAGCACAACGGCGGCCGTCTGCAGCACGCGGGACAGCGGACTCAAAGTCCGGCGGCCCGCTTCCACAACAGATTGCGCAGCGGCGGCAAGGCCTGCGCGATGCCGAGCGCATGGCTGCGCAGCAGCACCGGCAGCAGCGACTCGTTCGAGTAGGCGCGGTTGATCGATTCGAAGGCATGCGCGGCGACCGCGCTTTCGCTGCGTCGCGTGCGCGCCCAGCGCGCCAGCCGTTGCGGCGCATCCCAGCGCGCGCCGCGACGACGCGCCTCGGCCACGCTGTCGACGAGACCGATCACATCGCGCAGGCCGAGGTTCACGCCCTGCCCGGCCAGCGGATGCACGACATGCGCCGCATCGCCGATCACCAGCACACGCCCCTGCAGCTGCGCATCGGCCAGCTGGCGCCGCAACGGAAACGCGGCGCGCGGCGAGACCGGCGTCAGCGTGCCGAGCCGGCCACCGGACGCACGCGTCACGGCATCCGCGAACGCCGCGTCGTCGAGTTCGCGCACGCGCGTCGCTTCATCGGCAGGCAGCGTCCAGACGATGGAACTGCGGCCCTGCGCGACCGGCAGCAGGGCCAGCGGACCGGTCGGCAGGAAACGCTGCCACGCGGTATCGCAATGCGGCCCGGTGCTCTCGACATAGCCGACCACGCCGGCCTGCGCGTAATCGTGCGCGCGGGTGCCGATGCCGGCGAGCGTGCGCAGCGTCGACGCGGCGCCGTCGGCGGCGATCGCCAGGCGTGCTTCGATCCGGCTGCCCGCGTCGAGGCGCAGGGTCACGCCGTCGGCGTGCTGCTCCAGCGCTTCGACCTGTGCCGGTGCACGCACGTCGACGCCGGCCGCGGCCAACCGTGCCCACAGCCGGTCGACCAGCAGGCCGTGCTCGACGATCCAGCCGAGCTCGCGCATGCCGAGCTGGTCGGCGTCGAAGACCAGTTCACTGCCGCCGCCCGCATCCCAGACCTGCATGCGCCGATAGGCGTGCGCGCGCGTGGCGCGAATGTCGTCCCAGGCGCCGACCGAACGCAGCAGGCCGGCGCTGTCAGGCGCGAAGGCGTAGACGCGCAGATCGGGATTCGCCGCCGACCACGCGACCGGCACGCGGGCCTCGACCAGCACCACATCCAGATCCTGCGCGGCCAGCGCCAACGCGCAGGCCGCACCGACCACGCCACCGCCGACGATCACCACGTCACGCGGGCCGCGACGGCTCATGCCGCACCTCCGCGGCACAGTGCGGGCACGTCGCCGCGATAGCCCATCGCACCGCCGGCCAGCATCGCCTGCAGCGCAGCATCGCGATCGATCGCCAGCAGGCCGAGGCTGCGCAGAGGGCGCATCAGGACCGAAGGGTTCGAGGTCAGCCGCGCCAGCCCATCGGAAAACGCGAGCGTGCGGCTGCGGTCTTCGCGCCTGCGCGCGGCGTAGGTGTCCAGCAATGTCGACGCGCCCGGATCGGCACCGGCCGCGACCAGTTCGGCCAGCGTCAGCGCATCGCGCAGGCCCAGATTGAAGCCCTGCGCGCCGATCGGATGCAGGGTCTGCGCGGCGTTGCCGACCAGCACCGCGCGATCCGCCGTCGTCTGCGCGGCGACCACGCGGCGCAGCGCATAGCGGCTGCGCGGACCGACCGCGACGAACCGCCCGGCGCGCCAGCCGAAGGCCGACTGCACGCGCGCGAGGAACGCGGCGTCATCGAGACCGGCAACGGCGTCCGCCGCTGCGCCCGCCACGCCGTGGACCAGGCCGTAATGACGATCGCCGCGGGGCAGCAGCGCCGTCGGGCCGTTGTCGGTCAGGCGCTCGTAGGCGATGCCATCGGGCGGACGGGCGGTCTGCAGACGCGCGACGAACAGGTCCTGACCATAGGCATGGACCGCCGCATTGATATCGAGCGCCGTACGCACGAACGAATCCGTGCCGTCGGCCGCCACGACCAGCGCGGCGCCGAGTTCGCGCTCGCCATCGGCAGTCGCGATGCGGACACGCCGCTGCCCACCGGCCGCGGGCGCCACGCCGGTCACGCGGGCCGGCCGGTAGCGGGTGACATGCGTGGTCGCGCCCAGCCGCGCCTCGAGGGCCTGGCCGAAATCCCGGGCCACGACGACCTGGCCGAACTGGCTGCGACCGTAATCGCGCGCATCCAGCCGCACCCGGCCGAAGTCGCCGGCGCGGCTGATGTGGATCTGCCGGATCGGCCCGGACGGCGCCTGCAAGGCCTGCAGCACGCCCAGCGCGGTCAGGGCGTTGACGGTCGCCTCGGCGAAACTGAGGTTGCGCTCGTCGAACACCGCCGGCATCGCGCCTTCGGCGGTCGCCTCGACCAGCGCGGTGTCGATGCCGGCGCGGTCGAGCGCGATGGCGAGACTGGCGCCGACGAGGCCGCCGCCGACGATCAGGACCTGGTGTGCATGCTCCATGGCGCGATGATAAGCGCTGGGCGCACGCCGCCGGGCGCTCCGCTAGAATGGCGGCCTTGCACATTTCCGCACGTCCCGGAGCCGCCATGAATCCCGTCGCCCGTCGCGCCACGATCTTCGCAGTGCTGGCCGCGCTGATGGCCGCCACCCGCCTGCACCATTTCGGCGCGGTGCCTGACGCGTCCTGGGTGGTGTTCTTCATCGGCGGCTTCTACCTCGCCGGCGGCACGCGCTGGGCGTTCCCGGCACTGATGGCGCTGGCCGTCGCGGTGGACTGGTTCGTGATCACCAGCCAGGGCCTCTCGTTCTGGACCCACTACTGCGTCTCGCCCGCCTACTGGTGCCTGGTGCCGGCGTACTTCGCGATGTGGGCCGGCGGCCTGTGGCTGAAGCGGCATGTGGCCGGACCGGCGCTGGCCGGCGTGCTGAAGCTGGCCGCCAGCCTGGTCGTGTCGGTGGTGGTGTGCCATCTGATCGCGCAGGGCAGCTTCTACTGGATCAGCAGCAGCGTTGCCGAGCCCACCCTGGCCGGCTGGTGGAAGAATTACACCGACTGGCTGCTGCCCTACGGTCGCGTCGCCGCGCTGTACGTCGGCGCCGCCGCGATGCTGCATGTGCTGCTGACCCGCGTGCTGCCGCAGCCGGCGCCCGCCCGCGCGCTGCACGCCGACTGACCCCGGCTACGCGATGGGCAACCGCCTTTCGAAGATCTACACCCGCACCGGCGACGACGGCTCGACCGGGCTGGGCGACGGCGCCCGGGTCGGCAAGGATTCGCTGCGCGTGGCCGCCTACGGCACGGTCGACGAGGCTAACTCGACGATCGGCCTGCTGCTGGCCACGGCCGTGCCGGATGACATCCGCGATCTGCTGACGACCGTGCAACACCAGCTGTTCGATCTCGGCGGCGAGCTGTGCATTCCCGGCCACGCGGCGATCGAGGATGCCGATATCGATGCGCTCGAAGCGCGCCTCGACCACTACAACGATGCCCTGCCGCCGCTGAAGGATTTCATCCTGCCCGGCGGCGGCGAGGCCGCGGCGCGCTGCCACATCGCGCGTACCGTCGTGCGCCGCGCGGAGCGCGAAGCGGTGGCGCTGTCGCGCGTCGAGGCGGTGCGGCCCCAGGCCGTGCGTTATCTCAACCGCCTGTCCGATCTGCTGTTCGTGCTGGCCCGCGTGCTGGCCCGCGCCGATGGGCACGGCGAAGTGCTGTGGCGCCACGAGCGTCGGCGCTGAGCGATGCATCATCCGGTCGGCTTTGGCGGTGACACCCGGCAGGTGCCGGTGTTCTCGCATGCCAGCGGGCTGGACCACGACACCGGCCCCGGTCACGCCGAATGCCCCGAGCGGCTGGCGGCGGTCATCGACGCGTTGCGCGCCGCGTTTCCCGATCTCGACCTGCGCCAGGCGCCCGCCGCCACGCGCGGTCAGCTGCTGCGCGTGCACGACGAATCCCTGCTGCGCACGGTGCTCGAATCGCAACCGACCGGGCGGATCCCGCTGGATGCCGACACCGTCCTGTCGCCCGGCTCGGCGACCGCCGCCCTGCACGCGGCCGGCGCAGGCGTGGCCGCAGTCGATCTGGTGTTCGGCGGCGGACCGAAGCGGGCCTTCTGCGCCGTGCGCCCGCCGGGCCACCACGCCACGGCGGACATCGCGATGGGGTTCTGCCTGTTCAACAGCATCGCGGTCGCAGCCGCGCACGCGCTGGACCGCTACGGCCTGACCCGGATCTCGATCGTCGATTTCGACGTCCACCACGGCAACGGCACCCAGGCGATCTTCGATGCCGAGCCGCGGGTGCAGTACGTCAGCTCGCACCAGTTGCCGCTGTATCCCGACACCGGCCATCGCGACGAGCGCGGCGTCGGCAACATCGTCAACCTGCCGTTGCCGGCCGGCACCGGCAGTGATCGCTTTCGCGACGCGTGGCGCGAGCGCCTGTTGCCGGAGATCGATGCCTTCGCACCGCAGCTGGTCCTGGTGTCGGCCGGCTTCGACGCGCACCGGCGCGATCCGCTGGCCCAGCTCGAACTCGAGGCCGACGACTTCGGCTGGCTGACCGGCGAACTGGTCAAGCTGGCCGACCGTCATGCCGAGGGCCGGCTGGTCTCGATGCTCGAAGGCGGCTACGACCTGGACGCCCTGCGCACGAGCAGCGTCGCGCACCTGCGTGCGCTGAGCGACTGACGCAGCCCGGATCGCGCGTCCTGGGGCGAGCGGCAGCGCAAACGCGCCCGCCGGCCCCATTCGCACATGCGCCAGTCCGCGCCCCTGCGACCCACCATTCAGCTTGCCGCCCACCCCGGTGCGGACCGGCACGAAGCGCGGCGCATCGCGGCGCTGCCGGGCGCTGTCGGCGCATTGCCGCTACCCATGGGATACGGCATGCTGGCGCACGTTTTTGGCTGAACGGATCGACCGTGCGCCCTGCCCTACGCCTGCTCCCCCTTCCGTTCTGCATCGCCGTCTCGTTGACCGCACACGCGGACGACATGCTGCGCCCCAACTACTGGGCGCTGTGTCCGATCGAGGACGCCGTGCCGTCTTTCGCCGATGCCCAGGCGCCAATCGGCTCGGTCGAGGACCGCGAGAACCAGCCGACCGATATCGACGGCGACCAGTTCGAAGGCCTGACCGGCATCGACAGCGACTTCACCGGCAACGTCACCGGCGACGTGACCCTGCGCCGCGGCGACCAGTTCCTCGGCACCGACGACCTGCAGTTCTCGCAGGACGACGGCACCTTCGTGGCCGACGGCAACGTCCGCTACCAGGACGCCGGCATGCGCGTGATCGCCGATCGCCTGGAAGGCGACACGATCGCCGAGTCCTACCGCATGGAGCGCGTGCGCTACCAGCTGACCGCGCGCCGCGGCAACGGCGGCGCCGACCACATCCGCATGGACGGCACGGTCGGCGCCCTGATCGGTTCGACCTATTCGACCTGCACGCCCAGCGACCGATGGTGGGAGCTGAAGGCCGGCCAGATCGACATCGACACCGAGATGGGCATGGGCACCGCGCGACGCGCGACCCTGCGCGTGGGTCGGGTGCCGGTGCTGTACGTGCCGTGGTTCCGCTTCCCGATCGACGAACGCCGCCTGTCGGGCCTGCTGTTTCCGCGCATCTCGCAGTCCGGCCGCAACGGCTTCGACTACACCCAGCCGATCTACCTGAACCTCGCGCCGAACTACGACATGACGCTCGAGCCGCGCTTCATGAGCCGGCGCGGCGTGCAGCTGGGCACCGAGTTCCGCTTCATGACCGACCGGGCGCGCGGCGAGCTGGACGTGGCCTATCTGCCGTCCGACAAGCTGACCACCCGCGAGCGCGAGCTCGAAGAGGAACAGGTACCGATCGTCGAGAACCGGCGCAAGGCCGACCGCGCGTTCCTCAACTTCGGCGGATCGCTGGACATCAATCCGACCTGGCAGGGCCGCACCAACCTGACCTGGATGAGCGACCCGCGCTACCTCGAGGACTCCAGCAACAATGTCGACGGCATTTCGACGGTCAACGCCCTGAGCCAGATCGGCGTCTTCGGCCAGGGCACCTCGGGCGATCGCGGTTACTGGAATGCGAGCGTGCTCGGCGACTACCAGTTGCTGACCGATTACACGCTGCCCGAGTCGATCCTGCCCTACAACCGTCTGCCGCATGCGTCCTTCACCTGGCAGCGCCCGTACGGCGACTGGATCAACGCGGGCGTCGACACCACCGCGACCCGCTTCGCGCACGTCGATGACGCCGCGCGACCCGGCGGCAGCCGTTTGGATCTCAAACCCTATATCTCGATGCCGTTCGAAGGCGCGGCGTGGTTCGTGCGCCCGACCCTCGCCTGGCGCCACACCAGTTATTCACTGGATCGCGCGCTGACCGACCAGATCGCCGAACAGCGCGCGCGTGCTGAACTCGGCATCCCGGGCAACGTGCCTGTGCCGGCCGATACGCTGGCGCTCTATAGCAACAGGTCGCCGAGCCGCAGCCAGCCGATCGGCTCGATCGACGCCGGCCTGTTCTTCGACCGCAACACCAGCTGGCGCGGCGAGGAATACCTGCACACGCTCGAGCCGCGGCTGTTCTATCTGAACTCGCCGTACCGCGACCAGTCCGCGCTGCCGCTGTTCGACACCAGCCCGCTGACCTTCGGCTGGGGTCAGCTGTTCCGCGACAACCGCTACTCGGGCGCCGACCGCCAGGCCGACGCGAACCAGGTCACGATGGCGGTGAGCACGCGCCTGATCCGCGAATCCGATGGCATGGAGAAGCTCTCCGCCAGTCTCGGACAGATCGTCTACCTGTCGGACTCCCGGGTCACCATTCCCGGTGAGGCGCAGGTCGAGCAGGGCCGCTCGGCCTGGGTCACCGACGCCACGTATGCGATCAATGACCGCTGGACGGTCAGCGCCGGCTACCAGTGGGATCCCAAGTTCCGCCGCGAAGACCTGATGTCGCTGCGCACGCGCTATCTGATCGGTGACGAAGGCATCGTCAACTTCGCTTACCGTCGCCGCGCCGATCTGATCGAACAGGCCGACCTGTCGTTCCTGTACCCGATCAGCCCCGCCTGGAGCCTCGTCGGCCGCTACTACTACTCGTTCACCGAGGCTCGCCTGCTCGAAGCGGTGGCCGGTGTGCAGTGGGACAGCTGCTGTCTCGCGGCCCGCGTCGTCGCGCGCCGTTACCTGCGCAATCGCCAGGGAGAGCTGAACAACGCGATCATGTTCGAACTTGAACTGAAGGGTCTGGGCTCGGCCGGCCCCGACACGGCCGACCGTTTGCGCCGTGCTATTCTCGGTTATTACCGCGATGACCTCTATCTCGTGCCGCCGTCCGAGCTGCGCAACAGCGACGACGAAGAAACCTTCACTCCCGGCCTGAGCCAATGAAGACACTGATCCGTTCTCTTGCGGCGGCTGCCGTGCTGTTCGCCGCCACCGCGCAGGCACAGGACCTGCAGCCCCTCGACCGTATTGCCGCCGTTGTCGACGAGGACGTGATCCTCGCCAGCGAACTCGAGCGCGCCGTCGCCAATATCCGCGGCCAGTACGCGACGCGCCAGGACCAGCTGCCGCCGCAGCAGATCCTCGAGCGTCAGGTGCTCGAGCGCCTGATCACCCTGCGTCTGCAGACCGCGCGTGCGCAGCAGACCGGCGTGCGCATCAGCGACGAGGAAGTGGACCAGGCGATCGCCGCGATCGCGCAGCAGAACAACTTCACGATGGACCAGCTGCGCCAGCAGCTGGCCGGCGACGGCATGTCGTTCGACGACTTCCGCGCCTCGCTGCGTGACGAACTGATGGTGCAGCGCATGCGCCAGCGCTTCGCGCAGACGCGCATCTCGGTCAGCGATGCCGAAGTCGACGCCGCACTGTCGGCGCAGGCCTCGGGCGCGCAGTACCGCCTGTCGCATATCTTGGTGGCGCTGCCGGAAGGCGCGACGCCGGAGCAGATCCAGGTCGGTCAGCAGAAGGTCGACGGCATCAAGGGCCTGCTGGACCGCAACGAAATGGAATTCTCGGCGGCTGCCGTGCGTTATTCCGACAGCCCCAACGCGCTTGAGGGCGGCGATCTGGGCTGGCGCCGCAGCGACGAGATCCCGGCCGCCTTCGCGACCGCGGTGACCTCGCTGCAGCCCGGCCAAGTGATCGGCCCGATCCGGGGTCCGAGCGGCTTCCAGCTGCTGCAGCTGGTCGAGGTGCGCGATGCCGCCCAGGCCGGTACGGGTTCGGTGACCGAATTCCAGGCCCGCCACATCCTGATCCGCGCCGCGGCCGGCGACGACAGCGCTGCGCGTGCACGCGCCGACGCGCTGCGTGCCCGGATCCAGGGCGGCGCCGATTTTGCGGAGATCGCCCAGGAGAGCTCCGAAGACACCAGCACCAAGGGCACCGGTGGCGATCTCGGCTGGTTCACCCAGGACGAATTCGGTCCCGACTTCGGCGCCCAGGTGGCTGCACTCGCCGACGGTGCCGTGTCGCCGCCGTTCCGCACCCAGGCCGGCTGGCACGTCGTCCAGCGCCTGGCGACCCGCCAGTCCGCCGGCAACGACAACAACCAGCGCGCCCAGGCCCGCGAAGCCATCGGCCAGCGCAAGCTGGAAGACGAATGGGACCGTTACGTGCGCGAGCTGCGCGGCGAAGCCTACGTCAGCGTCCGCATCGGCCCGAATCCCGACCCGGAGGTCGTGGGCAGCGGCGGATGATCTCCGCGGCCCGCCACACGCCGGGCCGCACGCGCAGGGGCATCCAGATCGACGGCCCCTGTTCCACCGCGCGGCCGCTGCCGCGCCTGTCCGGGCAGACCGCGTTGTCGGACGCCCGGACCGGATCGGCCGGTTCGCCACTGCTGCGATTGCCGATTCCGATGACACCCCCTGATTTCCGTCCCATGCAGTCCCTGCTGGCGGGCACGCGTTGAGCCGCCCGCGCCTTGCACTGGTGCCCGGCGAACCGGCCGGAATCGGCCCGGAACTATGTGTCCGCGCCGCCTGGCACCCGACCGACGCGGACCTGGTGGCGATCGCGGATCGCGACACCCTGCAACGCGCAGCTGCCGCGCTCGACCTGCCGCTCGCCTTCGCCGATCCGCATGCCGACGCGATCCCGGCCGGCACTTTGCGCCTGATCGATGCCCCCCATCCCGCCCGGGTGGCGTTCGGCAGCCCCGAACCCGCCAATGCCCGCAGCGTGATCGACGGCCTGCTGCTGGCCGCCACAGGCTGCCGTGACGGCACGTTCGACGGCATGGTCACCGGCCCGGTGCACAAGGCCGCGATCAACGCCGGGGGCGTGCCCTACACCGGCACGACCGAGTTGCTGGCCGACGACGCCGGATGCGACGTCGTCATGATGCTCGCCAACCCCACTCTGCGCGTGGCGCTGGCGACGACCCACCTGCCGCTGCGCGCGGTGCCGGACGCGATCACCGCCGGTCTGCTGGAACGCGTGCTGCGCATCCTGGCGACTGCGCTGCAGCGTGACTTCGGCCTCGACACGCCGCGCATCGCAGTGCTCGGCCTGAACCCGCACGCAGGCGAGGACGGCCATCTGGGCCACGAGGAACAGGAGACCATCACGCCGCTGCTCGATCGCCTGCGCGGCAAAGGATTCCGGCTCGAAGGTCCGTTGCCAGCCGATACCGCCTTCCTGCCCGCGCGCCTGGCCGGGGTCGACGCGGTGCTGGCGATGTATCACGACCAGGGCCTGCCGGTCCTCAAGTACAGCGGTTTCGAATCGGCGGTCAACCTGACCCTCGGCCTGCCCTACCCGCGCGTCGCGGTCGACCACGGCACGGCGCTCGAGCTGGCCGGCACCGGACGCGCCGACCCGTCCAGCCTGTTCGCCGCGATCGACCAGTGCGCCGTGCTCGCGCGCCATCGCGGGCGGGCCCGGTGAGCGCATCGCCGACCATCGGCTGGGACGACTTCCTGCAGGTCGACCTGCGGGTCGGCCGCGTCGTCGCGGCCGAGCCCTTTCCGGCCGCGCGTCGTCCCGCCTACGTGCTGCACGTGGATTTCGGCCCCGATCTCGGGGTGCGCAAGTCCAGTGCGCAGATCACTGCCCACTACACGCCCGACGCCCTGATCGGGCGGCTGGTAGTCGGCGTGGTCAATTTCCCGCCCAAGCAGATCGGACCGCTGATGTCCGAATGCCTGATCACCGGATTCCACGATGCCGACGGCGCCGTGCGCCTGTGCGTGCCCGATGGCGATATCGCGCCGGGAACCCGGCTGTTGTGATCCGACTTCCGAACGACACCTGCCCATGAGCCGATTCTCCGCCCGCCCCGACCCCCGTCCCGACGCGTTCACCGAACCGCCGAAGAAATCGCTCGGCCAGAACTTCCTGCACGAGCGCGGCGTCGTCGATCGCATCGTCCTGGCCGTCTCGCCGAAGCCGGGCGAGCGGATCGTCGAGATCGGCCCCGGACAGGGCGCGATGACGTTCCCCCTGCTCGACCGCCACGGCGCCCTGACCGCGATCGAGTTCGACCGCGACCTGCTCGAGCCGCTGACGCTGCAGGCCGCCGCGCACGGCGCGCTCACGCTGATCCACGCCAACGTGCTCGACGTCGACTTCACGGCGCTCGCGGACGGCACGCCGATCCGGCTGGTCGGCAATCTGCCCTACAACCTGTCCTCGCCGATCCTGTTCCACGCGCTGGCGCACGCGCCGGCCATCGTCGACATGCACTTCATGCTGCAGAAGGAAGTCGTCGAGCGCATGGCGGCCGGCCCCGGCAGCAAGGTCTATGGACGGCTCAGCGTGATGCTGCAGGCCTACTGCGACGTCACCGCGCTGTTCACCGTCGGCCCCGGCGCATTCCGGCCCGCGCCCAAGGTGGATTCGGCCGTCGTGCGCCTGAAGCCGCGACCGGCCGACAGCATCCGGATCGAAGACCACGCGCGCTTCGCGCACATCGTGCGCGCCGCGTTCGGCCAGCGCCGCAAGACGCTGCGCAATGCGCTGGGCACGGTGATGGACGCGGAGGCGATCGCGTCCGTCGGCATCGATCCGCAGACCCGCGCCGAGCAGCTGGCGGTCGCCGATTTCGTGCGTCTGGCGAACATCACGCCCGACGCATAGTCGATGCATTCATGCCGTCCGGCTACACTGGACGCGCAATGAACGAGACCGCCGACTACACCCTCGAAATCCAGATCGCGACGCGCTTCCTCGACGAGGAATCCAAGCCCGACGCCGACCGGTTCGTGTTCGCCTATACGATCCGCATCCGCAACGTGGGACGCCTGCCGGCGCAGCTGGTGGCGCGCCACTGGATCATCACCGATGCCAACGGGCGTGTGGAGGAAGTCCGCGGCGATGGCGTCGTGGGCGAACAGCCGCGCCTGGAACCCGGCGAGGATTTCACCTATACCTCCGGCGCCGTGCTGACCACCTCCGTCGGCACGATGGAAGGCAGCTACGACATGATCGGCGACGACGGTGCGCATTTCGATGCGCCAATCCCGCCGTTCACGCTGTCGGTCCCGCGGACGTTGCACTGACGCATGGCTGTCTGGGCAATCGGCGACCTGCAGGGCTGCTACGACCCGACCCGGCGTCTGCTCGATGCGATCGGCTTCGATCCGGCGCAGGACCGCCTGTGGTTCTGCGGCGACCTGGTCAATCGCGGCGGCGAATCGGTGGAGACGCTGCGTCTGGTGCATTCGCTGCGCGACAACGTCGTCAGCGTGCTGGGCAACCACGACCTCTCGCTGCTGGCAATCGCCGAGCGTCGTGAGGAGGACCAGCGCAAGGTCAACGCCGACCTGCAGGGCGTGCTGTTCGCGCACGATCGCGATGTGCTGCTCGACTGGCTGCGCGCCTGCCCGCTGCTGCACGTGGACCGGGATCTCGGCTGGATGATGCTGCATGCCGGCCTGGCGCCACGATGGACGACGGAACTGGCCGAACGTCATGCCAGCGAGATCGAACGCAAGCTGCGCAACGGCGGCTACCGCAAGCTGCTCCGGAACATGTACGGCGACCGGCCGGCGTGGTCGCCGAACCTGGCGGGCCCGGATCGGGATCGCGCGATCATCAACATCTTCACCCGCATGCGTTACTGCGCCCCGAAGGGCCGCATCGCATTCGAGGAAAAGGGCCAGCCGGGCACACAGCAGCCGGGGCTCTATCCCTGGTACGAAGTCCCGGGACGCGCCGAGCGCGACCTGAAGATCGTTTGCGGCCACTGGTCGACGCTGGGCCTGTTCATCGGCCACGGCGTGCATGCGATCGATACCGGCGCGGTCTGGGGCGGCAAGCTCACCGCACTGCAGCTCGATGCCGACACGCTGCGCATCGTGCAGGTGCCCGGACGGGACGTGCAGCCGCCGCGCTGATCGCGCCGCGCTGCCGGACCTCGACGTCATCCGGCCGCGGGCGCAGCGGCTGTCCGATCAGGCGGGCACGTAGTCCACGAATTCGAATGCGCTCGCGTGGCGTGCGTCGGCCGGGTGCGACTCACGAGCCACCGCGCGCCAGCGATCGGTATCGAACGCGGGGAAGAACGCATCCGCGTCGTCGACCACGGTGTCGACATGGGTCAGGTGCAGGCGCGCTGCGCGCGGCAGCGTCAATGCATAGATCTCGCCGCCGCCGATGACGCAGAGTTCGTCGGCGCCGTCCGCGCGCGCGATCGCTTCCGCCGCGGCGATCGAATCCACGGCCTCCATGCCCTCGAACGGAACAATGCCCTGACGCGTCAGTACCAGATTGCGTCGGCCCGGCAGGGCGCGCCCCAGCGACTCGGCGGTCTTGCGGCCCATCAGCACCGGCCTGCCGAGCGTCAGCGTCTTGAACCGTTTCAGGTCGTCCGGCAGCCGCCAGGGCAGCGTGTTGCCGCGACCGATCGCACGGTTGCGGTCCAGCGCGGCGATGAGGACCAGCGCCGGCGCGCTCATTCGGCGTCCAGCGCCGCGCGCAGGTGGCCGGTCGACGCGAAGTCCCAGTCGCCGCCGAATGCGATGTCGTCGACACGCCACTGCGCGCTCTCGCAACGCATCAGCGCATGGTCGCGCCAGCGCGCGTTCCCCTGCCCCGCGTAGGTCATCTCAACGCCCACGCGCGTGGGCGCGGCGGGATCGGCCTGTGCCGACAGCACGGCGGTCGGTCCTTCGAACAGGCTGGTGAACAGGCTGCCCTCGATGAAGGACGGCTTGTCGTCCGGGAACGCCGCGATCTCGGCCTGCTGGCGGACGCGCGCACGCGCGATCGAGGCCTGCATGCCGGACGACAGCAACGGGCCGAGCGTGCGCATCTCCTCGATCGATGGCAGGCCGCGGGGATTGAGGCTCACGACCTGGCGATAGAACGTCTCCGCGGCCTCTACCGGCGATGCACCGGCGCACGCCGCGGATGACACCGCCACATCGGCATCGCGCGCCGGCATCTGCTGGCAGCCCGCGGCGACCAGCGCCGCGCCGAGGACGAGCACGGCGCGCACGCCGCTCATACCGCGATCGGCGCCTTGATCGCCGCCGCGGGATCGTAGCCCTCGATCGCGATGTCCTCGAAGCGGAACCCGAACAGATCGGTGACGTCCGGATTGAGCCGCAGCGTGGGCAGCGCGCGCGGCGTGCGGGTCAGCTGCTCGCGTGCCTGGTCGTAGTGGTTCGAATACAGATGCGCGTCGCCCAGCGTGTGCACGAAATCGCCGACGCCCAGGCCGGTCACCTGCGCGACCATGTGGGTCAGCAGCGCGTAGCTGGCGATGTTGAACGGCACGCCCAGGAAAATGTCGCCGCTGCGCTGGTAGAGCTGGCAGCTCAGCTTGCCGTCGACGACGTAGAACTGGAACAGCGCGTGACAGGGCATCAGCGCCATCTCCGACAGCTCGCCGACGTTCCAGGCACTGATCACCAGCCGACGTGAATCGGGATTGCGGCGGATCTCGTCGACCAGCCATTGCATCTGGTCGATCGTGCGGCCGTCGGCCGTCGTCCAGCGCCGCCACTGCTTGCCGTAGACCGGGCCCAGTTCGCCGTCGGCGTCGGCCCATTCGTCCCAGATGCTGACCTTGTTGTCGCGCAGGTAGGCGACGTTGGTGTCGCCCTGCAGGAACCACAGCAGCTCGTGGATGATCGAGCGCAGGTGCAGCTTCTTCGTCGTCACCAGCGGGAAACCGGCATTGAGGTCGTAGCGCATCTGCCAGCCGAACACGCTGCGCGTGCCGGTGCCGGTGCGGTCGGACTTCTCGGCGCCGTGCTCGAGGACGTGCTGCAGCAGATCGAGGTACTGCTTCATCGCGATCTCCGGATCAATCGGGGCGATGCGTGCATCGCTTATTGCGTGTCGACGGTGGCCGCGGGCGGCACCGGCTGCAGGGTCGGCGCGCTGCGCGAACGCCACAGCAGGAACAGGCCCAGCGCGATCAGCGGCAGCGACAGCACCTGCCCCATCGTCAGCCAGCCGAACGCCAGATAGCCGAGCTCGGCATCGGGCACGCGGACGAACTCGACAATGAAGCGGAACACGCCGTACAGCAGCGCGAACAGGCCCGATACCGCATAGCGTGGCCGCGGCTTGCGCGAGAACCACCACAGCACGACGAACATCACCAGGCCTTCGAGAAATGCCTGGTAGAGCTGCGACGGATGGCGGGCGAACTGGTACAGCGCGCCGGTCGCGAACTCGCTCTGCAGACGCTCGGCCGACCAGCCGCGGAACGCGGGATCGGTCGGAAACACCACGCCCCAGCCGGCCTGCGTGTACTTGCCCCACAGCTCGGCGCCGATGTAGTTGCCGATGCGGCCGAAGCCCAGGCCCGGCGGCACCCACGGCGCGACGAAATCCATGACGTCGAAGAAGTGCAGGCCCTGCCGACGCGTCCACCACCAGGCCGCCACCAGCACGCCGAGCAGGCCGCCGTGGAAGCTCATGCCGCCGTCCCACACTCGGACCAGCATCAGCGGATCCTGCAGCAGATCACCGAAGGCATAGAACAGGACGTAGCCGATCCGGCCGCCCAGGATCACGCCCACGATGCCGTAGAACAGCAGGTCGCCGAACTGCTCGACATTGACGCCGGGCAGGCGCCCGGCACGGATGCGGCTGCGGCCGAGCAGCCACGCCACACCGAAGGCCAGCAGGTACATCAGGCCGTACCAGTGGACCGAGGGCTGGAACGGGCCCACCTGTGGCAGGTGGACCGCGATCGGATCGATCTGGTGGAGGATCGTCATCGGATCAGCGCGGCAGCGGGTGGGTCGGCTCGTCCACCGGCGGGGTGGCTTCGCCGCGCACGCGCATCGCGTTGCGCTTGGCCCACAGGTTCAGCATCTCGACCGCAGCCGAGAAGCCCATCGAACCGTAGATGTAACCCTTCGGGATGTGCACACCGAAGCCATCAAGCAGCAGATACATGCCGATCAGCACGATGAAGGTCAGCGCCAGCATCTTCACCGTCGGGTTCGCGTCGATGAACTTGCCCAGCGGCTGCGCCGCCAGCAGCATCACCGCGACCGCCAGCAGGATCGCGCAGACCATCACCGGCACGTAGTCGCCGGCCATGCCGACGGCGGCGATCACCGAGTCCAGCGAGAACACGATGTCGATGACCGCGATCTGCGCGATCACCGCGCCGAACGAGGCGGTCGCCTTGCCGACCGTGCCGTGTGCCTCGCCGTCTTCGCCCTTGAGCTGCTCGCGGATTTCCATCGCGCCCTTCACGATCAGGAACAGGCCGCCGAGGATCAGCACCAGGTCGCGGACCGACACGCCGCGGCCGAAGAGTTCGAACAGCGGCTCGGTCAGGCCGGCCAGCCAGGCCAGCATCAGCAGCAGGCCGATGCGCGTGATGCACGCCACCGCGATACCGAACTTGCGCGCGAACTCGCGCTGTTCGACCGGCAGCTTGGCCACCGCGATCGAGATGAAGACCAGGTTGTCGATGCCGAGCACGATCTCGATCGCACTGAGCGTGATCAGCAGGATCCAGACCTGCGGGTCGGTAATCAATTCCATCATCGGTGACACATCCTCATTGAGATTCGATCGGCGCGGCGCCCGGCCGCCGCCGCGCTCACAACCAGCGCGGCAGCAGGATCAGGACCCACACCACCAGTACGTTGAGCATCGTGACGAACACCGCGGCCGAGCCCATGTCCTTGGCCCGACCCGCGAGTTCGTGGAATTCAGGGCCGTAGCGCTCGATCACGGCTTCGATCGCCGAGTTCAGCAGTTCCACGGCCAGCACCAGCAGACAACTGCCGAGCAGCAGCGCGCGCTCGACCCCGCTGTTACCCAGCCACAGCGCCAGCGGCGCCAGGACGGCGAGCAGGCAGACCTCCGCCCGGAACGAGGATTCGTGCCGCCATGCGGCGCACAGGCCCTGCCACGACCACACCGTCGCCTTCAGCAGGCGCGCCGGTCCGCGCGGCCAATGGCCCGTCTCGTCCGCCATCGTTCAACCCACCCGCCGACCGCGACGCGGGTGCGGCAGCAGAGCGCCCGCCCCACGATGGGAAAATGCGGACCCTGGAACGGTCGATGGCATGGGAAACCGGCTCGGTTGCGGCGGACGGGGCCGGTGGATTCTGCCACAACCCTCATGTGCACCTCCCGGTGTTTGCATCCCCGGGACCGGACTGTTTGACTGGCGGACCGATTTCCCGCCTGGAGCGTCCGTGCCCTCTTCGACCGGCCACGCCATCCGACCCGCCGCCCTGCTGCTCGCAGTCCTGGTCCTGCTTGCCGGCTGCGCCAGCCCGGGCACGCCCCCGGACCGCGACCCCACCGCCGGCCTCGATCCGGTGTCCTCGCCCGTCTGGGCCGCGGACATGGCCCGCTTCGCGGCCGAGGACGCCGATCACCCGCCGCCGGAACGCCCGATCGTCTTCACCGGCAGTTCGTCGGTGCGCATGTGGACGACGCTGGCGGCGGATTTCCCCGAAGTACCGGTGCTCAACCGCGGATTCGGCGGGTCGCAGGTGCGCGATGCGGTCTGGTACGCCGACTCGGTCGCGCTGCGCTACCGGCCGCGCCAGGTGGTGCTGTACGCCGGTGACAACGACACCTTCGAAGGCCGGTCGGCGCAGCAGGTGCTGTCGGACACGCAGGCCTTCGTCGCACGCATCCACGCCGCGCTGCCGGGCACCCAGATCGCCCTGCTCGGGATCAAGCCCAGCCCCTCGCGCACGCATCTGCTCGATGTCCAGCGCCGGACCAATGAAGCCCTGCGCGACTGGGCCGCGTCGCAGCGCAATGTCGCCTACATCGACGTGTTCACGCCGATGCTCGATGCCGCGGGCCAGCCGCGCGAGGAGCTCTTCATCGAAGACCGCCTGCACATGAATGCCGAAGGCTATGTGTTGTGGCGCGGCATCATCGCGCCGTTCCTGGTGCGCTGAGCGCGGCTCGACCGCGCACCTGATGCGCAGCCCGGTGACACCGTTACTTGACGTCGGCAGCTGACGGTCCCGATCGCGCCCTGAACAGCAGGCGTTGCCGGAAGATGGATCCGGCGGTGCTTACGCCGGGTCCCTCGCTGCCGCGAGCATCCGTGCGGCGCTGTGGCGCACGTGACAATCGCATCGCCGCGGTTGTATGCGCAGACCTGATCAGGTCTGCGACTCATCGCAAGCGGTATCCGTCGCGGATCGGTGTCGCGACGCAGCATGCGCACGCCTCCCGCATCCCGCCCGGTTGCAGAAGAAACGTTTCCAGTCGATGGAGTGTGTCGGCCCGCACGCCGGGAGTGTGCGATCGGGGTCAATCCATGCCTTCCGCTTGACAGCGCCGCCACCGGGCTCGCAGCGTCGGCTCTCCGGTGACCGCAGGACAAGCGTCGCCGTGCAGGACGGAACAGGGGACCCACCGCAAATCGATTTGCGTCGCTGTACCCACCGATCGAAAAAAGGACATTCCGATGACCCAGAAGCGCCTGCTCGCTCTCGCCCTCGCGGCCGCCCTTGCCTCCCCCGCGTTCGCGGCAGAACTGAAGAAAACCGAGAACCCCATCCCCGGCCAGTACATCGTGGTCTTCAACAGTGCCGACATCCGCGACCGGGTCGACAGCGAACGTCTCGCAGGACGGCTGGACAAGACCGTCGCCGCCTCCCCGGACGCCGCGATCGCGGCCGAGGTGGAGCGCACCGTCGTCGACGTGGCCGCACGCTACGACCTCGACGTCACCCAGCTCTACACGCACGCGCTGCACGGCATGGTCGTGCGCGCCGACGAGCGCAAGCTGGCCGGACTGCTCAACGATCCGCGCGTGGATTTCATCGAGGAAGACGGCTACGTCGAGCTGTCGGCCACGCAGACCGGCGCGACCTGGGGTCTGGACCGCATCGACCAGCGCGACCGGCCGTTGAACGGCACCTATGTCTACGACCCGCTGGCCGCCAACGTGCGCGCCTACATCATCGACAGCGGCATCCGCACCGGTCACACGCAGTTCGGCACGCGTCTGCTGTCGGGCTACTCGGCGATCAACGACGGCCGCGGCAGCAACGACTGCAACGGCCACGGCACGCACGTCGCCGGCACGGTCGGCGGCACGACCTGGGGCGTGGCCAAGCAGGTCCGGCTGGTGCCGGTCCGCGTGTTCGGCTGCACCGGCGGCAGCGCCAACTCGACGATCATCGCGGGCATCGACTGGGTACGCGCGAACCGCGTGCTGCCCGCGGTCGCCAACATGAGTCTGGGCGGTCCCGCGTCGACCGCGACCGACAACGCCACCAACAACCTGATCAACAGCGGCGTCACGGTGGTGGTCGCGGCCGGCAACAACAACGGCGCCAACGCCTGCAACTACTCGCCGGCGCGCGTCACCAATGCGGTGACGGTCGGCTCCACCACATCGACCGATGCGCGCTCCTCGTTCTCCAACATCGGCACCTGCGTGAACATCTTCGCGCCGGGTTCGTCGATCACCTCGGCCTGGTCCACCAGCACGTCGGCGTCGAACACCATCAGTGGCACCTCGATGGCGTCGCCGCACGTGGCCGGCGCCGCGGCGCTGTATCTGACCAACAATCCGTCGGCCTCGCCGGCGACGGTGCGCAACTGGCTCTACACCAACGCGACCACGAACCGGATCAGCAACCCGGGCACGGGATCGCCGAACCGGCTGCTCTATACACGCTGATCGAACGGATCCGCATGCAGGAAGGGCGCCCTCGGGCGCCCTTCTTCCGTACCGCTACTGCTGGCGCAATGCGTCGATGGGATCGAGTTCGGAGGCCTTGCGCGCAGGGTAATAGCCGAAGAACAGGCCGGTCGCGATCGAGAAGCCGGCAGCCAGCAGCACGATCTGCGAGCTGAGCGCCGTGGGCAATTCGGTGAAGCGTCCGACCAGCAACGCGCCGCCGATGCCGATCGCGATCCCCAGCACGCCGCCGCCGAGCGACAGCAGCATCGCCTCGGCCAGGAACTGCCGACGCACGTCCGCAGGGCCGGCGCCGACCGCCATGCGCAGGCCGATTTCGCGGATGCGTTCGGTCACCGACACCAGCATGATGTTCATGATGCCGATGCCGCCGACGATCAGCGAGATCGTCGCGACCGCGCCCAGCAGCAGCGACATCAACCGCGTCGTCGCGGTGCGCGTGGCGACGATTTCGGAAATATTGCGCACGCTGAAGTCGTCTTCCGCGCCGGGTGCGATGCGATGCCGCTGGCGCAACAGGGCCTCGACCTCACCCTGCACATACCCGAGGTCGTCGGCGTTGGTGACGGTGAGCGCGATCTGCATCACCGCGCTGGGGGGCAGGCCCATCGCGCCGAGCAGCCGTCGCCGCCCGGTTTCGAGCGGCACCATCATCACGTCGTCCTGGTCCTGGCCGAATCCGCCCTGCCCCTTCGGCGCCAGCGTCCCGACCACGGTGAACGGCGTGCGCCCCACCCGCACGGTCTGACCCACACCGCTGTCCTCGCCGAACAGTTCCCGCCGCACGGTATCGCCCAGGATCACCAGCTTGCCCGCGCCGGTGTAGTCCTGCGGCTCGAACCACGCGCCGTCGGCGAGCGACCAGCCGTTGATCTCGAAGAAATCCGGCTGCACGCCCTGCCAGCTGCTGGCCCAGTTCTTCTCGGCGAACACGATCTGGCTGTTGCCGCGCAACTGCCCGGTCACCAGCTGCACTTCGGGAATCTCGGCGCGGATGGCTTCGGCGTCGCCTTCGGTCAGGGTGTAGAAACTGCTGCCGGCCTGGCGCGCACCGCCCGGAGTGCGCCGCGAACCCGGCGACACGTCGAGACGCTGCGAGCCGAGCCCCGACACCATGCGATCGAGCTCGGCCTGCGTGCCCTGGCCGACCGACACCATCACGATCACCGCAGCAATTCCGATGATCACGCCCAGCGAGGTCAGCATGCTGCGCATCCAGTTGCCGCGCAGTGCGAAGATCGCGGTCCGCAGCACGTCCATGTACGTCATGCCGCACCATCCTGTCCGGGGCGCACCCGGGTGTCGTAGGGCGCTTCCTCGTGCAGTTCGCCGTCGCGCATCACGAAGGTCCGGTCCGCGTGCGCGGCCACGTCCGGATCGTGGGTGATCAGCACCACCGTGTGGCCGTCGTCGCGCAGCCGCTTGAACAGCGCCAGGATTTCTTCGCCGGTCTTGGTGTCCAGTGCGCCGGTCGGTTCGTCGGCCAGCAGGACCGGCGGCCGGTTGATCAGCGCTCGCGCGATCGCCACGCGCTGCTGCTGGCCGCCCGACAGTTCGCTGGGCCGATGCGTGCCGCGGTTGCCGAGCCCCACTGCCTCCAGCGCCTCGCGGGCACGGTCGTGGCGTTCCTCGTTGGGCACGTGCGCATAACCTAGGGGCATCGCCACGTTGTCGAGCGCCGACATGCGCGGCAGCAGATTGAAGCCCTGGAACACGAACCCGATCTTGTCGCGGCGCAGCTCCGCCAGCGCCTCGCGGTCCAGCGTGGCGACATCGACCCCGTCGCAGTGGTAGCTGCCCGACGTCGGTGTATCCAGACAGCCGATCAGGTTCATCAGCGTGGATTTGCCCGAGCCCGACGGCCCCATGATCGCCACGAATTCTCCGTGGCGGATGACCATGTCGACCGCCTTGAGCGCGGCGACCTCGGCCTCGGTACCGGCGGAGTAGATCTTGCTCAGCGCCCGCGTCTCGATGACCGCGGGCCGGGTGTCGACGACCGCGCTCATCGGGCGGCCGCGCGTTCGCCGGTCACGATCAGGTCGCCTTCGGACAGGTTGCCGGCCACTTCGGTGCTGCTGCCGTCGCTGGCGCCCAGGCGCACCGACACCGCTTCCCGGCGTCCGTCCACGAGGCGATAGAGGGTGACGCGGGTCGCGCCGATGGTGCCGGCCAGCGTACGTGTCCAGGTGGCGCGCTGTTCGGCGTCGAGCGTCTCGACGAATCCGGCGAAGGTCTGCTGCGCGCGGTCGAGCATCCGCTGGCGGACCTGCGCCTGCACTGCAGGATCGCCGCGACCGCCGCCCCCCGGCGGGCCCATGCCGGGCGGACCACCGCTGCCGGCCGGCCGCTGGCCCTGTCCGCCGCCTGCGCGCGCCGCCTGCTGGCGTTCGCGCATCGTCGCCGCGCCCGCATCGAACGCGGCCTGTTGTTCGGGCGTCAGCGACATCCCAGCTGCAGCGGCGGCCAGATCATCGACCAGCCCGCCGCCACGCGGCGCGGCATCGCCGCCCGCACCGGCCGGTGCGGCCGCGGCGATCTGGTCGGCATCCGCCGGGCGATAGCGCAGCGCCGCGTTGCCGATCCGGAGCACGTTGGCCCGGTTGCTGACTTCGATCTCGGCATTCACCGTCAACCCGGGCAGCAGCGTGCCGTCGGCGTTGTCGACTGCCACCACAACGGGATAGGTCACGACGTTGTTGGTGGTCGTCGCCGCCAGCCGCACCTGCTCGACCGTGCCCTGGAAGCGGCGGTCGTTGAAGGCGTCGGCGGTGAAGCTCACCGACTGGCCCTCGCGAACCTGGCCGATGTCGGCCTCGTCGACCGCCAGCTCGATGCGCATCTTGCTGAGGTCCTCGGCGATGGTGAACAGCTCCGGCGCCTGCAGGCTGGCGGCCACGGTCTGGCCGGGTTCGATCGAGCGGGTGAGAATCGTGCCGTCGACCGGCGAGCGGATCACGGTGCGTTCGAGATTGATCCGCGACGTCTGGGTGGACGCGGTCTGCTGGGTGATCTGCGCCTGCGCCGAGGCGGCCTGCGCGCGCGCCTGGTCCAGCGTGGCGCGGGCCAGGTCGACGTCGCTGCGGGCGATGAGCTGCTGTTCGACGAGATCCGACTTGCGGGCGAAGTCGAGTTCGGCGTTGCGCAGGCTGGCCTGCGCCTGGGCGAGCGACGCACGCGCACTGCTGACCTGCGCCGAGCCCTGCTCGATCTGCGCCTGGTAGGTCGCCGGATCGATCCGGGCCAGCACCTGGCCCTGGGTCACGGTGTCGTTGAAGTCGACCAGCACCTCGGTGATCAGGCCGGAGATCTGGCTGCCGACGGTGACCGTCGAGGTGGCGCTGAGCGTGCCGGTGGCGGAGATCACGACCCGGATGTCACCGCGCTCGACCGGCGTGGTCCGCCAGGCGCCTTCGGCGGCGTTGGCATCGCGCTGGTACCAGAACCACAGGCCGATCGCGACGACCGCGGCCACGACGATGACGGGAACGAGGCGCGGCAGGCCGCGACGGCGGGGCTTGGGACGGGTCGACATGGATGGGTTTCTTGTCAGGCAACGTGTCACGCTAACGCACCGCCCGGACGCGAGTTGACCCGGCCCCGCTTTTTTTTATCGAGGTCGCCGCGGCGCGACCGGTCCGTTCAGAGCCGGCGTTCGGCGAGCACGATCGTCACCGTGGTGCCTTCGTCGGGTGTGCTTTCCAGTGCGACCGGCCAGCCGAAGCGCGTGCCCAGCCGGCGCACGATCGACAGCCCGATGCCCTTGCCTGCCTGGCTGAAGGGATCGGCACGGAAGAACGGGTCGTACACCCGCTGCAGCACTTCGGGCGACATGCCGATGCCGGTATCGCGGACGATGATGCGATCGCTGTCGACCACGATCTCAACGCCGCCACGCTCGGTGAACGCCCAGGCGTTGCGCAGCAGATGGCCCAGCATCACGCCCAGCACGCGCGGCGGTGCCTCGAGACGCGGACGCGCCTGCACGTCGACCCGCAGCTCGAGCTGCTTGCTGTCGAACAGCGGCTTCACCTTGTCGACTTCTTCCTCGACGATCTCCAGCACATCGAAGATTTCGCTCTGCGGCATGACGCCGCGTTCGCGGGCCAGCACCAGCAGGGCGTCGATCACCGCCTCCATGTCCTGGCTGGCGCGGCGGATCCGCAGCAGCGGCCGCTGCTGGTGCGCCGGCGTCGACGGATCGGCGGCAATCATGTCGCTGGCGACGCGGATCACGGTGAGCGGTGTCCGCAGCTCATGACTGGCATCGCGGGTGAACTCCCGCTCGCGGCGCATGAAGGCAGCCACGCGCTCGCCCAGCCCGTGGAGTGCACTCGACAGCGCCTGCGCTTCGCGGCCTGCGCCATCGCGCGGTTCCAGCGGCACCGGAGCACTGTCGTCGTCGCCCGAGGGGTTCCATCGCCCCACCTCGTCGGCCAGCTGATGGATCGGCAGCACCATGCGCTTGGACGTGCGGTAGGTCAGCCACGACACCACGAAGATCGAGATCACCGTCAGCAGCGCCAGACCGCCGGCGGCCAGCGCCAGCAGGCGGTCGAACAGCGACATCGAGGCGGCGAGATACAGCGTGCCGTCCTCACGGCGGTCGACCAGCAGCACGCCATCGGTATCCCGGCGTTTGGAGAAGCCCTCGGGCGCGCCCTTGAACCAGATCAGGTTGGCGACCGCGCGGTCGCCGTCGAGGATGCTGTCGTAGGGCCCGCCATCGGCAGGCACGTAATAGCCCTGGATGTTCACGCCGAACGGCGGCGGATAGGCCGCGTCGGTGCTGCGCGCCAGCCAGTAGGCCTCGGCCTCGGCGTGCAGCCATTGCCGCGCGAAGACCTCACGGCCGATCAGCGCCGCGGTCATCACGCAGACGATCAGCGTGATGCCCGCGACGACGGCCTGCACCGTGAAGGCATCGCGGATGCGGTTGGGTAGACCCTGGGGCATCGGACCGACCGGAGAACGACGCCGGCTTACGCCGGCGACTGCTCGATGTCGGCGATCCGGTAGCCGGCGCTCTGGACGGTATGCAGCAACTGCTTGTCGTAGGGCTTGTCGATGATCTTGCGCAGGTTGTAGAGGTGGCTGCGCAGGGTGTCGGAGTCGGGCAGGCTGTTGCCCCAGATCTCGCGTTCGATTTCCTGCCGGTTCACGACCCGCGGCGATTCGCGCATCAGGATCGTCAGCAGCTTCATGCCGATCGGCGAGAGCTGCAGTTCGGTCCCGCTGCGGGTGGCGCGCATGCTGGCCGGATCGAGCACGAGGTCGGCGACCTTGAGCACTTCCGAACCCACCTGGCGACGCTCGCGGCGGATCAGCGCGCGCAGGCGCGCCTCGAGTTCCTGGATCGCGAACGGCTTGGTCAGATAGTCGTCGGCGCCCGAACTCAGGCCGGTCAGCTTCTCGTCCAGCGTGTCACGCGCGGTCAGCATCAGCACCGGCGTCGACTTGCGTGCGTCCTCGCGAAGGCGCTTGCAGACTTCGATGCCGTCCAGACGCGGCAGCATGAGATCGAGCACGATCACGTCGTAGCTGTTCTCGGTGGCCAGACGGTAGCCGTCCAGACCATCGGCGGCGTAGTCGACTTCGAAACCACGGCCCTCGAGATATTCGCCGACCATCTCGGAGATGTTGCGATTGTCCTCGACGATGAGGACGAGCCCTCCTGGTTCCTGACCTGCACGCATAACGGCTCCCGTGGCTGACATGGTGGATTAATCTTTGTGAAGATAGGCCCCGGGCGGTGCAGGACTTGTGAAGATTCCTGCTGCGGCGGCAGTATCCGCGGGCCTGGATCCCCCCTCTCCCCGCCCGCCGGAACGCCCCCATGAACGGCTACGAACGCTTCCTTCCCGTCCTGCTGCTGATCGGCTCGAACATCTTCATGACGTTCGCCTGGTACGGACATCTCAAGTACCGCAGCGTGCCGATCCTGACGGTCATCGTCGTCAGCTGGGGCATCGCGTTCTTCGAGTACATGCTGATGGTGCCGGCGAACCGGATCGGCGCCGCGGTCTATTCCGCGCCACAGCTCAAGGGCATGCAGGAGGTCATCACCCTGCTGGTATTCGCGGGCTTCTCGACCTGGTATCTGGGCCAGCCGCTGAAGTGGAACCACTGGGCCGGCTTCGCGCTGATCGTGGTCGCGGCCTGGCTGATTTTTCTGGAGTGACCGCCGCTGTCAGAAGCGTATACGGCCGGTCAGGATGTTCTTGAACATCACCCAGTCGCCGATGAAGGAATAGATGGGGTGCTTGAACGTGGCCGGCCGGTTTTTCTCGAAGAAGAAGTGGCCGACCCACGCGAAGGCGTAGCCGCAGACCAGCGCAGCCCAGAGCCACATCGGATTGCGCTGCCAGATCGCCACGCCGACCAGCGCCAGTACGCCGCAGCTGCCGATGAAATGCAGGCGCCGCGACACCGGGTGCGCATGCTCGCCGAGATAGAACGGGTAGAACTCGAGGAAACTGGCGAAGCGGCGCATGCGTCCTCCCAGAGCAGGCGGTGTACGCGCCATTGATCGCACCGGCGTCTGCGTGCGTCAACCGCCGGAACCTGTTCGAACGCCGTCGCGAGCGCCGCCAGGCGGCGCGCAGCGTATACCGGTGCCAGCGTCGTGCGATCACCGCGCGCCAGCTGCCAGGCCGCGGCAGGCGATGCCCGGTTCTCAGGCGTTGCGCGGGGCGAACATGATCACCGCCATGCCGCCGAGGCACAGCGCGGCGCCCAGCAGATCCCAGCGGCTGGGCACGATGCCGTCGACGCGCCACAGCCAGAGCAGCGCGACCGCGACATAGACCCCGCCGTAGGCCGCGTAGACGCGTCCCGATGCGGTGGGATGCAGGGTCAGCAGCCACACGAACGCGGCCAGCGCGGCGGCGGCCGGCAGCAACAGCCAGGCGCTGCCGTCCTTGCGCAGCCACAGCCACGGCAGATAGCAGCCGACGATCTCGAAGAACGCGGTCGCGACGAACAGCAGCAGCGTTTTCATGGAGAGCGCTCTGCCTGCTTGGCGCGGTTCCAGTAGGCGTCCTGCGCGTCCAGCGACTGGCCGGCGAGCGCACTGCCCTCGGCCTCGGCCATCGTTTCCATCGCGCGGAAGCGCCGCTCGAACTTGTGGTTCGCGCGCCGCAATGCGGCGCCGACATCGACCTTCGCGTGCCGCGCGAGATTCGCCGCGACGAACAGCAGATCGCCCAGTTCTTCTTCGAGTCGATCCTGTGCCGCAGTGTCATCCGGATCGGCAGCGACCGCGTCGAATTCCACGCGCACCTCGTCGATCTCCTCGTGCAATTTCGCGATCACCGGCTGCGGACCCGGCCAGTCGAAGCCCACGCGTGCGGCGCGCTGCTGCAGCTTCACCGCGCGTTGCCACTCCGGCAGCCCGCGTGCGATGCCGGCCAGTGCCGACGTGTCCGTTTCCCCCGCCGCGGCGCGCTCCTCGCGCTTGATCGCCTCCCAGTTGCGCAGCACGGTCTCGGCATCGTCGGCCGAGACGTCGCCGAAAATGTGCGGGTGCCGGCGGATCATCTTGTCGCTGATCGCATCGACGACGTCGCCGAACGCGAACGCGCCCTGCTCCTGCGCCATCTGCGCGTGGAAGACGACCTGCAGCAGCAGATCGCCGAGTTCGTCGCACAGGCCCGGCAGATCGCCGCGATCGATCGCGTCGGCGACCTCGTAGGCCTCCTCGATCGTGTAGGCGGCGATGGACGCGAAATCCTGTTCGACGTCCCAGGGGCAGCCGCTCTGCGGATCGCGCAGGCGCGCCATGATGTCGAGGATGCGATGGATATCGCCGGGGGCATCGGTCACGTCGAACTCCTGGAAGACGGGTGCGGATTGATTGGACCGCAACGAGCGATTGTGGGAGCGCGCTTGCGCGCGATCCGGTCGCGCCGGCCACGCCCCATCGCGCGCAAGCGCGCTCCCACGGAATCACGCCCCATCGCGCGCAAGCGCGCTCCCACGGAATCCTGTCGTGTGCGCGCTACGCGCGTCCTCAGGCCGCGAGCCAGTCGCGCCACGGCAACGACGGATCGCCGAGCGCAATGAAATCGCCGTTGAGGATCGTGTCGCGCTGGTTGTAGCGGAACGGCCGGCCCTGCGGGTCGAGCACCACGCCGCCTGCGCCTTCGAGAATCGCCTGGCCGGCTGCGGTGTCCCATTCGCTGGTCGGACCGAAGCGTGGATAGACATCCATGCCACCCTCGGCGAGCCGGCAGAACTTCAGCGACGACCCCAGTGGCACGGGTGTGACATCGCCGATCCGCTCGAGCAGCGCCGTCGTGCGCGGATCGCGGTGCGAACGGCTCGCGGCCACGCGCAATGCGACCGGCTTCGCAGGATCGTGGCGCGGCGCCTGCAGCGCGGTGTCGCGATCGCCTTCGCGGACGAAGGCGCCATGCCCGGGCGCGCCATGCCACAACGCACCGGTCACTGGCGCCTGGATCACGCCGAACACCGCGACGCCTTCTTCGATCAGCGCGATGTTGACCGTGAACTCGCCATTGCGCTTGACGAACTCGCGCGTGCCGTCGAGCGGGTCGACCAGCCACATCCGCGTCCATGCGCGACGCTCCGCAGCCGGCACCACGACGGCGGATTCTTCGGAGACGATCGGAATGCCGGGCGTCAGCGCGCGCAGGCCGTCGACGATGACCCGATGCGCGGCCAGATCGGCGGCGGTCACCGGGCTGGCGTCGGCCTTGCGGACGACGTCGAAATCTTCGGCGTAGACGGCGAGGATCGCGTCGGCCGCGGCGCGTGCGATCGCGATGACGCCGTCGCGGACCGCTGCGGTGACGGGACCGGCGGCGTCAGCCACCGTGGTGACGCAGCCAGTCGCGGACGATGAACAGCGCGGCGATCGAACGGCCTTCGGAGAACTCGTCGAGCAGGATCAGCTCGTGCAGTGCATCGAGCTTCCACGGCACCACGTCGAGTTCTTCGGGCTCGTCGCCGGCCAGGCGTTCGGGATACAGATCGCGCGCAACGACCAGCGTCGCCTGGTGGCTCATGTACTGCGGCGCCAGCGAGATCGAGCGCAGCGCTTCGACGCTGCGTGCGCCGTAGCCGATCTCTTCCTTGAGTTCGCGGTTGGCGGCTTCGAGCGCGGACTCGCCGGCATCGATGCGGCCCTTGACCAGGCCCAGCTCGTAGCGATGGAAGCCGGCGGCGTACTCGCGCACCAGCAGCACCGTCTCCGCATCCAGCATCGGCACCACGATCACCGCGCCATGGCCGCGGCCGTGCAGGCGTTCGTACAGGCGCCGTTCGCCGTTGGAGAACTCCAGATCGAGCCGCTCCATGCGGTACAGCGCCGCTTCGTGCTCGGTGACCTCGTGGATGGTCGGCAGCGTCTTGCTCATGCCCGCGCCCTCCCGTCTGCACGGGAGCCGCGCTGCGGAGCGATAATGGCGGGATGACTGGACAGATTCACGATGCGGCCATTCTAGCCGACGGCAACGACTGGCGGACCCGCGACCTCGCCGCGGTCTGGCACCCCTGCACCCAGATGCGCGAGCATCCCGACATCCAGCCGATGTTGCCGATCGTGCGTGGCGAAGGCGCCTGGCTGATCGAGGCCGGCGGCCGGAAGATCCTCGATTCGGGCAGCAGCTGGTGGACCAACCTGCACGGCCACGCCGAACCACGCATCGCCGAGGCCATCGCTACGCAGACGCGCACGCTGGAGCAGGTGATCCTCGCCGGCTGCACGCATCCGGCCGCGGTCGAACTCGCCGAGCGGTTGCTCGCCGTCGCGCCGCGCGAGCCGGGCCGGCCGCCGCTGACCAAGGTGTTCTTTGCCGACAACGGCTCAGCCGGTGTCGAAGTTGCCCTGAAGATGGCGTTCCAGTGGTTCCAGAACCGCGGCGACGAACCGCGCCGGACCAAGTTCGTCGCGCTGCAGAACGGCTATCACGGCGAAACGCTCGGCGCGCTCGCGGTCGGCGACATCCCGCTGTACCGCCGCGTCTACGCACCGCTGCTGTGCGAGGCGGTGTTCGCACCCTCGCCCGATGCCTACACCGCGCGCGCCGGACAGAGCGCGGCCGGCCATGCCGAAGACGCGGCCGATGCGCTGGCGCATCTGCTCGACGCGCATGCCGGCGAGATCTGCGCGCTGATCCTCGAACCGTTGGTGCAGTGCGCCGGCGGCATGCGCATGCACGACCCGGTGTATCTCAAGCGCGTGCGCGAACTGTGCGACGTGCACGGCGTGTTCCTGATCGCCGACGAGATCGCGGTCGGCTTCGGTCGCACCGGCACGCTGTTCGCATTCGAACAGGCCGGTGTCCAGCCCGATCTGCTGTGCCTGTCGAAGGGCCTGACCGGCGGCTTTTTGCCGCTGTCGACGGTGCTGGCGACGCAGGCGCTGTACGACGGCTTCCTCGACGCCTCACGCGAACGCGCCTTCCTGCATTCGCACAGCTACACCGGCAATCCGCTGGCCTGCGCCGCGGCGCTGGCCTCGCTGGAGATCTTCGCCACCGACGACGTGCTCGCGCGCAACCGCGACACGGCCGCGAAGATGGCAACGCTCGCCGCGCAGATCGGTGCGCACCGGCATGTCGCCGACACGCGCCAGACCGGCATGATCGTCGCGTTCGAACTCACCCGTGATGGCGACAAGACCACGCCGTTCGATCCGGCGCTGCGCGTCGGTCTGCGCGCGTACCGGCACGCGGTCGAACGCGGCGTGCTGCTGCGTCCGCTCGGCGACATCCTGTATTGGATGCCGCCCTACTGCATCGACGACGCGCAACTTCAACTGTTGGCCGAGGTCACCGCGGAAGCCATCGAAGCGGGCACCGCATGCGTGTGATCCGCGCCTTCGTCGATCGTCCGCTCGCCGCGGGCCAGTCGATCGAACTGCCCGACGATGCCGCCGCGCATCTGGTGCGCGTGCTGCGCCTGCGCGAGGGCGATGCCTGCGTGCTGTTCAATGGCGACGGATGCGACCACGACGCCCGGCTGGTGTCGGTGGGCAAGCGCGGCGCCAGTGCCGAGATCGTCGGCACCCGGGTCGTCGACATCGAATCGCCGCTGCGCATCACCCTGGTGCAGGGCATCGCCCGCGGCGAGAAGATGGACTGGATCCTGCAGAAGGCGACCGAACTGGGCGTCGCCGCGTTCGTACCGGTGTCGAGCGATCGCAGCGAGGTCAAGCTCGACGCCGACCGCGCGGCCAAGCGGCATGCGCACTGGCGCAGCGTCGTCGTCTCGGCCTGCGAGCAGAGCTGGCGCACGCGGATTCCCGCGGTGGCTGCGCCGCACGCTCTGGCGAAGGCGCTGGACGGGCTGCCTGCGGGCGCCAGCCGCTGGCTGCTGGATCCGGACGCCGAAGCGGGCATCGGCACGATGCCCCCACCCGCCGGCGATGTCGTGCTGGCCGTCGGCCCCGAAGGCGGCTGGTCCGAGAACGACCGCAAGACCCTCGTCGCCGCCGGTTTCGACGGCCTGCGCCTCGGCCCGCGGATCCTGCGGACGGAAACCGCCGGCATGGCGGCCATTGCCGCCCTGCAGGCGCGCTTCGGCGATCTGGCGCTGGGCGCGCCTTGAGATCCGCCTAACCGGCCTGCGCCGATGCGCGCAGGCTGCCTTGCCTCGACTGGCTCGAATCGACTGCGCCCGGACATGCAATCGGCCGCTGGCCGGATGACGTGTATCAGCCCCGTAGTGCCGGCTGCAGGCGACACCATTGCGACGCTGCAAAAGCGGGATGACGACAATCGCAAGCCCGGATGCAGGTTCTGGTCTGCAACGGCATCACGCGAAGACCGGATGCGCCACCGACCTCCAGGAGCGCGCGCCCGACCCGACAGAGCGACTTCACACCGCGCGAGCGATCACCAGATCAGGTCGTCCGGCACTTCGAAGCGCGCGTAGTACGCGTCATCCGCATCGGCATCGGCTTGCGCCGGTGGCGTCGCGCTCTGGTCGAGCACGATCATCTCCGGATCGCGCGCACGCACCTTGTCGGCCGCGGACCGCGGAATCACGGCGTAGCCGTCGCCGTGCCGCGCGATCACCAGGACGCCGTTCGCGAGCTGGGTGCGCAGGGCGGCGTCGACCTGCAGGGCACGGATGGCCTTGCCGTCGACAAAGCGATACTCGATGTCGCCGCCTGCCTGCACCCGCTGGGTGTCGACGATCTGGCGCGCCTGGGCGCGCTGCGCGAGCAGCTGGGTCTGGGCGTTACGCTCCGCGGCCAGCGCACGGTCACGCTCGACCCGCTCGGCGCGCACGCGCTCGGCTTCGCGCTGCTGCTCGCTGGCCTGCGGCCCGGTCTTGCCGTGACGTTGTTTGGCCTGCTCGCGGGCGACCTGGGCGACCTGGGACTTCTTCACCAGTCCGGCCTTGAGCAGTTGATCCTGCAGGGGATTTCGCATGCGCCCAGTCTAGTCGAGCGCCGCGCCTGCGGCATCCGCCGTGTCAGGCGACGAGGCGACGCAGGCCTGAAACGGCGTGCGCCCTAAGGGATTCAGTAGTAGCCGGAGCCGCCGGCACAGAGCCCACCGATGCCGGCGTGCCGGCTCAGGCGGCCAGCGCCTCGCGCACCGAGCGTTCGATCTGGTCGATGTCGGGGATGTAGGCGATGTCGTCGTTGAGGCGCACGCGTGCGCTGACCGCGAAGGGCAGCGTGTCGCCTTCGCCGTCGGAGGCATCGAGCAGCGCGTCGGAGGCGATCGTCACCAGGCGCGGGAAGCCCTGGGTCACCAGCGCGAAGAACGGCAGACGGGCATCGCCGCCGAGCGCCTTGAGCACCACGACCTTGCTGCCCAGATCCGCCTGCCCCTCGCCCTGCCCCGACAGCACCGGGAACGCGACCAGCGGCAGCCGCCAGCCGCGCCAGCGCAGGCGCCCCAGCAGCCACGCGGGGGCATCGTCGATCAGTTCGGGCGGCGAGTACGACAGCACTTCCGAAATCGTCGCATTGGGCAGCAGGAGCTGGGTGGCGCCGACGCGGATCAGGACGCCGCGGATATCGTCGAGAGTGGCGTTCACAGCGACAGGCCTCCCGGGCCGGGTTCGGATTGACGTGCGGCCGGCAGCCAGCGCGCGAGCAGCCAATCGGCAATTTCGGACGGCAGGCCCGACGGCCCTCCGCGCTGGGCGACCGCATGCGCGGCCACCGAGTCGTAGCAGCCTTCATCGGACTGGCCGCCAACGAGCGCACCCTGCCAGGACGGCCCCATCGCGACGTCGACCAGCGACGCATCGGCGCCGCTGAGAAACAGCACGGCGCTGTCGTCGGCCGGCACCGCGTCGGGCAGGGTCGCCAGATCGCCGTTGTCGGCGAAGCGCAGCTCACCACCGGCCATCGCCGGCAGCAGGCCCGGCGGCAGGAAGTAGACCTCGCCGGGCACGACCGACATGCCCGCCTCGGCCAGCTGTACGGGCAGCGGGGTCGCGCGTTCCATCTGTCGCACCAGCCGGTCGTAGCGACCGCCATCGAGCTGCAGACGGATCAGAATCGGGCGCGGAAAACCTTCGGGTATCGAACCGAGCAGCTGGCGTACGGCATCCGGGCCGCCGAGGCCGCCTTCGACCAGCACGACGCCGCGACGCGGGCCATGCCCGTAGCTGTCGGTGTCGGCCAGACTGAGGCCGGAAATCCGGTGTTCCAGATCCGCCAGGTCCAGCGCGCCGCGTGCGGGTTCGTGCGCGGCGGCGCTGGCGACCGGCGGCAGCGCGTCGGTGTCGAGCAACTGCAGCGTGCTGCCGTCGAGTTCGCCGGGATCGCGCTGCGTTGCAGCGTCGCTGCGGCCGGAGTCACGCTCGTCCGACGCATCCGTCGCGTCGGCGGTCGCGGGCAGAACGGATCCGGGCGCATCCTGTGCGTACGGGGCGCTGTCCAGGATCGCCGGTGCTTCGGCATCGGCGACCGGCGTGACGGCGTCCGTCCCGTCGACGTCCACCAACTCGAAATCGAAATCGAGTGTCGGGGCCTGGACCGGTGTGCCGTCCGCGTCGCCGTCGAATTCGGCCGCGACGGGATCGAAGGCGTAGTTCGCAGCCACTTCGGTGTGTTCGAACGTCTGCGCATGCGTGTCCAGCACGACCGGCGCGACCGTCTCCGACGAGGCGGACGCGTCGAGCGGGCCGTCGAATTCTGCTGCCACCGGGTCGAAGGCGTAGGTGTCCGAAGCAGAGACAGGCTCGAGCGACAGGCCGGCATCGTCCGGAAACTGCGGCGCATCCTCCAGTTCCAGCCCGTCAGCCGTCAGGGGCTGAGGGCTCGCGTCCAGAACCACCGGCGCGACCGTGGCCGACGCATCGTCGAGCGGGCCATCGAACTCCGCAGCCACCGGATCGAACGCATCGGCGCCCAAGGGCGTCAGCGGTTCGAGCGACAGGCCTGCGTCGTCCGACGATGCAGCTGCATCCAGCGTGTCGCGATCCGGTAACGGATCATCGACCGCGTGGTCGAACGCCGTGCCCACCGGATCGAATGCATCGCTGCCCGAAGGCGCCAGCGGTTCGAGCGACAGAGCTTGATCGTCGTGCGATGCGGACCCTGCAATGGTGTTTTGCGCAGGGGACGCGTCGGCCTCGTCGTCGGATTCCTCCGTGCCGGGCGGCAGCACGCTGCGCTGGCCATGCAGCTTGGCCGCCAGATGGCGGACCCAGCGTGCGGCGTCCCAGCCCGAACGTTCGAGGACCAGCGCGGATTCCTCGAAGATCACCATGCGGCCGGCATCGGTCAGCACCGTCTCGAACGCATCCAGCGCATCCTCGACCGCCGGCTCGAGCGCCACCACGAGCGCATCCGGCGCCAGCGCCTCGATCGTTGCGGGCTCGCCCTGCAGCGGATCGATGGTCTGGACCACGTCCGCGCCGGCTTCGACCAGCGCTTCGACCAGCCGGTCGCGCGCCGCGCCCTCGCGTGCGAGCAGCACGGTCCGGATCGACGGATCAGTCATCGTCGCGCTCCAGCTTCAGCAGTTCGTGCACATGCCGGAGCAGGTCGTGTTCCTGGTAGGGCTTGCCGAGATAGCGCTCGACGCCGATCTCGAACGCGCGCTGGCGGTGCTTCTCGCCGGTACGGGACGTGATCATCATGATCGTGACATCGCGCAGGCGCGGATCTGCCTTCATCTGCGTCGCCAGCTCGTAGCCGTCCATGCGCGGCATTTCGATGTCCAGCAGCATCAGGTCGGGCACCCGCTCTTCCATGCGCTCGAGCGCATCCACACCGTCGCGCGCCGTCATGACCTCGAAGTTGTGGCGTTCCAGCACGCGGCCGGTGACCTTGCGCATCGTCACCGAGTCGTCGACCACCATCACCAGCGGCACGGGCCGCTGTTCGATGACCGGCGCCGGCTCTTCGGGCGTGTCGCCGATCTCGGCGAGATGCGCCAGATGGCGGCGGACCAGCGGCGCGATGTCGAGGATCACGACGACGCGGCCGTCGCCCATGATCGTCGCGCCGAAGATGCCGGGCACCGACGACACCTGGGGACCGACCGGCTTCACCACGATCTCGCGGTTGCCGACGATTTCGTCCACCGCGACCGCAGCGCGCAGTTCGCCCGCGCGGATCAGCAGCAGCGGCATCTGCAGATGGCCTTCGGCACGCGCCGGCGCATGGCCGACCAGACGTCCGAGATCGTGCAGCTGATAGTCCTCGCCGCCGTACTGGTACACCGCACCCGCCCGCGCTTCCTCGCGCGAAATCCGGCCGACGCCGCGCACCGAGGCGATCGGCACCGCGAAGCTGACTTCGCCGATGCGCACGAACGCAGCCTGGGTGACGGCCAGCGTCTGCGGCAGACGCAGGGTGAACGTGGTGCCGCTGCCGCTGCGCGAGCGGATGTCGAAGCTGCCGCCGAGCTGGCGGACTTCGCTGGCGACCACGTCCATGCCGACGCCGCGACCGGCGAGACGGCTGACTTCGGTCGCGGTCGAGAAGCCGGGCTGCAGGATCATCGCATCGAGATCGGCGTCGACGATCGTCGCGCCGGCCTGCAGCAGGCCACGTTCTTCGGCGCGCTTGCGGATCGCGACGCGGTCGAGACCGGCGCCGTCGTCGCCGACTTCCAGCACGACTTCCGAGCCTTCGCGGCGCACCGCGATGCGGACACTGCCCTCGTCCGGCTTGCCGGCGGCGCGACGCGCGGCCGGTGCCTCGAGCCCATGCGCGATCGCATTGCGCAGCAGGTGTTCCAGCGGCGACACCATCCGCTCGAGCACGTTACGGTCGAGTTCGCCCTGGGCACCGTCGAGGCGCAACTGGACCTGCTTGCCGGTGTCCTGCGCGGCCTGGCGGACCACACGACGCAGGCGCGGCACCAGACCGTCGAACGGCACCATGCGCGTGCGCATGAGGCCTTCCTGCAGATCCGAGCTCACCCGCGACTGCTGCAGCAGCAGCGTTTCGTACTGACGGGTCTGATCGTCGAGCGTGTGTTGCAGACTGCCCAGATCGGCCGCGGTTTCGCCCAGCGCGCGCGACAACTGCTGCAACGTGGAGAAGCGGTCGAGTTCCAGCGGATCGAACGTGGTGTCCGACGTGTCGCCTTCGCGCTGGTAGCGCGCGATGATCTGCGCTTCGGTCTCGATGTCGAGACGACGCAGCTGGTCGCGCAGGCGCGTATTGGTCTGCGCCAGTTCGTTCATCGCGCCGCGGAAGGCGCCGAGCTGCTGTTCCAGACGGGCGCGGTAGATCGCGACCTCGCCCGCGTAGGTGACCAGGCGGTCCAGCAGGTCGGCACGAATGCGCACCTGCTCCTGCGAGCCGCGCAGGGCACCCTCGTCGTCGTCGCCGGCCATGTCGTCGACAAGCAGCGGCGCGGAGAGCGGCGCAAGTTCGACCTTCGGCGCCTCGGTCGAGGTCGGCGCCTGGCCGCCCCCCGTCTCGGGCGACTTGCCGTTGAACGCATCGACCAGCGCCTGCGACGGACCGATCGCGAGACGATCGCCCGCGCGGGTGACCATCGCGTGCAGCCGGTCGAAACCGCGCTCGAGCAGTTGCAGGTCGGCGCGGCGCAGCGTGGCGCGCTGCTCGGACACCGACTCGAGCAGGGTCTCCATCGCGTGACCGAGTTCGCCGATCTCCATCAGACCGGCCATCCGCGCGCCGCCCTTGAGCGTGTGCAGATCGCGCTGCAGGCCGGCGACCGGCTCGCGTGCGTCGGGCTCTTCGCGCAGCTGCGCGAGCAGCGCGTCGGAGTGATCGAGCAGGTCGATGCCCTCCTCGACGAAGATGTCGATGAGTTCGGGATCCAGCCCTTCGAGATCCAGCGGCGCGTCGGGATCGGTGACGTCAGCGGACGGCAGCGGGCGATCGGATTCGGTCTCCGCTGCGTCGGCCTGCGCCACGTCCGTGTCGACGTCCGTGTCGACGTCGGCACCGACTTCGGTCACCGGCGCATGTCCGGTGTACGAACCGGTATCGACGTCTGCGTCCGAGTCTGCGTCGGTCTGCGCGACCGCATCGGCTTCAATTTCGACAGCGCCGCGGTCTTCAGACGCTGCTTCGATCGCGTGCTCTGCGTCGGCATCGACGTCGGGCGCGAGTTCGGAGACGAGACCGTCATCCTGCACGGCGTCGTCGAATGCGGTCGACGCCGGTTCGATGGCCACCGGGCCGGATTCCAGCGAGGTCGCGTCGATCGCGGCATCGGTCTCGTCCGACACGGATGCGTTGTCCGCAGGCTGCGTCAGCGCGTGATCGGCTGCGGCTTCATCACCCTGATCCGCTGAAACGGCATCGTCCGCGGTCGCCGCCGGCTCGACCTCGACGGCTGGCGCTGCGTCGCTGACGCTGTCGGCCAACCGACGGTCCGCGTCGGCATCGAACCGGGCACGGGCGTCGGCCAGTACAGCCGCATCGATACTGTCCTGCGCGCGTGCCTGCTCGGATCGCGCGATGGTCCCGCCGTCCGCATCGAGTGCGACCAGCGACAGGGCACCGCCCGCAGCTTGGAGCACAGAACCGTCTTCGGTTTCTGTTTCGGCGTCGGCAAGCGCAGCATCGCGTTCGGCCTGCGCCGCAAGCTCGGCCTCGAGGCGCTCCGATTCGAGACGCTCCGCTTCAGCGCGCTCGGCATCGAGACGGGCCTGCTCGGCGCGTTCCGCTTCGAGACGCTCGGTTTCGATGCGCTCGGCTTCGAGACGCTCCGCTTCAGCACGCTCGGCGTCGAGACGGGCCTGCTCCGCGCGTTCGGCTTCGAGGCGCTCTGCTTCGACGCGTTCGGCTTCAACGCGCTCCGCTTCGAGACGGGCCTGCTCGACTCGCTCGGCCTCGAGGCGCTCGGTTTCGATGCGTTCGGCTTCGAGCCGCTCAGCTTCAACGCGCTCGGCATCGAGACGGGCCTGTTCTGCGCGTTCCGCTTCGAGACGTTCGGCCTCGATGCGGTCGGCTTCGAGGCGCTCTGCCTCGGCGCGCTCGGCTTCGAGACGGGCCTGTTCTGCGCGTTCCGCTTCGAGACGTTCGGTCTCGATGCGTTCGGCTTCGAGGCGCTCTGCTTCGGCGCGCTCGGCGTCGAGACGGGCCTGTTCTGCACGTTCCGCTTCGAGACGTTCGGTCTCGATGCGTTCGGCTTCGAGCCGCTCTGCTTCGACGCGCTCGGCGTCCAGACGGGCCTGCTCGGCACGTTCGGTTTCGAGACGTTCGGTCTCGATGCGTTCGGCTTCGGCAAGTGCCGCGTCGTCCGCGTTTGCGGCCGGAATGCTGTCCGCGGATCCGGCGTCGGACAGCGCGTCGTCCTGCGCGTCGCCGGACTCCTCGTCGTCGAAATGGAACGCGAAGCGCTCGACCGCGGCTTCGGGCAGTGCGTCGCGCACGGCGACAATGCGCGCCGCGAGCGCGGAACGCACAGCGATCCGTGGCGATTCGCCATGCAGCTGCGCCAGTGCGGCGCGGACCTCGTCCGCCACCGCGTCCAGCACGTCGGCGCCCTGCGCATCCGGCGCGACCTTCGCCGCCGCGAGACGCTGGGCGTAATCCTCGGCCGGGCCGAGCAGCATGCCGATCGCCGGCACTTCCGCCATCGCGAATGCGCCATGCATGGTGTGCAGCGCGCGCACGAGGCGCTCGCCATCGAACACACCGTCGCCACGCACCGCCGCCAGGCAGGTCGAAACGGCATCGAGGTGACCCTTGACCTCGGTATCGAGAATTTCCAGCAGCAGGGCATCGACCGAGGCCGGCACCGAGGCATCGGCATCATCGGCGTCGGCGACAGGCGCCGCGGCCAGGTCTTCGGTCGACGCCGCTGTCGCGACATCGATCTCGTCTCCGGTTTCGACGTCCGATCCGGCTTCGATGTCTGTGACGGCCACGCCGTCCGAGTTCGCCGCGTCCGCCGGGGACTCGACGTCTAAATGCTCTGCCTCGGTAACGACCGCTTCCTGCAGAACCTCGGCAGTCGCGCCTGCATCGGCGTCCGCCGCCAGTGCGACATCGAAGGTCGCCACGTCGTGCTCGACCGGCTGAGATGCAAGCGTGTCAGCGGGCACGGCATCCTGCGACGTCGGCACCGCGGCAACCGCGCCCACCGGCGCAGGCTGCTCCGGCAACGCGTCGTCGCCCGCGGCGATGCGCGCGGCCGAGGCCTGCATCGTCTCGAGATCGGCGCGCAGTTCGGCTTCACCGCGCAACACGGCCTGCAGTTCGGGCAGCGTGTAGAACGCCTGGTCGACCATTGCCACGACCGCCGGGCTGGCCGGACGGGTGCCGTCGAGCACGCGGTTGAGCATGCTCTCGACCGCCCAGCTGAACTCGCCGAGCCGGCGTGCGCCGACCAGACGACCGCTGCCCTTGAGCGTGTGGAACACGCGGCGGATCGGACGCAGCAGATCGAGGTTGTCCGGACGCGCGCGCCACGGCGGCAGCAATGCATCGAGATTCTCGATCTCGCCTGCGAATTCCTCGAGGAACACTTCACGGATTTCGTCGTCGATCTCGTCGCCGACGACTTCGAACCCGCCCTGCGCGCCCAGGATCGGCGCGGCAGGCGCAAGCGGTGCGGACGGGGCAACGGGCGGCGCCACGGGCGGGGGACTCGCATCGGCCGTGGACACGGCGTCGGTTCTGGCCGGGGCGTAATCGCCGCGTGCGAGCTGACCCAGATCGATCGACTGCAGATCGATCGCCAGCGTATCGGCGTCGTCCTCGCGCCACGAACGCTCGGCCTGCGCCGCGTTGGTCGTGGGCAGCGGCCAGTAGCCGAGGGTCTCCAGACTGCTGCGCGCGATGTCGAGAATGTCGGCGCGGCCGGCGCGCTGTTCGCGCAGCGCTTCGAGGTAGTACTCGAGGCTGGCGAGCGCATCGGCGAAGGTATCGAGCTGGCGGCCGTTGGGCACGCGCTTGCGTGCGATCAGCTCGCGCTCGGCGTACAGGCGGATGCCATCGAGATAAGCCGCGGCCTGCGGGATCTCCAGCATCTGCAGTGCGCCGCCGACTTCGGCCAGCAGACGCGGCACTTCCTGCAGTTCGGCATGGTCCCAGTTGGTTTCCACGAACGCGACCAGTGCCTGGCGGGCGTCGGAGAAGTTCGCGATGGCCTCGCGCACCAGCACGACTACGGACTGCTGCGCCTCGACGGCGAGCGTGTCGTCGGTGTCGTGATTGACGTCCACGCCGAGCCGCGACACCTGGTCGTCCAGCGTGGCGTCGACGTACAGCAGGGCGCCGGCGACGTCGAGCAGCGTGTCCTCGCTGGCCGGCGTGCTGCCGTCGACGATGGTGCGCATCACATCACGCTGCTGCTGCACGACGCTGCGCGCCGCGCCCAGGCCGAGCATGCCGAGGGTGTCGGCGACGCCGGCCAGCACGTCGACCTGCGGCTTCAGTGCACCGATGTCCGACGACCCGGTGCGCAGGTGCAGGTCCAATGCATCCTTGACCCGCAGCAGATCTTCCTTGACCGCTGCCGAGACCGTATCCAGCAGCGCACGGTTGCGGCCACTGAGGCTGCCGCGTGCATGTTCGAGTTCGGAATCCGTCGGCACCTGCGCGCGCAGGTCGAAGGTGTCGCGCAGATCGCGCAGCGCGGGATGCTCGCTGTCGACGTGGGCCACGTGATACAGCAACTGGCGCGTGGGTTCCTGCGCCGACTCGGTCGACAGCGAGGCCAGCGGCGCGTCGTGCGCCTGCTGGCGCAGTTCGCGTTCGACGCCGGCGAACACCTGACGAAGCGAGGCCTGCGCGGACGCGTCGAACGCGCCGTCGCCCAGGGCTTCGGCAACGCCGGCAGCGACCCACAGCATGCGTCGCACGGCTTCATCGTCGAACAGCGGGGCAAGCGCCTGCAGCGCCGCGGTCAGCGATGCCGGGTCGCCTGCGACCCCGCCGGTCGGCCAGGCTTGCAAGGCGACACGGAACGTCCGCAGCGCGGCATCACGATCGCCGCCCGCGTGGGCGGCATCGACTGCCGGCACGGGCACCGAACGCGCGAGATCGGGCGCGAACAGGATGCTTTCGCTGAGTCCGGTTTCGCCGCGTGCGGCGCGCAGTTCGTTGAGCAGCGGCAGCAGGACGATCGGAATGTCGCGGTGACCGCCCTGAAGGCGCTCGAGGTAATCGGGCAGCAACAGCATGCCGCGCAGCAGCGACGCCGACGCCGCATCGCGATCGGCCGTCGCATCGTCGCGCAACGCATCGGCCAGCCGCTCCATCTCCTCGACCACCATCGCCGGCGCGTACAGCTCGACCATGCGCAGGGTGCCCTGCGCCTGGTGCAGATACCCCGCGCACAGCCGCATGCGGCTGGGATCGTCCGGCGTGTCGACGAAGCCTTCGAGTTCGAGCCGCGCCTGCCGCAGCACTTCGTCGAGTTCGGGCTTGATCCAGCCGAGCATGGTGTGATCGATGGCGTCGCGCAGGCCGCTCATCGCGTCGCTCCGCGACGGACGGCGCCCGTGGACGGCCCGTAAAAACATGCGGTCATGCGTGGTTCCGTTTCTGCGCTCAGACCGGCAGCTTGAAGTCGGCGACCGAGCGACGCAGGTCGGCGGCCAGCTGGGCCAGATTTCCGATCGAGGCCGCGGTCTGGTTCGCACCCTGCGACGTCTGCGCGGTGATCGACTGGATCGTGTGCATCGTCTCGGTGATGTTGCTCGCGGCCGACGACTGCTGGCGCGCGGCCGAGGAGATGCCCTGGATGAGGTCGGCGAGGCTGGTCGAGACGCTTTCGATCTCGCCCAGCGCCGTGCCGGCGTCCTCGGCCAGACGTGCACCGGCGACCACTTCCGACGTCGTCTGCTCCATCGACGTCACCGCTTCGTTGGTATCGGACTGAATGGTCTGGACCAGCGTTTCGATACGGCGCGTCGCATTGGTCGCGCGTTCCGCGAGGCGCTGCACTTCGTCGGCCACGACCGCGAAACCGCGGCCGGCTTCACCGGCGGAGGCCGCCTGGATCGCGGCGTTCAGCGCCAGGATGTTGGTCTGCTCCGAGATGTCGTTGATCAGTTCGACGATCGAGCCGATCTCCTGCGAGCTTTCGCCCAGGCGCTTGATGCGCTTCGAGGTTTCCTGGATCTGGTCGCGGATCGAGTCCATGCCGGCGATCGTCTCCCGCACCACGCCCGCACCCTTAGTCGCGATCTGCACCGAACGCTGCGCCACGTCGGCCGACTCGGCCGAGTTCTTCGACACCTGGTCGATGCTGACCGCGATCTCGTTGATGCGGTCCGAAGCGGAGTTGATTTCCTGCGCCTGGTGCTCGGCGGCCTCGGCCAGATGCATCGCGGTGGCCTGGGTTTCCTGGGCGCTGGAGGCGACCTGCACCGAGGTGTCGTTGATCGTCTGCACGAGGCTGCGCAGCTGCTCGATCGCGAAGTTGATCGAGTCGGCGATCGCGCCGGTCATGTCTTCGGTGACCGTGGCCTTGACCGTCAGGTCGCCTTCGGCGAGCGAACCCATTTCGTCCAGCAGGCGCATGATCGCCTCCTGGTTGCGGTTGTTGAGTTCCATCGTCGTTTCGTAACGCTCGCGCTGGGCGCGGTTGAGCGAGAACAGCAGGCCGCCGATCGCGACCAGCGCGGCCAGGCCGGCGAGGATGCTGATCCAGATGTTGCCCAGCAGGCTGGTGTCCTTGAGCGAGCCGAACGCGGTGAACGCGTTGAACAGCGATTCGCTGTCGGTCAGCAGCTGGTCCGAACCCGCGACCAGCGCACCGGCCGCCGCCTGCGCCTGGAACAGCTGGTCGCTGCTGCCGAGGATCGCTTCGAGATCGGCGCGCATCTCCGCCCAGGCCTCGTCGGCGCGGGTCAGTGCGGCGAGTGCATTGCCGTTGGTCAGCGCCTGCAGCTCGCGCGCCGGATCGCCTTCGCGCAGGCCGGTCATCACCTGCTGGAAATCTTCCGCGTTGCGACGCAGGCCCTGGCCCGCGATCGCCGCGCCACCGCCACCGGACTGCACCTCGGTCACGCGGCGGGCCATGTCGCCGGCCACCACGACCTGGCGCAGCGCCATGTACACCTGCGACGAGGGCGAGCCGCTGCTCGACATCGCGCGCACCAGTTCGTCCAGCAACGCCTGCAGCTGCGGCACGCGCTGGCTGAAGCGCTCGGCCTGACCGGCGAATGCGGTCACCGCGGCTTCGCTGTCGGCCAGGCGCTGTGCGCTCGCGCCGAGCGGCTCCCAGGTCTGGGTGACCTGACGGATCGGGCCGGACACGCCGGTGGTGTCACCGAAGTTGCTGTTGAGCTGCTGGATGTCGGTGTCGATCTGCGCGCGGGTCGCCTTGAAGGCGGTGAAAGCCGCCGCGTTGCCGCGGACCGCTTCGGTGCCCTGGTTGGCCAGTCGCTGGCTGTCCACGCGGAGGTTGGACGCCGAGAAGCTGGCGCCGCCGAGCTGCGACGCCTTCCACGTGCCGTAGCCGGTGTTGAGGACCAGGATGGAGCCCGCGACGATCAGCAGCACGACCCAGAAGTTCGTGCCGAGGTTGCGTCGCTTGCCTGCGAGAGTGTCAACGGCTGTGCTCATGCTGGTTCCGGTCCTGATCGTTGTCGCGTTGTGTGCGGTGCGTGGGTGCGGCGTCAGGCCGCGGCGTGTCTGAATTCGGGCGTGCGGCCCAGACGGTCGAGGCTGAAGACGCCCCAGGTCGCATTGGCATGGGCGTAGGCGCGGTCGACGAAGTGCGCGTAGCGGCCTTCGGCAACACGATCGGCCGAGACCTCGTCTTCCTCGAGAAAGCTGCGCTGGCCGAACAGTTCGTCGATGGTCACCGCGACGTCGCCGCCGGGCTGGCGCACCAGCAGCACGCGCTGGCTCTCGTTGATCACCGTGCGCTCGCCTTCGAGGAACTGCTTGAGATCGACGATCGGCAGCAGGCTGCCGCGGATGTTGGCCACGCCGAGCATCCACGGCTGCGCGCCGGGCACCGGCGACACCGGCGGCATCGGCAGGATCTCGATCACTTCATCGAACGCGGACGCGAGCATGCGCCGGCCGATGCGGTAACCGACGCCGCGCCACAGACCGGGCGCGTCGAGCTGCTCCGGCAATCCGACCACATGCGCGAGGCTGCGCCGTTCGTATTCGGTGAGGAGTGCGAACGCACCGCCCCCGTGCGTTCCACCCGTCTGCGCGTCGGACATCAGCCGGCCAGCACCTGGTTGACCTGGCTGATCAGCGCGTCCTCGGTGGGCGGCTTGACGATGTAGCCCTTGGCGCCCTGGCGCATGCCCCACATGCGGTCGGTTTCCATGCCCTTGGTGCTGATGATGATCACCGGGATTCCCGCGGTATCGGCATCCTTGGCCAGCGCGCGGGTGGCGTGGAAGCCACTCATGCCCGGCAGCACCACGTCCATCAGCACGAGGTCGGGGCGATCGCGCTTGCAGGCCGCGATGCCGTCCTCTGCGTTGTCCGATGCCGTCACCTCGTGCCCGTGGCGTTCGAGCCACTGGGTCAACACGGCGGTGTCGGTCGGCGAATCCTCGATCAACAGGATGCGAGCCATGTCCTGCCCCCTCAGGCGTTGACGTGCGTGCGGATCGCGTCGAGGAGTTCCTCGCGCGTGAACGGCTTGGTGACGTATTGCTCGGATCCCACGATCCGTCCACGGGCCTTGTCGAACAGGCCGTCCTTGGACGAGAGCATGATCACCGGTGTGTTGCGGTAGACCTGGTTGTTCTTGATCAGCGCGCAGGTCTGATACCCGTCCAGGCGCGGCATCATGATGTCGACGAAGATGATCTGCGGACGCTGGTCCGCGATCTTCGCAAGCGCCTCGAACCCGTCCACCGCCGTGACGACTTCGGCACCTTCCCGCTTCAGCAGCGTTTCCGCCGTGCGCCGGATGGTTTTCGAGTCGTCGATCACCATCACCCGCAAGCCATCGAGGCTGCCGGCTGACGGCTTGTCGTCACTGCCCATGTTGTCTCCCCTGGTGCACGACGCGCCTGAAGCCGGCGTCGTTGCGAGCCGGTGTTATATCCCAGCCGGCCTACAGAGTGTCAACAGTTTGCATCCGGAGTGTGCGCGCCGCCACGGAATCCGCCCTCCCGGACGGGGTCGCCGGCCCTGATAAGATCGTGCCCCCGCCCTGCAGGTCGCCCGAAAATGCCGCTCGAAGTCATCGTGGTGATGGATCCGATCACCTCGATCAAGATCGCGAAGGATTCGACGTTCGCGATGCTGCTCGAGGCGCAGCGCCGCGGCCATGCGCTGCATTACGTGACGCCGGGCGGACTGGCGCTGGTCGACGGCGAGGCGGTCGCGCAGGTCGCGCCGCTGACGGTGCGCGAAGATCCTAGCGACTGGTTCACCCTCGGCACGGCCGCGCGCCGCGCCTTCGGCGCCGGCGACGTGGTGCTGATGCGCAAGGACCCGCCGGTCGATCCGGAATTCATCGGCGACACCCAGATCCTGGGCGTGGCGCAGCGGCAGGGCGCACTGATCGTCAACGATCCGCAGGGTCTGCGCGACATGAACGAGAAGCTGGGCGCGCTGGCGTTTCCGCAGTGCTGCCCGCCGACCCTGGTCAGCCGCGATGCCGCTTCGCTCAAGGCCTTCGTCGCCGAGCACCGCGACGCCGTGCTCAAGCCGCTCGACGGCATGGGCGGTCGCTCGATCTTCCGCGCCGTCGCCGGTGACGCCAACCTCAACGTGATCCTGGAGACGCTGACCGACGGCGGCCGTCGCCTGGCGATGGCGCAGCGCTATCTGCCGGAGATCGTCGACGGCGACAAGCGCATCCTGCTGATCGACGGCGTGCCGGTCGATTACTGCCTGGCGCGGATTCCGCAGGGCGACGAGTTCCGCGGCAACCTCGCGGTCGGCGGTCGCGGCGAGGCGCGTCCGCTGAGCGAACGCGACCGCTGGATCGCGGCCCAGGTCGGCCCGACGCTGGCCGCGCGCGGGATGCGTTTCGTCGGCCTGGACGTCATCGGCGACTGGCTGACCGAGGTCAACGTCACCAGTCCGACCTGCATCCGCGAGATCGACGCCGCCTACGGCACCAACATCGCCGGCCTGTTGTTCGACGCGATCGAGCGCGGCCCGGTCGCGACGCACACGCCCTGACGCGTTCCTTGCGCCCGACGATGCAGGCCGCTGCGCCGCCACCGCAGATCGACGACGGCGCGCGCCTCGGCGCGACGCTGGTGCTGTCGCTGCTGGTCCACGGCCTGCTGGTACTGGGCATCGGCTTCGCGACCGAGGACGCGGCGCCGGTGATGCCGACGCTGGACGTGATCCTGACCGAGACCACGAGCCCGCTGACCCAGGCCCAGGCGGATTTCCTGGCACAGGCCAGCAACCAGGGCGGCGGCGAACACGAAGCGACGACGCGGCCACGCGACGCGCAGATCGGCCAGGTACCGCAGGAAGACTCGGGTGTCGCGCCGATGGAACTGCGCGCGCAGTCGCCCGACGTGCAGCCCCCGCCGCAGGACCGGGTGGTCGCGAGCACGCGCGGCGAGACCGCCCTGCCCGCGCCCGATCCCACCCAGCAGACCGATCCGTCGACGCTGCCGCGCGGTGCGGAGAAGATCGAACGCGACTTGGCGATGGCCCGGCTGGCGGCCGAGATCCATCTGCGGTCCGAGCGCTACGCGCGCCGGCCCAAGCGCAAGTTCGTCTCGGCCAGCACCCAGGAATACGCCTACGCCGCGTACCTGCGGCAATGGGTGGACCGGGTCGAGCGGGTCGGCAACCTCAACTATCCCGATGAGGCGCGGCGCCGGCAGCTGGCCGGCGAACTGGTGATCAGCGTGGCGATCCGCCGCGACGGTTCGGTCGAACGCGCCGACATCATCCGCAGCAGCGGCACGCCCCTGCTCGACGACGCCGCGCTCAACATCGCCCGGCTCGCGGAGCCCTATCCCCCGCTGCCGGCAACCGAGGAAAACGTCGACGTGCTGCACGTCACCCGCACCTGGAACTTCCTCCCGGGCGGCACGCTGGTCGACGACTGATTGTTCCGCGGACGGGGGCGCTGCGTCGCTGACTCAGCGCGTGCACATCGAACGTGCGCCCGCCTGCGGATGGGCGGGGCAGCGCATCTGCGCGGCGGATGCGGTCGACCTGCCGCTGAAAACGCCCAACCGCCGGCGCTGATCGAACGTGCCGCGTCACGACACGTGAAAGACGGCCTCTAGAGCCGCTGCCAGCCCAGGCCGTCGCCGCGGCGCCAGTACACGCCGCGGGCCTGCCCGTAGATCGCGTCGCTGGGGACCAGGCCGAAGTAGCGGCCGTCGAAACTCATGCCGCGATGATCACCCAGCACCAGCACCTGGCCGTCCGGCACGACGAGGCCGCGGATGTCGGGCCCGCCGCCGGCATCGAGATCCAGCGTCGCCTGGCGCGCGCCGAAGTCTTCGGGCAGCCCCGGTGCCGCCGCCAGCGCGCGCCCGTTGATCGACAGGTGCCCGTCGGCCAGATCCACCCGGTCACCCGCGACCGCCGCCACGCGCTTGATCAGTCGCGTGCCGTCGCCGGGCGAGCGGAACACCACGACGTCCCCGCGCGCCGGCGCGGCGCCCGACCACAGCGTGTGTCCGGTCAAGGGCGCGCGCACGCCATAGGCGCGCATGTCGACGACCACCCGGTCGCCCGGCATCAGCGTGGGCTCCATGGAGCCGGTGGGCACGTGGTAGTGGTTGGCCAGGGACGAGCGCGCGACCACCAGCAGCACCAGCATCACCGCGAGCGGTACGCCCTCGCGGCGCAGCCAGCGGCGCACGCGCCCCGGGGTGGACGGAGACGGAGACGGCGGAACGGCGATCGGTGCGGACATGGGCGCGGCTCTTCGAACGGTGCGGGTTGGACCGCGCCGGCGCCCCGGGGTTCCCGTCAGCGGGCGGCGCGGCGCGCCTGCTGCTCGACCAGGGTCAGCGCGACGTTGTCGCGCAGGTAGGCCGGCTCGACCCGCTCCGGCGCAACCGCTTCGCCGCGTGCATACGCGGCTGCGGCCAGTCCTGCCAGATCGGCGGCGCGCGGCAGGGCCGCCGCATCGACCTGCACGAAGCGCGCGCCGAGGCGCGTCTGCAGGTGGCCGTCGACGGCGGCGAAACCGGTCCCGACGCCCCACCAGTCGCTGACGTCGTCAGGCAGTGCGTAGGCGTCCGGCGGACCGACACGTTCGTCGGACACCGGCACCGGGCCCTCGGCCCCGATGCGGTAGGCGGCGCTGTAGATCTCGCCCATGCGCGCGTCGATCGCGGCGAGCACCTGTGCGCCGGGCGCGGCGCCTGCGCGCAGCGCGAGCACCGCCAGCGTGGACGCAGCGACGACCGGGCGGTCCAGCGCGAGCGCGATGCCCTGCGCCAGCGCAATGCCCAGCCGCACACCGGTGAACGCGCCGGGCCCGCGCGACACTGCGATCGCATCGAGCTGGTTGCGCGCGATTCCGGCCTCGGCCAGCAGCGCCTCGGCCCACGGCAGGGCCAGTTCGGCATGCCGGCGTGGCGCGATCTCGAAACGTTCGAGCACGTGGCCATCGTCCCAGACGGCGACGGAACAGGCCTCGGTGGCGGTATCGAAAGCGAGCAGTTTCATGACGGCGGGAATTCTGGATTCGGGTGTGGGGAGTCGGGCATTCCGTCGGGAATTGTCGCAGGCGACGCGGCGAAGAACGCGGCGACGTCGGCGATGTCGCGGGTGCGCGGCAGCGGTGGCAGCGAATCGAGGAACACGGCGCCGTAGCTTTTGCCCAGCAGCCGTGGATCGCACAGCACCAGGACGCCGCGGTCGCGTTCGGTGCGGATCAGCCGGCCCACGCCCTGCTTGAGCGCGATCACCGCCTGCGGCAGCTGTTCGTCGCGGAACGGATTGCCGCCGCTGCGACGGATCGCATCCAGCCGCGCCTCGAACACCGGATCGTCGGGCGCGGCGAACGGCAGCTTGTCGATGACCACCACGCTGAGCGCATCGCCGGCGACATCGACGCCCTCGCGGAAACTGGCCGCGCCCAGCAGCACGCCGTTGCCGGACTCGCGGAAACGCTGCAGCAGCACGTGCCGCGGCGCCTCGCCCTGCACGAACAGCGGCCACGGACAGGGCCGCGTACCGTCGCGCAGCAGCACCGCGGTCTCGCGCAATGCGCGATGCGAGGCGAACAGGACGAACGCGCGCCCGTTCGACGCGGTCAGCACCGGCAGCAAGGCCTCGACGACGGCCCGGCTGTAGTCGGGCGCTGCCGGCGCCGGCAGCCGCGGCGGCACGTAGCACAGCGCCTGCTGGGCCCAGTCGAACGGACTGGGCGCCAGCAGTGTCTGCGGCGCTTCCAGGCCGAGCCGCGTGGCGATGTGGTCGAAATCGCCGTCCACGGTGAGCGTGGCCGACGTGAACACCCAGGCGGCGCGCGAGGTCTCTCGGTGCGCGCGCAGGGGCGCGGAGACGTCGAGCGGCGTGCGCTGCAGACGGAAGCCGCGCGGCGTGAGTTCGTACCAGAGCACACTGTCGCCTGCATCGTCTGCCGGGCCGTCCGGCGTCGCGGCCGTCTTGTCCGGCGTTGCGTGCGGGTCCGCGTCGTCGGCGAACATCGAACCGGCTGCTGCGCCGTCGTTCCAGCGCCGCAGCCGCGTGAGACACAGCGCCGCGCGGGCGTGGCAGCTGTCGAGCCCGGGCGATGCTTCGCGCAGCGGCGCGAGTGCGTCACGCAGATGCGCCAGCGCCTCGTCGAGCGCGTGCAACGCGTCCTCGACCGCGGGCTCGTAGAGCGCGCGATAGCGCGTCCCGCGCGGCGGCAGGCCGTCCATCGCCGCGCGCAGGCTGCGCGCCGCGGCGTCCAGTTCCGCCGCCGGGCCCTGCAGCACCGGCTGGGTGCCGGGCACGTCGCGGCACTCGGCCAGCGCGTCGCGCGCCAGCTCGACCAGCGGACGCGCACTCAGGCCCTCGCCGAAGAACTGCGCGGCGAGTTCGGGCAGCTGGTGCGCCTCGTCGACGATGAAGGCCTGGGCGCCGGGCAGGATCTCGCCGAAGCCTTCCTGTTTCAGTGCGAGGTCGGCCAGCAGCAGGTGATGGTTGACCACCACCACATCGGCCGCCTGCGCGCGCTGACGCGCCTGCACCAGGAAGCAGTCGCTCCAGAACGGACACTCGTTGCCCAGGCAGTTGTCGACGGTGGACGTCACCAGCGGCAACAGCGGCGTGTCCTCGGGCAGGCCGTCGAGCTCGGCGACATCGCCCATGCGCGTGCGGCCGGCCCAGGTGACGATGCGCTGGAACTGGTGGATCTGCTCGCGCGTCGCCAGTTTCGGCGCGCCACGCGCCTGCTCCAGCCGGTACAGGCACAGATAGTTCGCGCGCCCCTTGAGCAGCGCACTGCGCAGCCCGCTGCCCAGGGCGTCGCGCACGCGCGGCAGATCGCGATGGAACAGCTGGTCCTGCAGCGCGCGCGTCCCGGTGGAGACGATCGTCTTCAGGCCCGACAGCAGCGCCGGCACCAGATAGGCGAAGGTCTTGCCGGTGCCGGTGCCGGCTTCGGCCAGCAGCGTGGCGCGCTGGTCGAATGCATCGGCGACCGCCATCGACAGCGCCTGCTGCGCCGCACGCGGCCGGTAGTCGGGAATGCAGGCCGCGAGGAGGCCGCCATCGCCCAGTGCGTCGCGACTGCGCGCCGCCAGGCTGTCGTCGCGCGCGTCCAGCGCCGCGCCGGCCTCGGAAACTGTCATCGAACGCCGGACGCGCCCTAGTAGCGCTCGGGCCCGGCGACGCGGCAGCCATCGGCCTGGGTGCGCGCGGACGTCGCACCTTCGACGTCACCGGCCATCAGGCGCACCTGTTCCAGCGTGATCCAGTGCCGGCGGCACAGCGGACCGAGCTGCGAACCGAGCGCGAAACCGCGTTCGGCCAGCGCGCCGGCCTGTTCGAAATCCGATTGCAGGATCGCCAGTTCGGCGCGCTCCTGCAGCAGCGCCGGATCGCCGTCGACGATCTCCAGCGCCTGGTCGAGCGCGGCGACCGCACCGTCGAGATCGCCCTGCGCTTCGAGCGCGGCGGCGCGTTCGCGCAGATCGTCGACCATCGGATCGCGCAGCGGCTGCACCGCCAGTTCGCCTTCGCCGTCACCGGCCGCGCCGCGGATGAGCACCACCATTTCCTGCGGCGTCGCCGTGGTCGCCGGCTGCACGGCGCTGGTCGGCGCTGTGCCGGGCGAGGCGCAGGCGGCGAGAGCAAGCACGCAGGCAAGGGCCAGAACACGCGTCGGCATCGGCATCATCGGGGCATCTCCTCGGGGGGCGGCGGCGGGGGTGCAGGCTGCGCGGCGGGCGCGGGTTCGGCCGGGGCCGGCTCGGAATCGCGATCACGGCCGAAGCCGAACCACTCGCGCCAGCCGCGGCGCTCTTCCTGGACCGGCGCGCCGGTCGCATCGACCAGATTGCCGTTCTCGTCGACGAAGGTCTGATCGGGATCGTAGCGCCGGCAGGATTCGTACGGCGGCGCATAGCCGGCGACGAAGGCGAACCGGCGCGCCTCGGGGCAATCGGCGTCGGTGGCGTTGGACTGCGCGACCCACTGCCACTCCAGGCCGGCGTCGCCGACATCGAGCGCGGCGCTGGGCAGGCGCGCGAACAGGCCCGACCACACGCGCATCGCACCGGTCGCGCCGTAGAGGCCGGTCTGTTCGTTCTGGTCGTTGCCGACCCAGACCACGGCCAGGTGATCGCCGGTCCAGCCGGCGAACCAGCTGTCGCGCCCATCGTTGCTGGTGCCGGTCTTGCCGGCGGCGTTGAGCCGGCCCAGGCCGTCGTTGACGAGCTGGCGGCCGGTGCCCGAACTCACGGCGTGCTGCAGGCCGATCGTCACCACGCGCGCCGCCAGCGCGTCGCCTTCCTGCGCGGGGCGCGGCGCATTGTCGTAGCGGTTGACCACACGCCCCTGCTCGTCGATGACGCCGCGCACAGTGCGCAGCGGCTGGATCTCGCCGCCGGACGCGAGGAACTGGTACAGCTGCGCCATCGCGTACGGGCTCTGGTCCATCGAGCCGAGAATCAGCGCGGGATTGGCCTCGGCGCGCACGCCGGCCAGTACATGCACGATGTCGGCCAGCGCGCGCGGCCCCACATCCATGCCGATGCGCACCGTGGCCTGGTTGTAGGACCGCGCCAGCGCATCGATCAGGCGGACGGTGCCGTGACTGCGACCGTCGGAGTTGCCCGGCGTCCAGCGCTGCCCGTTCTCCAACGGCACGGTGAACGGCGAATCGTCGACCCAACTGGCCAGCGAGTACCGCGTGGGATTGCCCAGCGCCAGCAGATAGACGAACGGCTTGAGCAGCGAGCCGACCGGACGCTGGGCCTCGATCGCCCGGTTGAAGCCGTGCTCCACCGGATCCCGGCTGCCGACCGCGGCGACCACTTCGCCGCTATGCACGTCGGTGACCACCAGACCGGCCTGCAGCGCCGGCCGCTTCGACGTGGACAGGTCCTTGATCGTGCGCACCGTCGCGCCTTCGGCATAGGCCTGGGCGGAGGGCGACATCGCACTCATCACCGACAGCCCGGCGCCCTGCAGCGCGCCGGCCGGATAGTCGCGCGCCAGCTGGCGGCGGACCAGATCGACGTAGCCGGGGAAGCGGTTCGCGGCGATGCTGCCCGGCGTTTCGGTCACGCCCAGGGGACGCGACACCGCACGGTCGTGCGCCGCCTGGTCGATCAGCCCGGATTCCAGCATCCGTCCCAGCACGAAATCGCGGCGCGTCTTGGCGCGTTCGGGCTGGCGCCTCGGATCGTAGTGCGAGGGTCCGCGGATGATGCCGACCAACAGCGCGACCTGCTCGGTCTCCAGATCATCGAGCCGGCGCCCGAACCAGAATTCGGCACCCGCCGCGACGCCGTGGATCGCCTGCGCGCCGCGCTGTCCCAGATAGACCTGATTGAGGTAGGCCTCGAGGATCGCGCCCTTGTCGTAGCGAGCCTCCATCAGCAGCGCGTAAAGGATCTCGTTGAACTTGCGGGTGTAGGTCTGCTCGCGGCCGATGCCGAGCAGGCCGCTGCGCGCGAGCTGCTGGGTCAGCGTGCTGGCGCCCTGGCGGGTCTCGCCGGCGCGCAGGTTCGCCATCGCCGCGCGGGCCATGCCGCTGAGGTCGATGCCGTGGTGGTGGGCGAAATCCTTGTCCTCGACCGCCTGCAGGGCATCGGTCAGCAGTTGCGGCACGTCCTCACCACGGACCAGGCGCCGTTCTTCCTGACGCTGGCCATACAGCGTGGCGATACGCGCCGGGTCCATGCGCGCCGCCTCGATGCCGCGCTCGCCGCCGCCGTCGCGCAACCGCGACACGCGCCCGCCCGACAGCGTGGCCTGCACGCGCGTGGCCGCCACCACCTCGTCGACATCGCGGAAGCCACGGCTCGAGATCGTCCAACGGGCGCCCTCGGTGGCGTAGGTGCCGGGGCGCACGCCGTCGCCCTCGCGATACCCCGCGGCATCGAGTTCGGTCTTCAGCGTCGCGGCATTCATCGCCATGCCCGGCGTCAGCTGCAACGGCCGCGCATACACGCGCGTCGGCACCTGCCAGCGCAACTCGCCGAAGCGTTCGCTGACCTGGTGGTTGAGGTAGATCGTGTAGGGAATCAGAAAGCCGAGACCGAGGCCCACCAGGGCCAGCAGCGCGGTGACGACGCGTCGGCGCCACTGCGGCGGGTCGTGCGCATCGTCTGCGTCATCTTCGTCTTCGTAATCGATCCGGGCCATCATCAGGAGAAGAGATTGCCCGGTCGCAGAATGCGACAATGGGCGGCGGCGCGAGTCTAGCGCAGCGCGCTCTTCGGACCGGCTACCGGCATCGACAACCATTCAGACTGCCAGAACGCTGCTTTGCTCACTCTTACTCTCTATTACCTGCGGCGCGCGTCTTCCAGGGTCCACCGACTTCGATTGGCGCTACATGCGCGCGGCCTGCGTGGCCTCGCCGTGCGAGCTTTGAATCGATCAGCACACGGAACGAACGGAATCTCGAGGAAGAGCGTGCGGACCGAACCCGCGCTCCCTCGGCAAGGCACGGGTTCACGCATCCTGGTGATCGATGTCACCACTCCCCGCCCGGATCGCGACTCAGGATCAATGCGCGCTTATGGACTGATGACGCTTCTCGCACGCGTCGGCTACCGCGTGGACTTCCTGCCGGACGATGGATTCGATGCAGGCCACGATTCGGATACGCTCACAGCCAGCGGTGTGTTCGTCCACCATGTCGCGGGCACCCGTCGACAAGGCCGCTGGTTGATTGAGCGCGCTGATACCTACGACGCTGTCATCGTTAGCCGATACCACTTGGCTGAAGCCCTCTTCCCAATGCTCCGGCGCGCTGCGCCCCGAGCGCGGCTCATTCTCGACACGGTGGATCTACACCATCTGAGAGAAGCCCGCGAGGCAGAGCAACGCGCTGACGTGAAGTTGAGACGACTGGCGCTGGAAACTCGTCGCAGGGAACTGGCAGCCATAGATTCTGCGGATGCATGCTGGGTCGTCAGCCCTGTGGAACAGAAGTTGATCGCGCTTGAAGCCCCCGGCACGCCCGTCTACATCGTGTCCAACCTGCACGAAGCTGTAAGAGACGTACCGGGACCTCAGCGGCGCCACGGCCTGCTGTTTGTGGGCGGCGCGGCTCATCCTCCCAATATAGATGCTGTGCGCTGGCTGTCAGAAACTCTTTTCCCCCTGATAAGAGAACGTCTGCCTAATGTAGAGATGCATCTTGTCGGCGAGGGTCTTGCCGCAGTGGTTCCGGCAGAACAGCCCGGCGTCACCGTCCATGGGCATGTGCGCGACCTTCGCCCTTTACTACGAAATGCAAAGGTGGGACTGGCACCGCTCCGGTTCGGAGCGGGCGTGAAAGGCAAAGTCAACCTCGGCTTGGCGCATGGGCTGCCCATGGTTGTCACGGAGTGCGCCGCGGAAGGCCTGCATCTGACTCATGGTGAAAACGTACTCATCGCGAACACGCCTGACGCATTTGTCGATGCCGTCGCGCAGGCTTACAACGATGACCTGCTGTGGGATCGAATTTCTCGATCGGGTCGCGACTTGACGGCTTTTCATTTCAACGCGGATTCTGCGCTCGACTCGATACGCGCATCGCTGAAGCCCTTAATGCTCAAAGAATCCTGATGCGCCTTCTACTGATTGCATACGAATTCCCCCCCAGCCCATCTCCGCAGTCGCTACGCTGGATCTATCTTGTCAGAGAGCTCGTGCAGCTTGGACACGAGGTCCATGTGCTCGCCCCTGAATTGGGGGGCGAAACCCGGGGCTTACCTGCGATCCCGTCAAATGTGATCTTCCATCGTACTTTTCCCGGCCCCGTGCGCGGACTTCTCGCCTTCTTCAGGAGACGCCGGCATCGCAAGATCAACGCTGACCTGGCGACAACAGCTATCGAAAGTCCGAGGGGCGACGAGGCCTTAGGCGATGCCATTCGTCCGCCGCGGAACTGGAGGCAGCGCATATCTGAACAGATTCAAGAATTTGCCCAATTCGTCCATTTTCCGGACATACGCGGCGAGTGGCGCCCGTGGGCGAGTCGCAGGCTTCCTGGACTTCTGGACACAATCAAGCCCGAAGCGGTAATCAGTTCCCACGAGCCAGCGACAACCATCGAACTTGCCCTACTCGCCAAACGCAGGGGATTTTTCTGGGTTGCTGATCTTGGGGACCCCGTACTCGCGTCTTACACTCCCTCACGCTGGATTCGGCGGGCATCTAGGATCGAGCATGCAATGTGCAACGAGGCCGATCTCATTACCGTGACCACTGAGGCTACGGCTGCACTGATGCAGAAGCGTCACGGCCGCACCTCAGGATTCGTCGTGATACCACAAGGTCACGATGCGCAGAGGCCCACCAGGGCCCCAGCTGTAAAATTGTTCGACGACGCCCGCTTGGAACTGTTCTACACGGGCAGTTTCTACCAGTTCCGCCGACCAGACGCGTTACTGGCGGCAATTCTGAAAATTCCGAATGCACGCCTCACGATCGCTTCCATCGCTGTTCCAGAGTCTGTACTGGCCGCCTCGCGACGCTCTCCAAATCAGATACGACTGCTCGGCTTCCGTCCGCACAACACGATTCTCGACCTTCAGAAAGCTGCAGACGTTCTGATCAACATCGCCAACGACGACATGACCCAGATTCCTGGGAAAGTCAACGAGTACTTCGGCAGCGGACGGCCAGTGCTGAATCTGGGGCCCGGCGACGACACGGTATCAGCTGAGCTAACTCGCCTTCGTCGCGGCTGGAATTGCCGAAACGAGATAAACCACATCGTTGAATGCCTCACGGCACTCAATGCCGCGAAGTGCGAGAACCGATTGGATGAGCTGCTCGACTTGTCTCACACTTCAGTCTCAAGCACGAGCTGGCGCGCAATTGCGACCCGACTGGACAACGCTCTGAGGCAAGCAGTCAAAGACGGATCCGCTAGCGACTGATAGACGCCGCACGAAATCTTTTCGCGAATTCCGCATGACCCGGCACGCCCGGGTCGATTTCCCGGGCCAGCGTCAGTGCGGCTTCGGCGCCGGCGAGATTGCCCGCACCCAGGCGTTCGTCGCCGATCGCGAGCCAACGCTGCGCGAGGCGACGGCGGGACTCGTGGAGGGTGGCGGCATCGTCGCCCAGCGCGGTCCGCGCATCGAGACAGCTGCGCGCGCGCGCGAGGTTGTTCGCGCGCAGTCCGGTATCGAAGCACGCGCGTACCGACGGCAGCAGGCGCGCCGATGCACGCGCGACGGTGGCATCGTCGGGTGCCAGCAGCTGCGCCGCCCGGATGCGGTCGTAGGCACTCTCGCCGGGTGGCGTGAGCAGGTCACCGCGGGCCTCGGCAGCGGCAGCCTCGCGCAGCAGCACCGCGACCCGGCGTCCGCGTTCGGCCGCCGGCAGGCGCGGGGCGAGCTGGGCGTGCCGTGCGCGCGAACGTTCGACATGTGCTGCCGCGGTGCGGACCGCGTCGCTGTCGGGGGCCAGCGCCATCGCCTCGCGCAGCTGCGCACCGGCGTCGGCGAAGTTGAAGTCGCGCGCATGCCGCTCCGCGCGATGCGCATAGGCCGCCGCGGCATCGACCAGACCGCGCTGGGCGCCGGCGTCTTCAGGATCGAACGCCAGCAGCGTGCGCCACTCGGCGACGCTGCGCTCGACCCGGTCCGCGGCCAGGCTCGCGGCCGCACGCCCGCGGAGCGCGTCGAGTTCTTCGGTCAGGCGGGCCTCGGTATCGGGCAGGTCGACATGGCCGGCGTCGTAGGCGCGCGCAGCGGCGATGAGATCGCCGGCGCCGCGCAGATCGCCGCCGCGCAGCGCGGCACGCGCCTGCTCCAGCAGGGTGGCCAGGGTTTCGTCGCGGCCACGCAGGGCGTCGGCATTCGCGGGCTGCAGAACGAGGATGCGCCGGTACAGCGGCAGCGCGGCCGACGCGTCGCCGTCGAGCCGGCCCTTCGCCTGCGCGGCCTGCGCCTGAAGCAGCAGCGTGTCCAGGCCCGCATCGGCGGCCTCGCGTTCGCGCAATGCATCGGCCACCGCATCCACCGCCTCGCGCGGCGCAGCGAGTTCGCGCGCCAGCATCAGCGCGCGATGGGCGTCTTCGAAGCGGCCGGCGTCCAGCGCCGCCTGCGCGGCCGTCACCGCCGCCTGCGATACGCGGCCCAGCCCGGCGCGCGGACGTGCGTCATCGGGATCGAGCGCCTGCGCCGCTTCGTAGAGCTGGCGCGCACCGGTGCCGTCGCTTTCGTCGAGCCGGCCCTCGACCAGCGCACTCGCCGCCCGGTCCAGCAGGGACTGGCTGCGGGTTTCCGGCCAGAACCGGTCCACGACCAGCAGGCGCACCAGCACGATCAACACCAGCACGGCCACGATGGCGGCGAAGAGGATCCACTTCCACGGGCGTGCAGGCGGCTCCGGCGGGCGATGCCGCGACAGGCGTGCGTCCGCACGCAACGGTGCGGACGGCGACGCCGCATCGGGCGCGTTCGGGTCGGGCGGAGAGTCGCGATTCACGCGGCGCAGTATGGAAGGCCGGGATGAATGCTGGCGTCACCCGGGCGCAGGCGTATCGGCTCAGGTGCGACGTGCCTGCTCCACGCCGGGCAGGCTGTCGAGCTTGCCGAGCAGCCGCGCCAGCTGGCCGAAGTCGCCCACGCGCAACCGCAGCCGCAGTTGCACGCGCGACAGCGGGCGGTGGTCGCTCTGGATGGACAGCACGTGCACGTCCTCCTGCGCGATCAGGTTGCTGAGGTCCTTGAGCAGATGCTTGCGGTCGACGGCTTCGATCACGACATCGGATTCGTGGCCGCCGCCTGCTCCGCCCCACTCCACCGGCAGCACGCGCTGTGGCTGACCGGCCGACAGGCGCAGGAATGCGGCGCAATCGCGGCGATGCACGGTGACGCCGCGCGCGCGGGTCAGATAGCCGGCGATCGGTTCGCCCGGCACCGGGCGGCAGCAGCGTGCGGTCTGCACCAGCAGGTTGTCGACGCCGACCACACGGAACTCGGCGTCGCCGGTACGCGGTGCCCGGCGCGGGCGCCGCAGTGGGAGCGTCGGTGCAGCGGCTTCCGTCGGCGCCGCACGTTCGCGTTCGAGTTCCAGCAGCGCGCGCCCGACCTGGTTCGGACCGACATCGCCCAGCGCCACCAGCACGTACAGGTCGTCCACGGCGGCGACGTTGAAGCGCGCCAGCACCGGTGCCAGATCGGCCTGCAGCAGGCCCAGGCGGCGCAGGTCCTTTTCCAGCAGTTCACGGCCCGCCACCACGTTGCGTTCGCGGTCGAGCTTGTGGAACCAGTGGCGGACCTTTTCGCGCGAACGCGGGCTGGCGAGGAAGCCGTTGGCCGCGACCAGCCAGTCGCGCCGCGGCGCGGGCGTCTTCGCGGTCAGGATTTCGACCCGCTCGCCGCTGTGCAGGGTGTAATCGAGCGGCACGATCCGGCCGTCGACCTTCGCGCCGCGGCAGCGATGCCCGACCATCGTGTGCACGTGATAGGCGAAATCCAGCGGCGTCGCGCCCTGCGGCAGGTCGATGACCTCGCCCTTGGGCGTGAGCACGAAGACACGCTCTTCGGCGAGCTCGGTGCCCAGCGCATCGGCCAGCGCGTCGCCATCGCCGCGCGCGGGATCCGCATGCGATTCGAGCAGGCGTCGCATCCATTCGATGCGGCGTTCGAGTGATGCACTGCCGGCAGACGAGGCCCGCTGCGAACCGCCGGTTTCCTTGTAACGCCAGTGCGCGGCCACGCCCAGTTCGGACGCCTCGTGCATCTCGCGCGTGCGGATCTGCACTTCCAGCGTCTTGCCGTCCGGCCCGACGACGGCGGTGTGCAGCGAGCGGTAATCGTTGTGTTTCGGGCGGGCGATGTAGTCGTCGAATTCGCTGGGCACCGGCGACCACAGCGCGTGCACCACGCCGAGCGCGGCATAGCAGGCGGGGACATCGTCGACCAGCACCCGCACCGCGCGCAGGTCGTAGAGCTCGCCGATCGGCACCTGCTTCTTCTGCATTTTTCGCCAGATGCTGTAGATGTGCTTCGGGCGGCCGGCGACCTCGGCGTGCAAGCCTTGCACCGCGAGTGCCTCGCCGAGCCGGGCACGCACGGTTTCGACGTAACGCTCGCGTCCGGCGCGCGTGTCGTCGAGCAGACCGGCGATCCGGCGATAAACATCCGGCTGCAGATAGCGGAACGCGAGATCCTCGAGCTCCCACTTCAGCTGCCAGATGCCGAGCCGGTTGGCGAGCGGCGCGTGGATGTCGCGGGTCAGCAGCGCCAGCGCCTGCCGGTCTTCGGCATCGCCCTGCGCCGCGGCGCGCATCCGCGCCAACTGCCGGGCCAGCAGGACGAGCACCACGCGCAAGTCGCGCACCAGCGCCAGCAGCAGGCGCCGCAGGCCTTCCGGATTGCCCTGGCCTGCATGCTCGGCATGCAGCGACCACACCTGGCGTGCGGCACGCAGGCCGTCGAGCAGCGGCGGCAGCCCCGGCATACGCGCGAGCATCGACGCATGCCAGGCCGGTACCGCGTCGATGATCGCAGCCGCGACGACCTCCGCGTCGCTGCCCAGCAACGCCAGCGATCCCAGCGTGTCGAACAGCACGGCGGCCTGCTCGGCATCGGGACTGTCGCCTTCATCCGGCATCGCGGCGATCGACTGGCGCAACGCATCCCCATGCGCTGCCATCGAAGGCAGCGACAGCAGGCGGTCGCGCAGCAGGTCCAGACGCACGCTCATCGGCTCGGTCACGGGCGGGGACGGTCTACACTAGCCGCGCCCCGCCCAGAGGAACAGAGCATGCGCGCAGTCCACTGCATCCTGATCGCCGCCGTGATGTCGATCGCGACACCCGTCGCGGCGCAACAGTCGCAGATCGCATCCGAGATGAGCGCCGCCGAGCGCAGCGCCACGGGACTCGACAAATTGAGCGCGGCCGAGCTGGCGCAGCTCGATGCCTGGCTCGCGCGCCGCGACGCCAACACCGCCGACCTGCCCGATGCACCGGCCGTGGTCGATGCCCGCATTGCCGAAGCCCGCGAGGCGGGCCGGCGCGAGGCGCTGGCCGACACGCAGGGCATGCGTCCCGCGCCCGAGGCGCGCGAGCCGATCGAAAGCACCATTACCGGACCGTTCCAGGGCTTCGGCCAGGGCCGCGAGTTCACGCTGGCCAACGGCCAGGTCTGGAAGCAGACCGACTCCACCACGCTCGCCGGCGCACGCGGCACCGATGTCGGCGTGCGCATCCGCCCGAGCATGCTCGGTGCCTGGTGGCTGCAGGTCGATGGCTACAACCGCCAGGCCAAGGTCGAGCGCATCCGCTGAGTCCGGAGCCGCATGCCGCATCCGGCATGCGGGGCATGCATCGCTCAAAATCCATCCGTCCACGTGCCGCGCCTTTGGCGCACCTTCTGGAGTCGTCCATGCGCGCAGCCCTCATCGGCATCGTCACCACCCTCGCCCTGTCGATCGCCAGTCCCGGCTTTGCGCAGGACCGGTCGCTTGAAGACCGCATGGGCGCAGCGGAATTCCGGGCTGCGGGACTCGACAGGCTCGACCCCGAACAACTCGCGCGTCTGGATGCGTGGTTTGCGCGGCAGCTCGACGGCGCGGTCGCCGAGGCCTCGACGGCGGCAGCGGCGTCGTCCGACAGTGGCGTGGGCTTGCGCGCGCCGCAGGTGGCGCCGGTCGAGGTCGACAGCACGCTGGCGGGCGCCTTCACCGGTTTCGCCAAGGGCCGTGAGTACACGCTGGCCAACGGCCAGGTCTGGCGTCAGACCGACGCTGCCGTGCTGCCCGGCATCAACCTGCAGGACGCACGCGTTCAGATCCGGCCTGCGCGCCTCGGCGGCTGGTGGATGAAGGTCGCCGACTTCAACACGCGCGCCCGCGTGGAACGGGTCAGGTAAGCGCCGCCACCCGGTTCGCGAGTTTCTTCGGCGACACCCCGCCCTTCGCGCCGAGCTCCTGCGCGAACAGCGACACCCGCAGTTCCTCGATATCCCAGCGCAATGCCTGCCAGTCGGCATCGCCGCTGCGCCCGCGCGCGGCGGCGTCGGCCAGCGCATCTAGGAAGGGTTTGACGTCGAGCATGCGCTGCTGGTCGCGCTGGGGATCGCGCTGGCCGCGCTCTGCGCGCAGCGACAGTGCGCGCAGCCAGCGCGGATATTCGGCCAGCGCCGCTGCCGGCACCGTGCGCAGGAAGCCCGGCGGCACCAGCGCCGCCAGCTGCGCCTGCATGTCGTCGAGATTGGCGCGCGCCCAGCCCATCAGCTTCGACTCCAGGCGACCGCGGATTTCGGCCACGACGTCGAGGATCGCCTCGGCCTGACGCAGCCGCGCCATCGCCTCGCCGAACAGCGCCTTGCCGACCGCGTCGCGATGCGCCGCAAAGGCGGCGGCGTCGCGGACCGTGTCGAGCCCGTCGGCGAGCAGCGCGGCCAGCGCGCCGTCGACCAGATCCTCGCGCAGACGATCGCCCGGCTTGCCGTCGCGCGGCGCTGCCGATTCGATGGCGGCGTAGAGCAGCGCGGTCTTCGGCGCCACAGGCAACTGCTTGCGCGCCTGGCGCACGCGGTCGGCCAGGGCGATCGTCAGCAGCCGACGCACGCCCTGCGGATGCAGGCTGCGCGCCTTACCGGCATCGGCGTGCACGGCAAGCGACGCACTGTCGCCGTCGTCCTGCAGCGCCGGATACGCCGGCAGCCCGCCCGCGCCGGGGATCGAGACCGGAATCGGCGTGTCGGGAAATGTGACCAGCGCCTGCTGCTGCAGGCCGTCGGCCGCGTGCGCGGCGAACGCGCGCGCAGCCCGTTCGCCGAATCGCGCGCGCAGGTCGTCCAGATCGCGTGACTCGGCCAGCACCTCGTGCCCGCGACGGTCACGACCGGTGTCGACCAGACGCAGGTTGGCGTGCAGGTGCGGCGCCAGCGCGGTCTCGTCGAAGTCGACAGCACCGACGTCGACGCCGCCGAGCTTCTTCAGGAACCGCGCCAGCGTGCCGGTGAACGCATCGGCATCACCGTCGCGCCAGGCCTGTGCGAAGGCCCGCGCGAAATCCGGCGCCGGCACGAAGTTGCGACGCAGCGCCTTGGGCAGACTGCGGATCAGGGCGGCCGCCTTGTCCTCGACGAAGCCCGGTGCCAGCCACGTCAGCCGCACCGGATCGATCGCGTTGAGCAGATGCAGCGGCACCGACACGGTCATGCCGTCGTCGGGCGCGCCCGGCTCGAACCGGTACGACACCGCGAGCCGCGCCTCACCCAGCGCGATGAAGGCCGGGAACAGGTCGGCGTCCACGCCATCGGCGACCAGCAGATCGTCGCGCGTCCAGTCCAGTGCACGCTTCGCGGCGTCGGGTGCCTTGCGCCACCACGCATCGAGTGCCTGCGCCGACAGCATGTCCGCGGGCAGGCGCTGCGCATACCACTGCGCCATCCAGTTCTCGTCGACCACGAGTCCGGCGCGGCGCTGCTTGGCTTCTTCCTCGCGCGCGCGCTCGAGCGTGCGCAGATTGCGTTCGACAAACGTCGCCCGCGTGTTGATCTCGCCGGTCACCAGGCCGTCGCGCAGGAACAGCGCGCGCGATTCGTCGGGATACAGCCGGCCGTAATCGACCGGCTTCTTCGGCGCGAGCACCAGGCCGAACAGGCTGATCTGCTCGCTGCCGATCACCCGGCCCTGCGAACGCGACCAGCGCGGATCGTGGTGACGACGCGCCAGCAGATGATCGAGTTCGGCGATCGCCCACTCGGGCTCGATCGCGGCGTTGGTCAGCGACCAGACCTTCTCGGTATCCAGCAGCGTGGCCGACAGCACCCACGGCGGCGGCTTCTTCGCCAGCGGCGAACCGGGAAACAGCTGAAAACGACGCCCGCGCGGGCCTTCGTACTGGCCGGACACACGACCGCCACCGCCGGGATCGGCGCGATGGCCGATCTGGGTCGGCAGGCCGGCGATCAGTGCGCGATGCAGGGCGATGAAACGCGCGGCGTCCTCGCGCGCCTGCGCCTTGGGCGTGTCGGCGATGGTCGGCGCGTCCGCCGCATCGTCGAGCGACCAGCCCAACGCCTCGCACTGCAGCCGCAGCTGGCGATGCAGCTCGCGCCATTCGCGCATGCGCAGAAAGCCGAGGAAGTTCCGGTCGCACCACTTGCGCAGCTGCGACTGGGTGAGATCGGCATGCGCTTGCCGGTACGCATCCCACAACCGCACGATGCCGACGAACTCGGACCGCGGATCCGCGAACTGCGCGTGCGCGGCGTCGGCAGCGCCGCGCTGGTCGGCGGGGCGCTCGCGCGGATCCTGGATGCCGAGGAACGAGGTGATCGCCAGCATCGAATGCAGGCAGCCGTGGCCCCGCGCGGCCACCAGCATGCGCGCGAGTTTCGCATCGACCGGCAGCTTCGCCATCGTGCGGCCGATGTCGGTGAGCCGGCGCTGCGCATCGATCGCGCCCAACTCGGTCAGCTGCTGCCAGCCGTCGGCGACCGCGCGCGCATCCGGCGGCTCGACGAAGGGAAATGCCTCGATGTCGCCCAGGCCCAGCGACAGCATCCGCAGGATCACGCCGGCCAGCGCGGCGCGGCGGATCTCGGGATCGGTGTAGGGCGGCCGCGATTCGAAATCCGCTTCCGAAAACACCCGGAAACACGTACCCGGCGCGATGCGTCCGCAGCGGCCCTTGCGCTGGTCGGCGCTGGCCTGGCTGATGGGTTCGATGTGCAGGCGGTCGAGTTTCTGCCGCGGGCTGTAGCGCTTGACGCGTGCGAGCCCGGGATCGACCACGTAATGGATACGCGGCACAGTCAGCGAGGTTTCGGCCACGTTCGTCGCCAGCACGATGCGTCGCTGCGGCCCGGGATTGAATACCCGGTCCTGGTCCTTCGCCGAGAGCCGCGCGTACAGCGGCAGCACTTCGGTGTGGCGGTACTCGCGGCGCTCCAGCGCCTGATGCGCATCGCGGATCTCGCGCTCGCCGGCCAGGAACACCAGCGTGTCGCCGGTGCCGCGGAGCGCCATGATCTCGTCGCACACAGACACGATGCCATCGACGACGCTACGCTCGCCCACCGCGTCGCCCTCGCCTTCCAGCGGGCGGTAGCGCACCTCGACCGGATGGCCGCGGCCTTCGACATCGACCACGGGCGCGCCATCGAAATGCTCGGCGAAACGCGCGGTGTCGATGGTCGCCGAGGTGACGATCAGCTTGAAGTCCGGCCGTTTGGCCAGCAGCTGTTTCAGATACCCCAGCAGGAAATCGATGTTGAGGCTGCGCTCGTGGGCCTCGTCGACGATGATCGTGTCGTAAGCCGACAGCCAGCGATCGGAAGTGATCTCGGCCAGCAGGATGCCGTCGGTCATGAACTTGATCGCGGTCGCATCGCTGACGTTGTCGTTGAAGCGCACCTGATAGCCGACCGCGCCGCCCATCGGCACCTGCAGCTCTTCCGCCACGCGGCGCGCGACGGTGCGCGCGGCGATGCGCCGCGGCTGGGTGCAGCCGATCATGCCGGCCGCGCCGCGCCCGGCCGCCAGGCACAGCTTCGGCAACTGGGTGGTCTTGCCCGAGCCGGTCTCGCCGGCCACCACGATGACCTGGTGGGCCCGGATCAGGTCCACGATCTCCTGGGCCTTGCCGGCGATCGGCAGCACCGGATCCACATCGGCCCGCGGCAGGCGCGCTGCGCGTGCCTCGCGCTGCGCGATCGATGCCGCAAGCCGGGTCTCGAACGCCTCGCGCGCCGCCATGTCGCTGGGCGCGCGCCGCCAACGGCCCAGCAGGCCGAGCAACCGGCCGCGGTCACGCGTGCCGGCCGTGTCGATCGCCCGCTGCGCCTGCGAGAGCGCGTTCGACACGCCGTTCACCGCGAACTCGTTGGAATGCTGCGTCACGCGGGAACCATCCTCAAGTCACATGTCCACAACGGATCGCGCCCTATTGTGGCCGCAATCCCCTTTCACCGGAGTCACGCATGGGCAAGTCCAGCAAGTCCAAGAAGCACGCCGAGACCCCGGTCGCCCCGGCCGTCGCGTCGCCAGACGCGCAGTCGAAGGCGCCGGCCATCGATATCGGGATCAGCGACGACGATCGCAAGGCGGTCGCACAGCATCTATCGGTGTTCCTGGCCGATGCCTACACGCTGTATCTGAAGACCCACAATTTCCACTGGAACGTCACCGGCCCGATGTTCAACGCGCTGCACGTCATGTTCGAAGGCCAGTACACCGAACAGTGGAACGCGCTCGACGAGATCGCCGAACGTATCCGTGCGCTGGGCTACAACGCGCCGGGCTCGTATGCCGAGTTCATCGAGTTGTCGTCGATCAAGGAAGAGCCGGGCCTGGAGAAGGCGCAGGACTGGCGCGAGATGGTGCGTCAGCTGGTGGTCGGCAACGAAGCCGTCTGCCGCAGCGCGCGCAAGGCGCTGGAAGTGGCCGATGACGCCGACGACGATCCGACCGAGGACCTGCTGATCCAGCGACTGCAGACCCACGAGAAGAACGCCTGGATGCTGCGCTCGCTGCTGCAGTAATTTCCCCAGCGTCCGATCGGCGAAACGCCCGGCAGTGCCGGGCGTTTTCTTGTCTGGATGTCCAACCGCGTGCAGCGGCCCCGGCGCCAAGGGCGCAGCGGTGTCAGCCCGCTGGGCCGACCGGCGCAGACGCCTCCGGCACCGGATCCTCTTCACCACGCGAGACCAGCGCCGCGATGCCGAGATCACCGGTCACGTTGACCGTGGTGCGGCACATGTCGAGGAAGTGGTTGACGCCCAGCACCAGGCCGATGCCTTCGGCCGGCACGCCGACCATCGTGCAGATCAGCGCGACCACCGGCAGCGAACCCGAGGGCACACCGGCCGTGCCGATGCCGCCGAGGATGCAGACCAGCATCACCAGCACCTGCTGCCAGATCGACAGGTCCACGCCGAAGAACTGGGCCAGGAAGATCACCGTCACGCCTTCGAACAGCGCGGTGCCGTTCTGGTTGGCGGTCGCGCCGACGGTCAGCACGAAGCGCGACACCTTGCGCGGCAGCTTGAGGTTTTCGTCGGCAATGCGCAGCGCGGTCGGCAGCGTGGCGTTGCTCGATGCGGTGGAGAACGCCATCAGCATCGCTTCCTGCACGCCGCGGAAGAACGCCAGCGGCGACCAGCCACCGACGAACTTCAGCGCCAGCGAGTACGTCACCAGCATGTGCAGCGCCAGCGCGCCGACCACCACCAACACATAGGCGCCCAGCCGCAGCAGCAGATCCCAGCCGAACAGCACGGCGAGATTGAACATGAAACAGAACACCGCGATCGGCGCGAGGCGGATCACCAGACCGATCAGTGTCATCGACACTTCGAACAGACCTTCGATGCCGCGCTTGAGCGTGGCGGTGGCTTCGGACTTCGTCAGCACCAGACCGATGCCGAACATCAGCGCGAAGAACATCAGCGACAGGATGTTGGCGTTGTCCGATGCGGCGCCCACCACGTTCTGCGGCACGATCGACATCAGCATGTCCATGCCGGTCGCGCCTTCCTTGCTGTCGCGCACGATCGCCGCGGTGCGCTGCGCGCCTTCGGCCAGCAGCTGCTCCGCGAGCGCGGGATCCACGCCTTCGCCGGGGCGGAACAGGTTCACCATCACCAGTCCCACCACCACCGCGATGCCCGACAGGACCACGGTCCACGCGAGCGTGCGCCAGCCGATCCGGCCTAGCGCGGCGACATCGCCCATTTCCGACACGCCGATCACCAGCGCCGAGAACAGCAGCGGCACGATCAGCATGAAGATCAGACTGAGGAACAGCGTGCCCAGCGGCTCGGTGACCCAGCCGACGAAGCTTTCGATCAGCGGCCGGCACTGCCACGACGGCTCGGCACCGGTGCAGGCAACCGATGCCGGATCGGCCAGCGTCCAGGCGGTCAGACCGGTGTAATGGGCGATCAGTCCGAGAATCAGACCGGCGGCGAAGCCGATCGCGATCTTCCAGTGCAACGGCATGCGCGTGGACACGGACGGAGCGGACATGGACGCGACCGATGGCAGGAAGGCGCCGAGCCTAGCAGGCCGCGGGGCTCAATGGCGCGGGTACAGCGGTGGCAGTGTGGCGGCCTCGTCGGTCGCCGCACCGGGTACCTTGCGGACCCCCGACCGGAACGCTGCGCGCAGCTGCTGGCGCGCCTCGGTCAGGTCGCCGCCGCCCCAGCGCGCGTGCTGCCAGCGGGCCACGGCAGCGCGCTGGTCGCCATCGACCAGCTGGCGCTGCAGGGTGTCCAGATCCGCAGCAGCCGGAACGACCAGGGCGCGCAGTGCCCGGTCGATGTCGGCCGCGTCGCCGGTGCGCAGCAGCGCCAGCAGCTGTCGCGACGACAACGGTGACGGCGTAGCGACGTGGAGCGGCGTTCCGCTGTCGACGACGATCGCGCGGCGGGGTCGGCGATACAGCCGCCATGCCACGACCGCGGTTCCCAGCCACAGGAGGGCGAAGGCGGCGGCCAGCGCGGCCCAGCCCGCCCCGCCGGAGATCGCCGCGGGCGCCGCCGCGTCCGTCGACGACGGTAGGAAAGTCGGCGCCGCATCCGGCCCCGACGCCGGCGCGCCGCTGCCGGGCGCGACCTGCAGGGTCACGGGCGGCGGGGCGGCGGTACGCGCAGCGCCCGCGCCGACGTCCCACCACGCGATCTGCGGCGGCTCGATGCGCAAGGACCCCGCCGCCTGCGGCACGACCGAGAACCGCCGCGTGAGCCGGACCTGCGGCCGGCCGTCCTCGAAGGTCTCGTCGTACTGCGGTGGCTCGGCGAAGACCTGTGCACCCTCGACTGCGGGCAACGCGATCTCGGGCAGCTGGGTGCCGACGGCGCCATCGAACGTCACCTCGAGCACGAGCGCCGCTGCCGCGCCGGCGCTTGCATCGGTCGGCGTCTCCAGCCAGCGCGCCTGCACGTCATGGACCGGCAGCCAGGCCGCGCCCGCGCTCGCCGGCATCGGCCGGACAGACAGCAGACTGGGCGGACCATTGGCGGACAGCTCGCGCGGACCGCGATTGAACAGACCATCGAACATGCCGCCGGTGACGCCGCGGCCTTCGAAGCGCGCACCGGGAATGGTCAGCGTGCCGCTGCGTTCGGGCACCAGCAGAAAGCGCCGCTCCACCACGGTGTAGCGTCGGCCGTCGAGGTCACGGGTGTACTGGGTGTCGTCGCCGATGCGCTGCAGCGACGCGCCTTCGGGCGGCGGCTGCTCGAGCTGGCCCGACACCAGCGGGACCGCGTAGTGCAGGCGCAGGGTGTAAGCAACGGCCTGCTGCACGTATGGCGACTGTGCATCCACTTCGGCCTCGACGAACGCCGGCGCGCCGTCGCGCGCGGCGCTGACGACCGCAGGGCCGACGCTGAGTTGCAGCGGCGCCGTCGTGGCGTTTCCGACCTGCAACGCCGGCACAGCCAGCAGGCCGTCGCGCCGTGGTCGCAGGGCGACGCCGTGGAGCGTGCGCGTGCTCTGCCGCCCGTTGCGGATTTCGACCTGGCGCCGGCTGGTATGGCCGCTGACGTCGAACTCGCGCTCCAGCGGCGTCCAGTCGGGCGACGCGGTGGCGTCTTCGCTTTCGACATTGAGCGTGGTCGTTTCGCCGAACGCGATGCGGTCGCGGTCCAGCCAGGCGCGGGTCTGCGCATGCGCCGGCCCGACCATTGCCAGTGCACACAGGAGGACGGCCCACGCGCCATGCGCGCCGCCTGTCAGCCATCGGATCATCCGCCCTCCTGCCGCCGTCGGCGGTCGTGTTCAAGCCGGAACTTGGCCCGCAGCAGCCCGCCGGGATCATCCGGCAAGCGGCGCAGCCAGGCCTCGTTCGCCTGCCGGCGTTCGGCCTCGGCGCCATCCATGGCCGGCGTGCCGTCATCGGCCGCGTCGGGCTCTGTTTCGTCGGCGGCGCTGCCCTGGGCTTCAAGCGCGCGCTGGATGCGCTCGCGCTGGGCGGCGTCGGCCTGGCGCTGCGCTTCGCCATCGTCCGGCGGCGGTGATGGCGCCGGCGCGGCATCCGGTGCCGTGGAGGTGTCCGGCGGCGTGTCGGCGGGCGGTGTGTCGGGCGTCGGATCACCGTCGCCGGGCGCCGGTTCACCGCTGCCCGGCGTCGGGCGACCGGACGACTGCTCGCGATCGCGCGGCGGCGCGCGTGGATCCTGCCCGGGTCCGGGCGGCGGCCGGCGCTGGCGCGCAGCCTCCACGGCCGCGCGATTGGCGATCGCATCGGCCATGCCCGGCTGCAGCTCGAGCGCGGCGTCGTAGGCCTCGATGGCGGCATCGAGTTCGCCTGCGCGCGCCAGTGCATTGCCGCGGTTATAGGCCGCATCGGCGCCCGGGAGCGCGGCCCAGTGCCGCGCTGCATCGGCGTGCCGGCCGGCGCGATAGGCCTCGATGCCTTCGGCCATGCGGCCGTGCGCCACCTGGTCGGCGCGCTGCCATGGGGTCCCGCGCGGCGGATCGGTCTGCACGCGTTCCTGCGCCTGCGCCGGCAGCAGCGGCAGCACCGCCAGACACGCCACTACCGCCAGTGCACCGCCACGCCGGAAGGCCAGCAGCACCAGCGCGAGCAGCGGCAGCAGAAACCAGTAGCCCTGATCGGCCCAGCGCAAGGCGCCTTCGGCGCTCGCATCGGGCGAAGCCGCGCCGCGCGCGCTGGCTGTCGATCCGGAGACCAGCACCTCCAGCGCGCGCAGGTCCGCATCGTCCGTGGTCAGGCGCCGGTACAGGCCGCCGCCGGCCGTCGCCAGCGCCTGCAGCGCCGCAGCGTCCAGCCGCGCGTGGACCAGTGCGCCGTCGCCATCGCGATAGGCCGCACCCTGCGGCGTTCCCAGTCCGAGTGCGGACACGCGATAGCCCATCCGCAGCGCCGTCGCGGCCTCGCCGATCGCGGCGCGGTCGACATTGCCCGCGATCAGCAGGATCCGGCCCTCGGTCACACCGCGCTGGCGCAGCAGACGCGTGGCGCGCTCGATCGCCCGGTCCGCACGCTGTCCGTCGACCGGCATGACATCCGGCGACAGCGCATCGAGATAGAGCGCCAGATTCCCCGCGTCTTCGGTCAAGGGCGCCACGGTGAAGGCATCGTCCGCGTACACCAGCAGCGCGATCTCGCCGGCGCCGCGCGCCGCGAACAGATGCGCGAGCTTGGCCCGCGCCTGCAACAGGCGCGACGGCGGGAGATCGCCGGCATTGGCCGCCGTCGACAGATCCAGCGCCACCACCAGCGGCACATTGGCCGTGCCCTGCAGCGCAGCAGGCTCCTGGCGCCAGCCTGGCCCGGCCAGCGCGATCACCGCGCATGCGCCTGCGAGCAGCCAGCCGCCTAGCGACAGCAGGCCGCGGCGATCGACCCGGCGTTCGACCAGATGCGGCAGCAGGTGCGGATCGACCGCCGTGCGCCAGACTTCGTCCTTGCGGCGACGCGCGTGCCAGCACCAGGCCAGAAAGGGCAGTACGAGCGCAGCCCAGAACCACAGGGGGCGCGCGAAATGCAGGCCGTCGATCCAGGCGGTCATCGACCTGCCTCACCAGCGCGGGTGTCGGCGCGTCGCACGGACAGACGCCCTCGCGGCACCGCGGCCAGCAGCAGGAGCAGGCAGGCCGCGACCAGCGGCACCGGGTAACGCTCGATGCGCGGCCGCAGCGCGGGGCCGGCCTGGTCGACCGGTTCGATCCGGTCGATCTCGGCGTAGATCCCGGCCAGCGCCTCGGTGTCGCGTGCGCGGAACGCGCGGCCGCCGGTCGTATCGGCGATCGCCTGCAACGCGGCTTCGTCGATCGCGGGTTCGCCGCCGCCCGGCATCTGGAATCCGAACAGCGACCCATCCCCTTCCTCGCGTCCGAACGCGATGGTGTGCACGCGGACGCCTGCATCGCGCGCGAGCTCCGCGGCCTTGGACGGGGTGAGCACGCCGGCATTGCTGACGCCGTCGGTGAGCAGGATCAGCACCCGCTTCGCGCGTGGCTGGTCCTGCAGTCGTTTGACTGCCAGGCCAATCGCATCGCCGATCGCGGTCTCGCGCCCGACCAGCCCGACCACGGTGTCGTCGAGCTGTTGCTGCACGCTGGTCCGGTCCAGCGTCATCGGCGTCATCGCGTAGGCGCGCTGGCCGAACACGATCAGCCCGACCCGGTCGCCCGCGCGTCGCTCTAGGAAATCGGCGAGCACGGCCTTGGCCGCGGCCAGGCGATCGACCGCGCGTCCGCCGAGCACCATGTCCGCCTCGCCCATGCTGCCGGACAGGTCCACGGCCAGCATCAGGTCACGCGCCGCGTGCGGTGGCTGCTCGGCCGCGCCCCATTGCTGCGGCCGCGCAGCGGCCACGCACAACAAGGCCCAGGCCAGGAGCAGCAGCCACGGCATGCGCCGGACCGATCCTCGCGCGCGCCCGGCCAGCAGCGCAGGCAACCCGGCATACGGCACGCGCAGCGCACTGCCGCTGCGTGGCTGCGCCGGCCACCAGCGCCGCACGAGCCAGGGCAAGGGCAGCGCGAGCAGCATCCACGGCCACGCGAACGGCGTCAGCACAGCGCCCAGCCAGGAGAGCAATCCACTCACCTGCCGGCGGCCATCAGGGACAGAAAACGCGCGCGGGCCAGCGCGCGCAAGGCACCGATGTCGATGTCGGCGGCCTCGCGCCGGAACGCGCCATCGTGCAAGGCCGCGCCCGGTCCTTCAACGAAAGCAGACGCGCCGGTGCCGGCATCCAGGAACTGCAGCCAGGCCTCACCCTGCAGCCGGTCGGCGTCAGGACGGACGCGTCGCGCCGCGCGCCGCAGCAGCCCGGAGATCGCCGCGATCCGGGCCGGTGGCTCCGCTGCGGCGTCGACGGTTTCATCGAACAGACGCGCCCAGCGACGACGTCGCCGGGCCCGGCGCCAGGCATGGATGGCAAACCCCGCCGCCAGTATCAGCATCACCGCGCCGAGCCACCACCAGCCCGGCGCGGGCGGCCACCAGGCGGGCGCATCGGGCGCGTGGATGTCGCGGAGCACCAGGTCGGGAATCGCCATGTCAGCGCGCCTTCGGCCGCGAGAACAGTGGCAGCCAGCCGTCGCTCGCGGCATCCGTCGACAGCGTAGTGCAGCGCACGCCGGCCGCCCGCAGCAGTGATTCGGCGCGCGTCACCGTGCCGCTGAAATGCGCGTCCCAACGGGCCCGTTGCCCGGGATCGTCCAGATCCAGCTCCGCGTGCCCCTGCGCAGCGGCAAACCGCAGGCGCGCCTGTGGCGGCGCGTGCTCGAGCGGATCGGTCATCAGCAGTACGAGGACTTCGGTGTGCGCAGCCAGCGCCAGCCAGCGCTGCGAGGTCACCTCGACCACGCTGGCCGCATCCGCCAGCACGAGAACGCGGGCGCCGGGGCGCAGCACATGCCCGGCATGGGCCAGCGCAGTGTCCAGGCCGTCATCGGACGCAGGTGGCCGGTCATACCAGTCCGCCAGCGCATGCAGGACGCGCAGCGCGCCGCGACGGCCACTGGTCGGCGACACGGGCGCTTCGACCGAGGTCCCGCGGATGGCGGCCACACGATCGCCTTCGGCCACGGCGGCCCAGGTCGCGACGGCACCTGCCCGTGCGGCCTGCACCGATTTGAATCGCACCCGCGTGCCGATGTAGAGCGCGGGCGCGGTGTCGGCGACCACCAGCGTCAGGCGCTCGCGCTCGACCTGGAAGGTCTTGGTATGCGGCCGACCGGTGCGCGCGGTGACGCGCCAGTCGATGTAGCGGGCATCGTCGCCCGCGACGTACTCGCGCGACTCCGCGTATTCCATGCCGTGTCCGCGCATCGGCGCCAGCGCCTGTGCGCGCACGCCCAACCGCGCACGGTGCGCAACCGCGCCGCGCAGGGCGGCGGACCGCAGCGCGACCAGTTCGGCAAGCGTGGGGCGAACCCCGGACGTCTCGCCCGGGGACGCCATCAACGGGACTGGATCGACAGCCATGCGCCTGCGCTCAGGGCAACGGCACGCGATCGAGCACGGCGGCGACCAGCTGGTCGCCGTCCCAGCCCTCGGCAGCGGCCTCGTAACTCGGCAGCACACGGTGGCGCAGCACGTCGGGCGCCACGCCGCGTACGTCGTCGGGCGTCACGAAATCGCGTCCCGCCAGCCACGCGGCCGCGCGTGCGCAGCGTTCCAGTGCGATCGAACCACGTGGACTCGCGCCCCAGGCGATCCGCCGGGCCAGTGCACCGTCATAGGCGGCAGCGTCGCGCGAAGCGAGCACCAACTCGATCAGATAGCGCTCCACCGCCGGTGCGACATGCAGATCGAGCACCTCGCGACGCGCGGCGAACAGCGTCTCCAGCGGCATGCGTTCGATCTCGCTGGCGTGCGCGTCGAGATCGTCGCGCGCACGACGCCGCGCCAGCGCCAGGATCTGCGCCTCGGTGCCGGCGTCGGGGTAGCCCACTCGGACGTGCATGAGGAACCGGTCGAGCTGCGCCTCGGGCAGCGGAAACGTGCCCTCCTGCTCGATCGGATTCTGGGTCGCCATGACCAGGAACAGATCCGGCAGCCGGTAGGTCTGACGACCCACGGTGACCTGCCGCTCGCCCATGGCCTCGAGCAGCGCGGACTGCACCTTCGCCGGCGCGCGGTTGATCTCGTCGGCCAGCAGCAGCGGATGGAAGATCGGCCCCGGCTGGAATTCGAAGCGCCCATCCTGCGGCCGCCAGATCTCGGTGCCGGTGAGGTCGGCCGGCAACAGGTCCGGCGTGAACTGCACCCGGGCGAAATCGGCATCGAGACGCGACGCGAGCGCACGGATGGCCGTGGTTTTCGCCAGTCCTGGCGCGCCTTCGACCAGTAGATGCCCGTCGGCCAGCAGCGCGATCAGCAGACGGTCGACCAGCGCAGCCTGCCCGATGATCTCCCCGGTCAGCGATTCGCGCAGCGCGACGAACCGCGCATGCGGCGCCTGGGCCGGACCGTTTTCGAGCTCCATCCATCATCCCGCCGACGACGCGGATCGCGCCAGGCCCAGTTTGACCGCAAAGCGTCGGCTTCGTTCAACGGCGTGTGCGCATGCCTGCCCTGAAGACAAACGAAAACGGGGCCCGACAGGGCCCCGTTTCCGAATGCAATGCAGCGAATCTCAGCCTGCAGGCCGTTGCGCCACGCGCATGACCTTGGGGGTCACGAAGATCAGCAGTTCCGCCTTTTCCTTGCTGCGGCTGCGCGTCTTGAACAGATTGCCGAGGATCGGCAGATCGCCCAGGAACGGCACCTTGGACAGCGAAGCACGGTCCGCGAACTCATAGACGCCGCCGATCGCGACCGTCTGGCCGTCGTCGATCAGGACAGCCGTAGTAACGTTGCGCTTGCTGATCAGCGGCACCGAACCGATACCCGGATAGCTGGTCTGGCCGGTCACTTCATCTTTCTTGATATCCATCGCCAGGAAGACGCGGCCATCGGCGGTGATCGTCGGCGTGACCTTCAGCTCCAGCAGCACGTCCTTGAACTCGACGGTCGGGACGCTGTTGCTCTGGCCGCCGGTCACCGTCAGATAACCGATCTCCTGACCCTGGCTGATCGTGGCTTCACGCTGGTTGCTGGTGACGATACGCGGGTTCGAAATCACTTCGCCGCGCTGTTCCTGCTGCAGCGCCTGCAGCTCGAGCTCCCAGTTGATCGTATTGCCCAGGATGGTGAACGCAATCGCACCGGGATTCAGGCTGTCGATGTTGAAGTCGGTGTTCAACCGGCCTCGACCATCCTCGTTGCCCGGCCAGGTCGGATTGCCCTCGACCACCGAATTGATGTACTCGGAGTTCGAATTGATGCTGCCCGAGGTGACGAACCTGTCTTTGGCCGCGGACAGTCCGAAGCGTGCGCCGAGGTCGCGCGCAAACGATTCGTTGGCGATGACGATGCGCGCTTCGATGACGACCTGGTCCACCGGCTTGTCGAGCATGCTCACCAGACGCTTGATCTCACCCACGCGCTGCGGGATGTCGATCACCAGCAACGTGTTGGTACGACGATCGAAGCTCAGGCTGCCGCGCGACGACAGGAAGCCGCGATTCTGCGAGACGCTGCTGCCACCGCCGCCACCGCTGCTCGTCTTGCTTTCGTCGGTCAGCAGCTTCGCGATGTCCTCGGCATTGCCGTAGCTGATCGGAATGTATTCCGTCGTCATCACGGCCCGCTCTTCGATCGCGAGGCGCGCATCTTCACGCGCCTGCTCGAACGCGGAGATTTCGCTCTGCGGCGCCACCCAGACCACATTGCCGCTGCGGCGCTTGTCGAGTGACTTGGCCTGCAACACGATATCCAGGGCCTGGTCCCACGGCACGTTCTGCAGACGCAGGGTCACGTTGCCGACGACGCTGTCGCTGGCGACGATGTTGAGGTTCGACTCGTCGGCGATCAGCTGCAGCACGGTGCGCACCGGCACGTCCTGGAAGTTGAAGGTCACCGGTGCGCCGCTGTAGGCGCGCACGTCCGAAGCCACTGCCGCGCCGGTCTGCCCCATCGTCGCCGCGAGACCCGCCGACCCCACGGCCCGTGCGGCCGTACGCGGTGCGATCTCGACGATGTAGTCGCGACCGCTCTGGTACGCCATCGGCTCGAACTCGCCACGCGCGGTCAGGACCACCTGACTGCCCGTCCCGTCCTGGCGGGCGTCGATGCGCTGCACCGGCGTCGCGAAGTCGGTGACGTTCAACGGACGCTGCAGCGATGCCGGCAACGTCGCCCCCGCGAGGTTGATGACCACGCTGCCGTCCTGGGTCCGCAGGTCGGGCGCAGCGCCGTCACCGTCGAACCGCAGGATCAACTTGCCCGATCCCCCGTCCCCACGCTTGAAGTCCAGGTCGGTCACGGTCACCGGCGATGCACTCTGCGCAGCCGCGGCTGCCTGCAGCATCGGCAGCGGTGTCGCCGCCGCCCCGGGCTGCGCAGCCTGCGCACCACTCAGTGCTGCCACCAATCCAATGGCGAGACCGAGCGCACCGGCACGCATCGGAGACGTCCGGCCAGCCCGAAGGCTCCCCGCTTTGCTCACGGTCATCTTGCTTCCCCTCATCATTTTTCGTTCAGCGCGAGCGATGCCGGACGTTCCAGCCATCCGCCGGCGCCATCGGGCACGAGCTCGACCAGCTCGATGCGATTCTCATTGACCGAGGTCACCCGGCCATCGTTCTGTCCCAGGTAGTTCCCCGGCGCGATCCGGTAGGTCACCTTGTCGGGTGCCAGTACCAGGCCGACGATGCGCCCCCCGGCGCCGATCGTGCCGACCATCGCCATGCTGTCGAGCGGGAACTGCTCGGTGATTTCCTTGCGCCGGTTGGCCTCGGGCCGCGGGCCGCTGCCGCTGTCGGCATCGGTGAACGCGTTGCTGAAGGGGTCACGGATCGTTTGCGCGGAATATTCGAACGTCTCGAACTGCTGCATCACCGGCAGCGGATCGAGCGGCGGTGCAGGGCGCTGCCTGACTTCGTCCACCCACTGTTCGAGGTTCGGGGCTTCGCCCGGCGTGCTGGTGACGCCACGTCCGCAGCCCACCAGAGCCAGCGCGATCGCGGCCATCACGAGGCTGCGCTTCATGCCTGTATGCGTCGGCATCTCAGTTCGCCCCCCCGGTGGTTTGAGCATCTTCAGTCTCCGCCTGAGCGGCGGTTTCTTCTTCGTCCAGATAGCGGTAGGTCTTCACCGTACCCGACAGTTCCAGGCTCGAATTGGGTCCGATGCCGGCAAGGCCATCACCGGAACCACGCGGCTTCAAGGAAATGTCGTGCATCGTCATGATCACGACGCGCGGCAGCGACGCCACGCCACTGACGAAGGCGCCGAACTGGTGATAGCTGCCCACCATGCGCAGGGCGATCGGCTGCTCGGCATAGAACTCACGCGGCGCTTCCTCGCCCGGCTTGAACAGATCGTTCTGGATGCCAGTGGCGATCGCGGTCTGCGAGATGTCCACGATGAGGTCGGGCATCTCCGTCTTGCTCGGCAGCTGCCGGAGCATCTGCTGGAGCTGCTGCTCCATCTGCGCCAGCTGCTGCTTCAGGGGTTCGAGGTTCGAGGCCTTGCCCTGCTTGTCCTCGAAGTCCTTGCGCAGCGTCGATTCCTGGGATTCGAGCCTCTTGAGCTCATCGCCCTTGTCGCGCGTGATCGTGTACCAGAGCAGGCCGAAGATCAGCACCGTGACCAGGATGCAGGCCCCGATCTTGAATTCCTGCGGCCATGCACCGGTGTTGTTGAAGTCCAGCTCGCGCAGGGACATCTTCTTCTTGCTCACGAGGCGGCTCCTTCGGCGGCAGGTGCCGGCGTTTCGGCGGGCGCTTCGCCTTCGACGGGCGCGGTCGGATCGACTTCGCCGGTGGCCTCGGCTTCCTTGGCGGCTGGCGTGGAGAGCTGCACGTTCAGGGTGAACGCATACGGCAGGCCCGGCACACCGTCACGTGCTTCGATCACCGACAGCTGCGGGCTGGACATCCACCCCGACGCATCCAGCGAACGCATGTAGGTACTTACCCGGGCGTTCGACTGCGAGCGTCCTTCGAGCGTGAGGCGCTGGCCTTCCTGCTTGAGCGAGGTCAGCAGCACGCCATCGGGGATGGTGCGCACCAGCTGGTCGAACAGGTGGACCATCTGCGAACGGTTGCCCTGCAACTGCTCGATGACGGCCTTGCGGGCCAGCAGGCGTGCACGCTGGCGGTCCAGTGCATCGATCTCGGTGATCTCGCGGTCCAGCTCGACGATCTGCTGCTGCAGGAACGCGTTGCGCTCGCCCTGGCCTTCGATCTGCGCGTTGTAGTACGAGTTGACCAGGAACCACAGCGCGACGCCCGCCACTGCGGCGATGCCCACCATGATTCCGAATTCCTTCTGGCGCTGCTTGCGCCGCTCGGCGCGCCAAGGGAGGAGGTTGATCTTTGCCATCAGTCGAAGCTCCTCAGCGCGAGGCCGCACGCGATCATCAACGCCGGTGCGTCCTGGGCCAGGGCATGGGCCTGGACGCGCGGACCGAGCGTCATCTGGGCCAGCGGATTGGCCAGGACCGTCTGCACGCCCAGCTGCTCTTCGACCATGTCGGAGACGCCGGGGATGGACGCGCAGCCACCCGCGAGAACGATCTGGTCGACCCGGTTGAAGTCGCTGCCCGCGTAGAAGAACTGCAGCAGACGACTGACCTGCTGGACCATCGCTTCCTTGAACGGCTCCAGCACCTCGACCTCGTAGCTTTCCGGCAGGCCGCCCTGACGCTTGGCCAGACCGGCTTCCTCGTAGCTCAGGCCGTAGCGCCGCATGACCTCGTCGGTCAGCTGCTTGCCACCGAAGACCTGTTCACGCGAATACAGGCTGCGCCCGTTGCGCAGCACGTTGAGCGTAGTCATCGTCGCGCCGACATCGACCAGCGCGACCACGCCGTCGGACGGCATGCTCAACGTGCTGGCGATCATGCTGAACGCGTTTTCGACCGCGAACGCCTCGACATCCACCACCCGGGCGGTCAAGCCGCCGAGTTCCAGCGCCGATGCGCGCAGTTCCACGTTCTCCGACCGCGATGCGGCCAGCTGCACCTGCACCATCTCGGTGTTGCCGGGCATCGCGCCCAGCACCTCGAAATCGAGGTTCACTTCCTCGATCGGGTACGGAATGTAGTTGACCGCTTCCAGTTCGACCTGCGATTCCATGTCGTCCTCGTCGAGGTCGGCCGGCATCGGTATGGTCTTGGTGATGACCGCCGACCCCGCCACGGCAGCCGCCGCGTGCTTGGCCTTGGTCCCCGAACGCGTGACCGCGCGGCGGATCGCTTCGCCGACCGCTTCGACCTCGACGATGTTCTTCTCGACCACCGCATTCGGCGGCAGCGGCTCGACCGCGTAGTGTTCCACGCGATATCGATTGCCCTGTCGAGAGAGCTGCAACAGCTTGACCGCGGTCGAGCTGATATCGACGCCGATGAGCGGCACCTGGCTTTTTGTGATGAGCCCCACGGAATATCCCCTTTGCCACGGGCGCTTAGCCGCACCTCGTGTCCCGGCGCATTAGATAACGGACTTTTAAGACGATAGCAACAGCCAGTGAACATCGGCGGCTGTCCGATACGCCCCCGAATGGCGCCTTTTTCGACCCTCTGAAACGGCTGCCCGGGCTGCGGAGGCGCCCCTCGCCTATACTCCGCCGCCATGAGACCCGAGCCCACGCCGACCCGCCCATCCCGGTTCCGCCGCTTCCTGCGCTGGACCCTCATCCTGGTGTTGACGCTCGGCGTCCTGGGCGCCGTCGCCGCCGGCATCCTCTATACGGCCGTGGCCTCGCGCCTGCCGGATGTCGAAGCGCTGCGCGACATCGAGATGCAGGAGCCGATGTACGTCTACGCCAAGGACGGACGTCTGATCGCGTTGTTCGGCGAGACCCGCCGGTATCCGGTCCAGATCGAGGACGTGCCGGACCGCCTCAAGCAGGCGTTCCTCGCGACCGAGGACGCGCGCTTCTACGAACACGGCGGCATCGACTACCGCGGCGTTGCACGCGCGCTGTGGTTGCTGGCGACGACCAACGACCGCCGCGTGCCGGGCGGCTCGACGATCACCCAGCAGGTGGCGCGCCAGTTCTTCCTGAGTTCGGAGTACAGCTTCACGCGCAAGTTCGCGGAGATGCTGCTCGCGCGCAAAATGGAGCAGAACCTGACGAAGGACGAGATCTTCGAGCTCTACCTCAACAAGAGCTTCTTCGGCAATCGCGCTTACGGTGTGGCGGCTGCGGCCGAGTTCTATTACGGCAAGTCCCTGGACGCGCTCGATCTCGATGAGATGGCGTCGCTGGCGGCGATTCCGAAGTTTCCGTCCAGCGGCAACCCGCTCAGCAATCCCGAGCGCGCCAAGGAACGCCGCGACGTCTATGTGCTCGCGCGCATGCAGGAACTGGGCTTCATCAGCGCGCAGGAGGCCGCCGCGGCGCGCGCCGTGGAGATGCACGCCACGCCGCACGAGCGCCCGATCGAGGTCTTCGCGCCCTATGTCGCCGAGATGGTGCGGCTGGAGATGGTCGCCCGTTACGGCGGCGACGTGCTGACGCGCGGTTACCACGTCACCACGACGATCGACCCGACGATGCAGGCAGCCGCGGAACTGGCGATCCGCAGCGGCCTGTCCACCTACGACCGCCGCCATGGCTGGGTGAAGCCCGACGAGACCTACGAGCTGGCAGCCGACGAGGACGCCGCGACCACCGCGCGCCGCCTGCGTGGCACTCCGCCTCAGGGCGGCCTGTTGCCCGCGATCGTCGTGCGCAGCGGCGACGGCACCGCCGACGTGGTGCTGGCGGACGGCTCCACGGTGACGCTCGACGCCGCCAGCAGCCGCTGGACCGGGCGCTCGCCGGCAGCACTTCTGGGCCGCGGCGACCTGACCCGCGTGCGCCGCATCGAAACGGCCGCGAAGGTCGCAGCCGACGCCAACCCGGTAGACGCGCCGCCGCCCACCGTGACCTGGCAGCTCGACCAGCTGCCGCGCGCGCAGGCGACGCTGGTGTCGATGGAACCCGACAACGGCGCGGTGCGCGCGCTGATCGGCGGCTTCAGTTTCGCCGGCAGCAACTTCAATCGCGCCACGCAGTCGCGTCGGCAGCCGGGCTCGAGCTTCAAGCCGTTCGTGTTCGCGGCCGCATTCGAGAAGGGCTTCAACCCGGCCTCGATCGTGCTCGACGCGCCGGTGCTGTTCCGGATGCGCCACGGCCAGGATTGGCGCCCGCAGAACTCCGACGGCAAGTTCGTCGGCCCGATGCGCCTGCGCGAAGCCCTGGTCCAGTCGCGCAACCTGGTCGCGGTGCGCCTGCTCGATGCGATCGGCGTGGACTACGCGCGCCGTTACATCAGCCATTTCGGTTTCGAGGAATCCCAGCTGCCGCCCAACCTGTCGATCGCACTGGGCACGCCGTCGCTCACCCCGCTCGATGTCACCCGCGGCTACGCGGTATTCGCCAATGGCGGATTCCGGGTCACGCCGTGGTTCATCGACGAGGTCAAGGACCGCGAGGGCGCGGTGATCTTCAAGGAGAACGCGCCGCAGGCCTGCCGCGGCTGCGGAACGGGCGGCGCACCGGGCCAGTCGTCCGCGCCTTCGCACGTGGTGGACGGTTTCAACTTCGGTCCCGCCGCGGTCGAGCGCACCGTGACAGAGGCCCCCGAGACGCCGGCACCGGCGCCCGAGCCGCGCGCCGACGGCGCCGCGCCGGTCATGGCGCCGCGTGCGATCGATGAGCGCGTCGCCTACCAGATGATCTCGATGATGCGCGATGTCGTCCGTCGCGGCACCGGCACGGCCGCGCGCGTGCTGGAACGCCAGGACGTGGGCGGCAAGACCGGCTCGACCAATGAGCATCGCGACGCCTGGTTCTCCGGTTTCGGCGGCAATCTGGCGACATCGGTCTGGGTCGGCCGCGACGACAACCGCTCGCTCGGCTTTCGCGAATATGGCGGACGCGCCGCGCTGCCGATCTGGATCGACTTCATGCGGGTCGCACTCGACGGCGTGCCGGAAGCGACGAACGAGCCGCCGGAAGGCATGGTCCGCGTGGCGGTCACCGCCGGCGGGCGCCTGCTGCCGACGGCCGCGGAGGGCGGCATCATCGAGTACGTCAAGGCCGAAGATCTGGATCGCATGGAGTCGGAAATCGATCTGCGGATCGACGATGTGCCCGCCGAGGAAGCGTTCGACATCTTCTGATCGCTGCTTCGACAGATGTGATGGGCCGCGCCTCGGCGCGCGGCCGTGATCGACCGATGGAAGATGCGCCCGGAGGCATCTGATGGAGTCCGCCCTCCGTTGCGACAGGGCTTGCGGAGGTCGACGGCAGCCTTGGCGTCAGTGCCGCCGCTGCGTGACGTCGCCAGCATCGAGTACGACGCCCCAAACCACTCGCATTCTCGCTGTTTGATCCTGCGACGTGCGCGATCTGCCCCTGCGTGGACAGCACCGCATCACAACGACCGGGACAGCCGGAAGTATCTCAGCCGTCAGCACGCGGCCTCCGAAGCCTGCAGATGATCCGTCCCGCGCCGGTGATCGGCCCGGGGCGTCACACGTCCCTGCAGCAGCTGACTGGAAGGCCCGCAGCGATCGGCGCACGGATTGGAGTGCCGCTGGACGCAGGTTAGAGTCCCTGCAGGTGATCGACAGGGGACGCGCATGCACCGGGCACGCCAGCACGCTGAGACCCAGACCCGTGAGCGCCGGTATCGCCTCGCGCGCGAGGCAGCCCGCCTGATGGTCGAAGGCGGCATTCGCGATTTCCACCAGGCGAAGCTCAAGGCCGCGAGCCGTCTCGGCATCCATGACGATGCCTCGCTGCCCCGGAACCGCGAAATCGAGGAAGCGCTGAAGGAACACCAGCGGCTGTTCAATGGGCCGCAGCACGTCGATGACCTGCGCAGCCGGCGCGAGGCCGCGTTACGGGCCATGGCGTTCTTCCGTGACTTCAGCCCGAGGCTGGTGGGGCCGGTGCTGGAAGGTACGGCCGACGCCCATGCGCCGGTGGCGTTGCACCTGCATGCGGACTCGCCGGAGTCCGTGGCCAGGTTTCTCGACGAGCACGGCATTCCCGGTGAAGCCAGGGTGCGGCGTCTACGCCTGGACCGGCAGCGCGTTGCGGATCTGGACGTCTGGGTGTTCGCCGCCGAGTCGCTGACGTTCGACCTGACCGTGCTGCCGCTCGCCTGCCTGCGACAGGCGCCGCTGTCGAACATCGACGAGCGCCCGATGCGGCGCGCCTCGCGCAGCCAGCTCGAGGCCCTGATCACGCTCGAGCACGGCGCGCGCCCGACCGGCTGACCTGCTGCGCGCAAGCGCTGGGTCACGCCATCCGCATGACGTCGGGCCATCCGCCAGAGGGCGCTCCTGCATTATTCCGCGACGATCTGGGCGTTCGATCCTGTGCCGAACACACGGGCGCGGGCGCCCACCCGTAGGCTGTCGGCGCTGGCGGCACGGATCGCCGACTCGTTCCCATCGTCGAACTTCAGCATCACCATGTAAGCGGTGATGGTGCGCACGCCCGCAGGCGCGGCCGCCACGGTGCCGGCCAGATCCTGCGCGGTGCTGTTGGCGATTTCATAGGTCTCGTACGAGTAATCGCCGGTGACTCGTGCAGCGGCGCGACCGGCCGCACGCCCCAGCGCGCGTCCGATCGCACCTCCGGTGCGCGATGGCGCCTGCTGCTGCCCCGCTGCGGCTTCGACCTGCATCGGCGTAATCGCGGTGATCACGCCGCTGCGGAACGACATTTCCTGGGCGACGGCCTGCGCGCCGGCGAGCGTCATGCCGCACGTGAGAGCAGCAGCCCACATCCACTTTCTGGTCATCCTGGCATTCCCTGCAATGGTGTCCTGATTCCGCGATCGCCGGTCCGTCGACCCTGTCGACGAGGCTGAATCGCGCCCCGGATGCAGTCTGGCGAACCGGTCGTGACGGGGCAGCCGGAGAACCGTGGCGCGTGGCGTAGGTATTCCGCGCCCCGACGCACCCATGCCAAAAACGACAAAGGCGACCCGAAGGCCGCCTCTGTCTGCAGAGCCAGATCCCGCGCGCATCGCGCGCGATCGCGGCTCAGCGCTTGTCGTCAGCCACGTAGTCGCGGACGCCGTGCCCGGTGTAGATCTGGCGCGGACGGCCGATCTTGGCTTCCGGATCCACCTGCTGCTCCAGCCAGTGCGCGACCCAGCCGGCGGTGCGGCCGATGGCGAACATGACGGTGAACATCTCGGTCGGGATGTTGAGCGCCTTGTAGATGATGCCGCTGTAGAAGTCGACGTTCGGATAGAGCTTGCGCTCCACGAAGTAATCGTCCTTCAGCGCCGCCTCTTCGAGCTTCATCGCGACCTCGAGCAACGGATCGTTGATACCCAGCTCGCCGAGCACCTTGTGGGTCATCTCGCGGATGATCTTGGCGCGCGGATCGAAGTTCTTGTAGACGCGGTGGCCGAAGCCCATCAGACGGAACGGGTCGTTCTTGTCCTTGGCGCGCAGGATCGCCTTCTCGACGTTGTCCGCAGTACCGATCTCGGCCAGCTGCTTGAGCACGGCCTCGTTGGCGCCGCCATGCGCGGGGCCCCACAGCGCGGTGATACCCGCGGCAACCGACGCGTACGGATTCGCACCGGTCGAACCGACCAGACGCACGGTCGAGGTCGACGCATTCTGCTCGTGGTCGGCGTGCAGGATGAAGAGCAGGTCCATCGCCTTGGCGACGACCGGGTTGAGCTCCAGCGGCTCGCTCGGCACTTCGAACATCATGTGCAGGAAGCGGTCGACGTAACCCAGACTGTTGCGCGGGTAGCGGATCGGCTGGCCGACCGAGTAGCGGTACGCGGCCGCGGCGAGCGTCGGCACCTTGGCGATCAGGCGGATCGCGGCGAGGCGGCGCTGCTCGGGATCCTGCAGGTCCAGCGTGTCGTGATAGAACGCCGACATCGAGGCGACCGACGCGGCGAGCATCGCCATCGGATGCGCATCGTGGCGGAAGCCCTGCAGGAAGCTCTTCAGCGACTCGTGCATCATCGTGTGATGCGTGACTTCGTGCTCGAACTTCGCGAATTCGTCAGCCGTCGGCAGCTCGCCGGCCTGCAGCAGATACGCGACTTCCAGGAAGCTCGACTTCTCGGCCAGCTGGTCGATCGGGTAGCCGCGATACAGCAGCACGCCCTCGTCGCCGTCGATGTAGGTGATCGCGGACTTGCAGCTGGCGGTAGCGGTGAAGCCGGAGTCGTAGGTGAAGCAACCGGTTTCTTTGGGCAGCTTCGAGATGTCGATACAGGGATTGCCGAGCGTGCCGTGCAGAACGGGCAGCGTCACCGTCTTGCCGGCGGCGTCGAGCGTGACCTGATCGAGCTTGGAATTGGATTCAGACACTCTGGAGCTCCTCATTTCTCCGGACGTCACTGCATCCGGCCTGGCGGGCGCGGCGTGAATGCCGCAACGCGTCAATTATCGCATAGGCCTCCGGGCCCCGCCGCTCGCGCGCATTGCACGAAAGTCGAACACGGCCATGCCCGCCGCACCGGGTGACGGCGCAACGGACGGACGGAAGATCGAAACGCAAACGGCCGCCCTGAGGCGGCCGCCCTGCACACGTTGCGCGGATTACTTCGCGTAACGCTTGCGGAACTTGTCGACGCGACCGCTGATGTCCATGATCTTGTTCTGGCCCGTATAGAACGGGTGCGTCGCGGACGACACTTCGATCTTGATCAGCGGGTATTCGTTGCCGTCTTCCCACTGGATCTTTTCCTTCGCAGTCGCGGCGAGGGTCGAGCGGGTCAGGAACTTGAAGCCATCGGACGTGACGTCCTGAAAGACGACTTCACGGTATTCGGGATGGATGTCGGCCTTCATGGCGGGCACCAGGTTGCGCAAGGGAAGAGCGGCATTTTAGCGCGCAAAGTGCCGGGGTGCAAGCTGCGTTTTCACCCCGTCTGCAGCGCGTGCTTGACGAGCGCATGGAAACGGGCGCGATCGAAACGCATCAGCATGCGTGCGTTGTCCGGGCGGCCCAGCTGACGCTGCCAGTCCACCAGCGTGGCGCCTCGCGCCGGCCCCTGGTCGATGACGACCTCGACGGGGCGCTCCACCACCTCGACCGCATCCTCCGGCGAGAGCATCCACGCCATCGCCAGCGCATCCGCCGAATGCCAGTCGTCGCCGCGCCGGTCGGCGGACCATTCGCGCGTCTTGCGCGAAATAGCTTCATAGAACTGCGCCCGCGCACCGCCCTGCTGCATCCACCCGAGCACCTCGTCGTGCGGCAGGCCGTGCGCCACCGTGGCTTCCCAGTCGGACAAATCGAAGCGCGGGAACGCCTCGAACACGATCCGGGCGGCCTCGGGATCGAAATAGACATTGAACTCGGCGGCCGGGGTGATGTTGCCGTGGCCGGTCACCGCGCCCGCCATGGTCACGAAGCGCGCGACGCGCGTCGGCAGCGTCGGGTCGAGCTTCAGCGCCAGCGCGATGTTGGTCAGCGGTCCCAGCGCGATCAGCGACAGTCGGCCCGCATATTCGTGCGACAGCCGCAGGATGGCCTGCACTGCATGCTCGTCTTCCGGCGCACGCGCAGCGGGTGCGTAGCCAATGTCACCGAAACCGTCATTGCCGTGCACGTAGGCGGCGTCGGGCGCCGCGTGCAGCAGCGGCGCCTCGCTGCCGCGATAGACGGGCACATCGTCGCGCCCGACCACTTCGCACAGCTTGAGCGCGTTCGAGGTGGTATGTGCCAGCCCCACATTGCCCGCGGCAATGGTGAGGCCCACGATATCGTGACGGGTATCCGCGAATGCCAGCAGCAGCGCGAGTGCATCGTCGACACCCGGATCGGTGTCGATCAACAGCGGGATCTTGTCGGTCATTCCGCATTATGGCGTTGCGGCGCCAACGACGCGACCGTTGCCCATGCGCCGCAGGCGGCGTCGGAATCGTCCCGCATGCCTGTGGTCCCGGACACCCGGGACCCGGTCACAAGCGAGCGACGCGATATCGGTACATATGCCGCGACAACCCGTCGGTATCGCGAAGCCGCGTCGCCATCCCTCACGCGTTCGCATCGACCGCGCATGGACGGAGCATCCCGGACGCCTGGACGACTGCCTGCACAGGTCGCGCCGACCAGAAACGCCACGTTATCCGGTGACCTCCTTCCCCGCCTCTCGATGCTGGCGTCGGGACGCCACGCATCATTTCGCCTCAAGGCACGCGGATGTCGTGGCGGTGACTCTTAAACAGTGAAGACAAGACTTCGCTCAGAAGCCCGATGCAGAGGTATGCCGTCGGGCAGGCATGACGACAGAAGACCCCCAGGATCCGTGCCCACTTTGCGCGGGCACTCGTTCAGGCCAGTCACGTCAAAGGGCATCACCGGACGGGGCACTGCCGGGCGCGGTCAACCCGCTCTCCCGCGCATACACGTAGAGCTGGGCGTTGTTGTGCAGGCCGAGCTTGTGCATCGCGTCGTTCTTCTGGCGGCTGATCGTCTTGACGCTGCGCGACAGGCGCGCCGCGATTTCGCTGACCGTCATGCCGTCCGCGAACAGCCGCACCACTTCCGCTTCGCGGGGCGAGATCCGCGCGCCCGCTTCGTGACGCTCGCCCATCCCGTCGAGGGCCACCCGCATCGTGCGGCAGAAATGCAGCCGTCCCGATGCGACCTTGCGGATTGCGCTCACCAGTTCGTGCCGCGGCGATGTCTTGTCGACCAGCCCGCGCACGCCGGCGCCGACGATGGTCGAAAGCACCGTGGGGTTCGCGATGTCGGTCAGGACGATCACGCGAAGATCGGGATACAGCCGGCGGACCCGCGCCAGCATCGTCAGCCCGTCGCAGGCGCCCCGGCTGGGGCCGCGCATCGCGTAATCGGTCACCAGAATGTCGCCGGGATACGACTGCCCCAGCAGGCTGAACATCTCCGGCGCGTTCGCGGCCTCGCCGGCCACTTCCAACCCCGTATCCAGCCGTGCGATCTCGGCGCGGATACCGGCCACCACGAACGGATGATCGTCGGCGATGAACACACGTGTTGCCATGCCCATAACTCCTCCGTGGAATCAATCGACACTGCGTTTGTGACTCTCGGCAGGCGCCGGATGCTCCTCATCCGTCCCGATACCTGCCGCTGGAGCCTCTCGACCGCTTGGAAGGCGGCCGCCTAGTTAAAGCTCTGGACGTGAATGATAGGTGAGATATTCACGACAACCTCACCTTTCCGTGCAGTTTTTCCCGCTGCGCTACGCTGCTGCAAAACGTGACGCACTGCCGATCCAGCGATGCACGATTTCATCCGCCCGAGCCGGATGGTCACGGACCAGCGATTCGCCGAGATCCTGGATCAGCGGCAGCAGATCGGCGTCGCGTGTCAGATCCGCCAGACGGAACTCGACCAGGCCCGTCTGCCGCGTGCCGAGCAGCTCACCGGGCCCGCGCAGCTCGAGATCCTTTTCCGCGATCACGAAGCCGTCGGTGGTGGCGCGCATCGTGTCCAGCCGTTCGCGGGCCATCCGCGACAGCGGCGCCTGGTACAGCAGCACGCAGCTCGAGGCGGCGCTGCCGCGTCCGACACGCCCGCGCAGCTGGTGCAGCTGCGCCAGCCCGAGGCGCTCGGCGTTTTCGATCACCATCAGCGAGGCATTGGGCACGTCGACGCCCACTTCGATGACCGTGGTGGCCACCAGCAGGTCGCAGGCGCCCGCATTGAACGCGGACATCGCCGCCTGCTTTTCTGCCGGCCGCATTCGGCCGTGCACGAGGCCGATCCGCAGTTCCGGCAGGGCCGCCGACAGCTGCTCGAACGTGGTCTGCGCGGCCTGGGCCACGACCTCGTCCGAATCGTCGATCAGGGTGCACACCCAGTACGCCTGCCGGCCGTCCGCGCAGGCGGCGCGGATCCGCTCGATCAGTTCCGGCCTGCGCTCCGCGCTCAGCACCACCGTGCGGATCGGTGTGCGGCCCGGCGGCAGTTCGTCGATTGCAGAGACGTCGAGATCGGCGTAGGCCGCCATCGCCAGCGTGCGCGGGATCGGGGTCGCGGTCATCACCAGCTGATGGGGCACGCTGTCGCCCTGCGCGCCCTTGTCGCGCAAGGCCAGACGCTGGTGCACGCCGAAGCGGTGCTGCTCGTCGATGATCGCGAGCGCGAGGTCATGGAACGCGACCGCCTGCTGCATCAGCGCGTGTGTGCCGATGACCAGCTGCGCATCGCCGGATGCGATCTCGGCCGACACCGCGGCGCGTGCGCGCCCGGTCACCTTGCCGGCCAGCCATGCCACGCGCACGCCCAGCGGCGCCAGCCAGGTCGACAGATTGCGCACGTGCTGCTCGGCGAGCAGTTCGGTCGGCGCCATCAGCGCGGCCTGTCGCCCGCCGTCGATCGCCGCCAGTGCAGCGAGCGCCGCAACGACGGTCTTGCCGCTCCCGACATCCCCCTGCACCAGCCGGAGCATGGGATGCGGCCGCGCGAGATCGCCGACGATTTCGCGGTACACACGCTGCTGGGCACCGGTCAACGCGAACGGCAATGCGCTCTCGAGGGCAGCCGCCAACCGGCCTGGGCGGAGCACGGGCGCGCGGAAAGCCTGCAGGGCGATGCGCTGACGACGCAGGCTCAAGTGGTGGGCCAGCATTTCCTCGAGCGCCAGCCGGCGCTGCGCCGGATGACGACCGTCGAGCAAGGCGGCGAGATCCGCATCCGAAGGCGGCCGATGCACGGTGGACAGCGCATCGCGCAGGGTCGGCAGGCCGAGTCCGGCCAGCAGCGCGTGCGGAATGAGTTCCAGTGCGTCGCCCGCGGGCAGCCGGTCCAGCGCATGGCCGATCATGCGCCGCAGGACGACGGGACCCACGCCGTCGATCGTCGGATAGACCGGGTCGAGCGCATCGCCGAGCACCGTGTCGTCGGCCTCGTCGACGAACCGGTAGCTCGGATGCACGATTTCCAGACCGTGCTGCCCCGGCCGCGGCGTGCCGTAACAGCAGACGCGCGCACCGACCGCGAACTGGGCCACCTGGGCCGCGCGGAAATGGAAGAACCGCAGGACCAGCGACGCGCCGGAGTCGTCCGAAATCGCGACCCGCAGCATCGGCCTGCGCCGGAAGCCGCGGTCGACCGCATCGACCGTGCCCTCGATCTGGGCCGGCATGCCGCCGCGCAGTGCGCGGATCGGCACGACCCGCGTGCGGTCTTCGTACTGGCGCGGCAGATGCAGCCAGAGATCGCCGACGGTCGACAGACCACGCGCGGCGAGTTTCTCCGCGACCTTCGGCCCCACGCCGGGCAGGGTCGAGACCGGCGCGTGACCGGCGGCCGCCAGCGCGGGCGCGGGCCGGTTCACGACGGTCGCGGCTGCGCGATCAGTCGAGCACCATCACCGCGTCGACTTCGAAGCGCGCGCCCTTGGGCAGCGCCGGCACTTCGATCGTCGAGCGCGCGGGATACGGCGCGTCGAAATACTCGGCCATCACCGCATTGACCTGGCCGAACTCGCCCAGATCGGTGACGTACAGACCCACCCGCACGATGTCGGCCAGGCTGCCGCCGGCGGCTTCCGCGACGGCCTTGAGGTTGTCGAACGCGCGGCGCGCCTGCGCGGTGATGTCGCCTTCGACCAGCGCACCGGTCGCGGGATCCAGCGGAATCTGGCCGGAGAAATACACGGTGCCGCCGGCACGCACGGCCTGCGAATACGGACCGATCGCGGCGGGCGCGTCCTGGGTGCTGATGGGCGTGCGGGGCATGCGGAAACTCCGGTTGGACATCGAGTCCGCCCATTCTAGCGGCGCGCATCGGCGCTGGCCCTGTGGCGACGGAAAACCCGACGCGGAGACGGCGCGGCACGGCCGCACCGCCGGCCTCACATGCGCTGGACGCCGTGCACGACCGGCAGACGACGCGTCTTGCGGATCACGTCGGCCAGGTGCTTGCGGCCCTTGACCTCGATCGAGAAACGGATCGCGGCGACGGTGCTGTCGCGCTCCAGGTAATCCACGCCGTCGATGTTGGAATGTGCGCGCGCGATTGCCGCAGCAACCTGCGCCAGCACGCCCGGGTGGTTCTCCACCTCGATGCGCAATGCGACGTTGTAGTCGCCGACGACATCGCGATCCCAGTCGATCGCCACCCAGCGCTCGGGCGACTTGCGGAACTCGGCAACGTTCGGGCAATCCATGCGGTGCACGACGATGCCGCGCCCGGTGGTGTGGTAGCCCATGATGTCGTCGCCCGGAATCGGCGTGCAGCAGTTGGCGAACGTGATGACGCCGCGCTCGTCGCCGCGGATGCGGATGGTCTCGCCGGGACGCGCCGCCTGCCCCTTCGCCTGCGCGCCTTCCTGCGGCGCCAGCGCCAGCGCCACCTGCGCCGGCATCCAGTTGCCCAGCGCGATGTCGGCCATCAGGGCCTCGAGCCGCGGATAGCGCGCCTCGGCCAGATACGCATCCAGGCGCGACTGCGGCAGCCGGTCGAGCGAAGTGCCCAGCAGCTCCAACGCGCGGTCGAGCATGCGATGCCCCAGCTGCACCGCGTCTTCGTGTTGCAGGTGCTTGAGCTGCGCGCGGATCGCGGTGCGCGCCTTGCCGGTGACGACGAACTCCAGCCACTGCGGCCGCGGCGCCGAGGATTTCGCGGTGACGATCTCCACCCGCTGGCCGCTGGCCAGCATCGTGCGCAGCGGCACCAGCTTGCCATCGACACGCGCGGCCACCGCCTGGTTGCCGACATCGGTGTGCACCGAGTACGCGAAATCCAGCGCGGTGGAATTGCGCGGCAGCGACATGATGTCGCCCTTGGGGGTGAACAGGTAGACCTCGTCCGGAAACAGGTCGACCTTGACGTTTTCGAGGAATTCCAGCGACGAACCGGTGGCGCGCTGCGATTCCAGCAGGCCGGCGATCCACGAATGCGCGCGCGACTGCGCGCTGTTCGGGCCGTCGCCGCCGTGCTTGTAGGCCCAGTGCGCGGCGATGCCGCGTTCGGCGATCAGGTCCATTTCCTCGGTACGGATCTGCACCTCGATCGGCGCGCCGTAGGGGCCGAACAGCACCGTGTGCAGCGACTGGTAGCCGTTCGCCTTCGGGATCGCGATGAAGTCGCGGAAGCGGCCGTCCAGCGGCTTGAACACCGCATGCGCGACGCCGAGCGCGTGATAACAGTCGGCCGCGGTGCCGACGATGATGCGATAGCCGAAAACGTCCATCACCTGGGTGAAGGTTTTCCCCTCGCCCTGCATCTTGTTGTAGATGCTCCAGGGCGACTTCACCCGGCCGACCAGCCGGTACTGCAGGCCGGCACTGGTCAGACGCTGCGCGAGCTGCGCCTCGATGCTGGCCAGCGCCTCGCGCCGCACCAGCGGCTGGTTGCTGATGCGCTTCTCGAGCACGGTGTGGCGGATCGGGTGCAGCGCATGGAAGCCCAGATCCTGCAGCTCGGCCTTGATCTTGTTCATGCCCAGGCGCTGGGCGATGGGTGCGTAGACCTCGAGCGTCTCGCGCGCGATGCGTTCGCGCGACGGTCCCGGCTGCGCGCCCAGGGTGCGCATGTTGTGCAGGCGATCGGCCAGCTTGATCAGGATCACGCGCAGGTCGCGCGCCATCGCCAGCATCATCTTGCGCAGGCTTTCGGCGTCGGCTTCCTGGCGGGTGTTGAAGTTGAGCTTGTCGAGCTTGGTGACGCCCTCGACCAGTTCGGCCACGGCCTCGCCGAACGCCTCGGCCAGTTCATCGCGGGTGAGCGGCGTGTCCTCGAGCGTGTCGTGCAGGATCGCCGCGACCAGCGTTTCGACATCGACCTTCTGCTCGGCGAGCACGCCGGCCACGGCGACCGGATGGGTGATGTAGGGCTCGCCCGACTTGCGGCTCTGGCCGGCGTGCGCGGCCGCGCCGACGGCCCAGGCGCGGCGCAACTGAGCGCGCTGGTCGGCCGGCAGATAGAGCGTGCTGCGCTCGAACTCGCGCACGTAGTCGGGCAGCGCCTCGTCGCCGGGCACGTGGGGCTCCAGGAGGCTGGCGGGATGCGCTGGCGTCATCCGCGAAGCCTACGGGCATGCTCGACATTTGGGAACCACGTCGCGTTGTCGGCACGCGGGGTGTGCCATTTCCGACCGATACCGAACCACGCCGCCCTCAACGCAACGGCCCCGCACGATGGCGGGGCCGCGGTGTGACACGGGGCGACGGAGACACCGTCGCCGGGGACGCTTACAGGTCGTCGCCCTTGGCCATGTCCTCGTCGGCGACGACCTCGGCCGCGGCCCACTCGAGGGCTTCGCGTTCCTTGCGCTCGCGCTCGGACTTGTCGACGGCGTCGATGAACGGCTGGTCGATGCGGCGCGCGGCGATCTCGCGCAGCGCCAGCACGGTCGGCTTGTCGTCGTTCTCGCTGTTGTCGAGCTGCGACTCGACGCCGTTGGCCAGCTGACGCGCGCGCTTGGCGGCCATCATGACCAGCTCGAAGCGGTTGTCGACGACGTCCAGGCAATCTTCTACGGTGATGCGGGCCATACGGGCTCCCGGCGGCCGCTACAGCCGCGCGAATCAGGAAAAGGGGTCGCACATGGTACGGCCGCGCTCGCAGCGGTGCAAGCACTGGCCCGGAAAATCAATCACTTGCCGGAATCCCGGCTGTCATCCAGGACCGGCCCTCAGGCCCCGGACAGCAGGCGACCGATCAGCGTGGCATGCCGCTCGGCCTGGCGCTCTCGGCGCAGCCGGCTGGCGCGGAAGATCGCGCACATCTCGGCCACGGCGGTGTCGAAATCCTCGTTGACCACGACGAAGTCGAACTCGTCGTAATGCGACATCTCTTCCTGCGCGGCGGCGAGGCGCTGGGCCATCACCGCTTCGCTGTCCTGGCCGCGCTTGCGCATGCGCTGGTCGAGCGCTTCGCGCGACGGCGGCAGGATGAAGACGCTCACGGCCTCGGGCACCTTGTCGCGCACCTGGCGCGCGCCCTGCCAGTCGATCTCCAGCAGCACGTCCTTGCCGGCGGCGAGCTGCGGTTCCACCGACTGGCGCGCGGTGCCCTTCCAGTCGCCATGCACCTGCGCGTACTCGAAGAAATCGCCGGCGTCGATCATCTGCTGGAACACGTCCTTGCCGACGAAGTGGTAGTGCTCGGCATGCCGCTCACCCGGACGCGCGAGGCGCGAGGTGAACGAGATCGACAGGGCGATGTCCGGATCGCGCGCCAGACAGGCGTTGACGATGCTGGATTTTCCGGCGCCCGACGGCGCGGCGACGATGAACAGCGTGCCGCGCATCGGCGGCGCGTCCGCGGCAGGGTGGGATTCGGGGGTCACGCCCGTCTCCAGCGCTCGAAAGGCCGCGCATCGTACCGCTTTTACGCGGGCATGCGCCGGAAGCCGGCCGGGCCGCGCAGGATCACTCGATGTTCTGAACCTGCTCGCGGATCTGGTCGATCAGCACTTTCAGTTCGATCGCCGCCTGCGAGCTGCGGCGGTCGACCGATTTGGAGCCCAGCGTATTCGCCTCGCGGTTGAATTCCTGCAGCAGGAAATCGAGACGACGCCCCTGCGGCTCGCGCTGGCTCAGCACGCGGCGGATCTCGACGACGTGGCTGTCGAGGCGATCGAGTTCCTCGTCCACGTCGAGCTTCTGCAGCCACATCACCAGTTCCTGCTCCATGCGGCCAGGCTCGACCGGGTGCGGCAGATCATCGAGCCGCGCCTGCAGCTTGGCGCGCTGGGCCTCGCCGATCTGCGGCATCAGCACACGGATCTCGGCGGCGATCGCGGCGATGCCGTCGACGCGCTCGAGGATCGCGGCGACCAGCTTGCCGCCCTCGCGCTCGCGCGCGGCGATGAAGTCTTCGAGCACGGTGTCGAGCAGTGCCAGCACTTCGACCTGCAGCGCCGCCGGATCGACACCGCGCGACTGCAGCACGCCGGGGAACTGCAGCAACTCGGTCAGGCTGGCGCGCAGCTCCGGAAATCCGCCGCGCAGATCGCTGGCCAGATGCTGCAGCTGGCTCAGCAGCGCCTGGTTGAGCTGCAGTTCGCCGCCGCCCTCGGCGCTGCGCAGACGCAGGCCCAGATCGACCTTGCCACGCGAGACCTTCGACGCGATGCGCTCGCGCAGTGCCGGTTCGGCCGCACGCATCTCTTCGGGCATCCGCGTGCCGAGTTCGAGGAAGCGGTGGTTCACCGCGCGCAGTTCGCAGGCCAGCGTGCCCCACTCGGTGCTGCGCTCGCCTGAAGCGAAGGCGGTCATGCTGCGGATCATCGGCAAGTTCACTGCGGAAAACGGCGGACGAGTATGCCACCGCCCGCCGGGGCGGTTCCGGCGCCGCTGCTAGAATCCATGTCCGCTTTCCCCCTGCAGGCTCCCCATGTCCGACTTCACCCGTCCCAGCGGCCGCGCTGCCGATCAGCTGCGCGCCGTGCGCTTCGAGCGCGGCTTCACGCGCCATGCCGAGGGTTCGGTGCTGGTGAGCTTCGGCGACACTCGCGTGCTGTGCACGGCCAGCGTGGAGAACCGCGTGCCGGGCTTCCTGCGCGGCAAGGGCGAGGGCTGGGTGACAGCCGAGTACGGCATGCTGCCGCGCGCCACCAATACCCGGAACGATCGCGAAGCCTCGCGCGGCAAGCAGGGCGGCCGCACGCTGGAAATCCAGCGCCTGATCGGCCGCAGCCTGCGTGCCTGCGTGGATCGCAAGGCACTCGGCGAGCGCACGATCACGCTCGACTGCGACGTGCTGCAGGCCGACGGCGGCACCCGCACCGCTGCGATCACCGGCGCCTACATCGCGCTGGTCGATGCAATCGGTGTGCTGCGCGGTCGTCGCGAGATCACCCGCGATCCTGTGCACGGCGCGATCGCGGCCGTCTCGGTCGGGATCTATCGCGGCGTACCGGTGCTGGATCTCGACTACGCCGAGGACAGCGACTGCGACACCGACATGAATGTCGTGATGAACGACGGCGGCGGCTTCATCGAAGTCCAGGGCACCGCCGAAGGCCACGCGTTCCGCCGCACCGAGATGGACGCGATGATGCAGCTGGCCGAAACCGGCGTCGCCCAGCTCGTCGCCCTGCAGCGCGAAACCCTCGCCGGATGACACCGCACCGCGCGAAGCGGCGCATCGCATTGACCACGCTGCTGGTGGCCGACTACGACGCGGCCATCGCGTGGTACACGCATGCGCTGGGCTTCCGGGTGTTCGAGGATCGCGCGCTCGGCGACGGCAAGCGCTGGGTGCAGATCGGTCCCGGCACTGCGAACGATGCCTCGCTGCTGCTGGCGCAGCCTGCCGATGATGCGCAGCGCGCGCGCATCGGCAACCAGACCGGCGGCCGGGTCGACCACTTCCTCTACACCGATGATTTCACGCGCGACCATGCGGCGATGACCGCGGCAGGCGTGACCTTTCTCGAAACGCCGCGCGTGGAGCCCTACGGCACCGTCGCGGTGTTCGTCGATCTGTACGGCAACAAATGGGACCTGCTGGAGCCTGCCGCATGAAGACCCTCGTCCTGGCCAGCGGCAACGCCGGCAAGCTCGTCGAACTGCGCGCGATGTTGGCCGACCTGCCGCTGACGGTTCTGCCGCAGCGCGAGCTCGGCGTGGATGACGTGCCCGAGACCGGCACCACCTTCGTCGAGAACGCGTTGATCAAGGCGCGGCATGCCTCACAGGTCACCGGCCTGCCGGCACTGGCTGATGACTCGGGCCTGATCGTCGATGCGCTCGATGGCGCGCCCGGTCTTTACAGCGCGCGCTACGCCGGTAGCCCGACCGACGATGCCGCCAACAACGCCAAGCTGCTGCAGGCACTCGATGGCCTGCCCGAAGCGCAGCGCGCCGCCCGCTTCTACGCGGTGATCGTGCTGCTGCGCCACGCCGACGATCCGCAACCGCTGATCGCCGAAGGCAGCTGGGAAGGCCGCATCCTCGATGCGCCGCGCGGCCACAACGGCTTCGGCTACAACCCGGTGTTTCTCGATCCCGCACACGGTCTGACCGCGGCCGAGATGCCGCCGGAACACAAGAACCGCATCAGCCACCGCGCATTGGCGCTGCAGGCGCTGCGCGACCGGCTGACGTCGTCCGGCCTGCTGGCCTGAGCGATCGCCGCGCGCACTTGCGCATGCCGCCCGCCGCCCTGACCTTGATGTCGATGCTGATTCCGCCGCCGCTCTCGCTGTACGTGCACCTGCCCTGGTGCGTGCGCAAATGCCCGTACTGCGATTTCAACTCGCACGAGTTCAGGGGCGGCACGCCACCGTTTGACGCCTACGTCGATGCCCTGCTCGCCGATCTCGACCAGGACCTGCCGCTGGTCTGGGGCCGCACCGTGCACAGCGTGTTCTTCGGTGGCGGCACGCCGAGTCTGTTTCCCGCCGATGCGATCGAACGCATCCTGCAGGGCGCATCCTCTCGGCTGCGTTTCGCGCCCGAGGCGGAGATCACGCTGGAGACCAATCCCGGCACTGCCGAGCACGGCCGTTTCGAGGATTACCGGCGCGCCGGCGTGAACCGGATCAGCTTCGGCATCCAGACCTTCGACGACGCCACGCTCAAGAAGCTCGGCCGCATCCACGACAGCGCGCAGGCAGCTGCAGCCGTCGAGTTGGCACGCAATGCCGGCTTCGACAATTTCAATCTCGATCTGATGTACGCCCTGCCCGACCAGACGCTGGCGATGGCCGAGGCCGACGTGATGCGCGCGATCGATCTCGCGCCGACGCACATCTCGCATTACCAGCTCACGCTGGAGCCCAACACCGTGTTCGCCGCTCGGCCGCCGACCGGCATCCCGGACGACGATCTCGCCTGGGACATGCAGGAGCGCTGCCAGGCGCTGCTGGCCGACGCCGGCTATGCGCAGTACGAAGTGTCCGCGTACGCGCGCACCGGACGACAGTGCGCACACAACCTCAATTACTGGCGCTTCGGCGACTACCTCGGCATCGGCGCCGGCGCGCACGGCAAGCTCACGCTGGGCAGCGAGCAGAGCATCCTGCGCCGCTGGAAATCCAAGCATCCCATTGCGTGGCTGGCAGGCGCCGGCACACAGGCCGGCATCGGCGGGGATGAGCGCATCGAACCGGCGCGTCGCCCGTTCGAGTACATGCTCAACGCATTGCGCCTGGTCGACGGCTTCACGCTGGCCGGTTTCGAAGCCTGCACGGGCCTGCCGCGCGCGGCCATCGCGTCGCAACTGGACCTCGCGGTCGCGTCCGGCTGGCTGCAGGTCAAGGACGAGCGTGTCGTGCCGACGCTGCGCGGACGCCAGTTCACCAACGACGTCGTCGCGCTGTTCCTGGAGGACTGAGCAGGCACCTGCGACATGCCGCATTGCAGCACGAGGCTGCCCTGCGACAAACGCTGGTCGCCGCTTCGGCGTCGTGATAAGAGTGTGACGAGCGCCCCATCCTGCGACAGGTATGTCCGTCCATTCCACTGCGTCTTCTCCCCGATCGCTGGCCGCTTCCGGGCTTCCGCCGCGCGTGCGCCGAACGCTGGAACGCGCGCTCGCCATGGTCTCCGAAGAACTCGACCAGAGCCTCAACGCGCTGCTGTTCGAGTTCGAACAGGAACTGTTTCGACTGGCCGACCAGGCGCGCAATCCAGGTGTGGAATCCGGGCACATGGGCACGCTGCGCAACTTCCGCGTCAACCGCGCCGACCTCGTGCCGCGGTTCGTGCTCGCGCTTGAAGCCTCGCTGGCCGGTATCCGCACTGCGGCACCTGCGCCGGCGCGACAGCATGCCGAAGACGCGCCGTCGTCTGTCGGCTTCGGTGCGCTGAGCCTGGTCGACGATGCGGTGATGGACGAAGGCACCGTGCTGCGCGAGATCGCATCGCGGCAGGAGGGCCGGGCCAACCTGTCGCTGCATCTGCTCGGCCAGCGCTTCGGCGTGCTGGCCGGCGCGCCGGCCTTCGATTCGGACCGTCTGCCGCTCGGCCCCCAATGCCTGTGCCGCGCACTGGCGAGCGCGGCGCGCACGCTGGAGATCGAACACGACGCGCGCCTGCTGCTGTACCGCATCTTCGATCGCGAGGTGATGTCCGGCTACGCGCGCATCCTCGAACGCCTGGACGCGCAACTGGCCGAAGCCGGCATCCTGCCTGCGTTGACGTTCGTGCCGATGCGCGTGCGTGCGAGTGCGACTGCGTCTGACGATGCGGCTGCGATGGAACGACGCAAGGCCGAGCCGGCACCGCGCCCGACCGCCCCGCCCGATCCGCAGCGCCCCTACACCGCGTGGGCCGCCAGCGCGCCGACGACGGCGGAACCGGACGACGAAGACCACGAGGCCGCGTACCGCACCCTGCAGCAGCTGATGTCCGGACGCCGCGAACTGCTGCGCAAGTTCAAGCCCGGCACCGAGACCCGCTCGAACCGGCCGCAGCTGCAGACCAGCGACGTCTCACAGGCGCTGCGCCAGCTGCAGCAGCAACCGCTCGCGCCGGGCAAGGCCTCGCGCAATCTGGCCGAAGTGCGTAGTTCGCTGCTGGCCCAGGCGCGCCAGCGCGATGGCGAGGCCGCGACGCTGGCGCCGCAGGACGAGGATGCCTTCGAACTGCTGGGCATGCTGTACGGCCACATCGAGGACGAGATCCGCAGCGACGCGCCTGCCGCCGCACTGGTGCGCGAGTTGCAGATCCCGTTGCTGCGCGCGGCGCTGCAGGACCATTCCTTCTTCACCCGCAAACGGCATCCGGCCCGGCAGCTGCTCAACTCGGTGGCGGAAAGCGCGGCCAGCTGGCACGACGACGCCGCGTTCGATCCGCGCGTACAGGCGGTGCTGCGGCAGGCGGTCGCGCACGTGGTGCGTAATTTCGAACAGGACGTGGCCGTGTTCGCCGAGGGCAATGCCCAGGTGGAAGCGCAGATCCAGGCCCAGTCACGCACCGCGGAACTGCAAGAGCGCCGGCATGTCGAGGCCGCGCGGGGGAAGGAGCGCCTCGAGGCCGCGAAGCTGCGCGGCAACGCGCTGATGCGCGAGATCATCGGCGACCAGCGGCTGCCGCGCTTCTCGCGCGCACTGCTGGACCAGGCCTGGGCCGACGTGCTGACGCTCACCCTGCTGCGGCATGGCGAACGCTCGGACGAATTCCTGCAGCAGCTTGCGGCGACGCGGCGGATCGTCGACGCCGCGGTGCATGCGGACACGCCGCCGGACGGCGCGCTGCTGGCCCATGTCGAAGCCGCGCTCGGCCAGGTGGGCTACCACGGCGACGAAGCGTCGGTGATCGCCCAGCGCCTGACCAGCCACCGCGCCGACGACGAGGACGACACCGCCTCGCGTACCGAACTGGCGATGAAGCTCAAGGCGCGCACGCGGCTGGGCGAGGATGCCGAACGCGCGCGACGTCCGGTGCTGGCGGCGCGCACGCCGGAGGAACAGGCGCAGTACGAGCATCTGCGCACGTTGCCGTTCGGCACGTGGATCGAATTCACCACCAACCAGCAGGGGGATGTCGTGCGCCGCAGGATGTCGTGGTACAGCCCGATCACCGATCACGTGCTGTTCGTGAACCAGCGCGGCCAGCGCGCCGACGAGCAATCGCTCGATGCGGTGTCGCGCCTGCTGGCCTCGGGCAACGCGCGCGTGGTCACCGAAGACCGCGGCCACCTGGTGGATCGCGCGTGGCAGGCGGCGATGAGCGCATTGCGCAGCTTCGCCGGCCGCAGTGAAGCCACGCCGTCGGGGGCGCCGGCATGATCCAGGAATTCCGCCGGGCCAAGCGGCGCAAGGCGTCGGACGTCATCCTGGTCACCGACACGATGACCGATCGCGTCATCGGCCGCGTCGGCAATCTGTCCGAGACCGGCATGCTGCTGATCGCGAACGAGCCGCTGGCCGAAGACGCGCTGTACCAGTTCGGCTTCCAGCTGCCCGACGGCTCCGAGCCGGTCGAACTCGGCGCGCACCTGCTGTGGATCGACGAGGAGACGCTTGCCGGCAGCACCTGGGCGGGCTTCCGCTTCATCGCCACCACGCCTGCGCTGGTGTATCGCCTGCACGGCTGGGTCAACGCGCCGGGCAGCCGTTACGAATGACCCCGGCGTCCGCGGAGGGCATGCGGCAGAATAGGTGGATCCATGCCGTCCGGGATCGTGATGTCCAACCAGCCTGCTCCGTCGATTGCCACCCTCTACGCCGCCCACCTGTCCACGCTGCTCGAGCGCACTGCCGCCGCGCTCGCCCGGGGCGGGTTCGATCACCTGGTGGTGCCCAGCGGCTCGCTGCACTACCACGTGTTCGACGACCGCGATTACCCCTATGCGGTGAATCCGCAGTTCAAGGCCTGGCTGCCGCTGACGCGCAATCCCGGCAGCTGGCTGGTGATCACCCCCGGCGCCAGGCCGAAACTGGTCTATCTGCAGCCGCGCGATTACTGGCATGTGGTGCCCGAGGCGCCCGCCGGCGTCTGGGTGGACCATTTCGACATCGTCGTGATCCGCAAGCCGGAAGACGCGCAGCAGCACCTGCCCAAGAACGCGGCGCGCTGCGCGATCCTCGGTGAGCCGCAGAGCGCACTGGGGCATTACGGTGCGTATAAGCCGAACAATCCGCAGGCCGTCGTCGACTATCTCGACTACCACCGCGCCTTCAAGACGCCATACGAGATCGCGATGCTGCGCCGTGCATCCGAACGCGCGGTGCGCGCCCATGCCGAAGCCGAGCGCGCGTTCCGCGCCGGTGCCAGCGAGTTCGGCATCCACCTCGCCTACTGCCAGGCCGCCGGCCAGGACGCGAACGAGCTGCCGTACAACAACATCGTCGCGCTCAACGAGCACGCCGCGGTGCTGCACTACACCGAACTCGGCCGTCTGGCGCCCGATCCGCTGCGCAGCTTCCTCATCGATGCCGGCGCCGGTCATGCCGGCTACGCGGCCGACGTCACCCGCACCTACGCGCACGACACGGGCAGCGAGTTCCAGTCGATGATCGACGCGGTCGACACCGCGCAGCGCGCGATGTGCGACCAGGTGCGCGCCGGCACCGACTACACCCGCATCCATCTCGACGCGCACCTGGCACTGTCGGGCGTGCTGCGCGACTTCGGCGTGCTGCGGATCTCGCCGGAACAGGCCGTAGAAACGGGCGTCAGCGCCGCGTTCTTCCCGCACGGCATCGGCCATGGCATCGGCCTGCAGGTGCACGACGTCGGCGGGTTCGCCGCATCGGACGCCGGCGGCACGATCGCCAAGCCGAAGGGCCACCCCTTCCTGCGTCTGACCCGCGTGCTGGAACCGGGCATGGTGGTCACCATCGAGCCGGGCGTGTACTTCATCGACATGCTGCTCGAGGACCTGAAGGCGAACGGCCAGGGCGACGCGGTCGACTGGGACCGCGTCGAGGCTTTCCGCCCCTACGGCGGCATCCGGATCGAGGACGACATCGTCTGCACCGACGATGCGCCGCTCAACCTCACCCGCGACGCCTGGGCCGCGCTGGAGTAAGTACCCAACCTGCGGCCGGGCCGGAAGGCGTCGGCCGCAGCGGATGACGCGGCTGCCGACGCGCAGCCCATCCGGTACGCCAGAAAAAGGGCGCCCACGGCGCCCTTTTTCAATGCCACCAAGAAGCCCGCGCTGCGCTCAGCGCGTATCGGCCATGTAGGCCTCGATCTCGTCGGCAGTGCGCGCCAGCCCGGTGGTCAGCACCTCGTGGCCGGTTTTGGTGACCAGCACGTCATCCTCGGTGCGGATCCCGATCCCGCGCCATTTCGCATCCACGCGGGTGTCGTCGGTCGGCACGTAGAGACCGGGTTCGATCGTGTAGACCATGCCCGGCTCCAGCAGCCGCGATTCGCCCTCGATGCGGTAGTCGCCGACATCGTGCACGTCGAGGCCGATCCAGTGCCCGGTCTTGTGCCGGTAATAGCGCTTGTAGCTCTCGTCGGCGATGCGCGCTTCGAGCTTGCCCTTGAGCAGGCCCAGCCGCAGCAGACCTTCGGTCAGCGCCTCGACCGCGGCGATGTGCCCGGCTTCGTACGGCACGCCCGGACGCGCCTGCGCCAGCGCTGCCTGCTGCGCCGATTCGACCACGTCGTGAAGCGCACGCTGTGCCGGCGAGAAGCGGCCGTTCACCGGGAACGTGCGCGTGATGTCCGCCGCGTAGCCGCGGTACTCCGCGCCCGCATCGATCAGCACCAGATCCCCGTCGCGCGCCTGAGCGCTGTTGGCGCGGTAGTGCAGCACGCAGGCATTCGCGCCGGCGCCGACGATGCTCTCGTACGCCGCCCAGGCGTCATTGCGGCGGAACACGTATTCCAGTTCCGCCTGCAGCGCGTACTCGTGGATGCCGGGCCGCGCGGCGCGCATCGCGGCTGCGTGCGCTTCGACACTGATCTTCGCCGCGAGGCGCATCAGCTTGAGTTCGTCGGCGCTCTTGAACAGGCGCATCTCGTCGAGCAGGTGGCCGAGTTCGAGGAACTCGTGCGGCGGCTGCGCGCCGAGGCGCACCTGCGCACGCACGCGGTTGAGCCAGCCGATCAGCTGCAGGTCGAATTCGGTATCGCGGCCGAAATGGTAATAAACGCGCGTACGCCCTTCGAGCAGGCCGGGCAGGATTTCGTCGAGATCGTCGATCGGGTACGCATCGTCCATGCCCAGTCCGTCGACCGCACCTTCGGGACCGACGCGCGGTCCGTCCCAGCCCTCGCGCTCGAGGTCACGCTCACGACAGAACAGCAGCGTTTCGCCGTGCTTGCGGCCCGGCACCAGCACCAGCACCGCTTCGGGCTCGGCGAAGCCGGTCAGATACCAGAGGTCGGAATCCGGCCGGTAGGGGTAATGCGTATCGCGGCTGCGGTTGCGCTCGGGCGCTGCCGGCAGGATCAGGATCGCGTCGTCGCCGGCCAGGCGCATGAGCTGGCGCCGACGCTTCTGGTAACTCGTCGCGGAGATGCCGGTCGGCGACACCATCTCAGTTCAACCGGCTGCGATGGCGCGACGCGAGCGCCGCATCGCCGTGCAGCAGCAGCACCGCGACGCGGACGAATTCCTCGATCTCGACCAGCGCATCTTCCTCGCTGTCATCGCCATCGCTGTCGGGCTCGACCTGCGCAGCGGCCAGACGAGCCAGATCTGCAAGCGCTTCCTCGCCTTCGGCGGAGAGCTTGGTATCTCCGGCGGACAGCCCGAATCCGCCAAGGAAGCCGCGGCACCATTCGAACAGGCCTTCGCTGCGCACGGCGAGCGACTGCTCGGCGCCCGGCAGCAGCAGCGAGAAGCCGAAGCTGCGGTCTTCCAGCTGCGCGGTGCTGGCCAGCCGCAGCCGGTCGAGCGCACCGCCTGCAACAGGCGCCGGCAGTGTGGCATCGGCCAGCACCGGCGCCAGCCAGGCGGCCTGGTGTTCGCCACCGCCTGCCAGCCATCCGCAGAGTCCGCCGTGCAGTTCGCTCGCACCGACGGCCAGCTGCAGCTGACGGACTTCGGCATCGACTTCGGACGGGCTGGGCAGGGACTCGGACACGGGCACTCACACGGCTGACAAACGGGTCGCCAGTGTATCAATTGCCCGTCATTTGCCTGTCGAAACGCTTGTTGGCGCATGGATGGCATGTCTACACTCGCGCAGCCGTTCCGGCGCGGAGTTCCGCGTGATCGATTCCAACCAGCTCGTGGTGCCCGGTGCGGTGGTGCTCTTCGCACTGCTCGTGCTGCTGGCTGTCCTGCTGGTCCGCCGCCAGTCCAGCGAACGCGCGTATACGGCCGCGCTCAACGAACGCGGCGAACGGCTTGCGCTGGCGCTGTGGGCGTCCGGCGAACGCTACTGGGATTACCACGTGCCGAGCGGACAGCTGCGCCGCCTGATCGGCGTGGCACAGCAGGCCGGCGACGATGGCCTGGTCGAAGACACGATGCCGGCCGAGACGCTGCTGCATCCCGATGATCTTCCGGCGGCGCGCGAAGCGCTGAAGCGCCTGCTGGACGACGCCACCAGCCGTTACGAACTCCAGGTCCGCGTCACCGACGGCGCACGCGGATGGTGCTGGGTGCGCGCCCGCGGGCGCGTGGTCGAGCGCGACGGCAGCGGCGCGGTGCTGCGCATCGCCGGCACGGCGCTGAATGTCACCGGCACCCGCGAGGCCGAGCGCGAGCGCCGCATCGCCGCCGAGGTCCTGCGCAGCATGAGCGAGGCGGTCGCCGTGGTGGACGGCGAGTTCCGCTACGTGTCGGTCAATCCCGCGTTTCTGCGGATGACCGGCTACGGCGAGGCGGAAATCGTCGGCCGGCGCGCAGACCTGCTCGACAGCGACCAGCACGATCCGGCGTTCCATGCCGGCATCCGCGAGACGGCCGCGCGCGACGGCCAGTGGAGCGGCGAGCTGTGGCAGCGGCGCAAGGACGGCGACGCGTTCCTGGCCGCGGTCGAGCTGCGCACCGTCCACGACGCCGATTCCGTGACGCCGCTGCAGGTGGTCGTGCTCAACGACATCACCCAGCACAAGCGCACCGAGCAGGAACTGCGGTATCTGGCCAACTTCGACACGCTGACCAGCCTGCCCAACCGCTCGCTGCTGTCGGAACGGCTGTCGAAAGCGATCGTCCGCGCGCATCGCCAGGACGAACGCGTCGCCGTGCTGTTCATCGACCTGGACCGGTTCAAGGACGTCAACGACTCGTTGGGCCACGCCGCCGGCGACCGCATCCTGCGCGCCGCCGCTGCGCGCCTGCAGCAGACCGTCGGCGCCCGCCATACCGTCGCGCGGCTGGGCGGCGACGAGTTCACCATCGTCATCGAGGGCCTGGCGCATGCGCACGAGGCCGAGCACGTGGCGCGCGAGATCATCAATGCCTTCGAGGCGCCGCTGCTGCTCGAGGATCGTCGCGAGATCACCATCTCCCCTTCGATCGGCATCAGCCTATACCCCGATCACGGCCAGGTGCCGACCGACCTGCTGAAGCAGGCCGACACCGCGATGTACCAGGCGAAGGCCGCAGGCCGTCGCACGTTCATGCGCTACGACGACAACATGGACATCGCCGCCCGCCAGCGCGCGACGGTCTCGAGCGCGCTGCGCAAGGTGCTCGACCGCGGCGAGCTGCGCGTGGTGTTCCAGCCCCGCCTGTCCCTGGCCTCGTCGCGCATCACCGGCGTCGAGGCTCTGCTGCGCTGGTCCAGCCCCGAATACGGCGACATTCCGCCCAGCGATTTCATCCCGATCGCAGAAGAAAGCGGCCTGATCCTCGAGATCGGCGAATGGGTGCTGCGCGAGGCCTGCATGACGCTCGGCCGCTGGCGCCAGCACGGCCTGGACACGCTGTCGGTCTCGGTCAATGTGTCGGTCCTTCAGCTGCTGCGCGGCGATTTCGCCGAAGTGGTGGGGCGCGTGCTGGCCGACACCGCCATCCCGCCGGAACTGCTCGAACTCGAACTCACCGAAAGCGTGCTGATGGCCAACGCCGAACAGACCGCGGCCAAGCTGCACGCCTTCCGCGCCCTCGGCGTCTCGCTGGCCATCGACGACTTCGGCACCGGCTATTCGTCGCTCGCCTATCTCAAGCGGTTGCCGATCACCACGCTGAAGATCGACAAGGCCTTCATCGACGGGCTGCCGCATGACGCCGAGGATGCCGCGATCACCGGCACCGTCATCACCATGGGCCACTCGCTGGGACTGACCGTGGTCGCCGAAGGCGTGGAAACCGAAGCGCAGATGCGCTTCCTCGCCGCGCGCGGCTGCGACGAGATCCAGGGCTTCTGGGTGGCCCAGCCTCTCGATGCCCTGCACTGCCTGGCCTTCATCCGGAACTGGCGTCCCGAGACCCTCGCGCCGGCGCCGCCGGCACGGGTCGCAGTCCTGCCTTGACCGCCCCCGGCCCGCTGCCTATCGTGCCGGGATGGACCAAGCCGACGTCATCGCCCAACTGCACCGATTGACGTCGCGCGTCGAGACGCTGATCGAACGCACCCGCCAGCTCAGCGACGAGAACCGCAGCCTGCGCCAGCAGCAGGAAAGCATCGTCGGTGAGCGCGCACAGCTGCTGTCCAAGCACGAACAGGCCCGCTCGCGCGTCGAGGCGATGATCGCGCGGCTGAAGTCGCTGGAGCAGCACACGTGAGCAGCTCCAACGAAGCGGTCAGCGTCCGCGTCCTCGACCGGGAATACACCGTCGGCGTCGCGCCGGACGAGCGCGACAGCCTGATGGCCGCCGCACGTCTGCTCGACACCCGCATGCGCGAGATCCGCGGCGCCAACCGGATGGCCGCGGTGGATCGCGTCGCGATTCTCGCTGCGCTCAACCTCGCCCACGAACTGCAGCTGCTGCGCGAAAGCGGCACCGGCGGCACGCGTGCAGTCATCGATGCGGTCGAAGGTCTGCATCGCCGCCTCGATGCACTCGACGCCGATCTACGCTGACGCGCACCTTCGCAGTGCGGCGACACCGCTGAATCCTCGACATCGCAATTCCGACGCGACCGACGAACGGGCTTGGTCTGCGCGCCGTCCGGGCTATACTCCGTTTGCGTTCTCTGCCGTGTCCGACAGCGAGCAAAACATTCGCCTTGTCCCTTAAAAACGACACCGGGGATGTCAGGAGACCGGGAGTGCCAGTCCGCCCTCGAGCGGGAAGCCCGAAGGAATCCCAGCGTTCCCACTTGAACCTCGGGTTCAAGGTCGTTTCGCACGCATCGACACTGGCGGAGGACGTCTCTATTCCGTTTCTGCCCGCCGCGTCGCCGGCACATCCGACGACGAGCCTGGCCGAATGACTGATCGCACCGCCTTACGCCGACGACTGCGCGACGCACGTCGCGCGACGCCGCCCGCCGTGCGCATCGCCGCCGCGGAGGGGCTGGCTACCCAGCTGCTCGCCTTGCCTGCACTGCCCGCGCGCGGCTATGTCGCCGGCTACTGGGCCAGCGATGGCGAGATCGGCCTGCACGTGTTCCAGCTGCGGCTGCCGCCGGATCTCGTCTACTGCCTGCCGGTTCTGCACGACGACCAGCTGCGCTTCGCGCCCTGGCGCGCCGGAGATCCACTGGTGACCAACCGCTTCGGCATTCCGGAGCCCGACGTCGAACCGTCGTCGGCGCTCGATGCCCGCACAATGGCGCTGGTAGTCACGCCACTGGTCGGATTCGACGCGCAGGGCCAGCGGCTCGGCATGGGCGGCGGTTGGTACGATCGCAGCTTCGCCTTCCGCCAGACGGACGTCGCGCTGCCGCTGCTGGTGGGCGCCGCGTTCGCCAGCCAGCAGGTCGACATGCTCGAAGCCGCGTCCTGGGACGTGCCGCTCGACGCGATCTGTACCGAATCCCGCACCCTGTTTCCGAGCCCGCGCCCGTGAGCACACGCAAACGCTATTGGCTGATGAAGTCCGAGCCCGAGGACTTTTCGATCGACGACCTGGCCCGCGTCGGCACCGAACCCTGGACCGGCGTCCGCAACTACCAGGCGCGCAACTTCATGCGCGACGGCATGCAGGTGGGCGACGAGATCCTGTTCTACCACTCCAATACCCAGGTGCCGGGCATCTACGGCATCGCCTCCGTCGCCAGTACCGCGTATCCGGATCCCACCCAGTTCCAGAAGCGCTCGAAGTACTACGACGAGAAGGCGACCGAAGAGACGCCGCGCTGGTTTCTGGTCGATGTGGGCTTCGTCCGCACCCTCGCCGCGCCGATCGCGCTGTCCGAGATCCGCGAGCACAGCGACGCGCTGGGCGAAGGTTTCGCGCTGATCCGCAAGGGCGCGCGCCTGTCGGTGCTGCCGGTCACGGCGGCGCAGTGGAAATTGTTGTTGTCGCTGGAGAAGAAACAATGAGCGAGTCCAAGCGTCTGGCCGGCGAAAAGGCCATCGAGTTCGTCGAGGACGGCATGATCGTCGGCGTCGGCACCGGCTCGACGGTCGCCTTCTTCATCGATGCGCTCGCGCGGATCAAGCACCGCATCGACGGCGCGGTCTCGAGCTCGGACCAGAGCACGGAACGGCTGCGCGCGCACGGCATCCAGGTGCTGGATCTCAACGCGACCGGCCCGCTGCCGCTGTACGTGGATGGGGCCGACGAATGCGATCCGGGGAAGCACCTGATCAAGGGCGGCGGCGCGGCGCTGACGCGCGAGAAGATCATCGCCGAGGCGAGCGCGAAGTTCGTCTGCATCATCGATCCGGCCAAGCAGGTGCCGGTGCTCGGTACGTTCCCGCTGCCGGTCGAGGTGATTCCGATGGCGCGCAGCCTGGTCGCCCGCACGATCCTCGAAACCACCGGCGGTCAGCCCGTCTGGCGCGAAGGCGTGAAGACCGACAACGGCAACTGGGTGCTGGACATCCACGGCCTGTCGATCACCGACCCGGTCGCGCTGGAAGCGAAGCTCAACCAGATCCCGGGTGTGGTCAGTGTCGGCCTGTTCGCGCGCCGCCCCGCCGATGTGGTGATCGTGGGCACGGCGACGCCGACGGTGCTGTAAGCCGCAGGTCCGCTACAGCACGACGGTGGTCGGAAAAAGCGCCATCCATCCGAAGAACAGCCAGACGGCGCCATTGACCAGCAGGCCGATGCCAAGCGCCAGCCACCACGGCCGCTGACGGATGCCCGCTGCGCGTCGCATCGCGAGTGCCTGGCCCTGCCAGCGCCACATCGAGAGCAGCACGGCCAGCAGCCACAGCGCGATGAACGGCCAGCGCCACAGCGCGGGCGGAAGTTCGGACTGCATGCTCGCCCAACCGGCCACCATGAAGACGCCAACCGCGACGACGAGCGTCGCGAACGCAGCACGCGCGCGGCCCATCGTGTGGAAGTTCATGGCGAGAACGATCGGGCCGCCGATCAGGAGACCGAAGATGCTGGCCAGGCCGGCGCCGAGATAACCGAACATCGGCGCGCTCTTCGGTTCAGGCACCGCATCGGCGGTCGGGGCGGCGTACGGGCTGCGGTCTGACGTCATCGGTCAATCCATTCGTCGTTGCATCGCAGCCTGGCGCAGGCTGTTCGCCAATGAAAAAGCCCGCCTTCCGGCGGGCTCTTCCGTGACTGCGTGACGCCCTCGACTCACTCGACGTCGAGGAAGCTCCGCAGCTGCTCGCTGCGCGAAGGATGACGCAGCTTGCGCAGCGCCTTCGCTTCGATCTGGCGGATGCGCTCGCGGGTGACGTCGAACTGCTTGCCGACTTCTTCCAGCGTGTGATCGGTATTCATGTCGATACCGAAACGCATGCGCAGCACCTTGGCTTCCCGCGGGGTCAGGCCGCCGAGCACGTCGCGGACCGTTTCCATCAGGTTGGTGTTGGTGGTCGCATCCACCGGGGACTCCACATTGGTGTCCTCGATGAAGTCGCCCAGGTGCGAGTCCTCGTCGTCGCCGATCGGGGTCTCCATGGAGATCGGTTCCTTCGCGATCTTCATGACCTTCCGGATCTTGTCTTCCGGCATGTCCATTTCCTTGGCCAGCTCCTCCGGCGTGGCCTCGCGGCCGTACTGCTGGAGCATCTGGCGGGAAATGCGGTTGAGCTTGTTGATCGTCTCGATCATGTGCACGGGGATACGGATCGTGCGCGCCTGGTCGGCGATCGAACGCGTGATCGCCTGGCGGATCCACCACGTGGCATAGGTCGAGAACTTGAAGCCGCGACGGTGCTCGAACTTGTCGACCGCCTTCATCAGGCCGATGTTGCCTTCCTGGATGAGGTCGAGGAACTGCAGGCCGCGGTTGGTGTACTTCTTGGCGATCGAGATCACCAGACGCAGGTTGGCTTCGACCATTTCCTTCTTGGCGCGGCGGGCCTTGGTCTCGCCATAGGCCATCGCCCGGTTGATCTCCTTGAGATCACCCAGGGTCACGCCCATCGCCTTCTCGATCGCGAGCGTGGCTTCCTGCTCGGCGACGATCTGGTCGCGCACATCCTTCAGGCCGGACGACCACTTCTGCTTGCGCTTGATCATCTCGTCCGCCCAGCCCGTATTGGTCTGGTTGCCGTCCCATGCGCGGATGAAATCCTTGCGCGGCATCTTGGCGACGCGGGTCGACAGGTCGAGGATGCGACGCTCGTGATCCTTCAGCTCGGACACGACGTCGCGCAGCTTGCGGACCAGCAGATCGGTCAGCGGCAGCGGCAGCTTGAAGGTCATGAACTGGTCGGCCATCTCGCCGCGCAGCTTGATCGACGCCTTCGCGGTCGCACCGTTCTTGGCGTACGACTTCTGGAACTTGTTGAACAGGTCGGCCAGCAGATCCATGCGACGCAGGACTTCCGCAGGATCCGGACCGGTCGGGCCGGTGCTCTCTTCCTCGTCCGAGGAATCGTCCGAATCGTCGTCGTCGCTGTCGGCCTCTTCCTCGGCTTCGACCGCCGCCGGCGCGTTGCCCGCAGCCGCTTCTTCCTCGGCCGCGAGCTCTTCGAGCAGCTGGTCGTTGAAGCCGACCACGACTTCGGCCAGACGCTTCTTGCCCGCCTTGTGCAGCTCGTATTCCTCGAGCAGCAGCTGGACGGACCACGGGAAGCTGGCCACCGAGGCCATCATCTGGTTGAGGCCTTCCTCGATCCGCTTGGCGATGGCGATTTCGCCTTCGCGGGTCAGCAGTTCGACCGTACCCATTTCGCGCATGTACATGCGCACCGGGTCGGTGGTACGACCACCTTCGGTATCGAGCGAGGTCAGCGCGGCCGCAGCTTCTTCCGCCGCGGTCTCGTCGACTTCGCGGTTGCCGCTGGATTCGCCGGCCAGCAGCAGCGTTTCCGCATCGGGCGCCACTTCATGGACCGCAATGCCCATGCCGTTGATCATGCCGATGATGTCTTCGATCTGCTCCGGATCGACCATGTCGTCGGGCAGGTGATCGTTGACCTCGGCATACGTCAGGTAGCCCTGCTCCAGGCCCTTGCTGATCAGGATCTTGATGTCGGACTGCTGGGCGGGACGTTCATTCGCCATGTGGCGCACCGTTGTCAAAGTGAACCCGTAATTGTACCACCTGCAAGGCCGGGTTCATGCCCTGAGCAGGAAGGTGACCGGGCCATCGTTGACCAGGCTGACCTTCATATGGGCACCGAACCGCCCCGTTTCCACCCCCCGGTGCAGGCCGCGGCAACGCGCCACCAGTTGCATGAAGACAGGTTCAGCTTCGGCGGGCGTCGCGGCGGTGCTGAAGCCGGGGCGATTGCCCGACGCGGTATCGGCCACCAGGGTGAACTGGCTGACCAGCAGCAAGCCGCCGCCGGTGTCGGTCAGCGAGCGGTTCATCCGGCCGCCTTCGTCCGAAAAGACCCGATAGGCCAGCAGCCGTTCGGCCATGCGCGCCACCTGGGCATCGCCGTCGCCGGGCTCGATGCCGACCAGGGCCAGCAGGCCGGGGCCGGTCCGACCGACGATCTCACCGTCCACGCGCACGGCAGCCTCGCTGACGCGCTGGATCAGGCTCAGCATCCGCACCCCGGAGCGCCGACACCAAGCGGTTTCGACTCGTCAGTCCCGCGCAGGCGGGAGGCGCTCCACAGCAACCGGAAGGGCTGGGCATTCATGGACGTCAACACATCGCAATCAAGGCCCATGGATCCCCGCTTCCGCGGGGAGGACGAATCGAAAGAATCTGTAGCCGCCGGCCTCAACCCGCGTACCGGTTGCTGATCGGATAGCGCCGCTCGCGCCCGAACGCGCGGCGCGAGATCTTCGGCCCCGGCGCCGCCTGATGCCGCTTCCATTCGCTGATGCGCACCAGATGGAGCATGCGGTCGACGATGACGGCGTCGAAGCCGGCCGCGACGATTTCGTCGCGCGATTCCTCCAGATCGACGAAGCGGCGCAGGATCGCGTCCAGCACGTCGTAGGGCGGCAGGGAATCCTGGTCGAGCTGGTCGGCGCGCAGTTCCGCCGACGGCGGCCGGTCGATGACCGCCGGCGGGATCACCGGTGCGCCGCCCACGGTGTTGCGCCATTTCGCCAGGCCGAAGACTTCGGTCTTGTAGAGGTCCTTGATCGGCGCGTAGCCGCCGCACATGTCGCCGTAGATCGTGGCGTAGCCCACCGCGTATTCGCTCTTGTTGCCGGTCGTCAGCAGCAGGCCGCCGTGCTTGTTGGACAGCGCCATCATGATCGCGCCGCGGGTGCGCGACTGCAGGTTCTCCTCGGCGACATCGACCGGCTTGTCCTCGAACGCATCCGACAAGGCATCGAGGAAACCCTGGAACGGCCCCTCGATCGGGATGGTGCGCATGCGCACGCCGAGCGCGGCGCACTGCTCGGCCGCGAGATCGTTGCTGAGGTTCGCGGTGAACCGCGACGGCAGGCGCACTGCGGTGACGTTGTCGGCGCCCAGCGCGTCCACCGCCATCGCCAGCACCACCGCGGAGTCGATACCGCCCGACAGCCCCACCCACGCCTTGGAAAATCCGTTCTTGCCGCAGTAGTCGCGGGTACCGCGGACGATCGCGCGCCAGGCCAGCGCATCGATGCTCTCGTCGCCGTCGTCCACCCACACCACCGGGGTGAAACCACGCCGTTCGGGCTCGTAATCGACCACCAGCCATTGATCGTCGAAGGCGACGGCCGCGGGATGCACGGTGCCGTCGGCATCGGCCACGACCGAGGCGCCGTCGAACACCAGCGCATCCTGGCCGCCCACGACATTGACGTAGGCCAGGGCCACGCCGCTTTCGCGCGTGCGCTCCGCCAGCAGCGCATCGCGCTGACGATGCTTGCCGCGCTCGTAGGGCGAGGCATTGGGCACGACGACGACTTCCGCGCCCGCACGCGCGGTCGCGTCGAGGGGCTCGGGAAACCACAGGTCTTCGCAGATCACCAGGCCCACGCCGACGCCGTTGACCTCGAACACGCAGGACTCGCCATCCGGATCCACGTGGAAATAGCGGCGCTCGTCGAAGACGTTGTAGTTGGGCAGTTCGCGCTTGCGGTAGGTGCGCTCGACCTTGCCGTCGCGCAGCACGCTGGCCGAGTTGTAGAGCACGCTGCCGGCCGATTCCGGCCAGCCCACCACGGCGACGATGCCGCGCACGTCCTTGGCGATCTGCATCAGCGCCGCTTCGCAGTCGATCAGGAAGCCGGGGCGCATCAGCAGGTCTTCCGGCGGGTAGCCACTGATCGCCAGCTCCGGAAAGACGACCACGTGCGCGGCGTATTCGTCGCGCGCCGTCGCGATCATCTCCGCGATGCGCTCGGCGTTGCGACCGACGTCGCCGACCGGAAAGTCGAACTGGGCCAGGGCGATACGCAGGGGGTCGGTCATGTCAGATGCCATGTGTCAGGAAATCCAGAGCTTCGATGATGCGCTGACGCTCGCCCGCCAGATCAGCGACCTGCCGGCCCAGCATCTGCATCGGCACGCTGGTGATCTGCGCGGTGTCCATCACCATCGGCTTGCCAGCGACCGGCAGCGCCGGCATCAGGCGGGTGAGCAGCGGACCGGCCTGCCCCTTTGGAATCAGCGGCACGACGACGCGCGACTCCACGAAATCGATCAAATCGCTCTGCACATTCAACCAGCAGGGCACCTCGCGACGCGAGGCCGGATCGGCGTTGGCATAGACGCAGAACTGGCTCATCCCTCCGCTGCGTCCTTCAGCGATGCCTTGAAGGCGCGCACGTGGTCGCCAGCGAGTCCGTCGCGAGCGATGCGTGCGTTGTACGCGGCCATCGCCTCCCGATTGTCCTCCCGCCACTGCGCCCGCTTCCGCGCGCGGACTTCGGCTTCCAGCGCTTTTTCAAGCGTGGCAGACAGGTTGATCTCAAGCGCCTTGGCCTCTTCGAGCAGGCCCTGATTCACGCTGACGTTGGTCGCGCGCTTGCCATAACCGGCATAGTCCTCATGGATGCGCATAAGCACCTCCTTCCTGATGCGCATCAATCATGCGCATCGAGCGCCCACCCTGTCAAATGTCGTCTGGCAAGCCCTCAGACCTGCCGAAATAGGCGGCCGTCGACCAACGCCGACGCACGGGCCTGCCCCGCGCCGATCCGTTCGCATGAAAAAGGCCGCCCGAGGGCGGCCTTTCCAATCACGCTGTGAGGCGCGACTTACTTCACGAGCGCAGCGATCGCTTCGCCCAGATCGCCCGGCGAACGGACGGTCTTCACACCGGCCGCTTCCATCGCCTTGAACTTGCCTTCGGCCGTGCCCGAACCGCCCGAGGCGATCGCACCGGCGTGGCCCATGCGCTTGCCCGGAGGGGCCGACGCGCCGGCGATGAAGCCGACGACCGGCTTCTTGACGTGCGCCTTGATGTACTCGGCGCCCGCTTCCTCGGCGTCGCCGCCGATTTCGCCGACCATGATGATGCCCAGCGTCTGCGGATCTTCGTTGAACAGCTTGAGGCAGTCGACGAAGTTCAGGCCGTTGATCGGGTCGCCGCCGATGCCGATGACGGTCGACTGGCCGAGGCCCGCCGCGGTGGTCTGCTTGACCGCTTCATAGGTCAGCGTGCCCGAACGCGACACGATGCCGATCTTGCCCGGCATGTGGATGTGGCCCGGCATGATGCCGATCTTGCACTCGCCCGGCGTGATCACGCCCGGGCAGTTCGGACCGACCAGGGTCACGTCCGGGTGCGACTTGAGCACGTTCTTGACGCGCAGCATGTCGAGCACCGGAATGCCTTCGGTGATGCAGACGATGACCTTGATGCCGGCCGCAGCCGCTTCGAGGATCGCGTCGGCCGCGAACGGCGGCGGCACGTAGATCACCGAGGCATCGGCGCCGGTGGCGTCGACGGCTTCGCGCACGGTGTTGAACACCGGCAGGTCGATGTGCGTGGTGCCGCCCTTGCCCGGCGTGACGCCGCCGACGACCTGGGTGCCGTATTCCACCATCTGGGTGGCGTGGAAGGTGCCCTGCTGGCCGGTGAAGCCCTGCACGATCACCTTGGTGTTCTTGTTGATCAGAACGCTCATCTGTAAATCCTTCGCTGTTGCAGGCGCGCCGGAAGGCGCTGCATCGCTGTTGCGCGACGGCGGGAAAACCCGCCCCTGCAGGTGATATGTGGGATCAGGCGGCTGCGGCGACGGCCTTCTTGGCACCGTCGTTGATGTCGTCGGCTGCGGTGATCGCGAGGCCGGATTCGGCCAGCAGCTTCTTGCCCGCTTCGACGTTCGTGCCCTCGAGGCGCACGATCACCGGCACCTTGACGTCCACTTCCTTGACCGCGGCGATGATGCCTTCGGCGATCATGTCGCAACGGACGATGCCGCCGAAGATGTTGACGAAAATCGCCTTCACCTTGTCGCTTGACAGGATGAGCTTGAACGCTTCGGTCACGCGCTCCTTGGTCGCGCCGCCACCCACGTCGAGGAAGTTCGCCGGCGAACCGCCGTTGAGTGCGATCACGTCCATCGTCGCCATGGCCAGGCCTGCGCCGTTGACCATGCAGCCGATGTTGCCGTCCATGGTCACGTAGTTCAGGTCGTACTGGCTGGCACGCGCCTCGGCCTCGTCTTCCTGCGTGGCGTCACGCATCGCCGCCAGATCCTTGTGACGGAACGCGGCGTTGTCGTCGGAGTCGACCTTGCCGTCGAGGGCGTACAGGTCACCGTTGTCGAGGATCGCCAGCGGGTTCAATTCGACCAGCGCCAGGTCCTTCTCGTTGAACAGGGTGTACAGGCCGCCCATGATCTTGGCGAGCTGGTTGGCCTGCTTGGCGGTCAGGCCGATCTTGAAGCCGATGTCACGGCCCTGGTAGGCCTGGAAGCCTTCCACGAAATTGACGTTGAGGCTCTCGATCTTCTCCGGCGTCTCGGCAGCCACCTGCTCGATGTCCACGCCACCCTCGCTCGAGACGATATAGGTGATGGACTGTGTGCCGCGGTCGACCAGCACCGACAGATACAGCTCCTTGGCGATCTCACCGGCTTCGGTGACGAGCACCAGATTGACCGGCAGTTCGACGCCGGCGGTCTGATAGGTGGCCATCCTGGTGCCGAGCATGCCGGCCGCAGCCGTCTTCACGTCGTCGGTGGTCTTGCAGAACTTCACGCCGCCGGCCTTGCCGCGACCGCCCGCATGGATCTGGGCCTTGACCATCCAGGGGCCGTTGCCCAGGGACTTCGCTGCTTCGACTGCTTCGTCGGCGGTGGACGCGACGCGTCCTGCCGGCACGGGGATGCCGTAATCGGCAAACAACTGCTTCGCCTGGTACTCGTGGAAGTTCATGTGGGGTCCATCGATAAGGAAATGATGCCGGCCGCAGGCCGACGCGCGAGGCGCCGGAGGCCGACCGGGCCCGCCATTCTCGCGCATGCGCGCCCCCCGGGCAAAACCGGCCTTCCGGGCCGTGCCTATACTGGCGCCCGACCGCCCTGCCGGAGCGACCGTGCGCCTATTCGCCGTCCCCACGATGTCGCCCTGGCTGATGCAGCGCGAGCTGGCGCTTTTCTCCCTGTACCGGCTGCTGGAAGCCGCCCTGCTGGGCCTGCTCGTGTTCAGCCCCTGGGGCGCGCTGATGGGCGAAGTGGTCGACCCAGCGCTGGCGATCGCCGTCGGCCTGGGCTACCTCGTCGCGTCGGTCGGCCTGCTGCTGCATGCGCGGCAACCGCGGATCGACCACCCGGCCCATGCGGTGGTCGGGGTGCTGGTGGATATCGCCGTGGCCGCCCTGGTGACCCACGCGATTCCCGAAGTCGCACCCGGCGTGGCGATGCTGCTGCTGTTCAACATCGGCGCCGCATCGCTGTTCGTCAGCCTGCGGTCCAGCCTGCTGATCGCGGCCGCCGCGGCGCTGGCGCTGCTGGTCGAGCGCATCGCCAGCCTGCTGGCGGGCAGCGGCTTCGACCGGCCGCTGGCGGAAACCCTGATGTTCGCGCTGGGCTTCTTCGCCGCCGCCTCGCTGACCCGGCAACTGGGCAAGCAGGTGCGGGAAAGCCAGGCGCTGGCCGATCGCCGCGGCGCCGAGGCCGCGAACATGGCCGAGATCAACGAGCTGGTGATCCGGCGGATGCAGACCGGCGTGCTGCTGGTCGACGGCACCGGGCACATCCGGCTGGCCAACGAAGCGGCGCTGCTGCTGCTGGGCGACGCCGATGCGCCCGGCGAAGACGCCCTGCACGGCCGCACGCTGTCGCAGCTCGCGCCCCGGCTGGCCCTGCGCCTGGCCGACTGGCTGCGCAGCGGCAGCAGCGATGACGCCCCGCTGACCCTGCGCGAACACACCGATGTCATGCCGCGCTTCGTGCGCCTGCTGGCCAACAGCGACAACACCCTGGTGTTCCTCGACGACACCTCGCTGGTGTCGCGCCGGGCCGAATCCCTCACCCTGGCGACGATGGGCCGCTTCTCCGCCGGCCTCGCCCACGAGATCCGCAACCCGTTGGCGGCGATCAGCTACGCCACCCAGCTGCTGGAGGAATCGGAAGACATCCGCGACGCCGACCGGCGCCTGCTGCAGATCATCCACCAGCAGTGCGTCCGCACCAACGGCATCGTCGAAAGCGTACTGGGCCTCGCCCGGCGCGAGCGCGCGCGGCCGGAACACGTGGATCTGGTCGCGGCCATGCATGCCTTCGTGCAGGACTACCGGATGATCGTCGCCGACGACAACGCGGACATCCGCGTGAGCTGCGACCACGCGACCCAGCGCGCGGTCTTCGATCCGCGCCACCTGCATCAGGTCACGACCGCCCTGGTCAACAACGCCGTGCGCTACGGCCGCATGCCCGGCGAACTGGCGCGGATCACGCTGCGGATCGAACAGGACGGCGACCGCCCCACCCTCAGCGTGCTCGACCGCGGCCCAGGCATTCCGGAGGCGGTCGCCTCGCAGCTGTTCCGGCCGTTCTTCACCACCTCCGAAGCCGGCACCGGCCTCGGCCTCTATATCGCCCACGAGTTGTGTCGGGCGAACGAGGCCCAGCTGGAATACATCGCTGTTCCCGGTGGCGGCGCCTGCTTCCGGGTCACGTTGGCCGCGCGGCAGTCGTTGCTGCGGGGCTGAGTCGAACACGGCTGACCCGCCGCCTTTACGGGCTTATCGGCGACGGCGGCTGAGGAAACCGGCTCCCGTTACGAACGGCCTTAAAGCCCGCGCTACGGACAAAACACCCGCGCCGACCCTCATTTCGGCGAAGCGGCATGACCGGCCAATGCATGCAGGGCGCTCGGTCGGGCCAGAATCCATTGTCGGCAGCCCGCAATTACTTGAATGTCTTTTCTTGAAGCCCTCTCCCGGCAGGGCCTTCTCATGGGCACGAAGGCAGCGCCTTCTCCTCGCCCGCCGCTTCCCGGATCGCTCCAGTGCTGTTGGCGGGTTGACCGCCGTCATTTGAATCATCGCTTCCTGCGTCGAAGCCTCCCGTAAGCCGTCATTCCCGCGCAAGCGGGAATCCAGTGCCTTCGAGCTATGTCACCAGCGGTGACGCCGGCACCCGCTTCTGAAACCCGCGTCACGCCCCTGCGCTCGTCTGTTTTGGCAAAAGCTGTCAACATGCGTCACATTCAAGCCGCGTTAACCTGACTCGATGAGCGAAATCCGCAGCGCCCTGATCGTCGACGACGAACACGACATCCGCGAACTGCTGGTGCTGACCCTGGGTCGCATGGGGCTGCGCACCGACACCGCTCCGAACCTCTCTGCTGCCCGGGAAATGCTGGCCACGGTCGCCTACGACCTGTGCCTGACCGACATGCGGCTGCCTGACGGTTCCGGCCTCGAACTGGTCAGCGAAATCAGCACCCGCTTCCCCGGCATGCCGGTCGCGGTCATCACCGCCTACGGCAATGTCGAAGCCGCCGTGGAGGCGCTGAAGGCCGGCGCCTTCGACTTCGTCAGCAAGCCGGTCGACATCCACGTACTGCGCGGCCTCGTCCGCCAGGCATTGGAACTGGGCGAGCGCGCACGGCGCACCAGCGACGAACAGAGCAGCCGTCTGCTCGGCGCGTCCGACGCGATGGTGACGCTGCGCAACACGATCGCCAAGGTCGCCCGCAGCCAGGCGCCGGTCTTCATCAACGGCGAGTCGGGCACCGGCAAGGAACTCGTCGCACGCACCATCCACGCGCAGGGCGCGCGCGCCGGCGGGCCCTTCATTCCGGTCAACTGCGGCGCAATCCCGACCGAGCTGATGGAAAGCGAGTTCTTCGGTCACAAGAAGGGCAGCTTCACTGGCGCGCACAGCGACAAGCCTGGCCTGTTCCAGGCCGCCGACGGCGGCACGCTGTTCCTCGACGAGGTGGCCGAACTGCCGCTGGCGATGCAGGTCAAGCTGCTGCGCGCGATCCAGGAGAAATCCATTCGCCCGGTCGGTGCGCCCGGCGAAGTGCAGGTGGACGTGCGCATCCTGTCGGCCACGCACAAGGATCTGGGCGTGCTGGTCAACGACGGCCGCTTCCGCCACGACCTCTATTACCGCATCAACGTCATCGGCCTGAACGTGCCGCCGCTGCGAGAACGCGCCGGCGACCTGCCGCTGCTGTCGAACGCCATCCTGCAGCGCCTCGCCCAGGCCATGCACCGCGCACCGCCGATGCTCGACGACGACGCCGTCGCCGCGCTCGAGGCCTACCGCTTCCCGGGCAATGTCCGCGAACTGGAAAACGTCCTCGAACGCGCCCTGGCGATGGCCGACGGCGACCGCATCACCGCCGAGGACCTGCACCTGCCGTCCGGCCCCGGCGCACCGCGCACCACCTCACCGGTCATCACCGGCACGCACCCCGCATTGCCGGGCGGCACCCCGCCCCCGCGCGACCCGCGCACCGTCAGCCCCTACGAGACCGCCGGCACCGCCCTGCCCTCCTTCATCGAGGACATCGAGCGCGCCGCCATCCAGCAGTCGCTGCAGGAAAACCGCTACAACAAGACCAAGACCGCGGCGGCGCTGGGCATCACCTTCCGGGCGCTGCGGTACAAGCTGAAGAAGCTCGGGATCGACTGAGATCCCGCGCGCCGAGCGCACGCTTCGGTGCGATCTCTGCCTGTAGAGGCGCTGTTCTCGGCTCTAACGTCAAAGCCATCAAGTTGCGAACCTCATGGTTCGCATCACGCGCGGATCAATTGGCACTCCGGCAGGCTTTTCCCGGTTTAAATGCTTCACCCGGCCTCAACAGCACACAGCCTACTCGGCTAAAGGCCGTTCTTGCGCCGCCGATACTTCGGAATACCACCCGGACCAAAGCGACCAGATGCGTCACTAGCTGACACATTGGGCGCATCGACCGCGCATTCCGAAGCGATCTCGACCTTCAAAACGTGAACCCCAGCCGAATCGACGCGATTTCGACGCGCGGTTCACAGTTGGCACGGCTCATGCGTATCCATCCCCGCACGTGCAAAGTCGCACGGCTGCCCACGGATCGGCACCAGCCGGACACGAGGCACGTGAGCCAATCACTCCTAGGGGATACACCATGAAGAAGATGCAGAAGGGCTTCACCCTCATCGAACTGATGATCGTCGTTGCGATCATCGCCATCCTGGCCGCCATCGCGCTGCCGGCCTACCAGGACTACGTTGCCCGTTCGCAGGTGTCGGAAGCAGCTTCGCTCGCTGGCGGTGCTCGTACAGCCGTTGCCGAGCAGTTTGCAAATACCGGCACCTTTGCAGGAATCACCAATGCGACCGCCGGCCTGTCGGACTCAGAAAGCATCAACGGCAAGTACGTGACCGAGGTCGATGTTCTCGGTGGCGTCATTTCGGCCACCATGGGTAACGACGCAAGCGATAAGGTCGCGGGCAGCGACCTTGTGTACAGCCCGACGGACGAAGGTGGTTCGATCTCGTGGAGCTGCACCGGCAGCACCATTGACGCGAAGTTCCTGCCGAGTGCGTGCCGCGGCTAATATTTGTTGACAGCTTCATTCTGCAAAGGGCCGCTCAGCGGCCCTTTGCTTTTCCGGCCCCGCTTCCATGAGTGCACGTACCCGCTGGCACCTATTCCAGGTGCCAATACTCCTGCTGGCCACCCTGGCCTGTTTCGCCCCCGGGCTGACAGGCGGCTTCCTATTTGACGACTTCCCGAACCTGGTGCGTGACCCGGAATGGAAGATGACGTCGCTATCCTGGCAGCAGATACGCGAGGCACTACAGTCGGGCACCAGCAGCGCCGCCGGCCGGCCATTCGCCCTGTTGAGCTTCGCGTTCAATCACTTGCTGACCGGCATGGATCCATGGTGGCTGAAGGCCACCAACGTCGCTTGGCATGCCTGCAACGGCTGGCTGCTGTGGCAGCTTGTTCGGCGACTCTTCGCGCTACTGCCCGCTGACCGACCCCGTATCGGCGCGTGGGCGACCTGCCTGCTCGCGCTGGCCTGGCTGATCCATCCACTGCAGGTATCGACCGTCCTGTACGTCGTGCAGCGCATGGAGGTTGGCGCAGCTACCGGCGTACTGCTGTTCCTGCTCTCTTATCTGCACGCTCGCTCGCTGCAGCTGCAGGGACGTGTGGCATGGCCTTGGCTGCTTGTCTCCCTGCTCTGCCTGCTGCTGGGCCTGGGTTTCAAGGAAACGGCTGCACTCGGCCCGGGTTATGCGTTCTTGATCGAAATCTGCCTGTTGCAGTTCCGCACCAAAAGTCCACGACGGTCAAGGGCCTGGCTGAGCGCTTACGCGTTCGCCGGCGTATGCGCCGCATGTGCCGCACTGCAGATCGCAATGCCCTCCTTGCAGGTGGATCCAACTGCCAATACGCGTATGTTCGGTCCGTGGGAGCGCCTGCTGACGCAGGGGCCTGTGCTCACGATGTATCTGCAGCAGGCGTTGGCCCCCCTACCGTCTACCCTGCATTTTCATTACGACAACTTTGTAGTGTCACGCGGCTGGTGGACGCCGCCTGCGACCCTTCTGGCATGGTCCGGCCTGGCAGCCCTTGCGACGTTCGCCACTCTGGTACGTCGCCGCTGGCCGCTCACCACCCTGGGCATCGGCTGGTTTTTCGTCGGCCACGCCTTGACCAGCAACGTCATCCTGCTGGAACTCGCCTTCGAGCACCGCAACTACATGCCCCTGTTCGGCGTCCTGCTGGCGCTGGTCCAGCCGATATCCGCGCTGGGCGCCCGACTGCATTCGGATACACGCGCCGTGCTGGGTGCTTTGCCGGTGCTCGCGCTCGGCGCGCTCTGCACCCTGCACGCAGCCAGCTGGGGCAACCCGCTGACGCTGGCGTGGACGCTGGAAAATACCAATCCCACGTCACAGCGAGCGAGCTATTCCCTGGCCCAGCAACTTATCCGCGAGTCGCGCGGCGATCAGACGTCACCGCTCTGGTCGATGGGCGAGCAGCAGATGGCGGCCGCTGCTGCATTGCCGGGCCCCTCCCCCCTCCCTTTGCAAGGCATCGTCCTGCTGCAGAGGCAATCGGGCAACCCGGTGAGCGATGTGACATGGCTGCAGCTGGCGAAGCGGTTGACCGAACGCCCAGCCAGTGTCGAGACGAAGGGCGCCTTACATGCGCTGGTCGCCTGCGAGATCAACCAGCGCTGCGCGGACTCACCAGGCGAACTGTCATCCATTCTGGACGCCGTGGTTGTACGCAATCCAAATGACGCGACCGTGCGGACCATCGCCGCCAACCACGCGTGGAATGTGACGCAAGACAAGGCAAAGGCTATCCGTCTTCAGCGTGAGGCAGCTGGCCTGTCGGCCGAGCTTGCCCACGACTTCGCACTGGTTCAGTTCTTGCTTGCGTCAGAGGATGCGCTGCTGATGCACGAAGGGCGCACTAGGGGCCTGGTGTTGGCTGAGGGCGGTCACCTGCCGGAACAGGACGAAGCGAGGCTCCGCAGGCTTATCTCCGTACGGGATGGGCCGCATTGAAGGTGCTGGCCACCGAGGGAACAGCAGATGCACAAAAATCGGGGATTCACACTGATCGAGCTGATGATCGTTGTCGCGATCATTGCGCTGTTGGCTGCCATTGCGCTGCCGGCGTACCAGGACTACGTGGCCCGCACGCAGGTGGTGGAGGGCTACTCTTTGGCCAGTGACGCGCGAACGGCCGTTGCTACCTATTACGCGGACCGGCAGAACTTCCCGACGGACAATGAAGGCGCGGGGCTTGCCGATCCGGACTCCATCGTGGGGCGCTATGTCAGTCGTGTCGTCCTGCAGTCGAATGGCCTGATCGAGGTGGAGTTCGGCAACAACGCTAGCGCAAAGATTCTGGGTGAAAAGCTGTCCCTGACCATGGTGGACGACGGCGGCAGCCTGCGCTGGACCTGTTCAGGCCTTGATTCTAGATATCTGCCGTCCGCCTGTCGCTGATGTACCGCCTTGCCTGCACATCCTGTTCTTCCGCATATGGGCGGTAAGCGGCCAGCCGTCCATATGACGCGTGGCTATACGATCGCATCGCTTGCCGTCCTGCTCCTGTCGGCAGCCTGGATCTACTGGCCCGGACTTGCCGGCGGATTCGTCTTCGACGACTTCGCCAACCTCCCCGCGCTTGGTCGCTACGGCGGCGTCCACGATTGGGCAAGCCTCACTTGGTACACCACATCGGGCATTGCGGACCCGACCGGCCGACCAGTGTCGATGCTGTCGTTCCTGATCGACGCGCGTGATTGGCCAGCTGACCCTTGGCCCTTCAAGCGTACGAATCTCGTGCTGCACCTGATCAACGGCACCCTGCTCTACAGCCTGCTAGTTTCCTTGGGAATTGCCACGGGGTTGGCTCCCCGCCTCGCACGCAGTGCAGCGCTGCTGGGAACTGCGCTGTGGCTGCTGCATCCGCTCTGGGTGTCTACAGTTCTTTATGTAGTGCAGCGTCATGCCATGTTGGCTACGTTCTTCGTTCTCTGCGGCCTGCGCACATGGGTCGCAAGTCGACAGGCATTTGCCGAAGACAGACGCCTTCGTGGGTGGCTGCTCTCGCTATGCGCAGTACCTGTGTTCGGGCTTCTGGCAGGGTTGAGCAAGGCCAACGGCTTCCTGCTCCCCGTACTGATCGTCGCCTTGCAGGTCTCATTGCTGCCCCCGCGGAGCACGATGACGATTGCGTCGACGAAAGCCGCTCGCGGGTCTGAGCTTGTGCTGGCTTGGATTCCTGCGACGTGCGTGATCGCAGGCATCGCGCTGCAAGGTATCGGCGCGTGGTCGACAACCGAGGGGTTCCGGGGCTGGAGCCTCGGTGACCGGCTTCTGACGCAACCGCGCGCACTGATGGAGTACTTCCAAGCGCTCTTCATACCAGGACTGGCGACACGCGGTGTGTTCGCCGACGACTTCCAGGCATCCAGCGGCCTCATAACGCCATGGACCACACTACCGGCCTTGCTAGGCGCGCTGGCCCTTCTGCTGGGTGCTGTGGTCTCTCGCCGCCGACACCCCGCGTTTTCGGCAGCAGTCCTGTTTTTCTTCGCTGCCCACGCAATGGAGAGCACGGTCGTCCCGCTCGAGCTCTACTTCGAGCACCGCAACTACTTGCCCGCACTTTTGCTGGGATGGTCGGCGTCCCTCTGGGCGCTCAGGCAGCGCCACAGGCGACTCATTGTCACCGGGCTTTGCCTCTTTGCAGCATTGTGTGGCGCACTGACATACGTGCAAGCCAGTCTGTGGGGCAAGCCGGAGGCGTTGGCGCGATCATGGGCCGCGACCTATCCGGCTTCGGTGCGCGCTCAGACGTACGCCGCCGCAACCGAGATGCGAAGTGGCCGCGCCGACGCTGCCATCGCACGGCTGACTCCCTTGGCGGATAGCCGGCCCGATGAACCGCAATACCTGCTGCTACTGCTCGAGGCGCGGTGCGAGGCAGGCACCGCCTCGCACCGCGACATCACGGCTGCGGCCCATGCAGTTGGAGGCCAAGGGATCGCGCTGGACTACACCTATCAGTGGCTCTCGCGACAACTGCTGCATCGCATGCCCTCCGCCTGCCCGCCCTTGGATGAAGGCTTAGTCGATCCATTGCTCCGCACCGCACTTTCAGGTGCCCAGCAAACTGATGAGCTGCAAGCCCGTGCGGCCTATCTGCGTGGTCTGGAGGCGCTGCGCGGCGGGGAGTGTAGTGCGGCCCGCCATGCGTTCGAAGCGCGTTTGGCGGCACAGAGGCGACCTGAGTTTGCCCAGACACAGGTGGGACTCTTGGCCACACATTGCGATGCCAGGCTGGCCCTGGAGCATCTCGATGACTTCGCGCAAAGCTCGGTACCAGAGTATCCACCTCCAAACTTCGCCTTGCGGCAACGCGATCGGCTGATGATGAAAGATGGATACTGGAGCGCCGAGTTCACGCGCCTGCGGCGCGTGCTTCAGACCGCTACATCCCCACATCACGTCGAAGATCAACGCTGATCGCGCGCGCCGAGAGCTCCACACTCTGCCAATCGAGACTTCGACACCCTCCCCAGAGTCTTCAACAATCCGCCAATCGGCAGCGAACACGACATGAAGCAGATTCGATCGATCACGGACCTTGCGATCAACGGCGCCCCACCTGCGTTTAGCCAGGCACTGCACGTGGGCCGGCCGAACATCGGTGACCATGCTGCCATGCTCGATCGGACCGCTCAGGTCCTGCAGGGGAGTTGGTTGACCAATAACGGTCCCATGGTGCGCGAGCTCGAGGCACGCATTGCAGCGATGCTTGGTGTACGCCACTGCGTAGCGATGTGCAATGGCACGATTGCCCTTGAAATCGCCATCCGGGCGCTGCGTCTGGAGGGCGAGGTGATTGTCCCCTCGTGGACATTCATCGCAACGGCCCACGCACTGCACTGGCAGGGCATCACGCCAGTCTTTGCAGACGTGGATCCGCACACGCACTGTCTGGATCCGTCGGCCGTCGAACGAATGATCACCCCGCGCACAAGTGGCGTCATCGGCGTGCACCTTTGGGGGCGCCCTTCGCCGGCGGTCGATTTGGCGGCCGTCGCAGACAAGCATGGCCTTGCCCTGCTTTTCGATGCGGCGCACGCGTTCGGGTGCAGCAAAGATGGTCTACCGATCGGTGGGCTCGGGCGCTGCGAGGTTTTCAGCTTCCACGCCACCAAAGTCTTCAATACCTTCGAGGGCGGCGCGGTCTGCACCAACGACGACGAACTTGCCGAAGCAATGCGCCTGATGCGGAACTTCGGCTTCCGCGACATTGACGATGTGATCCATCCAGGTACCAACGGCAAGATGCCCGAGATCAATGCCGCGATGGGCCTGATCAATCTCGACGCGCTACCGTCGCACATCGACGCTAACCGCGTCGCTTACGAACGCTACCTGTCGCTACTGGAAGACAATGCGCGTATTGAGATCCTGCGGCATCAGGCGAACGACACGCCCAACTACCAGTACGTGGTCCTGCAAGTGTGCGACGAAGACCCAACACTACGAAATCGCATCATCAAAGCACTGCAGGCGGAAAACGTCCTCGCGCGAAAATACTTCTGGCCCGGCTGCCACAGGATGAAGCCGTATCGTGACCTCTATCCTCATGCTGGAATGCTGCTGCCCAATACCGAACTGGTAGCTGCCCGCAACATCGTGCTCCCAACAGGTTCCGGAATCGATGCGGCATCCGCCGCCTGCATCGCAAGCGTAATCAGTCAGGTATGTGCGGCGGGGTAACCACGCCTAACTCACCAAGCGGTCGACGGGTTACGAACTCGACGCCCTCCGGGCGTGGGTCGGGTAGCTGCAATGGGGAATCGAACGAGGCAACCCAGCGGAGAGCTGGCAAACGATACAAGCCGTCCGGCATAGAGGTGATCGGATTCCGGGCCACATTGATCTTCTGCAGCGCGCTCAGATACACGCTTGATCCTGGCAGATGCGTCAGCGCATTGTCGTACAGCGATACCTGCTCCAACCGTGTCAGCGCACCGATTGCCTCGGGCAGTGACTCGAGCCGATTCTTGTAGAGACGCGCGGCTCTCAGACGATGAAGCGAGCCGACTGCTTCGGGCAGACGTGTGACTTTCGTCAGGATGATCGTGAGGTACTCGAGTTTGGAAAGACGTCCGATGTCCTCCGGAACTTCACGCGTGGGCGCAAATCCGTAGCTGAGCGTTTCCAGCTCGGTGCAGGACCAGAGCTCATCAGGGAAATTTTTCAGGCCCGACAAGTACAGATGAAGGACCTGAAGATTTTTCAACTCTGAGAGTCCGGCGGGAAGGCTACGCAACTGCAGCTTGTGCAGATGCAGGCTACGCAGCCTCCGCAGCAAGAACAATCGCTCGTCCAGCTCCCGTATCTCGTTACTGCCCAGAAACAGCGCCTCCAGGCGTTGGTTCCTGTAGATCATTTCGGGCACCTTGGACAGTCGGTTACTACCCAGGTTCAGTGACTCCAGGGACTCGAGCGCCTGCATCGCTGCGGGTAGCTCCCCCAGCATGTTCTTGCGCAGGTCGAGGATGCGAAGGCTCGTCAGGCGCGAGACCAGCACCAGGATGTCTTTTTTTTGCTGCTCGCTCGCATGCCGAATCGTGCCACCGAACGGAAACGATGGGTTGTAAAGAGAAAATGCGGTGCAGACGTCGCCCTGGAACGCAGTTTTGCACTGTTTCCCACCAAGCAGACCCTGCAAACGCGCCACGACATCACGGTCGCCCATGCGCTTCTTCCACTGCCGCGACGACCGAGGCCGCCCACTGCTCGACTAGACTCCAGTCCCGGATAGGCACGGCATCCAACGAGAGAGGAGCCGCTATTTCCACTAAACCGGCCGGGGCGAGGACGTGTCTGAGCTTGGGTATCAACCCATGCCCGAACGTTTCGTATCCGGTGTAGATACCCACCTCACAAAAGGCGAAGCTGCGACCCGACAGCATGGTCCACTGAATCCGCGTGAGGAACGACTCGAAAGACATCTCGAATTCCTCGTCACCGTAGGTGGGGCTGAGCAGGACGAAGTGATGGTAATCAGCGATATCTACCGCAGAGCGGATGTCCAAGACGTCGACAGCCTCCCCACCGAGCATCGGCGCCATGCGTCGCGCCAGGCGCCGCGTCGTCCCTGCCTGGCTTCCGTACAGACAGATCATCGCTTCGCTACAACGATAGTCGCGTCCATCCGGAAGGAGGACAGCATCTCCGGCTGCGGTTCAAACGACACCTCCATACCGACACTGGCACAGACACCGGCAATCTCTTCGCGCGTCCACCAGCGACCCATGCCGTCATTGACGCCAGGCGCAGTCCTTTGCGCATCGAGGTAGCGCTGGTAGCGCTCGTCGGTGTCGTAGAAAAACCGCATACGAGACGTATCCGGGATGCCGGTCAGCAGAATCCTGGCGCATGCATCTGGAGCAAAACCCTTGAAACGACGCAATACCGTCAGTAGCGCCCCAGGATCAAAGTATCCCAGTGAATCGTTCATTAGAAACTTCGTTGGCACGAAGCCGGCCGGTAGGCCCGGGTCTGCAGAGGCGTCGGCAATCACGTAGGTCACGTTTCCAAGTTCGCTGTGCGCACGCGCCGAAGCGATGAGGTGCTCTGAGAAATCGGTCGCGACGACCCGCTTCACGCTGGATGCAACGCCCCGCGTAATCAGACCATTGCCGCAGCACACCTCGAATAGATGGTCATCGCGCTCCAGCACAAGCTGCCTGCGGATGCGCTCGATCATGTGCGCAAGCATCGCATCGGAAATAGGCGCCCCGGCGATCGTCTTGCCAACTTCGATGAAAAGGTCAGCGTCCGATTCCACAGGTCCGCGCCGGTAACGCCCCCAGAACTCTCTCCACGATTCACTCATGCAAGTATCCGATCGTCCGTGCCGCAGTCGAGCGGTCGTTGTACATCAGCAGATCAAGAATCGACAGGCCCGGAACGAAAGGGCGGCCCGAGCGCGGATAAGGATCAAGTCTTGGCTCGATGAACACGAGTTCGACTCCCCAGCGCTCAAACTCCACCGGATCGTAGAGACTCCGCCCCCCCGGCAGGTTGACATAGGTCTTGGCGCGCTCCTGCCGGCAGATGTCGATAACGCGCGCCTGCCCCCGCAGCGCCTCGTTCCCGTATCTGCCGTTGCTGTTGTAAAACCGGGTTGCCAGCCCGAGATAGCTGCAGACCGCTTCGACGCTCCGTGCCGCCACAGAGCCGATCGCGTATTTTTCGTCGCCGAGACATCCAGTGATGAGTTCGAACACCGGTTCGAACTGTGGCGCTTTCGCGTACGACTGCTGGATCTTCGTCAGCAGCTTTCGCTTCCAATGGGCGCTCCGTACGATTTCGACTTCGTGGATCCTGGCCGAGCCCGGATCGCATACTGGCACCGTGAAATACGCGACCTTTCCTGAAATCTCTAGGCGATTGCGGTTGATCCACCCGCTCCGGATGTAACCCACGTCATCGAGAAAGATGAAGTCATCGACGGCGGCTGCGAGTTGGAAATACCCGAGGTACGGAAAGAGGTAGGGCTGCATCACGGCAAGGCGACGCGCGCTTGACGCGCTGCAACCGAAGGGCTCAAACATCTGACGCCGCCGTACGCATGCTGTGCCGGCGCAATCCCACGCATGCCCCCAGGATCACCGACATTTCTGCCAGTGCGAGTGCCCACGCGGCGCCGGATACGCCCGCACCTGCGACCAACGGCATCACGGATACGCCGAGTACGATCAAGCCAACCAGCTCTACCTTGATCCGGGTAAGTTGCAAGCCAACGCCTGTCATGAAGTTGCAGAGGAGCAGTCGGATCGAGTAGAGCAAAACCCACGGTATAAAAGCCAGGATGAGGCGCGAGCTCGCTTCGAAACCTGCGCCGAAAACATCGCTGGCCCATGGAGCGCAGATTGCAAGTACAGCCGACGCGCCTAGGCCCGACACAACGGCTGCGAGGAGCGCCGCGTGCCCCAGTCGCGCTTGGACGATGGGGCCAGAGGCCATCAGCCTGGGAAGCAAGACACTCGACAATGCGGCGACCGGAATCGTGGTGATCGCTGCGACCCTGAATGCTGCAGCATAGGGACCGAGCTCATCGGCGCCCACCAGCCAGAAGATCAAAAGCTTATCGAGTTCAAGATACGCGAGACCCAGAACCGCCCCTACTGCATACGGGGTTCCCTCAGCCCACATTGACGTGGCGCTAGCGCGCCCGAGAAGTGTCAAACCAGTAGTGCGTCGCACAATCAGAAGTGCGGCCACGGCGCCCACCACTGAGGCGGTTAGATGCACAGTCACCAGACGTTCGAGGCTGGGCGCAATGCCCAGCAGCAACAATGGCAAGAGTGCGACCAGACGCATCGCAGGAATCACGCACACCGCGACTCCAGTCAAGACCGGCCTGCCCTTGACCTGCAAAGCGCTGGCGGCGAGGAGCGCGATCGGCAGCGCCACCAATTCCGCTGCGGCCAACAGCAACATCGGTATCAGGCCAACCGGCGCGGAGAAGACGTATCCGACCGCAAGAGCAAGAAGAGACAGTGCGCAGCCCGCGGCAGCAACCTGCACAAGCGCGGCACGCCAGGTCTCAGATTCGTCCGCAGTTTGCTGGGCTACCCGACGCTGGAGCAGTAGCGCAGCGCCCCATCCAGCCGCTGGCGCAAGCACGAGAACCATCGATGCAGCGCCAGCGAAGCGCCCGTATTCGATTGCACCGAGCCACCGCGTCGTCAGCACCAGATAGGCTGCGACGATCACACCCCTCGCACCCATGGCGACAAACATGACACCTGACGCTCGCCCTACAGCGCCTACGGGTATCGGCCGTAGCCAAGTTCTCATAACGTCCCGCTTCGAAAGGCCGGCGGCGGCATCTGACTTTTGGATGTGGGCCATCTGCGACGCATCCAGATGGTCCGGATTGCAGCGCAGGCGAACTCTCCAGCAGAGAAGTCTGCCCATAGTCCTCGCAACGCCATCTTGAAAGATGGCAGATCCCCACCGCGACAGGACCAAAGTGCCAGGCCGACGAGAAGCTCCCACCGGTAAGCCGCCGGATAGCGGCGATCGTTGCGCATAAAACGGCGTGCGTCCTCATCGAACGCCAGAGAGCTCTTGAGAAAACGTATGCGTGACGCGATGCCCGAGCGCAATGCCGACCGCGGAGATATACGGTAGACCGCCATGGTCGCTGGCACATGGGCAACACGATGACCGGCCGTGATGAAAAGCGCCGTGACAGCGTCGCCGAAGTCATAATCGCGCTGTCCGAACACAGACTGATCCACTTGATCGGCGATCGATCGGCGGAAAAGCAGAGTGCAGGTCCGGAGAATCAAAGGATTGTGGAACGTCGGGAGCAGATCTCCTGACAGCAATCGTCGGGGAACGCCGCGGTGGCTCGTTCGGCCCCAATCGACCTGCCACCTACCCCACTGGAATTGGCTCCGTGCCCAGTCAGTATGCACGGCGCCTACCGAATCATCCGCACGAAGCACGGCTTCTTGTACCGCGAGCTTCCGGTTGTCACACCAGTAATCATCACCCTCGCACCACGCGAGCAAGTGCCCTCTCGCAGCGGACCGCACGCGCCTTGAGTTACCGTTCATGCCAAGATTGTCCCCACCGTGGAGCACGCGCACGATGTCTGGAAATCTTCGCTGGTAATCCAGTGCGATCTGCAGAGAGCCGTCTGTCGAAGCATCATCGCCGATGACGAGTTCGAACGGAAACGGGCAGCGCTGCGAAACAATGCTTTCGATTGCTTCCGCCAGATAGCTCTCCTGGTTGTAGACGATCATTAACACGCTTACCGTCGGTACGATCTCGCGCATCTCGCACGCACTGGTCTCGCGCCAGGAAACAGGCGCACCTGTCTCGACAATCGACTCGCTCAACGTTTCCACAGCCTGTAAATCAAGGTCGGAAACAGGGGTTCGATCCGCTCAAGAATCGGCAATGGCACGGTAGCCAACGCACGAGCAACAGGAGACGCACCTTCGATACGGACGAGCTCCTGCAATGCGGCCGCGCTTGCGGGCTCGAAACGCAGCCCCACGCTGGTGAACATCGCCCGGACTTCAGATGAGGCCAGCGGCTCACAGTCGTAGAACGCCCCCTTACCTGACATCGCAAGATAGGGCGTGCGCATCGATCGTGGCAGCCAGCTCAGGAAGGCGAGCCGATAATGCGGCTCCACCAGCATCCAGCGATTGGGAACAGCCATATAGCCGATGCCGTCGGTCCGCATAACCCGCTTGAGCTCTCGCAAGTGCTGCAGTTGCTCATCATGCGCACCCACATGCTCTATCACATGATTGGACACCACCACGTCGAACGTATTGTCCTCGAACGGTAACGCCGTGCCCTCGACGAGGTGAAAATTGAATCCTTCGCCGGTCCGTCTAACGTCAACGACGTCGACGGCATCGACATGTACCGTCATCTCCGGGTGGGTCCCGAAGTAACGCGCGATCCCGCCCGTGCCAGTTCCGATCTCCAGAAGACGCATGGGAGTGGTGCGCTGCGCGAGGCCGAGCAGGCGTTCGATCTTGAGGGCTTTGTCCGTACGTGAGGGCATGTCCTGCACCGCATGCGGCTGACGGATAGCAGGCCCGCTCACCGCGTAGCGCTCGCGATCGCGAGATCGACCTGCTCGGCCATGAGTTCGCCAAACCGGTCCCATCCAAACTTCGCCGCATGCGCGTGCATCGCGCCCGTCTGATAAGCGCCGACGCACGTCTTTAACACAGCAGCCGCAAACGCGAGCGCGTCGCCTTCTTGCACCAGAGCCCCGGACACGCCGTCCTCGACCGCGTCCGGAACACCTCCCACCGCATAGGCGACCGTCGGGACACCGCGTGCAGCAGCTTCGATCGCAACCATGCCAAAGCCCTCGGGATCGCCGGGGATATTGAGTACGGGGAACACATGGACGTCGGCCGCTGCCCAAGCGTCTTCGATCTCTTGATCATCTAACCGTCCGACGATCCTGAGGTTGTCGATCACTCCCGAAGCTTCGGCGATGCAGACAAGCTCGTGCGCGGTGTGTCCATTCGCATGCAGCGCATCGGACGCCTCCCCCCCCACGAAAACGAAGCGCGCCGTCGGCAGCTCTCCGACGATCAAAGGCAATACCGCGGACACGAATTCTCGAAGCCCTTTGCGGGCAGTCAGACGTCCGATCGAAATCAGGCAGGGGCCATCGCCCAGACCATAACGTTCACGGAAAGCCTGCCCTGCGTTGGCTCGACCGCCCCAGGCTGTCACGGGCCCAACTCCCGGATGTACGACACCGATTCTGTCGGAGCGCGCCCCAATCCGAACGCAGGCATCTGCAGTAAACCCGCTATTGGCCACAAGACGATCCATTCGACGGATTGAGGGCAGCCACAATGATCGATAAGCGCGGCTCTTGATCAACACGTCGAGACCATGCACGTAAGCCATGCAAGCTGCTCCAGTCGCTGCAGCCGCCATTTCCGCAGCCGGGGCCATCAGCCCGCTCCCCGCGACGACCACATCCGGCTGGACTCTCCTTGCGGCCCGGATGGACTGAAGCGCGCTGGCTGCCAGAAACGCGGCCAAGGGCTTGCCTGGCACCTCGACGAACCGGATGCCTGCCGGCGCAAATTCCGCTGCCCCTCTCGGCGCCACCACCGTCACCGGCCCCCGCTTGGCGAGTTCATCGACAACGTGCCAGTTCAGCCGTTCCATGCCCCCCACGAGCGGAGGCATGTTCCTGCTGACGAGCAACACGCGCTTGGCATTTCTTTCAGACATCTCGCCTGTAAGTCAGCGAAGTGATCTGCTCGGACACGAGACCGATCAGGAACACGATGACCGAAGCGCTCAATAGAAGCGTGCTCATATTGGTAAAGCGGCCCATCGTGGCAAAGGTGTAGCCGTAATAACTCAAGCCGATGGCGAGGAAAGAAACGGCGACAGGCGCGAAAAGCTTCAATGGCGAGTATAGCGTCGCGATCTTGAAGATGATCAGCAGGAAACGCACGCCATCGCGCATGGGCCGGATGTGGCTCTTCCCGATCCGTTGCGCAACCGGGATCGGCACATAGGCCACCGGATACGCGCTCCGGAAGAACGCCATCGTGCAGGTGGTGGGATAGGAAAATCCGTTGGGCAGCAGATGCAGGAACTCCCGAAACCTCTCTGCTCGGACTGCCCGGAAGCCGGACGTGAGATCGGCAATGCGATGACCGGTCATCCAGCTGGCCAGCCGGTTGTAGAACCCGTTCGCCACACCACGGCCCCGGCTGGCCTGGCCCGTGGCGTCACGCGCACCCACCGCCATGTCGAATCCGGCCTTCAATCGCTCAAGTAACATGTCGATATGCGCCGGGTCGTGCTGCCCGTCTGCATCCATGAACACGATGACGTCGCCACTTGCGGCGCGCGCGCCCCGTTTGATCGCCGCGCCGTTTCCCATCGAGTAGGGGGCCGTGACCACGCGGGCGCCGTACTCGGCGGCCACCGCCGCGGTATCGTCTGTCGAGCCGTCGTCGACGACCACGATCTCCGCGCCCGGCTGATGTTGAAGCAGACGGGGCAACGTTTTGCGCAAGCCCTCGGCCTCGTTCTTGGCCGGCAACACCACTGAAATCCGCATCGCGCTCCCCTTTCCCGTCGCAGAGCGTAGCGTGGGGCAGCGCCCGCGCAAAGCGCCGGCAGGGGGCGGCCACATCGCGCGTCATGCAGTAAAGTGCCGCCAGCCCCATTGGAATCCGCATATGAGCGCCGTTGCGACCCCGAATCTGATCGGCATCACCGGCATCGCCCGCCGCCTCGTGCTGGACGGCGCCCTGGATGAAGCCTCGGCGCGCGAAGCCCTGGAGAAGGCGACCGCGGCCCGCAAACAGATCGCGACCTATCTGCGCGAGCAGAAACTGGTGACCGCGGCGCAGATGGCGGCCGCGAACTCGATCGAATTCGGAATGCCGGTGTTCGACCCGTCGGTCATGGATCCGCAGTCCAGCGCAGTCAAGCTGGTCAGCGAAGAGTTGCTGGGCAAGCACGGGGTGCTGCCGCTGTTCAAACGCGGCAGCCGGCTGTTCGTGGGCACCGCGGATCCGACCAACACGCATGCCCTGGACGAAATCAAGTTCCACACCAACCTGACGGTCGAGCCGATCCTCGTCGACGAGGACAGCATCCGCCGCACGCTGGAGATCTGGCTGCAGGCTTCGGATTCGCTGGACGATTCGCTGGACGATGCCGACGGCCTGGAATCGCTGGACGTCGGCAGCGACGACGATGGCAAGACCGACAACGTCGCCGACGGCAAGGACGACACGCCGATCGTCAAGTTCGTCAACAAGGTGCTGGTGGACGCGATCAAGCGCGGCGCCTCCGACATCCATTTCGAGCCCTACGAGACCGACTACCGCGTGCGCCTGCGGGTCGACGGCATCCTGAAGCAGTCGGCGAAGATGCCGGTCAAGCTCAACCAGCGGATCACCGCGCGCCTGAAGGTCATGGCACAGCTGGACATCGCCGAGAAGCGCATTCCGCAGGACGGCCGCATCAAGCTGAACCTGTCGAAGACCAAACAGATCGACTTCCGCGTGAGCACTCTGCCGACGCTGTTCGGCGAAAAAGTGGTGCTGCGTATCCTCGATGCCAGTGCGGCCAAGCTCGGCATCGACAAGCTGGGCTACGAGCCCGACCAGCAGGCGCTGTTCCTCGACGCCATCCACAAGCCCTACGGCATGGTGCTGGTGACCGGCCCGACCGGCTCGGGCAAGACGGTGTCGCTGTACACCGCGCTGGGCATCCTCAACGATGAGACCCGCAACATCTCGACGGCAGAGGATCCGGTGGAAATCCGCCTGCCCGGCGTCAACCAGGTGCAGCAGAACAACAAACGCGGCATGACGTTTGCTGCAGCGCTGCGCTCGTTCCTGCGCCAGGATCCGGACATCATCATGGTTGGCGAAATCCGCGACCTGGAAACGGCCGAGATCGCGATCAAGGCCGCGCAAACCGGCCACATGGTGCTCTCCACCCTGCATACCAACGATGCACCGCAGACCATCGCCCGTCTGATGAACATGGGCATCGCGCCGTACAACATCACGAGTTCGGTGACCCTGGTCATCGCGCAGCGCCTGGCGCGCCGGCTGTGCGCGAAGTGCAAGCGACGCGCTGACCTGCCCGAGCACACCCTGCTCACTGAAGGCTTCAGCGAGGACCAGGTCCGCGCCGGCATCGAGTTATACGAGGCGGTCGGCTGCGACGAGTGCACCAACGGCTACAAGGGCCGCGTGGGCGTCTACCAGGTCATGCCGATGTCCGAAGCCATCCAGGCGATCATCCTGGAGGGTGGCAACGCGATGCAGATTGCGGAAGTTGCGCAGAAGGCCGGCGTCAGCGATCTGCGCGCCTCCGCGCTGGAGAAGGCACGTCAGGGCCTGACCAGCCTGGCCGAGATCAACCGCGTGACCAAGGACTAAGCGCCCGACCCGGCCAGCCGCGCGCCAGAAAGCGGCGCGCGGTCACGGCGCGGACCGACACTTTTGCCCGCAACCCGCTACCATGCGGGCATCCGCCCGGCTGGGGAAAGCCGGTACCTTGGGGAAGGCCCGCATGTCGATGTCACGTACCGCCGCACGGAAGACCGTTGCCCGAAAGCCCGCTGCCGCGCCCGTGCGCGCCGGCGTGACACTGGATACCTTCGTCTGGGAAGGCACCGACAAGCGCGGCATCAAGATGAAGGGCGAGCAGCAGGCGAAGAACGCCAACCTGCTGCGCGCCGAACTGCGCCGCCAGGGCATCCAGCCGTCCATCGTCAAGACCAAGGGCAAGCCGCTGTTCGGCAAGACCGGCAAGACGATCTCGGCCAAGGACATCGCGGTGTTCAGTCGCCAGCTGGCGACGATGATCAAATCCGGTGTGCCGGTGGTCCAGGCGCTGGAGATCATCGGATCGGGCAACAAGAACCCGCGCATGGCCGACATGGTCAACAGCATGCGGCTGGATATCGAGGGCGGCTCGTCGATCAGCGAGTCGCTGGCCAAGCATCCGGTGCAGTTCGACGAATTGTTCCAGAACCTGGTCCGCGCCGGCGAATCCGCCGGTGTGCTGGAGACGGTGCTCGACACCATCGCCACGTACAAGGAAAACACCGAGAAGCTCAAGGGCAAGATCAAGAAGGCGCTGTTTTACCCGGCCGCAGTCATCGCGGTGGCGATCATCGTCAGCGCGATCCTGCTGATCTTCGTGGTCCCGCAGTTCGAGGCGGTGTTTGCGGATTTCGGGGCCGATCTTCCGGCGTTTACGCAGATGATCGTGTCCGCGAGTGAGTTTCTGGTGAGCTATTGGTGGGCGGTGCTGGGCATCGTCGCGGCCGCCGCATTCGCCTTCATCTTCACCTATAAACGTTCGGTCCCGATGCAGCATGCGATCGACCGCATGATGCTGAAGATTCCGGTCATCGGCGCCCTGTTGCACAACGCGTCGATCGCCCGCTTCTCGCGCACGCTCGCAACAACTTTCCGTGCCGGCGTCCCGCTGGTCGAAGCCCTGGACACGGTGGCAGGCGCCACCGGCAACACCGTCTACGAAAAAGCCGTCCTGCGCATGCGCGATGACGTCTCGGTGGGTTACCAGGTGAACATGGCGATGAAGCAGGTCAACCTGTTTCCGCACATGGTGGTGCAGATGACCGCGATCGGCGAAGAGGCAGGCGCGCTCGACACGATGCTGATGAAGGTCGCCGAGTTCTACGAGGAAGAGGTCAACAATGCGGTCGACGCGTTGAGCAGCCTGCTCGAACCCATGATCATGGTGTTCATCGGTGGCCTTGTCGGCGGCATGGTCATCGGCATGTACCTGCCGATCTTCAAGCTGGCGGCCGTCGTCTGACGGCCCCGGCCCGCACCTGACTTTCTAGATGGCGTTTCTCGACCAGAACCCCGCACTCGGTTTCCCGCTCGCCGCCGGCTTCGGCCTGCTGGTGGGCAGCTTCCTCAACGTGGTCATCCTGCGCCTGCCGCGGCGGATGGAGTGGCAGTGGAAGCGCGATTCGCGCGAGATCCTCGGCGAACCCGAACTGTACGATCCGCCGCCGCCGGGGATCGTGGTCGAGCGCTCGCACTGTCCGCACTGCGGCCACCAGCTGTCGTGGTACGAGAACATCCCGGTGTTCAGCTGGCTGGCGCTGCGCGGCAAGTGCCGCAGCTGCAAGGCACCGATTTCGATCCAGTACCCGGCGGTCGAGCTGCTGACGATGCTGCTGTTCGTCGCCTGCGTGTGGCGCTTCGGCTTCGGCTGGCAGGGCTTCGGCGCACTGGTGCTGACGGGCTTTCTGGTCGCGCTGGCAGGCATCGACGTGCGGACCCAGCTGCTGCCCGATTCGCTGACATTGCCGCTGATGTGGCTGGGGCTGATCGCCAGCCTCGATGTGCTCTACATGCCGGCCAAGCCCGCGTTGCTCGGCGCGATCGTGGGGTACGCCAGCCTGTGGACAGTGTGGTGGCTGTTCAAGCAGGCCACCGGCAAGGAAGGCATGGGCCACGGCGATTTCAAGCTGCTGGCGGCGCTGGGGGCCTGGTGCGGGCTCAATGGCCTGCTGCCGATCATCCTGCTGTCGGCCGTGGCCGGCGCGATCATCGGCTCGATCATGCTGGCCGTGCAGGGCCGTGACCGGGCGACGCCGATCCCGTTCGGCCCCTACCTCGCCATCGCGGGCTGGGTGACCTTCATGTGGGGCGAGGAGATGATGGGTCGCTACCTCCAGCTTGCCGGGCTGCAGTAGCGCCCGGTCGAATCGCCATGAGTGCGCTGATCATCGGCCTGACCGGCGGCATCGCGTCGGGCAAGTCCGCCGCCACGGCCGCCTTCGAGTCGCGTGGCATCGTGGTGGCGGACGCCGACCTGGCCGCGCGCGACGCGGTCGCGCCGGGTAGCGCGGGACTGGATGAGGTGGTCGCGCGTTTCGGACGTGATGCGCTTGCCGCGGACGGCAGCCTGGATCGCGCCGCGATGCGCCGCCGCATCTTCGACGATCCGGACGCCCGTCTCCTGTTGGAAGCGATCATCCACCCCCGCGTCCGCGAGTCCCTGCGCACGGCCTGCGAGGCGGCTGCCAGCCCCTATGCGGTCGCTGCCATTCCGTTGCTGGCCGAGGGCGGCCGCGCGCACTACCCCTGGGTGCACCGGGTGCTGGTGATCGACGTCCCCGGCGATCTCCAGCTGGCGCGCCTGCTGGCGCGCGATGGCATCGACCCTGCACTGGCGACGCGGATGATCGCGGCCCAGGCCAGCCGCGAGACGCGGCTTGCGATCGCCGACGACGTGATCGTCAACGATGCGAGCCTGGAAGTCCTCGAGGCGCGTGTCGACGCACTGGATGCGCGTTACCGCACGCTCTCGAAGTCGATGCTTGCCGGATAGCGCACGGCGCTCCGGCGGCGCGTCGCGCCGTCCTGCCCCAAGTACCGGCACTACCGCATCTTGTGCAGCGGCTTCGGGCAACGCCCGAGAAAATCGTCATCCCCGCGAACGCGGATGCGCTTTTTCAACAGTCGGATGGCTCGTCAATCCAGAGGCTTTCAAGCCATGGAAAGCAAAAGGCACTGGATTCCCGCCTTCGCGGGAATGACGGACGGGGACAGACCTGATCAGCGTTGCCTAGAGCGGCCCCGACGAGTCCCCAAACGACAGACAGACACGTGCTCGCCCTCTGGTCGCATTCCAGTTGCGAACGTCCGGTCCGTGAGCCGACTCTTGCCGCTGACACGACACCGGACCTCAGACCCCCGCCCGGTCTCAGTCCACTGCAGACCCGGCCGACCTACTCGCGCCATCGACAGTGGCGAGTGAACAGAGAACGGCTGCCGCAAGGACATCCATCGGCAATTCGAACGCAGAAACCGCTGACCCAAGAAAGCGGCCATGGCTCAGCCCTCGCCCCACAGCCCCCGGATCGCTGCGATGCCCTGGGCGCCATGGCGGCGCGCCTCCGGCACATCGGCAGGCGACAGCCCGCCGATCGCATAGATCGGCAGTGCGGTGGCCTCGCGCAGCCGGGCGAATGCATCCCATCCGATGCCGGGCACGCCGGGATGGCTCGGCGTCTCGTGGATGTGGCCGAGCACGACGAAATCGCAGCCGAGTGCTTCGGCCATGCGCAGTTCTTCGAGGTCGTGGCAGGACGCGGCCAGCGGCACGTCGACGGGTACGGGGCGCGTGTCCGCAGCCCGCAGCGCGGCGGACGACAGATGCAGGCCCGCGCCCGCCCCCATCGCGACGGACGCCGATCCGTTGAACAGCACATCCGCCTGGCGCCGGCGACAGCGTGCTGCGGCCTCGGCCAGCAGATGCGTCTGGCGCTCGCTGGTCACGCCCGGCAGCCGTACCTGCACCCGCCGCACGCCGCGCGTCAGCGCCGCATCCAGCGCGCGCAGCCACTGTGCGTCGTCCCCGTCCGGCGTTGGCGTCACCAGATACATGTCCGGCTGATACAGCGCGGCGACGACCGGCAGGTCGGCGGGCGGCATCGAATAGCGCGACAGACTGCCGGGCGCGACCCAGGTGAGCGCCTGCCCTTCCCGCCCCTTCGGGGTGCCCTGCCAGCGGGTGACATGCCGCACGTCGAGGCTGAGGCGCTTGTGCGGATAAGCCTGCGGCACGGTGATCACGTGCGCGCCGATCACGGCCTGGATGCCGAGCTCTTCCTCCAGTTCGCGCGCAAGCGCCTGCTCCGGCGTTTCGCCCGCTTCGCGCTTGCCGCCGGGAAACTCCCACAGCCCCGCCAGGTCCTGGCTCGGTGTGCGCCGCGACAGCAGGATGCGACCGCGCGCATCCGTGATGACGCCGGCGACCACTTCGATCATGGGTGCAGTCATGCCGTCCCTCGTTCCGATTCCGTCAGGAGGGTAGGCCGCCGGCGCCGGATTGCCAACGCGTCGATGCCCGCCGCGCGCCGGATGCGACGGCCTGGCCTGCACCCGTGCGACCGCACGCAGGCCGCACAAACGGAAACCGCCGCTTGCGCGGCGGTCTCCAGTCATTGCCCCGGCTTTGCCCGTCTCAGCTCAGCTGGCCGTGGCAATGCTTGTACTTCTTGCCGCTGCCGCAGGGGCAGGCATCGTTACGGCCGACCTTGGCACCGTCGCGCACGATCGGCGTCTGCGCGCCGCCCTGCGCCGCCGCACGCACGTCCTCGGCTTCCTCGTCGGCGCCGTAGCCGCCGGCATCGGCGTGCTGGAACTGCGCCTGGTTGAGCTTGGCTTCCACCTGGCGACGCTCTTCGGCTTCCAGCGCGGCGATCTCGTCCTCGCTGCGCACGCGTACGCGCGCCAGCATCGTCACGACGTCGTGCTTGACCTTGTCCAGCATTTCGGAGAACAACTCGAAGGCTTCGCGCTTGTATTCCTGCTTCGGCTGCTTCTGCGCATACCCGCGCAGATGGATGCCCTGGCGCAGGTAGTCCATGCGGCCGAGATGCTCCTTCCAGCCCTGGTCGAGCACGTTGAGCATGATGTGCTTCTCAAGCGTGCGCATCGTCTCGTCGCCTACCTGCGCTTCCTTGTCGCTGAAGAGGCGGTCGACTTCCTGCTCCACGTACTCGCTGATCTGCTCGGCATCGAGTTCCTTGCGCGACGCGGCCAGCTCGACCAGCGCCGGGCGGATGCCGAACTCGCGCTCGATCTCCGACTCCAGGCCCGGCAGGTCCCACTGTTCATCGATCGACTGCGGCGGCACGTAACGACCGACGATGCCGACCACGGCATCGGCGCGGATGCCGTCGATGTTCTCCTTGACGCTGTCGGCGTCCAGCAGCTCGTCGCGCTGGCCGTAGATCACCTTGCGCTGGTCGTTGTTGACGTCGTCGAAGTCGAGCAGGTTCTTGCGGATGTCGAAGTTGTGCGCCTCGACCTTGCGCTGCGCGTTGGCGATCTGCTTGGTGACCAGCGGCGACTCGATGATGTCGTCTTCCTGCAGACCCATGCGCGCCATGACCTTCTGCACCCAGTCGGCGGCGAAGATGCGCATCAGGTTGTCTTCGAGCGACAGATAGAAACGCGAGGACCCCGGATCGCCCTGGCGGCCCGAGCGGCCGCGCAGCTGGTTGTCGATACGCCGCGATTCGTGACGCTCGGTGCCGAGGATGTGCAGGCCACCGGCGGCCTTGACCGCATCGTGGCGTTTCTGCCATTCGGCCTTCAGCGCCGCCTTCGTCGAATCGCCGACCGGTGCGCCGTTTTCTTCTTCCAGCAACGCCAGTTCGGTTTCGAGCGAGCCGCCGAGCACGATGTCGGTACCGCGGCCGGCCATGTTGGTGGCGATGGTGACCGCGCCCGGACGACCGGCCTGGGCAATGATCGTCGCCTCGCGCTCATGCTGCTTGGCGTTGAGCACTTCGTGGGCGATGCCTTCCTTGCGCAGGTGCTCGGACAGCAGCTCCGACACTTCGATCGACGTCGTACCGACGAGCACCGGCTGCCCACGTTCGTGTGCGGCCTGGATCTCGCGGGCGACCGCACGGTACTTGCCGGCACGATTGAGGAACACCGCATCCGGCGCGTCCTTGCGGATCATCGGACGATGGGTCGGGATCACCACGACCTCGAGCGAGTAGATGCTCTCGAACTCGAAGGCCTCGGTATCGGCCGTACCGGTCATGCCCGACAGCTTGTCGTACATGCGGAACAGGTTCTGGAAGGTGATGCTGGCGAGCGTCTGGTTCTCGCGCTGGACCGGCACGCCTTCCTTGGCCTCGACCGCCTGGTGCAGGCCGTCGGACCAGCGGCGACCCGGCAGCGTGCGGCCGGTGAACTCGTCGACGATGATCACTTCGCCATCGCGGACGATGTAATGGTCGTCGCGCTGGTAGATCGCGTGCGCACGCAGGCCCGCGTTGAGGTGATGCACCACGTGGATGTTCTGCGGCGCGTACAGGCTGTCGTCGCCTTCGAGGATGCCCGCCTTGCGCAGCAGTTCCTCGGCGTGTTCCTGGCCAGCCTCGGACAGGTGGACCTGCTTGCCCTTCTCGTCGACCCAGAAGTCGCCGTCGCCTTCCTCGGTCTCCTGGCGGACCAGCGAGGGGACGACGCGGTTGACCTTGATGTAGAGCTCCGGCGAATCGTCGGCCGGGCCGGAGATGATCAGCGGCGTGCGCGCCTCGTCGATCAGGATCGAGTCGACCTCGTCGATGATCGCGTAGTTGAGCTTGCGCTGGTAACGATCAGCCCGCGACAGCGCCATATTGTCGCGCAGGTAATCGAAGCCGAACTCGTTGTTGGTGCCGTAGGTGATGTCGGCGCGGTAGGCATCGCGCTTGGTCTCGCCGTGCGGCATGCCCGGCCAGATCACGCCGACCGACAGGCCCAGCCAGTTATAGAGCTTGCCCATCTGCGCGGCGTCGCGCCGGGCGAGGTAATCGTTGACCGTGATGACGTGGACGCCCTTGCCCTCGAGCGCATTGAGGTAGGTCGGCAGCGTGCCGACCAGGGTCTTGCCCTCACCGGTGCGCATCTCGGCGATCTTGCCCATGTGCAGCACCATGCCGCCGATCAGCTGCACGTCGTAGGGGCGCATGCCCAGCACGCGCTTGCTGGCCTCGCGGCAGACCGCGAAGGCCTCCGGCAGCAGCTTGTCGAGGGTTTCGCCCTTGGCGACCCGGTCCTTGAACTCGGGCGTCTTGGCCTGCAGCTCGGCGTCGGACAGCGCCTCCATCTGCGGTTCCAGCGCGTTGATCTTGACGACGATCTTTTCGAGCTGTTTGACGAAGCGGTCGTTGCGACTGCCGAAGACGCTGGTGAGCAGGCGATTGAACATTGGGGTACCGGGTCGGGAATCGGAGCGCGGCCCGGGCGGTTCCCCCGAAGCCGCATAAAAGAGAAAGGGCGCCAGGCGCCCTCTCGATTGGCAACGCGCATTGTAGCTTGGGGCGAGGAGCGGCGTTTGCAAGCCGGAGGCTTGCGCCGCGACGAGCGCCGGAGCGGCTGTGCTGCGCAGGCCGGACGAGCGGGGGCGTTTGCAAGCCATTGGCTTGCGCCTCCGCGAGCGCCCGGAGCGGCTGTGCCGCGCAGGGCCGGAACGATGAGCGACGTTTGCAAGCCGGAGGCTTGCGCCGCGACGAGCGCCGGAGCAGCTGTGCTGCGCAGGCCGGACGAGCGGCGGCGTTTGCAAGCCATTGGCTTGCGCCTCTGCGAGCGCCCGGAGCGGCTGTGCCGCGCAGGGCCGGAACGAGGCGCGGCGTTTGCAAGCCGGAGGCTTGCGCCGCGACGAGCGCCGGAGCAGCTGTGCTGCGCAGGCCGGACGAGCGGAGGCGTTTGAAGGCCGCTGCAGGGCCACCACCGCGGCGCACCGATCCCCCGTGTCGCAGCGACGATGGCCTCAATACGCCCTCACCAGCCTCGACTAACTGCCGGGAATCAAAGCCGGGATGCCTCAACAGCCCCGCAGACGACACCGTACGCGCAGCGCCGCCCCGCCCTGTGCGTCTGCGCCCAACGCCAGCCCGCGCGCACCAACCCACCGCCCGCCCACGCGCCGGACAAGCAGGCGCGTGCGAACAATGCTTACTGCCGGCTCACACCCATATCGCCGAGGAACTTGCGCGGGTTCTGCACGCGGCCGTTCTCCCAGACTTCGAAATGCACGTGGGCGCCGGTCGAACGACCGGTGGAGCCCGCCTTCGCGATTTCGTCGCCCACGCGGACCAGGTCGCCGACCTTGGCCAGGTTGCGCGAGTTGTGCGCGTAGCGCGTCACATAGCCGTTGCCGTGATCCACCTCGACCACGTTGCCGTAGCCGCCGCGCACGCCGGAATAGCTGACCACGCCGTTGGCCACGGTCATCACCGGATCGCCGGTGCGAGCATCGAAGTCGATGCCCTTGTGGAACTGGCCGCCGCGACCGAACGGGTCGGCGCGATAGCCGTAGGACGAGGTCACGAAGCTGCTGGCCACCGGCGAACGCGACGGCATGGCGTTGCGGTCCAGCGCCCGGTCCGACAGCAGTGCCTCGAGCACCGACAGCTGGTTGCCCGAATTCGCCAGGTCGCCGTCGAGCGACTCCAGTCCGTTCAGCAGCTTGCGGGCCGGCATGTCGTGCGCAGGCTCCGGACCACCGATGCCGACCGGGCGGTCGAAATCGAACTCGCCGCCTTCGATGCCGGCACCGCGTGCGAGCCGGTCGCCCAGCGCATTGAGGCGGTTGGCCTGCGCCTGCAGCTCGCCCATGCGGGCAGCGAGGGCGTTGATTTCGCGCTGCGCGTCGCGGCGGGTCTCGTCGAGGCTGCGCTCGTGCGCGGCGGCGACGCCGTTGAGGCGGGCGATCTCGGTCGAGTTCATCGCCGCTGCACCGCACATGCCGGCCGCCGCGATCACGATCGCCATGGAGACGGGCTTGCGTCGGGCCAGAACGCGGGTCTTGCGGGCCACATGCGCAAGACGCTCGCGCATATCATTCATGAGGTTATGTACTGTCATCGTGCCAATGTCTGATTTCCGGTCCAGGTCCAAGCCATCCCGCATCGGGGCGTCCCGTATCGGGACCCCGACCGCCGCGCTCGACGCGGCACTGGGTGGCACGTCGGCCGATCCGATCCGTCGCGCCATGTGGCTCGACGCACTGGACCGCCGCCTCGTTCCCCTGCTGCCCCCGGCGCTGGCGCCACATGCGCGGCTGGCCAATGTCGATCGCAACAGGCTGGTGTTCCTCGTCGATTCGCCCATCTGGCACGCCAGGCTGCGCCTGTCGGCCGACGTGCTGCTCGACGCCGCCCGGTCCATCGGGCTGGATGTCAGCGACATCGTCGTCAGGACCTCGACCCGGCCATTGCGGCCACCTCTCGCCGATGCAGGCGCCCCGCCAGTGGGGGGCGCACCCACCACCGCGGCACGCGAAGCGCTGCAGGCGGTGATCGCATCGCTGCGGTCGCCAGAAGACGACACGAAGGATTGAATCGGGACCCATCCCCGGTCACCGACGTCAAGGCCGGGTGAAGGGGACGGCGCATCCTACCGGGGCTCGGCGGCCCGAACGTTAAGTGGGCGCCGGCGATTCAGGAAGAAAGTGTTAACCAGGCGTTAAACCAGCCCGGATACCGCGCTGTCATGCACCGCGACGCACGTGCATGTGGTCAGGCACGTGCCGCTCAGACTGCGACAGGAATGCCGTAGGCGACCGGGGCCTCCGCCTTCTGGTCGAAGCTGACCGTCTCCCACGCGGTGCGCTCTTCGAGCAGCGCGCGGACCAGCTTGTTGTTGAGCGCGTGGCCCGACTTGTAGCCGACGAAGCAGCCCAGAATCGGATGGCCGGCCAGATACAGGTCGCCCACCGCGTCGAGGATCTTGTGGCGCACGAACTCGTTGGCGTAGCGCAGGCCGTCGTCGTTGAGCACGCGGAACTCGTCCAGCACGATCGCGTTGTCCATCGAGCCGCCGAGGCCGAGGTTGCGCTCGCGCATGTACTCAAGATCACGCATGAAACCGAACGTGCGCGCGCGGCTGACCTCGCGGATGTAGGCCTCGGTCGAGAACTCCACCTCGGCGCGCGACTGCGCGACCGGAATCGCCGGATGATCGAAGGCGATGGTGAAATCGAGCTTGAAACCGTCGTAGGGCTCGAAGCGCGCGATCTTGTCGCCCTCGCGCACTTCCACCGGCTTGAGCACGCGGATGAAGCGCTTGGGGGCGTCCTGCTCGACCACGCCTGCGGACTGCAGCAGGAAGACGAACGGGCCCGACGAGCCGTCCATGATCGGCACTTCGGCCGCGGACAGTTCGATATAGAGATTGTCGACGCCCAGGCCCGCGAGTGCGGACATCAGGTGCTCGACGGTCTGCACGTTGGCCGTGCCGCGGCTCAGGCCGGTACACAGCGTGGTCTCGGTGACCAGATGGCCATCGGCAGGAATCTCGACCACCGGGTCGAGATCGACACGGCGGAACACGATACCGGTATCCGGCGCAGCCGGGCGCAGGGTCAGGAACACTTTTTCCCCGCTGTGCAGGCCGACGCCCGTCGCGCGGATCACGTTCTTGATGGTGCGTTGCCGGGGCATGGGAGTTCCGGAAAGGAGAGGTTCCGGCAGCCGCCGACATCGGGCCGTCATCGGAATGGGGGGCAGATTATCACGGGGCCTGCTGAACCTGAACGAAGTGCAGGCCGGCACGCCATTGCCCGTGAGGCGGCATCACGACCCGCGCAGGCGGACCGGTCGGATAAAACGTCCACCGGGCCGGGCAGGCCCGGTGGACAAAAGGTCGACGACGCGCGGACAACGCGTCATCGCGATCACGAGAACGACAGGAACACGGGCCTGGACCAGCCGGACCGGCCAGCGGGCCCTTCCGCGCGCAACGCAGCGCCGGCCCGGCACCGGAGATCCGGTGCCGGCACGGCTGCGACGCGCGCGTCCAGGCTCAGTCGGCCTGACGACGCAGGAACGCCGGGATGTCCAGGTAGTTGTCGTTGCCGAAATCGGCGGTCTTCGGCGCATCGGCCGATTCGTTGCGTGCGGGCGTCGCACGGCCGGCCGTCTGCGTCGCATTGCCACGCAGCGACGCCGCGATGCTGTGACCCGGGCTGTACGGGCTCACGGCGTCGGCTTCGTCGTCGATCAGCATGCCGGTGGTGCCGTCACGGACGCCACGCTGGTTGTTGCTGATCAGCTGCACCTGCGGCTTGCCACGGCCGGCGCCTTCGCCGGAATAGCCGGTGGCGCGCGCGGGCGAGCGGTTCAGACCGGTCGCGACGACGGTCACGCGGACTTCGTCCTGCATGTCCGGATCGAGCACGGTGCCGATGACGATGGTGGCGTCTTCGCTGGAGAAGTTCTCGACGGTGCGACCGACTTCGTCGAACTCGGCCATCGTGAAATCCGCACCGGCGGTGATGTTGACCAGGATGCCGTTGGCGCCGGCCAGGTTGACGTCGTCGAGCAGCGGGTTCTGGATCGCGGCTTCGGCAGCGGCCTGCGCACGGTCGTCGCCACGCGCCGAACCGGTGCCCATCATCGCCAGGCCCATCTCGGACATCACGGTGCGCACGTCGGCGAAGTCGACGTTGATCAGGCCCGGACGGACGATCAGGTCGGCGATGCCCTGCACGGCGCCCAGCAGCACGTCGTTGGCGGCGCGGAAGGCCTGGATCATCGTGGCGTTGCGGCCGAGCACGGTGATCAGCTTCTCGTTGGGAATGGTGATCAGCGAGTCGCAATGCGCCGACATCTCTTCGATGCCCTTAAGCGCGACCTGCATGCGGCGACGGCCTTCGAACGGGAACGGCTTGGTGACCACGGCGACGGTCAGGATGCCCATCTCCTTGGCCAGCTGCGCGACGACCGGCGCCGCGCCGGTGCCGGTGCCGCCGCCCATGCCGGCGGTGATGAAGACCATATCGGCTCCCTGCAGCGCGTCCATGATGATTTCGCGATCTTCCAGCGCGGCCTGACGGCCGACTTCCGGATTCGCGCCAGCGCCCAGGCCCTTGGTGACGCTGCTGCCGAGCTGCAGCTGCAGCTTGGCGCCGCAGTTCTTGATCGCCTGTGCGTCGGTGTTGGCGGTGATGAACTCAACGCCGTCCACGCTGTTGTTGACCATGTGCGCGACCGCGTTGCCGCCGCCGCCGCCCACGCCGATGACCTTGATCACCGCATTGGGTGCCATCTTTTCCACGAGTTCGAAATGTGCCATGTCCGTCGTCCTCTTGTTTGAGAGCCGTGATTGGGGATTCGTGATTGGGGATTCGACAAAGCGAACCGCCTCTCCTGATCGCCATCCGGCGTGTTGTTAGTTGTTTAAACGCATTTCCGGTACCGCTGTCTTCGCCGCCGCCCTGCCCTTGCCCTTCCGAATCACCAATCCCGAATCACCAATCACCCGGCGAGTTCGTCAGAACTCGCCGTTGAACCAGGTCTTCAATTTCCGCAGCAATCCGCCGGCACGTCCGGTGGAGATCACCGGCCTGCGCGGATGCTCGATCTGGCTGCCCATCAGCAGCAGGCCCACGCCACTGGCGTGGACCGGATTGCCGACCACTTCGCCCAGGCCGGTCACGTGCTGCGGAATGCCCACGCGCACCGGCATCTGCAGCATTTCCTCGGCCAGTTCGACGACGCCTTCCATCTTTGCGGCGCCGCCGGTGAGCACCATGCCGGCGCGCACGTGCTGCTCGAAGCCCGAGCGGCGCAGTTCGGCCTGCACCATCTCGAAGATTTCCTCGTAGCGCGCCTGCACCGCCTGCGCCAGCGACTGGCGCGGCAGGCGACGCGGCGGACGATCGCCGACGCTCGGCACCTGGATCGATTCCTCGCTGGTCGCCAGCTGCGCCAGTGCGCAGGCGTAGCGGACCTTGATCTGCTCGGCTTCCGGCGTCGGCGTGCGCAGCATGTGCGCGATGTCTTCCGTGACCTTGTCGCCGGCGATCGGCAGCGACGCGGTGTGGCTGATCGCGCCCTGCACGAACACCGCAAGGTCGGTCGTGCCCGCGCCCATGTCGACCAGCACCACACCGAGTTCGCGCTCGTCGGACGTCAGCACCGCGGTGCTCGACGCCAGCGACGACAGGATCAGATCGTCGATCTGCAGGCCGCAGCGCTGCACGCACTTGCTGATGTTGGCGGCGGCCGACTGCGCGCAGACGACGAGATGCGCATGCACCTCGAGGCGCACGCCGGTCATGCCAACGGGATTGCGGATGCCTTCCTGCGAATCGTCGAGCACGTACTCGCGCGGGATCGCATGCAGGATCTTCTGGTCGGCGGGAATCGCGACGGCCTTGGCGGCGTCGAGCACGCGATCGAGATCGGCCCACGTCACTTCGTTGTCGCGGATCGGCACGATGCCCGGCGAATTGCGGCACTGCACGTGGTTGCCGGAGATCGACGCGTAGACCGAGCGGATCTCGCAGCCGGCCATCAGTTCGGCTTCTTCGACGGCGCGCTGGATCGACTGCACCGTCGATTCGATGTCGACCACCACACCGCGCTTGAGCCCGCGCGATTCGTGGCTGCCGATGCCGATCACTTCGATCGGATTGCCGGGCGAGTACTCGCCAACCAGCGCCACCACTTTGGAGGTGCCGATGTCGAGTCCGACGATGAGCGTCTTGTCGCCTTTGCGATTCATGCGGGGAAACCGGAAACGGAAGAGGAAGACCGGTGCGCGACCGGACGTACGGGTGCAGGTGCGGGTGCAGCGGCGGCGGCGGCCGCGGGCGCGGGCGCGTCGCCCCAGACCAGCGCGAAGCCGTTGGTGTAACGCAGGTCCGCGCGCGTCAGCGGCTGCGGACGGTTGGCGACCAGGTGCGGCAACATGCGCGCGAACCGCGACAGGCGCAGGCGCGCTTCCTGGCTGCCGACGATGACGTCGGTGCCGTTGGACAGGCGCAGCTGCCAGCTGCCGCGCGCGTCGAGGACGACGCTGTCCACCTCGACGCCGGCCGGGCGGAACAGGTCGCGCGATTCGTTGTACAGCGCGACGATGTCCGGCACGCGCGCTTCGGGGCCTTCGAAGTGCGGCATCGCGGCTGGCACGTCGACGCCGTCGGCCGAAAACAGCCGGCCACGCGTCGACAGCAGGCGATCCTCGCCCCAGTGCGCGAACGGCACGTGTTCGGCGATGCGCACGTCGAGCACGTCGGGCCAGCGCTTGCGCACGTCCGTGCCGGCCACCCACGGCAGACGCGCGACATCGCGCTGCGCCTGGGCGAGATCGATCGCGAAGAAGCCGCGCTGCGCATGCGGCAGCACGGTTTCGCGCACGCGCGCGACATCCACCTGCTGCAGGCCGTCGTTGATGCGCAGGACGCGCAGCGGCCAGCGGTCCGCGCCGATCCAGCCGTTGAGCACGGCCACGACCGGGAACACCACCAGCGCAAGCGCCAGCGTCCAGGCGAGGACGCGCAACGTGGTGGCGAAGGCCTGGCTCATCGCGCGGCAACCTCCTGGGGCAGGGTCGCTTCGAGCACGCGCCAGCACAGCGCGGCGTAGTCGATACCGACCTGCGCAGCTGCCTTGGGCACCAGCGAATGGCTGGTCATGCCCGGTGCGGTGTTCACTTCGATCAGCTGCAGGCCGCGCTCGACGTCACGCATGACGTCCACCCGTCCCCAGCCGCTGCAGTCGACGGCGCGGAACGCCGCCAGCGCCAGTGCGCCGATCTCGCGTTCCGCGTCGGGCGACAGGCCCGGGCACAGGTACTGGGTGTCGTCGGCGATGTACTTGGCGTGGTAGTCGTACCACTCGCCGGCCGGCACGATGCGGATCGACGGCAGCGCCACGTCGCCGATGATGCCGACGGTCAGTTCGTCGCCGCGCACCATCTGTTCCATCAGCAGTTCGCCCGGATACGCGGCCGCGAATTCGATCGCCGGCGCCAGATCGTCGGCCGTGAGCACACGGAACACGCCGACGCTCGAGCCTTCGCAGGCGGGCTTGACGAACACCGGGTAGCCCAGCGTCGCCGCCGCCGCGCGCAGGTCGGCGCCTTGCGGCAGGCGCTCGAAGCGCGGCGTCGGCAGGCCCTGGCTCATCCACACCTGCTTGGTGCGGATCTTGTCCATCGTCAGCGCCGAGCCGAGCACGCGCGAGCCGGTGTACGGAATCGCGAACGCGTCGAGCAGGCCCTGGACCACGCCGTTCTCGCCGTCGCCGCCATGGAGGATGTTGAACACGCGGTCGAAGCGGCCGGCCATGATGTCCTGGGCCAGCGCCGGCACGCCGTCGACGGCATGTGCATCGACGCCGCGAGCGCGCAGCGCATCCAGCACGCCCTGCCCCGACTGCAGCGAAACTTCGCGCTCGGAACCCGGACCACCGAGCAGCACGGCGACGCGGCCGAACACGGCCGGATCGGTGAAGCGCGGCGGCGGCAACGTCCGGCTCACGGCGTGACCTCCGTGGACGCACGCGGCTGGAAGCCGGACTGCACGAGCTGCTGCACGGCCGCGCCGATGTCACCGGCGCCCATCATCAGCAACAGATCGCCGTCCTGCAGGATGTCGGGCAGCACGCCGGCCAGGTCTTCGGCGCTGCCGACGACCACCGGTTCGATGCGGCCCCGCGCGCGGATCGCACGCGCCAGGGTCTTCGCGTCCGCGCCGGCGATCGGCGCTTCACCTGCGGGATAGACCTCGGTCAGCACCAGCGCGTCGACATCCGACAGCACACCGGCGAAATCGTCGAACAGCGCGCGGGTGCGGCTGTAGCGGTGCGGCTGGAATGCGACGACCAGACGCCGGTCGCCCCAGCCACCACGCGCGGCGGCGAACACCGCGGCGAGTTCCTTGGGGTGATGGCCGTAGTCGTCGACCAGCTGCACGCGTGCGCCGGTCGGCGTGACCAGTTCGCCGAGCAGGTTGAAGCGGCGGCCGATGCCTTCGAAGGATCCCAGCGCGGCGACGATCGCCTCGGGCGCCACGCCGAGCTGCCAGCCCACGGCCGCCGCGGCCAGCGCGTTGAGCACGTTGTGGTGACCGGGCAGCGCGAGATGCGCTTCGATGCGCACGTTCTCCGGCAGGCACAGAGTGAAGCGCATCGATGCGCCGTCCTGGCGGATGGCCTCGGCGCGCACGTCTGCCTCGGCCGACAGGCCGTAGGTCATCATGTGGCGCGGCACGCTGGCCGCCAGGCGCGCGACCTCGGGATCGTCGATGCACAGCACGGCCAGCCCGTAGAACGGCAGGCGATGCAGGTATTCGGCGAACGCCTCCTGCACGCGGGCGAAGTCGCCGCCGTAGTTCTCGAGATGGTCGGCGTCGATGTTGGTGACCACCGCGACCAGCGGATTCAGGCGCAGGAAGCTGCCGTCGCTCTCGTCGGCTTCGGCCACCAGCCAGTCGCCGCTGCCGAGACGCGCATTGGCGCCGGCTGCGAGCAGCTGGCCGCCGACGACGAAGGTCGGATCCATGCCGCCTTCGGCCAGCACGCTGGCGGTCAGCGAGGTCGTCGTGGTCTTGCCGTGCGTGCCCGCGACTGCGATGCCGCGGCGGAAGCGCATCAGTTCCGCCAGCATCTCCGCGCGCGGCACGATCGGAATGCGCTGCGCGCGCGCTTCCATCAGCTCGGGATTGTCGTGGCGGATCGCGCTGGACACGACCACGCAGTCGGTGCCCAGCACGTTGGCCGCGGCATGGCCGCGGTGCACGGTGGCGCCGAGGCGCGCGAGCCGGCGCGTGGCCGCGCTGTCGGCGGTGTCCGAACCGGACACCGTATAGCCCAGCGTGCACAGCACCTCGGCGATGCCGCTCATGCCGGTGCCGCCGATGCCGACGAAATGGACGCGCGAGAAGACCTTGGCGAAGTCTTCCTTCGACTGGCCGCGGGTGTCGTGCAGGCGGCGGATCATGCGGGGCTCCCGGCGTCGAACTTCGGTTCGACGCGCTGGCGCAGCCGACTGGTGCCGCGCACCGGCGCAGGCGCCGGCGCGACCGGCAGCGGCGGCTGCGGTGTGGTGGGGACGGGCCCGGCGGGCGCCGACGGTGCGGCATCGCCGCGCAGCCGGGCGACCTGGCGCTGGGCGCGATCGAGTTCGTAGGACACGCGCAGCAGCAGGCCGAGCGCGACGCAGGTCATCATCACGCTGGAGCCGCCCGACGAGACCAGCGGCAGGGTCAGGCCCTTGGTCGGCAGCAGGCCCAGGTTCACGCCGATCGAGACCAGGCTCTGCATGCCGATCATCAGCGCGACACCGAAGGCGCAATAACCGGCGAAGTGGCGGCGCATCTCGACGCACTTCAGGCCGATCCACAGCGCGCGCCCGACCAGTCCCGCGAACAGCGCGACCACGAGGCAGACTCCGACGAAGCCCAGTTCCTCGGCCAGCACCGAGAAGATGAAATCGGTATGCGCTTCGGGCAGGTAGGACAGCTTCTGTACCGATGCGCCGAGGCCGACGCCGGTGAGTTCGCCGCGGCCCACCGCCATCAGCGCATTGCTGAGCTGGTAGCCGGCGCCGAGCTGGTCCTGCCACGGATCCATGAACGAGGTGATGCGACGCAGGCGGTAGGGCTCCATCACCGCGACGCCGACCACGGCCGGCAGCAGCGCCAGCACCGGCAGCATCATCCGCTTCAGATGGCCGCCGCCGAGCACCAGCATGCCCGCGGTCACGCCGAGCAGCAGCATCGAGGACCCGAAGTCGGGCTGCAGCAGCAGCAGCGCCACCAGCACCACGGCGACGCCGATCGGCTTGAGCATCGCGCCCCAGGTCGCGTTGACCTCGTCGCGGAAGCGCACCAGGTAGCTCGACAGCCAGACGATGTAGATGACCTTGACCGCTTCGACCACCTGGAAGTTGGACACGCCCACGGTGATCCAGCGGTGCGCGCCGTTGACCGAGCGGCCCAGCCCCGGCACGAACACCAGCAGCAGCAGGCCCGCACACATCACCAGCACGAAGCGGTCGTACTTCTCGATCGTCTTGAGCTCGGTGCGCATCACCGCCGCGGCCAGGCCGAGGCCCAGCGCGAGGAACATCAGATGGCGCGTCAGGAAGTAGTAGCGGCCGACGTGCATGTCCTCGCCGACCGCGATCGAGCTGGACGCGACCATGATCACGCCGAGCGTCGCGATCGAGACCACGATGCCGACCAGCCACGGGTCGAAACGACCATGGATGTCGTCCAGGCGCGTGGCCTGGCGGGCGCTGACGCTGTCGTAGGTCGCGGCCATCAGCGCACCTTCAACGTGGCGAGGCCGATCAGCACCAGGATCACCGAGATGATCCAGAAGCGCACGATCACGCGCGGCTCGGGCCAGCCCTTGAGTTCGAAGTGGTGATGGATCGGCGCCATGCGGAACACGCGCTTGCCGGTCAGCTTGAAGCTGGCGACCTGGATCATCACCGACAGCGTCTCGATGACGAAGATGCCGCCCATGATCACCAGCACCAGTTCCTGGCGCACGATCACCGCCATCGTGCCGAGCACGGCGCCGAGCGCCAGCGCACCGATGTCGCCCATGAAGACCATGGCCGGGTACGTGTTGAACCACAGGAAGCCGAGCCCGGCCCCGGCGATCGCCGCGCAGATGATCACAAGCTCACCCGCGCCCGGCACCTGCGGAATCTGCAGATAGTTCGAGAACACCGCGTTGCCCGAGGCATACGCGAACACGCCGAGGCCACAGGCGACCAGCACCGTCGGCATGATCGCCAGGCCATCGAGGCCGTCGGTGAGGTTCACCGCGTTCGAGAAACCGACGATCCAGAAGTAGGCGATCGCGACGAAGCTGATGCCGGCCAGCGGCAGCGCGATCGACTTGAACAGCGGCACGTAGAACGTGGTCGCGGCCGGGACGTCGGCATACAGGTACAGGTACAGGCCGGCCGCGAGGCCGAGGATCGACTGCAGCAGGTACTTCCAGCGCGACTTCAGGCCGTTGGGATCGCGGCGGACGATCTTGATCCAGTCGTCGTACCAGCCGATCGCACCGAAGGTGACCATCACCGCCATCACCACCCACACGTACTTGTTGCGCAGGTCCGCCCACAGCAGCACCGACGCCAGCACGGTCAGCAGGATCAGCGCACCGCCCATGGTCGGCGTGCCGGCCTTGGAGAAATGGGTCTGCGGACCGTCGCTGCGGATCGGCTGGCCGCCCTTGTACTGGGCCAGCCGGCGGATCACCGCCGGGCCGAGCCACAGCGAGAGCGCCAGCGCGGTCAGCGCCGCCAGGATGCCGCGCAGCGTGAGGTACTCGAACAACGTGAAAAAGTCGTCCAGCCCCTGCAGCCAGCGTGCGAGTTCAAGCAGCATCGTGTGTTCCCTGTACGGCGAGCAGTGCGTCGACCACCCTGTCCATCGCACTGCCGCGCGAGCCCTTCACCAGCAGGCGCGCGCCGTCGTGCAGGTCGGCCTGCAGTGCATCGGCGAGCGCCTGGTGCGAATCGAAATGTCGTGCGCCGTCACCGAACGCGGTGGCGGCTTCGGCGCTCAGCGGGCCCAGCGCGTACAGCCGCGCAATGCCGGCCGCCTTCGCGCGCAGACCGGCCTGGCCGTGCATCGCGGCCGCGTCGGCGCCCAGCTCGCGCATGTCGCCCAGCACCAGCCAGCGGTCGCCGTCCTGCGCGGCCAGCGTGTCGATCGCCGCGAGCAGCGAGCCGGGGTTGGCGTTGTAGCTGTCGTCGACCAGCACCGCGCCATTGCGCAGCGTGTGGCGGACCAGGCGACCAGCGACGGGCTCGGCGGCGTCCAGTGCAGCAACGATCGTCGCCAGCGGCACGTCGACGGCCAGCGCGATCGCGGTGGCGGCCAGCGCGTTGCGGATGTTGTGTCGACCGGGCAGCGGCAGCGCGACCTCGGCCTCGCCCGCCGGCGTGATCAGGTGGAAGCGCGATCCGGTCGCGTCGCTGCGGATCGCATTCGCGGTGATGTCGGCCGTGGCGTCGAGCCCGAAGCGCAGCAGGCGGTGGCCGTGCGCGCGTTCGGCGAAGTACGGCGCGAACGCGTCGTCAGCGTTGATCACCGCGGTGCCGTCGACCGGCAGCGCATCGTAGATGGCGGCCTTGGTGTCGGCGATGCCGAGCAGGCTGCCCATGCGTTCCATGTGCGCCGGCGCGATGTTGTTGACCAGGGCGATGTCGGGACGCGCGATGCCGGTCAGGTAGGCGATGTCGCCCGGCTGCCCGGCGCCCATCTCGTAGACCGAGAAATGCGCGTCTTCCGGCGCGTCGAGCACCGACAGCGGCAGCCCGATCTCGTTGTTGAAGTTGCCGGGGTTGAAGCAGGTCGGCGCATGCCGCGACAGGATCCCGACCACCAACTGCTTGACGCTGGTCTTGCCGTTGCTGCCGGTGATGCCGATGACGCAGGTGGCGCGTGCGCGCTGCACGGCGCCTGCCAGCTGGCCGAGCGCGCGCTGCGGATCGGCGACCACGATCTGCGGCAGCGGCAGATCCAGCGGGCGCGCGACCAGCGCCGCATGGGCGCCCAGTTCGGCCGCACGTGCGACATGGTCGTGCCCGTCGAAATTCGCACCGGCCAGCGCCACGAACAGGCGGCCACGGGTGTCCGCCGCGTCGAGGCGACGGGTATCGGTGACGACGGCGTCGATCTGCAGCGCACCGTCGGCGCCGTGCAGGCGGCCGTTGACCCGCTGCGCGATGTGGGCGAGCGACATCGGCGTCATGACCGGACCTCCGCGCGCGCCGCAAGCGCGGCCTGGGCGACGACGCGGTCGTCGAATGCATGCTGCACGCCGTCGATCTCCTGGTAGGGCTCGTGACCCTTGCCGGCGATCAGCACGATGTCGCCCGGGCCGGCCTCGCCGATCGCGCGCGCGATGGCGCGGCCGCGGTCGCGCTCGACGGTGACCGCATCGGGCCGGGCGAAGCCGGCCAGGATGTCGGCCACGATGGCATCGCCGTTTTCGCGGCGCGGATTGTCGTCGGTGACGATGACGCGGTCGGCCTGGGCCTCGGCGATCGCCGCCATCTGCGGGCGCTTGCCGGCATCGCGCTCGCCGCCGCAGCCGAATACGCAGACCAGTTCACCGGCCAGGTGCCCGCGCAGCGACTGCAGCGCCTGTTCCAGCGGATCGGGCTTGTGCGAATAGTCGACGACGACGAGCGGCAGCGCCGCGCCGCCGCCGAAGCGGTTCATGCGGCCGGGAATCGGCTGCAACGTGCCCAGCACGCGCGCGATGTCGGCCGCGCCGTGCCCCAGGGCCAGCAGCACGCCGGCCGCGACCAGCAGGTTGTCGACGTTGAAGCGGCCGAGCAGCGGCGAGCGGACCGGATGCCAGCCGCCGTCGATGCGCAGCGAGAACGCGAGGCCGTCGGCGTCGAGCACGATGTCGCGCGCGGCGATGTCGGCCTCGGCGCGATCCGCGGCGCTGACCGTCCGCGCGCTGACCGTCAGCGCGCGGACGCTGTCGGCCAGCTGCGCCGGCAGCGTCGCGCCGAAGGCGTCGTCGATGTTGATGACGGCGGCCTTCAGGCCCTCGCGCACGAACAGCTTCGCCTTCGCCGCGCCGTAGCCGGCCATGTCGCCGTGGTAATCGAGATGGTCGCGGGTGAGATTGGTGAACACCGCGACGTCGTAATGCACCGCATCGACGCGGCCCTGGTCGAGCGCGTGCGAGCTGACTTCCATCGCCACCGCCTGCGCGCCGGCGTCGCGCAACTGCGCGAGCAGCGAATGGGTCTGCAGCACCAGCGGCGTGGTGAAACCGGTCGGTTCGACCACGCCATGCAGGCCCGCACCCAGCGTGCCGATGGTGCCGGCGCGCTGACCCACGGCCTCGAGCGCCTGCGCCAGCAGCTGCACCGTCGAGGTCTTGCCGCTGGTGCCGGTCACGCCGAACATCGTCATCGCCCGCGACGGCCGGCCGTGGAAGACGTCGGCCATCGCGCCCATGCGCGCGCGCAGGCCGGGCACGGCGATCGCATCGGCAGGTGCCGGCGGCACGTCGGCCGGCACCGGCGGCTCGAACAGGATCGTCGCCGCCTGCGCGGCATGGGCCTGGTCGACGAAGTGCAGACCGTGCGTGCCGAAGCCGCCGATCGCCACGAAGGCATCGCCGGCGCGCAGCGCGCGGCTGTCCTGCACGAGGCCGGAGATCATCAGATCGGCCGGCACGGCGTCGACGTCCGGCAACAGCGTGCGCAGCGGCAGCGTGCGGCTCATCGTTCGCCTCCGGCGGCGCGGAGGGCGGCCACGGGCACGGCCTGCACCGCGGCGACAGGCGCCGGCGCTGCAGGCGTCGGTGTCGGCGCAGCGGCAGGCGGCGTGGCCCGGCCCTGTTCGCGCGCACGCTTGGCATCGGCTTCGGCCTGCGCCGCCAGCCAGGTGTCGATATCGTCCGGCGGCACGTCCATCAGGCGCAGCGCGCCGTCCATGACCCGCTGGAACACCGGCGCCGAGACGTAACCGCCGCCGTACATGTTGCGCGAAGTGTCGGGATCGTCGATGACCACGGCCATCGCGAAACGCGGATTTTCCACCGGCACCAGGCCGGCGAAGAACGCGACGTAACGCCGGGCGTAGCTGCCGCCGGTCGCCTTGCGCGCGGTGCCGGTCTTGCCGGCCACGTGATAACCGAGGATCGCCGCGCGCGTTGCGGTGCCGCCTGGCTCGGTGACGGTCTGCATCATGCGCATCACCTCGTCGGCGATGCCCGGATCGAGCACCTGGCGCGCTTCGCCGGCGTGGCCCTTGACGAAGGTCGGCGCGATCGCGCGGCCACGATTGCCCAGCGTGGCGTAGGCGTGCGCGATCTGCAGCGGCGTCGCCGACAGGCCGTAGCCGTAGGACATCGTCTGCTTGCTGGTGCCGCTCCAGCGCGAGGGATCGGGGAACAGGCCCGCGGCTTCGCCGGGGAATCCGCTGCCGGTGCTCTGGCCGTAGCCCATGCGCCGCAGGAAGTCGTAGAACTGCTGGTTCTGCAGCTTCTGTACGATCAGCGACACGCCGACGTTGGAGCTCTTGGTGATGATGCCTGTGGTGTCGAGCACGCCGTAGTTGCGGAAATCGGTGGTACGGAAGCGGCCGTTCGGAATCCAGCCCGGGCTGGTGTTGAACGTGCTGGTCGGGGTGATGACGCCCATCTCGAGGCCGGCCGCGACCGTCAGCGGCTTCATCGTCGAACCCGGCTCGATCAGATCGGTGACCGCACGGTTACGGTGCGCGTCGCGGTTCTCGCCGGTGACGCGGTTGTTGTTGTACGAGGGCAGATTGGCCATCGCCAGCACTTCGCCGGTCGACACTTCCAGCACCACGATCGAGCCGGCGCTGGCACCGGTTTCCTCGAGCGCGTGCTTGAGTTCGCGATAGGCCAAGAACTGGATGCGCCGGTCGATGCTCAGCACCAGGTCCTTGCCCGGCTCGGCGGCGCGCACCAGGTTCACGTGCTCGACGATGCGGCCGTGGCGGTCGCGGATCACGTTCTGCGCGCCCGGGCGACCGGCCAGCCATTCGTCGAACGCCAGCTCCACGCCTTCCTGGCCGCGGTCGTCGATGTTGGTGAAGCCCAGCACGTGTGCGACCGCATCGGCCTGCGGGTAGAACCGGCGGTATTCGCGCTGCGAGAACACGCCCGGCACGCCGAGATCGAGCACGCGCTTGGCCGCCGCGGGACTGATCCGGCGGTGGCGCGGCACGTACATGAACTCGCGTTCGGCGCGCTGCGAGACCTCACGCGCCAGATCCTCGACCGGCAGGCCGGTGACCTCGGCCAGTTCCGGCAGACGATCGGGATGCTTGCTCAGTTCCTGCGGATTGATCCACAGCGACTCGACCGGCGAGGAGATCGCCAGCGGCTCGCCGTTGCGGTCGGTGATCATGCCGCGCGAAGCCGGGATCGGCACTTCGCGGCGGAAGCGCGCATCGGCCTTCTGCTGGTAGAACGCGTTGTCGATCAGCTGCAGGTCCACCGCGCGGCCGACCAGCGCCACCGCGCCCAGTGCCAGTGCGCCGCCGACCAGCATCAGACGCAGGCGCAGATCGAATTGCGCGCGCTTGCGCGGCTTCTTGGCGTGGCCGTCGCCGGTCTTGATGAACTTGCGGAAGTTCACGGCCGCACCACCACGATCTCGGCGGTCTCGGGGAAGCGCATGCCGAGGCGCTCACGCGCGACCTGGTCGACGCGGTTGCTCATCGCCCAGGTGGCCTGTTCGAGCTGCAGCCGGCCGAAGTCGACGTTGAGTTCGTCACGGGCGCGCTCCAGGCGCGTCAGTTCGACGTAGAGCTGGCGATAGTCGTGGCGCGCGTGCACCACGCCGATCGCGGTGACGATGTTGCCCGCCAGCAGCACGGCGATCAGGAGCCGGCCGAAGGTCATGCGGCACCGCCCGGCGCGAGCTTTTCGGCCACGCGCAGCACGGCGCTGCGGGCGCGCGGATTGGCGCGCAGCTCGGTCTCGTCGGCTTTGATCGCACCGCTGCACACACGCAGCACCGGCTCGAACGGCGCAGCCTCGGGCAGGCGGCGGTTGCCGGCCGGCGCCTTGGCATGGCCGGCGATGAAGCGCTTGACGATGCGGTCTTCCAGCGAATGGAAGCTGATCACCGCGAGCCGTCCGCCGGGACGCAGGGCGTCGAGCGCGGCGTCGAGCCCGGCTTCGAGATCGGCCAGTTCGCGGTTGATGTGGATGCGGATCGCCTGGAACGCGCGCGTGGCCGGATGGGTCTCCTTCTGGCCCGGCTTGGACTTGCCGCGCGGCACGTTGGCCGCGATCACCGCGGCGAGATCGCCGGTGCGGGTGAACGGCGCTTCCGCACGGCGGGCCACGATGGCGCGCGCGATGCGGCGGCTCATGCGCTCTTCGCCGAAGGTCCACAACACGTCGGCGATCTCGGTGTCGGACGCATGCGCCAGCCACTCGGCGGCGCTTTCGCCGGCGTCGGGATCCATGCGCATGTCGAGCGGGCCGTCCTTGCCGAAGCTGAAACCGCGGCCGGCCACGTCGAGCTGCGGCGAGGACACGCCGAGGTCGAACAGGATGCCGTCCAGCGGCGCTTCGGACGCGGCGCTCCAGGTGGCGAGATCGGTGAAGCTGCCGCGGTGGATCGACACGCGCGCGTCGCCGCCGAAACGGGCGTCGGCCACGGCGATCGCGTCGGGATCCTTGTCCATCAGCAGCAGCCGACCTCCGGGGCCGAGACGCTCCAGCACACCGGCCGCATGTCCGCCGCGACCGAAGGTGCCGTCCAGATACCGCCCGTCTTCGCGTACGCCCAGGCCCTCGAGGACTTGCGCATACAGCACCGGGAGGTGGCCGGACGGTTCATCCGTACCACCCCCGGTCACAACTGCAGTCCCTCGAGATCGTCACCGGCCATGTCGTCGTCGCTGAGCGTCTGACGGATCTGGGCCTGGTGCGCCTGCTCGCTCCACAGCTCGAACTTGTCGCCCATGCCGACCAGCACGGCCCGCCGCTCGATGCCGACGGTGTTGCGCTGGCTGGGGGCGATGCCGATGCGGCCGCTGGCGTCGGGCTCGAGGATCGTCGCCGCGCCGACCAGCTTCAGCTGCAGCGTGCGGTTCGCCGAACGGGTGCGGGGCAGCGCGTTGACCTTGTCGCGAACGCTTTCCCAGACCGCGTACGGATAGAGATAGAGGCTGCCCGCATCGAAGGGGTTGTAGGTCAGGACCAGACGGTTGCCGCACTCGCGCGCGATCAGGTCCCGATAGGCGGTCGGAATCGCCAGTCGGCCCTTGTCGTCGATGGTGATGGCGGTCTCGCCCTGGAACACGTTGATCCTGCCCGGTTGGCGCCCGTCTTGCGCGGGCTTGTGCGACGGAAAACCACTAAATTCCCGGTTTTCCCACGAGGCGCCACCTTAGGACTGGCCACAAGGGTTGTCAACAGCTTTGGAGGCGCACTTTCGCCTGTCCGGTCAATGACTTGCAGCAATGTTCACAGACTTGTTCAAGCTTTATCCACAAGCGGTTGTTTCGTCTCAAATTTTGAGATTTCGGTCGGTTCAGGTGTCTGCACGCCGCCCTCACGCGGCCTTTACGAAACCCTCACGCCATGCGGACGCCGCCCTGACGAAGTGCCTGTTCATGTGACCCGGATCGTCACAGTTGCGCGAAATTCCGTGACCACCGCCCCCGTCCTGCGTGCAAACGCACCGCGCCCGCATCGGTCGATGCGGGCGCGGTGGGGAGAAAAGTGGCGGAGCCGGCCTGTAAGCCGGGTTCTGTCGTGGACAGTCATTCCTCTAGGCGCATCGTCACCGATACGCTCGAGCAACCTACCCGGACCCGACGCGGGCCACGTCATGAGGTCCCTATTTGGTCTTGCTCCCGGTGGGGTTTGCCGTGCCGGCCTGTTACCAGGCTCGCGGTGCGCTCTTACCGCACCATTTCACCCTTGCCGTCCTGCCGAAGCAGTCTTGGGCGGTATCTTTCTGTTGCACTTTCCGTCGGCTCGCGCCGCCCAGGCGTTACCTGGCACCGTGCCCTGTGGAGCCCGGACTTTCCTCGGCATCGATGGTGCTGATGACGCGACTGTCCGGCCGACTCCGCCGGGACGGATTGTCGCATGCGGCGCCTCTTCGCGAGCGTTTCAGGCGTTTGCACGCCGCCCGGCTCAGTCGGACGCGCCCGCCGGCGGGGCGTCTTCGAGCACTACGTCGAACGCGTGCTGCGTCACCTGGGCCCGCATCACGTCGATCCGGCGCACCTCCATCCGCACCCGGTCGCCGGTGGCGACGTGCAGCGCGTGGAGGATGCCCAGCTCGCCCCAGACCGGGACGCCGTCGATGGCCAGGATGAGATCATCGGCGGCCAGACCCGCGCGGGCGGCCGATCGTCCCGGCAGCACGCCACCGACCCGCGCCCCGTTCAACTGGATGCCGATCGTCCGCCGCTGCGCGTCGGGCGCGCCGTCGCGTTGCCACAGCTGCCCGACCCGGGCGTCCTCGACCAGCATCGGAATGCCCCGCTCCAGCAGCTCGCCCTGGGTCAGCAGCGCCGCCCGGCATTCGGCCAGCCCGTCCGGCAGCACGGCCGGCGGCATCTCCGCGATCGGCGCCGTGTCCGGCTGCGCCGCCAGCCGGTCGCGCCAGGCCTGCCACTGGGGCGCCGAGCAGACCCGCGCATGCGCGCCTTCAAACGTGCGCAGCGTCTCGGCGAGGTCGGCCCGGCTGCCATCGGGATCGTCCGGGGCGGTGTCCAGCAGCGTCCGGCAATGCGCCTGCAGGCGCAGGGCGGACACCACCGTATGACCGGTGACATGGCGGATCACCATGTCCGCGAGCTGCGTCTCGAGCTCGGCCCGCCCGGCGGGATCGTCCGCCTGCTCGGCCAACCGCTGCTCGAGCGTCGCGTCGCCGGCATCCGCGACCTCGCACAGGCCGGCCAGCGCCGGGGTCACGTCCAGCGCGTGCGCCGGCGCCGACAGCAGGCCCGCGGCCAAGACGGTCGCCAGCGCGCGCATCGCGGTCATGCACCACCGCCGTACAGCGCCTTGCGCGGCGCACCGGTGATGTCGGCAGCCAGCTTGGCGGCGGTCGACGGCGGCAGCTGCGCGCTGAGCAGGCCGTAGACGCGCCGCCCCTCCGCGAGCCGGGCGTCGGCATCCTCGCCGGCCCCTTCGATGAGCACCACGAATTCGCCCTTGCGCTGGTTGGCGTCGGCCAGCACCTGCGCGTGCAGGGCGCCGAGCGTCCCGTCCAGCACGGTCTCGAACAGCTTGGTCAATTCGCGCGCGAGCACCGCCGGGCGATCCGCGCCGAAGGCCTGCACGGCGTCGGCCAGCATCTCGTCGATGCGATGCGAGGATTCGTAGAACAGCAGCGTGCGCGGTTCGGCGACCAGCCCCTGCAGGCGCTCGCGGCGTGCACTGGCCTTGGCCGGCAGGAAACCCTCGAACACGAAGCGGTCGCTGGGCAGGCCGGCCACGCTGAGCGCGGTGATCAGGGCGCTCGGGCCGGGCACGGGCGACACCCGCAGGCCGGCCGCGCGGGCCGCGCGCACCAACCGGAAGCCGGGATCGCTGACCAGCGGCGTGCCGGCATCGCTGACCAGGGCCAGCGACTCGCCGGCCTGCAGGCGCGCGACCAGGCGCTCGGCCAGCGCGTCCTCGTTGTGCTCGTGCAGGGCGACCAGCGCACGCTCGATGCCGAAGTGACCCAGCAGCTGCCGGGTGTGCCGGGTGTCCTCGGCGCAGATCGCGTCGACGCTGCGCAATGTCGCCTGCGCGCGCGGCGACAGATCGCCCAGATTGCCGATGGGCGTCGCCACGACATGCAGGACGCCGGGGGCGCGGGAAAGGTCGCTCATCGTCTGCACACCGGGAACGCTAGAATGCGGCCATTATCCCGCAGCGGAACCGCGACATGGCAGCACTGTCCCAGGCACTCACCGCCCGCGCGACGCAGCGCGTCCAACGCCACGCCCTGCGCGCGGCGATTTCGCTGTCGCTGGCCGCCCTGCTGGCGAGCTGCGCGACCGTGCAGACCACCGGCAGCGCCACGAGCGTGGCGCCGGAACCGACCGCGCCCGTCGACCCGGGCCGCTGGACCTTCGAAAGCGATCGCCCCGCCGCCGACCGCGACGGCTACCGCCCGCCGCGCAAGCTCGCTGTGCTGCTGCCGATGAGCGGCAGCCTGGCCACGGCGGCGGCGCCGGTCCGCGACGGCCTGCTGGCCGGCTACTACGGCGAACGCCGCGAGCGCCCCGAACTCGCGTTCTACGACACCGCCGGCACCGCGTCGGGCACGTCGGCCGCCTATGCGCGCGCGATTGCAGAAGGCGCGGACCAGATCGTCGGGCCGCTGGGCCGGGACGAGGTCGGCGCGCTGTTCTCGGCCGTGCCCACGGTGCCCGTGCTGGCACTCAACCGCGGCCCGTCGGCGGCACCGGACAACGCCGCTGCGTTCTCGCTGGCGCCGGAAGACGAAGGCGACGCCGCGGCCCAGTACCTGCTGGCGCGCAACGCACGCAATGTGCTGGTGCTCAGCAACGGCGACGACAACGCACGCCGCAGCGTGGATGCCCTGCGCGCCCGCCTGACCCAGGCCGGCGGTTCGATCACCGGCACGGTCGCCATCGTCGGCGACACCCCGGCCGACCAGACCGAGGTGTTCCGCAATGCGGTCGTGTCGGAGGTCGGCGTGGATGCGGTGTTCCTCGCCATTCGCGGCAACCAGGCGCGCGTGGTGGTGCCGCAGCTGTCGGTGGCCGGCCTCGGCGGCCGTCCGCAGGTGGGCACGGCGCAGCTGACCCAGGGCACCGGCCAGGCGCAGGAAGACCAGATCCTCGACGGCATCGTGTTCCCGACGGAACGCTGGACCGCCGGTGCGGGCCCGCGCGCCCTGCCGCCGCACGCGTCCGTCGCCGCCGATCTGCCGACTGCACGCGGTGGCGCCGGCCGATTGTTCGCGTTCGGCTACGACGCCTGGCTGCTGAGCGGCCATCTCGAGTATCTGTCGCGCAACACCGAGGCTTCGATCGAAGGCGCGACCGGTGTGCTGCGCGTGGCGGCCGACGGCAACGTCATGCGTCAGCCCGCCTGGGCGACCTGGCGCGGCGGCCACATCGCACAGGCGGAAGGCGGCGGTTGACCGCACGCCGCGAGGCCGGCGCCGAGGTCGAGCGTGCGGCCCGCGCGCATCTCGAAACGGCCGGGCTGCGCCTGGTCGAGGCGAACGCCAGCTACCGCGGCGGTGAACTCGACCTGGTGATGCTGGACGGCGACGGCCCCACGCGCACCGTGGTGTTCGTCGAGGTCCGCCATCGCCGCTCCAATGCATTCGGCGGCGGCCTGGCCTCGGTGGATGCAGGCAAGCGCCGACGCGTGATCCTGGCCGCGCAGCAGTTCCTCGCCCAGCACCGCGCACTGCGCGATCTGGCCTGCCGGTTCGACGTGGTGGCGGCCGAAGGCGATCCCGCGGCGCCGGTGCTGCACTGGGTGCGTGACGCGTTTCGCGCTGACGACTGAGCGTTTGCGGGAAGCGCCTGCCGCACACCGTGTTGCTGCGCGGCGATGTCGTCGACATCGCCTGACACCAACGCCCTCTGCCCACATGCGCGCTGTCGCAACAGAGGACCAGCGCGGATCCGGCGCGTCGTCGTAGACCCGCCAATCGCGTCGGTGCGCTGCGAGGATCTCCGGCCAATCAGGGATCTCGCGACACGCTGGAACCGTCATCGTGCCTGCGCGCCCTACAACGGGACGGTCAGCCGTCCGTCGCCGGCGTCGCGAAATGGTCCCAGCCCGCTGCGGGCGCTTGCCATGGCGCCCCCGCCACATGCGCCGTGACGCCGGTGCCCGCGACCATGCGGCCGATCCGCGTCACCGGCGTGACCGAGACGCGCGCGGCGTCGAGCACCGCATCGGCCACGTCGGCCGGCGCGGTGAAGCAGAGTTCGTAGTCGTCGCCGCCGGTGGCCTGCAGCGTGCGGCAGGTCGCGGTATCGAAGGCGGATCGCAGGGTCGCCGACGCCGGCAAGGTCGCGATGTCGACCGCCGCGCCCAGCCCGCTCGCCTGCGCGATGTGGCCGAGGTCGGCCAGCAGGCCGTCGGAGATGTCGATTGCCGCATGCGCGATGCCGGCCAGCGCATCGCCCAATGCGACCCGTGGCACCGGCCGGTCGAGCCGCGCACGCAGCGCAGCGTCACGCGCACCGCCGCCGCGCCACTGCAACAGCGCGCCCGCGGCATCGCCCAGCGTGCCGCTGACCCAGATGTCGTCGCCAGTCCGGGCCGCATCGCGCCGCAGCGCGCGACCGGGCGCGACGAACCCATGCGCGGTCACGCAGATCGACAACGGCCCGCGCGTGGTGTCGCCGCCGATCAGCGCGACCGCATGCGGCCACGCGAGTGCTTCGAATCCGTCGAGGAACGCGTCGAGCCACGCGGGCTCGGCCACAGGCAGGGACAGCGACAGCGTGCACCACGCCGGCGTGGCGCCCATCGCGGCGAGATCGGACAGGTTGACCGCCAGCGCCTTCCAGCCGATGTCGGCGGGCGCGGTGTCGTGCGGAAAGTGCACGCCCGCATTGAGCGTATCCATGCCTACGACCAGCTGCAGGCCGGGCGGAATGGCCAGTACGGCCGCATCGTCGCCGATGCCGAGATCCACATCGTCGCGCTGCACGGCGCGCTCGCGGATGCGCGCGATCAGATCGAACTCACCGGCCATGCGTCAGCGCCTCGCGCCGCCCGCGTGCATCCCGCCGGCATCGCAGCGTCAACGCGTACGTTGCACCGTCGCGCAGCGCGCGACGGATGCGTGCAGGTCGACTGCAGGTTCCGCGATCCGTTGCCGGCGATGCCACGGCCTGCAACCCGCCGACGCGACACGCCCTCGGGACAGCGGACATTCGGACGGTGCGTGCCATGGCGTATCGGACTCCGGGATCAGCGGTCGCGCGGCGCCCCGACCTCGGGCGCGCGCCATTCCGCGGCGGCGCGGTCGAGCACGCCGTTGACGTAGGTGTGGCCGTGCTCCGAACCGAAGCGCTTGACCGTCTTCAACGCCTCGTCGATGACCACGCGATACGGCACGTCGATGCGGTGCTGCAGCTCGTAGGCGGCGATGCGCAGCATCGCGCGCTCGATCGGATCGACCTCGTCGATGGTGCGGTCCAGAAACGGCAGCAGCGCGGCGTCCAGTTCGCGGTAGCGCGTGCCCACGCCGTGCACCAGGTCCTCGAAATACGCGAGATCCGCGACTTCCTTGGCCTGCTCGTGGGCGAACTGGGCGACGATCTCGCGCGGTTCGGTGCCCGACATCTGCATCGCGTAGACGGCCTGCAGCGCGCGTCGACGTGCGCGCGAGCGCAGCACAGGGTCGATACCGGTCCGGTTGCGGGTCTGGTTCATGCGATTTTTTCCAGCAGATGACTCATTTCGATCGCGACGAGCGCGGCTTCTTCGCCCTTGTTGCCGTGGTTGCCGCCGGCGCGCTTCTCGGCGTCGGCATAGTCCTCGACCGCCAGCACGCCGTTGGCAACCGGCACGCGGCTATCGAGCGCGACGCGCATCAGCGCATCGCTGCAGCCGTCGGCAACCTGTTCGTAATGGCGGGTGTCGCCGCGCACCACACAGCCCAACGCGAGCAGCGCGGCGTAGCGGCCGCCGGCCGCCAGATGCGCGCAGGCGACCGGAATCTCCCAGGCACCCGGCACCCGGATGACGTCGACCGCATCCTCGGCCACACCGTGGTCGGCGAAGGCCTTGCGCGCGCCGGCGACCAGGGTGTCGGTGATCTTGGGATTCCAGCGGCTGGCGACGATCGCGTAGCGGGCGCCGGCGGGCGCACGCAGGTCGCCTTCGAAATGGCTCATCGGAGGGCGACGCCTCGTGGACAGGGGGGCGTGGAGTTTACCGCGTCGTCCACGCGACCACCGGCGGCGGTGCGGTGACGCGTCACGGCTGCACGTATCCGACGATTTCCAGACCGTAGCCGGCGAGTCCGATCTGCTTGCGCGGCGTGCCCAGCACGCGCAGCTGACCGAGGCCGAGATCGGCCAGGATCTGCGCGCCGGCGCCGTTGCGCCGCCATTGCCCCACGTCCTTGTCCTTGCCCGGCGGGCGTTCGACCGGCTGCTGGCGCAGCCGCGCCAGCAGGGCTTCGCCGTCGCGAGGCGCCGACAGCACCACCATCACGCCCTGCCCCGCGTCGGCGATCGCGCGCAGCGCATCGGTCGCGGCCACGCCGAAATCGTCGCGCCGCCAGTGCAGCAGGTCGCTCAGCGGGTTTTCCACCTGCACGCGCACGAGGGTCGGCGTGCCGGCGTCGGGCGCGCCGCGGACCAGCGCGAAATGCAGTTCGTGGGCGATGCGGTCGCGATACGTCACCAGCTTGAACGGGCCGAACTCGGTCTCGATCTCGCGCGCGTCGATGCGCTCGACGGTGTGCTCGGTGGCGAGGCGATGGGCGATGAGGTCCGCGATCGAGCCGATCTTCAGGCCATGCGTGCGCGCGAAGACTTCCAGTTCGGGACGTCGCGCCATCGTGCCGTCGGCATTGAGCACCTCGACCAGCACGCCCGCAGGTTCGAGCCCAGCCAGCATCGGCAGGTCGCTCGCGGCCTCGGTGTGGCCGGCGCGGGTCAGCACGCCGCCCGGCTGCGCGGTCAGCGGAAAGATGTGCCCGGGCTGGCTGAGGTCCTGCGGCCTGGCGTCCGGCCGCACCGCCGTGCGCACGGTATGCGCGCGGTCGTAGGCCGAGATGCCGGTGGTCACGCCTTCGGCGGCTTCGATCGACACCGTGAAATTGGTCTGGAACTGCGCGGTATTGCGCTGGACCATCGGCGCCAGGCCGAGCTGGGCGCAGCGCTCGCGCGTGACCGACAGGCACACCAGGCCACGGGCGTGGGTGACCATGAAGTTGATGTCCGACGGCTTGACCAGCTCGGCGGCCATGATCAGGTCGCCTTCGTTCTCGCGGTCCTCGTCGTCGACGATGACGACCATGCGGCCCTGGCGGATTTCTTCCAGCAGTTCGGGAACGGGTGCGAAGTTCATGCCGCCGCTCCCGTGGGGACGACGCCCGCACTGAGCAAACGCTCGACGTAGCGCGCGACCAGATCCACTTCCAGATTCACCGCTTCGCCGACGGCCGTGCTGCCGAATGCGGTGTGCGCGACGGTATGCGGCACCAGCGCGACCTCGAAGCCGGTCGCATCGACGGCGTTGACCGTCAGGCTGACGCCGTCGACGCAGATCGAACCCTTGTGCGCGACGTACTTCAGCAGCGCGGCCGGCGCATCGAAGCGCCAGCGCTGCGCGCGTGCATCGTCGTGCACCGAGGCGACGCTGCCGACGCCATCGACATGGCCGCTGACCATATGGCCGCCGAGGCGGTCGGTCGGGCGCATCGCGCGCTCCAGATTCACCGCGCGGCCCTGGGCCAGCGCGCCGAGCGTGGTCAACGACAGGGTTTCGGTCGAGGCATCGGCCTCGAAATGCGCGTCGTCGAACGCGACCACGGTCAGGCAGACGCCATTGACCGCGATGCTCTCGCCCATCGCCACGCCGTCGAAGGGCAGCGTGCCGACCGCGATGCGCAGCCGCGCGTCACCGCCACGGGCCTCGGTGGAAACCAGGCGTCCGACGCCTTCGATCAGTCCGGTGAACATGTCGCTGCCTCCGTCCGCACGGACATCCGCACGGTCTAGCCGAAAGGGAACGGTCCGGGACGCGACAGCGTGCACGGCCCATCGGCCACGCATGAGGTCGTCTTCTCGCATCCGGACTCTGACCGTCGGCTCCGGCATTCGACCGGATCTGCTGACCCGCCGGCGTGTGCCGGCAGCGCTCGCGGGCTCGCGCGTCGCCGCGCCTACCGCCGGTGGGGACTTCCACCCCGCCCCGAAGACATTCGATTGTGTGTTGCCGGCAGGGCCGGCCCGCGCATTCTAGCAGCGCCGGCCCGCTGCCCCAGCCCGCGCCGCGGGATGCTTCATTGCAGGAGCACCCGCTCCCTCCCCGTGACATGGCCGAAGCAAACGCCTGATCGCGCGACGACAGCGCCGTGCACCGGGCACCCAGTCACAGACACCTCCATCGCGCCATTGTCTGACGGACGTCACCTCCGGTTTCATGCACCCTGCCTTGGAGCTCTTTTCGGCCTCCACCGACTCTGCCCACAGAACTCCGATCATGACGCTGCCGCGCCTACGTTCCGCCGCCCTGCTGGCCTGCCTCGTCAGCGCCTGCGCGCACCCTGTCGCCCCATCCCAGGACAACGCCGTGCCCACACCCCCACAGCCCCGCTATCCGGGCCTGCATATGCAGGATGAAGTGCCCGACATGAGTCCGGAACTGATGGGCCGCCGTTTCCTGCAACTGGTCGACAGTCTGCAGCGTTACGAGCAGCTGACCTTCGACCATGTGCAACAGGTCACGGGGCTCACGCTGGAAGGCGAGCGCGGGAAACCGGGGCCGCAGTTCAATGTGCGTATGCCGGAGTCGGGCTGGCATTACGCGATCGGGTTCTCCGAAACTGAGGGAGAGCCTAGCCATACGATGGCGGAACTGGATTTCCTGCACCGAGAGGACGCCGGTTTAGTGGACATGGCGCCGATCTGCATACTGGATTTCGAGGCCTATCACCAAGCGCTGCTGGCAATGGGCTTTCTCGAGCGCGACGACCTCGTGTCCTATGAACTGCAGCACTACGTCCCCTTTACCAATGCCCGCGGTGAGGTCGAACATCACCTGGTGCCGAGGCACCCCCTGCCTTTGCCCTATGCCTACTATCGGCGCGGCGATGTCAGCGTCAGCATCCGTTACCGACCTGAGGTGGCGCGTCTTGATTCCGACCGGCGCCGTCCCTGCGTGCGGCGCATTGCCGTCGGCTTCTACGAGAAGTCGCAGTGATGAGCGGTCCCGATGCCACCAATCCGGGCGTACAGCTGGAGGCGGCGCTGGAGCGATTCGCGCAGCGACCGGACGTGACACCCGCGCAAGCCGCACAGCTGCGCGCTGTACTGGCCGGCGACGCTGCGCTGCACGCGAGCTTTCAGCGACTCGCCGCGCAAGGGCACGTGCGAGACTTCATCCCTGCACCGGCGGATGCAGGTCTGCCGATCGGCCGGTACGACTCCGACATCGGTCAGTTGGCAGTGCCTGCGGATCAGCTGCGGGTCGGCGACGCAGAGACTCCAGCGACTTTGGCCGCTACCCTGCGTATCCATCAGATGCTGGCCAGCTACGCACAGGGTCACTGGACCGATGCCGAGCGCCGCGAGCAGCCTGTCAATCAGGACATGGTGGACAACCTCCAAGCCGCGCTGAACGGGTCGCCGGCATTGGTGGCACAGCTACGACAGGCTCTTGTTGCACCGGCGTCCATGCAGTCCGCCCCGCTGCGTGGTTTCGAATCGCTCCCTGGCACCGTACATGCCGGCGGCACCTACGACGCAGCCACAGGCGCGCTCGCGCTGCCGTCGACCGTACTGAACCGACCACCGATCGATTTCCAGCAGGACGCCCGCGCCCGTACCGACTTGACGTTCGTGATGGGACACGAGGTGCAGCACGGCCTGAACGCTGCGGCCAAGCAGGCGGAGCGCTTGCGATTCATCGAGGACATTACGCAGATCGCGCGCAACGGTGGCCCTGCCTACGATTACACCGCCCCGCTGGCCCGCTACCAGCAGGCCGCACGCGCCGATGAGGCCAAGGCGCAGATTGCCGGCTGGAACGCCACCCTGAGCGAACTGCAGCAAAGTAATAGGAATGCGAGTTTTTCCGACATGTTCGATCTGGCGAACCGAGAGACCAACAGGGGCACGCAACGCATCAACGACTTTGTTCTGAGAGACGGTCTCACCCGGCAGGTGGAGCCACAACCCGGCATCACCTTCGAGCCCGACGGCAGCCTGCGCATGAGCGAGGCCAACATCGCCGCAGTCGCGCAGCACTATTTCGACAAGTCGCCCGAACAGACCCGGATCGGCCATCACGGCGACTCCGACTACCCCAATTACTACGGGGCCGACGCGGTGACTGTGGTGATCTACACCCACCGGCAACTGGCCCGACAGGCGGACGGCAGCACACCGCCGATCCAGTTGGACATGGGTCGGCTGCGGCTGGACGAGGTGCTGCTGGAGCGCAATGGTCTCGCGTTCCCGCCGAGCCACACGCCGCTGCCGACCGGCGCGGACACCGACGTGCGCCAGGCCTATGTGGATATCGGGCAGACCCCGCCAGTGACGGGACATTTTGATTTCACACGCACACCCGAGGGCACGCCGCATCGGCACCAGCACCGCCCGATATCGACGCCGGAGGAAGTACGCCCTGCAGCTGGCGTATCGCAGTACGACAGCCTGTCGACGCAACTCGATCGCATGCTGGCCGCACTGGAAACCGGCGACACGCGCAGCTTCCATCAGATGGCCGATGCCCTGGCTCAACGCCCGGCCGTGCAGACGATGCAGGCAGAGGCTGCCCATGCGATCGAGCAGCAAGCGCAGGCGGCCGAGGCCCAGTTGCAGCCTTTCCATGCGCCACCGGCCCACCTCCATCCCGCGCCCGTCATGGAGATGCGTTGATGCCCACCTCGCCGGCAGAGCTCACCCCGGATGCACTGCAAGATCTGCTCGGCAAGATGGCAGTGCTGGTGGCCCAGTTCGATCGCTACTGCGCGCAGAGCCGCGAGGCGCTGCAGACATCGGCACGCCAGGTGCCGGAACAGGTGCGCGCCTCCACCGAGCAGCAGATGAATCAACTGCACAAGGCGCTCCTGACTCGGGTCGGCGATGCGATCGAACGGCCGGTCACGCGCTGCGTGCAACAACTGGACGCGTCGAGCACGCAGTTGCAGCAAGCCTCCGAGGCGCTGGCCACACAGGTGCAACGTGCGCGCCATGTGCATCGTGGCGTGCTGTGGACAAGCACGGGAGCCGCAGGCATCGCCCTGCTCGCAATCCTGATCGCCGGGATGACGTCGACCCGGTACTACGCCGGGGAGATCCAGCGCCAACGCATTTCGGCCGATCTGCTCAAGGCCTACAACGCGGCCGATGTGCAGTTATGCGGGGAACGCCTGTGTGTGCGACCCGAGGCAGACGCCGATGCGCAAAGCGGCTACGTGCAGGCGGCGCTGCGCTGACGAATTGCCCGGTCCTGTCAGGGCGCGGACGGACGCAGCAACAGACGCAGATCGTCGCCGACGTGGCGCGTCTCGACGATCCGCAGCTGCAGCCGCTGCGCCATCGTCTCGATCCCGAGCCCGTCGAACAGCGGTCGCCCGCGTTCGCCCAGCAGCACGGGCGCGACATAGAGCAGCAACTCGTCGACCAGACCCGCGCGCAGGAAGGCGCCCGACAGCGTCGCCCCGGCTTCGACCTGGACCTCGTTGATGCCGGCCTCGCCGAGCAGTGCGAGCACCGCGGCGAGGTCCAGCTGGCCGGCCGCATCGCGCGCCACGGCCACTCGCGGCGCGTCGAACCCGTGCGGCACCTTGGTGTCATGGGCATGCACGTACAGCGTGGGCGCGGCGGCGTCACGGATGTTGCCGCGCGCGATCGTCGCCAGCCCCGCGTCCAGTACCACGCGCAGCGGCGTTGCGACCGGTGCGTCGTCGTCCAGGCGCACGGTCAGGTGCGGGTCGTCCGCAAGCACCGTGCCGCTGCCGGTCAGCAACGCGCCCGCGCGTGCACGCCAGCGCATCACGTCCGCGCGCGAGGCGGCGCCGCTGATCCACTTCGATTCGCCGTTGGCGAGTGCGGTCCGGCCATCGAGGCTGCTCGCCAGCTTGACCCGCAGCCAGGGCCGGCCGCGTTCCACGCGCGACAGGAATCCGCGGTTGAGCGCGCGCGCCTGCGCTTCCATCAGGCCGGACCCGACGTCGATGCCCGCCGCACGCAGGCGGTCGAAGCCGGCGCCGTCGACCTGCGGGAACGGATCGCGCATCGCCGCGACCACACGCGACACGCCGGCTGCGATCAGCGCGTCGGCGCAGGGTCCGGTGCTGCCGGTGTGCGCGCAGGGTTCCAGCGTCACATAGGCGGTCGCGCCGCGCGCCCGCTCGCCCGCCGCCTGCAGCGCGACGACTTCGGCGTGGGGCCCGCCCTTCTGCACGTGGAAGCCTTCGCCGACCACCGCATCGCCCTGGACCAGGACACAGCCGACCATCGGATTGGGGCGCGTCGTCCAGGCGCCGCGCTCGGCGAGGCGCAAGGCCTGCGCCATGTGGCGGTGATCGTCGGCAGTGAAGGTATGCATGCGTGGACTCCTCGAATCGGGTCGGATCACGGATGGAGGCAGACGTAGCGGCGCCCTGGCTGCGGATGCGCCCGCGCGTCTGGAATTGCACCGACCGGGCCACCGGGTGCGCAGACAGTGTGCCGATCCGGGTGGCGCGCCCTCGATACGGACATCGGCGCGGAAACGGGGCTCAGCGCCTGCGGGGCTTGTCGCCCTTGCCGGACGGCAGCGTGCCGCCTTCGAGCAATGGCAGCTGCGCATCGCCAGGCAGATCGCGCTCCAGACGATCGAGTTCCTCGCGGAAATCGGCGACGTCCTCGAACGCGCGGTAGACGGATGCGAAGCGCACGAAGCCGACATGGTCCAGCTTGCGCAATTCGCCGATGACGAACTCGCCGACGCGGCGCGACGACACCTCGCGCTCCGCGGTCATGCGCAGGTGATGCACGACCGCGCGCACAGCCGTCTCGACCTCCTCCTCGGAGACCGGACGCTTGTGCAGCGCACGGTCCATGCTCAGCCGCAGCTTCTTCGCATCGAACGGCTCGCGCCGGCCGTCATCTTTGATGATCGCCGGCAGCTTGAGCTCGATGGTCTCCAGCGTACTGAACCGCTCGCCGCACGCCTCGCACTCGCGGCGGCGACGGATCGTCGCGCCGTCCTCGGACACGCGCGAATCGATCACGCGGGTGTCGGTGTGCTGGCAGAAGGGGCAATGCATGGGGAGCCGTGATTGGAGGATTCGTGATTTGTGATCGGGACAAGCGCAGCGCTGCGCGACCGGTCAGGTGACGGTGAATCGCCTCTGCAAATCACCGATCACCCATCACGGCTTTCAAACGGACGAATGTCCGGTCATCACCGCTTCTCAGCCATACACCGGATATTTCGCGCACTGCGCGGCGACCTTGTCGCGCACGGTGGCGATCACGCCCTCGTCCTTCGGTACATCGAGCACGTCGCAGATCCAGTGGGCGAGATCGGTGCAGTCCTGCTCGAGGTAACCGCGCGTGGTCACCGCCGGCGTGCCCAGGCGCAGGCCCGAGGTCACGAAGGGCTTGCGCGGATCGTTGGGCACCGAGTTCTTGTTGACGGTGATGTGGGCGCGGCCGAGGGCTTCTTCCGCGTCCTTGCCGCTGACGTCCTTGCCGATCATGTCGACCAGCATCAGATGGTTTTCGGTGCCGCCCGAGACGATCTTGTAGCCGCGCTCGATGATGACCTTGGCCATCGCCTGCGCGTTCTTCACCACCTGCTGCTGGTAGGTCTTGAACGCGGGCTCCAGCGCTTCCTTGAACGCGACCGCCTTGCCGGCGATCACGTGCATCAGCGGGCCGCCCTGGATACCGGGGAAGACGATCGACTGCAGCTTCTTCTCGATCTCCTCGCCCGCACCCTTGGCGATGATGATGCCGCCGCGCGGACCGCGCAGCGTCTTGTGCGTGGTCGAGGTGACGACATGCGCGTGCGGCAGCGGGCTCGGGTAGACGCCGGCGGCGACCAGACCGGCGACGTGCGCCATGTCCACGAACAGATACGCCCCCACCTTGTCGGCGATCGCGCGGAAGCGCGCCCAGTCGACGACCTGCGAATACGCGGAGAACCCAGCGACGACCATCTTCGGCTTGTGCTCGACGGCGAGACGCTCGACTTCGTCGTAATCGATCAACCCGGCATCATTGACGCCGTACTGGATCGCGTTGAACAGCTTGCCGGACGCATTGACCTTGGCGCCGTGGGTCAGATGCCCGCCGTGCGCCAGCGACATGCCGAGAATCGTGTCACCCGGCTGCAGCAGCGCGAAATAGACGGCCTGGTTGGCCTGCGAACCCGAATGCGGCTGCACGTTCGCGTAGTCGGCATCGAACAGCTGCTTGAGACGGTCGATCGCGAGCTGCTCGGCGATGTCGACGTACTCGCAGCCACCGTAATAGCGCTTGCCCGGATAGCCCTCGGCGTACTTGTTGGTCAGCTGGCTGCCCTGCGCCTCCATCACCAGCGCGCTGCAGTAGTTCTCCGACGCGATCAGCTCGACGTGGTCTTCCTGACGGCGGGTCTCGTCGGCGATGGCCTGGGCCAGTTCGGGATCGTAGGTTTCGAGGCGGGCATCACGGGCAAACATGGCGACTCCGGGAGAAGGCGAGCGGAACATTCCGGGCGCCAATTGTAGCCGTTCGCTCCGCCCATCCCGGTGTCGACATCGGCGACCGGGCCCGCCATCCCTGCTTTCAGGGATGGTCGCCCACGCCGCCGCCGTGGAATAGTGCAGCACGCGCCGCGTTGCCGGCTCCTGCCGCCCGACATGTCCATCGCTCCCGACGCCACCCTGCCCGCCCCGCTGTTGATCGTCGAAGACGAACCTCTGATGCAGGTACGGCTGCGACACCTACTGTCCGAGCTGGGCTATACCGATGACGCCATCGTCTGCGCGGGCACGCTGACCGAAGCGCGTGCGGTGGTGGCCGAGCAGCCGTTCGCGATCGCGCTGGTCGATCTGCGCCTGCCCGACGGGGATGGCCTGGCGCTGATCGGCGAGCTGCGTGCCGCCGATCCCACGATGGGCATCCTGGTGATCTCGGCCTGGAGCGCGCACCAGACCCTGCTGGCCGCCTTGCGTGCGGGCGCCACCGGCTACGTGCTCAAGGAGCGCGACGATCTCGAAGTCATGCTGTCGATCCGCAGCATCCTGCGGGGCGGTGCACCGATCGATCCCTTCATCGCCCGGCAGATCATCGCCGAGCTGCCGGCGGCCAAGGAGGGTGCGAACCCGCAGACACCCGGCGCCAGCCTCAGCGGGCGCGAGCAGCAGATCCTGGCGCTGGTGGCCGAAGGCCTCAGCAACCGCGAGATCGCCGAACAGCTGAGCCTGTCGCGCTACACCGTCGAATGTCACATCAAGCACGTGTATCGCAAACTGGCGGTGTCGTCCCGTACACGTGCCGTCAACGAGGCCCGTCTGATGGGCCTGCTCGACTGAGCCATCGTGCGCGTCTGGATCCTGCTGTCGCTGCTGCTCGGTCTCGTCTGCGTGTCAGTCGACGCAGACGCCTGCCGTCCCACCGTAACCGCCGTGCACGCCGCGCCCGGACCTGCAGACCTGGACACGCCGCCCGACATGGCGCAGCGCCCCGCGACGGGCTGGACGCCGGTCACGCTGCCGGACCGCTGGACCGATCGCTGGGCCGGACACAGCGGCACGGTCTGGTACCGGGTGATCTGGCGCGCCGGTTGCGCAGGCTCCGCAACGCCGCTGTCGCTGGTGATCGAATCGATCAACATGGCCGGCGAGATCCATCTCAACGACACCCGGATCTGGCAGGACGGGCAGCTCACCGCGCCGCTGTCGCGCAACTGGAACATGCCGCGGCACATCCAGTTGGACGACGCGGCGATCGCGCCCGGCGACAACACGCTGTGGTTCGCGGTGCAGGGCCACGCCCTCGAATCGCCGGGTCTGGGGCGCCTGCACGTGCTGCCGACGCCGGAGGCACATGCATGGTTCCAGTCGCGGTGGGCCCAGCAGCGCCTGATGTTCATCGTGAACATGACGGTGTCGCTGTTGTTCGCAAGCACGTTCGCCGGCATCTGGCTGCTGCACCGCCGGCGCACCGAGTACGGCTGGTTCACCCTGACCAATCTGGCGTGGGCGGCCTTCATCTGGAACGTGCTGGCCACCAGCGCCTGGCCCTTCCCCGACGTGTACACCCTGGTGCGCGCCAACACCCTGGCATTGATGGTCTACGTCGGCAGTTTCCGCATGCTGGCCTGGCGTCTGCAGCCCGCGAGCGCCGGCGACCGGTGGCGGACGTCCACGCTGGCGTGCGCCGTCCTGCTCGCGGTGATCATTCTGTTCGCGGTGCCCGATGGCGCCCTCGCGACGACGGTCGGCTGGATCGCATTCGCAACGCTGGCACTGTTCATGGCGACCTGTCTGGGGTTCGTGGTGACGGCCGCACGCCAGCGCACGGGCACCACGCTCGCGCTGGGCTTCGGGGCGCTGCTCTTCATCGGTGTCACCGCCCACGACCTGATGCTGGTGGCGGGTGTGCTGGAGGATCAGCCCGCGCTCGCGCCGGTCGCAGGCCTGTTGCTGATGCAGGCACTCGCCATCCTGCTGGCGGTGCGGATCGCCCGTGACATGCGCCGCATCGAACGCTTCAACCACGAACTCAACGCCACCGTGACCCAGGCCTGCGACGACCTGGGCGTCGCGCTGCGCCAGGAGCAGGCGCTGGCGGTGGCCAATTCGCGTCTGCAGGCGCGACTGCAACTGACCTACGACCTGCACGACGGTTTCGGCAGCGCGCTGGGACGCGCCATCGCCCTGGCCGAGCGCCACGCCGATACCGATGTCGCGCACCGCCGGCACCTGTCCACGCTGCGCTCGTTGCGCGACGACCTGCGGCAGATCATCGACAGCGATGCCGCCACCGATGCCGAAAGCCCACAGACGCCCGCCGCCTGGGCGGCGCCGGTGCGCCACCGTTTTTCCACACTGTTCGACGCGCTCGGCATCCGCAGTGAATGGTCGTTACTCCCCCACTGGGACAGCGCGCCATCGTCGCGGCAGTCGCTGCTGCTGACCTGGCTGCTCGAAGAAGCCCTGGCCAACATCGTCAAACACAGCCGGGGCGACGCGGTGTCGGTCTCGCTCGAGGCGCCCGCGCCGCAGGTCCTGCGTCTGACCGTGCACGACGACGGCTGCGGATTCGACGTGCAGGCCGCGCAGGCATCCGCGGACGGCATCGGCCTGCGCTCCATGCAATCGCGGGCCACCAATCTGGGCGCCCGGCTGGACGTCACGTCCCGCGCTGGCAGCACCACCGTGCAGGTGGAATTCCGCGTGTCTCCCGACAGCGCGACGCCGCCGACCGGGTCGCGCTGATGGGCAGCATCTCGCGCGCTCCCCGGACGTGTGCGTCTTAAGGCGTGGATGAAGAAGCGCCCTGCAGGCGTTCACCGCGCAACGCAGCCTCCTGACGCACGGCAGACTGCACCGCCTCTCGGCGTCGATCCGCTGGATGGACGGGGCTTACGCGTCGACATCATCGTGGCGGCGCCCTGCATGTCCAGCGCATCAACGGATCACTGAAAACACCAGCCGACACCTGCGTTGCAGGCCACGCAGCGCTTCGCGAGCGGCGCCGGCTACCCAATTCCAGTGATTTCCCGCCCGACGCGGCGGCGGCATACTCGCGCCTGCCCGAGGCGCTGCTGCCCCGGACCGCACTGACCGTTCGGGGGATCCGGTCATGTCGAACCCGTCCACCTCTCGACCTGCCTGCCGGGTCGTGGACGACTGCCGCACCACCACGATCCCGAGCCGGCGCCCGCGCCGCTGGCCCGCGCGTATGCGCGGGTGCGGCCGTGCGCCTGCACCTGTCGTTCCATCGGAGTCCTGTATGCGTCTGCCCCGTCCTGTTCCACCCCGTGCAGCTGTCGGCCTGCTTGCGGCTGCACTGGCCGCAGCATTGCCCCTGCACGCGGCAAGCCCTGGTCAGGGCGCCATCGCCCCCGCATCGGCGACCGCGACGCCAGGACTGGAGCTGCGCGGCATCCGGGTCAACGGCGTCGGCGACCATCGCGTGGCAGGTGTCACGCCCGAGCGTGTGCAGGCCTGGGCCGATGCGGCGTTGCGCGAACTCGGCGGTCCGCCGCCGGTGCAGGCGGACCTCGCGTTGCTGCACCGCATCGCGGACCGCGTGACCGAGGGCTACCGGCAGGCGGGATTCCTGGTGGCGGTGGCGTACGTGCCGCCGCAGGAGATCGGTGCCGACGGTGTGGTCCGCGTCGAGGTGATCGAGGGCACCATCGGCCGGGTGCTGGTGCAGGGCAGCCAGCGTTATCGCGACAGCCAGCTTGCCGCCAGCAGCGTCGGCCTGATCGGCCGACCCGCGCACCAGCGCGAACTGGAGCGCGCCCTGCTCTACGCCCGCGACCTGCCCGGCGTGCAGCTGACCCCACTGCTGCAACCGGGCCTGCATACCGGCGAAACCGACATCGTGCTGGTGGCCGAGGACGATGCACGCCCCTACGGCGTGCGCGTGGGCGTCAGCAACCACGGCACCGATTCCACGGGGCGCTATCGCGCCGAAGCCGCCATCAGCGCCTACAACACGCTGGGCGCTGGCGACACGCTGTCGGCCAGCGTCGGCTACGGCATCGATCCGTCCGACAGCTGGCAGGCCGCAGTGGCACTGAACCTGCCTGCGTCACGCCGCCCGGGCCTCAGCGCCGTGTTTGGGCTCAGCCGCAGCGAACTGAAACTCAACACCGGCCCCTTCGCAGCGCTGGAGATCCACGGTCCCACGACGCTTGGATATGCCGGCGTGGACTGGGCGTTCGTCCAGTCGCCGGGGCTGCTGGCACGCGCATCGGCGCGCTGGATCCACGAGCAGTCGCGGCTCGATGGCCTGGGCATGGAACTGTCGCGGCACACCTTCGACGTCATCGAGACCGGTCTGAGCCTGCGCCACACCGACCGACGTCTGCGCGGCATCAATGTCGTCCAGGCCTCGATTCGCAAGTCCATCAACGACGAATCACCCGCGTTCAACTGGCTCTATCCCGCGCACGAATCGCATTTCCTCGTCGGACGCCTGTCGCTGGCCCGATTGCAGGCGCTGCCCGGACAGCAGCGCGTACTCCTGCGTGGCAACGCGCAGTTCACCAGCGACGCTTTGGTGCCCATGGAGCAGTTCAGCATCGGTGGCCCGGACAGCGTGCGCGCATTCGCGCTCTCCAGCGGGCTGGGCGACCGCGGCGTGCAGGCGACGCTGGAGTACCAGGTGGACGCGCCCGGCTTCGCCGAGCGCGCCTCTCCGTTCGATGGGCACACCTGGCGCGACCTGCTCACCGTATCGGCGTTCTACGACTGGGGCCGCACCTCGCCTGCCGCAGACGGCCGCCAGCGCGGTGTGCTGCCCATGACGCTGGAGGGCGCCGGCGTCGGGTTGGGCCTGCGTCTGCCCTGGCAGCCCGATCTGCGCGTGGACCTCACCGCGGCCCGTCCCACCGGCGGCACCCGCTCCATCAATGACGACGGCGTCCAGGTCTGGGCGCGTCTCGGCATGACGTTCTGAGAGGACATCGACGATGAACCGCATTTTCCGCCTTGTCTTCAACCGCGCGCTGGGTCAGGTGCAGGTGGTGTCCGAGCTCGCATGTCGTACGCGTTCCGGTATCGATACGCGTCCCGCGCGCCCGCCGCTGCGCGCGTTGCTCCCGGTCGCGCTGTTCTTCGCCGGCGGCGCATGGGCGCAGACCGTGCCCGCCGGCCAGTTGCCCACCGGCGAGAACGTCCTTCACGGCAGCGCCGGCTTCGATCGCGGAACCGGGAACCTGCTGCGAATCGTGCAGAACGGACGCACGGTCATCGACTGGAACACATTCGACATCGGCAGCAACGCCAAGGTCGATTTCGTGCAGTCGGCGGGCAGCATCGCGCTGAATCGGGTGACCGGCGGCAGCGTGTCGCAGATCCTCGGCGCGCTCGAGGCCGACGCAGGCGTGTTTCTGATCAACCCCAGCGGCATCGTGTTCGGCGCAGGTTCGCAGGTCAACGTCGGCAGCCTGGTGGCGTCGACCCTGGCGCTGGGCCCGCAGTTCGTCGGCGATACCCGCGACCCGTTGCGGCGGTTCTACGAGGAGGGCAGCACGCTCGATCTCGTCGGTGGCACACCCGCGGCCGTCATCAATCACGGCGACATCCGCACCCACGCGCTTGGCGGCTCGATCAGTCTGGTCGGCGCGTCCGTCTTCAACGGCCCGTCAGCGCCCGATGGCGCCGGTGGCACGCTGACGGCCGATCAGGGCGCCATCCACCTGGTCGGCGCGGGACGTGCGGAAGTCGTGCTGGGGCCGACGCATCGCGTGAGCGCGCATTCGAGCACCAACCCAGCGCCAGGCGCCGCGGTGCTGGTCGACAACGCAGGGCGGATCCAGGCCGATGGCGGGTCGGTCCGGATGATCGGCGCCGCTGCGCTGGGGGTGGTGTCCAGCGCCGTCAACACGAGCGGCGTCATCACTGCGAATTCGCTCGGTGGCCTCGAGGGGCGGGTGGAGCTGATCGGCACCAATGCCGGCGTTTCGGCAGGTGGCTCGATCGTCTCCAGCGGCGACGTATCGCTCGCGGCGGACCGGGGGGAGGTGGCGCTGTTGGGCACGCTCGAGAGCCGGTCCCTGGCCGCCAGGGGTCCCGCCATCCGGCAGACGGCCGGCCACCTCGATTCGGGCGACACGCAGCTCATCGCCTACACCTATGCGCAGGGCGTGGTGCAGGCGGGCGACATCCGTCTGACCAGCGCCGACAACGTGTTCGGCGGCACCACCTACTTCTACGGGCGTGACGTCACGCTCGCCGGCAGTTCCGGCTTGCGCGTCGGCGGCACCATCGACGCACCCTTCGATGCACTGCGCGAGACTCGGAATCTGTCCCTGGACATGGCGGGCGCGATCACGCAGACCGGCGCGATCTCGGTCAACGGCACCACCTCGCTCGACGCGGGCGGTGCGATCGCATGGACGGACGCTGCCAACAGTTTCAACGGCGCAGTCACGCTCGCCAGCGGCGGTGCCGCCGCGTTGACCGCCAATGGCACGCTGGCGCTGGGGGTTTTCGATCACCAGAATCTGACGGTATCCGCCGGCAACGTCACGCTCGACGGCGGCACGTTCGGCGCGCTCGACGTGTCCGCGGTCGCCGGCGACATCCGCCAGACCGGTGCCCTTTCCATCGGCGGTGCCGGCCGGTTCGAGGCGAGCGGTGCGATCGACCTCGGTCTGACCGGGAATGCCTTCGGTGGGCAGGTTTCGCTCGGAAGTGGCGGCCAGGCCGCCGTGGCGACCGCGGGCGACCTGTCGCTCGCCCAGCTTCAGGTCGGCGGCCTGTCCGCGACCGGCCGCCGTATCGCCTTCAGCGGCGGAACCATCGACGGCGCACTCGCCGCCACGGCGACGGGCGGAAGCATCACCCAGACAGGCGCGTTGTCGATCGCCGGTCTCTCCACGCTCGACGCGACCGGTGCGGTCGCGCTGGGTCTGCCGGGCAACCGGTTCGGCGGCGCGGTCGACGTGCGCGGTGCCGGCATCACGTTGCGGGATGCGAACGACCTGACGATCAGCCGCATGGACAACGGCGGCAATTCGGCGGTGTCGCTCACTGCAGGCGGCAGCCTGACGCTGCGGTCGGCCGCCATTGATGCCGGCAGCGGTGCATTGACCCTGTCGGCAGGCAACACCCTGTCCACATCCGGTGCACTGGCCGGCGGCACCGTGCAATTGCATGGCGGCACGGCCCTCAACCTTGTGCATGACGTGACGGCGGCGAACGCACTGACGCTGTCGAGCGGCGGCGCAGTCAACCAGCTCGCCGGCGCACTGCGCGCACCGCAGCTGATGTTGTCCGCCGGCAGCGCGACGCTGACCGGCAGCAATGCGATCTCCGCGCTCGGCAATGTGGACGTCGCCGGAGCGTTCGCGCTGCGCAGCGCGGGCCTGCTCACGCAGCGCAGCGGCGCACACGTGCGGGTCGGCGGCGCCGCCGCATTCGACGTGGGGGGCGCGGATATCACCCTTCGCAACGCCGGCAACACCTTCGGCGGTGCGGTGTCGCTGAGAGGGCAAAACACCGACATCCGCAGCGACAGCGGATTGCGCTTCGGTACCGTGAACGTGTCCTCCGTATTCGCAGCCGCGCCGGAACTTCGCTTCTCCAGCGACATTTCGACCCAGGGTCTCCAGTACTTCGACGGTGCCGTGATTCTGGACCGCGATACCCGCCTGCACAGCCAGTTCGGCACGATCTATTTCGTCAGCACGGTGGACGGTCCCCATGCCCTCGTGATCGATGCGCAGGGCGCAGGTGTCCGGTTCGGGGGGCCAGTGGGGCAGACCCGGGCACTCGCTTCGCTGGACGCGCGTCGTGTCTATCCGGCCATCGTCGGCGGCGACATCACCGCGACCGGCGATGTCGCCTTCGGCAACCTACGGGTAACCGCGCCGCAGGTGACCGTGCGCAGCCAGACGGGGAACATCACGACCGGCGACCTCATGCAGGAATCGATCATCGATCCGGCGACACTGCGCCTGTCCGCTGCAGGCAACGTGTCCATCGGTTGGGTCGGCACCGCGCGCGCGCTGCGCAGCCTGACGCTCGAGGGCAGTGCCGTGTCGACCGGCGCGATCCGGGTGGACGACCAGTTGACGATCGCCGCACGCAATGGCGGCATCGTCCAGGACGGTGCCTACACCGTCGGTGGCGCATCGCGCTTCGAGACGACGGGCGACATCACCCTCGACAACGTGCTCAATGCCTTCGGTGGCGATGTCTCGCTGACCGGCGCCAATGCGATCGTCAACGCGGCGTCCGCGTTGCGGTTGGACGGTATCGACGTCGCCAGCCTGACTGCCGACAGTGGCGCGTACGCGCTGTCGCTGCGCGAGGCGACCGTGGCCGACGGTGCATCACTGACGGGCGCCGGCGTGACGCTCGGCGGCGTCGACATCGGCGGCGATCTCGACATCACCTCCGGCACCGGCGGCATCGTGTTCGGAAGCGGCCGGATCAGCGGAGACCTGCTGGCAACGAGCACCGGTGCCATCCGCCAGGACGGCGCGACCGAAGTCGGCAACGCCACCACGCTGGAAGCCGGCCAGGACATCACGTTGGACCACGTCGGCAACCGCTTCGGCGGCAACGTCCGCGCGACCGCAGGCGGCGACATCGCGCTGCGTGGCGCCGGCACCCTGCGCGTCACCCACATCGACGGTGGCGACGATGCCGATGTCTCCCTGCGTGCCGGCACCGTTGATCTCGCGACTGCGATCGACACGGGCGCCGGCGCGCTGACGCTGCAATCGGACGCGGGCACGCTGCAGATCGCGCATGCATTGGGGGGCGGTACGGTCTCCCTCGACGGGCGTGACGGCCTCGTGCTGGGCGCCGACGTGGCGGCAAGGGGTGCACTTGCGATGTCCAGCAGCAGCGGCGCGATCCGGCAGCAAGCCGGTGCGATCGTCGCGATGGGCACGACCATGATCGCGTCCGGTGGCGACATCACGCTGGGTGGGTTCAACGACTTCGGCGGTCCGGTGTCACTGCGCGGCGGCAACGCCGTGATCCGCGACATCAACACGCTCACGCTCGGCACGCTGGTGCTCGATACGCTGGACGTGACCAGCCAGGGTGCGCTCGGTCTGGGCCAGGGCCAGGTCGACGGTGCGGTGACGGCGCGCTCCAACGGTGGCGGGATCCGCCAGAGCGGTGGCTTGGTCTTCGGCGGCGGCACGCTTGATGCCGCTACCGGCCACATCACACTGGATCACGCCGGCAACGACGTCACCGGCACGCTGAACCTGCGTGGCGGCACGGTGGCGATCACCGACCGCAACGCACTGACGCTCGGGACCGTGACCGCCGGCGCGCTGACCGCGATCAGCCAGGGCGGACTCGATCTGGGCCAAGGTCAGGTCGCCGGCGCGCTGCGCGCGCGTTCCAATGGTGGCGACGTCGGCCAGTCGGGTGCGCTGCGGGTCGCGGGCACGACCGACATCGGCGCCGGTGGCGGCGACATCACGCTGGCGCATGCCGGCAATGATTTCGGAGGCAGCCTGCTGCTGGCAGGCAATGCCGTCGAGATCGTCGATGCGAATGCGCTGACGCTGGGCGCCGTGTCCGCGCGCAGTGTCGACATCGGAGCGGCGACGATCCGGCTCGGCAGCGATGTCTCCACCCATGGCGACCAGATCTGGCGCGGAAACATGGCGCTGGCCGCCGATGTCGCTCTGGACAGCAGCGCCGGCGACATCCTGGTGACCGGCACGATCGATTCGGCCGGCGGCACGGCACATACGCTGATGGCGACGGCCGGCAACGGGGAGGTGCGGTTCGCACAGGCGATCGGTAGCGGCAACGCGCTGGCCGACCTGACGGTCTCGGCCGACCAAGTCACATTGGGGAACACGATCGACGTGAATGACAGTCTGTCGATCACCGCGCGCGCCGACATGATCCTCGGCGCCAACGCGCGCGCCGGCGGCGACATCCACGTGTCGACCGGTGGCGTGTTCCGCAACCTCGCCGGCGCGACCGGGCTCGACAGCCGCAACGGGCGCTGGATCGTGCACATGGCCGGGATCGATGCCGGTCACGTCTTCGGCGGCCTGGACAGCGGCAACACCGGCCTGACCGGCGTTGTGTCGCCGGACGCGGTGCTCGAGACCGGCAACCGGTACGCATTCGGCGAGCGCCCGACGCTCACGCTGGCCACGACGGATCTGCGCAAGACCTATGGCCAGACAGCCGACCTGTCAAAAGCCTTGCGTGCCGACGGCCTGCTGCAGGACGCGGCAGGTGCGTATCGCGGTCACACGCTGACAGACGTGATCGGCGGCGCGCTATCGATCCGCTCCGACGGCGCTTCCGCCGCCGCCACCGTGGCAGGCGGCCCGTACGTGATCACCATCGACGACACCGGCCTCCGCGCCTCCGGCTACACGCTTGCAGTGCGCGACGGGGGCCACCTGACAGTGGATCCGGCCGCGCTGGTCATCCGGGCGAACGACGTGAAAAAGCCGATCGGCCTCGGAACCGACCTCAACGGCTACACGGTCGACGGCCTGCAGAATGCGGATCGCGTGGACGGTGTGACGCTGCGCAGTGACGGTACGGGGCCCGACGCGCTCGCCGGCCGGTACGTCATCGCGGCGAGCGACGCGGCCGGCGAAGGGCTGGGCAATTACGTTGTCGAATACGTCGACGGCATCTTGGATGTCGGTGGCCTGGGCAATGCCGACGCACTGGGTGTGGCGCGGGCGGTGGACGCGAGCCGGCGCCAGGTCGCCCCGATCGAGGAGCGCGGACGTACTGGCGAATCGCCGATCCGGGTCGAAGACAGCGGTATCCGCCTGCCGGCAGATGCAGCGTGCGAAGGCGCGGCGGCGGCCAGCGCCCGATGCGCGGTGACATCGGCCCGATGACATCGGGATCCGGAGGGCTCGCCACGGCCCCCGGGTCCGCAGGCGCCACTGCCTGAGCCCAGGGCGCCTTGCCGGTATAATCGGCGGCTTCCCCTTCCGACAGGACGCACGCGGCCCCCGCCCGTGCGCCCCGTCCGCGTACCGGAGCCCCCATGTCGCAATACATCTACACCATGAACCGCGTGTCCAAGGTGGTCCCGCCGAAGCGGCAGATCATCAAGGACATCTCGCTGTCGTTCTTCCCGGGCGCGAAGATCGGTCTGCTGGGCCTGAACGGCGCCGGCAAGTCGACGGTGCTCAAGATCATGGCGGGCGTCGACACCGATTTCGAAGGCGAGGCGCGTGCGCAGGCCGGCACCAAAGTCGGCTATCTGGCGCAGGAACCGCAGCTCGATCCCGAGATGACGGTCCGCGAGGCAGTCGAGGAAGGCGTGGGCGAAGTGCTGCAAGCTCAGGCCGCGCTGGACAAGGTCTATGACGCCTACGCCGAGGAAGGCGCCGATTTCGATGCGCTGGCCAAGGAACAGGAGCGCCTGGAGGCGATCCTCGCCGCGGGCGATGCGCACACGCTGGAAAACCAGCTCGACGTGGCCGCCGATGCGCTGCGCCTGCCGCCGTGGGAGGCCAAGGTCGGCAACCTCTCGGGCGGCGAGAAGCGCCGTGTGGCGCTGTGCCGCCTGCTGCTGCAGAAGCCGGACATGCTGCTGCTCGACGAACCGACCAACCATCTCGACGCCGAGTCGGTGGAGTGGCTGGAGCAGTTCCTCGCGCGCTACACCGGCACTGTCGTGGCGGTCACCCATGACCGTTACTTCCTCGACAACGCCGCCGAGTGGATTCTCGAACTCGACCGCGGCCGCGGCATTCCGTGGAAGGGCAACTACACCGACTGGCTGACCCAGAAGGACGAGCGCCTGAAGCAGGAAGACAACCAGGAAAAGTCCCGCCAGAAGGCGATCCAGAAGGAACTGGAATGGTCGCGCCAGAACGCCAAGGGCGGCCGCACCAAGGGCAAGGCGCGCCTGGCCCGACTGGAAGAACTGCAGTCGGTGGATTACCAGAAGCGCAACGAGACCAACGAACTCTTCATCCCGCCGGGCGAGCGCCTGGGCAATGCGGTGATGGAGTTCAAGAACGTCAGCAAGACCTTCGGCGACCGCCTGCTGATCGACAACCTGTCGATGATCATTCCGCCGGGCGCGATCGTCGGCATCATCGGTCCGAACGGCGCGGGTAAATCCACGCTGTTCAAGATGATCACCGGGCAGGAGAAGCCGGATTCGGGCCAGATCGTCATCGGCCCGACCGTGCAGCTGTCGTATGTCGACCAGAGCCGCGACGCGCTGGAGGGCAACCACAACGTCTTCCAGGAGATCTCCGGCGGTCTCGACATCCTCAATATCAACGGCGTCGAGATCCAGTCGCGCGCCTACATCGGCCGCTTCAACTTCAAGGGCCAGGACCAGCAGAAGCTGGTGGGCTCGCTTTCCGGTGGTGAGCGCGGTCGTCTGCACATGGCCAAGACCCTGCTGCAGGGCGGCAACGTGCTGCTGCTCGACGAACCGTCGAACGATCTCGACATCGAAACCCTGCGTTCACTCGAAGACGCGCTGCTGGAGTTCCCCGGCAACACGTTCGTGATCTCGCATGACCGCTGGTTCCTCGACCGCATCGCCACGCACATCATCGCGTTCGAAGGCGACAGCCACGTCGAGTTCTTCCAGGGCAACTACCGCGAGTACGAAGAAGACAAGCGCCGCCGCATGGGCGACGACGCGGGTCCGAAGCGTCTGCGGTTCAAGGCGCTGAAGTGACAGATCCGGCCCGCGCCTGCACCACAGGCGCGGCTTTGCCGGATCGTCATCCCCGCGAAGGCGGGGATCCAAGGACCTCGTTGGCTCGACGTCCATGGACTCCCGCCTGCGCGGGAGTGACGGCCGAAATGAAAGCCGGATGATTCCATCTGCAGAGGACCCAAGAATGACCATCCAGACCCTGGAAGAACTCGAAGGCCTCAAGCGCGCCGGCGCACTCGTCGCGCGCATCCTGACGGCGATGCGCGAGCAGGCAATGGCCGGCACGACGCCGCGCGAACTCGACGCCATCGGCGCCGACATGTTGCACGACGCCGGCGCGCAATCCGCGCCGGTGCTGACCTACGGCTTCCCGGCTGCGACCTGCATCAGCGTCAACCGCGTCGTCGCCCACGGCATCCCCAATGCGACGCCGCTGCAGGACGGCGATCTGGTCAATATCGACGTCTCCGCCGAGCTCGACGGGTTCTTCGCCGACACCGGCGCGAGCTTCGTCGTCGGCACCGCGAGCGCCGCGCAGCAGCGTCTGCTCGATGCGACGCGCGAAGCGCGCGATGCCGCCATCGCCCAGCTGCGTGCGGGCGAACTGCTCTCCAGCATCGGCCGCACCATCGAGACCGTTGCCGCGCGCCGCGGTTTCCGCATCATTCGCAACCTGCAGAGCCACGGCGTCGGCCGGGCACTGCACGAATCGCCCGGTTCGATTCCCGGCTATTTCGATCCCCGTGAGACCCGCCGCCTGCACGACGGCATGGTGATCACGGTGGAGCCGTTCCTCGCGACCCACGCCACGCGCACCGAAGACCTGGACGACGGCTGGTCGCTGATCTGCCCCAAGGGCTTCGGGGCGCAGTTCGAACACACGGTCGTCGTCACCCACGGCGCGCCGATCATCGTCACCTGAGAGCCGTTCCATGACGCACACCTTCATGCAGGCGCTGCGTGCGCGCTGGCAGTCCGCCGATACGCTCGTCTGCGTCGGTCTCGACCCCGAACCGGCGAAGTTCCCCGCGCGTTTCGCCAACGACCCCGATGCGGTGTTCGCGTTCTGCCGCGACATCGCCGACGCCACCGCCGAATACGCCTGCGCGTTCAAGCCGCAGATCGCGCACTTCGCCGCGCTGGGCGCGGAAGACGCGCTGCAACGGCTCATCGCGCATCTGCATGCCGCGCACCCGGGCGTGCCGGTGATCCTCGATGCCAAGCGCGGCGACATCGGCAGCACCGCGCAACGCTACGTCGCCGAGGCCTTCGCGCGTTTCGAGGCCGATGCGGTGACGGTGAATCCCTACCTCGGTCGTGATTCGGTGCAGCCGTTCCTCGACCGCAGCGACAAGGGCGTCGTGATCCTGTGCCGCACCTCGAATCCGGGCGCGGCCGATCTGCAGGACCTCCCGGTCGCGCACGACGGCGCCACGCGTCCGCTGTACCAGCACGTCGCCGAGACCATCGCGCGCGACTGGAACGCCCGCGGCAACGTGTCGCTGGTCGTCGGCGCGACCTGGCCCGAGCAGTTGCGCGAAGTGCGCGCGATCGTCGGCGACATGCCGTTCCTCGTGCCGGGTGTCGGCGCGCAGGGCGGCGATGTCGAAGCGGTGGTCACGCATGCGAAGACCAGTGATGGCACTGGTCTGATGGTCAGTTCCTCACGCGCGATCCTCTACGCGTCGAACGGCGACGACTACGCGGACGCCGCGGCGCGCGAGGCGCGCACGTTGCGGGATGCGATCAACCGGCATCGCTGAGCACCCGCGCAGCGACTAGGCGCGTGCATGGTCCGCGCGTCGCAGGGACGCCGGCACCGGCCCGCCTCACGGGCGGAATTGAATCGACTCAGCCCTGCGCCGCGCGGCGCAGCACGGCGAGCGGAAGCCGGCCCCAGATCATGGCCCACACGGCAGCCCGTACCGGCCACGGTCGCCGGCCGGCTTCGAACCGCTGGAAGTAGCGCCACAGGCCGCGGTGCTTGTGCCATTCGACGAACACCGGGCGCGAGCGACTGGAGACGCCGCGCACGTGCAGCACCGCCACGTCGTTGGCCACCGCGACCACGGCGCCGGCTTCGCGTGCGCGGCGGCACAGGTCCAGATCTTCGGCGTGCAGGCGGTAGCCGGTATCGAAGCCGTCGATGCGATCGAACAGCGTCCGCGGCATCAGCATCAGTGCGCCGGAGATCGCCTCGGTGCGCTGCAACGCCTGCGCCGGATCGCGCGGTACCGCGAGCACGCGCGCGGCGGCGTTGCCCAGCATCGCGGCGAAATCGGGATCGCGCCGCCGCGCCGCTGGATCACGCGCGCCGTCTTCCCCGACCAGTTCGGTGCCCAGCAGGCAGGGCACTGCCAGCGCGTCGGCGTGCGCGCGCAGGCGCAGGAAGGTGTCCCCGTCGACCAGGCAATCCGGATTGACGAAGGCGATCCATGGCGCGTCCGCATCCCGCGCGCCCTGGTTGCAGGCGACCGCGAAGCCGGGATTGTCCGGATTGGCGATGAAGTGCACGCGCGGATCGAGCGAGGCATGGCGCTGCACGATGGCGAGGGTCGTGTCGGTGGAGCCGTTGTCGACGACGCGGATCTGGGCCACGCCCGTCGCGGCGCGCAGGCGCTTCAGACAGGCCTCGATGGTGCTGCCGCTCTGGTAGCTGACGACGATCGCGACGATGTCGGCCGCCGGCGATTCGATCGACGCGTTCAACGCACGTCACCCGCGTGCAGGGCGGCCGTCGCCGTGTCGTCCGCGACCGGCGCAGCCAGCGCGTCAGCATCTTCGCCCTCGCCTTCCGCCGCCGCATCGCCCGGGAACAGCTGCTGCTGCGCCGGCGCGTGTTCCAGCGCGGCGTAATGGCGGGCGAGCGCCTGACGGCTGTCGGACAGCGGGTCCTGCATCAGGAACGTCGCCAGCCGTGAATGCCAGGCCGGCCAGCGCGCGGCCAGCGCGTCCAGATCCCCGTCCGCGGGGCCGCCCTCGCCGCCCCGGGCGACGAAGGCGGTTTCGCACAGCGCGTTGCGCCAGCCGAGCCCGGACATGCGCAGCGACAGATCGATCAGCGCCGCGTACCAGGACACGTAACTCGAGGTATCCAGTCCGCCCGCCTTGCGCCGCGCGTTGCCGCGCAGCAGGACCGCATGGCCGACCGCGGCCGGCAGTTCGGGATGCAGCGGCGCCAGCTGGCGGCAGGCGCCGGCGAGCCGCGTGCCGTCCTCGGGATGCGCATTGATCTCGCCGATCCGCGGCCACGACGCGGCTTCACCGGCGTTGCACCACGGCGTCGCGGTGGCGATCGAGGCATCGCGCGCGAAACAGGCCGACAGCTGCATCAGCCAGCCGGGCAGCGGAATCGCATCGGGCGCCAGCACGACGACATCGGCATCGCCGCAGGCGCGCAGGACGTCGTCGAGATGCGCGACTTCGCCGATGCCGCGCTGGCGGCAGGTGTAGTCGGCCTGCAGCGGCGTGCTGGCCAGCCAGCGCTCCACGATCGCGGCGCCGCGCGGGCCGATGCGGGCATCGTCGGCCAGCCAGATCCGCGCGCCCGCGGGCGTGCCGGCATCGAGCGCGGCCAGGCACGCGTCGAGCGCGTCGTCGTCGTGCCCCACCGGCAACAGCACGACCGGCCACTCAGTCATGCGTCGAACTCCCCCGCACGGCCCGCTCAGTCCTGCGGACGCTGCAGCGGCTGCAGCGCACGGAAGCGGCGGCCGTATTCGTCGGTCAGCTGACGCGCTTCCTGCGGATTGCGCACGATCGTCGGCGTCAGCAGCACGATGACTTCGGTCCGTTCGGTGCGCGAACTCTGCGTACCGAACAGTCCGCCGATGACCGGAATACGGCTCAGGCCCGGCAGGCCGCCGGACGTGCGGCCGACCTCGTCGCGGATCAGGCCCGCCAGCATCACCGTGTCGCCCGCCTGCACCGCGGCCTCGGTCTTGAGCCGGCGCGTGTCGATGCGCACGTTGCCCTGGCTGTCGGCGGTGTTCTGCGGCTGCGGCGAGCTGACTTCCTGGACGATGTCGAGGAACACCATGCCGTCGCGGGTCACGCGCGGCCGCACCTTGAGGATGGTGCCTGTCTCCAGGTACTGCACCTGGGTGTACTGGCTGTCGCCGAGGATCGGATTGACGCTGGTCGTGGAGATCGGAATGTTCGCGCCGACGTTGAATTCGGCCATCGCGTTGTTGCGCACGAACACCGACGGCGACTGCAGGATCTGCACGTCGGTGACCTCGTCCAGCGCGCGGATCACCGCGGCCGCGTCGTTCTTGACCAGGGTCCACGCCGCGCCGGGGCCGGACACGCCACCGATGCTCGCGCCCAGCGTGCTCCAGCGGCTGGGGCCATCCGGCCCGAACGGCCCGATGGCGTTGTCGGTCATGCCCTTTTCGATGAACCAGTTGACGCCGTACTCGAGCTGGCCGCTGAGCAGCACCTCGACCACCTGCGCCTCGATGTGCACCTGCGCCGGCATCACGTCGAGCCGCTCGACGACGTCGCGGATCGAGCGCCACGCGCCGGGCGTCGTGCGCACCAGCAAGGTGTTGGTCTCGTCGACCGCGGACACGCCGACGCGGTCGCCCTCGACTTCCAGGGTCACGCTGCCGGGGCCCTGGTCACTCTCGTCGAGCTGCATCTCGCCCAGCGTGCCGCCGCGCGCGCCGCCCGACCCGCCGCGGCCACCGCCACTGCTGCCGCCCATGCGCGAACCGCTGTCCATGCCGCCCTGGTCGCCGTACTGGGTATTGAGCCCGCCGCTGCGCAGCGTGTTGCCGGTGGTGCCCGGCATCAGCGACGCACCGCCCTGGCCGCTGCTGCCACCGCCGCCGCCGAAGACTTCCGACAGCCGCTGCGCCAGCTCGCGGGCCTTGATGAATTTCAGTTCGTAGGAGAACAGCCGCGGCTCCTGGCCGGCGTTGTCGATGCGCTCCAGCCACTGCTGGATCTCGCCGAGGTAATCGGCCTGCGGCGTGATCACCAGCACCGCGTTCGCGCCTTCCAGCGGCATGAACCGGAACATGCCCGACACCGGCGACTCGCTGTCCTGGCCGAAGACCTTTTCCAGGTCCGCGACCACCTGCGTCGCCTTGCCCGACTGCAGCGGGAACACGCCGACCGACATGCCCGACAGCCAGTCGACGTCGAAGATCTCGATCGTGCGCAGGTAGTTGTCGAGTTCGGAGCGGCTGCCGGAAATCGTGATGACGTTGCGCGCGTTGTCGGCACTGATGATCGCGTTCGGACGCGCGTAGGGCTCGAGCACCTTTTCCATCTCGCCCGCGGAGATGTAGCGCAGCGGCACCGTGCGCACTTCGAAGCCGCGCGCGGCGCCGGTGCCGCCGGTCCGCGGTGCGACCGTGCCGGTGGCCAGCGCGGTATCGGCCGGCACGATGTTGTAGCGGCCGTCGCTGTAGATCATGCGGGCGTTGTTCCAGCCCAGCACCATCTCCAGCAGGCTCAGCGCCTGCGCCGGACTGACCGGCTGCGGCGTCGCCAGCGTCACCGAGCCCTGCACTTCCGGCGCGATGACGTAGTTCTGGCCGAGCATGTCGCCGAGGATCGCCTTGGCGACCGCGTGCACCGATTCGCCTTCGAAATTGAACGAGGCCTGGCCCGTGGTGCCGCCCAGCGTGGGCGCAGGGGCGGCCGCAGCGCCGCGGTTGATCACGGTGCCCGTGCCGCGACGGATCTGCGGCCGCGGCCGATCGTCGTCGTCGAGCAGGGTCTGGCTGCGCACCACCGGCGCGTCCGGGTCGACGTTCGCGGGCGCGTCGGCGGGCAACTGGGCGTCGCGCCGCACCGAGGGCGTAGGCGCGGTGGCGCAGCCGGCGAGCAGCGCGATGCCGGTGCCGAATGCGATGGCACGGAGGGACAGGGCTGGAGTCATCGAAGGCTTCATCGACTGGAGTCTAGGGCGTGTGGCGCGGCGCGCACGGTTCGCGGGCGGCGTGGCGGTACCGGCGCGGCGCGCAGCGGCCAGGATGCAAGACGGACGCCGGTCATGGCGTGGCGCGCCCGCCGGTCGCGTTTTCCTGCTGCAGCCGGGCCCGGCGTTCCTCGATCCGGCGGCGGATCGCCTCGACCTGGGCTTCGGGCGGGGTTCCGGTTTCGGTCGCCGGGGCGGCCGTGGGCTGGGCGGGTTCGACGGCCGGAGACGCCGGCGATCCCGCAGGCGCGGTCGCGGCGGCCGCGCTGCCGGCGCGCGTCGGCGGCGGGCGCGCCGCGTTGGTGGGCGGCGTGCTGGCAGGCGGCGCACCGTTGCCCGCGGCGGGCGCGCGGTTGCGTGCGGCTGCGCCGGTCTGTGCGGCCTCGGCCGGCACGGCAGGCGGACGCATCGGTGTCGGCGCCTGCCCGCCGACGCCGTCGTAGACGCGCAGTTCCAGGGTGCGCGGTCCTTCCGGGCCGGTGAACACCACACTGCGCGCGTCGACCGAATCGAGCAGCCAGTTCGAGGCATCGGGCGGCGCATCGCCGACCCGCAGGCGGATCGATTCGCCGCCGCCGGCCGGCTGCAGGATCGCCATCGCGAAGTCGGGCGTGCGCAACACGCTGGTCAGCACGTAGTCGAAGCCGCTCGAAGCACCTTCGCCCTCGTCGCTGGGATCGATGAAGAACGGATGCGGACGCCGGTCGGCGGCGAACAGCGGCCGTGCGGCGACATCGCCGTAGTCCGCCAGCGGCGGCTGCGCGTCGGGCGCCGGCAACGCGGCCGTGACGATGCTCGCACCGGCGCCATCATCGTCCGCCGCGGCGATCCGCCCGCCCAGCCCGGCCAGTGACAGGCCCCACACCACGAGCGCCCAGCCGGCGACGGCGGCGGCCAGCCAGGTGCGGGCATTGGTCGATTCAATCCGCATCGCTGCCTCCGCCCGATGGCGCGGCGCGCGCGCCTGGCGCCGCCGCAGGTGCCGCACCCGGCGCGGGCAGTACATAGCCCGACAGGTCGAAACTGACGTCGATACCGCCGCTGGCCGTGCCGGCCGCGACCGTGTGCCGCTGGCTCAGGATGTTGAGGTTGTCGACGAACAGCCGCGGCGTGCCGGTTTCCAGCGAATGCAGCACCGCGGCGAGTTCCGGATTGCCGCAGCGCAGGCGCACCTGCACGGTGGCCCGCGGATAGCGCTCGGCGCGGCCGCCGGTCATCGGCGAACGGTTGCTGATCGCGCAACTGCGGTTGCCCGGGCTGGCCTCGACCACGGCCTGCTCCAGCCGCTGCACCAGCGCCGCGGTCGCCAGCTCGACGCTGGATTGCGGCATGAAGCCGGGCGTCGCGGCCATGGCCTCGCGCGCCTGTCCGATCGCCGCGTGGACCTGCGGCGCCTGTTCGAGTTCGCGGCGGATGCGCAGCTCGCGTTCCTGCAGCATGTCGATGCGCGATCCGAGTTCGCGCATCGGCTGGGTGAACCATGGATGCACCAGCAGCAGGTACGCCAGCGCAAGCGCGCCCAGCAGCAGGCCGAGGGCCAGCCAGCGATCGCGCGAGGAGACCGGCCTATCGGGCATCCGCACGGGCGGGCTCCTGTGCAGCCGCGGCCGCGGCGGGTGGCGGCGCGAGATCGGCGGTCAGCGTGAAGCGGTCGGCGCGCGAGCGCGGATCGTTCTGCAGGGCGCCGGCCAGTGCAGGCGAACGCCACAGCGGCGAGCCTTCGAGATAGCCGACCAGGGCCGAGGCCTCGGTGCTGAGCCCGATCAGCAGGATGCGGTCGCCCTCGATCGCGGCCTTCTCCAGCGAGGTCGTGTCGGGCAGCCGACGCGCCAGTTCGTCGAGCACGGCGACGGTGGTCGGACGCGCGGCCCGCTGTGTCTGCAGGAAGACCATGCCTTCGCGCAGATCCGCCAGCTGCTGGCGCTGGGCAGACGCCGCACGCGCGGGCCGCGCTTCGGCGTCCAGCCGCTCTTCCAGCGCATCGGCGGCGGCAGCGCGGTTCTGCAGGATCTGCCACAGCGCGAACGCGGTGAACAGCACGGCGACGCCCGCCAGCAGCCACTGATAGCGGCGCTGCGGGTCCTCGCGGCGACGCGCGTCCTGGATCAGGTTGACGCCGAGCGGACCGTCCTCGCCTTCGAGGTCCACCCCGGCCAGCGTGGGCGCCAGCGCGCCGAGTGCGGCCAGCCGCGCCTCGATCGTCGCGCGCGGCACGACCACCAGTTCGACGTCCAGCTGCCCGTCGGCGCGGCGCGCGAGGACACGATGGTCGTAGCGCACATCCGCGGCGGCGAACGGCGTCTGGCGGTCGATCTCGAAGCCCAGCACATCGCGCAGGCGATCGCCGGCGGCTTCGGGCAGGGTCAGGCGTCGACGCAGACCGGCGCGGGCCGGCAGCAGCAGCCAGCGCGGAATCTCGGCCACGCGCGGTGCGAGCAGGCTGCCAAGCGGATCGCCGTCGGCCGCGACCAGTGGCGCCAGCGGCACCTGGGCCAGCGCCTGCGCAGCGCCGGCCTCGTGCAACGACAGCGCGACAGCCGGCCCCTCGGCCTGCAGCAGCAGGCGGCGGCCGGCGAGACCGAACAGTTCACGGACGCGTGCAGGCAGCCAGGTCGCCAGCGCGGCGCCCCACCAGTGCAGGAAGCCGCGGAGACGCAGCGGCAGACGGCCATCCGGGCGCCAGCCGCGTCGGCGGCCGGGCGTCGCGTCGCCGGACGGTGCAGGTGTCGCGGACATCATCGTGGTGACGCTCCCTCCTCCCAACGCAGCACGCTGTAGGCCGTGCCCGGGACGGCACCACCGCCGGTCCGCACGACTGCACGCAAGCGCGCGGTTCTGCCCGCCTCCAGCCGCGCGCGGCTCTCGATACTATACGTGCCGCTGCCGCCGCCCAGCAGCGCACCGGCAATCTGCGCCGTCGCGGCATCGCGTGCGGCCAGCAGCGGATCGGCGTCCACGCCCATCGCCTGCAGCACCTGCGCCGATGCGAACTGCGGATCGGGCGACGGCAGCCGGCTGTAGATGGTGAGATGCGGCGCCAGCGCTTCGAACAATGCCGGCGTCATGCCGAGCACCTGCTCGACTTCGGCCACACTTTCGAACGGTGCGTTCTTGGCGCCATACGGTCGCCCTGCGGACGCGTAGTCGGCCGCCTCCGCGCCGCCGCCCACCTGGACGAAATCGTCGCCGTCGCGCCAGTCGACGATCGCCCCGGCGACGCGCATCGCGACATCGGTATCCGCGCCGACGCTGCGCAGCAGCGCCGCCAGCAGCTCGCCATCGGCGGCGTTGAGATCGACCTTGCCGGTCTCGTCGACGATGCGCAGTTCCAGCTCCACATCGTGGAAGCGCCATGCGTAGGGGCGACCGTCGGGCTGCCACTGCAGCTGCGGATCGTCGGCGGCGATGCGGGTCAGCGCATATTCGAGCCCGGCCCGCGCAGCTTGGTCTGCGATGAGCCCGCGACTGAGCACGCGGCCCTGCTGGTTCTCGATGCGGGCGGTCAGCGCGAATGCGCCGACCAGGGCCGCCAGCAGCGTGATGAGCCACAGCACCAGGAGCAGGGCCGCGCCGCGCATCGGCCTCATGGCAGCGGCGCCTGCATCGGCGCCTGGCCGGTGCCCTGCGGCAACGTCACGCGCAGCGGCGGCCACGCACCGTCGCGTTCGCTTGCGAGCGTGATCTCGACCTGCAGCGGCAGCGACGCCGGACCCCAGCGATCCTGCCAGTCGCCCAGCGCGCCGGTCTCGTCGAAGCCGCGATAGCGGAAGCGCACGCTGTCGAGGTCTTCGACCAGCGGCTCCGGCGGCCGCGGTTCGGCGAGCTCGATCGTGCGCCCGGTCATGACCATGCCGAATGCGACCGTCAGGCGACGCTGCCCGTCGACCTCGTCCACCGCGACATCGTGCAGATGCGGGCCGCCCTGCCCCAGATAGTTCGGCAGGTCGGCGACGAAACGCAGCCGCTCCGGTTCGCCGACGAACAGGCGCGTCTCGCCGGTGGACGCATCGGTTTCGAACGCGATCTGCTGGGCGGAGGCGATGCGCCGGCGCAGGAAGCCCTCGACCGCGCGCAGGCGTTCGCTGCGCTGGGCCAGCGCCTCGCCGCGCTCGACCGTGGTGGTCGCCGCGCGCAGCGTCGTTAACGCCAGCGCCAGACCCGCGGCCAGCAGCACCGTCGCCACCAGCACCTCGATCAGCGTGAACCCGCCGGCGCGCCGGTTCATGGCAACGCCACGGTCATGGCGTCGGGACTGCGCAGGCGCAGCGTGTGCAGCTGCAGGCGTTCGCGCGGACCGGCCTCGCCCCACTCCACTGCAAGCGTGAGTTCGAACAGGCTGTCGCCGCCGGCGCCGACCAGTGTCGGCGGCGCATCGGGATCGACGAACGGCGCGATGTCCAGCGTCCAGCGATAGCGACCATCGTCGAAGGTGCCGACCGATTGCCCCGGCGTCACCGGCACCGCGATGCCGACATCGTCGAGCAGCGAGCGCGCATGCAGCGTCGCGCGCCCGGCATCGGCTGCCCAGCGCACCTGCCGCGTGCCGTTCGACAGCGTGCCGAGCAGCAGCATCAGGCCGAGCCCCAGCACCGCGAACGCGACGATGACTTCGATCAGCGTGTAGCCGCGCGCGCGGCGCGGGCGATGACGGTGCCCGGCGCTCACGGCGTTGCCTGTCCGCGTTGCAGGCCCACTTCGCCGGTGAGCCAGGCGACGTCGATCTGCCAGGCCGCGCCGCGCAGCAACACGCGGATGCGTCCGCCGGTGGCGGCGCCGTCGGCGAAGAACAGCACGGCGCCTTCGTCCGGTGCGGACTGCACCTCGCGCGCACCGGTGAACTCGATCTCCAGCGATTCGGGAATCGTGCCGTGACGCCCGTTGGGCGCCGTCCAAGTGCGGGCGACGGGATCGAGTACGAAGCGCTGCGGCTCGCCGGTGGCGATCGCCTGCGCCCGCGTGTAGCGCAGCTGCGCGGCGAGTTCCTTGGCCGTCGACTGGAACGCGATGCGTTCGAAACCGCCGCCCATCGCCGCTGCCGCGAGTACGCCGGTCACGGCGATCAGGCCGACGACCAGCAGCAGCTCGAGCAACGAGAAACCGCGGACCCTGGCGACACGTGAGGGCATCTGGCGACGCGACGTCCGGAACGCGGAAACAGGCTCGAATCTAGCACTTCCGGCGGTCGCACCCGCGCCCGGCGGCCGCGTGTCGCGACGCGCCGCAAGCGGCATCCGCACGGGCTGCGCCGCGCTTATTCGTAGCGGATGTCGGCGTTGACGCTCTCGCCGCCAGGCTTGCGGTCCGCGCCGAGGCTGACGATCTCGAACGGCTGCTGCTCGCCGGGCGCGCGGTACTCGTAAGGCGTGTTCCAGGGATCGCGCAGTTCGGCGTCCTTGGCATACGGCCCGAGCCAGCCACCGGCATCGCCGGGCTGCACCACCAGGTCGTTCAACGCATTCGGCAGACGGCCGGTGTCCATCTCGAACTGGTGCACCTTTTCGGCCAGCGTCTGCACCTGCGCCTTGGCGAGGTTCACGCGGGCGCGGTCACCGCCGCCGAGGATCCGTGTCGCGGCGAAAGCGACGATGCCGCCGATCAGCACGACGACGAGGATGATCTCGATCAGGCTGAAACCGCCCTGCGCAGCGCGCGGGGAGCCGAAGGAACGCGAGCGGAGGATGGGCTGCATCGAGACTGCCTCGTTCGGGGGATGGGATCGATTGTATGCCGGTCGCGAATGAACCTAGCCGATGACGCTGGTCAGGTCGTAGATCGGCACCAGCACCGCGAGGATCACCACCATCACCACCAGCGCGAGCAGCATCGTGATCGCCGGCACCAGGGCGGCCAGCATGCGATCGAGCGAGGTGGCGGTCTGCTGGTCGAAGGTGTCGGCGGTCTTGAGCAGCATCGTATCCAGCGCGCCGGATTCCTCGCCGACCTGGATCATCTGCACCGCCAGCCGCGGATAACGCCGGTTGCGGCCGAGCGCGGTCGACAGGCCCACGCCGTTCCTGACCTCGGCCTCGGCCGCTTCGACATCCGCGGCGAGCGCCAGATTACCGAGCACGTTGCGGCCGATGCCCAGCGCGGCGATCAGCGGCACACCGTTGCGCAGCAGGGTGCCTAGCGTGCGCGCCAGACGCGCGGTCTCGATGCGCGCGACCAGCGGCCCGAAGAGCCGGCGTTCGAGCAGCCAGGCATCGAAGCGGGCGCGGAAGCGCGCATCGCGCAGCTTCAGCCAGAACGCGTAGAACGCGACCACCGGCACGACCAGCAGCAGGATCCACCAGTCGCGGACGAATTCGCCTGCGCCGAGGACGATCTTCGTGAACACCGGCAGCTCGGCATCCAGGCTGTCGTACATCGCCGCGAACTGCGGCACCACGTAGCCGAGCAGGAACATCAGCGACGCGCCGACCATGACGATCAGGATCGCCGGGTAGATCAATGCGTTGATCACGCGGCCACGCAGGGCGCGTGCACGTTCGAGGTAATCGGCCAGACGCTGCAGCGTCTCTTCGAGGCTGCCGCCCGCCTCGCCGGCCCGCACCATGTTCACGTACAGCCGCGAGAACGTGCCGTGCTGGCGTTCCAGCGCGGTCGACAGCGACACGCCGCCGCGCACCGCATCACGCAGTTCGGTGATCGTGCGCCTGGCTTCGGGTTCTTCGGGCAGATCGAGCAGGATCGTCAGCGCCCGGTCCAGCGGCTGCCCGGCATTGAGCAGCGTCGCCAGCTGCTGGGTGAACTGCACCAGCCGCTGTCCCGCGAAGGGCTTCTGCTTGAACAGCGTCTTCCAGTCGTCGACCGCGCGCGCCTCGCTGGCAAGCCGGGTCTCGACCGGTAGATGGCCCTGCTCCTGCAGACGCAAGGCGACCTCGCCCTCGCTGGCGGCCTCCATGGTGCCGTCGAGCGTTTCACCGCGGGTGTTGAGGGCTTTGTAGCGGTAGAGGGTCATGGAGTGGGCGCGATACGGAAAGGCGAAGTTGCGGGTGCGAGACTGTTGCCGATCCAAGATACAAACATGCAAGTCGCTGGATTCCCGCCTGCGCGGGAATGACGGAATCCACTCCGCTCGTCATTCCCGCGCAGGCGGGAATCCAGCGACTTCTCGTCCACTTCGCCGGCTATAGCGCTCAACCGACGATGTCGTGCCAAAGATCGCGCCAGTACGGATTCGTTTCTTCGATCAACCGAATCTTCCACGCCCGGTTCCATTTCTTGATCCGCTTCTCCCGCTCGATCGCCGACGCCATCGTCTCGTGCAGCTCGTACCAGACCAAACGATGGACGGCGTGGCGCGCGCTGAAGCCATCGATCGCGGAGGTCCGATGCTGCCAGACACGCTGCACCAAATTCGACGTAACGCCCAGATACAAGGTGCTGTTGCGGTCGCTGGCGAGCAGATAGACGCAGGGCTGCCTGTCCATGTCCGAGGCCCTCTTCCTTGAGGTGTAATCGGCCGGTCGTCGAAACGGCGTGCCAGATGCGCAAAGTCACTGGATGACCGTCCTTGCGAACATTGGGAGCCTCGCGTTCGCGGGGAAAGCAGCAAGTATCCGGGCCATCAAGGTTTCGGCTGCGCAGACCGTCTCCGTTCCGGCGAACGCGGGAATGCAGCGACGTTCGCATCGGCGCCCAGGCCATCACGCCTCTTCCGTCACCCGCAGCACTTCCTCGATCGTCGTCTCGCCGGCCAGCGCCTTGAGGATGCCGTCCTCGTACATCGTGCGCATGCCCGAGTCGCGGGCCAGCTGCTCGAGTTCGCCCATGCCGGCGTGGCGCATGACCGCGCGGCGCAGGGCGTCGTTCATCACGAGAAATTCGACGATGGTGGTGCGGCCGAGATAGCCGGTCGGCGCCGCGGCCGACGGTCCCGGTCGATACAGCGCGATCTCGCCGTCAGGCTGGAAGCGCCGCAGTTCGAAGCGTTCGATCTCCTCGGGCGAGGCGGCATAGCGCACGCGATGCGTCGGCTCGAGCTTGCGCACCAGGCGCTGCGCGAGGATGCCGTTGATGGTGGACGTGAGCAGGTAATCCTCGACGCCCATGTCGAGCATGCGGGTGATGCCGCCGGCGGCGTTGTTGGTGTGCAGCGTGCTGAGCACCAGATGGCCGGTCAGCGCGGACTGGATCGCGATGCGTGCGGTTTCCAGGTCGCGCATTTCGCCGATCATGATGATGTCCGGATCCTGGCGGACGATCGAGCGCAGCGCGTTGGCGAAGTCGAGACCGATCTGCGGCTTGGCCTGGATCTGGTTGATGCCTTCGATCTGGTATTCGACCGGATCCTCGACGGTGATGATCTTGACGTCCGGCGTATTGAGCTGCGACAGCGCGGTATAGAGCGTCGTCGTCTTGCCCGAACCGGTCGGGCCGGTGACCAGCAGGATGCCGTGCGGCTGGTCGAGGACCTTGTTGAATTGCGGCAGGAATTCGTCGGTGAAGCCGAGCCGGTAGAAATCGAAGACCACCGTCTCGCGGTCGAGCAGACGCATCACCACACTTTCGCCGTGCGCAGTCGGCACGGTGCTCACGCGCAGGTCGAGTTCCTTGCCCTGCACGCGCAGCATGATGCGGCCGTCCTGCGGCAGGCGGCGCTCGGCGATGTTGAGCCGCGCCATGATCTTGATGCGGCTGATCACCGCAGCAGTCAGATTCACAGGCGGACTTTCGCCATCGATCAGCACGCCGTCGACGCGATAGCGCACTTTCAGCCGGCTCTCGAAGGGTTCGATGTGGATGTCGGATGCGCGCAGTTCGACCGCACGCTGGATCACGAGATTCACCAGCCGGATCACCGGCGCCTCGGACGCGAGATCGCGCAGATGCTCGACGTCGTCGACATCGCCGCCGCCATCGCCGTCAGCCGATTCGACGATCGTGCCCATCGCGCTGCGGCCCTGGCCGTGCCAGCGTTCGATCAGATCGTCGATCTCCGAGCGCAGGCCGACCGCGGGCGCGACCTGGCAACCGGTCGCCAGCCGCACCGCATCGAGCGCGTAGCCATCCTGCGGATCCGACATCCACACCTGCAGCCGTCCGCGGCGCTCACCGATCGGCAGCAGATGGAACTGGCGCAGGAATCGCACCGACAACGGCTGCGCGCCCTCGACGAGTTCCGGCGGTTCCTCCGGCACGGATTTCGCGCCGAGCAGGGGCAGATCGAGTTCGGCGGCGCAGGCTTCGGCATGGTCGCGTTCCGACACCAGGCCCAGGCGGCCGAGCAGCGTCAGCAGACTGCCGCCCGCTTCGGCGTGCAGGCGCTGCGCACGTGCGAGATCGACATCCTTCAATCGTCCCGATGCACGCAGGCGCGCGACGATGCGCGTATCGGGCGCATCGTGCAGCGGATCGGACGTTTCGAGCACCGCATTCACGGTGGGCCACTCCATCGCCGGCGGATCGCCCGACTTTAGCAGTTCGCGGCAGGCCGACGACGCGCGGTGGGTGTGCGGCGGCGACAGTGTCGAAGCACGATGGTGCCGGTCGAAGCGGCGTGTGGACCGGCTATCGCGGCAGCGGGGTGCCGGCCGATGGCAGGTCGGCGTCCACGGCCTTCAGGTCCGCCGGCGGCGGATCCTCCCGGCGCATTTCCTCGGCCGACGGCGTGCGGTCGCGCGTGCTGGGCGCGGGCACGTAATAGCCCACGCGTTCGAAGAAGCGGCGGTAGAAACCCTTGTCCTGCACGGTGCTGCTGGCGGTGCGCACCAGCGAATCCTCGCGGCTGCCGACCGGCAGCGACAGCGAGCCGATACCGCCGACGCCCACGCTGGCCGAGTTGGAACTCTTGCGCAGCACGTAGCGGTCGAGCAACGCGCTGACGAACAGCAGCGTGCGCTCGTTGCCGCGCGGCACGCAGGACACGCGCACCGACAGCTGCGTGTGCACCTCGTCCTCGGGCTGGAAATTCTTGGTCGCCTCGACCGCCTCGTCGCCGGCCTTGCCCACCGCGTAGCCCTGGCCCAGCAATGCCAGTCGCGCCGCGCCACACACCTGGGCGGGCGGAATGTCGTAGGTGCGCGAGTAGGTGTCGTCGGCGTCGAAGGATTCGCCCATGAAAGGCAGATCGGCGCGCGCATCGCGGCCGCAGCCGGCCAACAGGGCCACGGCGAGCGGAAGTGCGATCAGGACGGAAGCGGAGCGGAGACGGCGCATTGCGGGAAGCGTCGAAGACTGAACAGGACGGATGATAGCGGGGCGGGCCACGTCACCCTTCGACACGGCCTGCACGGTTCATGGCGCAGCAGGCCGCACGGGCCTCAGTTGACGGCCGGTGCCGGCTCGTTGCGGGTCCGGCGCTCGGCTTCCAGCCAGTCCAGATGCGCAGCCAGGGTGCGGCCTTCGGCCGTGGCTTCGGCGCTGGCCGCCGCGTCGAGCGCCTGCGAGACCGCCAGCCGCGTGCGCACGCCGGCACGCGCCTGCACGGCGGCCACATGACGCAGCATCGCGATCAGCATCGCCGCGCTGGCGGTGGTGCCGACCGGCTTGCCACGCAGCACCATCGTCCATTCGCCGTCCTGCAGCGTCGCGCCCGCGAGCACGCGGCCGTCGTCGTCGCGCAGATGGGCATGCACCGGCGGCGCATCGCCGCGGCGGAACGGATTCGGCGACGTGGCGCCGCGTCGCGAGCGGGACGGCTTGGACATGGTCGCGGCACGGGTCTCGAGGGCGGGACAGTATCCCAGATCGTGTCCTGCGCTTCGCGACGGCCGCCGCGCGGGCCGTCTGCCGCGTGACAGCCCCTGCAACGCGCCGTTCCCACGCCAGCGGCAACGGCAACGGCAGACGACGACCCGATCGACCTGGCGGCGTTGCACGCCGTTAGCCGGCCCACACCGCGTTCCACGCGTCGTCGCAGCCCCAACACGCAAGAACCCACGGCCATCGCTGACGGCCGTGGGTTCGATGTGCGACATCCGCGGCCCGGTGGCCGCGGATGCCGCTGCCTCAGTTGTGGCGCGCCTGCAGCGTGACGTTGCCGTAGGTGCCCGACAGCAGCACGTAGTACACGCCGGCGGCCGGGGCGTTGATGCGCACGGTTTCCGAATTGCCCGGACGGATCGAGCGGTAGTCGTAGTCGGTCGCGGTCGGCACTTCATCCAGGCTCACGTGCAGCGAGACGTTGCCGCTGCCGCCGCTGGTGGTGATGCTGAGCGGGCCGCTGACGCCGGCCGGCACTTCGATCGCGTACAGCGTGTCGCCACCCGTACCGGACAGGCCGCGGACCGGCACCTGGTTGTCGATCGACGTCGCCGGCGGCGCGCATTCCTCGACCTCCGGATCGCAGGGCACTTCGGTCGCTTTCTCCAGCAGCGATTCGAGATCCAGGATGCCCGCGCCCATCGGCGTGGACGTGGGGATCGACACCGGGAACGGACGCGCGGTCGAGGTCAGCAGGTCACGCATCTGCTGCCAGTTCAGCGGATCACGGCCGAGCGCGTTGAGCGCCGACTGCACCAGCGCCGCGCCGGCCGCGACGTGCGGCGACGCCATCGACGTGCCGGTGAAGCCGCGCAGGATCCAGCCACCGGCGACCGGGCCCTGAGTGCCGTTGTTGGTGACCTGCCAGATGTAGCCGTTCGGATTGCCGTCGGCCCCGCCGCCGCCGCCCGGCGCCGACAGGTCGACGCGCGTGCCCCAGCTGGAATAGCCCGCCTTCGCACCGGTGATGCCGGTCGCGCCGACGCTGACCACGCCGCTGCACGAGGACATCGTGTAGTTGGCGGCATTGGCGTTGGAGTTGCCCGCGGCCACCACGATGACCGCACCCTGCGCGTTCACCTGGTTGATCGCGTCCTGGTACGCCGACGGACAGGCCTGGGGGCCGCCGCTGCCGAGGCTCATGTTGAGCACTTCGGCCGGGTTCTCGTTGTCCGGCACGCCGGGCACCGAAATGCCCGCGGCCCACAGCATGCCGTCGGCGATATCCGCGCCGAAGCCGCCGCAGGAACCGAGCACGCGCACCGGCACGACCTTCGCGCCATGCGCCACGCCGGCCAGGCCGGTGCCGTTGTTGGTTTCCTGGGCCACGGTGCCGGCGACATGGCTGCCGTGCCACGAGCTGGTGTCGGCCGCGTGCGGCGGTGCGCCCAGCTGGACGCAATAGTTCTGCTCGACCCAGTCGCCGATGTCCCAGCCGCCCGGCGCGCGGCCGTCGGCATCGCGACGCGAGACGCGGCGATCGGAAATCATGTCGTAACCCGGCAGCACGTTGCCTTCGAGATCCGCATGGTTCTGCACGATGCCGGTGTCGAGGATGGCGACCACGACGCCTTCGCCGGTCGAGGTCTCCCACGCCTGTTCGGCGCGCACGCCGCCGGTGGGGTTGAAGAAGTTCCACTGGTACTGCGCGTAGTTGGGATCGTTCGGCGCCGCCATCGGCGCGGCGGTGCCCAGGTGCCGGTACAGATGGTCGACTTCGGCCGATACCACCGACGGATCCGCCTTGAGCTCACGCAGGAAGCTCGCCGATTCCGCGGCGGTCAGCGTGCGCGTGGCGGTGACCACGTTGTAGCCCGGCAGGCCCATCGGGCGCAGCAGCTTGGCGCTGGCCGCGGCGCGCGCGCCGGCGGTCTTGGTCGCGGGCACGGTGCGGGTCAGGCCCGCGCGCGTCGCGGCCGACGCGAGACCGGCCTCGAGGACGCTCTTGTCGGCGCGCTCGCTGCTGCCGGCGCGGTACTGCACCACGAAACGCTGGCCGACGGCCGCTTCGAGCGACTGGGGCACGGCCTCACTGACGCGCGTGCCGGAAATGCGATCGGCGGCGGACGTCGGCGCCGCGAGACCGCCGGCAACGAGGACGGACGCGATCGCGATGCTCATGGACTTCTTCTTCATTCACTTCACCCTGGAGTTGCGAGAGAGGATCCGGTCCCGGCGCCGGCATCCCGTGGGAATGCGCGATCACCGGACCTTCGCTGACTGCAGGACGGGCGCCTCCGCACCCGTTCCGCCTGATTGAACCACCAACATCTGCCGGCCCCCGTCCTGGCGGCCGGCGTTGTCATCACCAACCGAAGCCCGCGCCGACGCCGACGGACTTCTCGTCGCCACTGAGCGCACCGCCGAACGTGACGGTGGCGCGCTCGCTGATCGCCCGCTGGTAGCCCAGCGACAGCGCGCTCTCGCCGCCCTGGAACCCGACGCCCACGCCCACCCGGTTCTGCGTGCGGATGCCCGCGGCGCTGGTGGCCATGTTGAGCATCGCCGCGCCCATCGCACCTTGGCGGTCGATGCGGCGATCGGTGTCGTAGAAGCGACGCTCGACGTCACCGCGCAAGGTGTCGACGCTTTCGCCCCACGCCGCGAACTTCTGGTCCGTGTAGGCATTCGCGGACGAGACCGCCTGCGTCGCCGTGGTGTCGGCGTAGGCCCGTGCGTCCGCTACGCCTTCCTGGACCTGGCCCACATTGGCCGCATCCGTCGCCTGGGTACCGGCGGCAACATTGGTCACCTGGCGCTCGCTGCCGGCCGCGCCGACCGAGACCGTGTTCGCACGGTCGGCCACCGCGCCCTGGCCGATCGCGACCGCGCCTTCGGCGCTGACGCTGGCGCCCTGGCCGATCGCGGTGCCCGAAGCCGCTGTCACCGTCGCGCTTTCGCCCACCGCCACCGCATTGGTGGCACTGGCCGAGATCGCGCTGTTGGCACCGAGTGCGGTGCTGCCGTCCGCGTCGACCCGCGCATTGCTGCCGATCGCGGTGTCGTTGGGACCGTGCGCATATGCGCCGTTGCCGATCGCGGTGCCGGTGACGTCGTTCGCGACCGCACCGTCGCCGATCACCGTACCGCCCGCCGCCGCTGGCGCAGCCACGACCGCCGGTGCCGCTGCCGGTGCGGCTGCAACCGGTGCAGGCGCCGCCGCGGCAGGCGCTGCCGCAGGACTTGCGGCTGCCGAGGCCGTGGACATCGTCGCCACGCGACCACCGCGCTCCACCCCGGCCATGCGCTGGTCGAGCGTGCCGATCTGCGCGTCCAGCGCACCCAGCGCATCGCCGATGCTGAAGTAGTTCGCACCGCCGATGCTGTAGGTCGGCGCACTGATCGTGCCGAACGCGGTGACCGTCGCGCCGCCGCCCATCGCATCGGCCGCGCTCGACAGCGCCGCATGCAACTGGGCGCCGGTGGTGGCATCCGAGCTCGACGCCGACACCGCGCCTGCGGCGAGGTTGGTCAGACGCGTGCCGTCGCTGCCACCGAGGGTGACCGTGCCGCGGCTGGCGTCGTCGTAAAGCACCACGCCATCGGCGATCTCGGTCAGGCCGTCGGCCACTTCGTTGAGCTGACCGAGGTTCACCGCATCGCTGTCCTCGGTACCGGCCGCCACGTTGGTGATCTGACGCTGACGCGCCTGGTGGACGACGCCGTAGTCGTCGGTGAAGGCCTGCGCCGCGCCGACGGACACGGTGTTCGCACGATCGGCCAGCGAGCCCGAACCCAGGGCGACGCTGTCGACCGCACGCGTATTGGCATTGGCGCCGATCGCGACGCTGCCGGTGGCATCCGTCGCCGTCATCGCGCGCAGGCCCACTGCCGCCGAATTGCCGGCCAGCCCGAGGCTGCCGCGCCCCAATGCGATGCTGTTGGTGCCATCGGCCAGGCTGGCCGAACCGATCGCGGTCGCATAGTCGCCGGTGCTCAGCGCGCCGCGACCCAGTGCGATCGCGCTGGTGCCGTCGGCCCAGCTGTCCATGCCGAGCGCGGTTGCGCCCGCGCCTGCCGCCCACGCGCCGTAGCCGAGGGCCGAGGCATTCGCCGCCGTGGCCCAGGCCGAGGTGCCGAACGCAGTCGCGCCGTTGGCGGTGGCCCAGGCGTAGGCGCCGGTTGCGGTGGCATCGCCGCCGCTGGCCCAGGCATTGCTGCCGATCGCCGTGCTCCAGCTGCCGGTGGCGCGCGACTTGAAGCCGGACGCGACACTGTTGCCGCCCAGCGCCTGCGCGCCGTTGCCCAGCGCCGAGGCGTTGGCGCCGGTGGCCAGCGCACCGGAGCCGACCGATGTGCCGTTGACGTCGGCCTGCGTGGCGACCAGTACCGGCGCACCGTCGGCATCGACGATCGGCGAGTTGAACTCGTCATAGGCCTGCGCCATGCCGCCAATGGCGACCGCGCCGTCGGCGCTGGCGGAACTGTTGAGACCGACCGCCACCGCATTCGCGCCGCTGGCGTTCGCACCGCTGCCGAACGCCGAGGCGCCGGTGCCGTATGCACTGCTGGACGCGCCGACCGCGGTCGCGTAATCGCCGTCGGCCATCGCGTCCGAACCCGCGGCCACCGCATCCTCACCGTTGACGTAGGCCTCGCCTTCGCCGCTGGCCTGGAAGTAGCGCGCCGTCTCGCCGGCCGCATCGGCCACGGCGTCCAGCTGCGCAACGTTGACTGCATCGGTCGCATTGATGCCGGCGGTCAGGTTGGTGATCCGGCGCGTCGCCGGATAACCGCCCGTGCCGGTGCCATTGCCGATCGAGACGACGCCCGCTTCCGGTGCGCGCGAGCCCGCGCCCAGCGCGACGCTGTTGACGCCGTTGGCCCAGGCGCTGAGACCCACCGCCGTCGCGTTCTGCGCGTAGGCGTAGGAATCGCGGCCCACCGCCGTCGTGCCGACTGCCGTCGCCCAGGCGAACTGGCCGACCGAAGTCGTGTTGTCCGCCGTCGCCCACGCCGAGCCGCCGAGTGCGGTGCTGTTGAGGCCGGTTGCACGCGAGGTGCTGCCGGCCGCGAGGCTGGTCGAGCCGCTGGCGCTCGCGCCATTGCCGACCGCGATCGCATTCAAACCACTGGCGACGGCGCTGACGCCGACTGCCGTCGTGTTGCTGCCCGAGGCGTCGGCGCCGTAACCGAGCGCCGTCGACAGGAAGCCGGTCGCTTCGCTGTAGCTGCCGGTGGCGGTCGAGCCGTCGCCGGAGGCGATCGCGCTGAAGCCGCTGGCCAACGCCTGCTGGCCTTCGGCCGTCGATTCGGTGCCGACCGCGGTCGCATACGCGCCCGCCGCCTGCGCCGCATTGCCGAGCGCCGAGGCGCCGATCCCGCCCGCATTCGCGCTGTTGCCGACCGCCGTGCTCAGTTCGCCAGAGGCCTGCGCGTAGGCGCCGACCGCCGATGCGCCGCTTGCTTCGGCGACTGAGTTGAAGCCGAGCGCCGTGGTCTGGTCGCCCTGCGCGAACGCGCCGCTACCCACCGCCGACGCGCCTTCGCCGTAGGCATCGCTCGATGCGCCCAGCGCGGTCGCGTAGTCGCCTTCGGCATTGGCGTTGGAGCCCGCCGCCGTCGCGTCTTCGCCCTGCACGTAGGCTTCGCCTGCGCCGGTCGCGCGGAAGTACTGGTTGTAGGCCGTCGCCTCTTCGAGCTGGCCGACATTGACCGCGTCGGTCTCCTCGCTGCCTGCAGCGACATTGGTGATCTGGCGTTCGCTGCCTGCGCTGCCGACGGACACCGTGCCGTCGCGATCGGCTTCCGAGCCCTGGCCCAGGGCGACGCTGCCCGCACCGGTCGCGGTGGAATCCGAACCCAGGGCCAGCGAATCGTCACCGGCCGCGGTGGAGAAGTTGCCAAGTGCGGTGCTGTTGTACCCGCTGGCCCATGCCGCGCCGCCGACGGCGGTCGAGTAATCGCCGGAGGCTTCGGTCGGGAACAGGTTGAAGAAGCCGGCGCCGCCGCCGACCGCGACGCTGTTGAGACCCGAGGCCACCGAGTAGGAACCGACCGCGGTCGAGTCCGCGCCACTGGCCGCAGACGCATAGCCCATCGCCGTCGAGGCATCGCCCGCCGCGGTCGAGACAGCGCCGAACGCCGACGAGACTTCGCCCGACGCGGTCGCGCCGACACCGAAGGCCGAGCCTGCGAAACCGGAGGCATCCGCACTTGCGCCGACCGCCGTGCCGGCCACGCCGGCGCTGGTCGCCGCCGTGTCCACCGGCGCACCGCCGAGGGTCAGCAGCGGATCACCGTTCTCGTCGACCGCATTGCCACCGATGGCGACACTCGCCGCGCCATCGGCCTGTGCGCCGGCGCCGAACGCCGCGCTGTTCTGGCCGAAGGCCACCGCGTTGAAGCCGACCGCGGTCGCATTCTGCGCCTGGGCCAGCGCGCCGCTGCCGACTGCCGTGGCGCCCTGCGCAAACGCGCTGCTGCTGGCACCGAGCGCCGTGCTGTAGTCGCCTTCCGCGTAGGCGTTCGAACCTGCTGCCGTTGCGTCCTCACCCTCGGCGATCGCGTCGCCGTCGCCGGTCGCCTGGAAGTAGCGGTTGGACGCGGTCGCTTCCTCGAGCTGGCCGACGTTGACCGCGTCGGTCGTATCGGTGCCTGCAGCGACGTTGGTGATCTGGCGCTCGTTACCGGCCGCACCGACAGACACGCTGTCCTCGCGATCGGCGATCGAATCCGCGCCCAGCGCAACGCTGTTGGTCGCGGTCGCTTCGGCGAAGTTGCCCAGCGCCGTGCTGTTGGTGCCCGCGGCCCAGGCCGCGCCGCCAACGGCGGTCGAGTAGTCGCCCGAGGCTTCGGTCGGAATCAGACCGCCCAGCGCGCCACCCACCGCGACGCTGTTGACGCCGCTGGCCTGCGCCGCCTGGCCCACCGCGGTGCTGGTCGTACCCGAGGCCGAGCTGTCCGCGCCCAGCGCCACACTGCTCGAACCCGAAGCCGTGCTTGCGTTGCCGTAGGCCGAACTGTTGAAGCCGGTCGCCGCTGCGCCGCCGCCTGCCGCAGTCGCGTACGCGCCCGAAGCTTCCGCGCGGAAGCCGAACGCCGCGGCTTCGGCGCCGCTGGCCACGCTCTCGGCGCCGACCGCGGTCGCGGTTTCGCCCGAGGCGTCTGCGAAGAAACCCACCGCCGTGGCTTCGAGGCCGCTGGCCTCGGCCAGTGCGCCGCTGGCCAGCGCACCGTCGCCACTGGCGACTGCCGCGGCGCCGGTCGCCGTCGACAGCTCACCGCTGGCGACACTTTCCGCGCCCAGCGCCACACCGTATTCGCCGCTGGCTTCTGCCAGCGCGCCGGCCGCGAAGGCATTGGCCGCCGACGCCACCGAATTGAAGCCCAGGGCCGTCGCGTTCTCGGCGATGGCGAATGCGCCGCTGCCGAACGCCGAGGCGCCCGTGTCCAACGCCTGCGCCGATGCGCCCACGGCGGTGCTGTAGTCGCCGTCGGCCGCCGCGCCGGACCCGGCCGCCACGGCGTCTTCGCCGGTCACCGAGGCTTCGCCTTCGCCGCTGGCCTGGAAGTAACGACTGGTTTCCTCGGCCACATCGGCCACCGCGTCGAGCTGCGCGACGTTGACCGCATCGGTCGCGTTGATGCCGGCGGTCAGGTTCGTGATCCGGCGCGTCGCCGGATAACCGCCGGTGCCGGTGCCGTTGCCGATCGAGACCACGCCCGCTTCCGGCGCACGCGAGCCCGCGCCCAGCGCGACGCTGTTGACGCCGTTGGCCCAGGCGCTCAGACCGACGGCCGTCGCGTTCTGCGCGTAGGCGTAGGAATCGCGGCCCACCGCCGTTGTGCCGACTGCCGTCGCCCAGGCGAACTGGCCGACCGAGGTCGTGTTGTCCGCCGTCGCCCACGCCGAGCCGCCGAGTGCGGTGCTGTTGAGGCCGGTCGCACGCGAGGTGCTGCCGGCCGCCAGGCTGGTCGAGCCGCTGGCGCTCGCGCCATTGCCGACCGCGATTGCATTCAAACCGCTGGCGACGGCGCTGACGCCGACTGCCGTCGTGTTGCTGCCCGAGGCATCGGCGCCGTAGCCGAGCGCCGTCGACAGGAAACCGGTCGCTTCGCTGTAGCTGCCGGTCGCGGTCGAGCCGTCACCGGAGGCGATCGCGCTGAAGCCGCTGGCCAACGCCTGCTGGCCTTCGGCCGTCGATTCGGTGCCGACCGCGGTCGCATACGCACCGGCCGCCTGCGCCGCATTGCCGAGCGCCGAAGCGCCGATCTCGCCCGCATTCGCACTGTTGCCGACCGCCGTGCTCAGTTCGCCCGAGGCCTGCGCATACGCGCCGACCGCCGAGGCGCCGCTTGCTTCGGCCACCGAATTGAAGCCCAGCGCCGTGGTCTGGTCGCCCTGCGCGAACGCGCCGCTGCCGACGGCCGACGCACCCTCGCCGTAGGCATCGCTCGATGCACCCAGCGCGGTCGCGTAGTCGCCTTCGGCGTTGGCATTCGAACCCGCCGCCGTCGCGTCTTCGCCCTGCACGTAGGCCTCGCCTTCGCCGGTCGCGCGGAAGTACTGGTTGTACGCCGTCGCTTCCTCGAGCTGGCCGACGTTGACCGCGTCGGTCGTGTCGGTGCCCGCGGCGACGTTGGTGATCTGACGCTCGTTGCCGGCCGCACCGACCGACACGCTGTCCTCGCGATCGGCGATTGAATCCGCGCCGAGCGCGACGCTGTTGGTCGCAGTGGCTTCGGCGAAGTTGCCCAGCGCCGTGCTGTTGGTGCCCGCGGCCCAGGCCGCGCCGCCGACGGCGGTCGAGTAGTCGCCCGAGGCTTCGGTCGGAATCAGACCGCCGAGCGCGCCGCCCACCGCGACGCTGTTGAGGCCGCTGGCCTGCGCCGCCTGGCCCACCGCGGTGCTGGTCGCACCCGAGGCCGAGCTGTCCGCGCCCAGCGCGACGCTGCTGGACCCCGATGCCGTGCTGGCGTTGCCGTAGGCCGAGCTGTTGAAGCCGGTGGCCGCTGCGCCGCCACCGGCCGCAGTCGCGTAGTCACCGGAGGCTTCGGCCTGGAACCCGAACGCTGCGGCTTCCGCGCCGCTGGCCACGCTCTCGGCGCCGACCGCGGTTGCGGTTTCGCCCGAGGCGTCGGCGGCGAAGCCGACTGCCGTCGCTTCGAGGCCTGCGGCGGTCGCCTGGGCGCCACTGGCCACCGCGCCATCGCCGCTGGCCGCGCTCTCGGCGCCCAGCGCCACCGCATAGAGGCCGCTGGCATCGGCCAGCGCACCGGCGGCCAATGCGTTGTCTGCGGAAGCCACCGCATTGAAGCCGGCCGCCGTGGTGTTCTCGCCGATGGCGAATGCGCCGCTGCCGAACGCCGCAGCGCCGGTGCCGACGGCCTGCGCCGACGCGCCGACCGCGGCGGCGTAATCGCTCTCGGCGGTCGCGCCCGCGCCGGCGGCGACGGATTCGTCACCCAGCACGGAGGCGTCGGCATCGCCGGTGGCCTGGAAATGCCGGCTGGTTTCTTCGGCGACATCGGCCACCGCGTCGAGCTGGGCGACGTTGACCGCGTCGGTCGCATTGACGCCGGCGGCGAGATTCGTCACCCGTCGCGTAGCCGGCGCGCCACCCGCGCCGGTGCCATTGCCCAGCGACACCGTGTTCGCCTCGCTGGCGATCGCGCCGTGGCCGAGGGCGACGCCGTTGGTGGCGCCTGCTTGCACGATCGCCGCGCGACCGAGCGCCGCGCCGCCCGTCGACAGCGCCTGCGCGCCAAAGCCGACCGCCGTGCTCTGCAGCCCACCTGCACGGGCGTTGGAACCGAGCGCCGTGGCGCCGGTCAGCTGCGCGTTCGCACCGGCGCCCACGGCGGAGGCGTTGGCCGCGATGGCGCGGCTGTTCGCACCGACCGCGCTGGCGCTGTTGGCCGTGGCCTGCGCCGCGGCACCGAGACCGAGGGAATTGGGACCGGTCGCGTTCGCGGCTGCGCCGACGGCGACGGCCTGCGGACCGGTGGCGCGGGCTTCGGCGCCGATCGCGACCGCGTTCAGACCGCTGGCGACCGCGCTGCCGTCGACGGCGCAGCGATCGACCAGGGGCCACTCGGCCACGACGCAGGGACCGCTGTCGCCGATCGCCACCGACTGGGCGAATGCGGACGGCAAGGCGAGGCCGAACAGCACCGCGCCCAGGGCGAGTGCCAGGCCGGTGCGCGGCTGGCCGACGACCGCGCCGGTGCCGACCCCACCGCTGACGCCGGTCGCGAATTCCGAGGCCACGACGATCTGCCCGAGCGACTTGTTCCAGACCTTGCGATAGATGCGATTCATCGAATTCAGTTCCTAGTCTCGTGAGATGGGGCAGCGGCCGTGGCCGGCATCCCGATGCCGGGATGCGCGCTGGAGGGAATCGAGCGGGACGGGGCGAGCGCGCGCACCGCGACGGGATTCCGTCGCACGCGCCATTCGGTTTCACCTGATGCGGTCAAAACTGAACATCCCCCCAACCAAAACGCCGTCTCCCGAGTCTCGGCCTGACACATGAGGTCAGTCAATACCCCTGATTCGCGATTCCGGTCACGTTACGACCCGATCGATGTGACGCGATTGGTCACATAGATGACGGCTTGCCGACGCACCACGCGCGCCCTCTCTTGCCGAATTCGGCGTGCGGCAGCGCTGGCATGGCCGCAAGCGGTGCCCGTTCGGTTCTTGACACCGGATGACGCGGGCGCTTCACCAGGCCGGTTTCAATAGCTATTGGCTATCGAAAAAAGCGGCGACAAAAAAAAGGCCCGCACATGGCGGGCCCTTCCGGCAAACACTGAACGGGGGGCGTCAGCCGAGGCTGCGCCGCGCGTTGCGGAACATCCGCAACCACGGGCTGTCCTCGGGCCAGTCCGCCAGCGCCCAGCTGAGGTTCGCGGTCCGCGGAGTGCGTTCGGGATGCGGCATCAGGATCGTCGCGCGGCCATCGGCCGAGCTCAGACCCGCGATCGCATCCTGCGACCCGTTGGGGTTGGCGGGATAGCCGGGAGCCGGCGCGCCCGCACCATCGACGTAGCGCAGGGCCACGTGTGCGGCGGCGCGGTCCGCGGCGGAATCGAACTGCACCCGCCCTTCGCCGTGCGCGATGGCAACCGGGATGCGCGAGCCTTCCATGCCCTGGAAGAACAGCGACGGCGATGCGTCGACTTCCAGCAGGCCGAAGCGCGCCTCGAACTGCTCGCTGCGGTTGCGCAGCAGGCGGGGCCAGTGCGCGGCACCCGGGATGATCGCCTTGAGCTGGGACAGCATCTGGCAGCCGTTGCAGACACCCAGCGCGAAGGTGTCGCCACGTTCGAAGAACATCGCGAAGGCATCGCGCAGCGGCGCCCGCTCCAGCACCGACGTCGCCCAGCCGCGGCCAGCGCCCAGCACGTCGCCGTAGCTGAAGCCGCCGCAGGCGACCAGGCCCCGCATCGTCGCCAGGTCGACACGACCGGCCACGAGATCGCTCATGTGCACGTCGACGGCGGTGAAGCCGGCGCGGTCGAACGCCGCGGCCATTTCGATCTGGCCGTTGACGCCCTGCTCGCGCAGGATCGCGACGCGCGGACGGACACCGGTGGCGATGTACGGCGCGGCGACATCCTCGGCCGGATCGAAGCCCAGCACCGGCTTCAGACCGGGCGCGGCGAACACGCGCGCGGCGGCGCGTTCCTCGTCGGCACTCTCGGGGTTGTCGCGCAGCGCCTGCATCGCATGGCTGACCGACCACCACGCGTCGAACAGCGCATCCCAGTTCCATTCGGCCAGCAGGTCGTCGCCGTCGTGCACGCGGATGCGCGGCGCATTGGTCGGCTTGGCGATGCGCTGGGCGCATTCGATCAGACCGTGACGCTCGACGAGATCGGCGAACTCGGCGCGATCCTCGGCCGCGATCTGCACCACCGCGCCCAGTTCCTCGGAGAACAGCGTGCGCACCGCATCGCGACCGCGGTCGTCGCCCCAGCCCTCGAGATCGATCTCGAGACCCAGGTGCGAACAGAACGCCATCTCGCACAGGGTGGCGAACGCGCCGCCGTCGGAGCGGTCGTGATACGCCAGCAACAGACCGGCTTCGCGCGCGTCGCAGATCAGTTCGAAGAACGCCTTGAGCCGGCTGCCGTCGTCGACATCCGGACAGGCGCCGCCGAATGCGCCGAAGCACTGCGACAGCACCGAGCCGCCGAGACGCTGCTTGCCGGCGCCGAGGCCGATCAGCCACAACTCGGTATCGGGCTGGCGCGCGAGCAGCGGCGTCAGTTGCTGGCGCACGTCGGTGACCGGCGCGAACGCACTGATCACCAGCGACACCGGCGAGACGACCTTGTGCGCGACGCCGTCGGACTGCCACTGCGCCTGCATCGACAGCGAGTCCTTGCCGACCGGAATCGACAGGTCCAGCGACGGGCACAGCTGCATCGCGATCGCATGCACCGCGTCGTACAGACGCGCGCCCTCGCCCGCGTGGCCGGCCGCGGCCATCCAGTTGGCCGACAGCTTGACCCGGTGCAGCGTCTCGACGGGCGCGGCGCAGAGGTTGGTGATCGCCTCACCGACGGCCATGCGCGCGGCGGCGGCGGAATCGAGCAGCGCCAGCGGCGTGCGCTCGCCGATCGCCATCGCTTCGCCGGTGAAGCCTTCGAAGCCCGACAGCGTGATCGCGCAGTCCGCGACCGGCAGCTGCCACGGGCCGACCATCTGGTCGCGTGCGGTCAGGCCGCCGACGCTGCGGTCGCCGATCGTGACCAGAAAGGATTTCGACGCGACGGTGGGATGCGCGAGCACGCGCAGGCCGGCCTCGTGCAGATCCACCTCGCGGGTGGCCAGCGACGGCCAGCGATGCGCGCTGACGCGGTCGACGTCGCGGTGCATCTTCGGCGCCTTGCCGAAGAGCACGTCCATCGGGAGATCGATCGGCCAGTCACGACCACTGCCGATCGTCTCCGGCGTCGCGCCATGACCGACGGTCAGATGTTCTTCGGCCGTCGCCACACCGACGATCGCGAACGGGCAGCGCTCGCGCGCGCACAGCGCGGTGAAGTCCGCGACGCGGTCCTGCGGAATGCCGAGGACGTAGCGTTCCTGCGATTCGTTGCACCACAGCTGCATCGGCGACAGCGAGGGATCGTCGCTGGGCACGCGGTCGAGATCGATGACGCCGCCAACGCCGGAGTCGTGCAGCAGTTCGGGAATCGCGTTCGACAGGCCACCCGCACCGACGTCGTGGAACCACAGGATCGGGTTGCGGTCCCCCAGCGCCACGCAGCGGTCGATGACCTCCTGCACGCGGCGCTCCATTTCCGGGTTGTCGCGCTGCACGGACGCGAAGTCGAGATCCTCGGCGCTTTCGCCGGACGCGACCGAACTCGCGGCGCCGCCGCCCAGACCGATCAACATCGCCGGGCCACCGAGCACGACGACCGCATCGCCTGCCGACAGCGTCTTCTTCTCGACCATCGCGCGATCCATCGCGCCGAGGCCACCGGCCAGCATGATCGGCTTGTCGTAGCCGCGGACCAGACCGTCGTCGCCTTCCGGCAGTTCGAAACTGCGGAAGTAGCCGAGCAGATTCGGACGGCCGAACTCGTTGTTGAACGCGGCGCCGCCGAGCGGGCCGTCGAGCATGATTTCGAGCGCAGGCGCCATGCGCGGATTCAGCGCGCGCGGCGCCTCCCACGGCTGCGGCAGCGTCGGAATGCGCAGGTGCGAGACCGAGAACCCGGTCAGGCCGGCCTTGGGCTTGCCGCCGCGGCCGGTCGCGCCTTCGTCGCGGATTTCGCCGCCGGCGCCGGTCGCCGCGCCCGCGAACGGCGAGATCGCGGTCGGATGGTTATGGGTCTCGACCTTGATGCAGAACGCGCTGTCGATCAGCGGTTCGCTGCAGTATTCGAACGACACCGGATCGGGCCGGAAGCGCTGCGACGGATAGCCTTCGACGACCGCGGCGTTGTCGCTGTAGGCCGACAGCGTGTGCTCGGGCGTTTGCGCGTGCGTGTGGCGGATCATCCGGAACAGCGACTGCGGCTGCGGCTCGCCGTCGATGGTCCACGAGGCGTTGAAGATCTTGTGCCGGCAGTGCTCGGAGTTCGCCTGCGCGAACATCATCAGCTCGACATCGGCGGGATCGCGGCCGAGGGCGCCGAAGCGCTCGCGCAGATAGGCGATCTCGTCGTCGGCCAGTGCCAGGCCGAGCCGTGCATTCGCCGCATCGAGATCGTCGAGCGCGATGCGCTCCACGTCACCGCGCGCGGGCACCGCGAACAGCGCATCGGCGCCGGCGACGTCGTCGAGCAGCGACTGGGTCATCGGGTCGTGCAGCAGGTTCGAGACCGCGGACGCAACGGCGGCATCGGTCGGCCAGCCCGTCAGGTCGATGCGCAGGCCACGCTCCACGCGTCGCACCGGCAGGCCGGCGCCGCGCAGCAGCTCGGTCGACTTGCTGGCCCACGGCGAGATCGTGCCGAGGCGCGGCGAGACGAACCGCGATACCGCGTCGCCCGATGCGACGGGGGCAATGCCCGCGTCCACCTGGAGGATCCGTCGCAAGGTGGCGTCGTCGGGCACCTGCCCGGGCTCGGCCTCGACGAAATAGATGTGCCAGGCACCCGCAATACGCAGGTCGGGTGCCACGGAGCGCAGACGCGCTTCAAGCCGCTCACGACGGAACGGCGACAGGGCCTGCTGGCCCTCGAGGACGATCATGTCCGGGGAAACCGTATTTCAGGGCCGGCCATTGTAGCCAATGGCCGACGCCCCCGCCCCAACGGCGGCTGTGCGCGCCGGGAAGGCGCGGCTCAGCGGGCTCCGGCGGCTTCCGCGTCGAGGCGCTGCAAGGCCGACAGCAGCGCGTCGGGCGGCATGTAGCCCGGCATCTGGGTGCCGTCTTCGGCGACGATCATCGGCGTCCCGGTCAGGCCCGCGCGCTGGCCCAGCGCGTAATGCGCGCCGACCGGGTTGTCGCAGGTCTTGGCCGGCACGCGCTGGCCGGTCTTGGCCGCGGTCAGCGCCTGCTTGCGGTCGCTGGCGCACCAGACCGATTCCATCAGGCGGAAATCCTCGCTGCCCGGGCCCATGCGCGGATAGGCGAGGTATTCGATCGCGATGCCGCGCTTGTTGTATTCGGCGATCTCCTCGTGCAGGCGCCGGCAGTAGCCGCACTCGACATCGGTGAAGACCGACACGGTGTAGGTCGGATTGGCCGGCGCGAAGATGATGCGCTGGTCTTCCGGCACCTCGGACAGCAGCCGCTTGCGCAGCAGCGACAGGCCGGCCTGGCTGAGGTCGCGCTTCTGCTCGGCGTCGAACAGGCTGCCCTGCATCACGTAGCGGCCGTCGTTGCTGACGTACAGCACCTGGCCCGCGACGATGACCTCCTGGAACGCCGGCAGCGGCGCATCGGAGATGCTTTCGATCGAGACCCGCGGATTGATCGCCAGGATCGCGTTGCGCGCATTCGCCGCCGGCGTGCCGGGCGATGCGGTCTCGCCGGCCGTGACCGCCGACGTCGCCGGTTCGGCCGATGCGGTCTCGGCAGGGCTGGTGCCCTGGGCGCAGGCGGACAGGCTGAAGGCACCGAACAGCGCGAACACGTATCGCTTCATCGACTCTGGCTACCGCGACGGAGGAACTCCGGGGCTGGCGATTCTGGCACGAAGCGCCCGGGCGGTCCGGGGCCGCGGTCCGGCTGGGGGACTTTGTTCATGGCCGCGCGGGGTGGTGTGGGGGCGATGTGGCGCGTCGGGCTGGGGTCTGCGTCGGGGAACGGAGTGCGTTCGCGGTCGTGCAAGCGCTGGCGATGTGGAGCGGTCGGCCCGGGGTTTCAGGTACGGGGTACAGCGGGCGGGTGCGGAGGATGCGCGGCGCGCGGCAGATGATCGATCGGGACTCCGGGGTCGCGATGGGTGGCTGCAGCGTTTTCATTGGTGCTGGCTGTCCGATGTGCGATGCGTTGCGCAGCGTGCGCCGGGACTGTCACGGGTGCGCGCGGCTCAGCGCCGAGGTGCGATCTCCGACTTGTCGACCTGCTCGCCCGACCTGTGAAGCACGCGAGGCGTTCGGCGCACCCGCGCGCCAGTGGCGCGCAAGCGGGTCATGGCCGCGCGAAGCTGAGGTCGAGATGTGATCGGGGATGCATTTCAGCGCCCGCCCGGCCCGGTGAAGCACGCCGGGCGTTCGGCGCACCCGCGCGCCTCGTGTCGATGCGCAACCGGCGATTCATTGTCGCGCCCGTCCGGCCTCGCGAAGCACGCGAGGCGTTCGGCGCACCCGCGCCAGTGGCGCGCAAGCGGGTCACGGCCGCGCGAAGCTGAGGTCGAGATGTGATCGGGGGTGCATTTCAGCGCCCGCCCGGCCCGGCGAAGCACGCCGGGCGTTCGGCCCACTCGCGCGTCAGTGGCGCGCAAGCGGGTCATAGCCGCGCGCGGCTCGGGGTCGAGATGTGATCGGGGGGTGCATTTCAGCGCTTGCCCGGCCCGGCGAAGCACGCCGGGCGTTCGGCTCACCCTTCCGCCTCGTGTCGATGCGCAACCGGCGAGTCGTTGCCGCGCCCGTCCGGCCTCGCGCAGCGCGCGAGGCGTTCGGCGCACCCGCGCGCCAGTGGCGCGCATGCGGGTCATAGCCGCGCGCGGCTCGGGGTCGAGATGTGATCGGGGGGGCATTTCAGCGCTCGCCCGGCCCGGCGAAGCACGCCGGGCGTTCGGCGCACCCGCGCGCCAGTGGCGCGCAAGCGGGTGCGCCTCACCCCCTCGGATGGTGGGTGGCGTGGAGGCGTTTGAGCTGCTCGCGGGCGACGAGGGTGTAGATCTGGGTCGTGGACAGCGAGCTGTGCCCAAGCAGCATTTGCAGCGCGCGCAGGTCGGCGCCGCGGTTGAGCAGATGGGTCGCGAAACTGTGGCGCAGGCCGTGCGGGCTGATGCGCGCGGGGTCGATGCCGGCGACCACGGCGTAACGCTTCACCAGCAACCAGAACTGCTGCCGGCTCATCGCGGTGCGCTTGGACGTCAGGAACAGCGGCGTCTCGCCCTGCACGCCGCCCGGCAGCGCGCGCTTGCCGGCAAGCACTGCGCGTGCCTCGTCCAGATAGCGCTGCAACCAGTGCTGCGCCTCCTCGCCCAGCGGCACCAGGCGCGTGCGCCCACCCTTGCCCGTCACCCGCAGCGCGCCCTGGCGCAGGTTGACGCCGTTGGCCGGCAGCCCGGTAAGTTCGCTCACGCGCAGGCCGCAGGCATACATCAGCTCGAGCATCGTGCGATCGCGCAGGCCATCCGGCGTTTCGACGTCGGGTGCGGCCAGCAGCGCGTCGATCTGCGATTCGCCCAGCGCCTTGGGCAGCGAACGCGGCAGCTTCGGCGGATCGAGCAGCGCGGTGGGATCGTCGGCGCGGCCATGACGCCGATGGCGGTCGGCGTAGAACGCGCGCAACGCCGACAGCAGACGCGCATTGCTGCGCGGCGACCAGCCGTGCCGGGTGCGCCAGGCGAGATGTTCGAACAGCGCGGCGCGATCGGCGCGCACGATGCCGCCGTCGCGCCCGTCGCGCCAGCGCGCCAGGCCTTCCAGATCCCGGCGATAGGCAGCCGATGTCTGCTTCGCGATGCCGGTATCGGCCCAGAACGCATCCAGGAAGCTCTCGATCGCCGCGCGATCGTCGTCGCGCAACGGCGGAAGGGCGACCGCAAGCGCGCGACGTTCTGCAGGCGTGGAGGCGATGGACGACATGCGGCCAAGCTTAGCCGCCGCGCGGCTATGCTCTGGCGATGTCCCGCGCCGATGCCACGCCTGCCCTGTCGCGACCGTCCCCGTGGATTGGTCGGCGGCTGCTCGCCCTGCTGTACGACCTGTGGCCGGCGCTCGCGCTGTGGCTGCTGCTGTCGGCGCTGTTCACCGCCGGCTATACGGTGCTGGGCCACCACGACCCGCACGCGAACATCGCGCCGCTCAGCGGTCTGCAGTGGGCGCTGTGGCTGTGTTGCTGGATCGTCACCGGCTTCTATGCCGTGGCCAGCTGGCGCCACGGCGGGCAGACGCTGGGCATGCGCCCCTGGCGCCTGCGTGTACGCGCCCGCGATGGCGGCCCCGCCGGGGTGGCTGCGCTCTGGCTCCGCTTCGCGGTCGGCACACTGTCGCTGCTGGCTGGCGGCCTCGGCTTCTGGTGGGCGTGGCTCGATCGCGACCGGCTGACCTGGCATGACCGGGCGAGCGGGACGCGGGTGTTGCGGGAGGCGAAGCGGGGGGCGGGATGAGGGCGTGTTCTGCCTTTTTTGCCCCGTGATGCACCGTCTTGCGCGTTTTTGCTGCGCTGCGCGTGGCCGGGGTGAATGTGGGCGCCGGCTTTGATCTCGCCCGTTTAAGGATCTCGCCCTTCGGAAAGGCGGACGCGTTTTCGAGGCCCGGGACGCTTGTGGCCTGTGAGGGGCGCCACGGAAAGCTGAAAGCAGAGTCCCTGGATCCCCGCCTTCGCGGGGATGACGGCTGGGGGCGTCAGGTGCGCGAGGTGTTCGAGATTGTTGAGCGCCAGTGTGGTGCGTAAGCGGGTCATCATCGCGTATGTCCCCAGGGCGAGATGTGATCAAGCGTGAACTCAGCGCGCGTCTGGCCTCGCGCAGCACGCGAGGCGCGCTTCGCCGCGTGAGCGACGCCCGGCGCAGCACGCCGGCCGTTCAGCGCACCCGCGCGTCGGGATTGAGATGACACTGAGTATTCACTGCTCCGCCTGTCCGGCCTCACGCAGCACGCGAGGCGTTCGCGCTCGTCACGCGGCATGCCGCGTGAGCGACGAGCCTCATCCGGCCCGGCGAAGCACGCCGGGCGTACAGCGCACCCGCGCTCCGGTGGCGCGCAAACGGGTCATCACCACGCAAGGTTAGAAGTCGAGATGGGGCCGGCGCTGAACCTCAGCGCACGTCCGGCCCGGCGCAGCACGCCGGACGTTCAGCGCATCCGCGCGCCGGGATCGAGATGACGCCGAGTATTCACTGCTCCGCGTGTCCGGCCTCGCGCAGCACGCGAGGCGTTCGCCCCCGTCACGCGGCATGCCGCGTGTACGACGGGGGCTCACCCACTCCGTCGGCGGAAGAGGGTCCAGGAGATGATCAGCATCACCATCGGCGGGATCAGGTACGCCAGGCGGTAGTCGAGGCGGTAGACCGCCGCCAGCTTCACGACCTGGGTCTGCGCCAGCCAGAAGCCGAGGGCGAAGACGACGCCGATGAAGAGCCGTTTGCCGGCATTGCCGCTGCGCAGGGAGCCGAAGGCGAACGGAATCGCCGCCAGGCACAGCGCCAGCACGTTGAGCGGATAGAACCAGCGGCCCCAGTAATGTTCTTCGAACTCGCTGGCATCGAGCTGGTTGCGCTTGCGGTATTCGATGCCGGCGCGCAGTTCGCTCGACGGCATGTAGCGCGGGCGCCAGATGTTGCTGGCGCTGGCGGCCAGGGTGGAGGCGTCGAGCTGCGAGGCCCACTGTTCTTCCAGTGCCTCGGTGCGGGTGACCGCGCGCGGTTCGAACCAGGTGCGCTTGACGTCCAGCAGGCGCCAGCCATCCGGGCCGTGTTCGGCGGTCTGCGCATGCGCCACCGATTCAAGGCGGCCGTCGTCCGCGAATTCGAACAGGCGCACGTTCTGCAGCTGGATGCGGGCGCCGTCTCCGTCACGGATCTCGTTGCCGTTCTGGGCGTTGAGGAAGATGTCGCCCTCGCGCGCCCACAGGCCGGAGTAGCGGCCCAGCACCATGTTGTTCGACAGGGCCGCGCCGCGCATGGAGTCGCCGGCACGCTGCGAGGTCGGACCGATCCATTCGCCGGTGACGACCATCAGGCCGGTCAGCGCCAGCAGCGGCAGCGCGACCGAGACGCTGAGCCGGGTCCGCGACAGGCCCACGGCGCGCATGGCGATCAGTTCCGACGTCGCCGCCAGCTGGCCCAGACCCATCAGCGAGCCGATCACCGCGGCCGTCGGAAACATCGTGTAAGCACGGCGCGGAATCGTGTAGATCACGTAGGTCAGCGCCTGCATGAAGCCGTAGCTGCCCTGGCCGATGTCGTCCATCTCCGGCAGCAGGCCGCTCATCACGGTGTCCAGGCCGGTCAGCACCACCCAGGTCGCGAGCACCATCACGGTGACGACGCGGGCGACGTACAGGTCGTGGATGCGCAGCAGCGGACGGATCTTCATGGCGTGCGCTTCCAGACCGGGGCCTTCATGCGCCCGTCGGTGAAATACATCCATGCGCTGAAGGCGAGCAGCGGCAGCACCAGCCACCACAGGCCGAGCGCCGCCGGCACCTTGCCGTCACCCACCCAGTCGGTGCCGACGATCATCAGGTTCATGCCCAGCACGTACGCGAGGAAGCCCATCATCATCCGTCCGTAGCGCGCCTGCCGCGGCGGGCTGCGCGCCAGGCGCACCGCCAGCAGCGAGAAGGCCAGCGCCAGCAGCGGCGGCGCCATGCGGAAATGCAGCTGGGCCTTGGCCTCGGGCCGGGGATCGCCGAACAGCGCGAACGTCGGCGCCAGTTCCGGATCGTCGGATTTCGACGAGGCGTCGATGCTGGGCAGGCGCAGCTCGTTGCTGGCGTAGCGCATCAGGCGGTAGTCCAGACCGGCGTCGAGCGGGCCTTCGACCCGGAAGCCTTCGTCGAGACGCAGGAACCGGCCGTCGCCGTCGACCGTCAGCTCGCCGGTCATCGCGGTGGTGACGTCCATGCGGCCGTCATCCTCGCGGTAGACGAAGACGCGGCCCAGCTGGCTGCCGTCGTCTGACATCGCATTGACGTAGATCACCCCGCCGCCGCCCGGAAATTCGACGAAACGACCGGCTTCGAGCCCGGACACCAGCAGGCTGCGCTGCCCGGCCTCGATCATGCGCTGCGAGTAATCGCGCGCCCACGGACCCAGCCACAGCGAACAGGCGCCGATGAACAGCACCATGGGGCCGACCACCAGTAGCAGCGGCCGCAGCAACCGGCGCGGGCCTACGCCGACGGACGTGAGCACCGGCATCTCGGTATCGCGGTACAGCCGACCCACCGCCATCATCAGGCCCAGCATCAGGCCCAGCGGCAGGATCAGCGGGAGGTAATTGATGACCTGCAGGCCCAGCTGGGCCAGCATCAGGCCGGCCGGTACGCGGCCACGCGCGATGTCGCTCAGCACGTCCGCGAACACCCCACCGAGGCTGACGATCATCAGCACCACGAGGGCGGCGAAGGTGGCCTGGGCGAACTCGCGGAACAGGTATCGGTCGAGTTTCGGCATCGGGCGCAGGGGCTTTGCTTTAGACTTGGGGGTTCGTCCAGCCGCGCCTTGAAGGCGCATCCGACCCGGCAAGCCTGACACTGGCGCCGCGCACTGGACCGTGAAGTGTACCGATCACTCTATGGAATCTGGTTGATGACCCTCGAATTCTCCCTGAACCACGCCGCGCCCGCCGAACTGGCCACCGATGTCCTGGTGGTCGGCGTGTTCGCCGAAGGCCCGCTGACCGGCGCCGCCGGCGCCCTCGACACCGCCAGCGGCGGCCGTCTGGCCAGCCTCGCCCAGCGCGGCGACCTGTCCGGCAAGCCCGGCCGCACCACCCTGCTGCACGACCTGCCCGGCGTGACCGCCACGCGCGTGCTGGCCGTCGGCCTGGGCGACGCCGCGAAGTTCGGTCCGTCGCAGTACATCAAGGCGGTCGGCGATGCGGTCCGTGCGCTGAAGGACGGCACTTCCACCAGCGCGACGCTGGCCCTGGCCGACCTCGAGGTCGCCGGCCGCGATACCGCGTGGAAGATCCGCCAGGCGGTGATCGCCGCCGACCACGCGGCCTACCGCTACGTCGCCACGCTGGGCCCGAACAACAAGAAGCGCGAACCCGCGGCCCTGGCCGCGATCGCGGTGCACGGCACGGATGCCGACGCCCTGGCCCAGGGCAAGGCCATCGCCGCCGGCGTGAAGTTCGCCCGCGAGCTGGGCAACCTGCCGCCCAACATCTGCAACCCGGCCTATCTCGGCGAACAGGCGCAGGCGTTCGCCGCGCGCTTCGACAAGGCCAGCTGCGAAGTTCTCGACGAGACCCAGATGGAAGCGCTGGGCATGGGTTCGCTGCTCGCCGTGGCGCGCGGTTCGGCCAACCGTCCGCGCCTGGTCGTGCTGAGCTGGAAGAACGGCGGCGACGCCAAGCCCTTCGTGCTGGTCGGCAAGGGCATCACCTTCGACACCGGCGGCGTCAACCTCAAGACGCAGGGCGGCATCGAGGAAATGAAGTTCGACATGTGCGGCGCGGCGACGGTCATGGGCACCTTCGTGTCCGCGGTCGGCCTGGACCTGCCGATCAACCTGCACGTGGTGGTGCCGGCGGTCGAGAACGCGATCGACGGCAACAGCTACCGCCCGTCCGACGTGATCACCAGCATGTCGGGCAAGACCATCGAAGTCGGCAACACCGACGCCGAAGGCCGCCTGATCCTGTGCGACGCGCTGACCTACTCGGAGCGTTTCGAACCGGCTGCGCTGGTCGACGTCGCGACCCTGACCGGCGCCTGCATGGTCGCGCTCGGCTCGCATGCCACGGGCCTGATGAGCAAGCACGACGATCTGGCCGACGAACTGCTGGCCGCCGGCGAAGAGGTGTTCGATCGCGCCTGGCGCCTGCCGCTGTGGGACGAGTACCAGTCGATGCTCGATTCCAACTTCGCCGACATCTACAACATCGGTGGTCGCTGGGGCGGCGCGATCACGGCCGGCTGCTTCCTGTCGCGCTTCACCGAGAAGCAGCGCTGGGCGCATCTGGACATCGCCGGCAGCGGCAGCAACAGCGGCAAGATGGCCTACGCCACCGGCCGCCCGGTCGGTCTGCTGAGCCAGTGGCTCATGGACCAGGCCCGCTGAGCGGGACAGGGCCGTTCGAGGCCGGTACGCCGCGGCGCACCGGCTGACACGGTCCGAACCTGCGACCCGTCATGGCCCGCGCCGACTTCTACCTGATCGCCAAGCCGCGGTTCCGCGAGGAACCGCTGCGCCTGGTGTGCGAACTGGTCCGTAAATCCTATGCGGCCGACCTGTGGACGCTGATCCTCGCCCGCGACGCCGCACAGGCCGAAGCGCTCGACGACCTGCTGTGGGACATGGGCGAAGACGCCTACATCCCGCACCAGATCGCCGGCATGGACGAAGAGGACGACGAAACGCCTGTCCTCATCGCCACGCCCGACTTCGATGCGCCCATGCGCGCGCTGGTCATCAACCTGCGCGACGCCGTGGCGCCACCGGGTTTCGAGCGCGTACTCGAAGTGGTGCCGGCCGACGACTCGGCCCGAGAACCGCTGCGCGAGCGCTGGAAGCAGTACAAGGCCGCCGGCCTCGATCTCGCCAAGCACGATATGTGAGGGCCGGGATTCGGGATTGGGGATTGGGGATTCGAAAGAGCACCTCGACCGATCGCTTGATGCCGCTCCGCTTTTTCTAATCACGAATCACGAATCACCAATCACGGCTCCTCCATGTCCCTCGCCCAAAGCTACGACCCCGGTACCTTCGAAGCCCGCCTGTACGCGGAATGGGAAAAGAGCGGCGTCTTCCAGCCGCAGGGCGACGGCCCGGCCTATACGATCCTGCTGCCGCCGCCGAACGTCACCGGCACGCTGCACATGGGTCACGCGTTCCAGCACACGCTGCAGGACGCGCTGATCCGCTATCACCGCATGCTGGGGCATCGCACGCTGTGGCAGATGGGCACCGACCACGCCGGCATCGCGACCGAGATGGTGGTCTCGCGCAACCTCGCGCTCGAAGGCAAGGGCGAGACCCGCGACTCGCTGGGCCGTGACGGCTTCATCGAGAAGGTGTGGGAGTGGAAGGGCCAGTCCGGCGACACGATCGAACGCCAGATGCGTCGCCTCGGCGCGTCGGGTGACTGGTCGCGCAAGACCTTCACGATGGATCCGCTGCCCTCGCAGGCGGTCGTCGAAGCCTTCGTGCGCCTGCACGAGGAAGGCCTGATCTATCGCGGCCAGCGCCTGGTCAACTGGGACCCGGTGCTCAAGACCGCGATCTCGGATCTCGAAGTCGTCAGCGAGGAAGAAGACGGTTCGCTGTGGTCGATCCGCTATCCGCTCGCCGATGGCGCCAGCTACGAACACGTTGAAGTCGACGCCGACGGCGTCGAGACGCTGCGCGAGACGCGCGACTATCTCGTCGTCGCGACGACGCGCCCGGAAACCATGCTCGGTGATACCGCGGCGATGGTGCATCCGGATGACGCGCGCTATGCGCATCTGATTGGAAAATCGGTCGTGCTGCCGCTGACCGGTCGCCGGGTCCCGGTCATCGGCGACAGCTACGTCGACCGCGCGTTCGGCACCGGCGTGGTCAAGGTCACGCCCGCGCACGACTTCAACGATTACCAGGTCGGCCAGCGCCACGACCTGCCGATGATCAACCTGTTCACGCCGGACGCCGCGGTCAACGAGAACGCGCCCGAGCAGTACCGCGGCCTCGATCGCTTCGATGCGCGCAAGGCCGTGCTCGCCGATCTCGAAGCCGGCGGTTTCCTCGTCGACACCAGGCCGCACAAGTTGCAGGTCCCGCGCGGCGATCGCACCGGTCAGGTCATCGAGCCGTATCTGACCGACCAGTGGTTCGTCGCGATGGAAGGTTTCGCCAAGCGCGGCATGGATCTCGTCGAGAGCGGCGAAGTGAAATTCGTCCCGTCGAACTGGACCAGCACCTACCGCCACTGGATGGAGAACATCCAGGACTGGTGCATCAGCCGCCAGCTGTGGTGGGGACATCGCATTCCGGCGTGGTACGACGCCGACGGAAAGGCCTACGTCGGCCGCGACGAAGCCGAAGCGCGGGCGCGCAACGGACTCGGCGCCGATGTCGTGCTGACCCAGGACACCGACGTGCTCGAGACCTGGTTCTCGTCGGGCCTGTGGCCGATCAACACGATGGGCTGGCCGGACGAGACGGCGATGGCCGAGCGCGGCTTCGAGCACTTCGTGCCGTCGAGCGTGCTCGTCACCGGTTTCGACATCATCTTCTTCTGGGTCGCCCGGATGATCATGCTGACCGATCACCTGACCGGCCAGGTGCCGTTCCGCGACGTCTACATGACCGGCCTGGTGCGCGACCGCGACGGCCAGAAGATGTCGAAGTCGAAGGGCAACGTGCTCGACCCGCTCGACATCATCGACGGCATCAGCATCGAAGATCTCGTCGCCAAGCGCACCACCGGACTGATGAAGCCCAAGGACGCGCCGAAGATCGAGAAGGCGACGCGCAAGGAATTCCCGGACGGCATCATCGCCCACGGCGCCGACCCGCTGCGCTTCACGATGGCCGCGCTGGCCGGCCCGGGCCGCGACATCAAGTTCGATCTCGGCCGCGCCGAGGGCTACAAGAATTTCTGCAACAAACTGTGGAACGCGACGCGCTTCGTGCTGATGAACACGGAGGGCAGTGATTGGTCATTCGTGATTGGTGATTCGGAACAGCCGGAGCCCGTGACCGATGCTGAAAAGTGGATCCTCGCGCGCCTCGCGACGACCGCCGACGAGGCGCGTGCGCACTTCACCAGCTACCGCTTCGATCTGCTCGCGCAGACGCTGTACGAATTCGCCTGGAACGACTTCTGCGACTGGTTCGTCGAACTCGCCAAGCCGGCGCTGCTCGGCGAAGACGCCGCGGCTGCGCACAGCACGCGGCACACGCTGCTGCACGTGCTCGAATCGCTGCTGCGCCTGCTGCATCCGCTGATTCCCTTCGTCACCGAGGAACTGTGGCGCCAGGTCGCACCGCGCGTCGGCATCACCGACGCGACGATTTCGCTGCGGTCCTATCCGGCGCCCGACAGTGACCTGATCGCCCGCTGCGCGCAGGCGACGACCGACGTCGAATGGCTCAAGCAGATGGTCACCGCGCTGCGCCGCGTGCGCAGCGAGCTGGGCGTGTCGCCGGGCAAGCAGGTGCCGTTGCTGGTGCAGGCCGGCAGCGACGCCTCGCGCGCGCGTCTGCAGCGTTTCGATTCGCAGCTGAAGTTCCTCAACCGGCTTGAACGCATCGATGCTGTCGACGGCGATCCGCCGCCGGCCGCGACCGGTCTGGTTGGCGACGTGAAGCTGTTCGTGCCACTGGAAGGTCTGGTCGACCTGGATGCCGAGCGCGCGCGCCTCGACAAGGAAATCGCCCGCGTGCTGTCGGAGAAGGACAAGAGCGCCGCAAAGATCGCGAAGTTCAGCGACAAGGTGCCGGCGGCCGTGGTCGACCAGGAACGTCAGCGTCTCGTCGACTGGACCGCACAGCACGACGCCCTCGCCGCACAGCGCGCGCGGCTGTAATCAGGGTCACGAGAGGTCCGGAGCATCCGGAACAGGAATGCGGGCGACCTCGGGTCGCCTGCGATCACGGCGTTGATTTCCGATCACGTGCGATACCCATCCGCAGCGCGGGCGACTCGAGCAGTCCGCCTGCAGGCCTGATCGGGCGAGGCGTGTGTTCGCGCTGCACAACGCGTTGACCCGGCGCGGCTCAGCTTCGCCCGGACACGCCTGCAGCTCGGCGCCCCACCACGTCAGAAGCGCGCCACGAATTGATGCGTGGCTGCACCGCCGATGCCGAGGCTCGTCTTGCTCCCCCCTGTGGCACCCGCCAGATGCAGGGGTGGACGAGATCCGGCACCTCCCAAGCGCAAACGGACCGCGACCTCGCAGAATGTGATGACGACGCGCCCCGATCGACCAGCAGCGACGTGAACGCACCGCGGAACGCGGCTGACGCAGTCGGGCGAAGCGTAGTGCGCGGGATGGCAAAGTCCGATCCCGTCAGGCAATGCATGCGCCTGCGCGCGTACGGCCCCGTCTCCCGATCGCACACTCGCTGCAAACCTCGGCGGCGGGACTACCCCGTCCGCGCTGACGACGGATCCCGCTCGGCAAGACCTCCACGTCGCCACATCGCCCGGGCGTTTACCCTGACGCACCCCGTTTCGCCTGCGACGCAATGTCTGACGCTGCCCACACTGATCGCCCCCATGTCGTCATCGTCGGCGGTGGATTCGCCGGCCTCTGGGCCGCCCGCGCACTGGCGCGCGATCCGGTGCGGATCACGCTGATCGACCGTGGCAACCATCATCTGTTCCAGCCGCTGCTCTACCAGGTGGCGACGGCGGGCCTGTCGGCTCCCGACATTGCGGCGCCGCTGCGGCACATCCTGCGCGACCAGGACAACGTCGAAGTGCGCATGGCCGAGGTCGAAGGCATCGAGGCCGATGCCCGCACGCTGACCCTCGACGGCGGCCAGACGCTCGGCTTCGACCGGCTGCTGCTGGCCAGTGGCGCCACCCATGCCTATTTCGGCAACGACCATTGGGCCGAGCACGCGCCGGGCCTGAAGACGCTGGACGATGCCCTGCACCTGCGCCGCCGCTTGCTGCTGGCATTCGAGCGCGCCGAAGCCGAATCCGATCCGGAACAGCGCGCGGCCTGGCTGAGCTTCGCGATCGTCGGCGGCGGCCCCACCGGCGTCGAGCTGGCCGGCACGCTGGCCGAGATCGCCCGCCATACCCTGCGCAGCGAGTTCCGCAACATCGACCCTGCCGAAGCGAAGGTGCGCCTGATCGAGGCCGGCCCGCGGGTGCTGTCCTCGTTCCCCGAGGATCTGTCGGCGCGTGCGCGTCGCCAGCTGGAGAAGCTGGGCGTGGAGGTGCTGACCGGCACGCCGGTGGGCGACATCGATGCCGAGGGCTATGCGCTCGGCGAGCGCCGCATCCCGGCGCGCACCGTGGTCTGGGCAGCCGGCGTCGCCGCATCCTCGCTCGGCGCCCTGCTCGATGCGCCGCGCGATCGTGCCGGCCGCGTCCGCGTCGCGCCGGATCTCTCGGTGCCGGGCCATCCGGACATCTTCGTCGCCGGCGATCTTGCCGCGGTCGAATCCGATGGACGCCCCGTGCCCGGCGTCGCACCCGCGGCCAAGCAGATGGGCCGACACGTCGCCGCGAACATCCGCGCCGGCCTCACCGGCCGTCCGCGGTCGCCGTTCGTCTACCGCGACTTCGGCAACCTCGCGACGATCGGCCGCATGGCGGCGGTGGTGCATTTCGGCCGGCTCAAGCTCTCGGGCGTTCTCGCCTGGTGGTTCTGGCTGATCGCCCACGTGTTCTTCCTGATCGGCTTCCGCAACCGGGTCGCCGTGCTGCTCAACTGGACGATCGCGTACTGGACCTACCAGCGCGGCGCGCGGATCATCTTCGGCCCCGCGCCCGAGGTCGGCCCCGAGGCGCACACGGCAGACAACGCGGCGGACGCTTCGGATAGCATGGCCGCGCGCCCCTCCCAGCCGAATCCGCCGGACTGAGTCGCGCCCCTCCCCGCTCCGGCCCTGCGCATGCTCGAAGTCTCGACCCATAATTTCTGGATCGCGCTGGCGGTGACCACCGCGGCCGGCCTCGCGACGGGCCTCGGCAGCCTGCTGGTGCTGTTCTCCAAGCAACCGAATGCGCGCCTGCTGTCGTTCGGCCTGGCATTCGCGGCCGGCGCGATGGTCTACGTGTCGCTGACCGAGATTCTCGACAAGTCGATCCTCGCCTTCACCAACGCCTACGGCGAACAGCTCGGCTTCACCTGGGGCACGCTGTCGTTCCTCGCCGGCGTGCTCTTCATCGTCTCGATCGATCGGCTGGTGCCCAATCCGCACGAGCGACTGGAAGTCGACGATCCCTACTTTCGCGAGCACAACACCAGCTACATCAAGCGGGTCGGCCTGCTGACCGCGGTGGCGATCACCGCGCACAACTTTCCCGAAGGCCTGGCGACGTTCTTCGCGACGCTGGAGAACCCCGGCGTCGGCATGCCGCTGGCGTTCGCGATCGCGATCCACAACATTCCCGAAGGCATCGCGATCGCGGTGCCGGTGTACTTCGCCACCAACAACAAGCTCTACGCCTTCCTCGCCTGCCTGCTGTCGGGTCTGGCCGAACCGATCGGCGCCCTGATCGGTTACGCCGTGCTGCGCCCGTTCCTGTCCGAGCCCGTGTTCGGCGTCGTCTTTGGCCTCATTGCCGGCGTCATGGTCTTCCTCGCCCTCGACGAACTGCTGCCCGCCGCCAAGCGTTACGCCAAGGGCCACGAGACGGTCTACGGCCTGGTCTCGGGCATGGCCGCGCTGGCGATCAGCCTGGTGCTGTTCAAGTGGTGATCGCCGCAGCGCATCCGCGCGTCGCGCATTGAGCGCCAGACCCAGGCAGCAACCCGCCTGGTGAGGCGCCACGCGCCGCGGGCACCGAACGGTGGACTGCATCGCGCCCGGGGCCGCCGACCCGGTACCGCACACGTACGGTTCCGCCGATCCGGACGACCAGGCCACGCCCGCACTCGAATCTGTCGCCTCTTCATCGTGAGGGGCAGGCGGCATGGACAGGTTGGCGGGGTGGATGCGGGGCAGCGTCAAAGTGCTGTTCGCGCTCATGGGGATTGCCGTCGCGGCGTACGCGTTTCTCTATCTGTATCGGCATCACAGCGTGCAGGATCCGTTCGCGGCCCAGTTCGCGGTCTCGGGCTGGGATGTACCCGCGCACTTCTTCGCCGCCGGACTGGCCCTGCTGCTGGCGCCGTTTCAGCTCAACGGCCGCCTGCGCGCGCGTTGGCCGGCCGTGCACCGCGCCAGCGGCTGGGTATATACGGCCGCCGTGATAATCGGCGGCGTCTCCGGCCTGTCCCTGGCCGTCAACGCACAGGGCGGACTGCCCAGCCGCAGTGCCTTCGTCCTGCTGGCAATCGCCTGGCTGCTCACCACGGCGCTGGGCATCCGCCATGCGGTTGCCGGTGACATCGCGCGGCACCGCCGCTGGATGTGCCGCAGCGTGGCCTTGACCTTCGCTGCGGTGACGCTGCGCCTGATTCTGGGAACCGGCATCGGCCTGCTGCAGCTGTCGCCCATGCCGGTCTACATCGCCAGCGCCTGGCTGAGCTGGACGCTGAACCTCGCGATCTGCGAGCTCCTGCTGCGCTACCCGGGCATCCTGGAACCCGGGCGACCCGTCAGACCGGCGCCTGTTCGCACTGGCGCTGGCGATAGCCGCTCGGGGTCTCGCCCTGCAGGCGTTTGAACGCGGCATTGAAGGTCGACTTGGACGTGAATCCGCAGTCGTAGGCGATCGCCAGAATGGTGCGGCGATCCTCCGGATCCGCGAGGCAGCGGCGCGCCGCATCGATCCTGTGGCGATTGACGTAGTCCCAGAAGTTGCCGCCCAGCCGATGGTTGATGACCATCGACACCAGGTATTCGGGATAGCCGCTGCGGCGCGACAGCTGCGCGATGGTCAGCGCAGGCTCGCGATACAGCTGCTGCGTCGTCATCAATGCAGCCAGACGGGCTTCGACATCCCGGGCGCGATCAGCGTCCACCGGTTCGGACGCCGGGAGCGCCGCATCGGGTGTCGTCGATGCCAGCGGCATCTCCACGACCGGCGGCTGCGCGAGGCTGCAGTAGCCGACCAGGCACACCCAGACCGCAACGGCGGCGTAGATCAGCGCGTGGTCGATCCAGCCGGGCCGCGCCAGCCAGTGGCCGGCTGCGATGCCCCAGATGACCAGTTGGCCGATGGCCAGCACCCGAAGCCACCGCATCGACAGCCGGTCGGCATCCGAGTGCCGTCGCCGCAGTGCCCGCCGGTACCGGCCCAGCAGCTGCAGCGACGCGCCGATGTAGGCCAGTGCATAGGCGAAGAGAACCGGATCGAACCAGCGTCGGGTGAACGCGATCATCGTCTCCGCCAGGCCGGGCGGCGCCAGCCGGGTCGCGGTCCAGAACCAGGCCAGCGCGACCACGAAACCCAGCATGTGCACGCCATCGCGCCAGGCAACGCGCTGCTCACCGACCAGCGTGCGCACATAGAGATAGAACAGGCTGGCATGGAGGAACGGGAAGAACGCGAACACGTGCCGGATCGCCCGCAGGCCGGGATCGACCTCGGCGAGCGACGCCGACTTCACTGCGAGATCGAGCGCGATCAGCAGCAGCCACACCGCGAGTACGCGATTCGCGTCCGCGTCGACCGGTCGCCGCCAGAGCGCAATCGACAGCAGCAGCGCCTGCACCGCGCCGCAGGCGTAAAGGATGATCCAGAGCGACATACGACGGAACAGGGAACCGGAACCCACGAAAGCCCAGCTTAGCGGCGCGGTTTCCGCGATCCCACTGTCATGCGTCACCCCGGAACCCGACCCGGCCGCGACGCGCCGACAACGAAAAGGCCCGGATCGCTCCGGGCCTCGTCAGTCACGCTGCGGCATGGATCAGGCCGCGAACAGCGCCTTCATCTTCTTCAGCGCATTGGCCTCGACCTGGCGGATGCGCTCGGCGGACACGCCGTACTCGTCAGCCAGTTCCTGCAGCGTCACCTTGTGCTCGTCGTCCAGCCAGCGGCGGCTGATGATGTCGCGAGAACGGGCATCCAGCGTCGCCATGCCTTCGCGCAGCAGGCCCAGCTTGCTGTCCTCGCTGTCGGTGCGCTCGTACAGCTGCGCCGGATCCTCGTCGCGGGCGACGAGGTAGGCGACCGGCGCGGGCGGCGCGCTGTCGTCATCCTCGCCAGCCGGCGCATCGAAGCCGATATCGCGGCCCGACAGGCGCGATTCCATTTCCAGCACTTCGCGCTCGGACACGTTGAGGTCCGCGGCCACGGCCTTGACCTCGGCGGCGTTCAACCAGCCCAGGCGGGTCTTGGACTTGCGCAGGTTGAAGAACAGCTTGCGCTGCGCCTTGGTCGTGGCGACCTTGACGATGCGCCAGTTCTTCAGGATGAACTCGTGCATCTCGGCACGGATCCAGTGCACGGCAAAGCTCACCAGGCGCACGCCGACCTCGGGGTCGAAACGCTTGACCGCCTTCATCAGGCCGATGTTGCCTTCCTGGATCAGATCGCCCAGCGGCAGGCCGTAGCCGTTGTAACCACGGGCGACATGCACGACGAAGCGCAGGTGCGAATGCACCAGCTCGCGCGCGGCGTCGAGATCGTCGTCGTCGCGATAGCGCTTGGCGAGCGCCTGCTCGTCTTCGACCGTCAGCACCGGGATCTGGTGCACGGCGCCGATGTAGGCGTCGAGCGAACCCAGCGGGCTGGGAATCGGCAGGCTGTTGGCAACCAGGGCGTGGGTCATCGTCTGCGTGCTCATGTAGGGGATGTTAGCAGTCGATGGATATGACTGCTAAGACGGGAAAGAGTTCCCGAACGTTCTGAATATAGAACAGACGTACAGGTTCCAGGCGAAGGCTGCGGGAATCGTTCATAAAACCTGCGCCCAAGGGCGGCGCGGTCGCCAGACCGCCGTCCGCCAATGGGACACGCACAGTGTGACCACCGGGCGACCAATCCCGGATGAAGATCGGCCTGTTCAGAGCCAGCGGGTCACGCGACGGATCGTTTCACGCGCAGCCTCCAACGCGTCCGAAGGCGGCGCGACGCGGGGGCGACGGTCGAGCATGCAGTCCAGGCCGATCGCCAGCAGCGCGGCATGGGCGGCTTCCAGCGCGATGCGGTCGCCCGCATCCAGCAGGTCGGCGGCCTCGACCGCGGCCAGCAGTTGCAGCGTCGATCGCGGCTCAAGCAGCGCCGGGTGCGCGTGGGCGGCCTGCAGCACCCGGCACTGCACCAGGAACTCCAGATCCACCAGGCCGCCATCGCCCTGCTTGAGGTCGAAGCGTGCCGCCGTGCTGCGGTCCAGTTCGCTGCGCATGCGGCTGCGCATCGCGGCCACGTCGTCGCGGACCGTCTCGGCATCGCGCGGCCGGGCCAAGGTGTCCCGGCGGACCGCCTCGAAGGATTCCACCATCGCATCGTCCCCGGCCACGACCCGCGCCCGCACGAGCGCCTGGTGTTCCCAGGTCCAGGCCCGCTCGCGCTGGTATTCGGCATAACTGGCCAGCGACGAGACCAGCAGCCCCTTGCCGCCATCGGGCCGCAGCCGGACATCGACGTCGTACAGGCGCCCGCCGCCGGTCACGGTGCCCAGCAAGGTGACGACCTTCTGCGCCAGACGCGTCGCCCAGCGTTGCGCTTCGAGCGGCCGCGCCCCGTCCGACTGCGCGTCTTCCGGTGCGTCGTAGAGGAACACCAGATCCAGATCCGACCCGAAGCCGAGCTCCTCGCCGCCCAGGCTGCCGTAGCCGATCACCGCGAACTGCGCATCGCGCACACGGCCGTGCGCGCGCTCCAGGTCGCGACGCGCCAGGGTCAGCACCACGTCGACCACCGCATCGGCCAGCCAGGCCAGCTGGCGTGTCGCGGCCTGCGCATCCAGCCGCCGGTCCAGCGTCGCCAGCGCGATCCGGAAACTCAGCTGCTGGCGCACCTCGTTGAGCGTGAACAGTGCGGATTCGAGATCCGGCTGCTTCAAGGTGCGCGCGCACTGGGCGACCAGCGCGTCGCGGCCCGGCAGCGGCCCTTCGACGCGGGAATCCAGCAGTTCGTCGAGCAGCAGCGGATGCGCCGCCAGACGTTCGGCCAGAAACGCGCTGCGCGTGACCAGGCCGACCAGCCGGGCCAGCGCGGCCGGCTGTTCGTCGAGCAGGGCCAGATAACTCGCGCGGCGCAGCAGATTGTGCAGCACCGCGAGCAGGCGGCGGATGGCCTGCAGGGGCCGGTCCGCCGGCGCGGAGGCCTGCAACAGCACCGGCATCAGCCGGTCGAGGCGCGCGCGTGCGCTGTCGGACAGGTCGCGCACACTGGGCGACCGCGCGAAGTCGCGCAGCGCGGCGTCCACGTTCGTCGCATCGTCGAAGCCCGCAGCCGCCAGCGTCGTCGCATCGCCGCCATCGGGCAGCGCGGCCCACCACGCGACGAGGTCGTTGTCGGCATCGGGTTCGCGTTGCTGGCTGCGCACCGCGAGCAGCGCATCGAACTCGTGCGCGACGTGGCCGCGCTGACGCCGGAGTTCCTGCTGCAGCGTCTCCCAGTCGGCGAAGCCCAGACCGGACGCGATCCGCAGCCGGTCCACCGGATCGGACGGCAGCACATGGGTCTGCGCATCGCGCAGCATCTGCAGCCGGTTTTCCACCCGGCGCAGGAACAGGTATGCCTCGCGCAATTGCGCCAGCGCCTCGTCCGAGACCTGACGCGCCGCATGCAGGGCCTCCAACGCCGGCAGCAAACGGCGCTCGCGCAGGCCGGGCTCACGCCCGCCGCGGATCAGCTGCAAGGCCTGGGCGAGGAATTCGACTTCGCGGATGCCGCCGTCGCCGCGCTTGACGTCGTCGGCCGACTCCTTGCGCGCGACCTCGGCGCTGATCATCGCCTTCATCGTGCGCAGGCCGTCGAGCGCGCCGAAATCCAGATAGCGGCGATAGACGAACGGCCGCAGCAGCGCCAGAAACCGTTCGCCCGCCTCCAGATCCCCGGCCACCGGCCGCGCCTTCTGCCACGCATAGCGTTCCCAGTCGCGGCCCTCGCGCTGGAAGTACTGCTCCATCGCCGCGAAGCTCAGCGCGATCCGGCCGGCATTGCCGAACGGCCGCAGGCGCAGGTCGACGCGATGGCAGAAACCGTCGGCCGTGGTCTCGTCGAGCAGGCGCGCGAGCTGCTGGCCGATGCGGGTGAAATAGGCCTCGGCCGCCAGCGGCCTCGCGCCTGCGCTTTCGCCACCCGATTCGAAGCCGTAGACGAGGTCGATGTCGGAACTGAAATTCAGTTCGCCGCCGCCCAGCTTGCCCAGCCCGAACACCACCAGACGCACGACCTGGCCATCTGCATCCAGCACCCGGCCGTGGCGCTGGGCGAATGCGTCTTCCAGCGCGTCGAGTCCGAGCTGCAGGCAGGTCTCGGCCAGCTGCGTGCTGCCGGCCAGGGTGTCGGCCACGGTGTCGAGGCCGAACACGTCGCGCCAGATCAGCCGCACCGATCCCGCGCGCCGGTAGCGCCGCAGCTGCACCGGCCAGTCGGACGGCGCCGCCGGATCGAGCCGTGGCGGCGCGGGCGGCGTGGCGCCGTCATCGCGCAGCAGGTCGGTGAGCAGGTCCGGCTGCTGCTGCAGGACATCGAAGGCGAAATCGCTGGCGATCGCGAGTTGGCGCAGTCGCGCCGATGCGTCTGCATCGTCGCGGACGGAGTGCGGCAGGCGGTCGAGCAGCCGGGCGAGGTGCGCGTCGAGCGCGTCGGAAGGCGTAGGACTCATCGCGGCGATGATGACATCCAGCTGCGAATACGTGCGGTACCGGCAGCGGCCTGGCGCCCCAAAGACGCGGATAGCAGGCAATAAAAAGCCCGCCACCGGTAAACCGGTTGCGGGCCTTGCTCCCTCCCCCACGTCGGGTGCAGGGCGATAGTGGAAGAGCCGTCGCCGATGTGCACGCTGCACTGCAAAACGATACCCGCGGGTACACAAACCGGACGCCGGCTGAACACGCCCGCTCCGCGGTCAGGGCTGCCGCGGGCGCAGGCCCCTGTCCCGCAGGATCTCGCGCGCGGCATTGCGGCCCGGCAGACCGGTCACGCCGCCCCCCGGATGTGTGCCCGAGCCGCACAGGTACAGCTGCTTCAGCGCGCCGCGGTAGTTGCCCTGCCCCAGCAGCGGCCGCGCACTGAACAGCTGGTCGGCGCCGAGGCTGCCATGAAAGATGTCGCCGCCGACGAGACCGAACCGGCGTTCCAGATCCAGCGGCGTCAGCGCCTCGAAACCGAGCACGCTGCGCGCGAAGTTCGGCGCATGCGCATCCACCGTGTCGATCATCAGCCGCGCCACCGTGTCGCGATGCGCATCCCAGCCGCCATCGGCGTCGTCGATCACCGGATTGACGTGCTGGCAGAACAGGCTGGCGACATGCTGGCCCGGCGGCGCGAGACTGTCGTCGAGCGTGGACGAGATCACCAGTTCGACGATCGGCGCGCGCGACCAGCCGGGGTTGTGTGCGCGCGATTTCGCGTCGAAATAGGCGCGCTCGAAATAGTCCAGCGACGGACCGATGAGAATGCCGCTCTGGTGATGCGGCTGCAGCGAAGTGCCCGGCGCGGCGGTGAAGTCCGGCAGTTCCGACAGCGCGACATTCATGCGGAACGTGCCGGAGCCGCAGCGGTAACGTCCGATGCGATCCGCGGTGTCGTCGTCGAGCGCGGCGCGCGGCACCAGTTGCTGGTACAGCAGTTTCGGATTGAGGTTGGAGACGATCGCGCCGGCGTGCAGCGTACGCCCGTCTTCCAGCAGCACGCCTACGGCGCGTCCGTCCTCGACCTGCACCTGCGCCACCGCCGCGTCGGTTTCGATCGCCACGCCGCGCGCGCGACATTCCGCCGCGATCGCCTCGCTGATCGCACCCATGCCGCCGATCGCGTGCCCCCATACCCCTGACTTGCCGTTGACCTCGCCGAACACGTGATGCAGCAGCACGTAGGCCGAGCCCGGCGTGTAGGGACTGGCGAAATTGCCGACCACCGAATCCCAGCCCAGCGCGGCCTTCAGCGGCGCGGACTCGAACCAGCTGTCGAGCAGCTCGCCGGCGGACTTGGTGAACAGGTCGAGCAGGTCGCGCCGGCCGCGCATGTCCAGCTGCTTGAGCTGCTTCGCGACCGCCCACGAATTCACCCAGTCGGCGAGCACGAAGCCCGCGCTGACGTTCGGCGGTGTGCGGGTCATCAGTGCACGCAGCACGGCGACGACGCGGTCGAGCATCGCGTAGTACAGCGGCAGCCGTTCGGCGTCGCGCGTCGACCAGCGTGCGACCTCGTCGGCGCCGTGCGCGCCGCCGAGCCGGAACGCGCGCCCGTCGGGCAACGGCAGGAAGTTGGCGTAGGGCCGTTCGACCACGCGCAGCCCGTGCTGCACGAGGCGCAGGTCGGCGATCACCTGCGGATTGAGCAGGCTGACCGTGTAGCTGGCGACCGAATTGCGGAATCCCGGATGGAAACTCTCGGTGACCGCGGCGCCGCCGATGATCGGGCGCCGCTCCAGCACGCGGACGTCGAGCCCCGCACCGGCGAGGTAGGCCGCGCACACCAGGCCGTTGTGGCCGCCGCCGACGACCAGCACATCGCAGTCGTCGCGGCGCGTGCTCATGCGTGCCGGCGCAGGGTGTCGACGACGCGATCGGCCAGCGTCGACGCGGCTTGCGGGCGACCGAGCGCCAAGGCCGCACGCGCCGCGTCGGGCAGCACCTGCGGCGAGGCGAACGCGTCCGTGAGCAGGCGCGTGAGATGCGCCGCGGTGAGCTCGGGTTCCGGCACGCACCAGCCCACGCCGGCCGCGGCCAGGGCCTCGGCATTGCGGCGTTGCTCGTCGCGCGAGCCGCCGTGCGGAATCGGCACGAACAGCGCCGGCCGCCCCATGGTCAGCAGGTCGGCGGCGGTGGTCGCGCCGGCGCGCGTGATCACCAGATGCGCATCGCGCAGGCGCGGGCCCATGTCGTCGAAGAACGGACGCACGGTCGCGTCGATTCCGGCGCCACGCAGCTGCGTTTCGATGGCCTCGGCGTCATCGCCCTTGTACTGCAGCGCAAGCTGCACGCGCCGGCGGATCGACTCCGGCAGCTGCAGCAGCGCCGGCGGCACGACCTGCCCGAACACGCGCGCGCTCTGGCTGCCGCCGACGACGAGCAGACGCAGCGGCACATCCGGGCCGAGCGCCGGATAGTCGCCGCGCGCCTCGAGGATCGCGCTGCGCACGGGATTGCCGGTGTCGAACACCCGCCCGGCCGCGACGCCGTCCAGACCGGCCGTCGCCGGAAACGAAGTCGCTACGCCATCGGCGAAACGCAGCAGTTTGCGGTTGGCCATGCTCAGGCGCGCGCCCTGCTCGTGCAGCAGCAGCGGCAGGCCGAGGCTCTTCGCGGCGAGTGCGGGCGCGAAGCTCGGATAGCCGCCGAAGCCGACCAGCAGGCGCACGTCGCGGCGACGCATGTCGGCGCGCGCCTGCCAGATCGCGCGCAGGATCGTCAGCCCGGCCGCGAGCTTGCCGCGCATGCCGCCTTCGAGGCTGCGTGCCGGCAGTACGACATGGTCCAGCCCGGCCAAGGCCTGGGTGTAGGCCGCGCCGCGGCGTTCGGTGTAGATGACCACCGGATGCCCGCGACGCTGCAGTTCGCGCGCCAGCGCCTCGGCCGGGAACAGATGCCCACCGGTGCCGCCCGCTGCGCAGGCGATGGTGGGAAGCGATGCGGGGGACGCGTGCGACATGGACAACCTGCGGAAAACGACAGCGCACGACTATAGCCAGTGCGACCGGCGCGTTCACGCCGGCGCGCGCGCTGCGCCACCGCTCAACCGTCCAGCGTGCGCGTCATGAAGGTGCTGAAGGGATCGTCGACGTAATCACCGAACGGCCCACAGGTTTCGAAGCCATGGCGGGCGTAGAGCGCATGCGCCGGCGCGAATGCAGCGGCGGTGCCGGTTTCCAGGCTCAGGCGTCGCCAGCCCTGCGCGCGGGCCGTCGCCATCAGGTGCACCAGCAGGGCCGCAGCCACACCCTGGCGCAGATGCGCGGCGTGGGTGCGCATCGACTTGAGTTCGCCATGGCCGTCGCCGAGATCCTTCAACGCGCCGCAGCCTGCGAGCGCGTCGCCACGCCAGGCACTCCAGAACGACACGTCGGCGGCGCGCAGGCCGGACAGGTCGAGCGCATGGATGCTTTCGGGTGGCGAGTGCAGGGCCATCGCGTCGAGATGCGCCTGCAGCAGGGCGACGACGTGCGGATCGTCGAGTCCGCCGGCGCGGATCTCCAGCGCGGACGCGGGCAGTTCGGGCACGGCCTGCAGCCACGCCAGCTTGCGGGCGCGGGGCTGGCGCTTGAGCTGCCACTCGGCGCGCGAGGCGCTGCTCCGGTCCGGATAGCTGCGGCTGGCGAGCACGCGGACAGGCGGATTCCCGCGCGTGTACTTCGCGCCGCGGCCGGCCACGTGCGCGGAGAAGCGCGCATCGAGATCGTTGGTGATGCCGGCATACCAGCTGCCGTTGCGGCATTCGAGCAGGTAGAGGTGCCAGCTGCGCGGGGTGGTCATGGTGTCGGATCATCGAACCCGCGCCGGCCGGCGTCAACGCGTGCGCTCAGCCGGTGCGTTCGAATGCGAACAGCGGGGCCAGCGGATGCGGACGCCGCTCGATCAGCGCCCGCAGCAGGCCGGCGCCCAGCATCGAATAGGTGATGCCGTTGCCGCCGTAGGCCATCGCGTACTGGATGCGCGGACCGGTCGCCGGATGCGGACCGAAGTACGGCAGGCCGTCCGCGGTTTCGGCGAAAGTGCCGGCCCAGGCGAAGGTCGGCACGAGATCGAGCGCCGGCCACAGCTTCGCCACGCGTTTCATCAGCCGGCGGGCCTTGGCGTCGACGCGGGCGTCGCGGCGCGCGGGGACGTCGACGTCGTCGTCCTCGCCGCCGATCAGCAGGCGACGGTCGGCAGTGGTGCGCAGGTAGAGATAGGGCCGCGCGGTTTCCCAGACCAGCGTGCGCGCGAGCAGGTCGGGCAGCGCGTCGTCGAGCGGATCGGTCACGAAGGCATAGCTGCTGCGGTTGCGCGCCACGCGCTTCGGCAGCCAGTGCTGGCTGGCGTAGCCGGCGGCCACCACCACGTGCCGCGCCCGAACGGCGACGCCGGCATCGGTGGTCGCCAGCACGTCACGGCTGCGCGCCTGCAGATCAACAATCCGCGTGCGGTCGAACACCTGCCCGCCGCGTCGCACGCAGCGGGCCAGCAGGCGCGAGGCGAAGCGGTAGGGATCGACCTGCGCGGCCTGCGTGCTCAAAAGCGCGGCGGGCGCGTCGAAGCCGTAGCGCGCCTGGATCGCGGCACGGTCGAGGTAATCGACCGCGAAGCCGTGGCGCCGGCGCGCGACGCATTCGTCCTGCAGCGCGGGCACGTCCCGCTGCCGGCTGGCGTAGTACAGGCTGTCGGTGCGCTCGAAATCGACGTCGCGCACGCCGCGCGCGAGTTCGGCCAGCAGATCGATGGCCTCGCCGCAGGCGCGGTAGGCCAGCCCCGCATCCGCTTCGCCATAACGACGCGCCAGGTCCACCAGGTGGGTATCGATCTCGTACTGCAGCAGCGCGGTACTCGCCGCGGTGCTGCCCCAGGCGATGTCGCGCTGCTCGACGACGACGGTGTCGTGGCCGTGGGCAATCAGATCGTCCGCGATCAGCGCGCCGGTGATGCCGCCGCCGATGACCAGCACATCGCAGCGCAGGTCGGTGTCGAGTTTGGGCATGGCCTGCATCAGGCCGTTGCGGATGGCCCAGAACGGATAGCCGCTTTTGAGATCCATGGAGTCGCTGCCGAAGGAGACGCGCGCAGCCTAGGCACGCGCATGTGAGGGACGCGACAGGCCGCCCGGAATGCCACACGCCCGGCTCGCACGCGGCCCGGCCGGGACGTCGCGTCCTGCCCACCAGGGCATCGACCGGCGTCAGCCCCTACACTGCGCGGCCCCTTGCCGCCGCCCTGCCATGTCCGTGTCCCCCACACCGCCGCCGACCTACGACTGGGACGTCATCGTCATCGGTGCGGGTGCGGCCGGGCTGATGGCCGCGATCGCGGCCGGACGACGCGGGCGCCGGGTGCTGGTGCTCGACCATGCGAACAAGGTCGGCAAGAAGATCCTGATGTCCGGCGGCGGGCACTGCAATTTCACCAATACCGGCACCACGCCGGCGCAGTACCTGTCGACGAATCCGCACTTCTGCAAGTCCGCGCTGGCGCGGTATACGCCGCAGGATTTCATCGATCTCGTCGACGCCCACGGCATCGCCTGGCACGAGAAGGAACTGGGCCAGCTGTTCTGCGACGGCGCGTCGAAGCAGATCGTGCAGTTGCTGCTCGACGAAGCCACCGGCGCGGGCGTGCAGGTGCGCACACACTGCGCGGTGCAGCTGCCGCGTCGCGTCGACGACGGTTTCGTGCTCGACACCGCCATCGGTCGACTGCACAGCGCCTCGGTGATCGTGGCGACGGGCGGACTGTCGATTCCGAGCATGGGCGCGACCGGGTTCGGCTACGAGATCGCCCGCCACTTCGGCCATGCCCTGCTGCCTACGCGCGCAGGCCTGGTGCCGCTCACGCTCAGCGGCAAGCACCAGGAACGGCTGGACGACCTGTCGGGCGTCGCGCTGGATGTCGAAGCCGGCTGCAACGGCGCGTTCTTCCGCAACCGCATGCTGGTCACCCACCGCGGCATCAGCGGACCGGCGATCCTGCAGATCTCCTCGTACTGGCAACCGGGCGACGACCTGCGTCTGGATCTGCTGCCCGGCCGCGATGCGCTGGCATGGCTGCAGACGCAGCAGGCCGAACGCCCCGGCACCGAACTCAAGAACGTGCTGGCCGAACTGATGCCGCGCCGCTTCGCCCAGCGCCTGTGCGAGATCTGGCTGCCCAACCGGCCGATGAAACAGTTCACGCCGCCGCAGCTGCAGGACACCGCCGCGCTGCTGCAGGCCTGGCCGCTGGTCGCCAGCGGCACCGAGGGCTATCGCACTGCCGAGGTCACGCTGGGCGGCGTGGATACCGATGGCGTGTCGTCACGGACGATGGAATCGCGGCAGGTGCCGGGCCTGTTCTTCGTCGGCGAAGTGCTCGACGTCACCGGCTGGCTCGGGGGCTACAACTTCCAGTGGGCCTGGGCCTCGGGCATGGCGGCGGGCGAAGCGGCCTGACGCTTTTCCGCCGGCACGTGCTTGCGCACCGGCGGTATTCCAGGACACGGCATCGCGCGCGTACGCCTTGATCACTCAGGCCGCCTGCGCGTCGGCCCGGGCACGCCGCTCACGCACCGCATCGGCCAGCCGGTCGAGCACGCGCACCGTCGTCGCCCAGTCGATGCAGCCGTCGGTGATGCTCTGCCCGTAGACCAGCGGCTGGCCCGGGACCAGCGCCTGCTTGCCCGCGACCAGATGGCTTTCGATCATCGCGCCGACGATCGGCGTGCCACCACCCGCCACCTGGCGCGCGATGTCGTCGATCACCGCCGGCTGGTTGTCCGGGTTCTTGCCGCTGTTGGCATGACTGGCGTCGATCATCAGCGCCGCACGCCGCCCCTGCGCCTGTAGCACGCCGGCCGCTGCCGCGACGCTGGCCGCGTCGTAGTTGGGCTGCGCGCCGCCGCGCAGGATCACGTGGCAATCGGGATTGCCGGCGGTCGTGGCGATCGCCGCGCGCCCGTCCTTGCCGATCGCCAGGAAATGATGCGGATGCGAGGCCGCGCCCACCGCATCGACCGCGATGCGCACATCGCCGCCGGTGCCGTTCTTGAAGCCGACCGGACACGACAGGCCCGATGCCAGTTCGCGATGCACCTGGCTTTCGGTAGTGCGCGCACCGATCGCGCCCCACGCGACCAGATCGGCGAGGTACTGCGGGCTGATGATGTCGAGGAATTCCACGCCCGCCGGCAGGCCCAGCGCGTTGATCTCGCGCAGCAGACCGCGCGCCAGGCGCAGGCCCGTGTCGATGCGGAAGCTGCCGTCGAGATCCGGATCGTTGATCAGGCCTTTCCAGCCCACGGTGGTGCGGGGCTTTTCGAAGTACACGCGCATCACCAGTTCCAGCGCGTCGCCATGCGTATCGCGCAGCGCGCGCAGGCGGTGCGCGTACGCCATCGCCGCGACCGGATCATGGATCGAGCACGGGCCGACGACGACGATCAGGCGGTCGTCGTCGCCATGCAGGATGGCGTGGCAGGCCGCGCGTGCATCGGAAACCGTCGCCGACATCGCCGCATCGCACGGCAGTTCGGCGATCAGGTCGGCAGGCGGCGCCAGGGGCTGCAGCGCACGGATGCGCAGGTCGTCGGTGTGGGGGGGCATGGGAGTCTCCGTGAATCGTGTGGGGCGCACGACGGCCAACAAAAAAGCCGCCAGGTGTGCACTGGCGGCTTTCGGGAATGCGTCTGATTCGATCTTCAGGTCACGCGCATGCCGTCCGCCGCCGGGGCTTCGGAAATCGTGCGTACCAATAGGAACGGGTGTGGAAGATCGTCATCGGCGGACTTGATATCACGCGCGGGTGCATGCCGCCTAATGTTTCATCTGCGACCAAGCCGCGTCACGCAGGTGCGAAAAACATCAGATAGACCAGACGCGCATTGTCCATGCGGTCGCCGAAGACCTCGCCGGCGCTGTGCCACAGCCATGGCCGCAGCAGGACCAGCCGGTTGAAGCGCATCGGCACGCGCATCGTCATCTCCCATTTCGACGAGTCGTTGCTGTCCCGGGCGATCAGCTCGCTCTGCACGGCGTCGTAGCTGGAGAGCCCCATCGCGTGGAGTTCGGCGTCGTTGCGGGGTGCGTGGTCGGTCCCGGTCGGCAGGTGCCGGAAAAACTCGGTGCCGCCGTGACAATGCTCGGGCAGGCTGAGATAGAGGATGCCGGACCAGTACACCGGCCCATCGATGTGGACCCGTCCCTCGCCCACATCACCGCTCTTCGAGATTCTGAACTTCCCATGCGACTGCAGCGGTTCGACGGGTCGCAGCGGTTCACCCACGCGCTGCGAAATCACCTGCGCAAGGCCGGGAATCTGGATGCGCTCCAGCGAATTCCGCCCCGGAAACGCGCCCTGCAGGTCGGGATACGTCAACCCGAGCGCGGCCTGCCGCAGCGAAAGCGCGTCGGCCTGGGCGAGAAAGTCGTCGATGACGATCAATGAGGTTTGCATCCGCCCAGTCTATCGTGCGTGCGGCGGACCTCCGTGGCGCGCGTTACTCGTCGGGCAGCAGCGCCGGACGTCCTTCGTACCAGTCGCGTGCGCCGGCGATGTGCAGGGTGCGGTCGCCGCCCTGCAGTTCGACGCCCATGCCGAGCACACCCCAGCGCGCGTAGAGATCGCCATTGGGCGTGCCGTCCGCGATGCGCAGTCGCGCGCGCATGTCGATGCGGTCGTTGTGCGCCTCGACGTTGTCGAACACGACCTCGTGCTCGCGCATGCGCAGATTGCCGGTCGCATGCGCTTCGCCCGAATCGATCAGGCGCCCGATCCAGCGCGGGAACGCACTCTGCTCGGCGAACAGGCCGAGCAGCACGCTGACATCGCGCATGTCGACGCGGCCGCGGCCGGTCACTTCGAACGGTTCGGCCCAGGCCAGCGTGCCGTCCTCCAGTGCCAGCCTCGCCCACCACGGCGTATCGCCATCGCGCGCGTCGCCCAGGCGCACGCCGTCCAGCTGCACCTGCAGCGCGTCGAGGGTGTAATGCCGGCCCACGCGCTCCATCCGCGACAGACGACTGTCGAGGACCACTTCGCCCGACAGCTGCGACGGACCGAGCGCCAGGCGCACGCCTTGTCCGCGCACCTGCATGCGGCCTTGGATCATTTCGCCCGCATTGTCGAGGCGCAGATCGCCACTGGCGACGCCGCGACCGCCGAGCAGGCGTGCACTGTCGCCGGGCAGATAGCGGTTGTAGGTGCGCAAGTCCGGCACTTCGGCATCGTCGAAGCGCAGGCGCGCGTCGAGCCGCTCGTGGAATTCGGCGAGCCGGCCGGTCGAGGCCAGGTCGAGGCGGAAGTCGCGTCCGCGCAGATCGATCTGGTCGGGAGCGGTTTCGGGCGCCAGCACGAACCGGTCCATGACGATGTCGATACGCGTGCGCTGGTCGTCGACATCCTCGTCCCCGCCCTCGACGCGCAGCCGCGCATGCGCCTGGCCCTGGAACAGATTGTCGAGCACGCGCGCCTGCAACCGCGTATCGCGCAGGTCGATGCGGCTGCCGGACACCAGCTCGCCCTCGCGCAGCCTCACGTCGGCGTCGAGGTCAGCCCGGCCGTCGAACGACAGCCAGTCGACGTCCTTGAGGATCACGTCGATCCAGCGCAGCGGCACCGCCGGCCACAGCGCCTCGACCTGGCCCGAAACCGCGCGTACGGGGCGCAGCCAGTCGTCGGGGCCCAACCGCCGGTCTTCGACCTGGAGATCGGCCTTGAGCCGCGGCGGACGCCCCTCGCCATCCGGCACGCGCGCGGCCACGAGAATGCGGTCGTCGTCCGTCCGCAGCGCGACGCCCAGCGGATGCCGCACGTCGGTGCCCTCCGCGGTGCGCGAGAACACCGGCGCCGACCAGTCCAGCCGGCTCCCCGGCATCAGCACGCCACGCGTCAGGGTCAGATCGGCGCGCAGGTGGCCGGCGGCACCGGCGGTACCGATCGGCAGCGCATCGTTGTCGCGCGCCACGAGGTCGACACCCGGCGCGGGTCCGTCGACGCGCATGCGCGCATCGAGCAGCACCAGCTTCTCCTCGCCCTGCGCCTGCTCGCGCACGTGCGCGGGAATTTCGAGTTCGAAATCCAGCGCGCCTTCGCGCAGCAGCACGACATCGGCGACGGACAGCGTCGCGTCCGGCATGGTCAGCGTGGAGCGGCCGACCTCCATGGGCCCGCCCTGCAGCACCTTCTCGAACGCGAATCTCGCCTCGCCATGGCCGGTCACGCGGGCCTCGAAGAAATCCAGGCGCAGTAGGCTGGGCGTGGTAATCGCATCGAAGCGGAACGTCCACGGCGCGCGGCCCGGGCGTTTGGTCGAAGGCAGGTCGACCTCGCTGCGTGACACGTGCACCGACACATCCTGCGCACGGATCCGACCGAACGCGACCTCACGCCAGAGCAGCGGCAGGATCTTGATGCGGCCGTTCGCCGAGGGACTGGCGATCGTCCAGCGCGTCGTCCGCGCATGCCCGCCCATGACGATCCCACGCGCATGGATATGCCCCGGATACAGGCTCATCGCCCAGTCCCACCGCGCGTGATAGCGCTCGGGCTTATTGTTGATGACGCCGTCGCCCCAGGCACTGTTGAGGAAGACGTTCGCGCCGATCAGGTACAGCGCGTACAGGACGGCCACCACGATGCCCGCAATGCGCAGGCCGCGGCGATGGGTGCGCAACCTGGCGATGAGGGCAAGACGCATCCGTGCAGCTTGGACGATCCGCAGTGAGGATCGTCTCTACGCGTTGACGGCCTCAGCCATGGGTGAAGCAGAGCAGATACACGAAGCGGGCATCTTCTAGGCAGGTCAGAAGCTCTAGTCCGAGCCGTGCCACACCCAGGGACGCAGCAGCACCAGACGATTGAAGCGCATGGGCACGCGCGTCCGCATGCCCACCTCGATGTGTCGTTGCTGTCGCGGGCGATCAGTACGTCCTGCGCCGCCGCGTAGCTGGACAGCCCCATGGCCCGCAATTCGATATCGGTTGAGCGGCGCACGATCGGTGCCGGTCGGCAGATGACCACCGAACTCGGTCCCGCCCTGGCGGTCCCGCGGCGGGCTGAACTAGAGCGAGCCCGACCATTCGACGGGACTGTCGATGTGCACGCGCCCCTGGCTCCGCGTCACCGGCACGGACGATGGGGACTTCGCATGGGCGTTGATCGGCCGCAGCGGCCCACCGACCAGCTGCGACACGACAGGCACGAGTGCCAGAACGTGGATGCATTCCAGCGAATTGCGGCCGGGCAATGCGCCTTGCAGGTCGGGATCGGTCAGGCCGAGACCGGGATCGCACAGGGAATCGGCATCCTGGGCCGAGAGGAAATTGTCGACCACGATCAGGGAGGCAGGCACCGGCGGCACGCCCCGGTGTCTCGAACGGCACGCCTCACGCCACATCGCGGCGTGCCGCTGGATGGCGCATATGCGCACCGGGTGATGCACCTAGCTGTCGGGGCGAAGCCAAAGAAAAACCCCGCCTCGCGGCGGGGTTCCTCGTGTCACGGTGCAACCGGGTGGGGCTGGATCAGAAATCCATACCGCCCATGCCACCCATGCCGCCGCCGCCCGGCATCGCCGGCTCTTCCTTCTTCGGCAGCTCGGCGACCATCGCTTCGGTCGTGATCATCAGACCGGCGATCGAGGCCGCGTTCTGCAGGGCCGAACGGGTGACCTTGGTCGGGTCCAGGATGCCGAACGCGATCATGTCGCCGTATTCGCCGGTCGCGGCGTTGTAGCCGTAGTTGCCGGTGCCGTCCTTGACCGCGTTGAGCACGACGCTCGGCTCTTCACCGCAGTTGGTGACGATCTCGCGCAGCGGCGCTTCCATCGCGCGCAGGGCGATGATGATGCCGTGGTTCTGGTCTTCGTTCGCGCCCTTGAGCTGACCGATCGCCTGCAGCGCGCGCACCAGCGCCACGCCACCACCGGGGACCACGCCTTCTTCGACCGCTGCGCGCGTGGCGTGCAGGGCGTCTTCGACGCGGGCCTTCTTTTCCTTCATCTCGATCTCGGTCGATGCGCCGACCTTGATCACCGCAACGCCGCCGGCCAGCTTGGCCACGCGCTCCTGCAGCTTCTCGCGGTCGTAGTCCGAAGAAGTCTCTTCGATCTGCGCCTTGATCTGCTTGATGCGCGCTTCGATGCCACCGGTCTCGCCGGCGCCGTCGATGATCGTGGTGTTCTCCTTCGAGACCTGCACCTTCTTGGCGCGGCCCAGATCGGTGATCGTCGCCTTCTCGAGCGACAGACCCACTTCCTCGGAAATCACGGTGCCGCCGGTCAGGGTGGCCATGTCTTCCAGCATCGCCTTGCGACGGTCGCCGAAGCCCGGTGCCTTGACGGCGCAGACCTTAACGATGCCGCGGATCGTGTTGACGACCAGGGTCGCCAGCGCTTCGCCTTCGACTTCCTCGGCGACGATCAGCAGCGGCTTGCCGGCCTTGGCCACGCCTTCCAGCACGGGCAGCAGGTCACGGACGTTCGAGATCTTCTTGTCGTACAGCAGGATGAAGGGGTCATCCAGTTCGGCCGACATCGACTGCTGGTTGTTGACGAAGTACGGCGACAGGTAGCCGCGGTCGAACTGCATGCCCTCGACGACGTCGAGTTCGTTGTCCAGGCCCGAGCCTTCTTCAACGGTGATCACGCCTTCCTTGCCGACCTTCTTCATCGCGTCGGCGATGATCGTGCCGATCGACTCGTCCGAGTTGGCGGAGATCGTGCCGACCTGGGCGATCGCCTTGTCGTCGGCCGTCGGCTTGGACAGGTTCTTCAGCTCGGCGACGGCGGCCTTGACGGCCTGGTCGATACCGCGCTTGAGGTCCATCGGGTTCATGCCGGCCGCAACGGCCTTGGAACCTTCGCGGATCAGGGCCTGCGCCAGCACGGTCGCGGTGGTGGTGCCGTCACCGGCGTTGTCGGAGGTCTTGGACGCGACTTCCTTGACCATCTGCGCGCCCATGTTCTCGAACTTGTCGGCCAGTTCGATCTCCTTCGCGACGGACACGCCGTCCTTGGTGATCGTCGGCGCGCCGAAGCTCTTCTCGAGCACGACGTTGCGGCCCTTCGGGCCCAGGGTCGCCTTGACGGCGTTGGCGAGAATGTTCACGCCGCGCACCATCTTGGAGCGCGCGTCTTCGCCGAAGCGGATTTCCTTAGCAGCCATTTGAATAACTCCGTGATTCGTAATTTGGTGATTCGTGATTGGAGAGAGCGCGAGGCGCGGCGACTCGGACAGGCGGGGATCGTCAGCGTTTGCTCTGACGAATCACCCATCACCAATCACGAATCACCGCGTCTCAATCAACCGACGATCGCGAGGATGTCGTCTTCTTTCACGATCTTGTATTCGATGCCGTCGGCCTTGTAGGCGCTGCCGGCGTACTGGCCGTAGATCACGATGTCGCCGACCTTGACCTTCGGCGCGCGGACGCTGCCGTTGTCCAGGGCCTTGCCTTCACCGACGGCGACGATCTCGCCCTTGGTCGGCTTTTCCTTGGCGTTGTCCGGGATCAGGATGCCGCCGGCGCTCTTTTCTTCGGCTTCGACGGGCTTGACCACGATGCGGTCGTACAACGGCTTCAGATTGCTCATTTCAACCCTCTCTAAGTGATTGATTATCAAGAAAACGGGCGCCGATTCTAGCACTCGGATTGGCACTCGGCCATGGAGACTGCCAGCATCGCGGACGCACGCACCCCGGAACGCCGGGGACGGGGCGTGATGTGGGCGCGGTGTCAGGGATTACAAGGGCCGCGTGCGAGAAAAAATCCGCAGGCGGCAAGCGATGGGCCTGGCAATGCGGGCAAGGCCCGCGGCGTGCTGCCACGCCGGACCGACCGGGCGGATGCCGCCATCCGGTCGACCGGACTCAGCGGAAGCGCCACACCGCGACGAGCATCGTCTCGCCGTCGTTGGGCTGCTTGATGCTGGCATTGGAGATGTGCCGGGCCAGCAGCGAGACGCGGTCCCAGCGCCAGCCCACCGTGCTGACGAACTGCGGGTTGCCCGACAGCGCGCTGGTGCGCCCGGCCTGCACGCCGACGCCGAAGCCGGCGACGAAACCATTGTCGCGCTCATAGCGGGCGCCGCCATGGAAGACGCCGGCGTCTTCGGACAGGTCGAACCGGGTGTTGTCGCGGCCGCGCACGTAGACCGCGCCCAGTTCCCAGCGCAGTACGCCGTTCTCGGTCCGGCGCCATTCCGGCAGCCAGGCCGCGGTGGCGACGAAGGTGGTCTCGTTCTCGCGCGTGGCGGACGCGCCCACGCCGATGTCGACGGGCGCGGACTGCGCCAGGACGGGCGGTGTCAGGGCGAGCGCCGCGACGAGGGCAAGCAGAGGAAACACTGGACGCATGGGATCGATTCCGGCGGAAGGGCACACGGGGGGCGGCGATAATATACCGGCCGGTTCATTAAATGCCCGTCCGATCCGCCACGTGGGCTGGATGCAGCGTTCCGCCGAGTGCTGCCGGCGCGCAGCCTGCACGCGCCACCGTGCACGAGTCGTGCAGATCGGTGCGTTGTGCGGCGTTGGGGAGTCGGGCGCCCAGAATCGCGTCGACGATCCGCGTGAGGGTCAGGCGCAACCGCGGCCATCCGACTTGCGCCTCGGATTACCCCTGCGTTACGACCGGCAGGTGTCGAACAGGCCACCACCAGGCGCCCCGCGGCAGCGCGCCCAATCAACCGACGCGTACGGGACGCAGTCCGACGCGCGCTACTCGCCGGCTCGCTTGGTGCGCTGAACCGCGGTTCGGACTCGATCCACGATGGCCTGCGATACTGGCCCGATGCATGCGTGTCCCGACCTGTCCGCGGCCAAACGCGGCCGACCCTCCCGCCGCCCCGTGTGGCTGGCGGCCCTCTTGCTGTGGGCGCTGGCCTGTCTGCCCGCGCAGGCACAGACGCTCGATTTCGATGATGTGCTGCCGGTGGACGAGGCCCTCGTGCTTTCGGCCCACGCCGTCGCACGCGACCGCATCGAGATCCGCTGGGAGATTGCCGAGGGCTACTACCTCTACCGGCACCGCACGGGCGCGCAGATCGAACACGGGTTCAAGACCAATCCGCTGCAGCTGCCCGCCGGCACGCCGTACAAGGACGAGTTCTTCGGCGACGTCGAAACCTACCGCGGCCGCCTTGTCGCCGTACTGACCGGCGCCGCGGCCGATGGCATCGATTCGGTCGCGTTGCAGGTGCGCTACCAGGGCTGCGCCGATGCCGGCATCTGCTATCCGCCGCAGACCCGCACCTTGCAGGTCGCCCTGCCCGCCCCGACCACGCCCGCGGCGGCACGCAGCGCCGATGCCGGATTCGCCGCGCTCGGCCAGACCCTGGGAAGCGGCAGCGCGGGACGTGCGCCGACCCTGGCCGGCGGACAGGACGCGCTGCCACCGGAGCGCGCGTTCGCGTTCGAAGCGATTGCCGGAGACGGCGACACGATCCTGATGCGGTTCACGCCCGCGCCCGGCTATTACCTCTATCGCGACCGCAACCAGTTCGCGGTCGAGGGCGCCGACGGCATCCGCGCCGGGGCCCCGCGCTGGCCCGCCGGCACTGCGCATCACGACGCACACTTCGGTGCGGTGACGGTCTATTTCGACGCGATCGACGTGCCGCTGCCGCTGGTGCGCAGCCGTGCCGATGCTGCGACGGTGACCGTGGTCGCGACGTTCCAGGGCTGCCAGACCGACGGCATCTGCTATCCGCCGATGACCCGCCGGGTCGAGGTCGCGGTGCCCGCCGGGCGGGTGACGGCCCCTGTGCCTGCGACGGCCGCACCGACCGGAACGGATGGCGACGCGCCCGGTGCAGGTGTCGACGACGGCACGCCGGAGGCCGCTGCGCCGGTCGTCGATGGCGAAGCCACGTCCGCCGCCGACGGCGTCGCTTCCACGGGTGGCGCGGCGCGCGACAACGACGCCCGCACCCAGGCGCCTGCGCCCGCGCGTACCGGCATCGTCGCCGCACTGGCGCTGGCTCTGCTCGGTGGCCTGGTCCTCAACCTGATGCCATGCGTGCTGCCGATCCTGTCGCTGAAGGTGCTGGGATTGGCCCGCAGCGGCGGCGACCGTCGCCAGGCCCGTTCGCATGCGCTCTGGTACACCGCCGGCGTGCTGGTGGCGTTCGCGGCGATCGGCTTGCTGGTCATCGGCCTGCGGGCGACGGGCCAGGCGCTCGGCTGGGGCTTCCAACTGCAACAGCCGTGGTTCGTGGCGGCGCTGGTCTATCTGATGTTCGGCGTCGGCCTCAGCCTGTCGGGCGTGTTCACGCTGGGCGGCGGCGGTGGCCTGGGCCAGGCCTTGGCCTCGCGCAGCGGTCCGGTCGGCGACTTCTTCACCGGCGTGCTCGCCTGCGTGGTGGCCAGTCCCTGCATCGCGCCCTTCATGGGCGGCGCACTGGCCTTCGCGTTCACCGCATCGACGCCCCTGGCGTTGGCCGTGTTCCTGATGCTGGGGCTCGGGCTGGCGCTGCCGTTCCTGCTGATCGGGCTGGTGCCCGCACTGGCCGACCGCCTGCCGAAACCCGGCGCCTGGATGGAGACGCTCAAGCAGGTGCTGGCGTTCCCGATGTACCTGACCGCGCTGTGGCTGCTGTGGGTATTCGGCCGGCAGCTGGGCGTCAACGCGATGGCCCTGCTGACCGGCGGACTGGTGCTGTGCGCGCTGGGCCTGTGGTGGTTCGAACGTGCGCGCTGGACGCGTGGTCCGGTCGTGCGTGCGGCGGCGCTGGTGCTGGTCGCGCTGTCGCTGTTGCCCGCTGCGTACGCGATCCGCCAGGGCGCCGCAGCCGTACCCACCTCGCCTGCGGTCGTGGCCGGCGACCACACACCGTATGCCGCGGAACGCCTGGCCGCGCTGCGGGCCTCGGGCACGCCGGTGTTCGTCAACATGACCGCCGACTGGTGCGTGACCTGCAAGGCCAACGAGCGCCGGGTGCTGTCGCAGCCCGCGTTCCGGGATGCCCTCTCGGCCAGCGGCGCGACCTACATGATCGGCGACTGGACGAATGTCGATCCGGAGATCGGCGCCTTCCTCGAAGCGCACGGCGCGGTCGGCGTGCCGCTGTATGTGGTCTATCCGCGGGGCGGCGGCGACGGCGAGGTGCTGCCGGCGCTGCTCAACGAAACGGTGGTTCGCGATGCGCTGGCGCGCGCCGGGGCTGCGCAGTGAAGCGCCGCGTCGGTCCGCTGGTCGTCGTCGGGGTCGCGGTGGTCGCCGGCGGCCTGGGCGTACTGGCCAGCCTGTTCGTGGCCGGTCCCGGCCCGTTGCTCGGCACCGAAACCGGCCAGCGGCTCTACAACGACGCCCTGACCGCGACCGCTCCGCCCGTGCCGGAAGGTGTCGTCATGGCGCGACGCGGTGACCCGGTGCCGGCCTTCGACGTCGTCGATCTCGATGGCGCGACGCTCCGCCTGCCGGAGGCCTATGCCGGCCGGCCGGTGCTGGTGAACCTCTGGGCCAGCTGGTGCGGCCCCTGCATCGAGGAAATGCCCGAGCTCGACCGCTTCGCCCGCGAACAGGGCGACAACGGCGTGCAGGTGCTCGGCATCGCGCTCGACGATGCCGAGGCGGTGCGCGCATTCCTCGACCGGATTCCGGTGGACTACGCGATCGCGCTGGATCCGCCCGGCCCGGCCGATGCAGGGGTGCGGCTGGGCAATCCGCGCGGCGTGCTGCCGTATACCGTGCTGGTGGGCGCCGACGGCCGCCTGCTGAAGCAGCGCATCGGTCCCTTCGCGCATGGCGAAACAGAGGCCTGGGCGCAACCCTGAGCGGCAAACTCAAACGCTCGTTTAAAATCGTCGAACGTCTGCGAACTGGACAGCAATGGGGACATCCCGCAGACTTCGCGCACTTCCCGCGACCGGTGCGCGATGGCGTCGATCCTCGTTCTGCATGGCCCCAACCTCAACCTGCTCGGCATCCGCGAGCCGGAGGTCTACGGCCACGCGACCCTCGCCGACATCGACCGGGACCTGCACGACACGGCCACCGGCCATGGGCACGCGCTGGAAAGCCTGCAGTCCAACGCCGAGCACGTCCTGGTCGACCGGATCCAGGCCGCGCGCACGGACGGCACGGCGCTGATCCTGTTCAACCCGGCCGCATTCACCCATACCTCGGTCGCGATCCGCGACGCGCTCGCCGCCGTCGCCATTCCCTTCATCGAGGTGCACCTGTCCAACCCGCACCGCCGTGAGCCGTTCCGTCACACCAGTTATTTCAGCGACCTCGCACTCGGCGTGATCTGCGGCTTCGGCGCAGACAGCTACCGGTTCGCGCTCGACGCCGCCCTGCTGCGGCTGCGCGCGGCCTGACCTTCCACTTCCCGATGGCCGCGCGTCGCGCGGTCCACGACCCACGAGAGGCCCTGCATGGACCTGAGAAAGATCAAGAAGCTCATCGACCTGCTCGAAGAGTCCAACCTGACCGAAATCGAGATTAAGGAAGGCGAGGAATCCGTGCGCCTGTCGCGCAACGCCGGTGCCAACGGCGCGCCCCTGGTTTACACCCAGGCGCCCGCCCCGGTCGCCGCGCCGCGCGCAGCCGAGCCGGTGATGCCGATGAGCTCCCCGGTCGATGCCGCCACCGGCGGTTCGCCCAAGGGCGACGACCTGCCCCCGGGCCAGACGATCAAGTCGCCGATGGTCGGCACCTACTACGCCTCGCCCGCACCGGACAAGCCGTCGTTCGTCTCGGTCGGCCAGCAGGTCAAGGTCGGCGACACGCTGGGCATCATCGAAGCGATGAAGATGTTCAACCCGATCGAAGCCGAAACCTCGGGCACGGTCCTCGCGATCCTGTGCGAGAGCGGCCAGCCGGTCGAATTCGATCAGCCGTTGTTCGTGATCGGCTGAGCCGGAAGCCGGAATTGGTGATTCGTGATTGGTGATTCGAAGGAGCGGCCCCATCAGCGCCTGGATGTATGGCGCGACGCGATGGATCTGGTCGCCCTCGTCTATCGCTTCACGGCGGCGCTTCCGGACGAAGAGCGCTACGGCCTCTCGTCCCAGATGCGTCGTGCGGCGGTCAGCGTGCCTTCAAACATCGCCGAAGGTGCAGCCCGACGTTCTGCTGCCGAATTGATCCGATTCCTCTCGATCGCCCGCGGCTCGCTCGCCGAGCTGGACACCCAGATTTTGCTGGTGGAGCAGCTCGGGCTCGCGCAGCCCGATCCCGCGCTCGGCCAGTTGCTCGACCGTACATTCGCCAGACTCAATGCGCTGATCCGTTCGAAGGAGCAGGCATCTTCCGTTCGCGAGGATGCCGCTCTTTACGAATCACCCATCACCAATTACGAATCACGGCCTGAATCCCATGCTTGAAAAAGTCGTCATCGCCAATCGCGGTGAGATCGCGCTGCGCATCCTGCGCGCGTGTCACACCCTCGGCATCCGCACGGTCGCGGTGCATTCCACCGTCGACCGCAACCTCAAGCACGTGGCGATGGCGGACGAGTCGGTCTGCATCGGCCCGCCGCCGTCCGCGCAGAGCTATCTCGACATGCCGGCGATCATCGCCGCGGCCGAAGTGACCGACGCCCAGGCGATCCATCCCGGCTACGGCTTCCTCAGCGAGAACGCCGACTTCGCCGAACGCGTCGAGCAGTCGGGCTTCATCTTCATCGGGCCCAAGGCCGAGACCATCCGCCTGATGGGCGACAAGGTCGAGGCGATCCGCGCGATGAAGGACGCGGGTGTGCCCTGCGTGCCCGGCTCCGGCGGTCCGCTCGACGACGACGCGGCGACCAACGTCAAGATCGCCCGCGAGATCGGCTACCCGGTCATCGTCAAGGCGGCCGGCGGCGGCGGCGGACGCGGCATGCGCGTGGTCCATACCGAGGCGGCGCTGATCAACGCGATCGCGACGACCAAGCAGGAGGCCAAGGCCGCGTTCTCGAACGACATGGTCTACATGGAGAAGTTCCTCGAGAACCCGCGCCACGTGGAGATCCAGGTGCTGGCCGACGGCCAAGGCGGCGCGATCCATCTGGGCGAGCGCGACTGCTCGATGCAGCGTCGCCACCAGAAGGTCGTCGAGGAAGCCCCGGCGCCGGGCATCACGCCCGAAGCGCGGGCGGAGATCGGCAAGGTCTGCGTGGATGCCTGCATCCGCATCGGCTACCGCGGCGCGGGCACGTTCGAGTTTCTCTACGAAGACGGCCGCTTCTACTTCATCGAAATGAACACCCGCATCCAGGTCGAGCACCCGGTGACCGAGCTGGTGACGGGCATCGATCTGGTGCGCGAGCAGCTGATGATCGCCTCGGGCCACAAGCTGTCGATCAGACAGGAAGACGTGGTGCTGACCGGTCATGCGATCGAGTGCCGCATCAACGCCGAGGATCCCGAGACCTTCATGCCCTCGCCCGGCACGATCCGTCACTTCCACGCGCCGGGCGGTCCGGGCGTGCGCGTCGACACGCACGTCTACGAAGGCTATGCGGTGCCGCCGAACTACGACTCGATGATCGGCAAGCTGATCGTGCACGGCCCGGATCGCGAAACCGCGATCTGCCGCATGCGCGTGGCGCTGTCGGAGATGGTCGTCGACGGCATCAAGACCAACATCCCGCTGCAGCAGCGGATCATGCGCGACCAGGGCTTCGCGGCCGGTGGGCAGAACATCCACTACCTGGAAAAGCGCCTCGCCGAACGCAAGAACAAGACGCTGGCGATCGGCTGACCATCAGGCCGGCGGCGCCTCGCGCCGCCGGTCGTCACGCGCCCCGATCGGGAAATGCGCGGCGCAGCGAGGCGTCCAGCCGGATCGGACGCGCCCAGCGGTCGTAGCTTTCGACCAGCCCCCGCTTGACCCGCGTCAGGGCCTCGCCGTGCCGCTCGGCGTCGAGACGCTCGACCACGTCGGCCCAGCCCTGCGCATGATCGCGTCGCCATGCCGCCGCCACTTCGCGGCAGGTGCGCCCCAGCGCCTGCGCTGTCGCGCAGGCCACGTAGATGTCGGCCGGGCGCCAGGCCTCGTCGGCCATCATCTGTTCCACCAGCGGGCGCGGCGCGCTCCGGTAACGCACCAGTTCGTCGACGAACGCATCCGCGTAACGCTCGGCATAGAGATTGAGATCGGCGAGCCAGGTGTCGACCCAGGCATCGCCCGTCCGCGGCGCCCAGAGCGTGGCGTCGGGCGCGACGTCGTCGGCAGTCGCGGCAGGCGCGGGTGCGGCATCCTGCGCCGAAACAGCCATCGGCATCGCGAGCATCGAAAGCAGCAGGCAGATCGGAAGCAGACGCATGACACGGATCCCGGGAAGCGGCGGCGCGGCCGCGTGACGCGGACGGTCCGATGACACTGCCGCGACGCGCGACGGACGACCATAGCCCAACCCCGCCAACGAGGACAGCCGCCATGGGCACGTCATCCACATCGCCCCGTTCGGGCAGGTTCCTGCGCTGGGGCATCGCCGCTGCGGTCGTGTCGATCCTGCTGGCGGTCTACTGGGTCACGCTGGACCGGGTCGCAACCCGGATCGGCCAGGATGCCGAAAACACCTTCCGCACTCTGCCGGTCAACGGCGACAGCGCGCAGCGCGCGGACTGAGCCACACGCGCCTCAGCGCGTCGCGATCACCAGACTGTCCGGACGACCACCCTGCTGCCACCACTCGCCGGTGGCGGTCACCTGCAGCTGCACGGCGCCCTTGCGCATCAGCCGGTGCGGCCCGACGGCATCGCCTTCGGCGGCATAGGCGCCGATCACATCGCGCGGATCGCGCACACCACTGAAGCTTGCAGCGCCCGAGGCGATCTTCAGCGCCTGGTCGCCGCCCTTCACGCTGACCCGCACCGGCAGGCTGCGCCCATCGGCGCAGCGCAGTTCGCCCGTGCCACGCGCCGCGCGGTACCGCGGCGACCAGTCACTGGCCGCGAACGTCAGTTCGCAGGTCATCGCCTCTCCGGCCTGGGTGACCGCCGGCAACAGCGCCGATGCGACCACCAGCGCGCCGAGCGTGCGGCGGACCCGGTTTCCGGGGGATGGACGACACGGCAGGCGATGGAATGCAGTCATGGCTTCAAGCTAGCAGAAAACGCGCCGCGGCCCTGTGGGCAGCGGCGCGCAATGGTGTGCTGTTCCGAAAGGACCGCTCAGCGGCGGCCGCGACGGTCCTGGCGCGGATCGTAGTACTGCACCGAGCAGCGACCGCGGCTGTCGCAACGCGTGTTGCGGTGGCGGTTGTCGTGACGGTAGCCATGCGCCCGCGCATGCGGCGGCGGACCGGGGCGGTAGGCGCGGTGGTTGCGCTGGACACTGCGGTGATAGACCGGGCGACCGTAGCGGTCGTAGGACACCAGCAGGCGGTCGTTCTGGCCGTAGTTGCCGTGACGGTAGTAGGGCGTGCTGCCGCGCATCATCACGTCGGCGACGTCGACGATGACGCGGACCAGGTCATCATTGGCCTTCGCAGGCGCCGGCACCAGGGCGGCGGTCGCAAGTCCGGTCGCCAGAAGGGCCGGCAGCACCCAGCGGGTCAGTGTCGATTGGGACATGGTGCGATCTCCAGCGACCACCCCATCGGCGGTCTTCGGGATCCACCATCGATGATCGCGAATGAATCCGTCTGCAATATCGCTGCGCCCGTTGTTCATGTCGGACCCGCATAAAGACTGCATTCAAACTGGAAACGGTTACCGTGCGCTGCAAGCGTTTACGCGAATGGCAGGCAGCGCCCGGGTGGGCGCCGATCAGCGCTCGATCGCATACGTCGCCAATGCGAGCACCGCATCCGGCAGTTCATCGGGCGAAGCGACCTCGCGCATACGGTCGAGACCGTCAGTGAGCGGCGCATGGGTCTCGTGGGCCCACGTCGTGCGGTACGGCATATGCACGCCCCAACCGCCCAGCGCGAGCACCGGCGCGATGTCCGAGCGCAGGGAATTGCCGATCATCAGGAACTGGCTGGCGTCCGCGTCGAATTCGCTCAATACGCGTGCATAGGTCGGTACATCCTTCTCGCTGACGATCTCGATGCGCCGGAACAGGTCGGACAGTCCCGAGTCGCGCACCTTGGCTTCCTGGTGGAACAGATCGCCCTTGGTGATCAGCACCACGTCGAAGCGCGTGGCGATGGCTTCGACTGCGGCGCGGATGCCCGGCAACAGTTCGACCGGGTGCCGCAGCAGCGCCTTGGCCATCTCGACGATGCGATGCAGGTCGCGGGCAGTGATGCGTCCGTCGGTAATCTGCGCGGCCGATTCGATCATCGACAGGGTCATGCCCTTCACGCCGTATCCGAACACCGCGATGTTCGCCGACTCGACGGCATACAGGGCGTCGGAGATGCGGCTGTCGTCGAGATCCACGTAACGGCCCACGATGCCCTCGAACTCGCGCTGCGCATCGTCGAAGTAATCCTGGCTGCGCCAGAGGGTGTCGTCGGCGTCGAAGCCGACCAGCTGGATGCCCTGTTTCATGGGCGGATTCTAGCCGCCGGAGAGGGCCGCAGCAGCGCCGGCGGAATGCGCACACGAAAACAGCCCGCCGGAGCGGGCCGTTCTGGAGACCCGCCGAAGCGGGTAGCGGGTCGCTGGACGATTACTCGTCCGCAGCGCCCGCGCCAGCGGCCTGGCGGTTCACGAAGTCGCGATATTCCTCGGGCGTGATGAACCCATCACCGTCGGCATCGACCTCGTCGAACACCTGGCCCAGACCTTCCAGTGCACCGGCCTCGGTCCGGCTCAGGCGGCCGTCACCATCGGTGTCGAGATCGGCCCAGGTCACCTGACCCTGCTGCGCCTGCGGCGCTTCGGCAGTTGCGTCCTGCGCATAGTCCTGCGTCGCGGTCGGCGGCGCCTGCTGTGTGGTCGCGTCTTGAGCGAAGGCCATCGGCATCGCCATGGCGACACCCAGTGCAATCGTAGCGATCATCGGCTTGCGGACATTCTTCATGATGGTGTTCTCCGATTGAATGTGAGAGCGCGGGAGGTGGATCATCCTCGTCGTGGATACCGCACGGGATCCACCTTGCCGCCGCGGGAATGAACGCCGCACGCCCTCGCGTCATCGCCGCTTACGACTGTTTAACCACTCGCATTTGCGCGTTCTGTAGGCCCGATGTCTCCGCGGCGTGAGATGCGCGGCATGAATCCCATGGTGGCGGGTGTGCGTCGGACGTGCGCTGCGGTGCGCATCCGAGATGCCGGCGATGCATTGCGATGAACGGCAACACAACGTTTACGAATGCGCAGCTGAACCTGCTCGCGCGCAGCTGGAAACAAGGCGTATGCGACACTCGGGTTTTCCCCGATTGCGCACTGGAGATGCTCATGCACCTGCGACCCCTCACGCTCACCGCTCTCGCGTCCTCGCTGCTCTGGCTGTCGGGCTGCGACGGCAATGCCGCCAACGGCGCCGTGTCCAGCCAGGACGACGCCGCGCAGGCGGCCGCGAGTGCAGCCACGCCGGCAGGCGAAGACGCGATCGAAGGCGTGCCGTTCGCCAGCACCGCGGTCGCGGCGTTCAACGAGCCGTGGGCGCTGGCCTTCCTGCCCGACGGCAGCCTGCTGGTGACCGAGAAGTCCGGCGTGCTCAAGCACGTCACCCTGCCCGGCGGCGAAGCGCGCGAGATTTCCGGTGTGCCCGAGGTCGGCTACGGCGGACAGGGCGGCTTCGGCGACGTGAAGCCGCATCCGCAGTTCGCGGAGAACGGCCTCGTGTACTTCAGCTATGCCGAGGACGGCGATGGTGGACGCGGCGCCGCGGTGGCGCGTGCGCGCCTGGATGCCGAAGCGGGCGCGCTGCAGGACGTCGAAGTGCTTTGGCGCCAGGTGCCCAAGGTCAGCGGCAACGGCCACTATGCGCACCGCATCGCCTTCGGTCCCGACGGCAAGCTGTGGATCTCGTCCGGCGACCGGCAGAAGTTCGACCCGGCCCAGGACATGACGTCCAACATGGGCAAGATGCTGCGCCTCAACGACGACGGCAGCGTGCCGGCGGACAACCCCTTCGCCGATCAGGGCGAGGTCGCCTCGCAAGTCTGGGCGCTGGGCCTGCGCAATCCGCTGGGCATCGCGTTCGACGGCGACGGCAAGTTGTGGGAGATCGAGATGGGCCCCGCCGGCGGCGACGAGTTCAACCTGATCGAGCGCGGCGGCAATTACGGCTACCCGATCGTCTCCAACGGCAACCACTACGACGGCCGCCCGATCCCGGATCACGACACGCGTCCGGAATTCATCAAGCCGCTGATCAGCTGGACACCGGTGATCTCGCCGTCGAGCCTGATGGTCTACTCCGGCACGCTGTTCCCCGAGTGGACCGGCAATGCGTTCGCCGGCGGCCTGTCGGGCCAGACGCTGGTGCGCATCGAACTCAACGGCGACACCGCACGCGAGGCCGAGCGCTTCGCGATGGGTGCGCGCATCCGCGGCGTGACCCAGGGACCGGATGGCGCGCTGTGGGTGATCGAGGACGGCAAGGACGGCCGCCTGATCCGCCTGGCGCCGCGCGAGGGCTGAGGCCCCGCGCAGTGCATTGAACCGGAAGGCCGCGGTGCGAACCGCGGCCTTCCGCGTTCCGGCTTCAGATCGCCGGCCGTTCGACCGGATTGCCCATCGCCTCGCGGTAGCGCAGATACAGCGCCTGCACCTTGTCGATGTAATCGCGGGTTTCGGCATACGGCGGCACGCCGTCGTAGCGGTCCACGGTGCCGGCGCCTGCGTTGTAGGCCGCGAGGGCACGCGTGCGGTCGTCGCCGTAGCGGCGCAGCAGCCAGCGCAGATGGCGGGCACCGGCATTGATCGACTGCGCCGGCGAGTCGGGATCGGTCACGCCGTAATCGGCGATGACATCGGGCATCAACTGCATCACGCCGCGCGCGCCCTTGGGCGACGTGGCCGTGGGCGCGAATCCGCTTTCGGCATGCGCGATCGCACGCAGCCAGGCTTCGTCGAGGCCGTTGGCCTTCGCGGCGTCGCGGAACAAGGCGGGCCAGGCATCGAGCCGCGGCCTGCCGACGCGCCCCAGACCGGCGTGGGCGGGTTCACCGGGCGGCGTCTGCGCGGTGAAGCGCAGGTACTCTCGCGCACCGGGCAACCGGCGGGTGCCGTAGACCAGACGACCATCCTGTTCGCGTTCGTAGAGCACGCCGCTGAAGACTCCCATCTCGCCCCAGAGATTCGGCGTCTGCACGGCATCGTCGGGAATCTCGCGTGCGGTGCATTTGGACCCGGGCTCGGGCGCCGTCGACAGGCTCACAGTGCCGCCGAGCACGCAGCGCCAGATCGTGCGCGCCTCCGCCCCGCCGCTCGCTATCACGGTGAGGACGCCCAGCAGCGCGGACAACAGGATCGGGGTGGGGCGCATGCGCAATGCTCGATGCAGTCGGCTGCGCGGATCTCGCGCAGCCTGCGGAGATACGCCCACCCCGGTGAGGTTTGTGTCGCCGCGTCCCTGGGGTGATCATCGCCGGCCCACGTTCGAGACCCACCCATGCCGCACTGGTCGTCCCTGCTCCGCGAGATTCCGGACTTTCCCAAGCCCGGCATCATCTTCAAGGACATCACGCCCGTCCTCGCCGATGCGCAGGCCTTCGCCGCCGCCATCGACGCCATGGCCGCACCGTGGCGCGCTGCGCCGCCGGCTGCATTCCTGGGCATCGAATCGCGCGGTTTCATCTTCGCCGCGGCGCTGGCCCAGGCGCTCGGCACCGGCTTCGTCCCGGTGCGCAAGCCGGGCAAGCTGCCCGGGCGCACGGTGCAGCACGCCTACGCGCTCGAATACGGACAGGACCGTCTGGAGATCCACACCGACGCCCTGCCGCCCGGCGCGTCGGTCGTGCTGGTCGACGACGTGCTGGCCACCGGCGGCACACTGGCGGCCGGCCTGGCGCTGGCCCGCGCGCAGGGCGCCACCGTGCTGGGCGCTGCCGTCCTGGTGGAGCTGCCCGCACTGGGCGGTCGCGCACGCTGGCCCGGCGACGTCCCGTTGCACGTGGCGTTGCAGGGCTGACGCGCGGCGCGCGCTTGCACAACGAGAGTTCCATGCACGTGCAACGCCTGCCCCTGTCGTCCACCGCACAGACGCCCAACAATCCGCGCCTGCCGGTGCGGCTGTATCGCGGCCTGCGCACGGCGGACGGCCAGCCGTTCGACGCGCGCGCTTTTGAGCGCCGCTTCGACATATATGGCTGGCCGCCGGACTGGCGCGGGGGCGTGTACGAATTCCATCACTACCACTCGATCGCGCATGAAGTGCTGGGTGTCGCACGCGGGCAGGCCCGGCTGATGCTGGGCGGGCCGGACGGCCCCATCGTCGAGGTCTGCGCCGGCGATGCGCTCCTGCTGCCCGCCGGCACCGGCCATTGCTGCCTGCACGCAGAAGCGGATTTCACCGTGGTCGGCGCCTATCCCGCCGGGCAACGCTGGGACATTCTGCAGACGCCGCCGGATGCGGCCGTGGTCGCGCGTATTGCGGCGCTGGCGGATCCGGCTCGAGATCCCGTCACCGGCGAGGCGTTCTGAGCATCAGACGACGCGATCCGAATCGCCACTGACAGATTCCGTGCTCAGGGCGCGACTGCGGTCACCGCTTCGCCAGCGCCTGCATCCACCGCCATCGCCTCGTCCGCATCCACCGTATCGGCGACGCTGTGGGTCGCTTCGTCGATCATCGCCGCGAACCGCATGCCGCCGAGATGGCCGGCAATCGTCGCGCAGCGTGTCTGCGGGGGCTCGCTGGCCAGGTACTGGTGCATCGCGCCGGCGATCTGCTCGAAGCGGGCATCGAAGGCCTCGACACCCGCGACGAATTCCGCGTCGGCCGGACGCGCCTCCAGCGCGGAGGTGAAGTCGGGATTCTCCGCGCGGAATGTCGCAATGCCGGTCTCCAGCTGCTCCGCCGCCTGCGGATCCTGCGCGCAGTAGGTCCGGAACACCTCGACCTGGCGCTCGAACACGTGCGCACCCATATAGCGGGTCTGCGCATCGCTCAGCGGCGACTGCGCCAGTGCGCTCCCGGCGGCCAGGCACAGCGCGATCCCGGCAAGCGTGCGCAGAGGCAGATGCGATGAGCGGATCATGGCGGTCGTCCTTGCAATCGCGCGGCAGGTGCCGCATGCGGTTCCACGGTAGCGGCGCCGGGGGGAGGCCACCGTCAAGACGCGTCGTCATCCTCTTCATCGAACGCGTGGTCCAGCCAGTCGCCATCGTCCGTATCCGCCGTCAGGTCTACCGGCTCGAGCAGGGTGTAGTCGTCGACGTCGGCGCTGCGGATCCGGCGGGAGACGGGATAGGCCTCCAGCGCAGGTTGCGGCATATCGGCCAGAAAGGCTTGCGCGCGGCGCGGCCCGGCGATCCATTCGGCCACCGCGGACGCGGGCATGAACACCGGACCGTCGGCCACCAGGGGCGGCGGGATCGCGGGATTGGGCTGCGTCAGCACTGCGAACGAGTACAGCTCCGGCGCGTCCTTGTTCCAGTGGTCCCACAGTCCCGCGGCGAACAGGGCATCGCCATCCTGCGCCTGGATGAAATACGGCTGCGGTGTCTCGCCCGAGCGGTCCCATTTGTAATAGCCGTTCATCGGCACCACGCAGCGCATCGTCTCCCAGGGCCGCTTGAACACACGGCTGCGCGGCGCGCGCTCCAGGCGCGCAGTCACGGTGGAATACCGGGTCTCGGGCAGGGCCGACCAGCGCGGGACCAGACCCCAGTCGAAATCCTTGACGACCAGGCCCGCATCACGCGCGAGGATCACCGCTGCCGGTCGGCGCTTGCCGATGTTGTAGCGCGGCGGTGATGCGATCAGGGCGTCCACCAGCGGCGCGGGCAACGCGTCGGGCCACATGCCGTCGGCAAAGGCCTGGACGAACCTACGCATGGTGTTTCCTCCCGCGGCCCCGCAGCTGGTTCGGACACGACGTCATGCCGCGCAGCTTCGCGCCCCGGACGTGAAGCGGCTGCGTCGTGCGCTACGCGTGCGCGCTTCACGGCCGGCTGCCGTCGCCTCGCCCAAGGTGGACCTCCCGCCGAGGAGACAGCCTGATGATGCAGACCCAACCGCAGCAGCCGACGCCGAACGACGACATCCCCGGCTCGATCCCCCACCCCATGCACGATCCGGTGCCGGACCAGCCCGTGGATCCGCCGGTGCCGACACCGGGCGATCCGGAGCGCGATCCCCAGCCACAGCAGGACCCGCCTTCGCCGACGCGTCCGCAGGATCCGCCGCAGACGTACTGAGAAGCTTGTCCTGTGATGCACAGATAGACCGATGACTTGCGTCCGGCGCGAAACGCGCGCCGGACGATCAGCTGCCTGTAGCGGTCGTCATGAGCAGCGCGTTCGCTGTGGAAACGGATCGGAGTCCGTTCAATATTGACTACAGCGCGGCGCTGGCACGCAGCTTCACCGACACCATCAGATTCGCACCCATGCGCGCATATGGTCGAGTTGTTCGAGCCTGAATCGATGCCCTGGCAGCGCTCGGGCGTTTACGGATCGGACCTCTATGCACGCCTGTTGATCCGGCGCGATCGTATTCCCTCCGTAGATCGGCACGTCGCAGTCTTGCGCCTTGGTGCGGTCTGCACACGTGACAGGTATCGATCAATCGATCGAGGTCCAGCAGACGCGATCCGGCGGCTGCAATTCAAGCCGGATGCGCACCGAAGCACCCGCAGCGCGCTGCGCGTCAGGCCGCGAAACGACGCTCGGCTTCGTAGCCACCATCGGCGCCGTGGATCCGGACCGTTGCGCCCTGGCGCATCACCTGGGCGTCGCGCGCGACATCGATACACGCAGCGTGCCGGGTGAGGTAATGCATCGAGGCACGTGCACCGCTGTCTTCCACCAGTTCCCAGTCGAAGGTCGCGGCGTTGTGTCGAAGGGTGAAGCGGATGGGCGTCATCGTGCAGATCCGGAGCAACTGCACGCATGCCGTGCCCGCCAGAGCATCCTCGCATCGCGATGAAGGCAGCGTGCCTGCTGTGCGCGGCGCCATTCACGAGGGTGCAACACGGGTCGCGCCATAACCGCCACGCAGGTCTTCGATCGATCCGGAACTCCAGCGAGGCAATGCCATGCAGCGGTGCGATCCAGTCGATGTCCCGCTTTCGCGACGAAAGGCGCTGCTGCGATGAGCGACGCGCTGGCCCGCATGCTCGATCTCGGGATGCCGTGGTGGGAGTTCGTGCTGCGCGCGGTCGTGGTCTATGTCGCCGTGCTGGTGCTGATGCGTCTGGCCGGCAAGCGCACCGTCGGGCAGTTCACGCCATTCGATCTGCTGGTCATCGTGTTGCTGGGCAACGCGGTGCAGAACGCATTGATCGGCCAGGACAGTTCCCTGCTCGGCGGCTTGCTGCTCGCAGCCACGCTGCTGGCCCTGAACTGGGGCGTCGGCCTGCTGTCGGCGCGGAGCCGGCGATTCGATCGTCTGGTCGAAGGTGTGCCGGTGATCTTGGTGCGCCACGGTCACCTGTTCCGTGACGTGCTGGCACGTCAGGCGATCACCGAGCGCGATCTGGCAACGGCACGCCGCGCCGCCGGCTACGCCACGATCGCGCAGATCGAGCTCGCCGTGCTCGAAACCTCGGGTGAGATCACATTCGTTGGTACGCGCCCGACGCACGGCAACGGTCAGACGCGTGATTCCGAAGAGGACGACGAACGCGGCGATTGAACATGCGTTGAAAGGCGGATGCGATCCGCATTGCCGCGCCTCACGCGACCGATACTGCAGACAGCTCGACCGCAAGCGCGTCCGGCTTGCGGGTCGAGGACTTCAAAGGTTTCCGGATCGGCTATTCCATCGCAGGCCGGTCACATATCGACTGCGAGCCGTTCGCCCCGGAAGCGACGCCAGCTCAACCTGCTGGCAGTTCCAACGCGGCCAGCGCCGCATCGACATCCTCGCGCGATGTCGGACGAACGACCCGTGCGACTTCGATACCGTCGCGCAGCAACACCAACGTCGGCCACAGTTTCACCTTGAAACTGCGGCCCAGCGGACGCCCCGGACCATCCTCGATCCGCAGGTGCCGCACATCCTGGCGCGCGGCCAAGACGGGCTGCAGGAACGCCTGTGAGCCCTGGCAATGCCCGCACCAGCCGGTGCCGAATTCGAGCGCAAGCGCACCTTGCGTCGCGTCGATGTCGGCGCGATCCGGCGGGTCGTTCGAATAGGGCGTCACGGTCGCCATATCAGGAGAGCGCGCGCTCGATCGTCTCGAGCGGGACGTTGGTGTAGTCCTTGGCCAGATCGCCGATCAGGCGCTGGGTGACTTCCTTGTGCAGCAGCGGACGCACGCGACCGAGGGTCTGTGGATCCGCGATCAGCACCAGATGTTCGTAACGATTCTTCAGCGCGCCGTCGTTGAGCCCCTGGGCCAGCTGCTTGGCGAAGGTCGCTTCGTCCAGCTGCGACGCGCTGGATTCGGTGGGCATGGATCCTGCCGGGCCGTCGTCGTTGAGGTTCATGCCTTCCAGCAGGGCTTCCTGCTTCAGGCTGATGCTGCGTTCGTCACCGACGTTGCTGAACACGCGTGCGGAGCCGCCATCGGCCACCACCACCAGCGCACCCTGCGGAATCTTCATCGTCATACCCGGTTCTCCGTTGCATAGGTCGTGCCGGACAGGCACACATCGACTCTAGGCAGGAAGTTGTGAGCGGGATGACATGCCGATGTCATGACGGCGTTGCACACGCGGCGGAAACGCGCCGCTGCTGAACGGCGCAGTCAGCGCCACGGCTGGCGCCCGTCCGACCACGACTCGCGACGCACCGGCCCCATGCCCGACCACGGATCGAAGGGATCGCCGTAGCCCGGACCGAAACCGTCGAAACCGTAGCCCATGCCGCCGCGATACATGCCGCCGTAGCCGTAACCCGGGCCGCCATAACCGCCGTATCCCGGCCCGTCGTAGTTCGCGACACGCAGGCGCATGTTCAAGGTACTGACATCGCCATTGGCGTTGAGTCGTTCCTTGCACAGGTTCACATCGGCGGCATTCCACTGGCTGCTGCCACCGCGCGAGGAATGGCCGAAACCGGTGGTGACGCTGCCGGTGACGCCACGTTCGCTGCCATCGGGTGCGGTGGGGCACCCGCCGCGCAGACGGCCGGTCGCGCGTGCCGTCCGGTCAGTAGAGGGCCCGGTGCGGGGCCCCGTGTACTCGCCGTCGCCGAACGCGGCAGGACCGGTGAACATCGCCGGCGCTGGCGGACTCAGGTCGACATCGGCATTGCCGGCGACTGCCGCCATCGGCAACAACAGCGACATCCACACCAGGTGCTGACGCATGGAACGGCTCCGGACGATGAGTGGGGGCTGCGTCCACGCTAACAGGCCGCGCTTGAATCCCCGCTGGCCCCGCACGGCTGCCCGGCTCAGCCGAGATGGTGCATCCAGATGCAGTCGATCGCATCGAGTGCGATGTGCACCAGCAGACCGATGCCGAACAACCGGGTCCGCCGGGGGATGGTCAGCGCGCCGTAGACCGCGATCGCCGGCGCGGTGTGCAGCGGATGGAAACCGATGCTGCAGCGGCCCGGCGCATAGATGGGATCGGCCAGCAGATGGTCGATGTCGATCACCCATCCCAGCAGCAGCAGGCCCCAGGCCTTGAGGAACCGGTCGCGCCAGAACAGCCAGGCCAGCAGGGCCGGCACGGCTGCATGCAGCAGCAGATGGAGGATCGCGCGGGTACCCATACGACAGCCGGTGCCACGGGGCGCGACAGGGTAACGCGCCGGCCAGGCCGGGCCGATGGCCTCGCGGCGCACGCGCGGCTGCATCTCCGGTGCACACCCCATGACGATCTTGCACGGTTGGGCATTTCGCGTTCACCGCGCCTCCACCGCCGTGATGCGAATTTCGCGAACCTTAATTGCAGCGGAGTCGTTGGGATGGCGCATCACAGCCCGGGTGGTCTGGTCCTGCTGGTCGAGGACAACCGCAACATCTCCGAGCCGGTCGGTGAGTTCCTCGAAAGCCGCGGCTTCGAAGTGGACTACGCAGCCGACGGCCTCGATGCCTACAACCTGGCGTCGGAAAATCCGTTCGACGTCATCGTGCTCGACCTGATGCTGCCCCGCCTCGGCGGGCTGGAAGTCTGTCGCCGCCTGCGCGCCGATGGCCGCAGCTCGGTGCCGATCCTGATGCTCACCGCGCGCGACTCGCTGGAAGAAAAGATCGAAGGCCTCGAAGCGGGTGCCGACGACTATCTGACCAAGCCCTTCGACATCAAGGAACTGGAAGCGCGCATCCGCGCCCTGATCCGCCGCGACCGTCGCGAAGTCGGTGCCGCGGTGCTGGAGGTCGGCGACCTGCGCCTGGATCCGGTGTCGCTGCGCGTGCAGCGCGCGGGCAAGGAACTCAACCTCGCGCCGATCGCGATGAAGATCCTGACCATCCTGATGCGCGAAGCGCCGCGCGTGGTCACGCGACGCGAAATCGAACAGGAGATCTGGGGTCTGAGCCTGCCGGATTCCGACACCCTGCGCAGTCATCTCTACAACCTGCGCAAGGCCATCGACCGCGACCAGGACGTGCAGCTGCTGCACACGATCACCGGCGCCGGCTATCGCGTCGCCGATCTGAGCCGCGCCGTCGCCTGACGCCTAAGCCCAGCGGATCCGCACGGCCCATCGCGCCGCGCTGCATCGATGCAGCGCGGCGTGTTCGTTTACGGGGTCGGATGCATCCGTCATGCCGCGCTGCGCGTGCACACCGCGGCGGCGCACACGTATGCCGTTGTGCGCACCCGTCAGTCCTGCGCGTCCGCGACCCGGAACGGAAGGTTGGCGTAGGCCGCATGGCCCTGGCCGTCGTGTGCTTCGACGAACAGCCGGTACTGGCCCGGCGCGACCGGCGCCGTGAACCGCAGGCCGCCCGCGTCATCGGCCGCGGAGATACGCAGCGACACCTCGGCCGGCACGGTTTCCGGATCGCCGCCGATCGAGGTCGCGACGCTTTCATCGCGGACCACCCAGCGATAGCGCACCGGATCGCCCTCCGGATCACGCACCTCGACCGACGCGTGGTGTTCGCTGTCGGGTTGCAGGGTCACGCTGTCGTGGGCGACGCGTGCGCCGATCCGGATCGGCGTGATCGCCGGCGCACGGTTGGCCGGCCATGCGCCGGTCCACGCCCGCTGCATCGCATCCACGCCGGGGGTCGATTCGCCGCTCGCCAGGAACAGGCCGTACCAGGTGGGTGTGCGCTCCTGCTTCTGGCCCCACAGGAACACGAAAGAGCCCAGCCCCTGGGTGCGATCGCTGTCGATGTCGCGCGCGTAGCGCTCGGCCAGCAGTTGGGCCTTGCGCGAGGCGTCGTCCTCGATCGGCGCGCCCCAGCTTGTCAGCGGGCTTTCCCAATGTCCGGTCGGGCCCCACTCGGTGACGATGTAGGCGCCGGTCCAGCCGGCATCGCGCAGGCGCGTCTGCATGCCCTCGATGTCGCCGTAGAGCTGCACGCCGATCAGGTCGAGCGCGGGCGCGCGGGTCTTGATCGCCTCGATCAATGCCGCGTCGAAGCCCGCCAGCGGCGTCATCACCGGATGGTGCGGATCGATCGCATGGATCGCCTCGGCCATCGCGTTCACCGCATCCCACACCGCCGGGTTGCGCGCTTCGAGATTGAGCTCGTTGCCCACCAGCCACATCAGCACGGCGGGATGGTCCCTGTACGCAGCCACTTCCTCGCGGATACGCGCCAGCTGGGCGGCGACCGCAGCCGGATCGTCGTAGTCGAAGCCGTGACGTTCCTTGCCGACCTCGAGCCCCATCGCCACCCGCAGCCCGTTGCGCTGCGCGCGGTCGAGCATCGCAGTGACCGCGGCGCGGTCCAGTCCGGTGCTCCAGGTGCGCAGGGCGTTGCCGCCACGTTGCGCCAGCAGATCGAGATCGCCGCCCGACAGACCGGCGCCGCGCACGCGGAAGGGCGCGCCGTCGACCGTCAGCTGCCAGACCCCACCGGCCTGCACCACACGCACCTGCGCCGGGCCGCTCGCGGCGTACGCGGGCGCGTCTGTCATCACGCTTGCGAGGACGGCCACGCACAGCGCGGCGATACAGGTGGCGATGCGCATGGAGTCACTCCCTTCAGACGGTTTCGATCATGCCATGCACACGCCGGGCGCCGACCGCATCACGCGCTGAGCTGCTGCGGTGCGCGCGCGTCGATGTCGATGCAGAAGAAATCGTGCAGACGGCGTGCGACACATCCGGCACGTCTTACGTCGCGATCATGCGCACGATACGCTTGCACGCAGCTCAGGCCGCCGCGCGACCCGGCTGCGGCGCCCAGTCGCCGTCGCCGAGCACCGCTTCGACGAGATGCGCAAGCGGATAGCCGAGCGCGTCCTGGGCGGCGTCACTGCCGCCATCGCCTCGATGTGCCTGCGCGACGAAAGCGCGGAAAGCCGGTTCGTCGCGGGCGGCAAGCGCGGTGATCATGCGCGCGAGGTCGTAGGCCAGTTCGACGCCCTCGCCCGCCTCGGCGAAGACGCCGCCCGACCAGAACGCCTGGATCGTGCGCGCGTCCCACCACGCAGCGTGCCGGTCCGCCATTTCGTCCGGCCCGTAGAGCGCGAGGCGCGGGTCGGCCAGACGCGGCAGCAGCCCCCGCTCGGTGTTCACCGCAATGCCTTCGTTGAGCCAGACCGGCAGCGGCAGATGCGCGAGCAGCGCGTGGGTGAGCTCGTGCACGACCACGGCTTCGAGATCGTCCAGCGCATCGTGTGCGCTGGCGAAATGTCCGTAGCCGGCGTTGATGAAGACACCGCTGGAGATCGGCGGATCGTCATCGTCGCCGTAATACTGGGCGAGGTAATCCTCGTACGCGTCCCGCGTCGCGAACACCAGCACCACGTGCGGGCCGTGGCCCGTGTCGCAGGCCAGCGGACCGAGACTGGCCCGGATCGCACGCAGCGCCTGCGTGCAGCTGCGCAAGGTCAGCGTGGCCGCGCGTTCGGGCTGCGCCGACAGCAGCATGAAATCGTCCGTCGTGCGGGTGACATAGGCGTCGGGCAACGCATCGCCCAGGGCATCGAGCCACTGGCCCGCGGCCGCGGTGAAGTAGCCGTCTGCCTGCGCATCGTCGGCCGTGTCCGGCAGACGCGCCGCCATGACATCCCAGTCCGGGACCGGCAGGCGCGCGCCGGGCTTCCAGTGCATCGCGACCGGCGCGTGGGCGACGCGGCGTACGTCGGGCGAGGCCGGCGGCGCCGGGCTGCGACCGAACAGGCGCTGCCACAGCGATCGTCGTCCGGGCGCGCTCATCCCAGACCCCGCCGATCGCTGCGCACGGCCACGCCGTGGCCACCACCGCGAGCAGGCTGCGCGCGCGGGCAACGGCGCACAGCGCATCGATCCGCCGCCCTGCAACGGGCGTCATGGCATCGCGCCCGGCACGGCAGGCGCAGTGCCCTCGGCACTGTCGGGCACGACGCGCAGCACACGGCCCTGCGCGCTGTCGGTCAGCAGATAGAGCGCGCCGTCCGGCCCCGCGCGCACGTCGCGGATGCGCTCACCCAGTTCGGCGAACAGCACGTCCTGCGTGCCGGGCACGCCGTCCGTCATCGGCACCCGACGCACGCTGCGCTCGGCCAGCGCGGCCACGAACAGGCTGCCGCGCCATGCGGGAAACAGCGCGCCGTCATACCAGGCCAGACCGGCCGGTGCGATCGACGGCGTCCAGTGGGTCAGCGGCGGCGTCACACCGGGCCAGCGCGCATACGGTGTGACCCGCGCGCCGGTGTAGTCGACACCGTCGGTGGTGATCGGCCAGCCGTAGTTCGCGCCCGGCTGCAGGCGATTGAGTTCGTCGCCGCCTTTCGGTCCGTGCTCGTGCGCGTACAGCGCATCGCCCACGCGCACCAGGCCCTGCGGATTGCGATGGCCGATGCTGTAGATCTCGGGGCGCGCGCCGGCCTGGCCGACGAAGGGATTGTCGGCGGGCACGCCGCCCTCGCGATCGATGCGCAGATGCTTGCCCAGATGCGTGTGCAGGCGCAGCGCATCGGTGCGCAGCAGATTGCCGTCGCCCATGCCGACCACCAGCGTGCCGTCGGCCAGCCAGACCATGCGACCGCCGAAGTGCTGGCCGTGGGTCTTTGCGGGCTGGGTGGTCAGCACCGGCGTCACCGCCGACAGGCCGGCGTCCCCCAGTCGGGCGTGGACCACGCGCAGATGGTTGGCCTGCGGCGTGCCATGCGCGAACGACAGATAGAGCCGGCGCGTTTCCGCGAACGCCGGATCGACCAGCACCTCGAACAGTCCGGCCTGGCCACGCGCGAACACCTGGGGCACGCCCGCCACCGGCGCGTCGCGCAATGCGAACGCACCGTCACGCCCGCGCTCGATCACGCGCAGCCGGCCGGGACGCTCGGTCACCAGCATCCGGCCATCGGGCAGGAAGGCCAGCGCCCAGGGATGTTCGAGGCCTTCGGCCACGGTTTCGATGCGATATCCGGATGCGGACGCGCCGGCGGCGAACAGCAGCGCGAACAGACAGACGGCGATGCGGCTGCGCAGCTGCGCGAGGCGACGGAACGGAACACACAGGCGGACGGACAACGGCAACACTCCACATCGGCGCCGCGGCTGCGGCATCATCGTCGACATGATGATGCCCGAACCGTTCGCATGACCGTCCACGCACGCCCGTCGTGGCCGCGACGCCTCACCGCACTCGTCGTCGCCCTGCTGCTCGCGGCCGCTTGGGGCACGCTGGTGCAGACCCAGTTCAATCTGCAGGCGCTGGCCCCGTTCGTCGACATTCCGCCGGCGGTCCGGCTCACGACGTCGCTGCAGGATCTGCTGGGTTACGGCCCGGTGCAGCTGGCGCTGGTCGCGGCCGCCTGGCTGCCGGCATTTCCGGCGGCGATGTGGCTGTCGCGGCGCTGGCCGCATCTGCGCACGGCCCTGTATGCACTGGCCGGCGGCATCGGACTGGTGGTCGCGATCCGCATTGCCGACAGGGTGGCGCCGATGCCCGTGCTGATCGACGCGACGCGGGGCCTCGGTGGCCTGCTGGCGATCGCGGCCGGCAGTGCGCTCAGCGGCGGCCTCTTCGCATACTGGACGCGCCTGCGCGCGTCATGAACCCGGCAGCACGCCGGTAGCGCAGGCGGTCAGACGGAGGGCAGGCGCACGCTGATCCGCGTGCCTTCACCCAGCGCCGATGCGACATCGAGATCCGCGGCCAGCGCGTCCGCCGTCTGGCGCACGATCCAGAGCCCGATGCCGAGCCCGTCGGAGCGCGCATCGCCCTGCTGGAACGCGTTGAAGTAACTCTCCACGCGCGCCGGATCCATGCCGATGCCGGTGTCGATCACGTCCACGCAGGCGAGGCCATGTTCCTGCCGGCAGACCAGTTCCACGCGCCCGCCGGACGACGTGTACTTCACCGCGTTGGAAACGAGGTTGCCGAGCAGGGTTTCCAGCAGATCGGCGTGACTGCGTGCCATGCACGGCGCGGTCTCGACGCGCACCTGCAGCGTGACACCCTTGCGTGCGGCAGCGCGCTGCCAGGCCGTGCCCACCTGCTCGACCACCGGCGCGATGTCCGCGGCCTCCAGCGAGGGGGGCACGAACCCGCCGCGGCCGGTGGCCGAGGCGATCAGCTCGCCGAATTTCTGGTGGATGACGGTGAGTTCCTGCTCGGCGCTGTCGAGCTTCTGCAACTGCGTGGCGCTGGCATCGATACGCGCCCGGCTGATCGCATACAGCGCCGCGCGCAAGGGCGACTTGAGGTCGTGGCCCGCACTCGCCAGCACGCGTGCGCGGTGCTCGCTGACCGCGTGCGCCTCGGCCAGCAGGCGACGCAGTTCGAACTGGGCCATCACCTGGCGCGACAGCGCGCGCAGGGTGTCGATCTGTTCGGGCGTCAGCGTGCGCGGCCTGGTGTCGAGCACGCAGACGGTCCCGAGTGGCAGGCCGTCGGGCGTCTTCAGCAGGGCGCCTGCGTAGAAGCGCAGGCCGACCGCGCCGGTCACCAGCGGGTTCGATGCGAAGCGCGGATCCTGCGTGGTGTCGGACACCTCGAGGAAATCGTGCTCCAGGATCGCGTGGGCGCAGATCGATTGATCGATCGGCGTTTCGTGCACGCCCATACCGACCTCGGACTTGAACCACTGCCGCTCGACATCGACCAGGCTGATGATCGACATCGGCGTCTGGCAGACCGCCGAGGCGATACGGGTGATGTCGTCGAACACCGCTTCGACCGGCGTGTCGAGAATGCCGTAGGCGCGCAGCGATGCCAGGCGCCGCGACTCGGTGTGCGGGGGCAGCTTGTCGGCGGGCTGATGCATGGACGCTCCTGTGCGGAGCGCGATTCTGACACGGGCGCCCCGACCACCGGGCGAACCAGCCGGCGTTCGCGACCCCGCCGTTTCAGTCCGTCCAGCCCCAGGGCGCTTCGGGGGCCTGCACCGAGCGCGTCAGGTCGAAGTCGACCTGGAACCCGCGATCGGTCCCCACGCGGTTGGCGGCGTAGATGAAACGCTCGCCCGGGTGCAGCTCGATCAGCCAGGCGCTGCGCAGGCCGCTGCCCGGAATCACCTCGCGCGTCTGCGCATCCGCCGGGAACATCTGCGTGTCCGCGCTGCCGGCGTTGCTGGTGGTGCCGCCGTACATCGTCATCGTGTCGGGCGTGCCGTCGGCATGGCGATGGTCGTGCTTGAGTTCGATGCCGGCCGGCGTGCGCGTGAGCACCCAGGTGCGCGAACGGTCCGCATCCACCACCAGCGGAATCCGCACGCGGTCGGCGCTGCAGTCGCGCACGTGCATCACCACGCGCGCGTCGCGGAAGGTGTCGTCGCCTTCCGGCGCGCGGATCAGGGTGCCTTCGTAGGCGTTGCCACACAGCGACTGCAGCCGCTCCCACCACGCCGATGCATCAGCGGGCGTGTCCGAGGCGCTGGCGGCGCCGGCAGCGGCGATCAGGCTCAGGGCGAGTACGCGGGACGGCATCGAGGCCATGGGCGGTTCCTTCGGCAAAAACGGGCCTGCACTCTAGCAATCCACGTCATGGCGTTGACCGCGCCGCGCATGCCGGCCCGTGCACGGGATGCGGGCGGTCACACGCGTCTAGGGAATCAGCCGCTGCGCGCGCAGGGTCTCGAAGAGATCGAAGAACGCATCGTCGCTGGGCTGGTAATCGAGGAAGCCCATGCGCCGGCTCTTCGACATGTCGGTGACCACTTCCAGCGGCCGGCCGAGATCGGCGTCGGTATGCCAGGGCGAGATCAGGCGGTCGATCTCGGTTTCGACCAGTCCGTGTTCGGCCGCCAGCTGCGCCCACGGCGCCGCGTCGTCGGCCATCTGCACTTCCAGGGGCAGGATGTCGCCGGTGAACGGCGCCGGCTCCAGATCGAACCATTCGGCGATCCGCGCCCACATCCAGCTCCAGCGGAAGACGTCGCCATTGACGACGTTGAAGGCCTGGTCGGCCGCCGCCGGCGTCTGCGCCGCCCACTGCAGATGGCGGGCCAGCTGGCGCGCATCGGTCATGTCGGTCAACCCGTTCCACTGTGCAGGCGAGCCCGGGAACCGGAACGGACGACCCGTCGCCTTGCACAGCGAGGCGTACACCGCGAGCGTCGTGCCCATGTTCATCGCATTGCCCACCGCCGCGCCGATCACCGTGTGCGGGCGGTGCACGCTCCAGTGGAAGCCGTCGCGCTTCGCCGCGGCGAACACCGCGTCTTCCTGCGCGTAATAGAAATTCTCGACATCCAGCCGCGCCTGGGTTTCGCGGAACGGCGTCTGCGGCAACACGCCCTGCCCGTAGGCCTCGAACGGCCCCAGGTAGTGCTTGAGCCCGGTCACCAGCGCAACGTGCCGCACGGATGCGGCTGGCCGCAACGCATCGAGCAGATGCCGCACCATCGCGGCATTCACGCGGATGTTCTCCGCTTCGGTCGCCTGTCGCGACCACGTGGTGATGAAGACATGGCTCGGCGCCAGTCCCGCGAGTGCATCGCGTGTGGCCTGCGCATCGGTCAGGTCCGCGGCTATCGCCTGCACGCCGTCGGGCAGCAGACCGGCGCGACGCGCCAATCCATGCACCGTCCAGTCCGCGTCGCGCAGCCGCTTCACCAGCGCGCTGCCGACGATTCCGGTCGCACCGACCACCAGAGCCTGTGGGGTCATGACATCACCTTGCAGTTCGAATCAGCGGACTACCCTATGCGCTTCGTGCGCACCCGCACAGCAGGCACCGAAAGGTCACCACCCCGATGGATTCAGGCAGCCCCGACGACAGCTGGCGCGAAGACTGCGCACCGCGCCGCGTGCTGGAACTGTTCCACACCAAATGGACCTCGATGGTGCTGCACACCCTGTGGGCACGTCATGGCGGCACCGCGCGCAGTGGCGAACTGCATCGCAGCCTGCCCGGCCTGTCGCGCAAGATGCTGACGCAGACGCTGCGGGAACTGGAGACCGCGGGCGCCGTGCTGCGCACCGTGCATCCGGGCGTGCCGGCCGCAGTGGACTACGCGCTGACGCCGCTGGGACAGCAGCTGGTCGAGCCGATCGAACTGGTCTACGACTGGGCGCGGCGCAACGCCGGCGTGCTCGACGCCCTGCAACCGCGGCCGACGTCGCGACGCCGCACGGGCTGAAGCGCCGCACTGGGAAGGTTGGCGCGCACGCGCCCTGCAATCGCCCGCACGACCGCTGCACAGCGAGCGCCATGACGCCCCGTCCACGTTGCCGATCTACAGTGCGGACATCCGACGAGGCCTTTCCATGACGATCAACGACGCCACCACCGCCGCGCTGCGCGACCTCGACATCAGCCTGTGCCAGTACGGCATGTCGGAGGGCGACCGGCTGAAGAAGATCGCCGCCCTGGCCAATATGGCCGTGCGTCTGCGCGACAGTGCGCCGCCCGACGAACGCGACTGGATCAACCAGGAACTGCACGCGCTGGCGCAGAAGCACAAGGTGCCCGACGAGTGCGTGCTGCCGCAGCCGGACTGACGGTCTGACGCTGGCGACATCTTCCTGCTCGCGGAAACGATCGGAGTGCGCCCTGTCGGCACGCATGTCGTGGCATCGATCGCATCGACCAGCGCGCGCACTGCGTCAAGCGCATCTCGAGGATGCGCGACGAATCACGAATGAAAAATCCCGCCGCGTCGAACTGACGAGAGCGCCTCGTTTCGACCACGCCCGGTGGGGCAGCGATTGCAAGACCAATTCCCGCCCGGGTCAGCGTCGCCCACGCAGCCCTGAATTCGCCGCACGTACGGCAAACGCAGTCAATCGCCTGCTCACGCGTCGGCCTGCAGGATTCGAGACCACGCATCGCCACCCCTCGAACAGGACTGCCGTGTCGTCTGCCCCACCCCGCCCGCCGATTGTCGCCCTGCCGCGCGCGTTCTACCGCCGGCATCCGACTGTCGTCGCCCCCAAACTGCTCAACAAGTTGCTGGTGCGCGACGACGGTCGCGCGGGCCGCATCGTCGAAGTGGAGGCCTACGCCGGCAGCGAGGATCCCGCCGCGCATACGTTCCGCGGGCGCACCGCGCGCAACGCGACAATGTTCGGCGACGGCGGCCATCTGTACGTCTATTTCAGCTACGGCATGCACTGGGCGGCGAACGCGGTCTGCGGCGAAGAGGGCCAGGGGTTCGGTGTGCTGTTGCGCGGGCTGGAACCGGTGGCCGGGCTGGACCTGATGTGGGCCGCGCGCCTCAAGGCCCGACGCGATCGCGACCTGGCCAGCGGCCCCGGTCGCCTGGCCCAGGCGATGGGCATCGACCACAGCTTCGACGGCGCCGATCTCGTCACCGGCGCGCAGGGCCTGCGGATCGTGGCCGATGGCACCCCGCCCCCGGAACGCCCGGTGGTCGGGCCACGCATCGGCATTTCGAAGGCCGTCGATCTGCCATGGCGCTGGCATGTCGCAGACAGTCCGCATGTCTCGGGCCGACGGTCCGCGCGCAGCGGTTGAGCCTCACGCCGCGGCAGGGCGGACGTCGCTGCATCGCGATTTCCAGGGGTGGCGATCGGCGCGCTGTCGACGCGTGCAGGCCCCGGTACCGCGCCCGGGCGGCGCTGCGCCGCGCGCCATCCACGCGGCCCTCGCGCCACGGGCTTTTGACAAACAGGGCCCGTACCGGTGATAGATTCGACCGCCCCTTTCGACGAGGTGACCCCGGTGCCATTCGGTCAAGACCGTGATCTGGCGACGCTGCGCGCATATGACGCCCTGCTGCAGGCCACGCCCGATCTGCTGTACGTGTTCGACCGACAGCATCGTTTCATCTACGCGAACAATGCCCTGCTGACGATGTGGGGCATGACCTGGGCCGAATCCGCGGGCAAGACCTGCCTGGAGATCGGCTATCCGGAATGGCATGCGGCCATGCACGACGAAGAGATCGAACGCGTGATCGCCACCCGCGCGCCGGTGCGCGGTGATGTGCCGTTCGATCACCACTCCAAGGGCCGCCGCATCTACGACTACATCTTCACCCCGGTGATCGGCGCCGATGGCGACGTCGAGGCGATCGCCGGCAGCACGCGCGACGTCACCGAGCGCAAGCAGCACGAAGAACATCTCGAACTGCTGATCCACGAACTCAACCACCGGGTCAAGAACACCCTGTCGACGGTGCAGTCCCTCGTGCGCCAGACGCTCGGCACCGCGACCAGTCTCGACGACGGCAATGCGCGGATCGAGGCGCGCCTGCTCGCGCTGTCGCGGGCGCACAACGTGCTGACCCGCGAGAACTGGCACAGCGCGGACATCGTCGATGTGGTGACCGGTGCGATCGCGCCGTTCGAATCGGACGGCGCGCAGCGCTTCGACATTTCGGGCGCGCCGTGCCGGATCGATCCCAAGCGCGCGCTGGCGCTGGCGATGGCGCTGCACGAACTGGGCACCAACGCGGTCAAGTACGGCGCGCTGTCGAATGCGGAGGGCCGGGTGGCCATCCAGTGGGAGAACGCCTGCGACGGCGAGGCGCTGCACCTCGTCTGGCGCGAGTCCGGCGGACCCGCCGTCGTACCGCCGACGCGCCGCGGCTTCGGTTCGCGCCTGCTCGAACGCGGCCTGCGCAACGATCTCGGCGGCGAGGTCGAACTGAGCTATGCGCCGGAGGGCGTCGCCTTCCGGGCCACGGTGCCGCTGGAGACCGCAGACCGATGATCGATGCACGCGCACGCATCCTGGTGCTCGAGGACGAGTCCATCCTGTCGATGCTGCTGGAGGACTTCCTGGTCGATCTCGGTCACGAGCCGCCCTGCATCGCCGCGACGGTCAAGCAGGCGCTGGGCCTGCTGGACACGCACGCCATCGGCTTTGCGATTCTCGACGTCAATCTAGGCAACGAGACCAGCATCCCGGTGGCCGATGCGCTGGAAGCGCGGGGCATTCCCTACATTTTCACCACCGGCTATGGCGAGGCCGGCGTGCCGGAGCGCCTGCGGCAGCGCTTCATCCTGCAGAAGCCCTATGGCGCCGACATGCTGAAGCGGGCACTGGCCAGCGGCGGCATGCGTCCCGCCTGACTGCGTCACGTCGGCGCGGACCCCGCGAGTGCTGCGCCACCGCGCTGCGATCTGACCGCAGGGCCCGATGGCGCAGTTCTGATCGCCGGTCACAGCGGATCGGCCAAGACGTTGCAGCGCGTCGCTCAGCGCAGGAGGCGCAGTGCGAGCCAGAGCACGGATATCACCACGATCACGACCAGCAGGATCCAGCCTGCCCGTCTGTCGCCCCGTGCACGCTCTGCACCGGTCTCGAGTGCCCGGCGGGCCTCCGGCCAAAGCGCTTCGTGTCGTTGGAAGTGCGCCTGCATGCGGGCATCGGCCTCGGCGAATGCAGCCGGATCCTCGGACGCCGACAGCGCCTGCAGTTCGTCGGCGAGGCGTCCGCTGCCTTCGGTCCACACCTGCAGTTCCAGCAGCGCCGCGGCGTCGGCTGCGGACATCCTTGGATCCCAGAAGGTGAGGAACGGTGCGTCGACGCGGTCGCGGAAACTGCGCGCGGCCTCATGGATCAGCGCCGGATCCCGGCCCAGGACGTCGAGCGTCAGCGACAGTACGCCCACGTCTTCCGGATGCCTCGGGCGCCGGGCGTGCCGCCAGCGGAGCAGCGGCGGCGCATTGCGCATGTACCGCGATGCATGCCGCACGCCGAGCAGGAGCGTGTGATGGGTCTTGTAGCGCGTCGTGACGATCTGCAGGTGCATGCCGACCACATCGCGCCACGGGATGGGGCCGTACAGCGCGTGATCGATGACCTGCGCGTCCATCCGCAGCATGGGCCCGGGTCGCAGGACCTGGCGCAGCAGATGCCAGCTGGTCAGCAGGGCCACGAGGAGCATCACGAGCGTTGCCGAGGCCAGCGCCCAGTCCCCCTTCATCGCGAGCGCCCACGTGGCCAGCGCGAACAGGACGCTCAGCGGCGGCCAGATCAGGCCCCAGCCGATGCCGCTCGACGCCTCGAATACCTGACCCTTGCGAACGGCGTGCAGCTGTTCGGCATCGTGCGTGCGCTGCAGGCCACGCAACCCGTGCAGCACCCACCCTGCTGCGCCCATCAGCGCGGCGCAGACCAGCCATCCGGCTTCGGCGCCGGACGGCATCGGCGTCCCGTCGCGTCGCCAGTCCAGCCAATGCCCCGTGTACACGAGCAGCCCGACCGCGGCGGCGGCCAGCACGACCCACATCAGGACCCGCCCCAGCTTCAGCATCCCTGCATCCCCATCCCCGATTGGGCGGATGATCGGGCAGACGGGACGCGGGCGCCAGTGGGGTTCGATCGCTTCGTACGCAAGCAGATGACGTCCCGGATCCGTCGGCGCGCGGGCGCCGCCGATGCCCGTCCCGCATCGCACCTCGCGCGCGACAGCTGGACGCGCACGCCCTTCAACGCGGCGCAAATCGCGTGCGTGGAGCCGTGTCGTTTCCGGCCCTACCGCGCGTCGGCCAAGGCGCTTTGGATCGCATCGACTGCAGCGCTTCGCTAGAGTCGGGCCCGCGTCCATTCCGTCCGGCGCGCAAGGAGGCCACATGCCCGGAAGTTTCCGCCACCGTCTGTCCATCCATCGCGCGGCCATCGTGTGCGCCGCACTGCTGGCGCTCGCCGCCTGCGATCAGGCGCCGGACCCCACGGCACCGGTCGCCACCCGCGCGATGCCGTCACGTGACGCGTTGCCGGATTGCGACCAGGTGCAGGCCGCGTTTCAGGGGCAACTCACCGGCTGGAAGCCGGCGCAGGGCACCGGGCCATGGGAGAACGCGATGCGCAACAGCTACGGCATGGACTGCAGCTGGATTTCGCCGCAGCTGCAGGCCGAGAGCGCGTTCGACATCGTGCAGGGCGCCGCGCTGATGGTGCGGATCAATGTCGACCCCGGCGCGCTCACCGCTGCCGAGCTGCGCCAGATCGGAATGGTCGTCGACGACCCGGCGGTCGAAGAGGCCGATGGCGTGCTGGTGTATCCAGGCGGACACCTGGACTTCGCCGCGCCGCTGGGCATGGTGGCGCCGGAAGTGCTGATCGACCGCGTGGGGGTCACCGTCGGCAAGAGCGGCGTGATGCTGGTGAACGAGACCCAGGAAACGGCATCGATCACGCATCGCCGCGCCATCCAGGTCGCCCTGGCCGTGCACCGGCTGATCGATCCCTGATCGCCGCGCGCGCGGCGTCTAGCGTCGGGCCGCTGCCATCGCCCAGCCTGCGGCCAGTTCGAAGGCTGCCTGCGGATCGACGACCTTGGCGAACGCCATGCCCGCGCTCACTTCGAACCCGCCTTCCTGCTGTTGCCGCACGCAGGCCAGCGTGACCGATCCGCCGGGCTGGTCGATATAGACCGCCCATTCGCGACGTTCGTGTGCATCGCCGCGCACCGGGTTGCACCAGCCCAGACCGTCATCAAGCAGCGACGGCAGATCGGAAAGTCCCGACGGCGGCAGGACATCGGATTCGGCGTCGCGGGAGGCGGCGCGATGGGCGTGTCGGGAAGGCATGACGCGATGATCCGGGCCGCGGTCGCACATGCTGCGAATCCCTGTGGACGGTGCTGGCGCCCGATGCATCGCATCACGGGTGTGTCGCATCGTTCGGAGCACACGCGGGTCGAACCGCGCACCGGTGCGCGGACCGCGGCAGGCGTCGTGTCGATACTGCAATGCATGCGCGCGTCGTCGAGCGGCGCAGCACGGCCGACAACCCGCCGCTTGAAATATCGTGTCCACGCGCGACGTCCGCACGGACGCCGCACGTGATCGGGACGGGTCAGTGCCCGCCCTGGCGTTCTTCGGCGCGATCGCCTTCGTCCTCGTTCGACAGCGGTTTCTTCTGCGCATCGCCGGACGGTTTCGGCGGCGTCTTCTCGTCCTGCGATTTCTTCATGCTGTCGGGTGTCTGCGGGATGCTCATGCTGCGTCTCCATGTCGGCCAGAGGACCGATGCCTCGGCAGCCTGCGCCGGCCGCGATCACGCAGACGTGGATGCGTGCCCCGGGTTTACGCCGGAGACGGCACCGCTTTCCCGCGTGGTTGCCACGTCGACCACACCGACGGCCGGTGGACAGCATCGCGCCGCACCGGCGCTGCGCGCTTCCTGTCCGACCTCGCGTCATTGCGCGCCGTGGTCACCGACCCTCACCGCACAGGCCGCAGATTCCGCCGGCTGTCCGCAATCCGCGTTACGACCGGCTTGAGGTCATCGACCTCCCTCCATCGAACGGAGGAGGCGATGACACCGGACATCACACGGGTGCCGCGGATCGGCGCACTCAACCCGACTCACGCCGCATCGTGTCGCGCAGCGATTGGCACCGTGTCCATCGACGGCCACGTAGCGGTCACCACATGCGGTCTACTGGCGACCGCGGGCCCGACCTCAGGCATCCTGCTGTCGAGCGCAGTGATCGCCGCCCTTGCAACGCGCAGAGTGCCCCGGCGTGATGCCGCACTGACTGCCTCGACTGAACTCCGACGCGCCTCACATGCGGGCGTCCAGCGCCCGCGGTTCTTGCTGCAGTGCGATATCCGGATTGCGCATCGCGACCACTGCGAGCGCACCCATGCGGCAAAGCGCGCTGTTCAGCGGCACGGCGCTGAACGAGCCTGCGCACGGTCGAAGAAAGTGAAGCTCGCATCGACGAAATTCACAGCGCGATCCGAAAGTGAGGTATGGTGCCCCCACTGTTCAAAGCGGGATCACGGTACATCGTGGCTCCGATGCGGTAGATCACAGGTTCCAGGGCCGGCAACGGCCTCTCCAGACGATCCGCTCCATCGCTTCGCGTTACCCCTTGCTCGATACAGTCCCGGCACCGCACTTGCGGGCCGTGCTTCCAATAACTGATCCAAGGAGTAACACCATGTCTGATCGTCAGAGCGGTACCGTCAAGTGGTTCAACGATGCCAAGGGCTTCGGCTTCATCACCCCGCAGAGCGGCGACGACCTGTTCGTCCACTTCCGTTCGATCCAGGGCAGCGGCTTCAAGTCGCTCCAGGAAGGCCAGAAGGTCACGTTCAAGGTCGCGCAGGGCCAGAAGGGCCTGCAGGCTGAAGAAGTCCAGGCCGAGTAAGTTCTACTCGACCTGCGCCGCGTAAGCGGTGCCAAGAACCCCGGGCGGCGACGTCCGGGGTTTTTTGTGGGTGTCGTTTCTGCACGACATCCGGACGATCCGAGCGGACAGGCCGCGATGCACGACCGCCGGCCCCGCAGGCGCCATCGCCTGGGCCACACTCTGCTTCCGCACGACTTCCGAGACGCACGATGCGCGATCCGCTGACCATCGCCGTGGGCGAGCTCTATCAGGCCATCCGCCACGAACACTGGCAGGGCAAGACCTACCGCCAGTTCTGGACGTGGTTCAACGGCCGCTGCATCGAACTCGTCGGCGCCGCGGACGCGGACGATCTGGATGCACTGGGCGTCGCCCTGCTCAAGGCGCGCGATGCGGTGGAGGCCGCCGGCTATATGGTGCCGTCGGACCGGCTGGACGAGACCATCGAATCCGCGGGCTGAGCGCATCGCGGCGCCTGCCAGGCGGCACGCCCGCGCAGCATCCCGCACTGCGCCGCATGCCGAGCGCCGGCGCATATCAGCACCGCGCGCGCGGCAGACGAGGACCACCCGCATCGGCCGCGCCACGCGCTTCAGGACGGACGTGGTGACCAGCGTGGACGCCCCGCATGGACGACCCCGCGCGCGTGATCTGCCAGACTGCGCCCCCGTTCCGACCGCGCCACCGACGCAGCGACCATGCGCCTGAACAAGCACATCAGTGACACCGGCGCCTGCTCGCGGCGCGAAGCCGACCGCCTCATCGGCGAAGGCCGGGTCACGGTCAACGGCATGCGCGCGCGCGTCGGCGCGGAAGTGGGCGAAGGCGACACCGTGATGATCGACGGCCAGGCGCTGCTGCAGCGGACCACCGCGCCGGGCAAGCGTCGCCACGTCTACATCGCCCTGCACAAGCCGGTGGGCATCACCTGCACCACCGAGGCCGCGGTGAAGGGCAACATCGTCGACTTTGTCGACCATCGCGAGCGCATCTTCCCGATCGGCCGGCTCGACAAGGATTCCGAAGGCCTGATCCTGCTGACCAGCAACGGCGACATCGTCAACGCGATCCTGCGCGCCGAGAACAAGCTGGAGAAGGAATATCTGGTCACGGTGAATCACGCGGTCAGCCAGGACGTGCTGCGCGGCATGTCGCGCGGCGTGCCGATCCACGGCCAGACCACCCTGCCCTGCCGCACCAGCCCGCTCGGCAAGTTCGGCTTCCGCATCATTCTGGTCCAGGGCCTCAACCGGCAGATCCGTCTGATGGCGGCGCACTTCAAGCTGCGCGTGAAGCAGCTGATCCGCGTGCGCATCGGCCCGGTCAAGCTGGCGCATCTCAAGCCCGGCCAGTGGCGCAACCTCACCGACGCGGAACTGCGCGCCTTGCTGCCGGGGCAGGCGGACTTCTGAGGCGCGCCGCGCACTGCGCGATCATCCGGTCCGGTCTGAAATCGCTGGCGCCCTGATATCCCACCGTAACCGCGGTGCGGCGCCCTGCGCCCACGCGGCGTTTTTGATCCGCAGTCTAGAACCTCCGGACCGCGGGCGACGTCGCGGCTTCGTCGACATGGATCCGGCGCCCGCAGATCACCGCGTCCTGGTGCACGCGACAGGCGGATCTCCACGCCTGCCCTAAAGCCTGGCGCGCTTCGGCCGCTATCCCGGAGCAGGCCTGCGGGCGCCCTATTCGACCAGGAGATACCGATGACCGCACGACCGACCGTGCTGCTGTGCGACGACTCGCGCGCATTGCGCATGCTCGCGGCAGGACAGCTGGACGCCGCCGGATTCGACGTGGTGGGCGAAGCCGGCAATGGCCTCGAGGCCGTCAGCCAGTACCAGGCGCTGCGTCCCGATCTGGTGCTGCTCGATCTGGTCATGCCGCAGAGCGATGGTCGCGAAGCGCTGGCCCGCATCCTCGAACTGGATCCGCAGGCCCGCGTGGTGATTCTCAGCTCGCTCGGCGCACAGAGCGACATCGAGCAGTGCCTGCGCCTCGGCGCGCGCTCGTACCTGCAGAAGCCCATCGACCCCGAGGCGATGGAACGCGTGCTCCACCAGGTGCTCGCCTGACCCGCGACCTGTTCGACTTTTTGCATAAAGGGCACACGATGGCAGCAAAATTTCTGGGTCAGTTCCTGTTGGAACGTGGCGTCATCACCGCGCCGCAGCTGTTGGCGGCGATCGAAGCGCAGCGCGCGTCCAACCCGCTGCTGGGCGAACTGGCCGTGCGCAAGGGCTGGCTCGACGAGAGCCAGGCGAAGCGCATCCAGCAGCGCCAGCGCGTGGAAGACCGCCGCTTCGGCGACATCGCGCTGGAGATGGGCGCGCTGGACCAGGACCGCCTCGACGCCCTGCTCGAAGCGCAGAAGGCCGGACGCAAGCTGCTCGGCCAGGTGCTGCTGGAACAGGGCGCGATCGACGCCGCCCGCCTGCAATCGGAAATCGCCCTGCATCGCGCCGATCAGGAACAGGCCAGGCACGCGCTCGAGAGCACGCTCGCCAGCCACGACTTGCGCGATCTCGCCAACAGCGCAATCGACCTGTGCGGACGCCTGTTCCCGCGCATGCTGGCCAGCCAGTGCCTGCCAGCCGAAGTGCTTTCGCCCGACGATCTCGATCTCTGGCCGCATGTCGCCCATGTGCGCGTGGAAGGTCGCCATGCCTTCGGCATCGGCCTGGCCAGCGACATGCCCGCCGCGCGCGCCCTCGCCTGCGCCCTGCTCGGCATCACGCCGGACGAATGCGACGACGCGCTGGCCCTCGACGCCCTGGGCGAGATGGTCAACGTGCTGATGGGCTATCTGGTCCGCGACGTGATGACGGACGACGATGCCGTCTACCGCGCCCTGCCGCCCGACGCGACGGTGCCGGCGGCCGTGCTCGCCGCCGATCGCACGCGCAGCCTGGCGATCGGCATGGGCTCGCAGCTCGGCGGCTTCGTGCTGCTGGTGGATCGACCGGCCTGATCCATATGTCCGGATGCGCGTCGCGTATCCGGACGATGCAGCGCGGACATCGACACAGCGACGTGTGCGGAACGCGTCCCGCGCTGCACTCCTGCACCACCTTCAGATCTGTTGCGGTTCCGCTCGGCGCGAACGACGAATCCGGTCTCCGCGCAGAACGTCATGTCTGCAGACTCATCGGCTTCTCGCCGCCGGGCGGCAAGCCGAACCGGCGTCGCACCCAGTTGAGGAACGCGCCGTAGGGCCGCCCCGACACCAGCATGATCGCGGTGGCACCGAGGATGCCGAGTACGAGGCCCCGGCCCGATGCGCCGCTGATCGCGATGATCGCGGCATAGATCGGCACCTGGAACGTCACCAGCGCGATGCTGTCCCAGGCGATGCGCGACCAGCGCGTGGGACGCGCGCGACGCATCAGCCAGTCACGCCACATGCCGTACGGCCGGGCGACGGGAATCATCAAGGCCGCGCCCAGCAGGCGTGCGTTGAGCACTTCGTCCCAACGCATGCCGGAGACGAACCGTTCGTTGAGTGCACCGGTCACGGTGAAGAACAGCACCAGCGCGGTGGTGTCGGCGACGAACGCGCGCACGCGATGCGCGCGGTCTGCAGGCAGGCGGCTCATGCCGGCGTCGTCGAAGGTGCGGGCGCGGCCGCCTGGTGTCGCAATGCGTGCATGCAGGTTCCGTATCGCGGCGCATCGAGGGCACCGCCGTGACGTGGGCGTCCGGCGGATCGATCGACGACATACCGGGCCGATACGATCGCGCATCCGCCTGCAACGTCCCGTTACGGACGACAGCGGTTGCGATGCCGCGAGCGTCGTCGCGCCGTTCCGGCATGCGGTAGGCGATGCCGAACTCCAGAGGCGCGCCTTGCGTTACGGAAGCGTCGGCGGCTCGACCGGCGGACGTTCCCCCGGAAGCGGGCGCGTGCTCTCGGCAGCGCTCTCGCGCTTGTCGATGATTTCGCTCGCCAGCTTGTCGGCCGCCACCCGGTGCTGCAGCGACTTGCACAGCGCGATGCCGGCGTGGGTCAGCTGGACACCGTCTTCGTGCTCTTCCACCAGCGCGCTGTCGACCAGACGCCGCGTCATCTCGGTTTCCACCATCAGCGATGCGCTGGCCTGACTGATCTGCTGCAGCACATCCAGCAGCGCCAGGTCTTCCAACGGAATCGGATCAATCATGTGCATGGCCGCTGGATGGAGGCCGGCAGTATGCGCCTGACCGACGGGCAAACCGAGGGTTTTGTTTCCAGCCTGAACAGGGTCGCGAGCGCCGGCAGGCGCCGGTGCCCACGCACGGCTGACCCGTCAGGGCGCGGCGACAGCCTCGGTCATTTCCGACAGGCGGTCGGCCCCGAACGCCACCGGGAACGCGCCGGCGAATTCCGCCGCGCATTGCGCCACATACCGCTGCGCGACCGTGTCGACCAGTGCGTACCCGTCTCGCTGCCAGTCTTCGAGCGGATGCGCGACCGGCGCCGGCTTGCAGGTCTGCACGACCGGCGACAACGATGCGCTCCCCAGCCCGGCAGGCTCACCACGCAGCGAGACGTCGAAACGCAGTTCGTAGGGCGTGCTGCCGTTGCCGAGCTCCTCGTAGACGAGCAGCCAGGTGCCGTGATGCAGCTCGAACCGCTCCGGCGGTGCCAGGCTCGGGTGCGCCTGCGCGTATTCGATCAGGCCCGTCTGCAGCGCTTCGCGCAACGGCCCGCTCGGATTGGGCCGGCTTTCGACCGCCGTGCCGCGAAGCTGTTCCTTGTTGAACGTGGTGATCTGCCGCCCGCTGAAGGCGCCCAGCACGCCGGCAACGGCGCTCAATCCGGCTGCGGATGCCGTATCGCCACGGGTGACCACGCGCAGCACAGGATCCGCCGTGAGCGCGCTCTTGCTGATTACGGTCAGCGGCGCCTGGGGCGGTGACGGCGGCGCGGGCGCCCTGGTGGTGGCGCAGCCTGCAAGGGCGGCGCCCAGCGACAGTGCGAGGGACAGGCGGCCGAGGTGGGCGGGGCGATTGATCATGTGTCGTCTCCAGTGGTGTTGCCGGTACAGGGCTGTGCTTCCGTGCCCGGGATCGAACGCATGCGGATGCGGTCGCTTTCGTCCTGCTCGATGACCTCCAGCCACGCGCTGCAGCGGCCGGCGACACGCTGCAAGGTGATCTGGTAATCCACGTCCGCGGCCGGCACGAAACTCAGGGCGGTGTGACACCCCGCCACCATCGGTGCGGGCGTGCAGATCGTCCGGACCCCCGAACCCGACGGCGGCGCGGACGGACAGCCACCGCCGCTGGCCGGCACGTTCAAGTGCACCAGCAGAGGCTCGCCTGCGCGCGCGTAGAGTTCGGAGCGGTGACGCAGATCCGCAGGCTTCGGCATGCCGAGATCCCACGCACGCGGACCGCCCATAGCGGGTGTTCCCACAGAGCCCGCGCCTTCGAACGGCGGTCGCACGCAGTGCGTGCCCGGCTGAACCTGCACGTTGCCCTGCGCTGCCACCACACGGACGCGTGCGCGGGGCCCGTCATCCGGCTGGACGTACTTGGGTGGGTTCAGCCGTGTGTCCACGAAGGCACAGGCTGCGAGAGCACCCGCCACCCCGACGATCACCGCAGCGGCGACGCCCACCCGGAGCAGGCGCGATGCGCTGCTCCTCGTTCCGACTTCCATGTTGTCCCCTGTTCCCTGTGTTGCAGCACGACGCACCGCACTGTCCGCGTTTTGCGCACCGGCGTCATGGCTGCAGTCCTGCTGCATGTGTGCCGCCCGCATTGCGCGTCGCGGCCACACCCCCTGTCGTGAAACATCGCGCGATGCTCTGCGCTGCGCATTGCGCCCGTTCCCCTTGCGTTGCGCACTCTATCGCCCGCGGCCTGCATCCGCAGCCTTCGCATGCGCAAGCCAAGACCGACGTCACGGAATCCGGGAGCGCCACGCGCCGAGTGCGGCCATCGATGGAATGCGGCGGGCGGATCGTTCCCGCGCGATCCGCGCGAGCTTCGTCGACAGATCCGTCAGCCGAGTTATTCCCAAGACCACGCATTGCAGATGCGGATCAGGCCGCAGGTTGCCAGTTCCGCGCATCGATTTTGAAACCCGGCGCGTCTATCGCGCCATCAATCCACGCCTGCCCCCGCACGCGACAGCAGCAACGCGCGTTCGCGTGCGTTGCCGGTCAATGCGGCCGCCCGCTCGAATGCGGCGCGTGCGTCGGCGGTGCGTCCCAACTGAGCTAGAAGATCGCCCTGCACCGCAGCCAGGGGGGCGTAGTCGCGCAGACGCGCATCGCCGGCCAGCGCTTCGACGAGTGGCCATGCGGCGGCTGCGCCCTGTGCGCGCGACACCGCGACGGCGCGGTTGAGTTCCACCACCGGCGAGGGCTGCACCTGCGCCAGCCGGGTGTACAGCGCCGCCATGCGCGTCCAGTCGGTGGCCTCCGCGCGTCGCGCCTGCGCATGGCATTCGGCGATGGCGGCCTGCAGCACGTACGGATCGTCGCTGCCGCCCAGTGCCAGCGCCTGTTGCAGGGCGGCCTGGCCACGGGCGATCTGCAGCCAGTCCCAGCGGCTGCGGTCCTGGTCGGGCAGCAGGATCGGGGTGCCCGTCGCATCGGTGCGCGCGGCGGTGCGCGAGGCCTGCAGTTCCATCAGGGCGAGCAGGCCCAGCACCTGCGGCCAGGTCGGCAGCCGACCGGCCAGCACGCGACCGAGACGCAGCGCTTCCTCGCACAGCGCGGGACGCATCCAGTCGTCGCCGGCACTGGCGGCGTAGCCCTCGTTGAAGATCAGGTAGACCACCTCCAGCACCGAGGCCAGACGCTCCGGCAGCGCGGCCTGGCGCGGTACTTCGAACGTCACCTGCTTCTGCGCCAGTGTGCGTTTGGCGCGCACGATGCGCTGGGCGATGGTCGGCTCGGGCGCGAGAAACGCGCGTGCGATCTCGTCCGTGGTCAGTCCGCCGAGCAGGCGCAGGGTCAGCGCCACACGTGCATCGGCGGCAAGCACCGGATGGCAGGCCACGAACATCAGCCGCAGCAGGTCGTCGCCGATGTCGTCTTCCAGGGCGTCGCTGTCATCCGGCGCGGGCAACGGCAGCGGCTCCAGTTCGCTGCCGTACTGCGCATGCTGGCCGGCCACGCGCTGGTGCTGGCGCAGCACGTCGATGGCGCGGTTGCGCGCGGTGGTCATCAGCCACGCTCCGGGATTGTCCGGCACGCCCTGGCGGGGCCAGCGCTCCAGCGCGGCCAGCCAGGTGTCCTGGACCAGCTCTTCGGCCCGGCCGACATCGCCGCCCAGCAGGCGGGTCAGGCGGGCGATCAACACCGGCGCTTCCATGCGCCAGATCGTGTCCAGTCGTCGGGCCAGCACCGTGTCCATGCGGCCGATCAGAGCACCGGCACGGTCGAGGTACAAGCCGCGTCGCGCGCCCTCACGCCGGCTCGCCGTCCATGTGCGCGATCTCCCACAGGTGGCCGTCGAGATCCTGGAAGCCGCGCTGGTACATGAAGCCGTAGTCCCGCGCCGGCTGCGGCTCGCGGGCGCCCGCCTTGACCGCCTTGTCCACCAGCGCATCGACCGCGGCGCGGCTTTCGGCCGACAGGCAGGTGATCACCTCGGTCCGTGTGCGTGCATCGCTGATCGGCAGGGAGGTGAACTGGGCGAAGAAGGTCTCCATCAACAGCATCACGAAGATGCTGTCGCTGACGATCATGCAGGCCGCATTCTCGTCGGTGAAGGTCGGATTGAAGGCGTAACCCAGTGCGCCGAAAAAGGCTTTGGACGCCTCCAGATCGCGCACCGGAAGATTGACGAAGATCATCTGCTGCGAAGCGGACATGCGCGTACTCCTGTAGTCGAACCGGCGAAGAATCAGGGTTGTTTCATGCAGTTGACCATCCACGGCGTGCCGTAGCGGTCCAGCAGGCAGCCCCAGCGATGGGCCCAGAACGTTTCGGCGATCGGCATCCGGATCTCGCCGCCGTCGGCCAGCGCCGCGAAGACGCGCTCGGCCTCTTCGATCGACTCGACCTCGATGTTGATCGTGGTGCTGCCCTCGCCGCTCGAAGGCGGGCCATCGGCGGCCATCAGGATCGCCGTGCCCACTTCCAGCTGGCTGTGCGCGACGTGATCCAGCGTGTCGGGCGGCATGCCGCCACAGCCCTCCGGGCCTTCCATCGGCGGCATGTCGCGGTACGTCATTTCCGAGGTGACCTTGCCGCCCAGCACCTGCGCGTAGAAGGCCATCGCGTCGTGGGTCTGGCCGTTGAAGCCGAGGAATGGAATCAGTTTCATGGGAATGCTCCAGGGATACGGGGGAATCAGTGGGCGGCGCCGATCTGCTCGCGCAGGCGCCGTTCCTGCGCCCGCAGCTCGGGGGTCAGCGCATCGCCGAAATCCTCGTCGCCGAAGATCGGACGCAACTCGACCACATCGCCAGGGCCGAACGGGGCGCGCTTGAGCCATTCGGTGGCCTCGTCCAGCGAGCGCACCTGCCAGAGCCAGAATCCGCAGACCAGCTCGCGGGTTTCCGCGAATGGACCGTCAATCACCCGCGGTGCGTCGGCACCGAAGGCGACGCGTCGACCGCGCGACGTCGGGTGCAGGCCCTCGCCGGCCAGCAGGATGCCGGCCTGCACCAGCTGTGCGTTGTAGGCGCCCATGGCGCGGAGGTCCTGCTCGGTCGGCAATTGACCGGCCTCGGTGGCCGCAGTGGCCTTCACCAGCACGATGACTTTCACGGAATGCTCCTGTCTGCCAGCCCGACATCCGGGCCGTTCACTGGAGTCGACGTACCAGCAGGACGGAAATCGACACGCGCCGCTGAAATATTTTTCCAGCCGCTGGAGCGGCTGCACGGCACCCCTGCTGCGGCGCTGCAACACAGGCCGCGGGCGGGCTGCGGCATCATGCCGCTTCACCCCCAACGCTGGTCCGCCGATGCAATTCCTGTTGCTGATCTACATCGATGACGGCCTGATGCAGGCCCTGCCGGGCGCCGAGTACGACCGCCTGATGCGCGACTGCCTGCACCACGCCGATGCCTTGCAGGCCGCGGGCACCCTGGTGCTGTCGCAGAAGCTGGAGCCGGTCGACACTGCGCGCACCGTGCGCACGCGCGATGGCCAGACCCGTATCACCGATGGTCCGTTCGCCGAAACGCACGAGCTGCTGGCCGGCTTCAATCTGATCAACGCCGCCGACCATGCCGAGGCGGTGCGCATCGCCCAGCAGTTCCCATGGTCGCGCGTCGGCAGCATCGAAGTGCGGCCCCTGGCCGACATGGACGCCGAACGCGTCCGCGTCGGCGCCTGAGGCAGTCACGGCCGTTCGAGTCTTGCGATCCGCCTGATCGCAAGCCGTCGGAACCGATGGCCACGGTGCGGTCCATCCCGCGCCGACGGAACACGCACCGCGTATCCGGTACGGACGACGGCTTGGCCTGCATCGTGGTCCTGCGTGTCTCGGGTGCACCGGACGTCACGGGCGATGGTCGAGCCGCCTTGTCCAGCGCACGCACCCGACTCGATTCGGGATGCACTCCGCCGTACCGGAAGACGAGGCATCGATGGCTCCGAGCCCCACAAAAAAGCCGCACACCCGGGGGTGTGCGGCTTCAGTACATCCAAAGCTGATCGCGCCTGACCGGCGCGCAGCACGCAATCAGCGGCTTGCAGCGCCGACCGTCAGACCGGTGGTGCGGACATCGGTCACGCCCTCGATCTCGCGCGCAATGCGGGTGGCTTCGATGATCTGCGCTTCCGAATCCACCTGGCCGGTCAGCGTGACCACGCTGTTGACGGTCTCGACACCGATATCCAGACCGGACACGTCCGAATCGGCGAGCAGCGACGACTTCACTTTCGTGGTGATCCACGTATCGGTGCCGGGCTGTTCGGAGTCCGACCCGTCCGTCATGCCGGTACGGGTGTTGTCCATCGCAGGATCGGTACGCGCCATGTCGCCGGTCGCGGTTGCGCCGGTGGTGGCCGGCGGCGGCGTCGTCTGCGCAGCCGGATCGGCGGGCTGCATGGCGGCGGTGTCGTCGGCGGTGCGGTCGTTCGAACAACCAACGGCGAACGCCAGCACCGAGGACATGGCGATGGCGAGCGGAAGACGGGTGACGTTGCGCATGGGAAGCTCCAGCGGATGAGGTGTGGCCGGAGTGTGTCCCGCCCACTGCCCACGCCGCGTGACGTGGCGCGGCTTGTGTGAACAGGTCCATTCCCATGGGATGCGACGGCGCCTGCATCGGCATGGTGGTCGCGCACGCCCTGCGCACTGGTCTGCACAGCGTGCGCCTGCACGTCTGTCGAAGCATGTGCCCTGCACGTGAACACTCGCCCTGTTCAATCCAGCGCATGTCCGGCGCCTCAACGTCGCTTGATCAGCAGCGTCTCCGGCGGCGCACGCGCAGCGATCGGATCGAATGATCACCGCGCGGACGGCTCGCCGGCACCGCTGCTTTCGATGAGGTTCTACGGTGGCGGAACGGTCAGCTCGCGATTACGCAAGAAACCGCACCTTGCCTGCTGCAAGTCCGGACCAGCAGTCAGCGAACGGACGCGAATCCGGTACGACGCGAACTGTCATCGTCAGTGATTGCGTTCGCTTTGGCACCGTCAGCGTTCAAGAACAGCCCCGCATCGACGATGCCCGCTCGTCAGCGCACACGCGCTTCCGGCCGACTTGATTCGATCAACGCCGCCGAACGGTCCGGGGCCATGCGCATCGCGCAGCAGTTTCCGTGATCGCGCGTCGGCAGCCTCGAAGTCGCCGTTCGTCCACATGGATTCCGCGCGCGATTGGTGCGCATGCGTCCCGCAGGTGGAGCGCGGTGACCGTTCGTCGCGCTCGTCAGCCACGTCGACGCGGCGCTGCACGCATAGCGAGCCCATACAGCGGCGCTGTCATGTCGCGCGGGCAGAAGCGCGGTGGACCCCGGTGCTACGCCCAGTGGCGCAGCGTCGACTGTCGACGGCCGGCCCATGGATTCCCGCCTGCGCGGGAATGACGCGTTTCAGAGGACGGCACGCGAGGAACGCGCGACGGCCGTGTGTCGACTCCTCATGGCGCGACGACTCGACAGTGCGCGTGGCAGCCAGCGCGTGACACACGCAAGCAGTGACGTCGCGCCCCGGCGCAGCTGCGGGTCACGACGGCCGCCGCGCGGATGACCGTGGACACGTACACGCCGTTATTCCGCGAGGTCGCGCATCACCCGGATCAGGTCGGACTTGCCCTCGAAGCCGATGCCCGGCAGTTCGGGCATGACGATGTGGCTGTCCTGCACCTGCACGCCATCCGGAAAGCCGCCGTACGGCTGGAACAGATCCGGATAGCTCTCGTTGCCGCCCAGGCCGAGGCCCGCCGCGATGTTGAGCGACATCTGGTGGCCGCCATGCGGAATGCAGCGCGACGGCGACCAGCCGAACTGTTCCAGCACATCGAGCGTGCGCAGGTACTCGACCAGACCGTAGGACAAGGCGCAGTCGAACTGCAGATAGTCGCGGTCCGGGCGCATGCCGCCGTAGCGCAGCAGATTGCGCGCGTCCTGGTGCGAGAACAGATTCTCGCCAGTCGCCATCGCGCCGGGATAGAACTCGGACAGCGCGGCCTGCAATGCGTAGTCGAGCGGATCGCCGACTTCCTCGTACCAGAACAGCGGATAGTCGCGCAGCATCTTCGCGTAGGCGATGCCGGTCTCCAGATCGAAGCGGCCGTTGGCATCCACCGCCAGCTGCGCGTCACTGCCGATTTCCTGCAGCACCGATTCGATGCGGCCACGGTCCTCGTCGATCGACGCGCCGCCGATCTTCATCTTGACGACGGTGTAGCCGCGGTCGAGATAACTGCGCATCTCCTGGCGCAGCGCGCCGTTGTCCTTGCCCGGGTAGTAGTAGCCACCGGCGGCATACACGAACACGCGCGGATCGGCCTCGACGCCCTCCTGCTCGGCGAGCATCCGGAACAGCGGTTTGCCGGCGATTTTCGCCGTCGCATCCCAGATCGCCATGTCCAGCGTGCCGACCGCGACCGAGCGCTCGCCGTGGCCGCCGGGCTTCTCGTTCGACATCATCGCCGCCCAGACCTTGCCGGGATCGAGGTTGTCGCCGGTGTCGGCCAGCAGCGACTCGGGCTCAGCCTGCAGGATGCGATCGCGGAAGCGTTCTCGGATCAGGCCGCCCTGGCCGTAGCGGCCGTTGGAGTTGAAGCCGTAACCGACCACGCGACGCCCGTCGCGTACCTGGTCGGTGACCACGGCCACGAGGCTCGCGGTCATCCTGCTGAAATCGATGTACGCGTTGCGGATGGGCGAGGCGATCGGCTGGGTGATTTCGACGACGTCGGTGATGCGCATGGGCGGTCCTGCTGGGCGTGGGGGATGGCCCGGCGTGATGCCGGTTCGAATGCCATGCACAAGCCTAGGCGCGCCGATACCGGCCTTTCCAATGCCGTTTCGGCTGCGCTGATGCAGAATCGGCATCATGGAACTCAACTGGATCGACGATTGCCTGGCGCTGGCGGACACGCTGAATTTCCGCCGCGCCGCCGAGATGCGGCATCTCACGCAGCCGGCTTTCAGCCGACGGATCCGCGCGCTCGAGGACTGGGTCGGCACGCCGCTGTTCGAACGCTCCCGCCAGGGCGTCGCGCTCACACCTGCCGGCGCCGCGTTCCGCGATCGCGCCGGCGCGCTGCAACGTGCCATCCACGCCGCCCGCAACGAAGCGTTGGATGTCGCGGGCCTGCGCAAGCCGCCCCTGGTGTTCGTCTCCACCCACGCGCTGTCGTTCACCTTTTTTCCCGCGTGGATCCGCAGGGCGAATCCCGATTCGACACCGGGCGCGTTCCAGCTGGTGTCGGACACGTTGCGCGCAAGCGAACGCCGGATGCTCGAAGACGGCGCGCAGTTCATGCTCTGCCATCACCACCCGCAGATGCGGTCGATGCTCGATCCGTCGCGCTTCGATTCCGTCGCCGTCGGCCAGGACGTACTGCAGCCCTTCAGTGCGCCGGGCGCCCGCGGACGGCCGAAGTGGTCCCTCGATGGCAGCGCCCGCACGGTGCCCGTGCTGTCCTATAGCGACGACTCCGGCCTGGCGCGAATCCTCGCCGGCAATGCCCACCTGGCGTCGATGACCGACCGCTTCGTCGTCCGTTTCACGTCCGACCTGGCGGCGACGCTGCGGCAGATGTGCAAGGCCGGCGATGGCATCGCCTGGCTGCCACGCACGCTGGTCGAGGACGACCTGCAGACCGGTGCGCTCGTCGCCGCGTCCGCCGATGCGGCCTGCGTCATCCCGGTCGACATCCGCCTGTTCCGACGCAAGGCGCCCCTCGGCCAGGACGCCGAAGCCTTGTGGCTGGCGTTGACCGCCACGCGCTGAATCGACGCGCCGCACCTCGCAACACGTCGCCTCGGCGATGCGCGGATGGCGTGGCGCTGGCGAACATCGATCGACGCGACGACGTGCATCCGGAGCCGGACGCTGCCGGGCCACTGCGTGCAGCGATTTCGGTACGCAGCAACGCGCGCCCGCACGCCGTGAGGCCGGCACCTCAAGCGCTTGGAATCGCGTGCTCTTGCGCCACCCGGTTGCGTCCCGCGTGCTTGCCGCGATACAGCGCCGCGTCCGCCGCCTGCATCGCCTTCGCCCGCGACGCGACGTCGTCGAAGCACCCGGAGATGCCCACGGTGACGGTGCAGTGCACCGCCTCGCCATCCGGCGCCTGCAGCAGGACGGTCGATGCCACGGCGGCGCGGATGCGCTCGGCCACCTGCAGTGCGGTGGCATCGTCAGCGCCCGGGCAGACGGCGGCGAATTCCTCACCGCCCATCCGGCACACCAGATCGCCCGTGCGCACGGCGCTGCGCAGGACATCGCCAAGCGCGCACAGCACCGCGTCGCCGGCCTGGTGACCGTGCCGGTCGTTGATGTCCTTGAAGTGGTCGACGTCGATCAGCAACAGGCGGGCGCCGGCGTTCGGACGCCGCAGACGCGCGTCCAGCGCCTCGGTCAAACCGCGGCGGTTGAGCAACTGCGTCAATGGATCACGCGCGGCCATGTCGCGCAGCTGGTCGGTCAGGCGACGCAGCACCAGCCAGACGATGAACGGCGGAATGATGGTCGCCAGCGAGCACATGTAGACGTAGAAGACCACCTGGAACTGGCCTTCCATGTTCAGCGCCGCCAGGCCACCGGCCAGCAGCCTGGCCAGCTTGAGCACGTTCAACACACCGATGCCGGCGATCAGCGCGGCGAACAGCAGCGCCTCGCCGCGAAAATCGCGGGCGAACGTGCGCAGCCCCGCCAGCAGCACGACCACCATGGCCGCGAACCAGAGTGCGCAAGCCGCGGAGAGCATCGCGTAGCGCGCCACGGGCCCCCAGACCCACTCCACCAGAACCTGTGCAGCCGCGTAGCCCAGTCCAAGCGCCGCCAGCGGCCAGCGCAACGGAAACGGCCGACCGAAGAAGCGCAGACCGCCGACGCTGTACGCCAGCAGCGCGCAGAGCGTGAGCGCGTGATTGACCACGCTCATCCAGCTCAAGCCCGCCGGCCCTTCCAGCAGCTGCAGCACGTACGCCGCGCCGAGGGTGAGGTTGCCCACGGCGAACGCATCCGTGCCCATCTTCTCGGCCCCCAGGCGCCTGCTGATGAGCAGGAACATCGCCGTGAAGCTCAACAGGTAGACACACAGCATGCCGACGAGAAGCGTGGCGATCATCAGGCGTTCGAAGTCCGGATCAGGACGTGGACGGACGGCCCGCACACCCACCGCGGCCGATGGAGACACGGACGACGTGCGCAATTGGATGGCGGGACAGGCAGGGCCGCCACCGCCCGAATCGACGGTGACAGCCTGATATCAGCGGCTGCGCGGCGGTTAACTTGAACCCGCGTCCGCGCGCCGGGGGCTGCACGCCCAAGCAGCCACCCGGGCCCTACGGCCTGGCCTGCCCGGCCAGGTGTGGTCGATCAGGCCGCCATTGCAGCCGTGATGGCTCAAGGCCGGGCGCCTGGCACGGGTGGGCTTCGGTTATCTATCGCCCGCGATCCGGGGGGAAGACGTTCAAGGACGGGGACCCGGCACGGTGGATTCGATCCAGCACCGTGCGTCCCCTTTGCATATGGCGCCGGTGTCAGGCGCCCAGCAGCTCGACGTCGAACTTCAGCGTCGCGTTGGGCGGAATGACGCCACCGGCGCCGCGTGCGCCGTAACCCAGGTTGGCCGGGATGATCAGCGTACGCTGGCCGCCTTCCTTCATGCCCTGCACGCCCTCGTCCCAGCCTTTGATGACCATGCCGCCGCCCAGCGGAAAGATGAAGGGCTCGTCGCGATCCTTGCTCGAATCGAACTTCGCGCCCTGCTCGCCGTTCTCGTACAACCAGCCCGTGTAGTGCACGGTCACGTTGCGGCCGGGCTGCGCTTCCTTGCCCGTGCCGACGACGGTGTCTTCGTACCGCAGGCCGGACGGCGTGGTGATGGAGGTCATGGCGGGATCCTTTGTCGAATGCGGAAACGGGTCGCGCAGTTTAGCGGCCGATGCAGTATTCGGCGCTGGCGGACTGTGTCTGATTTGTAACCCGATGAGTGAACCTGGCAACCTCACCAAGTTCGCTTGAAGGCAGTCAGAGAACAGCAGCCTCGCAGATTTCGCCATTCCTCAGCGCTACCAGCAACTCGACTGGTTGCATGTTGTCGAGCATCATCGCGTCGAAGCTGCTGGCAAGTTGTAGCGTCTCAGTCCGAAGAGAAGGAAGAGTGGCCTGACGAGCAATTTGGACCAGCTCGCGGTTGGCCTGCAGTTCAATGCGGCTGTCGCCGAGGGAGGAGGAAAACCGGGCCAGATGACCTTCAATGGCTATCTCGATCTGCGCGATCATGCCGGCGCTGCCAAGCATATGCTCCAGATCCGCGCGGATGACGGCTTCCCGGTGACGGACGGTCGCCTGAACACCTTGGAAGTTGCACAGCAGACGACAGGCCATCATTCGTGCGGCAAGACAGAGTTTCCATTGATGGGATAGCTCGTAGAAGTCGCTTTGCAGCCCTGTAAGCTTCTCTCGGAACGAACTCATGCCGAATTTGCCGTCATCCCTAGCATTCTGGATGCCACCGCTTACCGCACTCAGGTCCGATCTGAGGTGATTTTGCACCTTTAGCAGGTTGGATTCCGCATCCTCGAGCTTCTGCTCCAACGCCGCACGCAACTCGCCCTGAAGAATAGGCGAGGAAATCTGCTGCAGGTAGTCAATCGCTGAGGAGATCTCGGCCTCTCGCTCGCGCTTTTGGAATGATGCAATCCTGTCCACACCCAACTTAATTTCATCTAGCTTGGCGCTGATATCCGCGAGGTGCTTCTGCGCCAACGCGAAGGAGGCGACGTTGAACAAGGCGCCGGCATTGACCACTTGGCTCAGGTCACCATCAAAAAGACGAGCCTGCTCCGTGATCTGCCTGCCGTCGTGGCTCCAGCCACGATAGCCATTGCCATCCTTGGCCAGCTTTAGCGGCCCATCGATTACGACTTTCATGAACCTTTCGCCATTTACTTCGTTAGCCATAACTGCTGTAGGGGCGACCTGCATTAGCGGGGATAGTCGACTAATGCCTGACTTCTTGTTGTCCAGCAACACAGAATTCTCGGGCAGCGCTGATAGCGCTGCCTGCATGACCGAGATAGCGTGATTTCCCTCGCCATCCTGGATATTCAAAGAATTCCCAACACCAATGTCCGCGGCTGCACCTTGCTCGGCGAGCGTTATGGGTCTCGACTGCGAACGACTCCCTTCTTCTTGGCGGAGACGCATTAAGATCAAAAAGTTAATGCAGGGAAGTGTCACGCGATGCGAGGAAAGCGCTGAACCGAGCTTCGCGCGTAGCGATTCGGGGACGACATCATTCAGGCTCCTGCCGACAACCTTCCCGAACAAAGCGCCTGCGAACCCTCCACGCCCCCCGACTGCCGTCGCACCTTCCTCGATGACATCTGACGGGGAGTGCAAGAGTGAGTTGTTCACCTTGTCACCGCAAAGGTACTCGGCAAAACGAAGGCGCCCGGCCGAATTCTCAAGTGCCTTCTTTGCTTCCGTGAAGACGGGCTGGATGCCCAGCCAATTTGCGATTACCAGCTGACCCGCACCGCTCTCCCCATCCCAAATAATCTCAAGCTCCTGTATCAGAAGGCTGTCTTCAAGCAAATGGATCTGCTTATCACGCGGCCCCTTGTGCCCCAGGTAATCCAATGTGTCGCTCAGGAGTTCGACGTACGGCACGCCTTTCCCCCTGGCAAGATTGGCCAGGGCATTTCCCCCATAATGCTGAAGTTCGGCAACCAGCACTTCGGCGGCTCCAGTTGTCGTCAGAAGGTGCTTTTTTACAGATTGGGCCATCTCCTTGACCGCGCTGCCAGTCGCGACTCGGCCCTCGCCTTTATCGGTCAAGTGATCGATTAGCCCTGCTACATCGCCAGCAATGGCAGTTGTCAAGCGATCTACCAGAAACTTGTCGCCCAAGATGTCCAGAAGGCTTTCGTTTTTCTTCGTGCTCATGATGTTGATTTCGGGTCGAGTGTCGGAGGGCGGCTATCTGGTGACCGGATGGAGCTACTGGCGCAGGGCATTGCTACCCTTAGCTGTCCTTATCGGCAGTCAGTGGAATTTCTTGATTATTGGCCTCAGCCACTGGCGCCAAATCCTCCCGATCCTCGCGGCAGTGAGATAACCGAGACTGGGAGCGCTACTTCCAGCGCATCCGTGAGCACCATCGCGTACAGCTCATGCGTCAGTCGCATGCGGACGGCCATGACGCCGATCCACTAGGTGACGACGAGAAACGGTGCCAGTACGCCCTGCCAGAGCGGCACGTCCGCGAGTGATTCGATCCCAAGGCCATCGACCTCGCGCAGCAGGAAGAACGCCGCGACCAGCACTGGCAGGATGCCGGCGCGCTCGATACCGCCTATCAGCAGGACCAGTTTCGACCCGAGTCGTTCGTGGGAGAACTGCGCGAAGTTACGATGCGCTTCCAGCTCGGCACGCGGGAACGTCTGCAACCAGACGCGCAACGCGCGGAACTGCGCGACGTCGTGGTCACTCTGCGCCACCAACTTGCTGCGCCAGTGCCAGAACTCGCGTGCCATGACGACCAGGCCGCGCACGATGCCGGGCGCATACAGCAGCCCGGCACTCCATGTTCCCGCTTCCGCCATCCGCACCATCCACCATTGCGGTGTCAGGAACTGCACCAGCAGAAACGGCAGCAGTCCGAACACGATCGCAATCGATCCGAGGATGTTGAGCCAGTAGATAATGCGCGGCGTCTTGAGGATCGACGCGGGGCCATCCGGCATCGCCTCGATGCGCGCGTCCAAGGCAGCGAAGCTCAGTACAGGGGTTCGACCTTCCATGCGGAAACCAATCCTTCCTTTGCGTTTTGAGCTGCCAGTGCGACGCCGACAGGTGACGTGGTACCGCGAGCTTGCACCGTCAGCTTTCGACGCTGCTAGCGTCAGACACCATCAGCTTCGAACTTGGCGCCACGAAGCTCAGGCGTCCTCACTCACGGACTGCGCCCGAGAATCGGTTCATCGGGATGCTCCCGTAGCGCAGCTGCAGCGCTTCCGCTCGCGCAAGCAGCGTCTCCAACGTCACTCTGGACCCCGCACCGAACACGCGAACCTCTCGACTACGTTCCGCGCAGGCCTCGATCGCCGAAAGGATGCAAGACCCGGACATGGCATCTGCCCTCAGCGAGTAGAGCGAGTTCTTGCCTGACCCGATCAGAACGTCGCCGTGCGTCTTCTCAAACAGCTTGGACACCTCTTGCACGGTGAGACCACCTAGGTCCTCGAGCGAAGGGCTGGGATCGAGCGTGGAAGCATCGTCAATCTTCTGACGATTCACCTCGATGACATCCGGCTCGAACGACACCTCGACTGACGCAGCGTAGTCCGCGACGCTCAGGTCCCCGGTTCCATCAGGCCTGATCGCCTCTGCATTGATCTCGCCGTGGTACAGATACTCCGCCATGGCCTCTCGGCCCCAGCCGAACACCTCGTAGAGCGTCCGGACGTCCAAGGATTCCGGTGGCACGGAATGTAGTGTCGCGACCTGCATTGCGCTCCCCTGCGCCAACTCGTATGTGGCTGCCATGCCTCAAGGACTCTACAGACAAGCCTCTGCCTCAGTCGATAGGTGCCGAAGAATTAGCCTGGCACCGCCAGCTATCCGTCAGCTATCAATAAGTGAACCTGACCCCGTTATCTCCAACGCACGGAACTCACCGACATCATGGTCGACCTGTGCGATGAGCCCCTGTCGATGCGTGCGGAACTCGCGCCACAACACAAAGACGTTGCGCACGAAGCCGGGGGCGAATCCGATCACCATGACGATCAGCCCGGCCTTCTACATCCAGACTATCCACTGCGCAGGTGCAAACCACTGGATCAACAGCGAGGGCAGCAAGCCCAGCACTGCACCCACAACGCCTACCAGCGTCCAGGGGCGAATCCACTGCGGCGTGTTGAGCGTCGCGACCGGCCCCTCGGGCACAGCCTCGATTTGGGCGTCCAGCAATGCGAATGTCAGGGGCGCCTGATCCATGGCCTCGTCTCGTTTCTCAGTTCAAACAACCAAAAGAAGTGAACCTGACCCCGTTATCCCTAACGTTAGCTATTTCACACGGCGGGCCATAGCTTTGCGATGTACGCAAGCTCAGCTTCAACCATCGGCAAGAAACCTGCCCCGTGACCAGACCCGACAAAAAGCTTTGAATTCCTAACGTCGAGCACGCACATCCTAGTGTCTGGACTCTTAGCGCTGAGTGCTTCTTCCATAAGACCGGTAATCAGATCTGCGCGGCTCTTGCTAAGCTTGTCCGACTTTAAATAAAGTTTTATGAGATGCCGCTCTCCATTGACGATTAATCCAAGCTCAGGATTCACGGAGACGTCGATGCCATCCCGCGAGAAAAGCTCAGTAGGGGGCTGAAACCAGGTAAGAACTTTCTTACCCCACCACTTTCTATACCCATCAATCACAGCGGGATAGTTTGCGCGCCTGACCTTCTCAGCAACCGTGCCGATTATTTTCGCTAGCTCAGTCCGATTTCCACCGGACTTGTGAATCGCTACAACGCCATCCCGAAACTGTTTGTAGAAATCGGTTCCTGGAGAATATTCGTTACGATTCTTAACTTGCGCTACCTTCGTGGCCTTCGGCCCTCCAGCCTTCGAGACAATGTCCACCAAGTCCGTTAGAGATATCCTTGCCACGAGCACGCTCCATGTTTCAGTCGTTAAGATCGAATATAGCTAAACGTTGGCAACACCGAACGCATATGGACTGTCGGAACGACTTCTGCCGCCCCCCGCTCGTTTGTCCTGCCTGATCTTCGAGATAAGTAAACTTGGCACAGTTATTCCCCTTTTGTCTCAAGCCGTCAGTTGAGAGGGCGATAAGTGAACCTGACCCCGTTATCCCCCAGCAGAAACGGCAGCAGCCCGATCACGATCGCAATCGATCCGAGGATGTTGAGCCAGTAGAGGATGGGCGGCGTCTTGAGGATCGAAGCCGAACCATCGGGCATCGCTTCGATCCGGCCATCCAATGCAGCAAAGCTCAGTGCGGGCGCTCGATCATCCATGCAACGTTCAAGCCTTCCTTGTGCTTCAAGCGGTCAATTGCCGCAGCGATAAGTGAACCTGGCACCGTTATCGCCGTGAGGATCGAGGCGGGGCCGTGCGGCAGCGCTTCGATGCGCGCGTCCAAAGCATCGAAGTTAAGTGCAGAAGTTCGATCATCCATGCAAAACCCAAATCCTCCCTTCCGTTTCGAAGCCAAACGCGACGACGAAAGGCGAGCCCGCCCCGCCATCTTTTTCAGTAAATCCCGATGGGCGCGCGCCTAAATCACCTACAAATCAATGACTGATCCCGAATTGATGAAGCCTAATAATCTCATCCGCGAGATCCTTAGGAATCATTCTAATACGACGTAGCGCCCTCAGAAGTGCTGGAGGCGATACTTGCGCAGGACCGCCAAAGGCCCGCTGATATATTGGAAGCAGGTCATGCCCCCTTCGATTAAAAGTCCAATTAGGGTAGCAAACCTCTTGACCAGAGGTGAATACCACTTTGGAATACCCCTCATCTGAACTGGAAATCTCGCCCAACAAGGGTCTGACACAACTATCTACCCATGAAACAATCAACCCCAGCCGATGAGAATCCAGAGTCCGTATCAGATGCTCATCTCCAGATGTCAAGTCAATACCTTCGATTGCTGGCACCTTCCCCGAAGAGCTAACGAGTCCGAAGACATTGATAGGATCCAAAAGATAATTCTCCAAGCTGTGCCTTAAAAGGACACCAATTCTCTCACTGGAGCTATTACCACCATCCCTGTCGATCAAACCCAGTATTATTTCACTCAGTGGTGGGTCTGAAAATTTATCAACCCAACCGCGAACCACCGAACACCCCCCACCAGTCTTAATCGCGCCCCTTCCACGTGAGGCCGAAATAAAAACGATTGTAGGCGCCAGCGGCATACCTACCAGATCTCGACTAGGGCCGCGGTCAGTTAGAACATCTCGAACAGCGCCGTAAAAATCGACATCAAGATCATCTTCGACCAAGACGTACTTGGTACCCTCGGAAACCGTCACAAAGCCTGATGTCAAAAGGCCTATAGCCTCTTGTTTAGACTCCGACTGAGTTATTCGAGTCGCTCCGCGAACCATCTCGTAGATGCTTCCTGATGGCGCTAATGCCACCGTACTTGGAGAGTGAGTGGTCATTATAGTGCGCACTCCGTATTTCTCTACCAAAACCCCATTTATTACTTGGATGAATTGCCGAGCCATCGAAGGGTGGAGGTGTGCATCAGGCTCATCCAACAAAAGCAATTTCGGAAATCGCCCGTGATGTTTTGAGTTATAGAGCCAGAGCGCTACGCCGAGAAGCATTCTTTCTCCAGAAGAGAGATCCCCTGGACTTATTCGAACACCGCTTTCATTAACCAGCTCAAGCTTGTAAACCTCAGCCCACTTCGTGCCCAACGGATTCACAACCTGATATGGGAACTCCGCTGCAGACAAAATTTCGTTAACGAGATCCCATGGCGCTACTCCGAGCTTCTCCTTCGCCCCTTCAAAAGTAGACCCGGACTCCAGCTCCTGCGCAAAACTCATTCGGTAGCCGAAGAAAACGTGGGCCAATCCTGACGTTAGATCCGAGTCGTCAAGCATAAAGGAGAAATCGTCTGGCAGACGCCGAATAAAATCTTCGACTGGGACGCTCCTAAGATCACCCACGCCCAACAATTTTTGGATCTGATGACGCTTCCTGATCGTTGCCATATCTTGGGAGTGGTGCTGAGTTAGCTGCTGATGCAAATTCCTTTTAGCGTCCTGCATCTGAGCCATCCCGAGATGCACCGCCCCAGTGAGCTGCCATGTGCTAGGCAGAAAAGCGACCGAGCCCGCATCGTAGACCGCACCTTTTATTTCAACCCTCACTCCACTTACATCGCCCAACTGAGGGTGCGGCACCCCTATTAGCCTGTGCGCCAAAGCCTCGAGGAAGTGGGTTTTCCCAGCACCATTCTGGCCGGTGAGAACCGCAAATAGAGGCACGTCCTCCCATGTAATTGAAGATATTGATTTAAAAGGCATCGAGCCCTCGCCACCTATACTAATACTGACAGGCTCCAGCTCAACCATTAAAAACCCCTAAAGGATAAATCCTGTAATCCAAGTTCAATTAATGTATTCGAATAAATCAATAGGTCGCTATCCGCACTTCGAATACCCACAATTCAAACACGTTGCACACCCGTCCATCAGCACCAGCGCCTTCGTGCTGCACTTGTGGCACATGGTCGCGGACGGCGGGAAGCTCGCGCCGTCGCCGGTGATCTCGATGTCTTCGGGGTGTTCGTCGGCACTGCTGGGCGCGCGCGGCGCGCCGCTCACGTCACTGTTTTTTTTTGAGCCTTCGCGCTGCTCGACCTGCTTGCGCTTCTCGGCGATCAGAGCCTTCTGCGCGGGGCTCATTTCCGGGTCGTGCATCATGCCGATGGACTTCAGATGGTCCTCGACGATCATGCCGAGCTCGGCAACCAGCGACGGCATGTACACGCCACCGGCCTTGAAGTAGCCGCCTTTGGGGTCGAACACGGCGCGCATTTCCTCGACCAAGAAAGTCACGTCGCCGCCCTTGCGGAACACGGCGGACATGATGCGCGTCAGCGCGACGATCCACTGGAAGTGCTCCATCGACTTGGAGTTGATGAAGATCTCGAAAGGGCGGCGCTGTTCGTGCTCGCTGCCGGCGTTGAGCACGATGTCGTTGATGGTCACGTACATGGCGTGCTCGACCAGCGGCGATTTGATCTTGTAGGTGCTGCCGATCAGCACTTCGGGGCGCTCGATGCGCTCGTGCATGTGGATCACGTCGGCCTTGGGCAACTCGGCCTCGACGATCTCGCGCGGCACCGACTGGCCTTCGATGGGCTTGTCTTCCGGCTTGACGACGGCGTAGCCGGTGATTTTGCGATCGATCTTGACGGCCATGACGGTGTCCTGGATGTGCGGATGCGGTGTGCGGGTGAAATGGGAAAGCCCAACCCCCTCTCCCCAACCCCTCTCCCGCAAGGGGAGAGGGGCTAGAAGCGGAGCGGATCAGCTGCGCTTGGCGGCGCCCTTCTTGGCGGCGACCGAACGCTTGGCGGTCTTCGCGGCCTTCTTGGCGACACCCTTGCGGGCGGCGACGCTGCGCTTGGCGGTCGCGGTCTTGGCGGCCACCTTCTTCGCAACCTTCTTCACCGCTTTCTTGACGGTCTTCTTGGTGGCGTTGACCTTGCGGGTGGTCGCGGCCTTCTTGGCGGCCGTGCTGCGGCTGGCGGTCTTGCCGACCGTCTTGCGCGCCGCGGTCTTCTTGGTCGCGACCTTCTTGGCTGCGACCTTGCGGCTCGCGGTCTTCCTGGTGGCGGCCTTCTTCGTGGCGGCCTTCTTCACCGGCGCCTTCTTGGCCGCGGCCTTTTTCGCCGTCGCCTTCTTGGCGGTGGTCTTGCCGGCCTTGGTGGTGGCGGCAGCGCGACCGGCGCCCTTGCGCTTGAGCGCGGCGATGTCGGCGGCGGCCGAGGCCTTGGCGGCTTCGAGCTTCTTGCGCGCGGCGGAGACGCGGGTGCTCACGGCCTTGCCGGCGTCGGAAACGGTCTTGCTGGCTTTCTTGCTGACCGTGCTGGCGCGCTTGGCCACGGTCTTCTCCGCGTTCTGCGCGGTGGTCTTGACCGTCTTGACGGCAGCGCTTGCGCGCTTCTTGACCGTGGCGACGATTTCCTTGGCCGTCTCGGCGACATCTTCGGCGGCGCTGCTCAGGGTCTCCGTGACCCCGTTTCCGTTGCTCATTGTGGTGTCCTCGTCAGTGAACTGTGCCGGGCCCATTACCCGCGGGCGGAATGTAGCGCGAAGGATGTGCCGTGGTGGGAAAGACCTGCAGCGCAGCACGGCGTCGTTGCGCTGCGCGATCGACCGCCAGCGCCCCGCGGCGCCGGCGAACGCGATCAGAACTTGCCGTAGTAGCCCTCTTTCAGGGCGTCGAACAGGTTGGCGGCGGTGTGCAGTTCGCCGTCGTATTCGATCTGCTCGTTGCCCGCGACCTCCAGCACCTCGCCACCTTCGAGTTCGAAGCGATAGGTGGTGGCGGCGAGATCCGCCTCCTTCACCAGTACGCCCTGGAACGCGGCCGGGTTGAAGCGGAACGTGGTGCAGCCCTTGAGGCCCTGCTGGTGGGCGTAGCGGTAGATGTCCTTGAAATCCTCGTACGGGTAATCCGTCGGGACGTTCGCGGTCTTGGAGATCGAGCTGTCCACCCAGCGCTGGGCGGCGGCCTGCACATCGACGTGCGCCTTGGGCGTGATGTCGTCGGCGGCGATGAAGTAGTCCGGCAGCTGCGCGTCGGCGGCGTCGGAATACGGCATGGCGTTCGGGTTGACGAGTTCGCGGTAGGCCAGCAGTTCGAACGAGAACACGTCGACCTTTTCCTTCGACTTCTTGCCCTCGCGGATCACGTTGCGGCTGTAGTGGTGCGCGAACGAGGGCTCGATGCCGTTGGAGGCATTGTTGGCCAGCGACAGCGAGATGGTGCCGGTAGGCGCGATCGAGCTGTGGTGGGTGAAGCGCGCACCGGTCTGCGCCAGTGCGTCGACGAGTTCGGGCGCGACCTCGGCGATCTTCTGCATGTAGCGCGAGTACTTGGCGTGCAGCACCTTGCCGGGAATCGCATGGCCCAGCGCCCAGCCGTCGGCGGCCATCTCGGGGCGCTTGCGCAGCATCTCGGCGGTGACCGGAAACTGCTCGTCCATGATCGGTGCGGCGCCCTTTTCCTTGGCCAGCGCGAGGCCGGTTTCCCAGCCGGCGACGGCCATTTCGCGTGCGACGCGCTCGGTGAATTCGCAGGAATTGGGCTGGCCGTACTGCATGCGCAGCATCGTCACCGTGCTGCCGAGACCGAGGAAGCCCATGCCGTGGCGACGCTTGCGCAGGATCTCGTCCCGTTGCTTTTGCAAGGGAAGCCCGTTGACCTCGACCACGTTGTCGAGCATGCGCGTGAACACGCGCACGACTTCCTTGTATTCCTCCCAGTCGAACCACGCGCGCTCGGTGAAGGGCTCGCGCACGAAGGTGGTGAGGTTGATCGAGCCGAGCAGGCAGGCGCCGTAGGGCGGGAGTGGTTGCTCGCCGCAGGGGTTGGTCGCGCGGATGGTCTCGCACCACCAGTTGTTGTTCATCTCGTTGACGCGGTCGATGAGGATGAAGCCCGGCTCGGAATAGTCGTACGTCGAGACCATGATCATGTCCCACAGATGCCGCGCGCGGACCTTGCCGTAGACCTTGCAGGCGACGAGGCCGTCGTCGCGGGTGACGTAGCCCCGGGTCTGCGGCCAGTCGCGCCAGATCACCTGTTCGATATCGGCGAGATCGAAATCGCCGGTTTCCTTCTCGTTGATCGGAAACACCAGCGGCCAGTCGGCATCGGTGTCGACCGCTTCCATGAAACCGTCGGTGATCAGCAGCGAGAGATTGAACTGGCGCAGGCGGCCGTCTTCGCGCTTGGCGCGGATGAAATCGCGCACGTCGGGATGGCTGACATCGAAGGTGCCCATCTGCGCGCCGCGGCGACCACCGGCGGACGAGACGGTGAAACACATCTTGTCGTAGATATCCATGAAGGACATCGGGCCGGAGGTGTAGGCGCCGGCGCCGGCGACGAACGCGCCCTTGGGCCGCAGCGTCGAGAACTCGTAGCCGATGCCGCAACCGGCCTTCAGCGTGAGGCCGGCCTCGTGGACCTTTTCCAGGATGCCGTCCATCGAATCGACGATGGTGCCGGACACGGTGCAGTTGATCGTGCTGGTGGCGGGCTTGTGTTCCAGCGCGCCTGCATTCGAGGTGATGCGGCCGGCGGGAATCGCCCCGCGGCGCAGCGCCCAGAGAAAGCGCTCGTTCCAGTGGCGGCGCGCATCCGGCGTGGCCTCGGCATCGGCCAGCGCGCGGGCGACGCGCTGGTAGGTGCCGTCGATGTCGGCATCCACGGCGACGCCCTGCTTGGTCTTCAGCCGGTACTTCTTGTCCCAGATGTCGGTCGATGCGGGCTGCATCGGAATCACCGGACCGGTCTCACGCTTCACCGCCTCGAGGCGCACCGTGCTCATGCTGCTGGAATCTCCTTGCTGGTCGTCGGCGGGCAGCGCCCGGCAACGGGGATGTGGCGGTCAGACACGGCGACGGGCCATGCGCGTGATGGCGGCATGCGGCCGGTGGTCGAGAAACGATATGTCGGCGGCGGGCGCGAACTCGCACCGTCCGGCGGCGTGGCGAACGGATCCGTACTGACGCACCCGGCCTTGCATTCCCATCGTGCGCATCCCCTTTGCCGCGCGGCCAGTGCGAACCTGAAAGCCCCATCAGTTGGGCCGGACGATTCCACGTGCCCAAGATGTTGTGTCGAACGCGGGGGTCCACGCTACGCCCGCCGCCGGGACGGTGTCAACGCGTCCGCCGCGTTCTTTGCAGCGCGCGTGGGACGCCGACCGCTGCACAACACCCGCGGCCTTGACCGCAGCCGCGGCGGCCTTTTACATGAATGCGGACTTCAACACCGATTCAAGCGGATCGCGCGACACTGCCCGGCGCGAACGGCCCTGGCTTCAGCCTGCGGGATCGATCATGACCCGGCCGCTCGACCTTCATTCCGCCGTTGCTGCAACGGCCCATTCCGACAAGGGGATGTTCCAGATGCGCGCCAAGACCACGCTTCTCGCCCTGACCGCCGCCGCTGCGTTCGGCGGATTCGCCGCCACTGCGATGCGCGACGTGGTGCAGCAGCCCGCAGGCGCCACCCCGCCGGCGGCGACCGTGCCCCTGGCGGCCGCATTGCCGATGGCGGTCGATGGCCAGGCGCTGCCGTCGCTGGCACCGATGCTCAAGACGGTCACGCCGTCGGTGGTGTCGGTGCAGACCAAGCAGCGCGTGCGGGTGAGTCCGTTCGGCAACGACCCGTTCTTCCGCCGCATGTTTCCGGAACTGTCGCAGGAGCGGATCAACGAATCGCTGGGCTCGGGCGTGATCGTCGATGCGCAGCAGGGGTATGTGCTGACCAACCACCACGTGATCGAAGGCGCGGACGATGTGTCGGTGACGCTGGCCGACGGCCGCACGGTGGAAGCCGAATTCATCGGCTCGGACGTCGATACCGACATCGCACTGATGCGCATCCAGGCCGACAACCTCACCGCGATTCCGCTGGCGCAGGACGCGAACCTGCAGGTCGGCGATTTCGTGGTCGCGGTGGGCAACCCGTTCGGCTTCGGACAGACGGTGACCTCCGGCATCATTTCCGCGGTCGGCCGCAGCAACGTGCCGGGCGTCGGCTTCCAGAATTTCATCCAGACCGATGCGTCGATCAATCCGGGCAACTCCGGCGGCGCGCTGGTTAATCTGCGCGGCCAGCTGGTCGGCATCAACACCGCCAGCTTCAATACGCAGGGCAGCATGGCCGGCAACATCGGCCTGGGCTTCGCGATTCCGATCGGCCTGGCCCGCAACGTGATGACGCAGCTGGCGACGACCGGCAGCGTGCAGCGCGGCACGCTGGGCGTGGATACGCAGACGGTGGATGCGCGCATCGCGCAGGGCCTCGGCCTCGACGCCGCGCGCGGCGCGGTGGTGACGCGCGTCTACAGCGGCTCGCCCGCGGCGTCGGCGGGTCTGCGTCCGGGTGACGTGGTGGTGTCGGCCAACGGGCAGCGCATCGACAACAGCGAGGCGCTGCGCAACTTCCAGGGCCTGCAGACGCTGGACGCGCCGGTGGCGCTGGAGGTGCTGCGCGACGGCCGCACGATCAAGGTGGAAACGCGCCTGCGCGCCCTGCCCCGCGACGGCGCCAGCGTCGATCCGCGCCTGACCGGCGCCACGCTGGCCGACATTCCCGAAGCGATCCGGCGCCAGAACGCGCGCGCCGGCGGTGTGCTGGTCGAACGCGTCGAAGCGGGCAGCCGCGCACACCAGGCAGGCCTGCGCGACGGTGACCTGATCCTAGCGTCGAGCAGTGGCGAGTTCCGCGATCTCGCCGGGTTCCGCGACACATTCGGCACGCGCCAGGGCGAACTGATGCTGCGCATTTCACGCGGTGGACGCAGCTATAACGTGATCATGCGCTGACGCTTTTTCCGCCCCCGCCTCCCGGCGTGGCGCCATTCCAACTGGAGCAAACCCATGACCCCTACGTCGACCGATGCGGTGAAGAACAACCTTGGTGAAGCCGGTTCGCATCTTGCGCAGGCTGCACGCGACGCGGGCAGCGCGGTGAAGAATGCCGCCAATGTGGCGAGCGACGAGCTGAAGCTCGGCCGCGCGACGGTCAAGTCGGATCTCGCCGATTCGGCGATTGCCGGTCTGGCCGCGGTCGAAGAAGGCCAGGCGGCTGCCAAGGAACAGTACGACGTGCTGCTGGACAAGGGCCGTGACCTGGTCGAAAGCGCGGCGGACCTGATCCGCGAGCGTCCGATCGCGGCATTCGGCACCGCCTTCGCGGCGGGCTGGATCATCGCCAAGCTCGCGCGCAGCAAGTAAGCGCGGAAGATGACCGAGCGCGTGACCGGGGATGACCCGCGCGAGGCACCGGCGGGCAGTGCGGAACGCGCGCCGGGTGAAGCGCCCCATCTCGACGAGAGCATCCGCCGCATCCGTGCGGCGGCCAAGGAAACCGCGACGTCGGGCGTCGACAGCGGCCGTGCGCTGCGCAAACTCATGTCGGCGGACTTCGCGCTTGCGCGCAGTGCGTTGGGGCGTGGGCTTGCGTGGGCGGCGGTCGCGGTCGTCTTCGGCGCGTCGGCCTGGTTGCTGGCGATGGGCGCGGCGATTGCATTGCTGCAGTCGTGGGGCCTGTCGTGGCTGGTGTCGATCTCGATCACGATGCTGATCAGTCTGGTGGTCACCGGACTGGCGGCATGGCGCGTCTCGGTGTTCTTCGACTACGCGGGCATGCATGCCACGCGGCGTCAGTTGACCCGCCTGGGCCTGTTCTCGGAAGGCAGCGAGGACGAGGAAGAGGAAACCCTCGACCCGCCGTTGCCGCCGCCGACTGCAGCGACACCGCCCGCGACGACCGGATCTGCACCCCGATGAATTTCGAAGCCCTGAAAGGACGCGTCGAGCGCGCAGAAGCCCTGGTGGATGGCCGGTTCGAACAGACCGACACCCGTTTCAGCGCGCTCAAGACCAGCTGGCACGAGGCGTGGACGCCGCCGCGCATCGTCATTGCCGGCGTGATCGCCGGCCTCGTGGTCGGCAGCACGCAGCCGCAGCGCGCCTTGCGTCGCCTCGGCAAGTTGGGTGGCCCGAAGTCTTTGCAGATGATCAGTGCGGTGTCCGGACTGTTGACCTCGATCCAGGCGACCGTGGCCGCGGCCACTGCCGAGAAAGCGGCCGAGACCGCCGACGACGCTGCAGAGACGGCGGACGATGCCGCCAACGCGGCAGGCGTGGCCTCGGCGCAGGCGCAACAGCAGACCGCCGCACCGGCCGGCGTGGATCCGACCCAGGCCTCAAATGCAACGGGCACGCCGCCCCCGCAGGCAGACCGTCGTCGACCGGAGCCGGCCTACGCCGAACAGCCGCGACCCGCCGAAGCCGCCACCGAAGTTTCGGAATCCGGGCGCTGAGCCGTCACGGCGGCCACGGATGAACAACTTCCAATGAGTACACCGACCTCGCCCCCGCCGGCGGACGACACGCCCCTGCCTGCGCCGACACCGGTCGCGCCACGTCCACGCGCGTCGACGGCGACCATCGTGCTCACCACCCTTGCGGTGCTGGTCACGTTGTGGGCCGCGCAGGGCGTGATCCTGCCGGTGCTGCTGGCGATGTTCTTCGCACTGGTCGGCAATCCCGTGCTGCGCGGTCTGCGCCGCCTGTGGATTCCCCGCTTCCTCGGCGCGTTGCTGGTGCTGTGCGCAGGTCTCGCCGCAGCGGGCACGCTGGGTGTGCAGCTTTACGGTCCGGCCAGCGAGTGGGTGCAGCAGGCGCCCAAGCAGTTGCGCAGCCTGGCCCCGCGGCTGAAGTCGATGACGCAACCGATGCACCAGGCCAACCAGGCCGCGGAATCCTTTGCCCGCGCGACCGAATCGCGGCCGCAGCGGCGCGTGCAGATGGTCCAGATCCAGGACAACAGTTCATGGCGGACCCTCGTCGCCACGCCCAAGATGCTGGCCTCGGTGCTGGCGGTGGTGCTGCTGACGTTCTTCTTCATGGTCTACGGCGAAAACCTGCAGCGCAACGCGATCGCGATGCTGCCCGACCGCCAAAGACGCAAGCTCACCGTCGACATCATGCAGTCGATCGAACGCGAGATTTCGCGCTACGTGCTGACGATTTCGATCATCAACACGCTGGTCGGCGCGGCATTTGCCGGCATCCTGGTGTGGATGGGCCTGACCCTGCAGGACGCGCTGCTGTGGGGCACGATCGTCGCGCTGCTGAACTTCGCGCCCTACGTCGGCCCGCTGATCGGCGTGCTGCTGATGCTGCTGATGGGCTTCATCAGCTACGAGGGCACGTGGCCGACCGCGGCCTGGGCGCCGGTGGTGCCGGCGGCGATCTATCTGGTGCTGCACACGATCGAAGGCCAGTTCATCACCCCGATCGTGCTCGGCCGGCGCATGGCGCTGTCGCCGCTGATGCTGGTGCTGGCGCTGCTGGTGTTCGGCTGGATGTGGGGCATCATCGGCCTGCTGCTGGCGGTGCCGCTGCTGGTCTGCGTGAAGCTGGTGCTGCAGCGGATCGAAGGCTTCGAGGGCTGGGCGCGCCTGCTGTCCTGACGCGACGCCCGCGGTCCGCGGCACGCGCCCACGCGGCGCACCGGACAGTCCGTTGCAGAGGCGCCGGACCCCACTCGCTACAATGGCCGGCATGACTTTCCCCGTCCGTGCCATCACCCTCGACCTCGACGACACCGTGTGGCCGTTCGCGCCGATCGGCGCGCGGATCGAACACACGCTCGATGCCTTTCTGCGCGAACACAGCCCGCAGACCGCCGAGATGTTTCCGGTGGAGAAGATGCGCACGCTGCGCGAACGCGTGTTCGCCGAGAACGCGCATCTGATGCACGACCTGTCCGCGTTGCGCCAGCTGACGATCGAACACGCGCTGCGCGACAGCGGCGGCGATGTCGCGCTGCTCGATCCGGCATACGAACTTTTCTATGCCGAGCGCAACCGCGTCGAGCACTATCCCGACAGCCTGGCGGCGCTGGAGCGCATCGCCGCGCGCGTACCGATCGCCGCGGTGACCAATGGCAATGCGGATCTCGAACGCGTCGGCATCGCGCACCTGTTCGCCTTCACCCTCGGCTCGCGCGAACACGGCGTCGCCAAGCCGCACGCCAGCATCTTCCGCGCGGCCTGCGATCGTCTGGGCTGCGCCTACGGCGACGTGCTGCACGTCGGCGACCACATCGAAGCGGATGTCGCAGGCGCCGCGCGCGCGGGCCTGCGCAGCTGCTGGATCAACCGCGAGGACCGGCGCTGGGAGCATCCCGAGCTGGCGCCCGACCTCGAGTTCGACACCCTCACCGCGCTAGCCGACTGGCTCGATACCGTGCCCGTGGCCGCCGACACCTGACCGGGTTTCCGCACATGACCGACACCACGACCGACATCTTCGTCACCGATGCGCAGGACGCGCATCCCCTGCACATCGTCAGCCGCGAGGGCTACGCCGCGTGGCGCGATGCACAGCCCGCCGCCGTGCGCGCCTGGCTCGATGCGCAGGCCTTCGATGGCGCGCCGGGTTCGCTGGTGCTGCTGCCCGGCGACGCCGGTCTGGCAGGCGCGGCGATCGGCATTGGCGATCCGCGCGATCCCGACAGCTACGCACATGCGGCCTACGGCCTGCCCGAAGGCGTCTGGCACGTGACGGGCGCGCACGAACGTGCCGCGCTGCAGCTCGGCTGGGGTCTGGGCGCGTACCGGTTCACCCGCTACAAGCGCACCGCGCGCCGTGCCGCACGCCTGGCGGTGGACGCGGCCGATGCCGAGATCGTGGCGCTGGTGGCGGCGACGACGCGCGTGCGTGACCTGGTCAACACCCCGACCGAGCACATGGGCCCCGAACAGATGGAAGACGTGGTCCGCGACATCGCGGCCGCGCATGGCGCCACGTTCGAGAGCATCGTCGGTGATGCATTGCTCGAGCGGAATTTCCCGGCGATCCACGCCGTCGGCCGCGCCTCGCATCGCGCGCCGCGCCTGCTGCACCTGAGCTGGGGTAATGCCACGCATCCGCACGTGGCGATCGTCGGCAAGGGCGTGTGCTTCGATACCGGCGGCCTGGACATCAAGCCGGCCGACGGCATGCGCAACATGAAGAAGGACATGGGCGGCGCGGCGCATGCGATCGCACTGGCCGAACTGGTGATGGCGCGCGCGTTGCCGCTGCGCATCACGCTGCTGGTGCCGGCGGTCGAGAACGCGATCGGTCCGGATGCGTTCCGTCCGGGCGAGGTCATCGACACCCGCCAGGGCATCAGCGTGGAGATCGACAACACCGACGCCGAAGGCCGTCTGGTGCTGTGCGACGCACTGACCTTCGCCGGCGAGCAGTCGCCGGACACGATCCTCGATTTCGCAACGCTCACCGGCGCTGCGCGCATCGCGCTCGGCCCCGACCTGCCGGCGCTGTTCTCCAACGACGACGCGCTGGCGAATGCGTGGATCTCCGCCGGCGAGGCGACGCGCGACCCGGTGTGGCGCATGCCGCTGTGGCGGCCCTACCTGCGCTATCTGACCAGCGGCATCGCCGATCTCGCCAATGCGGGTTCGCGCATGGCCGGCGCGGTGACCGCGGCGCTGTATCTCGAGCGCTTCGTGCCCGGCACCACGCCGTGGGCGCACCTCGACACCTATGCCTGGAACGACAGCAGCCGCGCCGGCCATCCGCAGGGCGGCGAGGCGCTGGGCCTGCGCGCGGCCTACGCGATGCTCAAGGCTCGCGCGGGCTGATCAACCGCCAGCCTGCAACCGCAGGCCCGGCGTGCCTCAGCGTAACCAGCCGCGCCGGCCGGCGGCGCGCGCGAACGACCAGATCGCGCCGACCATCAGCAGCAACAGGCCCGACGTCGCCGCGCCCGCGGCGCCGGTCGACGCCCACAGCGGCGCGAACAGATAGCCGGCCGCGATCTGCACGGCCACCGCGACGAACGACACCAGTAACAGCGTCGGCGCCCAGCGCCGCGCCAGCAGCAGGCCGACCGAGCCCGCCATGCCTGCGATCACCGCCACACCGAACACCGCATCCAGCCACGCCGGTAATGCGGCTTCCAGCGCTGCCTGCTCGGGCGCCGCACTCGCCTGCTCGGGCGCGAGCACGCGCAGCACGAGAATCAGCAGGCCGAAGAGGTTCCACAGCAGGGCGGTCAGTGCGACGACGCGCGCACCCAGGGGCATGGTGGATGACATGAAGACGGTTCCGGACGTGCGCCCATCGGCACCTGACGAGGGTAGCAGCCGGCGCAAACAGCCGGATCGCGTGGGCGGTTTGCGCGTACCGCCGCTGCGCGGCCGGACCGGCGGCTGAAGGCGGCACCGGTTGTGGTTTCCCCGCAGCGGCGGCACGGGCGAAAATGCGCTGTCCGCCGGGCCGCGCCCGGTGCCAAACCGGCTTCCGATGCACGCCTCCACGCAGCTGCCCCACGACGAGATCCGTCACCTGTTCGCGCAGTCGATGTCGCGCATGTATCGCGACGAGGTGCCGCTGTACGGCACGCTGATGGAGCTGGTGTCGGAGGTGAACGCCGCGACGCTGGCGCGCGATCCTTCGCTGGCCGCGCGTCTGCAGCGCAGCGATGCGCTCGACCGCCTCGACGCCGAACGTCATGGCGCGATCCGCGTCGGCACACCGCGCGAACTCGCGACGCTGCGTCGGCTGTTCGCGGTGATGGGCATGCATCCGGTCGGCTATTACGATCTCGCCGTTGCCGGCGTGCCGGTGCACGCGACCGCGTTCCGCCCGGTCGACGCCGCGGCGCTCGCGCGCAATCCGTTCCGGGTGTTCACGTCCCTGCTGCGGCTCGAACTGATCGAGGACGCCGCGCTGCGCGACGAAGCGGCTGCGATTCTCGAAGCCCGCGAGATCTTCACTCCGCGCGCGCTCGCATTGATCGAACGCTTCGAGCAGGCCGGCGGACTGAGCGCCGACGAAGCCGCCGAGTTCGTTGCCGAAGCGCTGGAAACCTTCCGCTGGCACAGCGAAGCCACCGTGTCGCACGCGACTTACCAGGCGCTGCTGTCCGCGCATCGCCTGATCGCCGACGTCGTCTGCTTCCGCGGCCCGCACATCAACCATCTGACCCCGCGCACGCTCGACATCGACGCCGCGCAGGACGCGATGCAGGCGCGCGGTATCGACGCCAAGGCGGTCATCGAAGGCCCGCCACGTCGGCGTTGCCCGATCCTGCTGCGCCAGACCAGCTTCAAGGCGCTGCAGGAGCCGGTGCTGTTTCCGGCCGGCGACAGCGCCGATGCCGGCACGCACACCGCGCGCTTCGGCGAGATCGAACAGCGCGGCCTCGCCCTGACACCCAAGGGCCGTGCGCTCTACGACAGCCTGCTCGCGCGGGCGCGTGACGCGGACGGCGCCGGCAGCACCGGCGATTACGGCGCGCGCCTGGCCGCCGCGTTCGAGGATTTCCCGGATGACGACGACACGCTGCGCCGCGAGGGGCTCGGTTATTACCGCTATGCGCTGACGGATACGGGCCGCGCGGATCCCTCCGCCGTCGCGCGTGGCAGCGTCGACGATGCGATCGCGGCGGGTCTGGTGACGGCTGATCCGGTGGTCTACGAGGATTTCCTGCCGGTCAGCGCGGCCGGCATCTTCCAGTCCAACCTCGGCGGCGGCGAACAGCGCGCCTTCGCGGCGCAATCGAACCGCGACGCGTTCGAAGCGGCGCTCGGTGCGCAGGTGCACGACGAGTTCGAAATCTATGCGCGGATCGAGCGGGATTCGTTGGTGGCGTTGGGGTTGGCGAGGTAAGGCGCGACTGTTGTTCTGGCGTACGCCAAGCCTCTAACCGCTGCATGGTGGGTCATCCATTGCTTGGACATTGGCGGTATCGCGGGAGAGTCTCTGGATGACTAGCCGTCCGGCTGTTGAGTAGCACTTCCGGCGTTCGCCGGAATGACGGGATCAACGGGGCAGCGCGCTGATGCAGGCTTTGAGCCATGAGACTTCTGGAATTTTTCTATCGTCATTCCCGCGTAGGCGGGGGTTTCAACCGCCGCATGGCGGGTCATCCAGCGCCTTTGGCCTACCAGTGCTTCGCGAACGTCCCTGGATTCCGGCCTGCGCCGGAATGACGGGTTGGAAGGTTCGCGGTGACGCCGCCTACAACCATCCCTTCTGCCGGGCCAGGCGATACGCCTCGATCCGGTTGCCGACGCCCAGCTTGCCGATCGCGTCGGACAGGTAATTCCGCACGGTCCCGTGCGAAAGCTTCAACTGCGCGGCGATCTCGCTGGCGCTCATGCCCTGCCCTGCGAGTCGCAGTGCCTGCCGCTCGCGTTCGCTCAACGGGTCGGGCTCGCTCCAGGCTTCCAGTGCGAGCTGCGGGTCGATCGCGCGGCCGCCGTCGTGGACGCGGCGCAGGGCATCGGCGAGTTGTTCCGCGGGTGCGTCCTTGAGCAGATAGCCGCCGACGCCGGCATCCAGCGCGCGGCGCAGAAAACCGGCACGCGCGAAGGTGGTGACGATGACCACGCGCACCGGCAGTTCGTGCCGCTGGATGCGCTGCGCGAGTTCCAGACCGGTGAGGCCGGGCATCTCGATGTCGGTGACCAGGACGTCGGGCGACAGGCGCTGCAGTTCGCGCCATGCCGATTCGCCATCGCCGACGCTGCCGACCACCGACAGATCGTCTTCCAGATTCAGCAGCGCGGTCAGCGCGCCGCGCAGCATCGCCTGGTCCTCGGCGATGAGGATGCGCAGCGGCGTGTCGGCGGTGGGCATGCGTGACATGGCGTTGACGGTAGCAGGCACGCGCGGACAGGCGGTGTCAGACGCCGGGCGCGACGGCACGCGGCGCATCGCGCGCCGGGCCGAACGGAATGCGTGCATCGATGCAGGTGCCAGCGCCGTTGCCGTCGACCCGCAACTGACCGCCCAGGGCCTCGATGCGTTCGCGCATGCCGGACAGGCCGTTGCCGGGCACCAGCGCGCCGCCACGGCCGTCGTCGCGGACCTGCAGACGGATCGCATCGCCTTCGTGCGAGAAGATCGCCTGCGCCGCGTGCGCGCGGGCATGGCGCTGCAGGTTGGTCACCGCCTCGCGCAGGGTCATCGCCAGGGCGGTTTCCACTTCGGGTGACAGGCCGGCGCCCGCAACCGCGTCATCGAGCCGGTAGTCGAACGCCACGCCATCGGTTTCCAGCAGCAGACGCGCCGATGCAAGTTCCGCCGCCAGACCCGCGGCGCGGATGCCGCTGACCGCCTGCCGCACCTGCGTCAGCGCGTCGCGGGCGATGCCGCCGACTTCGCCGATCTCGCGCTGTGCACCGGCGGGATCGCGCGCGACGAGGCGTGCGGCGAGATCGGCCTTCAGCGCGACCATCGACAGCGTGTGGCCGAGCAGATCGTGCAGATCGCGACCGATGCGTTCGCGCTCGCCCACCGCAGCCAGCCTCCGCACCTCGTCGTGCGACAGCCGGAGCGCAGCGTCCTGACGGTTCTTCAGGCGCTCCACGTGCACCAGCAGACCGATCATCACCGTCGTCACCGGCATCCAGGCCAGCGCCGCCCATGGATAGCCGAGCACGCGCGCCCAGGTCAGCAGAATGGCGTTGAAGACGACCAGCGCGAGCACGTACCGCCACACCGACGTGCGCGACAGCGCACCGAGGAACACGCAGCCGAACACGAAGTAGCTGAGGCTGGAGACGTACCAGGGCAGCAGGGCGAAACACAGCGCGATCATGCCGAGCGCGCACCACGGCGAGCGGCGCGCCGGCAGCAGCAGTGCGCCTGCGAACAGCGCGAGGAAGACCGGATACGACAGCAGCGTCAGCAGGGCCCACCGCAGGTTGTAGCCGCCCGGCGAGAACATCGGCACGACGAACACCCACACCGACCAGAGCACATGGATGGCTTCGCTCCATGCCGGACGGCCCTGCCGCAGCGCGGCGCCGACCACGGAATCGGGCGCGGCCCGCAGGCCTGCAAACGTGCGCGTCGTCGTCGGGGTCGCGTCGGTGCTCATGTCGCGCAGCGTAGCCAACTCGGGCCACGGTCAGAAGCGGCAGAATGCGTACGCCGCATGTCGATGCGCGGGGCATCGTCTGCACAGCGATGATCGCGCCGATACCCGGATCGACCCGGCGCGCGCCGCAGGCTCGATGCCCGGGCATCAAGGGTCCTCACGGCGTCCGTGCCGAGGCATCTGCACCTGATCCCTGGACCGAGCACAGCGCGCACTGTGTCCGGCCTCGCGTCCATTTCGGTCCCTGCGCCCCGCGCTGCCGTATCCGACATGCCGCCCATGGCTCAGCCCGTCCGCGCCAGCCGGCGCAGTGCGAGCGCGGTGCAGACGACCGTGACCACAACCAGCACCCCGACGTGCAGCGCAACCGGCTGCCCGGCGCCCTGCCCCACCACAGGCAGGGCGAGCTGCGCCAGATGGTGCGCAGGCCACAGCGGCGCCAGGCGTGTGAACACCTCCGGCAGCATCGACAGCGGCAGCCACAGGCCCGACAGGAAGGCCATCGGCAGGAACAGCAGGTTGACCCACGCCGGCGCCGCATTCGCGCTGGCGATGCTGCCGAGCAGCAGACCGATCGCACAGAACGGGAGCGCGCCGAGCACGGTCACCGTCCACAGCAGCGCCCACTGCCCGGGCGTGAGCGACACGCCGCCGAACAGGGTCGCCAGCGCCGCCAGTTCCAGCACGATGACCAGGGCGAACAGCATCGCGATCAGCATCCGCGCGATCAGCCACGCGCTGGGCGGCGCCGGCAATGCGCGACGCAATGCGAAGAAGCCACGTTCGCGGTCGATGGCCAGCGTCACCGAGAACCCGAACAGGCCCGCGCCCATCGCGCCGAATACGCCGTAGGTCGCCAGCAGATACCGCGCTGCCTCGCCGCTGGTGCGCCCGCCCAGCAGCAATCCGAACATCGCGTAGAACAGCGCCGGAAACAGCAGCGTCGGAATGATGTACATCGGCTCGCGCAGCAGCCGCAGCAGTTCGCAACGCGTGTCGAGCAGATAGCAGCGCCAGAGGTTGACGCGTGTGCGGGTGTCGAGCGTCGTGTCCATCATGCGGCCTCCTGCTTCGAGCCAGCCATCTCGTTCGCCGCCGTCATCGCCACGAACGCCTCGGCGAGGCCCGCACGCTGCACTTCGAGATCGGCGAGCTGCGGATCCGCATCCAGCAAGCGACGCAGCACGGATTCCGCCTGTTCGGCCATCACCACCAGCTGCCCGTCAATGACAGCGGCCGAGCGCACGCCGGGCCAGGTCGCGACGACATCGGCAGGCACGACGCTCGTGCAGCGGATCCGTCGCTGCGCGACCTGCGCGCGCACGTCGCCGACGCTGCCCTCGGCACGCACGCGTCCGGCATCGAGCACGACCACGCGATCGGCCAGTGCCTCGGCCTCCTCCAGGTGATGCGTCGTCAGCAGAATGCCGACGCCATCAGCGACCAGGCTGCGGATCGCGCGCCACACCTGCTGGCGTGCGCCGATGTCGAGCCCGGTGGTCGGTTCGTCGAGGAACAGCAGCTTCGGCCGCCCGCACAGCGCGAGCGCGAACTGCACGCGGCGCTGCTGCCCGCCCGACAGCCGGCCGTAGCGGCGGTCGAGCAGCCCATCGAGCCCGCCCAATGCGACGCAGTCGGCGACGCTGCGCGGCTGCGGATACCAGCTGCGCGTCAGCGCGAGCAGCTCATCGACCTGCAGGCGTTCGGGCAACTGCGCCTGCTGCAGCATCACGCCGATGTGCCGGCGCGCGTCGAGATCGGACGGGTGCCGGTCGAACAGCGTGACCTCGCCGGTATCAGCCGGCTGCAGGCCGAGCAGGATCTCGATCGCGGTGGTCTTGCCGGCGCCATTGACGCCGAGCAGCGCGGTCACTTGGCCGGCAGGCAGCGCGAGGTCCACGCCGTCGAGCGCCTGCACCGTGCCGCGTCGGCGACGCACGCCGCGCAGGCGGGCCAGCGGCGCCGCGTTGAAGGGGTCTGTATTGGACGGGGCTGGACGCATGTCGGTTCCTCCGGGTTGCGGCCAGTCTCGGCCGGCACGCGCCGCGCGTTCAGTCGCAGGCGTCATCCACTGCGGATGACACTCGTCAGGTGACCGGCGCACCGGATGCGCGCAGACTCGGCCCGACCCGCCACCGCGGGCGCCCCGCCCGGCGCCCTGCCGAAACTGACTTCCGGCAGGTTGGATCGCCCGACCCCCACGGTCACACTCGCGCCTGTCGTCACGTCCTGCTTGCCATGGAACCCATGAATACCAAGGCCGACCTGCTCAACGAACTCCGCATCGACCGCAAGGCGCCGCCCGAGCCGCCACGTCGTCGCGGCCTGTGGATCGCCGTCGCGGTCGTCGTGCTGCTGCTCCTGCTGGTCGCCGGCTGGACACTGTTCGGACGCGATGGCGGCGTCGAGGTGCGGACCGCGCCGGTGGTCGCGATCACCGCCGGCGGCGCGAACACATCGGTGCTCGACGCCACCGGCTACGTCGTCGCGCGTCGCACCGCGACCGTGTCCTCGAAGATCACCGGCCGCGTGCGCGAGGTGCTGATCGAGGAAGGCCAGCGTGTCGAGGCCGGCGACATCATGGCGACGCTCGATCCGATCGACGCCGATGCGCAACGCAGCCTCTCGGCATCGCAGCTCGCCGCCGCGCGCAGCCAGACCGGCAGCGTGCAGGCGCAGCTGGCGCAGGCCGAGGCCGAGGCCACGCGCCTGCAGTCTCTGGTCGCGCAGCAGCTGGTCTCGCGCTCGCAGTTCGACCAGGCCGTCGCCCAGCGCGACGCGCTGCGCGCGCAGCTGGTCACCGCGCAGCGCAACACCCAGGTCGCCTCCGATTCGCTGGCGATCGCCGATCTCGGCGTCGACAACACCGTCGTGCGCGCGCCGTTCGCCGGCGTGGTCACCGCCAAGGCCGCGCAGCCGGGCGAGATCGTCTCGCCGCTGTCGGCCGGTGGCGGCTTCACCCGCACCGGCATTGGCACGATCGTCGACATGGATTCGCTCGAAGTCGAAGTCGACGTCGGCGAGGCCTTCATCGGCCGCGTGCAGCCGAAGATGCCGGTCGAGGCGACGCTCAATGCGTATCCGGACTGGAAGATTCCGGCCGAGGTCATCGCGATCATTCCGGCCGCCGACCGCGGCAAGGCGACGGTCAAGGTGCGCATCGCGATCAAGCAGAAGGACGCGCGCATCGTGCCGGACATGGGCGTGCGCGTGAGCTTCCTCGAAGCGCCGAAGGCCGCCGATGCGCAACAGCCCAGCGGCGTACGCGTGCCCGGCGCGGCGATCGTGCAGCGCGATGGCGCCGATGTCGCCTTCGTGCTCGGCGAGGACAACACGGTGACGCAGCAGGCGCTGAAGACCGGCATCGCCCTCGGCGACGACCGCCAGGTGCTGTCGGGCGTCAATGCCGGCGACACCGTCGTGCTCGATCCGCCCGAAACGCTGGCCGACGGCGCGAAGGTACGCATGGCCGCCAGCGACGCCGACACGCGCTGATCGCGCCCCACATCCACCGAGCTGCATCCAACCCGGAGTGCGCCATGTCGTCCCTCGTCAGCATCCGCAACCTGCACAAGACCTACCAGCGCGGCCCGGAAAAGGTCGACGTGCTGCACGGCATCGATCTCGACATCCCGCAGGGCGATTTCGTCGCGCTGATGGGCCCCTCGGGTTCGGGCAAGACCACGCTGCTGAACCTGATCGGTGGGCTGGACACGCCGACCTCGGGCGAGATCGAGATCGAGGGCGAGCGCATCGACCGCATGAGCGCCGGCCAGCTGTCGAACTGGCGCAGCCGCCACGTCGGCTTCGTGTTCCAGTTCTACAACCTGATGCCGATGCTCAACGCGCAGAAGAACGTCGAACTGCCGTTGCTGCTGACCGCGCTCGGCGCCGCGCAACGCAAGCGCAATGCGGAGATCGCGCTGACCCTGGTCGGCCTGGCGGAGCGCCGCACCCACAAGCCCAACGAACTGTCCGGCGGCCAGCAGCAGCGCGTGGCGATCGCCCGCGCGATCGTGTCCGATCCCACGTTCCTGATCTGCGACGAACCCACCGGCGATCTCGACCGGCAGAGCGCGGAGGAAATCCTCGGCCTGCTGCAGGAACTCAACCGCGAGCACGGCAAGACCATCGTCATGGTGACCCACGATCCGAAGGCCGCCGAGTACGCGACCCACACGATCCACCTCGACAAGGGCGAGCTGGTCGACACGCCCCTCGGCGCGCACTGACCCACGCTGCTTCGGAGACGGCACGATGAAATACCTGTCGCTGGTGTGGGCCCAGCTGTTCCGCAGCAAGACGCGGACACTGCTGACGCTGCTGTCGGTGGTCGCGGCGTTCCTGCTGTTCGGCATGCTCGATTCGGTGCGCGTGGCTTTCAATGCCGGCGGCAGTGTCGACGGCGCGAACCGGCTGATCGTCGCCTCACGGCTGTCGATCACGCAGTCGCTGCCGGTGCGCCTGCAGTCGCAGATCGAGTCGATTCCCGGCGTGCGCAAGGTGACGTACGCGATGTGGTTCGGCGGCATCTACCAGGACCAGCGCAATTTCTTTCCGAACTTCTCCGTCGCGCCGAACTTCTTCGACGTCTACGGCGAGTACGACGTGCCGCCCGACCAGCTGCAGGCGTTCCGCGACACGCGCACCGGTGCGGCCGTGGGCGAAGCGCTGGCCAACAAGTTCGGCTGGAAGATCGGCGACACGATTCCGATGCAGGCGACGATCTTTCCGCGCGGCGGCAGCAACGACTGGCCGCTGGAGCTCAAGGCGATCTTCCGCGCCAAGGACCGCAGCAACGTCGGCGCCGAAAACCAGTTGATGATGAACTGGAAATACTTCGACGAATCCAACGACTACATCAAGAACCAGGTCAGCTGGTTCACCGTGCAGCTGTCCAACGCCGACCAGGCCTCGCGCGTGGCGCAGGCGATCGATGCGATCTCGGCGAACTCCGACCACGAGACCAAATCGCAGACCGAATCGGCATTCCAGCAGGCGTTCGCCAAGCAGTTCGCCGACATCGGCCTGATCGTCACCGCGATCATGGGCGCGGTGTTCTTCACCCTGCTGCTGCTGACCGGCAACACGATGGCGCAGGCCGTGCGCGAGCGCATTCCCGAACTCGCGACCCTGAAGACGCTCGGCTTCACCGACGGCACCGTGCTGGTGCTGGTGATGGTGGAATCGGTGCTGCTGGTGGTGATCGGCGGACTCGTCGGCCTGGGTCTCGCCTCGGCGATCATGCCGGGCGTGAGCGCGGCGAGCGGCGGCGTGATCGCGCTGCCCACGGTGCCGGCGCAGACGTGGCTGATCGGGCTGGGCCTGATGATCGGCATCGGCATCATCGTCGGTGTGCTGCCTGCGCTGCGCGCGCAGCGGCTGAAAATCGTCGACGCGCTGGCGGGGCGCTGACGTCATGGCCCATCGCCTTGCTTTCCGCTGCACGACGAACCGGATCGGACCGACATGAAAAGACCCTGGCTCTGGAACCTGCTGTCGATCGTCGCACTCGTCGTCGGCCTCGCGGTGTGGGTACTGCTGCCCTGGTACGGCGTGCTGGCGATCGCGGTCGCCATCGCGTTGTGGCTGGTGCTCACGCGCGGTGGCCGGCTGGCACTGGCGGCGGCGCGCATCGGCATCAGCAGCCTGCCGCAGCGCTGGGGCGCGTCGTCGGTGATCGTGGTCGGCATCGCCGGCGTGGTCGGCGTGCTGGTGGCGATGCTGGCGATGGGCGAAGGCTTCAAGGCGACGCTCAACAGCACCGGTGACGAGACGTCGGCGATCGTGCTGCGCGGGGGTTCGCAGGCGGAAACCAATTCGGTGATCACCCGCGATCAGGTGCCGCTGATCGGCACGCTCGCCGGCATCGCGCGCGATGCGCAGGGCCGCCCGCTGCTGTCGCCGGAGCTGTCGCAGGTGGTCAACCTGCCGTCGAAGTCCGACGGCACCGACGTCAACGCGCAGTTCCGCGGCGTTGGCGAACTCGCCTGGGCGGTGCACGACAAGGTGCAGGTGATCGAAGGCCGCAAGTTCGCGCCGGGCCTGCGCGAGATCGTCGTCGGCCAAGGCGCGCGCAGCCAGTTCCGCGGGCTCGAAGTCGGCAAGACGCTCAACCTCGGCAACCAGCAGTGGACCGTCGTCGGCGTGTTCGCCTCCGGCGACGCGCACGATTCGGAACTGTGGACCGATGGCGAAACCCTGGCATCGACCTACAACCGCAGCGCCTACCAGTCGATCACCGTGCGCACCGATGGCACCGCCGGCTTCACTGCGTTCAAGACCGCGATGGACGCCGACCAGCGCCTGAAACTCGATGTGTCGACGACGCGCGCCTACTACGGCAAACAGTCCGGCCAGCTGGCGACGCTGATCAATGTACTCGGCACGGTGATCGGCGCGATCATGGCGGTCGGCGCGGTGTTCGGCGCGCTCAATACGATGTACGCCGCGGTCGCGGGCCGCGCACGCGAGATCGCAACGATGCGCGCGATCGGGTTCCGCGGGTTGCCGGTCGTCGTCGCGGTGATGCTGGAGACGATGTTGCTGGCGTTGCTCGGCGGCCTGCTCGGCGGCCTGCTCGCGTGGAGCATCTTCAACGGCTACAGCGTCAGCACGCTGGGCAGCAACTTCAGCCAGGTGGTGTTCCAATTCAAGGTGTCGCCAGAGCTGTTGTGGAATGGTTTGAAGTGGGCGCTGGGTATCGGCCTCGTCGGCGGCCTGTTCCCGGCCCTGCGCGCCGCCCGCCTGCCGGTCACCGCGGCGCTGCGCGCGACATGAGTGCCGCATCGCCCGATACCTTGTCGAACGCCGACATCGCACGCGAGATCCAGTCGCTGCAGGCGCGTGCCTTCGAACGCTATGAGGATGCCGCGCTGCGCGCCGAAGCCGATCCCGCACGCGCGGAAATCATCTACGCCCAGGCCGAGCGCGACACCGCCCCGTGGATCGCGCGTGCGACCGCACTCAATGACGAGCGCGTCGCGCGCTACCGCCGACGCGCGAAACGCTGGCGCAATGCGGCCCTGGTGATCGGTGTCGTCGGTGCGCTCTGCGTGGTCTGGATGATGTCGCGCACGGCTTGAGCGGTCTGCACTGCACGCGCGGGGACGCGCGCGCGATGGGCTGTGTTTGTACGTGTTGCTCCCAGCGCCGAGTGCCAGAATGCTGATGACGCGCAATGCGGCGCTTGAGAACCTGGCGCGCGCCGGCATGACGGCAGACGGTCGAACGCACGCTAGGCGGTCAAATGCGGCTTCACCGCTTCCAGCTCGTCATTCCGGCATAGGCCGGGTTTTCAGCCGCCGCACGGCGGGTCATCGAGTGACGTTCTTGCGACGCCGCCAATGCCCGGTGGCTGCCGCCGACAGCGCCAACGCCAAAGGCGCTGGATTCCCGCCTGCGCGGGAATGACGCTGGAAAGATGGCCGCATGCTTGAGGTGCTGGACGCCATCAGCGCGTCAACGTTTCCAGCTTGTCACTCCGGCGTAGGCCGGAGTCCAGCGACTCACCACGCCAACGCCAACGCCAACGCCAACGCCAAGATATCCTGGCGATACCTCCAAGGCTCAAGACGCTGGATTCCCGCCTTCGCGGGAATGACGTTAGAAGGATGGCTGCGCGTCTGGGCTTCCACACGCGAATGCGCTGAATCTTGCGGGTCGCTCCAGGCGCGTCATTCCCGCCTGCGCGGGAATGACGCGGAAGAATGGCCACGCGTCCGCAGTTCCAATCCAAGCCAGAACGCCATCAGACCTCGCAACTCAAAACGCCATCACCCCTCGCGATCCAGCACGCCCTCTGCCTGCGCCTGCGTGAGGTCGTCCGGCGTATCGATGTCCTGCGCCAGCGACGGTGCCTGCAGCCGGAAGAGGTCTTCTTCCGGCAACGCAGTCAACAACGCGCCGAATCCCCGATCGCCTTCCAGCGTATCCACCTGCGCGAACACCGTGTGCGACAGCACTGCAGGTGCGCCCGGGCGTTCACCGTGCATCACTGCCGCGCACCCCGCACGTACGCTGCGTGCGCCATCGAGCAGCGCGCGCAGGTGCAGCGCGTTGAGCGCGGGCTGGTCGATGCCTGTCACCAGCACCGGACCGTGATGGCCCTGCAGCGCGCGGGCGGCGGCGACCAGGCTGGCGGACAGGCCGTCGCGCCAGTCGGGCACGACGTGCAGTTCGACCAGGGCGTTCGGAAACGCGGCGAGTTCGGCCGCTACGGTGTCATGGGCTGCGCCGAGCATGACCACGATCCGGCAGGGCGCGGTGTCCGCGACCAGGCGCACGACGCGCGCTACCAGGGCTTCGCCATCGCGGCGCAGCAGCTGCTTCGGCCGGCCCAGGCGCGTACTGCCGCCCGCAGCGAGCACGATCGCGGCGTGCGGCGTGGTCACGGCGTGCGTCCGTGCCACCACGCCTGCAGCTGCGCGGCGATGCTCAGCGCGATGGCGTCGGCACCGCGACCACCCAGGTCGAGGCCCACCGGCGATTGCAGGCGCGGGCGCAGCGAAGCGTGCAGCGCGTCGGGCAGCACGCGGAACAGGTCCTCGCGCCGGCGCACCGGTCCCAGCAGGCCCACGAAGGGTACGGGGACCGGGGCCAGTGCGAGCAGTGCTTCGAGATCCAGTTCGAAGTTGTGATGCATCAGCAGCGCAGCGTCGAAGCGCGTATCGCCGGCGAGCACCGCGTCGAGCCCATCGCTGCGGTGCCGGTCGGCGAACGAGGCCATCGGCGTCCAGCGCGCCCGCCGCTCGACCAGTGTGGTCTGCCAGCCGAGGCGCCGCAGCAGCGGCAGCAGCATCGGGGTTTCCGGACCGCCACCGCACAGCAGCAGTTCCGGCGGCGCGGCGATCGACAGCGACCACGCCGGCGCGGCGTCCCAGTCCGGTGCGGTCGTCGGCAGCTGCCAGTCGCGCTGGACCGAGCCGGCTGAGATCGCCACTGCCCCGTCGCGCGCGATTGCGATCTGCAGCACGACACCGCCGCCGCGCCAGGCCTGCAGCGGCAGCTGCATGTCCGCCAGTGCGGTCAAGGGCAGCAGGGCGAGGCGCAGGCGTCCGCGGCAGCCCAGCGCGGAACCCGACAGCAAGGCATCGTCGTCGCGGGTGTCGATCTCCATCCAGCCCAGCCGTCCGTCGACAGCCGCCTGCGCGGCGCGGCGTGCGATCTCGGGCTCCAGACAGCCACCGCTGAGCCAGCCGGTCTGCGCCTCGCCGGGGCCGAACAGTGCCATGCCGCCGGCCTGCGCGTAGGTGGAGCCGTCGGTCTCGAGCACCAGGACGAGGGTTGCGGATGCGCCGTCCTGCGCGGCCTCGATCGCGGCGTCGATCACCGCCGGCGGCGGTGCGTCCACGGCGGTCGGCGAATCGGATGTGGTGTAACAGGCGTCGGAAGTCATCGCATCACTGTGCCAGACCGGATGTCGTCGACCGGCGCACGCGCACGGCGGTGCACGTCTCGCATCAGGCCTGCTGCGCGACGATCCGCCGGCGCGACTGCAGGTAGCCGTCGATCGCGAATACCGCCAGTCCGGCCCAGATGAAACCGAAGCCGGCCGCGCGGTCCACGCCGAAGGCCTCACCGAAGAAGAACACGCCGAGCAGCAGCTGCAGCGTCGGCCCGATGTACTGCAGCAGGCCGATCGTGGTCAGCGGCACACGGCGCACCGCGTAGGCGAAGCAGATCAGCGGAATCGCGGTCAGCGCGCCGCCCATCACCAGCAGCACGTCGGTCCAGCCGCCCCAGCGCAGCGAGAAGAACCCGCCGCCGCCCTGGCTTTCGAACCAGACCAGCGCCAGCACCGCCGGTCCGAACACGAACAGGTTCTCCACGCCGAGGCCCTGCACCGCTTCCACCGCGGCGAACTTGCGGATCAGCCCGTACAGCGCGAACGAGCACGCCAGGCACAGCGCGATCCACGGAAAGCTGCCGTAGTTGAAGGTCAGCCACAGCACACCGCAGCCGGCCAGCACCACCGCGATCCACTGCGGCACCGACAGGCGCTCGCGCAGGAAGACCACGCCGATCACGACATTGAGCAGCGGATTGATGAAATAACCCAGGCTGGCCTCGACCACGTGGCCGCTGTTGACGGCCCAGACGTAGAGGCTCCAGTTGGCGGCGATCAGCACGCCCGACATCGCCAGCATGCCGGCCAGCCGCGGCTGCGCCAGGATCTCGCGCAACCAGCCGCGGCCTTGGCGGATGGTCAGGAACGCGGCGACCAGGATCGCGCACCAGATCGAGCGGTGCAGCACGATCTGCAGCGACGGCACGTGGCGCAACAGATACCAGTACAGCGGCATCAGGCCCCAGATCACGAATGCGGCGACTGCGATCCACAGTCCGCGGCGGCTCTGCGCGGCATCGATCATGGTTCCTCTCCGGCGACGACCGCGGCCGGTGTGGGCGCCGGCTTTTTCGCGCGGGCGCGTCCCAGCGTGATCGCGACCACCGCCAGCAGGATCACCGCCATCGCACCGAGATCGTTGACGCGGAACCGTTCCGACGCGAACCACGCGCCCAGCAACACCGCTATCGCCGGATTGACGTAGGCGTAGCTGCCGGCCAGCGTCGGGCGCACGTTGTGCAGCAGCCAGACGTAGGCGGTGAAGCCGATGATCGAACCGAACGAGGTCAGGTAGGCCAGCGACAGCGTGCCCTTGAGTGTCGGCATCGCGGCGAAGTGCTCGCCGATCAGCAGGCCGACCGCGAGGATGATCACGCCGCCGGCCAGCATCTGCGCTGCGGCCGCCATGAACGGCGACGGCAGGTCACGGCCCCGGCTCCACACCGAACCGAAGGCCCAGGCCAGCGGCGCGATCAGCAGGGCGACCAGGCCGACCGGCGTGCCGGTCAGCGAGCTGCCGGCGTTGAGCCACAGCACGCCGACGAATCCGATCGCCAGCCCCGTCCATTCGATGCGCGAGGGCCGGTCGCCGCGCATCGCCGAGAACAGCGCGATCCAGATCGGCGCCGAGGCCACGGCGACCGCCGCCAGTCCCGAGGACACGCTCTGTTCGGCGATGCAGACCATGCCGTTGCCGAGGCCCAGCAACAGCACGCCCATCGCCACCAGCGTCGGCCACTGGGCGCGCGTGGGCGCGGGCACGCCGCGCAGCCGCAACGCCGTATACATCAGCCCGCCGGCGACGACGAAGCGCGAGCCGGCCATCAGCAGCGGCGGATAGCCGCCTTCCAGCGCGAAGCGGATCGCGAGATACGTGGATCCCCAGACGAGATAGACCGCGGCCAGCGCGAGCGCGATGGACAGGACCGAGGCAGGACGCGACACCGGCGCGACGCTCATGGGGGTTCCGGAGAGAGGGAGAACCGCGGATGCGGGAGCGGAATTCTACGCCCGCGCCCCGTTGCACGACTGGAACGGTGGTGTTGCAGCGCGATGTCGATCGCGGAGGCGGCCCCCTGTGGGAGCGCGCTTGCGCGCGAAGGGCCTTCCGGGTAATTCCCATTCGCGCGCAAGCGCGCTCCCACAGGAACTACCCGGGTGGAGGTCTAGGGCTATGGCAACGACGCATCGAAAACCCTTGGGCAATTTTCGTTCGCGCACGAAAAAGCCGCCGCGATTCCTCGCGGCGGCTTCGGGGTCATTACTGCGTGCGGCTCAGCGCGCCCAACGGCCCGGTGCGGTCGAAACCGGCAGCACCGTCGCCGACAGGTCACGGTCGGCATTGAGCAGACGCACCGCGTCCGCGAGGATCGCGGCCGACTCGCGCAGCAGCGGGTCGGGACGGTCCTCGGCGGCCTTTTCCAGGCGGTTCTGCTGGGCGATCGCACGCTCGCTGGCCTGCAGGCCGTCGTCGTCCGAATCCTCGGCCAGCGGATCGAGATCGAGACCCAGCGCGCGACGCTCTTCCTGGCGCGCCTGGCGACGCTCGGTCTGGCGGTCACGCTCGGCGCGGCGCTCGGCCTCGTTGAGCGACACGTACTTCTTCTCGCGTTCGGCGCGGAACTCGGCGATGTCCTCGGCCCACCAGACGAACTCCTTGTCGGTGGCGACACGCGCCTGGTGCGAGGTCTCGAGCGTCGGCAGCAGCGACGCGAAATCGCCGTACTGCGTGTGCGGCACCGCGGCGATGCGGGTCCACGGCAGCGCGTTGTCATAGGTGCTTTCGCCGAATTCGGTCGCATCGACCGTCACCGGGAAATGGATGTCCGGCTCGACGCCCTTGTTCTGGGTGCTGCTGCCACCCGGCAGGAAGAACTGCGCGATCGTCAGCTTGACCTGGCCGTAGCGCTGCGTTTCGTTGGCCGGCCAGCGATCGAGGTCGACCAGGTTCTGCACGGTGCCCTTGCCGAAAGTGGTCTCGCCGATGATCAGGCCGCGACCGTAATCCTGGATCGCGCCAGCCACGATCTCCGACGCCGACGCCGAACCGCGGTTGATCAGCACGGCCAGCGGGCCGTCCCATGCGACGCCCGGATCGCGATCGCCCTGCACGCCGACACGGCCGCCGGACTCGCGCACCTGCACCACCGGGCCCTGGTCGATGAAGAGGCCGGTCAGCTCGACCGCCTCGTTGAGCGAACCGCCGCCGTTGTTGCGCAGGTCCAGCACGACGCCGTCGACCTGCTTGGCCTTGAATTCCTCCAGCAGACGCGCGACGTCGCGGGTCGCCGAGGCGTACTCGCCGTTGCGGTTCCGGCGGCCTTCGAAGTCCTGGTAGAACGCCGGCAGCTTGATCACGCCGATCTGCTTCTCGCGGCCACCGGCTTCGTCGGCCGGAAGCGTGAGCGTCTGCGCCTTTGCGGCCTGCTCTTCGAGGCGCACGCGTGCACGGGTCAGCGTGATGCGCACCGGCTCGCTGTCGAGCGTGGCTTCGGCCGGCACGACGTCCAGGCGCACCTGGGTGTCCTTCGGGCCCTTGATCTTCTCGACCACATCGTCGATGCGCCAGCCCACGACGTCTTCCATCGGGCCGTTGGTGCCCTGGCCGACGCCGACGATACGGTCACCCGGCTTGAAGCGGTTGCTGATGGCGGCCGGACCACCGGCAATGACCTCGCGGATCACGACCACGTCGTCCTGCTTCTGCAGCTGCGCGCCGATCCCCTCGAGCGACAGCGACATGTTCTGGTTGAACAGGCGCGCGGCACGCGGGTTGAAGTAGTCGGTGTGCGGATCGATCGCGCCGGTATAGGCGTTGAGGAAGCTGCTGAAGGCATCCTCGTCGTTGAGCGACGCGACCGTGTTGCCCATGTTGACGTAGCGGCGGTCGAGCGTCTTGCGGATCTCGTCGGGCGCTTTGCCGGCCAGCTGCAGGCGCAACCAATCGTTGCGCACCGACTGGCGCCACAGCGTGTCGAGTTCGCCCGCATCGCCCGCCCATGCGGCGTCCTTGCGGTCGTACTCCCAGCGGTCCTGGCCGGAGAAATCGAAGATGTCCTGGTTCAGCAGGTCGCGTGCGTACTGCGTGCGCGCCGCGACGCGGGTCTTGTAGAGCCCGAAGATCTCCAGTGCCGGCGCCACGTTGCCGTCGCGCACCGCCGCGCCCATGCCGGCCCGCAGGGGCTCGAAACGGGTGATGTCTTCCTGGGTGAAGAACAGCTTGCCGGCGTCGAGATTCTCGAAGTACCGGTCGAAGACCTCGCTCGACATCGTCGCGTCCATCGGCCGCGGCCGATAGGCGTAACGGCTGTCCGACAGCAGGCCGTAGACGAGCTTCGAAGCCGCCACCTGGTCCACGCTCGGCGCCGCCGGCACATCGGCAATGGCGTCGGGTCGCGCCATCAGCGCGAGCGGAACGGCCAGCGCGAGGGCGATCACGGATGCGGAGACGGCGCGGGAAACTTTCATGCGGGATCCTGGGAAGCGGCGATGTTGATCATGCGACATGCAGTCGAGCCTGTCGCGTGAATAGACGCGTCGACAGTGCCGAAAGTTTCAGTGCGCATGCCATCCGACTCTACGGTCCGGGCATGGCCGGGGCATGAACCGGCCGCACGCGGCCGGCATGTCCGGATGCGTCGCGCGCTCAGGCGGCGACGCCGGCCTCCATGGCCTGGCGGTCGGCATGGTACGAGGAACGCACCAGCGGGCCGGACGCGACGTGGCCGAATCCCAGCGCCATGCCGTAGTCCTCGAGCGCCTTGAATTCCTCGGGCGTCCAATAGCGCAGCACGGGATGGTGATGCGCGCTCGGCTGCAGGTACTGGCCGATCGTGACCATGTCGACGTCGTGCGCGCGCAGGTCGCGCAGCGTGCCCTGCACCTGTTCCATCGTCTCGCCCAGGCCCAGCATGATGCCGGACTTGGTCGAGACCTCGGGATGCTGGGCCTTGAACTTCTGCAGCAGGGTCAGCGACCACTGGTAGTCAGCGCCCGGGCGCACGTTGCGGTACAGCTCCGGCACGGTTTCGACGTTGTGGTTGAAGACGTCCGGCGGATTGGTCGCCAGGATCTCCAGCGCGCGTTCCATGCGGCCCTTGCCGCGGAAATCGGGCGTCAGCACCTCGATCTTGATCCGCGGGGACTGCTTGCGGACCTCGGTGATGCAGTCGACGAAATGCTGGGCACCGCCATCGCGCAGGTCGTCGCGGTCGACCGACGTGATCACGACGTACTTCAGTCCCATGTCGGCGATCGTGTTTGCGAGGTTCAGCGGCTCGCTCGCATCCGGCGGCTTGGGCCGGCCGTGGGCGACGTCGCAGAACGAGCAGCGGCGCGTGCAGACCTCGCCGAGGATCATGAAAGTCGCGGTGCCGTGGCCGAAGCATTCGTGGATGTTCGGGCAGCTGGCTTCCTCGCAGACCGTGACCAGACGGTTCTCGCGCAGCTTGGATTTCAGCGCGGCGACGGCGCCGTTGGACGGGATCCGCACGCGGATCCACGACGGCTTGCGCAGCACGGGGGCGTCGGCGAACTGCACCGGCGAACGCGCGATCTTGTCGCCGGCCACCTGCTTGACGCCCGTCTGCAGCGACGGCGGCGGCGCGGCCACCACCTGCAGCGGAATCGATTTGTCGGCGGGACGGGACATGGCGCACCAGCTGTCGGGCGGAGGGTCATTGTAGGCGCCCGGTCCGGCACTGTCTTGCCGGTGACCGGGGACGCTGCGTGTCATTCAGCGGATTCGAGCACCGTCGCGGGCGCATCCGCGAGGTCCAGGCCGAACTGCGCGGACAGATGCGCCAGCACTTCCGGGGCGACGCGGTCGACCGACGACGGCCCGCCCAGATCGCCCAGCGAGATGACCTGCAGGCCCGCGTAGCCGCAGGGATTGATCCGGTGGAAGGGCTCGAGATCCATCGCCACGTTGAAGGCGAGGCCATGGAAGGTGCGGCCGCGGCGCACGCGGATGCCGAGCGCGGCGATCTTGGCGTCGCCGACGTAGACGCCCGGCGCGCCGTCACGGCGCACGGCCTCGATGTTCCAGTCGCCCAGCGTGTCGATGATCGCCTGTTCGATCCGGCACACGTAGTCGCGCACGCCGATCTTGAGCCGCGGCAGGTCGAGCAGCGGATACACCACCAGCTGGCCGGGGCCGTGATAGGTCACCTGCCCGCCACGATCGACCTGCACCACCGGGATGTCGCCGGCCGCGAGGACGTGTTCGGGCTTGCCGGCCTGGCCGAGGGTGAACACGGGATCGTGTTCGACCACCCACAGTTCGTCCGTGCTGGCGGCATCACGCGCATCGGTGAAGCGCTGCATCGCGCGCCAGACGGGCTCGTAGGGCTGCCGGCCGAGGTGACGCACCAGCGCCGGACGCCGGTCGGGGGCGACGCTCATCGCGCACTCCGCGCGCAGGCCGGCACCAGGCCGCCGTCGGCGACCGGTTCATTGCGCAGGAAGGCACGCAGGGTCTCGGCCACCGGATGGCCGCCTGCGCGCTCCAGCAGCGCCAGCGCGCGGTCGTCGGTGTCCAGCCCGGCGAAGGCCGGCTCCAGATCGTCCATGGGCGCCTCGGCCCAGGCCATGCGCCAGCCCGGCAGCAATGGTGCCTGGCACAGGTCGCGCACCAGCAGCCGCACTTCGCAGTGACGGGGATCGAAGGCGATGCGCGCGAACAGCGCGTCGACGGCCGCCACCGGTCCCTCCAGCAACTGCATGAACAGCCCGTCGCGCAGCAGCAGCATGCCGCCGATACCGCGCTGTGCGTTGTGTGCCCGCGATTGCAGAAGCAGTCGGATCATGTCCTGGGCAGTGAACTCGTGGAGCTGGCCGCTGCGGTACAGCAGCTGTCGGATCATGCGTTCAGAGCGTCCACCTGACCTCTGGATGCTCGCGCAAGGCCTCGTGCGCGGCGTCGTACTGCGCGCGCGTGTCGGCCCGCACGCTGAGCCGGATCGACACGTACTTGCCGCCGCTGGAGGCGCGCGCAGTCACGGTCTCGTGCAGCACGACGACGCCGGACGCGACGAGCAGACGCGGGATTTCGGTTTCGAGGCCGGCATCGGCAGCGCCCATCGCGGTGATCTCGAAGACACCGGGGAACTGGAAGCCGTGTTCGGGGTTGTCGGAAGTGATGTCCATCGGCGGATTATCGGGGCGATCGCGCGGGAACCCAAGCGCGTGGTCCGGAACGGCGAAGGCCGGCGAAATGCCGGCCTTCGGAGACTGCGGATACGGCGGGTCCGGTCAGGACTTCCACCACATCATGAACTCGTGCCACAGGCGCTTGAAGAAGCCCGCTTCCTCGACGGCCGCCAGCGCGACCAGCGGCCGCTCGGCGATGACATTGCCGTCCAGCACCACGCGCACGGTGCCGATCTGCTGGCCCTTCTCGATCGGCGCGACCAGCGTCTGCGGGATGTCCATCGACGGCTTGAGCTGCGCGTACTTGCCGCGCGGCATCGACACCAGCATCGGCTCGGCCACGCCCAGCTGCACTTCGTTGGTCTTGCCCTTCCACACCTGCTGCGTGGCGACGGCCTTGTCGGCGTCGTAGACGGCATGGGTCTCGAAGAAGCGGAAGCCCCAGTTGAGCAGCCCCAGCGAATCGGTGGCGCGCTGCGCCTCGCTGCTGGAGCCCATGACGACCGAGATCAGACGCTGGTCGCCGCGCACGGCCGACGCCATCAGGCAGTAGCCCGCGCCGGAGTGATGGCCGGTCTTGATGCCGTCCACGCTGTCGTCGCGCCACAGCAACCGGTTGCGGTTGTGCTGGGTGATCGGACCGACGGTGAATTCCTTGATCTTGTTGTGCGCGTATTCCTCGGGGTAATCGCGCACCATCGCGCGGCCCAGGATCGCCAGGTCGCGCGCGGTCGAGTAATGCTCGGGGCCCGACAGGCCGGTGGCATTGGTGAAGTGGCTGTTCTTCATGCCGATACGCGCCGCGTAGGCGTTCATCAGCTGGGCGAAGGATTCCTCGCTGCCGGCGACGTGCTCGGCCAATGCGATTGCGGCATCGTTGCCGGACTGCACCACCATGCCGATTTCCATATCCAGCAGGCGCGCGGTCTGGTTGACCGGGAAGCCGCTGTAGCTGCCGTCGGTGCCGGCGCCGCCCTTGCGCCAGGCGTTCTCGCTCATCATCACCTGGTCGTCGACGGTGATCTTGCCGGCAGCGAGTTCCGCGGCGATCACGTAGCTGGTCATCACCTTGGTGATGCTGGCCGGCTCGACGCGCTCATCGACGTTCTCGCCTTCCAGGATCTGGCCGGTGGCGTAATCCATCACCAGCCAGGCGGTGCCGGTGATCGTTGGCGGCGGCGGTGTCGGCAGGTCGTCACTGAGCGCGGGCGCAGCGCCGCCAGGCGTCGCCGGAGTCGGCAGCGCCGGACGCGGCGTGGGCGCGGGATCCTGGGCAACGGCGATGCCCACCGTGGCGGTGGCCAGCGCGGCCAGCAGCATGCGCGAAACGACTACAGACACTTTCATCGGGTACAGCACTCCGGAGTGCCGACGACGCGCGCCGGCGGATGACAGGAAACGGGATCAGTCGCGCACGACGGTCGGGGCGCCAAAGCCCAGACCGGCCACGCGGGACGAGAGTTCAGCGACGCGCGCGGCATCGACCGGACCCACGCGCAGGCGCCAGACCGGCTTGCCGGCCGCGGAGCCGTCGTGCAGCTGGGCCGCGGTGATGCCGGCGCCACGCAGGGTGGCCAATGCGCGCTCGGCGTTGGCACGCGCACCGAATGCAGCGACCTGCAGGGTCACGCCGCCGGTCGAGACGACCGGCGCAGGCGCCGGCGTCGCCGCTGCGACCACGGGGGCGGCCGCCTGCGGCGCCGGTGCAGCCGTCGCGACAGGATTGATCGGCACCTGACGGCCGTTCTCGAGCTTGAGGCCGCGCGCGGCGAGCCAGGCATCGAAATCGTCGGCGGTCATGACGCGGCCGTTCTGGTACATGTTGAAGCGGCCATCGCCTGCATGCGGCTGGGTCGGCGCCGGTGCCGGACGCTCGCCGGCATGGGCACTGGCCATCGGCAGCGCCTCGACGATGGCATCCATCGCAGTCGCGGCCGCGCCCACTGCAGGCGCCGGTGTCGGCGCAGGCGCAGTCGCAGTCGGTGCAGACGCCGCCGCGCGGCGCGAGCGTGCAGGCGCTGCAGCCACGGCATCGCGGGACTGGCGGGCATTTTCGCCCGGGCTCAGCGCGCGCACTTCGACGCGGCCGGTGCCGGCGGGATGGATGCCGATCTTCACGGCTGCGGCGTAGCTCAGGTCGACGACGCGGCCTTCGTGGAACGGGCCACGGTCATTGACGCGCACGACCACCGACTGCCCGGTATCGAGGTTGGTCACCCGCGCGAAGCTCGGCAGCGGCAGCGACTTGTGCGCCGCGGTGAACGCGTACATGTCGTAGACCTCGCGGTTCGAGGTCAGGCGGCCGTGGAACTTGGCGCCGTAATAGGACGCGGTGCCGGTCTCGGCGAAATCGCTGTGGTCGTCGAGCACCCGGTAGCTCTTGCCCAGCACCTGGTAGGGGCTGCGGTTGCCGACCGGCGAACGCGGCAGGTCGACGACCTCGGGCTCGGGAATCGCATCCACGTTCGGCAGATAGTCGGGCAGCGAGTCGGGCACGCCCGGGCGGTACAGGCCGCCGGCGGTGTAATGACCGCGGGTGTTGGGGTCTTCCTGCGCGGGCGCGTACGGCGACACGCGCTGGCCTGCCGTGGCGGGCGGCGTGCCGGCCGGCGCAGGCGCGGTGACGCGTTCACCGCTGCCGGTCGCACCCGCGTTCTTCTTCGGCGCACCGGCACATCCGGCGAGCAGCGCCACCGCACACAGCGGCAGCAGCCAACGGGTCAACGGCCGACCCCGGCGCGGATCGATTCGGCCAGCTGGTGCACGGCCAGCGAATACATCGGCGAGCGGTTGTAGCGGGTGATCACGTAGAAGTTGCGGTAGGCCAGCCAGTACTCCGTGCCGCCGGCACCTTCCAGCGTCAGCAGCGTGCCGCCCTCGGCGGTGGGCTGGCCCGGCTGCGGGGTGTAGCCGCGCGCGGCGAGCGCCGACAGCGGATACACCGGCTCCCAGTTCTCGGGCTTGAAATCGGCCGCGCCGTCGGCGCGCTGCGCGCGTGCGACGACCGCGCCATCGCGCTGCCAGCCGTGCACGACGAAATAGTTGGCGATCGACGCGAACACGTCGGGCTTGTGGGTCAGCAGATCGCGCTGGCCATCGCCGTCGCCATCCTTCGCCCACAGCCGGTAGCTCGACGGCATGAACTGGCCCATGCCCATCGCGCCGGCGTAGCTGCCCTTGAGTTCACGGATGTCGAGCTGCGGCTCGGCCTTCTCCAGCGCGAACAGCTGCGCCAGCTCGCCGGCGAAGAACGGCGCACGCGGCGCGTAGTCGAACGCCAGCGTGTACAGCGCATCGAGCACCTGCCAGTTGCCGGTCACGCGGCCGTAGCTGGTTTCCACGCCGATGATCGCGACGATGTACTCGGCCGGCACGCCGGTCTCGGCGGCCACCTTGTCCAGCGCCGCGCGGTTTTCGCGGTAGAACGCCACACCGCCATTGATGCGCGCGTCGTTGATGAAGATCGGGCGGTAATCGCGCCACGGGCGCACGGCTTCGGCCGGGCGGCTGATCGCGGTCAGGATCGCCTGCTGCACCTTGGCCTGGGCCAGGGTGCGGCGGATGTGCGCGGGGTCGGCGCCGTAGGTCTGCGCGGTGTAGGTGACGAAGTTCTCGACCCGCGTCGCACGCGGAATCGCCGGGTCGGTCACCGACTCGGGGGCCACGGGCCGCTCGGGCGGTTGCGGTACCGGGGGCAGCAACGCGCCTTCCGGGCGTGCAGCCTCCGGCAACGGACTGACCGTGCGGTAGTCCTCGGCCACGGCATCGGATGGATTGACAGGCGTCGCGCAAGCCGCCAAAGCGAGCGGCAGCGCGGCCAAAGACAGTCGGAAAAACGGGCGTCGGCTCATCGGCGGCGAGGGTAGCACGCACGTCGCCGTGCCCACACCGGCATGTCGGCGACGGTTGTCGGGCCGGTCAGCGTCGACGGCGTGCGCTGGCCTGCACGGCCATCACCACACCGAAACCCGCGAGCAGCGAAACCGCCGCGGTGCCGCCGAAACTCAGCAGCGGCATCGGCACGCCGACCACCGGCAGCAGGCCCGAAATCATGCCGCCGTTGACCACGACGTAGACGAACAGCGCCAGCCCGAGGCTGCCCACCAGCACGCGCGAGAAACCGTCGCGCGCCTCGCTGGCGATCCATAGGCAGCGGCCGATGATCAGCAGATACAGACCCAGCGTGACCACGACGCCGATCCAGCCGAACTCCTCGCTCAACACGGCGAAGATGAAGTCGGTCGTGTGCTCGGGCACGTAGTTCAGATGCGACTGCGACCCGTCGCCCCAGCCCTGCCCGCCCAGGCCACCGGCGCCGATCGCGATCTTCGACTGGATGATGTTCCAGCCCTCGCCCAGCGGATCGGATTCCGGATCGAGGAACATCATGATCCGCGCCTTCTGATAGGGCTGCAGGTACCAGAGCCACGCGGCCGGCGCGATCATCGCGAACGAGGCCGCGCCGCCGACGAACCACCACCACGACAGCCCGGCGAGATACAGCGCGAACACGCCGCCCGAGGCGACCAGCACCGCGGTGCCCAGATCGGGCTGCAGCAGGATCAGACCGGTCGGCACGCCGATGATCAGCGCGGCGACCGCGATCGTGTCCAGCCGCGGCGGCGTCGGCCGCTGGCCCAGCCACCAGGCCGCCATCATCGGCAGCGACAGCTTCATCAGCTCCGCCGGCTGGACGTAGAACACGCCGAGGTTGAGCCAGTGCTGGCCGCTGCGCCCCGTGCCCATGAACAGCACCGCGATCAGCGGCAGCAGCGACGCCGCGTAGGCGAGCGGCGTGAACCGGCGCAGCTGCACGGCCGGAATGCGCGACAGCACCCACATCGCGCCCAGGCCGATCGCGAAGCGGCTGGCCTGCGAGGCGACCATCGCCATGTTCTTGCCGCTGGCGCTGTGCAGCACCGCTAGGCCGATCGCCATCAGCGCGAGCAGGCCGCCGAGCAGCGGCCAGTCGATGGTGCGGGCGAACCGCAGCCACATGTCGAGCAGCCAGCGCAGGATCACCTTCATCGCTGCAGTGCTCCGTTGCCGGGACCGAGGCGCGCCGGCGGTACCACGCGCACGCTGTCGACCACGGCGTCGAACGAGACCTCGGGCGCCAGTGCGGCGCCCGGGCCCGCGGCGGCCACGGCCAGCGGCGCACCGGTCAGCGGGTCGATGTCGACTTCGGGCATCTTGCCGAGCAGCCAGGCGTCGAAGATCTTGCGCGCGATGGGGCCGGCGGTGGTGCCGCCGTAACCGCCGTGTTCGACGGTCACGGCGATGGCGATGGTCGGGTTCTCGGCCGGCGCGTAGCCGACGAACAGCGCCTGGTGGCGCAGGTGATACGGCAGGTTGCGCGGATCCGTGCTCACGTTGCCGCGGCGGCTCACGCGCTGCGCGGTGCCGGTCTTGCCGGCCATGCGGTATTCGGCGCCGATCGCCATACGCGTGCCGGTACCGCGACCGTGGATCGTGGTGACCATGCCTTCCTGCACCGCGCGCAGATGCGCCGGGTTGTCGGTGATGCGGGTCGGCGCCGGACGGTCGACCATGCGCCACGGCGTGTCGAATCCGTCGCGGCGCTCGGCCGCCAGATGCAGCGTGTGCAGGTCGCCGCCGCTGGCGATCGCCGCGGTGCCGCGCGCGAGCTGCAACGCAGTCGCGATCCAGTAGCCCTGGCCGATGCCCGCGATCACGGTCTCACCCGCGTACCAGGGCTCGCGCGAGCGCGTGGCCTTGAAGCGCGGCGACGGCACGATGCCGGCGGTCTCGCCCAGCAGGTCGATGCCGGTCGGCTGGCCGAAGCCGTAGCGCGTCATGTACTGGTCGAAACGCTCGATGCCCATCTCGTAGGCGAGCTGGTAGTAGTAGTAGTTCACCGACCGCGCGATCGAATCGCGCAGGTCGGTCCAGCCGGCCCCGCGCGCCGCATCGCGATAGCCGCGGCGCTGGCCGGGAATGAAGAACTCGCCGGTCGAGAACACCCGCCATTCCGGCGTGCGCAGCCCGCTGTCCACGCCCGCCAGCGCGACCAGCGGCTTGATCGTCGACCCCGGCGGGCCACCGCCCAGCACGTTGCGGTTGAACAGCGGCCGCGCCGGATCGTCCATCAGCCGGCGGTAGTCGGTATGCGAGATGCCGTTGACGAAGAGGTTGGGGTCGAAGCTGGGCAGGCTGACCATGCCGAGGATGTTGCCGGTGGACGGCTCCACGGCCACCGCCGAGCCATGCAGGCCGCCGAAGGCCAGCACCATCGCCTGCTGCAGGTCGGCGTCCACGCTGAGCCGCAGGTCGGTACCCGCGGTCGCCGGCTGCAGACCCAGCCGGCGCAGCGCGCGGCCTTCCACATTGGTCTCGACCTGCTCGTAGCCGATCTTCCCGCGCAGGGCCTCGTCGTAATAGCGCTCCAGGCCCGTGCGTCCGGTCTGCGGGAACAGCAGATGGGCCTGACCGTAACGTTCGACGTCGGCCTGGTCGGTGCGGCCGACGTAGCCGACCACGTGCGCGAACAGGTCGCCGTACGGATAGTGGCGGTTGAGATACGGCACCACTTCCACGCCCGGGAAGCGCCAGCGGTCCAGCGCGAAGCGCGCCATCTCGTCCTCGCTCAGCCGCAGCTTGAGCGTCACCGCGCGGAAGCTGCGCTGCGCCTTGCGCTCGCTGTCGAAGCGGGCCACCTCGTCGGGCGACAGCGCGATGATCCGCGACAGCTCGCTGACCAGCTGGCGCACGTCGCCGGCTTCCTCGGGGGTCACGTCGAGGCGGTAGGCCTGCTGGTTCTCGGCCAGGATCCGGCCCTGGCGGTCGAGGATCAGCCCGCGCCCGGGCACCACCGGCCGCGGCTTGATGCGGTTGGCTTCCGAGCGCATCGCGTAGACGTCGTGGTCGACGATCTGCAGCTTGAAGTACCAGCCGGCCAGCACGCCCAGCGCGACCACCACGCCGACGAAACCGATCAGCGCGCGCAGGCGGAACGCGTTCGCCTCACCGGCGGTGTCGCGGATGTCACTGCGTCGGCGGCGCCTGGCCATGCGAGCCCGGCCCTTACGACCGGCGTCCGAAACGCAGCGCGTCCATCACCAGGTACAGCGGCACCCACAGCAGCATGCCCAGCAGCGGGGCCAGCCAGAAGGTCCACGGCAGCTGCGGCACGCCGAGCGCGAGATGGATCGCCGCACTGACGACGCGGTCGTTGAGCAGCAGGCCGCCGATCGCCAGCGCCTGCTGCGGCATCGGGAAGAACCGCAGCTGGGTGCGGAAGCGCTGCAGGATGAAACTCAGCACCACCAGCCGCAGTGCCTGTTCGCCCAGCAGTCCGCCGAAGGCGAGATCGGCGACCAGGCCGACCAGGAACGCGAAGCCCAGGCCCGCGCGGTCGGGATCTTCGATCACCCAGTAGGCGACCACCAGCGCCAGCCAGTACGGCCGGAACGGCTGAAGTCCCGGCGGCAGCGGCAGCAGGCCGAGCAGCAGGGCGACGAAGATGCTGGCCGGCAGCAGCCAGCGGTTGCGACGCTGCCTCATCGGGTCGGGGCCTCCGCAGGCGGTGGCGCGGGATCCGCGGGCGGCGGCGTGCCCGGCGTGGCGGCAGGCGCGTCGGGCGTGCCGGCGGCGTCCACGGGTGCACCGCCCTCGCCTGCCTGCGCGGCAGCTTCGGCGGCTTCGGCCTCGGCGCGTGCAGCCGCTTCGCGCTCGGCCGCCGCGGCGTCCAGATCGGCCGTGGTCACCGGCACCACCAGATCACGCAGCAGCAGCACATCGCGGCCGCGGTCGACCTGGGCGGCGGGCGTCAGCGCGCCGGTCAGGAAGGCGCGGCTGTCGTCGGGTTCCAGCGAGGCGATGGTGCCGACCGGGAAACCGGCCGGAAAGCGCCCGCCCAGGCCCGACGTCACCAGGGTGTCGCCCACCTGCACGTCCGCCGACAGCGGCACGCTGCGCAGCGTCAGCCGGTCGGCATGGCCGCTGCCGTAGACGACGAGGCGGATGCCGTTGCGGGCCACGATCACCGGCACGGCATGGTCGAGATCGGTCAGCAGCAGCACGGTGGCGGTGGTCGGGGTGACCGCGATCACTTGGCCCAGCAGGCCGCCGGCATCGATCACCCCCTGCCCTTCGCGCACGCCGTTGCGCCGGCCCGCGTCCAGCAGCAGGCGCTGGCGTGAGGGATCCTGATCGACGTCCAGCACCGGCGCCAATTGCACGTCCAGGCTGCCCTGCTCGACCGCGCCGAGCAGCCGGCGCAGGCGGGCGTTCTCGGTCGCCTCGATCCGCAGCCGGGCCTGGCCGGCGGTCAGCACCAGCAGTTCGTTGCGCAGGCGGCGGTTGTCTTCCGCCAGCTGCGAGCGCGTGGCGGCATCGTTGCGCATGCTCGACCCCACCCGCGAGGGCAGGCCGGCCAGCCACCACAGCGGCTGCACCGCGACGCTGGCCTGGTGGCGGACCTCGGTCAGCCAGCTGCCGCGATGGTCCATGACCAGCAGCGCACAGGACATCGCGAGATACGCCAGCAACCGCAGCGTGCCGGCGACGTCGCCGGGGCGTGGGGCCGGGGAACTGGCGGAAGAAGACACTTAGGGGCCGTGAGTCTGGAATGGGGACTGCGGGATGGCACGACGCGCGCAACGGAACTTCTGGTCCGGCGCCCCGGCACGTAGGGCACACGCCGAAGCAGATGCGCCGGGGTGTTCACGCATCGCCAGTCACCCGAGCCCCCGTCCCGCCGTCATTCCGCGGCGAAGAACTCGTTGCCGTGCAGGTCGAGCAGCTCCAGCGCCCGGCCGCCACCGCGGGCCACGCAGGTCAGCGGATCCTCGGCCACCTGCACGTGCAGGCCGGTGGCCTCGCTGATCAGGCGGTCGAGATCGCGCAGCAGCGCGCCACCACCGGTCAGCACGATGCCGCGCTCGGCGACGTCGGCGCACAGTTCCGGCGGGGTCTGCTCCAGAGCCTGCTTCACCGCCTCGACGATGCCCGACAGCGGCTCGCGCAGCGCGTCCAGCACTTCGGCCGAGCTGATCGAGACGATCTTCGGCACGCCCTCGGCCAGATGGCGGCCCGAGACCTCCATCTCCATCACCGGGTCCTGCGGATACGCGCAGCCGATCTCGAGCTTGATCCGCTCCGCGGTCGCATCGCCGATCAGCATGCCGTGGTTGCGGCGCACGTAATTGATGATGGATTCGTCGAAGCGGTCGCCGCCGATGCGGGCGGACTGCGAATAGACGATGCCGTTGAGCGCGATCACCGCGACTTCGGTCGTACCGCCGCCGATGTCGACGACCATCGAGCCGCGCGCCTCCGTCACCGGCAGGCCGGCGCCGATCGCGGCCGCCATGGGCTCCTCGATCAGCGACACCTCACGGGCGCCGGCTTCGAGCGCCGAATCCTTGATCGCGCGCTTCTCCACCTGGGTCGAACCGGCCGGCACGCAGATCAGCACGCGGGGGCTGGGACGCAGGAAGCGCGACTTGTGCACCTTCTTGATGAAGTACTTCAGCATCTCCTCGGTGTAGGTGAAATCGGCGATGACGCCGTCCTTCATCGGGCGATGCGTGGTGATGTTGCCGGGCGTGCGGCCGAGCATCTGCTTGGCCTCCGAGCCGACGGCAGCGACGACCTTCTGGCCGGCGGAGCGGTCCTGGCGGACAGCGACGACCGACGGCTCATTGAGCACGATGCCCTGGCCGCGGACGAAGATGAGGGTGTTGGCGGTGCCCAGGTCGATGGACAGGTCGTTGGAAAACAGGCCGCGGAACTTCTTGAACATCGGAAATGGGCGTCCGTCAGGGGAGGCGAAACAAGCTCGCTAGCCTAGCAAAAAAGCCGCTGCTCCGCGGCTTGGGGCTACCCCTGATTGCGCCCGCCGGACGCGGCCTCCACGGGCGGTCTGCGGGCATGTCGGACGGCCCGGTCCGGGCGGGTGGACGGGGTGCCGTAAACTACCCGGCCTTCTTCAAGTACGAGCCTCGCGCGATGTCTGCACTGATCTGCGGTTCCCTGGCCTACGACACCATCATGGTGTTCCCCGACCAGTTCAAGAACCACATCCTCCCGGACAAGGTGCACATCCTGAACGTCTCGTTCCTGGTGCCGCGCATGCGCCGCGAGTTCGGCGGCTGCGCCGGCAACATCGCGTACAACCTGAAGCTGCTGGGCGGCCACCCGATCCCGATGGGCACCGTGGGCCAGGATTTCGGCCCCTACCGCGAATGGTTCGAGGAACACGGCATCGACCTGTCGCAGGTCCGCGAGATCCCCGACCTGTTCACCCCGCAGGCCTTCATCACCACCGATCTGGACAACAACCAGATCACCGCCTTCCACCCGGGCGCGATGATGCGCAGCCACGAAAACCACGTGAAGGACGTCCCGAACGTGACCATCGGCCTCGTCGGTCCCGACGGCCGCGAAGGCATGCTGCAGAACGCGCAGGAATTCTCGGACGGCAAGATTCCCTTCATCTTCGATCCCGGCCAGGCCATGCCGCTGTTCAACGGCGAGGAACTGCGCAACTTCATCGAGCTGGCCGACTACGTCGTCGTCAACGACTACGAGTCCAACCTGCTGCAGGAACGCACCGGTTGGGACGAGACCGTCATCGCCGGCAAGGTGCGCGCCTACATCTGCACGCGCGGCCCGAAGGGCGTCGTCATCCACGCCGAAGGCCAGACCCACGACGTCCCGCCCGCCCACGAGCGCCGCGTCACCGACCCGACCGGCTGCGGCGACGCCTTCCGCGCGGGCCTGATCTTCGGCATCGAGAAGGGCTACGACTGGCTGACCATCGGCCGCATCGGCAACCTGATGGGCGCGCTGAAAGTCGAGCACCCCGGCACGCAGAACCAGCGTTTCGATTACGCCGAGTTCTCGCTGCAGTTTCGGCAGCAGTTCGGGTATTCACTGGAGAGCAAGAACGCCTGATCTAGGCGACATTGCGAAGATCTAAAAAGCAGGGCGTCCTTTGGGGCGCCCTGTTGCGTTGTGGGCAGATTACATTCCGCCGCATCTCACCCGGCGCCCGGACACTGGCAACGTCTGGAATTCTCGCCAACGCTGCCTGCTACGCAAACCCGAGCCGCACTAGCGCTTCACCCCATTCGGAGAGGCTTTCCTCCTGGACACTAGTCGCAACTCCGGCATCTGCCGGCGGTCGCATTGCACCGGCACGTCCGCCTGCCACGAGCGCCTGCGTCGCACGCAGCATCCGCCCGAGTTTCAGATTTTCCACTTCCCGGAGTCGACTGCTGTGGCCGATACTCAACGCAATGCCCGCGCTCGCGAGGCTCACTCACCAAACCAGTATGCGCACACTCCGTATCGCAGCCCTCACGATCCTGATGACGCTTCCCGGCGTCGCGTGGGCATCGGACTATACCGGCGTCCTTTCTATGCTGTACTTGATTTTCGTAGTGACGCCGCTGGCGCTGGCTTACCTTGTCGTAATGGTTATTTCTACAGTAAAAAGCCGCTACCGATCACGGGACTACGCGATCAAGCATTCGAAGATCGCGACCATTGCCACGGCAATCGGCGCTGTGCTGGCAATATTCGAATTTCGAAACGTCTACATAGACCATAATGGGGACGCCACGATGATGACGGCGATATACGGCTCTCTTCTGATTGCATCATGGATTCCAATGGCGATCCACACGCTCCATCGAGTCGAGGACTGGTGGCAGCAGTAATCGCGCGCGATCGAGTCACCCTCTACGACTTCAGGCAGCCATGCCCGGAATCGCTTGAAATGAACCCGGAGCGGTTATTCAATTCGGTTCAATCTCTGGAATCGGGCCAAACATGCAAGAACCGAACGTCCTGCTGAGCGTTAGCGGGCACGCAATCAAGTTCTGTGCGGGCTTACGCAACGCGGACAGTTGGCTTGATACCTACAGTATTCGACTGGAGGCACCTGGGCTTGTGGCCGAGGTGCAAGTTGACAACCCCCCATATGGCGCGGATCCGAGCGACTTTTTCAACGATCTGGCCGATAACTGGAAGGGATGGAGGGGCGAAAAACGATCGGAATCCCTTGAGGGTGAGTTTTCGCTACTCGCCGCGACAGATCTGTCAGGCCACGTGTCGCTTACGGCAACCTTGAACTTCCTTGGATCTCATGAAAGCTGGCACAGCACCATCACGTTGGGCTTGGAGGCCGGGCAGCTTGACCGGATCCATCGGCAAATCAGCGCGTTCTTTGGGCGCCTGGATTGAGCCTGAATCAACCAAGGCAGTTCACGACGCGACTCCATTCATGCGTCGGAATTTGAACGAAAGAGACAATTCGCGCCAATTCGAAGCAATCAAATCACTTGAAGTCTTCTCGGCACGCCGTCCACACCTGCGCCGCGGTCATCCGCTTGGATTTTTCTGCCGCTGCCCGCCACGCAGAGTTACACGTGAGCAAAGGCAGTCATACGCCACTGACACGGAACTCGGATTTATCGGCTTGAGCCGGACGTGTGTGAAGTAGAGAATCGGGCACTTGGCAGGGGCGACTTTCCAGACTTCCCCGGAGACACCAAGATGCATCGACTCATCGGATTCTTTCGCGTCATTGCCCTTTCGGGCGCCGCACTGCTGGTGGCATGTGGTGGCGCGGACGCACCCTCGGCTCCGCAGACGGCAACCTCAGCGCAGCCCTCTGAGAACGTGCCGACGGATGGCATGGCGATTATCTCGGATCTGCATGCGGGCATGGCCTATGCCACGTTCCGTGAGCGGGTGCTGGCACACGGCTGGACGCCGCGAGCCAGCCCCAGTTGCACGACCGATCTGATCGGCGACGACGCGAACGCCGTGTGTGCGCGCAGCCCGCAACTGGCAGCCTGCCATCTATGCGAAGACCTTCCGGAACTGCAGTCCTGCAGCAGCGATGCGCGCTGCCTGATGCGTTTCGGCCATTCGGACAGCGCGCAGGATCTCGAAGCGCGCGCCTACGGCGAGATCGATGCCTGGCGTGATACGGGCGATGACGCCGGTTTGCAGATTTCGGAATGGGAATTCGTTCCGAACGCAACGCAGTGAAGTCAAACGCAACGCTCCGAGGCTGTGACAGCCGAGGGTCTCCAAGGACGGGGGTACAACGATGGGAAATCCACTTCACGACCTGATGTACCGCGGCGAATCCGGCGCTGCCGGCTATAACGCCTTCAATCGCGGTACCTACGTCGATGCAAGCGGTCGGGAGCGCATCCGCCCCGGCGAGCCGCCAACCGATTTCTCCCGGCTCAGCGTCGGCGCATTGCAGGACCTGCAACATCTGCCGCGAACCGATCCCGATCGCGTTTTCGCGGTCGGCAAGTACCAGATCATTCCTTCAACGATGGACGCCGCCGTAGCCCGGCTGGGCATCACGCGCGATACACCGTTCACGCCCGAGCTGCAGGACCGCATTTTCACCGACTATCTGCTGCGCGAAAAACAGCCGGCTGTGCGCGACTACATCATGGGCGTGCCAGGGGTCACGCGTGAGCAGGCTCAACTCGGCCTGGCGCGCGAATGGGCCAGTTTCGGCGATCCCTTCAAAGAGGGACGCAGCTATTACGGCGGCGCCAACCGCGCGCACATCACCCTGGAACAGAGCGCAGATGCGCTCGACCGGATGCGCGACGCGTATGCGCGTGCGGACGTTCAGGGGCTGTCACGCGATGCCGCATGGCACGCGGCAACCGCGATCGAGACTGATGCGAGGACGCAGAGTCCTCTCGCACCGGCGCGCTCGGGCGGCAATGTCCAGCCCTCGAATGAGTTGCTGAAAGAATCCTCGCAGGGCGAGGCCGTGCGTGCGTTGCAGGCGGATCTCGTACGCCTCGACTACGCAGGTCGGGACGGGCGGCCGCTCTCGATCGACGGTCGCTTCGGGCCCGAAACTGCCTATGCAGTGCGCATGTTCCAACGAGACCAAGGCCTTGACGTCGACGGGATCGCGGGACCGGAAACAGTGGGATCCGTCGCCCTGCAACTCGGGGCCCGCACGACGGACGTTCCGCGCTCGCCGGTGGACGATCTGCTGAATTCACTGCACCGCGGCGGCGATGCGATTCGCGAAGCGACGGAGCACCTGATGCAGTCGCCGGCCGGCCAGCAATGGCGGGAGCAGGTAGAGGAGGCAACCCGATCCCAAGCGGAGCAGGTGCGGTGCGCCCCGACACAGGCCCCGGAGGGTGACGCGCGGGGGCCATAAGCCAACTAACGGGGTCAGGTTCACTTAGGGGATAACGGCGCCAGATTCACCTCATGCACTAGCTCCCAACTAGCGCTGCAGCCGGTGATCGACGCGCATGCTGGCGTTGGAGATGGAGGTTTCAAGGATTAACGGGGTCAGGTTTACTTACATGTGACTTGAAGCGGCAGGGATCGCCAGAAGCGTTTTGAAGTTGAACTGGAATCGCTTTTCTGCGCCTGCCCCCTCACGGACATGGATAAGATACCAAGCCTGGTCGACAGCGCTGCTGCGGTGAACTGGTGGCGAATCACTGCGATGACGGTGACGCTCTTCTTCGCGTCCGTATTGCTCTGCGTCCATCTGGATCGCGCTAATGCAGCCTTGCATGTCGTCCCTACGAAGCCGCTTGAACCGAAAGATCCACCGATCGCTTCACTGCGTTACCTGCCGGCCGAGGTGCAGCGCGCGCTTGTGACCTTGTGTGACGAATGCTCCTTTGCCGATTCGAACGGCGACTGGAATGCGACCGATGTCATCTTTGAAGAAGACGGCTGCCTCGGCGACGCCTTACCCGGACGGAGTTGCTGGGCGCCCACTGGGTGATCGAGTACGAGATGGGCGGAATTGCAACGTTCAGCCATACCGCAGTGCTGTCCGCGACCTCACGGCCCACACTCTTGGCGGGGAGCTCCTGCATTCCCAACTATCCACGACGGTGCAGCTGGTAGCCGTCGCCTGAGAACCGGTCATCACGCTAACTCCGCTTAAGTGGCGGAAGACGTGACTTACATGGGTTTCGGATTTATCGGCTTCAGCCGGGCGCGTGTGATTGGAGAATCCGATAATTAGTACGCAACTAACGGGGTCAAGTTTACTTAGGGGATAACGGCGCCAGATTCACCTCATGCACTAGCTCCCAACTGGCGCTCGGCACCCGCAGGCGCCGGCGCCGCGCTGCAGCCGGTGATCGACGCGCACGCTGGCGGTGGAGATGGAGGTTTCGACGCGCCCGGCGCATGCGACCTGGCTTCGCGCGCGGGACGGATGTCAGACTTGCGACCCCTGCGTGCCAGCGCTCTCCGCATACCAGGACTGCAGGGCACGTTGTCGCCCCCTCACCGTCATGTCGGTCGCGTTTGATCCGGCGCGATACAACACAAGTGTCCGGAGATCTCGCGCATGCGCGCCGTTGCCATCCTGATTGCTCTGCTGATGCTCACTGGCTGCCTGCCGCGCCAGGTCGTCATCCACGACGGCGTTCGCGCGTCCATTGTGGATGCGAAGACGAAAGCAGCGATTTCCGGGGCCTTCGTCTACGATCGCCTCGATGCAGGGCAGCCACGCATTCTGGCGCGGAGCGACGCCGGCGGCGGTGTCCAACTTGCGCCGGATTCCCGGCGCAGGATCACAGCCGTGATGGGGGAGGCCCAGGTCCGCCAGTTCCTGTGGATCTGCAGCGCGGGCTACCAGCCGCGGCTTGTGTCGCAGCGTGCGGGCTGGAACGCCGATTTCGCGGTGGCTCGCATCCACGATCTCGGCACTGTCGAACTGACCCGAGCCGACCCGGCTGACGATCGGAGCTGTTCCGTAAATTTGTGAATTGACAGACCCACCGCGCAGTAGCGGGATCCACAGACTGCCGGTTCCAGCTGCCCGCCTGCATGTGTTTCCCCGCTGTGCGGAGACAGTCTGCACACGGGGCCGAAGGTCTCGTATGCGCCCGGCGCGCGTGTCGCGCTGGCTGCTGTAATGCGTGCAGACGTGGCGTAACGTTCGCAGCGTCGCCGGCCTGCGGTGCATGCGCGAGGCGGCGCGTGCCGGCACCCGGAATCGAGTCAATTGTTCCCTGCAGCGCTCGGCTGCACACCACACGCACGGAGTACCGCATGACCCGATGGCCGCTTGTCGCACTTCTGTCCTGCTGTGCCAGCCTGCCCGTTGCAGCGGGTGATCACGTCTACAGCACCGACTACAGCGACTGCATGGCGCGCGCGGGCGGAGTCACGGCGGATGTCCTGCAGTGCATCGCCGCCGAAACCTCTCGTCAGGACGCACGGCTCAACGAGACGTACCGCGCGCTGCGTGGGCAGTTCTACAGCGCTCGGCTCACGGCGCTCGTGGCAGCGCAGCGGCTGTGGATGCAATACCGGGATGCGAATTGCAGCGTCTACGCGTATCCGGATGGCGGCACGCCGGCTGCGATCCATAAGGCGTCGTGCATCCTGGAGATGACGGCCGAGCGCGCGTCCGAGCTCGAACGTCTGAGTTGAACGTCGCCGCCTCTGCCCGGGCAGCGAGCGGTTTCGAGGTGCCGGGCGCCCGCACTCGGCCCATCAGCAGACAGGGCGTCTTGCAGCTGACCGGTCCAGGTATCAACGCAGATTGACGAACCCGTCCGTCGACATTGCCGTTCGCGATCCGGCTACGCATGTCCGCGGTGCTCAGGCCGGTGTCGAGCTGGCCGTGCGCAAGCTCGACGACGGTCGTCCAGTTGCCGCCCCACTCCAGCCCCATATCGATGCCGACGCGGCCGATGGCATCCAGGCCGGGGCTCCAGTGGATGCTGTCGTTCGGGCGCACTTCGACGACGTCGAGGGGATAACGGTGTCAGGTCCAATTAATTCCTTGGATCCAAACTAGCGTTCGGCGCCCGCAGTCGCTGCGCCGGCAGCCGGCTGCCAGACGCTGCGGAACTGCGGCTGCTGGTAGACCTGCGGAATGCGGATGCGCACCGGCGAGCGCAGCACCTCACCGGGCGTGACCGCCTCGACGATCGACCGCATCTGCGGGAACCGGAAGACGCACAGGCCATCCAATGCGGTGTCGAACAGGAACGGATGTCGCTCGCCATTGATCGTCGCCTCAGTGTCGTCCGCGTATTCGATCGGCTGGACGCGGCCGCGTTGCATGCACTGCCCGTCCTGATCTCGCCAAAACGCGGTGTGGCGATCGGCATCCCCGGGGTCGATGACCGCGGTCTCGGTAAGTGGAAAGTCGACACGCATGTCGCGCGGACCATCGGCTTCGGTCGTCCGCACCCAGACCAGCAGCGAGGTCGGGTGGTAACCGGCGATATGCGGGACCGGCAGGCGCAGCAAGCCGTCCGCATCCGGCGCCAGGCCGCGCACGCCGAGGCTGCGCCTGCGCAGGCCCCCGGCGCGATTCTTGTCGTACGACAGCGACACCGGGGGACTGCCGTGAGGCTGCTGCCCCATCGTCGTGCCAGCCGGCAGCGTCAACATGATCTCGCCGAACGCCGGCATCGCCATGTAGGTGTCGTGCTCGACCGTGCGGTCCTGCTGACCGAGCTGTGGACTGCCGAAGCCATCGTTGAGCAGTGGCACGTTCTGCGGAAAATCGAGGATCGAACTGCAGCTCGACAGCATCATCACCAGGACGCTCGCGCCTGCAGTGCGCCAAGGGCTGACCTGTGAACGCACCGCCTGAGATCGAATTGCCGACATGCCGCTTTCCTGCGTGATCGCGCGACGCCAATGGCCGCGCAGCGGCGCGCAGCTTACAGGAAGCGGGCAGCGCGCCGACGCCGCACGAGAGGCGGTGTTCGGCGCGCACGCCGGAGATCGGGATGCGCATTTCGAGGATTCGACTGCATGCCTTGTTCGCATCTGCTTCTCGGGCAATCGCGGCACCCGCATCGCGGGCGCTCGAAACGCGCGATGGACTTCACCCGTCCGTCGATCCTCGGACTGCAGGTGTCCCCTGCAGACGCCCCGGATGCGACGGATGCGAAAGCGCAGGCCCCCGGGTGCATCGACAACGCTCTGGATCAGAACTGGTAGCGCAGTCCCAGCGCGAGGTTTCGTCCACGCAAAGGCGACTGCGCTTTGACGAACGACGTATGGACGTACGCCAGCTGGTTGGTCAGGTTGGTGCCGCGCAGATACAACTCGAGCGGCTGTGACCGTCCGGTGTCGATGCGATACGCCAGCGTGGCATTGACCAGGTCGTAGCCACCGGTCGCTGTCTCGTAGGAAGCGAAGCGGTCCTGGCGGAAGGTCCTCGCGTACTCGAACTCGGTGGTCAATGGACCCCACGCCCCCTCGTAGCGCGCGCCCAGGCGCATCGGCGGGATGCGGGGCATCCGGTCGTCTTCCCGGACGAGGTCTGCGCGAACGTAATCACCGAAGAGCGTTGCCTGGTGCCGGGGCGTGAAGCGGTAGCCGACATGGCCATCGAGGCCGGTGAAGCGCGCGCCAGCAGCCGTGTAGACCAGGTAGTGATGGGGTGCGCCGCCTTCGGTTTCGGTTTCGATCAGCCGCGCGAAGACGTAGTCGTCGACGTCGCGATGAAATGCGCCGATCTCGAAGAACCATGGATCGCCTCCCTTGCGGAGCGTGACATCCAGCGAACGGGTGGTTTCCAGAACGTCCGTTCGCGCGTCCGGAAGCCGAGACGACGCCCGCCAGGTCTGCGCAAGCCCGACCTCGTAGCTGTTGGTCGCCAGATTGTTGCCCAGTGCGTACAGCTCGCGTACGCCGGGTACGCGCTCGGTACGGCCCAATGACGCCGCGACAGACAGGTCGTCAGCCAACTGCCACGTCGCGCTGGCGGATACGGCCAATGGTTGGTGCCGTGCACCGGGGTGCTGTCTTCTGAAGCCGTCGTTGACGATCTCCATGTAGCCGCCGGGCGCAAGTCCCATCAACCTCTCGATCTCCGCGATCTCTGCCATGTCCTCCGGCCGGATGATGAAGCGCGGCAGCGGGATGCGGATCTCGTACCAGTCCTTGCGCAGTCCCCACTCCACAGTGACCGGACCGAATGCGCGTTGCTGGTGAAGGAACAGGCCGGACTGCCGGGTCCTGTAATCCACGGGCTCGACGAAACCGAACTCGACCGGGTCCGCGTACGCGGCGTAGTCCAGACCGCTGAAGGTGCCGTCGGTGACCTGGACCCCCACGGTGCCTGTCACGCCGAACAGCGGCGCATGCGACAGCTCGATCCGCCCGTCATGTACGCGTTGCGTGTAATGGGCGAAGGTGAGATCGCCATCGATTTCGTCGTGTGCGTAGTCGGTATAGGACAGACGCACGCGGACGTGTTCCACGCCCGCGACTGGCGCAGCGTGATCGGCGCGGACATCGAAGCGCTCACTGTCGAGCCGGATGCGCGCGGTGTGGGAATCGTCCGATCCCAGAAACGCGTCATCCCAGATGCCGTGCGACTCGCAATGCAGATCCAGACCATGCGTATGGCAGACGCCATTTCCGTGCGAGTGGCCGGGCAGGCTGTAGTCGCTGCCGTGTCGCGTATAGGCGGCGCCCACGTACCCGCCTGACGTGATCCAGGCGCCGCCTACTGCATGGGTTTTGCTGCTGGCGAACGAATCCTCCAGCGTGTCGCGGCCGAACCCCGCGGGCACTTTGTAGTCGTTGCTGTCGCGATGCGCGGCCTCTGCATGGAAAGCGAATGCACCGGCACCTGCGGTCGCGCGCCCGACGCCTGCAGTCTCGCCATCACCCGTTCCGTACCGCATTTCGAACGCGCCGCTGACGGCGTCTGCCGGAATGGCGGTGGGCACTTTGCCGTCGATGAGATCGATGGCGCCATGGCTGGCATTGCCGCCATAGCGGACGGCCGCGGGGCCGCGCACGACTTCGATGGCGTCGAGCAGCAGCGGGTCGGTGGTGATGGCATGGTCTGGTGACACCGACGAGGCATCGAACAACTGGGAGCCGTTGCTCAACACCTCGATGCGCGGCACGGTCTGACCGCGAATTACGGGCCGCGAGGCACCGCCGCCGAAGTTGTCCAGATGCACGCCCGGCAGGCCCGACAGGGTTTCACCGATGCCGGCCTGCCGCCTGCGCGCCAGGTCGTCGCCTGCCAGGATCTGCGACGGGATACCCAGCGTGCTTTCCCGACGGACACCCTCGACCATGACCGTGTCGAGCTCGACGGCACTCGGACGGTGATCCCGGGCGGCGGCGACGACGGGGATCGCGATGACGCCGGCGATGAGGGCGGACAACACAGTGCGCTTGGGCATTCCAGATCTCTCCAACGGTTCGAAAACGTGTGCAACCAGTGGGTGTGTCCAATGTCACCGTGGCGCGGCATTCCACCCGTGGGTGCGACTGCCCTCTCGAAATGCGGTCGCTGGGCACGCGCCCATGCCCGCAAGACACGCCAGGCAGCCCGCGCGCCTCTGCCACGAGACGGCGCGCGCGTGCCGCGAAATGCGTCGATACGGGTTTGCCAGCCGCGACAGCGCCCAATGTCCCCGGCGCGCCACGTTGCTTCCGCTCCATCCCCCCACGGACGGCCTTCAGATGCCACCCAAACTGAATGCGTAATTTGATACAAAATAACATAACAATTGCGCCATTCGATGCGCCACTGACGCGCTGGCGTGCCCCCTCCGCACGCAGGTCGGCGACGGCATGGCGAGGGGCGTCCTTGCGATCGGCTGTGCAACCGGTCCTATCGGCAGCGTCACCGGTGCGCCGCGCTCACCCCCTCGCGATCCGCCACGGGATTCAATAGGCCGATGCCCCGGCTCGCCTCGCACCCCGCCACCCCGTCCCGCGACCTCACACGCGGGCCGATCGCCGCCACGCTGCTGGTGTTCGCGCTGCCGATCCTCGGCGGCAATGTGCTGCAGTCCTTGAACGGATCGATCAACGCGATCTGGATCGGACATCTGCTGGGGCCCGATGCGCTGGCCGCGATCGCGAATGCCAACAACATCCTGTTCCTGCTGCTGGGCGCGGTGTTCGGCGTGGGTATGGCGGCGACGATCCTGGTCGCGCAGGCCGTGGGTCGCGCCGATCTGCCCGCGGCGCGACGGGTGATCGGCACGAGCGCGACGACCTTCCTCGGCGCATCGGTGCTGGTGGCATTGGCCGGGCTGCCACTGTCGGGGCGGATCCTGACGTGGATGGACACGCCGGCCGAGGCGTTGCCGCACGCCGAGGCCTATCTGCAGATCATCTTCCTGGCGGTGCCGTTCCTGTACGCGCTGGCGTTCCTGTCGGCGATCCTGCGCGGCGCCGGCGATTCGCGCACGCCGTTCCTGTTCCTGCTGCTGGTGGTCGCGCTGGACATCGTGCTGGTGCCGCTGCTGCTGCTCGGCGTCGGGCCGTTGCCGGCAATGGGCATGGCCGGCGCAGCGGCGGCGAATCTGGTCGCCAATGCGCTGGGCGTAGTCGCGATGCTGGCGTGGCTGCGGCATCGCAAGCACCGGTTGTGGATCCATCGCAGCGAACGCGCGCTCTATCTGCCGGACTGGACCATCGTGCGCACGCTGCTGGCCAAGGGCCTGCCGATGGGCCTGCAGATGGTGATGCTGTCGGCGGCGATGATCGCGATGATCGCCATGGTCAACCGCCACGGCATCGTGACCGCGGCGGGCTACGGCGCAGCGCTGCAGCTGTGGACCTACGTGCAGATGCCGGCGATGGCGATCGGCGCAGCGTGTTCGACGATGGCGGCGCAAAACGTGGGCGCCGGCCAGTGGGCGCGGGTGTCGCGCGTGGCGGGCACGGGTGTGGCGTTCAATCTGCTGATGACCGGCGTGCTGATCGCGGCGCTGCTGCTGTTCGACCGTCACGCGCTGGCGCTGTTCCTGCCGGCCGGCGGCGAGATCCTGGAGACCGCGCGCCATCTGAACCGGATCGCGATCTGGTCGTTCCTGTTCTTCGGCGTGACCTTCGTGCTGTTTGGCGTGGTGCGCTCGACCGGCGCCGTGCTACCGCCGCTGCTGATCCTGGCGGTCACGCTGTGGGGCGTGCGCGTGCCGTTCGCGACCTGGCTGCAGCCGGTGCTGGGCACCGATGCGATCTGGTGGAGTTTTCCGGCAAGCGCGATCTGCGCGATGGTGCTGGCGATTGCTTATTACCGCTGGGGCGGCTGGCGCAGCGCGCGCATGCTGCCGGACGATGAGCCGGTGGCGATTCCCGCTGAGGTGCCGGGACAACCGCCTTCGCCCATTGCCGGGCTGTGCCCGGTGGACGAGGTCTCCGGTTCACGCCGCGCGCCGGCTGCGGTACCGGTGTCCGGTGCCTGAAGGGCAGACGATGAACCGATACTGCTTCGCTCGGCCGCATGCCTTGAAGCGAGGCGCTCGAACGGTCATCTCTGTAGTTGGCGGACCGACGTCCGCACACCGTTCGTTGGAGGTCCGATGCGCTGCCATCTGCTCATGATCGCGATCCTTGCGTTGTCCGCCGCGTCCACGGCGTCGGCGCAGACACTGCGCAATCCGGCCGAGCCGCCGTCACGCACGACGCTGCGTCCGGCCGAGCCGCCGCGTCAGCTGTCCAACGACGTCACCCGCCCCGTCGGCCCCATGCCGGCGCTGTCGCCGCAGCAGCGCTGCCTGCAGACCGCGGAGCGCATGGTGCAGCCGGCATCGGATCAGCGCATCGCCGCAGCGCAGCGGCGTCTGGCCTCGACCGAAACCCGCCGCGCGGCGACTGCGGCGGATGCGACTGATCTGACCGACCGTTCGGGCCTGCGCGCGGAGCGGGATGCCCAGCAGCGTGCGATCTCGCGGGAGCGCAATGCGGCGTCGCAGCGGTTGGCGGTTGCGCAGGCCAACTGTCGCTGAGTGGGGGTGGCCGGGTGTCCGAAGGTGGCGCGCTGACGCCTTTTTCGTTGCTGCCTCATCGCGGGTGCATGGGGTTCGGCAGCGTTGCCAAAGGCGCTGGATGACCGGCCATTCTGCCGTTGTGATGCACGTATGGCCTGACCAGCCATCCGGCTGTTAAAAACCCGCTCGAATGACGGGATTGGTAGACCGGGGCTCCGAGTCCCTCGCCACGCAAAGCGCTGACTGCGAGTCGGCTGCTCCGGACCATTGCTAACAATTAGATCGTGTCTTGTCGTGCCGAGCGCATGTCCATGATTCGCGGTACAGCCAAGTCCCTGGATTCCCGCCTTCGCGGGAATGACGTCATGTGCCCTGATGGTTCGAGCCTGATGTTTGGGGGACGTCATCCCAGGCACTGGATGACCCGCCCTTCGGCTGTCATAAGGCGCTTCCGGCATGGACCGCCATTCGGCTGTCGTGGGTCAAGTCCGGCGTGACCCGCCATTCGGCTGTTGTGGGCACGTCCGGCATGACCTGTCATTCGGAAGTCACGAGCCGCCGGAATGACGGGCGTTCGAGGCCTGCCATCGCGATGTCGCTTCGGACGCGACGCGCCGGGGCTCAGTTCCAGCCAGGCATCCGCTCGCGGTCGAGGCCCGAGACTTCGAAGACGGCGCGGCGGGTGCCGCCGGCCTTGGCGGGGAACTCGATCGTGACCGTTTTCGCGCCGTCGAGCAGGCGCCACAGTGCGCGTTCGTCGTCGATGAACATCGCGATCGCCTCGTCGGTCTGCGGACGGTTGGCGGCCATGCGCTGCGGTGCGCCGTCGTCCACCTGCACCGGGACGCGGCAGCTCGGGTAGCAGTCGAAATCGCCGGCCTCCAGTACGAGGTAGCTGCTGCGGCCCCAGGACGGGTGGTCGCGGAAGATCAGGCGCACGCGTTTGGCGCCGGTACCGTCGACATCGACGGCGTCGCGCGCGTACAGCGTGGCCGAGACCTGCTGGCCGCCGTCGGCCGGACGCGTGTCGTAGCTCCACAGCGCCGCGGTGCGTGCGCTCTCGCGCTCGGCATCGCCCTTCTCGCGGACCGCATCGAACTGTGTCCGCACGCGATCGGCGGCCTCGGTGCCCGGGAAGCGCGCCAGCAGCACGTCGGCCTGGGCCTTGGCCAGCGGCCAGTTTTCCGCCTCCACGGCGGCCTGGAAATCACGCTCACTGGCTTCGGCCTGCTCCTCGGTGGCCGCGGCCTGGGCCTGGGCCTGCGCGGCGGCCCGGGCTTCGCGGTCCTGGCAGGCGGTCAGCGGCAGCAGCGCGGTGAGCAGCGCAGCGGCGAGCAGGGTTCGGGATGTCATGCGGAGCGTCCTCGTGGAAGCGGGCTGCCGGCGGTCTGGACGCGGTGGCGTGCCTGGCGCGCGGCGATGGAAGGCGTGCCAGCGTAGCGCGTGGCGCCGCGCGATCGAAGCGGCGTGCGTCCGGCGCGTCCTGGCGGACGCGGTGCTGCGAGTGGCTGGACGCGGAGATGGGGCATGCCGCGCGGCAATGGAGGGCATGCCAGCGTGGCGTCGCAGGATCGAAGCGGCGCGCGCGTCCGAAGCGTCCTGGCGGACGCGGTGCGACCGGCTCAGACGTGGATGTGGAGCCCGCGCGACAATGGAAGGGTGCCGGCGTCGCGCGTGGCGCCGCACGATCGTAGCGACTCGCGCGTCCGAAGCGTCCTGGCGAACGCGGTGCGACCGGCTCAGATGTGGATGTGGAGCCCGCGCGGCAATGGAAAGGTGCCGGCGTCGCGCGTGGCGCCGCACGATCGTAGCGGGTGTCGCGAAGCGCGTTGCCCTGCCTGCGCAGGATCGGCAACACATCAAGCGCAGCGCGTTTGCGAGCCGATCCGGTCAAACGCGTTGTGAACACCACGGCATCGACGTCGGCAATCGGCGTTGGAACCTCGATCGCCGCCAGGCGTGATTGACGCCTCGTGCCTACCGCGCGTATCGGGATCGCGCGAGGCGGCGCACGCATCGGCTCGGATCTGCAGCGAGTTGGCCCAAACGTTTGCGGCACCCGGCTGCGTGCAGCCATGGCAGACACGGTCGGCACGCCCGCACGTGCAGGCGGACGCGGACGCAATCGTGACGCGCGAGGCCGGCAGGTCGCCGAGCACACGTCGCCACGCGTACGCGGTCTGTCGACCGCCCCGAACGCAAACGGCCGCCCTGCGGCGGCCGTTCGCTTACAGCGTCGACGTGCGATCAGTTGGCGGGCGCGGGGGCCGCTTCCTGCGCCGGTGCGGCGTCAGCCGGTGCGGCCGGAGCCGGAGCCGGCTTGGCGCCGTTGATCAGCGCCTCGACCGACGCGGTCGTGATCGGGTGATAGCCCGGACGCGCCTTGGCGAAGATGTCCTTGGCCAGCGCCAGACCCGGCTCGGTCTGCACCAGCGCGGTGTAGATCGGCATGATCAGCTTGCGACGGCCGACGCGCGCGGTGAACTCGGCCAGCGCCTCGTTCGCCTGCGTGTAACCGCTGCGCACCGCCAGCGGATACCAGCGCATCGCGATCTCGCCGTTCTCGGTGCCGGTGAACGCATACGCCGCATCCAGCTGCGCCAGCTGCTCGACGGTCAGCGTCTGCGGCAGGCTTTCCAGGAAGTGCAGCCACTCCTGCGTGGACCACGCATCGGTGATCTGGCGCGGCGGCAGTTCCGGGCTGCCCAGCCAGGCCAGGCGCGCGGAATCGACGATGCCGAAGTTGCGCGACATCACCTGCGGCGCATAGTTCGGAATGCCCGGCGCGTAGACCCATTCCTGGATTTCGGCGTCGGTGACCGTGCCCGGGAACTTGTCGAAGAGGTTCTCCTTGGCGTACGCGAGGAACTGCTCGGTGGTGATGCTCTGGAACGCGAAGTGGTCGAAGTAGCCGCGCAGGAAGGCGTCGAAATTCTCGCGACCGAAACGCTGCTCGAGGAACTGCAGGAACCACGCGCCCTTGTCGTAGGACACCGCGCTCAGCGCGTCGTCGGCGTCGAGTTCGACGTCCGGCTTGACCGCCAGCGCCTGCGTGGCTTCCGGCATCGAAGCGATGCTGTCGGCCAGGCTGTTGCGCGCGATCACGTACTCCATGTCGCTGACTTCCTTGCCGTACACCGACTCGACGATGCGGTTCTCGACGTAGCTGGTGAAGCCCTCGTTGAGCCAGCCGTGCTTGGCACTGGAGAACGTCACCAGGTTGCCGGACCAGCTGTGCGCGAGCTCGTGCGCGATCAGCGAGACCAGCGACTTGTCGCCGACGATCACGGTCGGCGTGATGAACGACAGACGCGGATTCTCCATGCCGCCATACGGGAACGACGGCGGCAGGATCAGCAGGTCGTAACGCTCCCAGCGGTAGGGACCGTAGAGCTGCTCGGTGACCTCGATCATCTTCTCGGTGTCGGCGAATTCCTCGACCGCACGATCGACCATCGCCGGCTCGGCCCACACGCCGGCGCGGCCGGAGATCGGCTTGAACACCAGGTCGCCTGCGGCGATCGCCATCAGATACGACGGAATCTTCTGCGGCATCGAGAAGCTGTATTCGCCGTCGCGCTGGGCCGCCGGGTCATTGTCGGCGCTCATCAGCACCATGACGTCCGGGCGCGCGGTGACACGGGCGGTGTAGGTGTAGCGGATCGCCGGCGTGTCCTGCAGCGGCACCCAGGAACGCGCGTGGATCTGCTGCGACTGGCTGAACATGAAAGGCAGCTGCTTGCCTTCGGTCATCTCCGGCGTGAGCCACTGCAGTCCCGAGGCATCCGGCGAGGTCACGTAGGTCACGCGGACCTTGGCGTTGCGCTCCGGCGTTTCGACGGTGAGCTTGCTGCCCAGCGTCGGGTCGGCCGCGGCGAGTGCGTACTGCAGCGGCTGCCACTGGCCGCCGGCGGCTTCGCCCTCGACCTTCTGGATGGTCAGGTCGCGCGTGTCGAGCACCAGCTCGGTCGCGCTGTCGTCCTTCCAGTCCAGGGTGTAGGTGGCGGTGCCGGCAATGGTCTTCGCATCGAAGTCCAGCGCGATGTCCAGCGCCAGGTCGTCGGTGACCACCTTGGCCGGCTCGGCATAGGAGTGTTCGTCGCGGTCACCGCTGGCGGCGGCACTGGCGGTCGGCGTGTTGGCCGTCGCAGCGGCGGGTGCCTGTTCACGATTGCAGGCGGCAAGCGCGAGGACGGCCATCGCCAGCAGGCCGGCGGTACGGAGTGGGCGCATCGGGGGAATCCACACGGGGGAACAAGGCGTCGATTCTACCGCGCCCCCGGTCCGGCACCTGAAGCGGCCAGCCGTCACCCTGCAGGGGGCGACGCCGGCCGCGGCCGTGGATTCAGGCCTTGAAGCCGTCGTGGATCGCGACGATGCCGCCGCTGAGATTGCGGTACTTGCAGCGCGCGAAACCGGCCGCTTCCATCATCCCCTTGAGCGCATCCTGCGGCGGGTGCTTGCGGATCGACTCCGACAGGTACTGGTAGCTGTCGCTGTCGCGGGCGAACAGCTTGCCCAGCCGCGGCATGATCTGGAAGGAATGGAAGTCGTAGATCGGCTTGAACCAGTCCGCCTTCACTTCCGAGAACTCCAGCACGCGCGCCTGGCCGCCAACTTTCAGAACGCGCAGCATCTCGCGCAGCGCGGCGTCCTTGTCGGTGACGTTGCGCAGACCGAAGGCGATCGTCACCAGATCGAAACTGGCATCCGGGAACGGCAGCGTTTCGGCATTGCATTGCACGTACTCGAAGCCGCGTACGTTGCCGCGGTCGGTCATGCGGTCGCGGCCGACGCGCAGCATCGAGGCGTTGATGTCGCCGAGCACGAGCTCGCCGGATTCGCCGACGCGGGATTTCAGCAGCGCGGCGATGTCGCCGGTGCCGCCGGCCAGATCGAGCACGCGGTCACCGGTGCGCACCTGCGCGGTCGCGGCGAAGTAGCGCTTCCACACCCGGTGGATGCCGAGGCTCATCAGGTCGTTCATCAGGTCGTAGTTGCCTGCGACCGAGGAGAACACCTCGCCGACCAGCTTCTGCTTGTCCCCGGTGGGGACATCGCGGAAACCGAAATGGGTGGTGCCGGGCTTGTTGGATTCGTCGCTCATGGCCTGATTATCCCTCATCCGGGACCGGCGCGATCCGCAGCTTGCCGACGCGGCGCCGTTCCAGCGATTCGACCTGCAGCAGCCAGGCGCCGACGGTCACCGTGTCGCCCTCGACCGGCATGCGGTCGAGCAGGTGCAGCACGAGGCCCGACAGGGTGACGTAGGTGGCCTCGCGCGGCAGCACGATGCCGGTGGTCTGCTCCAGATCCTGCAGCGACATCGAGCCGTCGACCAGCCAGATGCCGTCGTCGCCGCGGCTGGCCGCGTAGTCGGCGTCCTGGGTGTCGACCAGATCGCCGGCGATCGTCGCCAGCAGGTCGTTCGCGGTCACCATGCCCTCGAGGCTGCCGTACTCGTCGACGACCACCGCCAGCGGAATCGGATGCGCGCGGATCTGCTCGAGCACGCGCAGCGTCGAGGTGCCCTCGGGGACGACCAGTGGCTCGCGCACGAAATCGGTGACATTCAGCGCGCGGCCCTGCAGCACGCTCGACAGCAGATCGCCGCTCTGCACGATGCCCAGCATCTGGTCGAGTTCGCCGTCGCAGACCAGCAGGCGCGTATGCGGCGATTCGATCAGGCGCGCGGTCGCGTGCTCGATGCCGCGTGTCGCGTCGATCCACTCGATGTCGCTGCGCACCGTCATCACGCTCGACACCGGGCGCTCGGCCAGCGTCAGTACGCTGCGGATCATGTCGTGTTCGGCGGCTTCGAGACGTTCCTCGCCCTCGCCCTGCGGCACGTCGATCGCACCGTCCTCGACGTGCGCGGTCGGGCGCGTGCCGAGCAGACGCAGCACCGCATCGGCGGTGCGCTGGCGGAACGGCAGCTGCTGCGCGTGGCGCTCGCGGTTGAAGCGCGACCACTGGTTGAAGGCCTCGACCAGGATCGAGAACGCGATCGCCGCGTACAGATAGCCCTTCGGAATCTTGAAGCCCAGGCCTTCGGCGACCAGGCTGAAACCGATCATCAGCAGGAAGCCCAGACACAGCACCACGACCGTCGGATGCTTGTTGACGAAGTTCGTCAGCGGCTTGCTGGCGAGCAGCATCACCGCCATCGCGATGGTGACCGCCGCGTACATCACGCCGAGATGGTCGACCATGCCGACCGCGGTGATCACCGAGTCGAGCGAGAACACCGCATCGAGCACGACGATCTGGGTCAGCACGACGCCGAACGAGGCGTAGACGCGCTTGGTACTCGTCTGGCTCTGCTGGCCTTCGAGCCGCTCGTGCAACTCCATCGTCGCCTTGAACAGCAGAAACACGCCGCCGACCAGCAGGATCAGATCACGCCCTGAGAAGTCGTTGCCCCAGGCCGTGAACAAGGGCGTGATCAGGCCCGCGATCCACGCCACCAGCGCCAGCAGGACCAGCCGCATCAGCAGTGCCAGCGACAGGCCGATCACACGGGCCTTGTCGCGCTGCTCCGGTGGCAGCTTGTCGGCGAGAATCGCGATGAACACCAGGTTGTCGATGCCGAGAATGATCTCGAGGACTACCAGGGTCGCCAGCCCCATCCAGATCGTGGGGTCGGACAGCCATTCCATAGGTGTTCTTGCATCGCGCTCTTGGGGGCCACGGATTCTGCCACGCGATCGTTAAGAAGTTGCCGCGGCGTCTCACGCTCGACCGCGACGGATGCGGCAGGCAGACTCGCGGGCCCGATGTATCGAAGACCGCCTGCATGATCGCCACGCCCGACTACCGCGCCCTGCTCGACACCGCGATTTCCGAAGCCCGTCAGGGCCTTGCCGAGGGCGGCATTCCGATCGGCGCGGCGCTGTATCACCAGGACGGGCGCCTGCTCGGCTGCGGCCACAACCGCCGCGTGCAGGAAAGCGACCCGTCGATCCACGGCGAGACCGATGCGTTCCGCAAGGCCGGGCGCCAGCGCTCCTATCGCGACACGATCATGGTGACGACCCTCGCGCCGTGCTGGTACTGCAGTGGCCTCGTGCGCCAGTTCGGCATCGGCACCGTCGTCGTCGGCGAGTCGCAGACCTTCCAGGGCGGCATCGACTGGCTGCGCGAGGCCGGCGTCGACGTCATCGACATGCAGAACCAGGAGTGCGTCGACCTGCTCGGCGGCTTCATCGCCGCGCATCCGGACGTCTGGAACGAGGACGTCGGCGAGGACTGAGCCGTTACAGACGATGCGCCCACGCGCATTGCCCGGCATCCCCGCGATAACGGCGCGCGCATTTTCGCTGCGATTCATCCCCACATCATCGAAAAGGAACTTCCATGCGTAACGCGCTGCTTGTGTCCGCCGTCATCGCCTGTCTGACCGGCTGCGGATCCGGGAGCAGCGACGCCGCACCGCCCATATCGGCCGGCCAATGCATGAAGGACATCGACTGCAAGGGCGACCGTATCTGCGATCAGGGTGTATGCCAGGCGCCTGTCGAATCTGCCATTCCGCGCACGCAGGACGCCACGACGATCGACAACAGCATATCGGGGCCGCCTGCATCGCCCATGGTGTCTCCGCTCGAGATCAGCGAGCATCGTGCCGCGCTCGATGCTGGCGTCCTCGAGGTGGTGGGCGAGATGCGCGAGCAGGAACTGCACTTCGCATCGCGCGCCATCCGGCCACAGGGATTCCTGTACGACCTGGTCCAGGGGTTCAACCTGGGTGATCGACAGATCGTGCTGGTCGCCGAGTACAGCGGCGGCACGGCGTGCCCGGCGACGTACTTCTTCGTCGAGGCCGATTCAGCAGGGTCGCTTCGACAGTCAGACGACTTCGGCACCTGTTCGGACCTTCCCGTCATCTCGATGGATGGCCAGACCATCGTGGTGACGATGCCCGGCCATGCGGGCCAGTCCACGTATCGGTATGCAGAGGGTGTGGTGAGCGACCAGTGACGACCGATGCGGCGGCGAGATCTGCCGCGTCACCCTGCGGGTTCCGACGCGCCCGCTACGCTAGACTGCGCGCTCTCGCGTCACCCGCCCTGCTGAATCCGATGACGACCACGCCACCATAGCCGCCGCTTCAGCGCCGCCCACGGGGCGACGCCGCTATGCCATGCACCGTCATTCCGCCGGACACCACTGCGTGTCCGGCCTCGTCAGGGCTTTCCCATGCATCCCAGGATTCCGCTGCGCCAGCAGTGGTTCGGCAATGTCCGCGGCGACGTGCTCGCCGGACTCGTCGTCGCGCTCGCGCTGATTCCCGAAGCGATCGCGTTCTCGATCATCGCCGGCGTCGAGCCGCGCGTCGGTCTCTACGCCTCGTTCTCGATGGCGGTGGTCACCGCGATCGCCGGTGGCCGACCGGCGATGATCTCCGCCGCCACCGGCGCGATGGCGCTGGTGATGGTCACGCTGGTGCGCGACCACGGCCTGCAATACCTGCTGATCGCGACGTTGCTCGCAGGCGCGCTCCAGATCCTCGCCGGTGTGCTGAAACTCGCATCGCTGATGCGCTTCGTCTCGCGCTCGGTGATCACCGGCTTCGTCAACGCGCTGGCGATCCTGATCTTCGCCGCGCAACTGCCGGAACTGATCGGCATGCCGTGGACGGTGTATGCACTGTGCGCGGCGGCGCTGGCGATCATCTACGGCCTGCCGCGGATCACCCGCGCGGTGCCGTCGCCGCTGGTGGCGATCGTCGCGATGACCGTGCTCGTCGCCGCGATGGGGATCGACGTGCGCACCGTGTCCGACATGGGCGCGCTGCCCGACAGCCTGCCGGTGTTCCTGCTGCCCGACGTGCCGTGGACGCTGGAAACGCTGCGCATCGTGCTGCCGGTATCGGCGACGCTCGCCATCGTTGGTCTGCTCGAATCGCTGCTGACCGCGCGCATCGTCGACGACATGACCGACACGCCCAGCGACAAGCACCGCGAATGCGTGGGCCAGGGCGCGGCCAATATCGCCACCGGTTTCCTCGGCGGCATGGCCGGGTGCGCGATGATCGGCCAGTCGGTGATCAACGTGAAATCCGGTGGTCGCGGGCGGTTGTCGTCGATGGTCGCCGGCACCGTGCTGCTGGCGCTGGTGGTGTTCGCCGGCCCGTGGGTCGGCATGATTCCGATGGCTGCACTGGTCGCGGTGATGATCATGGTCTCGATCGGCACCTTCAGCTGGCGATCGCTGCTGGATCTGCGTCGACATCCGCCTGAATCGAGCGTGGTGATGGTAGCGACGGTCGTCGTCACCGTGGCCACGCACGATCTCGCCAAGGGCGTGCTGACCGGCGTGCTGCTGTCGGCGCTGTTCTTCGCCCGGCGCGTCGGCCGGCTGCTGGATGTCGAGGATTCGATCGACGCCGACGGCACGCGCCGTTACGTCGTACGCGGCCAGGTGTTCTTCGCTTCTGCCAACGCATTCGGCGACGCCTTCGATCTGCTGGAGCCGGTGCCGCGCGTCGTGCTCGACCTGACACACGCGCACTTCTGGGATCTCAGCGCGATCGGCGCACTCGATACCGTGGTGATGAAACTGCGCGCGCGCGGCGTCGACGTCGAGGTACTCGGCCTCAATGCCGCGAGCGCGACGCTGGTCGAACGGCTCGGCGTGCACGACAAGCCGGGGGCGACGCGCGTCGCCGGCCACTGAATCCGGCCTGATCCATGGCGCGCGGCGCGATGTAACGGACCGGTCCACCGGTCGTCTTGTCGCTGGCTGGACCCGGGTCCAGACTGGCGTCATGTCGCGCGTCCCGCCCGTCTCCCCGCCGTCCGCGACCGTGCGCGCGCATCGCTACGCGCCCCGTGAATGGGCGCCGCACGAGCGGCCGATGATGCCGGGCTCGCCGTCGACGCCGCTGCACTCCACGCGGCGTCGCATCGCGTTCGGCATCGTCGGTTTCATCGTCGCGATGACCGGCGGTCTCGGCAACGCGCTGGTCACCGCGAACCTGGTCAACCTGCAGGGCGCGCTGGGCGCGTATGCATCGGAGATCGCGTGGCTGCCGGCGGCCTACGTGATGACCAACGTGTCGATGAACATCCTGCTGGTGAAGTTCCGCCAACAGTTCGGCCTGCGGCTGTTCACCGAGGCCTTCCTGATCCTCTATGCGCTGATCACGCTGGCGCATCTGTTCGTCAACGATCTGGGCTCGGCGATCGCGGTGCGCGCCGGCCACGGTATCGCTGGCGCGGCGCTCAATACGCTGGGCCTGTACTACATGCTGCAGGCGTTTCCGCAGAAGCATCGCCTGCGTGGACTGGTGATCGGTCTGGGCATCGCGCAGCTCGCGCTGCCGCTGGCACGCGTGTTCTCGACCGATCTGCTCGAGTTCGGCGAATGGCGCGGGCTGTACATGTTCGAACTCGGCCTCGCGCTGGTCGCGCTCGGCGGCGTGCTGCTGCTGAAGCTGCCGCCCGGTGACCGGCACAAGGCCTTCGAGCCGCTGGACTTCGTGACTTTCGGTCTGTTCGCGCCCGGCATCGCACTGCTGACCGCGGTGCTCGCGCAGGGCCGTCTCGCGTGGTGGACGGAGACCGCGTGGCTGGGCTGGGCGTTGGCGGGCTCCTTCGTGCTGGTGACGGCGGCGATCGCGATCGAACATTTCCGCGCGCGGCCGCTGCTCAATACCCGCTGGCTCGCGACCGGCTCGATGCTGCGGCTGGCGCTGGCGATCGTGCTGATCCGCATCGTGCTGTCGGAACAGGCGACCGGCGCGGTCGGCTTCCTGCAGGCGCTTGGCCTGGGCAACGAGCAGATGCGCACGCTGTTCGTGATCGTGCTGATCGGCAGCGTGGCCGGGCTCGCGACGAGCGCATTGACGATCGATCCGACCCGGACCTGGCAACCGGTGCTGATCTCGCTGGCGCTGATGATGACCGGCGCGCTGATGGACGCGCAGGCCAGCAACGTCACCCGATCCGAGCAGATGTACGTGAGCCAGTTCCTGCTCGCGTTCGGCAGCACGTTCTTCCTCGGGCCGATGCTGATCGCCGGCATCGGCCCGGTGATCAGCCAGCCGCGCAACCTGATCAGTTTCGTCGTGCTGTTCGGCATGACCCAGAACCTCGGCGGGCTGCTCGGTTCGGCGTTACTAAGCACGTTCCAGACGATGCGCGAGAAGTTCCATTCCAGCGTGCTGACCGAGCACCTGACCCTGCTCGATCCGCTGGTCGCCGCGCGCGTGCAGGCCACCGCGAACGGCTACGCCGCGACCATTGCCGATCCCGCGCAGCGCAACGCGCTGGCGGTGCGCGCACTCGGCAGCGCGGCCACACGCGAGGCCAATGTGCTGGCCTACAACGATGTCTTCCTGCTGATCGCCTTCATCGCGTTCTGCACGCTGGTGTGGATCATCGCGTCGCGGGTCTGGGCGCGTCTGCGCGCCGCGCCGGCAACGCCCGCATCGCCACCCTCTTCCGCCGCCCCGGATTCCGCATGAGCGCACCCGCCCCGACACCGCCCCCCGAACAGCCGGCCGCACCGTCGCGTCGTCGACGCGTGCTGCAGATCGCCGCGTTCGCCGCGGTCGCACTGGCCGGCGTGTTGCTGGTGCTCTACGCCTGGCGCCTGCCGCCGTTCGGCAGCAGCGTGCAGAGCACCGAGAACGCCACCGTGCGCGGCCGCGTGACGCTGATCGCGCCGCAGGTCTCGGGCTACGTCACCGAGGTCGCGGTGCAGGATTTCGAACCGGTGACGCGCGGCCAGCTGCTGGTGACGATCGACGACCGCATCTACCGCCAGCGCTTCGAACAGGCCGAGGCCAACCTGCGCGTGCAGCAGGCCGCGCTTGCGAACGCCACGCAGTCGCGCCGCAGCGCCGAGGCCGGCATCGCCCGCAGCGCCGCCGACATCGCCGCGACGCGCGCGCAGTCGAATGTCGCCGCGATCGACCTGCGCCGCATCGAACAGCTCGCCGCGCAGAAACTGATCTCCGAACACGACCGCGATCTCGCCCGCGCCAGCAATGCGCAGGCGCGTGCATCGGCCGCGCAGGCCCGCGCATCGCTCGACATCTCCGAACAGGACGCGCGCAGCGTCGACGTCAACCGCGACAGTCTGGAAGCCGCCGTCGCCAGCGCCGAAGCCGCGGTACGGCTGGCGAAGATCGATCTCGACAACACGCGCATCACCGCGCCCGACGACGGCCTGCTCGGCCAGGTCACCGTGCGCCAGGGCGCGCTGGTCAACGCCGGCACGCAGCTGATGGCGGTGGTGCCGGCCGATGTCTGGGTGCTGGCGAACATGAAAGAAACGCAGATGGTCGACATGCGCGTCGGCCAGCCGGCGAGCTTCACCGTCGACGCCCTCGGCGGCGCGCGACTGACCGGCCGCGTCGAACGCATTTCACCTGCGACCGGTTCGGAGTTCAGCGTGCTGCCCGCGGACAACGCGACCGGCAACTTCGTCAAAATCGCGCAGCGGATTCCGGTGCGGATTGCAGTGGATCGCGACCAGCCGTTGGCGGAGCGGCTGCGGCCCGGAATGTCGGTGGAGGTGAGTGTCGATACGGGCGCGGCGGTGCGGGAGGACGCTGGCGATGCGCCGATATCTCCCGCGCGTTGAGGCTATCGCGCTTGCCCGTCATTCCGGCGGGGGCCGGAGGCGCTTCTGAACAACGCGATGCGCCGGTCATCCAATGACTTCAGCGCGACTCGCGTCATGCCATCGATATTGGCTTCGGCTCCAGTAAGACACTGGATGACCGGACATTCGTCCGTTGGAGGCCCGGCTTTCACCGGAATGACGGGGTCCAAGGGTGACGGGTAGCCAGAGGACGCGGCATCCAAGCCGCCCTAGAAACCGAACGCCGCCTCCAGCACCGGCTTCGCCCACTCCGGCGTCTTCGCCAGCGCCGCCAGATCATCCGCATCCGGCACCACCAACGCGCCGTCGATCATTTCCAGCAGCAGCACCGGATCGGGCACCGCTTTTCCGCGCGCGACCTCGACGCTGTTGTCGTAGACCTGCAGCTGCGCGAGCACCGGCATCAACGCGATCAGGTTTTCGCGCGCACGCGTCCAGCGCGCGCGGATGCTGGCTTCGGGAATGTCGTGACCGCCGACCGCGACGCGCGCCTGCACGCGCGCGATGTGCTGCTCGGCCGAGGACAGACCGCAGAACCACATCAACACGTCGTGCGTGCGCGCGGCCTCGGCGATGCGCGCCGGCACGGTGTTGCCGCCCAGCGTGGTTTCGAATGCGTGGCTGTGGCCGTTCGCCAGTGCGACATCGAGCCGGCGCATGCCTTCCTGCCAGGCCTCCGCATTCGCCTCGGGCGTCGTGCAGCCGGTCGCGGCGGCCAGTTCGCGCGCGAAGGTGTCGGGGTTGAACCACGTCATGCCGGCGCGTTCGAGCAGATGACCGCCGACCGAACTCTTGCCGGCGCCGTTGACGCCCGCCAGCACGTAGAGGACCGGACGCGCCACGCTCAGCAGGTCGCCCCGGCCTTGACCTTGCCGCGCAGCCGCGCGGGGCCACGCATCGCGTCACGCAGGCGCGTGCCGGCGTCGTCGGCCTGCAGCGCGGCCAGGCGCGCGTCGAAACGCGTACGCAGGGTGTCGAGCGCCGAACGCTGGGCCGCGCCGGCGGCGTCGAGCGCCTGCAGGATGGCGCCGTATTCCTCGGCCGACAGGATCACCGCCTCGGGCGTGTTGTGGTTGGTCACCACGACCTTGCCGCCGCGGGCGATGGTCTTCATCACGCCGCGCCAGCCGAGTTTCTTGACGTCGGAGGCCGGCGTGCGCGGCAGCGCATCGAGGGCGTCGAGCTTGAGGGACATCGTCATCGCGGTCGCTCCTGCGGCGGGCTTGGGGAAATATACCCCAATTGGCCCATCTGGACCCTCACGCGTGGTCCGGCATTCGGGCCCGGGTCAGCGCCGCGCGAGCTTCAGCACCACCCACAGCACCAGTGCGAGCAGGTTCACGCCCAGCACGGCGGTCGACGGGCCGCCGACGGCCAGCCGGAAGGCTTCCGACGGCACCGACCAGTCGAGATCCACCGCGACGCTGCGCCCGAAGCGGAACTGCAACGGCACCGTCGCACCCGCATGCCACGCGTAGCTGAGCCAGGGGGTGGCGATGATGGGAATCTGCAGGGCGAGCGCGATCCGCGACAGGCGTTCGCCGAGCGCGTCGCCTTCCAGCAGCAGCACGCCGGCGATCATCGCGAACGTCGACAGCAGCAGGCCGATCACCAGCGCCAGCACGGTGCCGCCGCCCGCCGCACCGGAGGCCAGTCGCACCAGCGTGCTGGCGAGGCCGTAGAAGCCACCGGCGATCTGCAGGATCGCGACGAGTCGAAGCAACACGGACATGGGCGGCGCACCGGACAGGGTGGGCGATTGTGGCAACGTCGCCGCTTCGCCTCAAGGCGGATCGAAGCTGCCGGCCACGCGCCACAGCACCGGCCAGTCCTCCGGCGCCAGTCCGCCGCACTGGTTCATCTGCCCGAAACGCGCCAGTGCGAATGCCTGCCCATCGAAACGCCAGTCCGCGTAGAAGCCGCAATCACCGATGCCGCGGCCCTTGGCATGCGTCGTCAACAGGCCGCTGCTGGCGTTGTAGACGGGCGAGGTGAGCAGATCGAACTCGCCGAGTTGCACGCTGTCCTGCGTCATCGGAGGACCCGGCAGCGTCAGCGCCTCGACAGTGCCGCCTTCGAGCGCCGCGCGGAACGGCACGCTCGAGTGCTGGTAGGCCCCGGAGTAGCACCCCAGCAGCACGAGGGCTTGGCTGGCGTCGAGTGCCACGGCCGTGTCGTAACGCGCGATGTCGTAGGCAGCACCCGCCGGTTCGCAGTCCTGCGTGTCGAGCACCGCGGCCTGGGTGGCCCGCACGTGCCGGATCAACGCCTCGGCGCGGGCCGGATCGAGTGCGGGCGGCGCAGCGGGCGGTGCGGGCAAATCCGGCAGCGGGGGCGCAGCCGGCACGTCGCTGTCGGCGCGCGTGCCGCGGCGCAGCCACGCACCGGCGCTGTCGAGCCGCTGTTGCTGCGCATCGACGAACAGCAACGCCGCCGACAGTCCGGACAGGGACAGCACACGATCGGCGCCCGCGTCGAGACGCGCACCATCGCGCACGAGATCGATGAACCGCGCGATCGCAACTGGATCGTCGAGGTGCAGCGCCTCGGTCTCTCCGGACGCGTGACGCCACGGCAACGCGGTGATGTCCCCTGCACGCGCACCATCCAGCCGCAGCGCCTGCGCATCGAGTGTGCGCCATGGCGCGCGCAGAACGAGGGAGTGTGCGCCCGCCACGCCGGCATCCCGGTGCAGCGACAGCACGAGACCGGACGCGGCGTCGGTGACGCCGATCACGTCGCAGTGGCGGATGTTGTCGCAGGCCACCACGAACTCGCGGAATTCGCGGTAGACCGGCGCGGCCGCGGTGCCGGGGATGACGACAGGCGCCGTGGCGGACTCGGTCGATGCCGTCGCGTCGTGCCGTGCATCGGCGGACGCAACCGGATTGACAGCGGTGGTCTCCGTGTCGGCCGACGCCGTCTCCTGCTGCGTGCAGGCGGTCACCAGCGTCAGCAGGCCGAGCATGGCCAGAGTCGTGCAACGCGTTGTCGGCATCACCGTCGGTCCGGAACGAAAAGGGCCTGCAATGATGCAGGCCCCGACGCTGGTTGGGGGAATCCGGATGTGATCAGAGAATGTAGCGGCTCAGATCCTGGTCCTGCACCAGATCACCCAGCTGCTGGTCGACGTACGCACGATCGATGAGCACCGTGCCGCCCTTGTCGGGCGCCTCGAAGCTCAGCGAATCGAGCAGGCGTTCGAGCACCGTATGCAGACGACGCGCACCGATGTTTTCCTGGCGCTCGTTGACGTGCGCGGCGATCTCGGCGAGCCGCTCCACCGCATCCGGTGCGAACGTCAGGCCGACACCTTCGGTCTTGAGCAGTTGCACGTACTGCGTGGTCAGCGCCGCCTTCGGCTCGGTGAGGATGCGGACGAAATCGTCCTTGGTCAGCGCGGTCAGCTCGACGCGGATCGGGAAGCGGCCCTGCATCTCGGGAATCAGATCGCTGGGCTTGGCGAGGTGGAACGCGCCCGATGCGATGAAGAGGATGTGGTCGGTCTTCACCGAGCCGTACTTGGTGCTGACCGTGCTGCCTTCGACCAGCGGCAGCAGGTCGCGCTGCACGCCTTCGCGACTCACGTCGGCACCGCTCGAACCGCCTTCGCTGCGCTTGGCGACCTTGTCGATCTCGTCGATGAAGACGATGCCGTGCTGCTCGCAGGCTTCGATCGCCGCCTCGCGCACGTCGTCCTCGTTGACCAGCTTGCCGGCCTCTTCCTCGACCAGCTGCGGACGCGCGGCGCGGATCGTGAGCTTGCGCTTGTGGGTCTTGCCGCCGCCGAGATTGGCGAACATCTGCCGCAGCTGCTGGCCCATTTCCTCCATACCCGGCGGGGTCATGATGTCCATGCCCTGCCCGGCGCTGAGCTCGAGTTCGATCTCGCGATCGTCCAGATCACCGGCGCGCAGCTGGCGACGCAGCTTCTGGCGCGTCTCGGATTCCTTCGACGACGGCTCGGCGCCGATGTCGACGGTTGCGGTCTGCGCACCGAAGCCGAAGGCCGGCTGCGCGGCTTCGCGCTTGGGCAGCAGTGCATCGAGGATGCGGTCTTCGGCGCGCTCCTCGGCCTGCGTGCGCACGCGCACCTTCGCCTGCTCGCGATACAGCTTGACCGCCGTGTCGGCGAGGTCGCGGATGATCTGCTCAACATCCTTGCCGACGTAGCCGACCTCGGTGAAGCGCGTCGCCTCGACCTTGACGAACGGCGCATTGGCGAGCGTCGCCAGACGGCGCGCGATCTCGGTCTTACCGACGCCGGTCGGGCCGATCATCAGGATGTTCTTGGGCATGACCTCGTTGCGCAGATCGTCGTCGAGCTGCGCGCGGCGCCAGCGGTTGCGCAGTGCGATCGCGACCGCACGCTTGGCCGCGTTCTGGCCGACGATGTGGCGGTCGAGTTCCTGCACGATCTCGCGCGGGGTCATGGTGGAAGAGTCGTGATTGGTCATTGAATGAACGCCGTAATTCGTAGTTGGTGATTCGTGATTCGAAAGAGCGCTGCCGTGCCGCGATCTGTGAGAGATGTCCGCTATTGCGAATCACCAATCACGAGTCACGAATCACAGCTCTTCAACCACCACGTTGCGGTTGGTATAGATACAGATGTCGCCGGCGATGTTGAGCGACTCGACGGCGACAGTGCGCGCGTCGAGTTCGGTATGCGCGAGCAGTGCGCGCGCGGCCGACAATGCGTAGGAGCCGCCGGAACCGATCGCGATGATGCCGTCGTCGGGCTCGATGATGTCGCCGTTGCCACTGATGATCAGCGAGGTCTCGGCATCGGCCACGGCGAGCAGCGCCTCGAGCTTTCCGTAGCGGCGATCAGTGCGCCAGTCCTTGACCAGCTCCACCGCGGCACGCACCAGCTGGCCGCCGTGCTGCTGCAACTTGCCTTCGAACAGTTCGAACAGGGTGAACGCATCGGCGGCAGCGCCGGCGAATCCGGCGAGCACCTTGCCGCCTTCGCCCAGGCGCCGCACCTTGCGCGCGTTGCCTTTCATGATGGTGTGGCCGAGCGTGACCTGGCCGTCGCCGGCGACGACAACCTTGCCGCCTTTTCGGATCGACACGATCGTCGTGGCGTGGAATACGTTGGGATTCTGGCTGGGGTCCATGCGGCCTCCAAGGATCGAATCCACTGGATGGGGCCGCTGCCCGGAGGATCAAGTCGCGGGCGATGTCCGCGGTATCGGGAACGCCGCGATCAGACCGCCGTATCGGACGCGCCGCCCCGCACACGCAGGTCGAGCAGGCGCCCGGCGCGGACGCCGAGCACGGTGGCGATGCCCGACAGCGCGATCGCCATCGCATGCGCGGCTGCGATCTCGCCGGTGGTGAACTGCCCGCCCGAGGCGCGCTGCACCACCAGCACGCTCGACACCCAGCCCACCGCCCACAGCACCAGCGCGGCGCGCATGAACGGTTGCCGTGCGGCGAATGCGCCCGCCGTCGAGGCGACGAGTGCGATCACGCCTGCCTGCAGCGCGGCGCCCATCGGCGACACGCCCGATGCCGACGGCGGAAACAGTGCCCCGGCCGCGAGGCCCAGCAGCATCTGCAGACAGACGGACACGGCCAGGCCGATGACGATGCGAAGATTCATGCGTGCTCCGGAAGACGGCTCAGGACTTGCGCCGCGCGCGTGGATGCGCGGCGTCGTAGACCTTGGCCAGGTGCTGGAAATCGAGATGGGTGTAGATCTGCGTGGTCGCGATGTCGGCGTGGCCCAGCAGTTCCTGCACGCCGCGCAGGTCGCCGGACGATTCCAGCACGTGACTGGCGAAGGAATGCCGCAGCAGATGCGGATGCACGCGCTTGAACAGGCCCTGCCGCTGGGCCAGCACACGCATGCGCAGTTGCACCGCGCGTGCCGTGATCGGGCCGCCGCTGCGACCGGGAAACACCGGTGTGTCCGAAGTCCCGCCACTGTCGGCCCGCCAGGCCGACAGCGCGGTGCGCGCATGCGTGCCCACCGGCACGCTGCGCTGCCGGCTGCCCTTGCCGAGCACGGTCACCAGACCGCCGTCGAGATCGAGATCGCGCCAGCGCAGGCCGACGAGTTCGGACAGGCGCAGGCCCGAGGAATAGAACAGCTCCAGCAGCGCGCGGTCGCGCAGGCCCAGCGGCGCGTCGACCGGCACCTCGACCAGCTGCGTGGCCTCGTCGACGTCGAGCACCTGCGGCAGCGCACGCGGCGCCTTCGGTCCGCGCACGCCGGCAGCCGGATTGGCCACCACGTGCCCGTGCTTGAGCAGCCACTGGTAGAAGCTGCGGCAGGCCGACAGGCGGCGCTGCAGGCTTTTCGGCGACAGCCCGCCGCGATGGCCGGCCGCGATGAAGGCGCGGATGTCGTCACCCTGCAGCGTGCGCAATTCACCGCGCCCTGCATCGCCGGTCCACGCGGTCAGCGCGGTCAGATCGCGCCGGTAGGCGTCCAGCGTATGCGCCGACATGCGCCGCTCCACCTCGAGGTGGGCCAGAAACGCTTCGACGTCGGCATGCATGGCCGGTCTCAGTCCGCGGCGAACCGCCGCATCGCGACCGCGAAGGCCTCGCCCATCATCCGCAGGAACAGCGTGCCCATGCCCGGGTAGAACCGGTTGGCATCGCGGCTGCCCACGGCGATCAGGCCGACACCTTCGAGCGGCAGCAGCGCGCTGGAATGCACCTCGTCCACGCGCGGGCCGTAGAGCAGCGACTGCTTGTCGGGATTGAGGCGGCCGCACAGCGGCTCCTCGTCCTTGAGGCAGTCGACGAAAGGCTGCAGCAGGCGGTCGTCGCGGGCGATGACCTGCAGCCAGTCGGCGTCGAGCCCGGGTACCGGCGAAAACAGCACGACCCGCACCAGATCGCCGTTGAAATCCTCGGCCAGTGTCGCGACCAGCGCGCGCACGGTATCGGCGGGATCGGACTGGCGCATCAGCGCCAGCGTCAGCTGGTGCGTGCGCACGGCGAGGCGTTCGTTCTCCTGCGAGATCGCATAGAGATCGCGCAGGCGCTTCGACAGCTCACGGTTCTTGTCGCGCAGCACGTCGAGCTGGTAACTCGCCAGCGACGCGGCAGGACCGTCCTCGCGCGGCACGACCAGGGTCAGCGCCAGATCCGGAAACTGCTGCAGGAACTTCGGCTGACGGCGCAGCCAGGCCGCGACCTCGTGGGCGCCGAGTTTTTCGGTGGTCTCGCTCATCTGGACAACTCCCCCTCGAAAACGAATGCGGCCGGACCGGCCATCGACAGCGTGACGTCGTCGGCCGGCCAGTCGATGTGCAGCGTGCCGCCCGGCAGCGAGACGGCGACCGACCGCGCGGTGCGGCCGCGACGCACCAGCACCGCGACCGCCGCGCAGGCGCCACTGCCGCAGGCCAGCGTCTCGCCGACGCCGCGCTCGAACACGCGCAGGCGGATGCGGTCGTCGGCCAGGACCTGGGCGAAGCCGACGTTGACCGATTCTGGAAACCACGACGAGGCCTGCAGCGCGCGGCCGATACGTTCGACCTGCGCGCCATCGACGTCGTCGACCTCGATCAGCGCGTGCGGATTGCCCATCGACGCCGCGCCGAACGCGAGCGTGCCGACGCCATCGACCGGCAGCGTATACAGCGGCTGCGCGGAATCGACACCGGCCATCGGGATGCGCGCGGGCACGAAGTCGGGCACGCCCATCGCGATGCGGTAGCCGTCGCCCGCGCGGGTCACAGCATGCAGGCCGGCCGGGCTTTCGAGCGCGAATGCATCGGTGGCGACGCCGTCGCGGACCAGCCACGCGGCCACGCAGCGCGCGCCGTTGCCGCACTGCTGCGAGGCGGAGCCGTCGGCGTTCCAGATCCGGTAGCGCGCCACCGCGTCCGCGCCCTGCGGCGCCTCGACGGTCAGGATCTGGTCGCAGCCGACGCCGGTATGGCGATCGGCCAGCGCGCGGCACAGGTCGGCATCGGGCGGCGGCGCATCGCCGCGCAGGTCCAGCACGACGAAGTCGTTGCCGGCCCCGTGCATCTTGGTGAAGCGCAATGGCGGTGGCGTACGGGACATCAGGGACGTCGTTGCGGGCGCGGGACGCGGTGCGTCCGGCCGGTCACGGGGTTCCGGTGGCGGCAGGCACGTCGCGGATCAGCGGAACGGCCGGCGTCGCCGGCGTCGTGGCCGGGCGGGTCGAGCCGTCGTCGCGGTCGGTGTCGGACTCCGTCGGCGGAGCGTCGTCGACCGCGTCCGTCTCGTCGTCCCAGTCGGCCTCGTCCTGCGCGTCCAGCTGTTCCTGGGTCGGGATCGAGCCCTTGAAGATGAAGCGGCCCCGGTCCTCGGGCGGCACCTGGGAGGGCTGCAGGAGATCGGCCTTGTTGCCGCAGGCGGACAGCAGCAGCGCGGCGACGGCGAGGGTCAGCGGGAGACGGATGTGCATGGCGCGGAGTGTAGCCCGGCGCCGCGATGCGGGACATCTCCGGCCGCGGCGAGCCGCGCCCCCGCACCAAGGGTCGGCCCCAGATTGTGGGCACTCCGGCGGCTGCCGACACTGGCGGCCTCCGCGTCGACAGGACCAGGCATGGGCATTCTGGATGGGCTGGGCAACGCCGCGTCCCAGGTCGGTGGCGTCTTCAAGGGCGCCGGCGAGACACTCTGGGAGACCGGCGAAGGCCTCGTGAGCCTCGGCGGCAACGCCCTGAAGACCGGCTACGACCTCGGCCCCGCAGGCTGGGCCGTCGACGGCGTCAGCGGCCTGTACGAACAGGCGACGGGCGACGCGCTCGATGCGCCCGAATGGCTGCCCTCGGCCGCCCGCGGGGGCGAACGCATGGAGGCGGCTGCCGAGGTCGCCTCCACCCTCGCCCGCAATCCGGGCCTGCTGGTCGACGCGGTTGTCGATCCGATCCGGGGCGACTGGCAGGCCGGCAACTATGGTGAAGCGATCGGTCGCGGCGCGACCGAACTGGTGCTGGCCGTGGTCGGCACCAAGGGCGTCGACAAGGCGGCCAAGGGCGCGAAAGTGGCCGATGCCGCCGATACCGCGGCCGATGCCGCGCGTGTCGCCGATCGCGCCGACAGCGCGGGCGATGCCGGCCGCACCACCGCTGCGCGCAATGCCGACGAGGCGGATCTGGGCGACATCCTGGCCGACGCCGAGACCGGCCGCAGCGTCGGCGGACGTCCGCTGCTCAGCTTCGATTCGATGGACGACTTCAACGTCGCCGCCAATGCCGCGCGGCCCGACACCGTCTACGAATTCGGCAACTACCGCTGGACCACCGACGACCAGGCGCGCGTCATCCGCGCCGAAGGCCGCGTGGATCTGGAACCCGTGGGTCGCAACGACGCCGGCCTGCAGCGCGAGATCGGCAACGAAGGCCGCGCGACCGACGTCGGCTTCCACGTCATCGCCGACCGTCTCGCCGGGCCGACCAACCGCCTGAACGTGGTGCCGGGCAACGGCAAGCCGATCGGCGACGGCCTGCCCAACCTCAACAACGGCGACTACAAACGCTTCGAAAACGAACTCGCGCGCCTCGCCGAGGCCGGGCACGACGTGGATATGCGGGTATCGCCCCAATACAATCCGGGGAACACCAGTTCCAGGCCCGATGTCTTCGTTGCGGAATATCGCGTGGACGGCGGCGACTGGATCGACCAGACCTTCCCCAACAAGTGATGCGACCGCGCCATGGATGATCTCAACGCCGCCTATGCCGACACCGTGCGTGCCGTCGCGGCGAGCGTGCGCGATGTGAACGACGGCGAATGGGGCGCGCGCGACTGGCTGCGTCTCGTGGTCGATTTCGAGTCGCTGTCCGAGGACGGCGGTGCGCCGCGCACCAGCAGCATCTCGTTCGCGATCGCGCGCGACGGCGACGGCCCGCTGGAGAAGGTCGCGTTCCGTCTCTCGCCCGAGGCGAAAGCCGGATTCGCGCAGATCGGCCGGATCATGCATGCGCAGAAGGGCCAGGACTGGACCACCAGCACGCTGGTCGTCGAACGCGACGGCCACTACGACTTCCAGTTCGCCTATACCCCGCCCTATCGCCTGTCGGGCACGCTCAATGACACCCGGTATCGCGACTATCTCGAGCGCTACAAGGCCGAGACCGGCGCGCGCTAGCGCCTCGTGGAAGCGCGCTCGCGCGCGACGGGGTGTTGCCGGTAGCGCCAATCGCGCGCGAGCGTGCCTTACGGAGTCAGGCCGCCGGCGGCTCCGGCCGGCACCATAGCCAGGCGGCCACCGCCGCCATGCACAGGATCGGCAGCGCGGTCATCCACCAGCGGTGCGCGGGAATCCACAGCATCAGCGCGAGCAGGATCGCGGCGCAGACGGTCATCGTGCCGCTGGCGAGCCACTTCGCGCGTCGGCTGACCGCACCATGCGCCTGCCAGTCGCGGATCGACGGGCCGAAGCGCGGATGCGCCAGCAGCCAGCGATGCAGTCGATCGGAGCCGCGCGACGCGGCCCAGGCCGCGATCAGTACGAACACGGTCGTCGGCAGGCCTGGCACGAAGACACCCACGATGCCCAGGCCCAGGCTGGCGTAGGCCAGCAGCCACCAGGCCCAGCGGAAGCGCGTGCGTCGTTGCATGACGCGCATTCTATGCGCGGCGCCCGTGCGTACCGGACGCCGCGGCCGGAACGGACTATTCGACGCGGGTCGCGTCCGGTACGCGCGCCGGATCGGCGGCGGACTGCGGCACGCGTCGGATCTCGCTGATGTCGTAGCCCAGCGCGCGGATGCGCTCGATGTGCGCGGTGTAGTCGGCTTCCGGAATCGACGGCGTGCGCGCCATCAGCCACACGTAGTCCCGCTTGCTGCGGCCGACGATGGTCTGCTGGTAGTCGTCGTCGAGGTACACGATCACGTACTCGGCCTTGATCGGCCAGACGAACTGCATGCCCCAGACCGCATTGCCGGTGCCTTCGCGCACGGTGCCGGTCGGATGCAGGGTCTTGATCTTCTCGTCGAAGCCGCCGTCGCGATAGCGGAAGGTCGTGTCGACCTTGCCGTCGTCGCGCAGCGTGTAGGTCTCGACCGAGTCGAAGGCCTCGCGCTCCAGGCGCGTGGGGATCTGCGCGATCACGTACCAGTCGCCCATGAACTTCGGCACGTCGACATGTGCGACGGGTGGAATCTGGTCTTTCACGTTGGCGCCTCCGCAAGCCGCGAGCATGCCGACGGCAACACCCGCGAGGATCAGGCCGGCGGCGTGGCGCCGGATCGAGGTGGTCATGAGAACGCTCCTGTCGTGAGTGCGATGCCGCCGACGCCTCAGGCGTCGCGCGCGAACCGGTAATGCGCGACCAGCCACTCGCGCCCGTGGTCGTATCCGAACAGTTCCGCGCACGACATCCAGAACATCCGCCAGCGCTGGAACCACAGCTTCGCGCCGTCGTGCCCGTACGCCTGCTCCAGCACCTGCATCACCGCATCCCGGTTGCGGTCCTGGTTGGCCAGCCAGTGGTCGGACGTGCGCTGGTAATGCGTGCCGTCGAGCAGCCAGCGCTGCTGCAGCGACAGGCCCTGCTGGAAATGCAGCAGGGTATCGGCTGCCGGCATCAGGCCACCGGTGAAGAAGTGCCGGCCCATCCAGTTGTCGTCGCCTTCGGTCTCGAAGGGATACATCAGCGTGCGGTGGGCGAAGATGTGCACGAACAGCTGGCCGCCCGGCTTGAGCCAGCTGCCGATGCGCTGCATCAGCAGCTGGTAATTGCGCATGTGCTCGAACATCTCGATCGACACCACGCGGTCGAAACGGCCAGCTTCGAGTTCCAGCTGGTTCACGTCGCGGGTGAGGATCCACACGTTGCGCAGCCCGCGTTCGCGGCACTGGGCCTCGATGTGCTCGCGTTGCGGCGTGGAGTTCGACACGGCGGTGATGCGCGCATTCGGATACCGCTCGGCCATCCACAGCGTCAACGAACCCCAGCCGCAGCCCAGCTCGAGGATCTCCTGACCATCGGCCAGCGCCGCGCGTTCGCCGTACAGCGCCAGCATCGCGTCTTCGGCCTGATCCAGCGTTTCGGTGCCGGTCGCGTAGTAGCAGCTGCTGTACTTGAAGCGCCGCCCCAGACACAGGCGGAAGAACGCGGGCGGCAGCTCGTAATGCTGCGCATTGGCGGCATCGGTGTGGATGGCGACCGGGCTGGTGCGCAGCGAATCGATCAGGGCGCCGTAGCGCTGCGACTGCGCTTCGATGTCGCCGGCGCGTTCTTCGTCGAGGCGCTGCGCGCACAGCCGGCGGATGCCCTGGCGCAGCAGCGCATCGGGCACCAGGCCACGTTCGGCCAGGCCGAGCAGGCCGGGTGCAGGCGCGTCATGCGCCAGTTCGGCGCGGGCCGTCGTCGTCATGCAGAGGGTCCTTTCGAGTCCTTGGGAAACCACGGGAACAGCATCGGTGTGGTGCGCTGGTAATCGCGGTAGTCGTCGCCGCGTGTGCGCAGCGCCTGCTGTTCGGTGTACGGAATGCCGCTGACGTAGCGCAGGAACAGATACATGACGACCGGCCCCGCCCAGGCCAGCCACCACAGCGGCGAACCGGCCGCCAGCACGACATAGGTCAGCCAGTGCAGCCATTCGAAGAAATAGTTGGGATGGCGCGAGTAGCGCCACAGGCCTTCGCGGCAGGTCCGGCCCTTGTTCGCGGGATCGGCGCGGAAGTCGGCCAGCTGCCGATCGGCCATCGCTTCGCCGCCGACACTGAACAGCCAGACGCCGATCGCCACCAGCAACCACGGCGATCCCGACGGATTGGCGGCCACCGCGATGAAGGGCAGCGAGAACAGCACGATCAGCACCGCCTGCGCCTGGAAGAACAGGAAGAACTTGCGCTGGTCGCCCTGCCAGTGCGTGCGCAGATAGGCGTAGCGGCCATCCTCGTCTTCGTGGCGCACGCGCTTCCACAGATGCGCCGCCAGTCGCGCGCCCCACAGCAGGCCGAGCACCGCGAGCAGGATCCGCGGCAGGGCCGCGCCCGTACCCAGCGTTGCCGCCAGTACCGCGGCAACGCCCACGCCCGTCGCCCAGACGACATCGACGATGCCGGCGTTGCTGCGGCGACGCTGCCACTGCCACGCGCCAGTCATCGCAGCCGCTGCAGCCACCCATATCACCAGCAGCGTCAGCCAGGGCGCGCTCATGCGCGCACGCCCTGGACGCGCACGTGTCCCGGTTTGCCGAGCAGCAGATGGGCGACGCCGATCGAGCGCTCACGGAAGCCGCCCTCGCAGTACGCCAGGTAGAACTCCCACATGCGCACGAAGCGTGCGTCGAAGCCCTGCGCGCGCACGTCGGGCAGCCGCGCGAGAAACCGTTCGCGCCAGGCCTGCAGCGTCCGCGCGTAGGACGGTCCGAAATCGTCGAGCTGCAGCAGCTGCAGGTCGCTGGCCGCGGTCTTGGCCTGCAGCATCGCCGACACCGACGGGATGAAGCTGCCGGGGAAAATGAAGCGCTTGATGAAGTCCACCGAATCGCGCGCCTGCACGTAGCGGTGGTCTTCGATGGTGATCGCCTGCACCAGCCCCAGGCCGTCCGGCTCGAGCAGGCTGCCGAGCTTGCCGAAATAGGTGTCGAGGTACTGCGCGCCGATGGCTTCGATCATCTCGATCGACACCAGCTTGTCGTAGGTGCCTTCGAGATCGCGATAGTCCTGCAGCAGCAGGGTCACGCGTTCCTGCAGACCGGCTTCGGCGATCCGCGCGCTCGCCAGCGCGTGCTGCTCGCGCGAGATCGTCGTCGTGGTGACATGGCAGCCGTAGTGCTGCGCGGCGTGCAGCGCGAAGCCGCCCCAGCCGGTGCCGATTTCGATCACGCGGTCGCCGGGCTGCAGCGCCAGCCGTTCGCAGATGCGGTCGAGCTTGCGCGTGGACGCCGTCTCCAGCGTGTCGCCGTCGCGCTCGAACAGCGCGGACGAATACATCAGGTCGGGCGACAGAAACAGCGAGAAGAAATCGTTGCCAAGGTCGTAGTGAGCGGCGATGTTGCGGCGACTGCCGTCCCGCGTGTTCCGGCGCAGCGCGTTCCAGCCGCGCAGTGCCAGGCCGCCCGCGCGCGCCAGTCCGGTCTCCATGCCGTCGAGCAGATCGCGATTGCGTACCAGCAGCCGGACCAGGCCCACGAGATCGTCGCACTGCCAGTGACCGTCCATGTAGGCCTCGCCGGCGCCGACGCTGCCGGACGCGGCGAGCATCCGGTAGAACGCCGGTGCATGCACCCGTACGGTGATCGGACGCGTGCTGCGGGCATCGCCATAGATTTCGGTGCCTAGGCCGTCCTCGACGCGCAGCGCGCCATGACGCAGCCGGGCGAAGGTGCCCAGCAGACGCGTGCGCAGCATCCGGTCGAGCGCGCCATAGGTGCGCGGGGCCGCGTCGGCGACGAGATCGTTCATGCAGGTGTGTCCTCGCGCGGCGCGCGTCCATGTGCGGGGTGGTCGTGGATCGGCGTGCGCTTGAGCCACAGCCGCAGCGCCTGCCAGTGGATCGCGCCGACCACCTGCGCGGTCATCGCGGGGTAGCGCCACAGCGTGCGCGCCAGCGACGCGCCGTCGAGCGGACGCCGGCGCAGCGCCAGCGTCGCGTCGAACTCGCGCGTCTCGCCCTGCATGACGTCCATGTGCACCAGCAGGTCTTCGCGCGGCGGCGTGAAGCGCCAGCGGTAGCCGCGGTCCATCGCCATGAACGGCGACACGTGGAAGGCCTTGTCGAACGACCATTCCAGCGCACGCCCGCGGTGCTCGGCCGTCCCGACCGGCAACACGTAGGCATGGCGCTCGCCCCAGGGCGTGTTGGTGATCTCGGCGACGATCGTGTCGAGCGTCGCTCCGTCGGCCCGGTAGCAGTAATAGAAGCTCACCGGATTGAACACGTGGCCGAAGTAGCGCAGATGCGTCAGCAGCCGGATCGGGCCGTCGGGCGTGTGACCGGTCGCGGTCTGGACGCGTCCACGCACGGCGTCGGCAAGCGACAGGTTCGCCGGCCCCATGTAATCCGCGCGCCGGAACTGGGCGACGTTGAAGCGCCGGCTCGACCACAGCCAGCGCCGGTCGAAGACGTGATCCACTTCGTCGAGATCCAGCCACAGCTGGGCCATGCGGTACCGGAACGCATGCGCCTGCGGCGTGTGCCGGCGATGCCGGACCACGCCTTCGTAGACTGCGCTGGCCGGCGCGGCGCGCCGGTTCATGGCGATGCCCATGCCACATCACCGGCGGAGACGGGCGCGCTGTGCGCAGCGCGCGTTTCGGGCGCGGCGTCACGCAAGGGCCCGAGGTCGAACGCGCGGGCCACGTGCGCGGCGCTGCGGATGCCGTCCTCGTGGAAGCCCCAGCCCCAGTAGGCGCCGGCGTACCAGGTGTGGCGCACGCCCTGGATCTCGTCGACACGCTGCTGCGCGGCAACCGCCGCGGCATCGTGCACGGGATGCATGTACTGCATGCGGCGCAGGATTCTGTCCGGATCGATCGCCTCGCTGCGGTTGAGGGTGACGACCAGCGGCTCGGGCGCATCGATGCCCTGCAGCAGGTTCATGCAGTAGCTCACCGTGCAGGCGTCCGTCGGCGAGGCCGGCACATGCGCGTTCCAGGCCGCCCAGGCTTTGCGGCTGCGCGGCAGCAGGCGTGCATCGGTGTGCAGCACCACGTCGTTGGCCTGGTAGCGGATGGCGCCGAGGATCTCGCGTTCCGGCGCATCGGCATCGGCCAGCAGCGCGAGGGCCTGATCGCTGTGGCAGGCGAGTACCACGCGGTCGAAACGTTCGCTGCCGGCGCCGGAATCGATCGTCACCCCGTCCGCGTCGCGGCGGATCGCGTGCACCGCGCAGCCGATGCGTTCGTGCACACGCCAGCGCGCGCGCAGGGCGTCGATGTAGCGGCTCGAGCCGCCCTCCACCACCCGCCATTCCGGACGTCCGTCGATCTGCAGCATCTGGTGGTTGGCCATGAACTGGACGAGATAGCGCGCCGGAAACTCGAGGATGCGCTGCGACGGCGACGACCACAGCGCCGACGCCATCGGCACCAGATGCTCATCACGGAACGCTGCGCCGTAACCGCCCGCATCGAGCCAGGCGCCCAGTGTCGGCCCGGCGTCGTCGCCGTCGAGCAGGGCCGGCGCCTCGCGGTAGAACCGCGCCAGGTCGCGCAGCATGCCGAGGAAGCGCGGCGACAGCAGGTTGCGGCGCTGGCAGAACAGGCCATCGAGCGAGGTCGCGTTGTACTCCACGCCGCTCGCTTCGCTGTGCACGGAGAAACTCATCGTGGTCGGCTTCGACGCCACGTCCAGCGTGTCGAACAGTCCCGATAGCAGCGGGTAGTGGCGCCGGTTGAACACGATGAAACCGGTATCCACCGCGTAGTCGCGCCCCTGCAGGTGCACGTCGTGGGTATGAGTGTGCCCGCCGAGCCGCGGCTGCGATTCGAACAGCGTCACCGCATGGCGCTGCGACAGCCACCACGCACTGGCCAGCCCGGCGATGCCGGACCCCACGACCGCGATGCGCAGGCTCATGCGCGCGCCTTCGCGTGCACCCAGGCCGGCACGGGCTTGAGGTCACGCACGAGTCCCAGCCACGACATCGCCTTGAGGCCGTAGAAAGTCAGATCGATTTCCCACCAGCGGAAGCCCTGCCGCACGCTGCCGGGGAAGAAGTGATGGTTGTTGTGCCAGCCCTCGCCGAACGTCAGCAGCGCCAGCCAGAGATTGTTGCGACTGTCGTCGCCGGTCTCGAAGCGCTGCCGGCCGAAGCGATGCGCCAGCGAGTTGATCGTCACCGTCGCGTGGAACAGCACGACAGTCGAGACGAAGAATCCCCAGACCAGCATCTGCCCGCCACTGGTGCCGAGTCCCGGCGCCACGCGCTCGAGCACGGCGCCGAGGCCGTACAGCGCCGCGGCCAGCAGCACCGGCACGAGGGTGTCGTAGCGGTCGAGCCAGCGCAGTTCGGGATACTTCGCCAGATCCGGAATCCGCGACCAGTCGGTGCGGAATCCTTCGCGGGTCAGAAACCAGCCGACGTGGCTGCGCCAGAAGCCATGCACGCGCGGCGAATGCGGATCGAGCGCGGTCTCGGTGTGACGGTGGTGGTTGCGGTGATGCGCCGCCCACCACAGCGGACCGCGCTGCACGCTGGACGCGCCGACCAGGGCGCCTGCGAACTGGACGACGCGCGAGGTGCGGAACGTGCGGTGCGAGAAATAGCGATGGTAGAAGCCGGTGATCGCGAACATGCGCACGGCATACAGGGTGACGGCCACGATCACCGCGACAGGCGACACGCCGACCCAGAACACCGCCAGGCATGCGATGTGCATCGCGACGAACGGCACTGCGCGCATCCAGTCGACGCGATCGCCGTCATCGTCGCCTGTGGCGACCGCCTCGGTATCGAACCAGCGACGCAGGGTCGCAATGGGCGAGCGCGACGGCGGCGACACGCCGGGGGCGTGCGGTCTGGACATGGGGGCTCCTGCGGATACGGCGTGCAGGAGATACGGTCAGGCGTGAAATCCGGATGCAGGCCCCGCAGCGCGCGCGTCAGATGCGCTGCAGCGTGCCGCTGGCGACGACCGGACCGGTGGGCGCGCCCTGCGGTGCGCCGCCTTCGGGTTCCAGCGTGATCGCGAGCGTGGAGCCGGCCACCAGCGCGGCGAGCAGGCCTTCGGGCACGTCGACCGAATGCGAACTGTCGTTGGACACCAGACCCAGCGACGCAGGCGCGCCGCCTTCGGGAATGAGCCACAGCTCGGCCACGCGTCCCTGCGCATCGGCCGGCGTCGGCACCGGCACCATCAGCACGCGGCCATGCGCGGGATCGACCGAGGCCAGCCAGCCCGGCGTGCCGTCCTCGTGCGCGAGCGTGGTGACCGGCAACGGCACCGCAGGCGCAGTGTCGACCGGCGGCGCAGGCGGCGGGGTCACCGCGACCGGCGTCGTGCGGGTGTCGTCGACCGGCGTGCGGCCTGCCAGCATCGCCACGACCGCGAGCACCGCGGCAAGCGCGGCGGTCGCACGCCAGAAGCCGGTGCTGTGCCAGAGACCGCTGCGCACCGGGGCCACCGGCGCCCAGCCGAGTTCGCTGCGGATCCGCGGCCACACATGGGCCGGCACCTCGGCGTCGGGATAGGCCTCGAACCACGGCGCCAGACGCCGCTGCCAGTCGTCGACCAGACGCGCGAAGCCCGGATCGCGCGCGATGCGCGTTTCGGCATCGGCGCGCTGCGCGGCATCCAGCACACCCAGCACGTACTCGCCGGCGAACACGTCGGCGCGCGGCGGCTCCGGGCCGCCCGCGTCGTCGATGTCGAAATCGATATCGCGCACGTTCATTGCTCCAGGCACACCCGCAGCTGCAGCAGCCCGCGGCGGATCCAGCTCTTCACCGAGCCCAGCGGAGACCCGGCGCGTTGCGCGAGTTCCTCGTAGGTCGATCCGTCGTAAAAGGCTGCCCGGATCAGGCCGCGACGGCGCGGCTCCAGCGTCGCGAAGCAGGCGTCGAGCCGCGCGCGGTCGTCGGCGCGGGCGCTGGCTTCCACCGGCGTGTCGGCATCGTCGGGCATCGCCTCGACCAGCTCGACCGGGGCCAGCTGCACATTGGGCCGCGCGCGGATGCGGTCGATCGCGGTATTGCGTGCGACGGTCGCCAGCCACGTCGCAGCGCCCGCGCGGGCGGCATCGAACTGGCCGGCCTTGCGCCACACGCGCACGAAGGCTTCCTGCAAGGCGTCCTCGGCTTCGTCGCGGTCGTGCAGCACGCGGACGCAGATGCCGAGCAGCCGCGACGCACTGGCGCGATACAGCGCTTCGAACGCGTCACGGTCGCCTTCGGCGACGCGCATCAGCCAGTGGTCGAGACCGGGACCGGTCGACGCCAGGGTCGCCTCGTGTTGGGACATCCGCGCTGCGCACCCGTGAAGTGGACCGTCCGCCATCCTCACCGCGGGCCCGGCTTTGCGCAAGCGCGGCGCCCGGGCCACCGGCAGTGGCGCAGCCTGCATCCTCGATCGCACCTGCCTGCCCGCGCCGCGACAGGCACCTGCAGCGCCGCTGCGCGCGCGTGCCGAACCGGCGATGGACCCGCGCCGATTGCGCGACGACGCGTGCCGGATCGCGTAACGCGGCAGATGGCGGTGCACACCCGTGCGCGGGCGGACAGCGAGCGGAACAGTGGTCGGCATGCGGGTCTCTGCGGACTGGATTCACGCAGGGATACGCGCGCCGGGGCGCAGTCGGATGCAGCCGCTCAGCGCGCGTCCACCGCCTGCCGCGCCAGCGCCGGATCGTCGGCGAACAGTCCGTCCACGCCCGCGTCGATGAAGGCCTGCATCTCGACGACGGCGCCGCGCGGGTTGCGCGCATCCGCGGCGCCGCTGCGCAGCGCACGCGGCAGATAGGGATTTTCGGGGCGGAAGGTATAGGGCATCACCTGCAGCCCCGCGGCGTGCGCATCGGCGATCAGCGTGCCGCCTTCGAGACGGCCGTCGCGCCGCACCTCGCCGATCTGCGATTTGTGCGGGCCGAGCAACTGCGCGTATTGCGCGACCTCGTGCAGTCCGTCCGGCGTGAGCATATCGGCGTAACGCAGCTTGCCGCCGCCGGCGACCACATCGGCCGGACGCTGGCGCGGCTCGCCCACCAGCTGCAGCAGGCGCAGGCGCGGCCACGTCTCAGGCTGCATCGCACGCAGGGTGCGCAGGCTGCCGGGTTCGAACGATTGCACCACCAGCGGTACGCGCGCGGCGATGTCGTGCTTGCCCAGCACATCCAGCAGCGCCGGCTCGAGCGGCATCCCGAGCGCGCGGAAATGGGTGGAATGCTTGAGCTCGGGAATCAGCCCGACCTCGCGCCCGTGGATGCGCACCAGGTCGTCGAGCAGCACCAGGATCTCATGCAACGTGGGCACGGCGAATGCGCGGTCGTACCAGATGCCGCGCAGTGCGGGCAGCGGCTCGCGCGCCCGCAGCGTCTTCAGTTCGGCCAGGCTGAAGTCTTCGGTGAACCAGCCGCTGACCTCGACGCCGTCGATGCGCTGCGTCCGGCGAACTGCGGATGCTGGGCGACATCGGTCGTGCCGCCGATCTCGTTCTCGTGACGCGCGACCAGCACGCCATCGCGGGTCATCACCAGATCGGGCTCGATGAAATCGGCGCCGTCCTCGACCGCGCGCCGGTAGGCGGCCAGCGTGTGTTCGGGCATGCGCGCGCTCGCGCCGCGATGCGCGATCACCGCGACGCGTGTCTCCGCATCGGTGGGCGTTGCGGCCCGGGCTGGATCGATGGACATGGCGGCAGTGGCGGCGAGCAGCAACGGAATGAGGACGGACGGACGGGGCATCGGGGCGCTGGCAGGTGGGGGGCGGCCGATGCTGCCAGCGGCAGATGTCAGGCCGGCGACGCGATGCCGATTGCCGCGCCGCCGGCCACGTTCGACAATGCACGCATGGACATCTTCAAGGTTTTCACCCTCGAGGCCGCGCACCGGCTGCCCAATGTGCCGCCCGGCCACAAATGCGCCCGGCTGCACGGACATTCGTTCCAGGTGGAAGTCCATGTCTCGGGCACGCCCGGGGCCGAGACCGGCTGGATCATGGATTTCGGCGATCTCAAGGCCGCGTTCGCGCCGCTGTACGCGCAGCTCGACCACCACTATCTCAACGAGATTCCGGGGCTGGAGAATCCGACCAGCGAGGTTCTCGCCATGTGGATCTGGGATCGACTGCTGCCCACGCTGCCGGGCCTGAGCGCGATCGTGATTCGCGAGACCTGCACCTCCGGCTGTCGCTACACGGGACCGGCCACTGCCGCCTAAGCCGTTGATCCGGAACGCATTGATCCGGAATCCCTGAACAGGGATCGACCGTTCGTCGGACTTTTGTTGCATTGCAACATCCGATCATTATGCTGCACTGCACAAACCCGGCAGATCGCCGGCCCACGCAGGTAACCGCCATGTCCTACCAGTTCAACGAGCAGTTCGCCGCCGCGTCGCGCCAGTTCGCCGATGCCGCTTCCCACATCAACCATGTCGCGCTGGAAAACGTCGAGAAGATCCTCGGCCTCCACGTGTCGACCTTCAGCGAGAACGCCAACGCCACCTTCGCATTCGCCAGCCAGGCGATCGAAGTGCGCGACCTCGACGGCTTCAAGGCCCTGTGGCCGAAGGGCGCGCAGGTCGCCCGCGAGAACGTCGAGCGTCTCGTCAGTGCCGGCCAGGAAACCATTGGCCACACGGTGAAGACCCAGGAAGCGTTCGCCGATCTCGCCCGCTCGCAGGTCGAGTCGACCACCGCCAACGTCCGCGCCGAGGCCGAGAAGGTCGCCAAGGCTGCGACCAAGGCCACCAAGCGCTGAGCCATCCACGGCGGAGCCACTCCGCCGACTGCACATCTGGGCGATCCCTCCCTCGCCCGGGTCTGACCCGGCAGCCGCACGCTGCCGGGTTTTTTTATGCGCCGCGCACGGGCAGCGGCGGCAACACCATGCGCGCCAGCAGGCGCGCGCACAGGCCTTCGGGGTCGGCGGTGCGACCGGTGTGCACGGGCGAGACCTGCAGGATCGAACTGCGCCGCGCGGTCAGCCAGTGGAAGCGCGCACGCGCGGGCAGCGCGGCGATCGGCCCGCCGTCGGCATCGCCGCGGCAGATGCGCACGATGGCGTCGAGATGGCGCTCGACGGTGTCGACGTCGACGTGCGGATCGAGCGCGCGCAGACGCGCCGTATCCAGCGCCATCGCAGCGACCAGCGAACGCGCCGCCTGGCACGAGACCAGCACGCCGGCATTGATGAATTCCTCGCGTTCGACCCGGGGCACGACCCGGATCACCGCGTAGTCATAGACGACCGGCGTGCGCACGTTGCGCCTCCTCGACGAACACGCGGCGCTGCGCAAGCCGCTGGCAGAAGAAATCGACATAGGCCGCGCGATGCGCATCGGCATCGGCGAACTGCGCTTCGTCCGTCAGCCATGCGTCCGGCACCAGGGCAACGATGCGTCGGATGTCGGCCTCGGTGATGCGCGCCACCAGTGCGGTATCGGCGGCGTCGAGCTGGGTGGCGAACGGCAGCAGCACGTGGTCGGCGATGCGCGCGAACGGCGACACCGCGATGCGCGTGGCGCTGTCCCAGTCGTGATGGAAATACAGCGCCGCGCCGTGGTCGATCAGCGTCAGCCGGCGATGCCAGACCAGCAGGTTGGTGTTGCGCGCGGTGCGGTCGACGTTGCAGGTGAACGCATCGAACCAGACGATGCGCGATGCGAGCGACGCGTCGGGCGGATCGACCGCGGGATCGAAATTGATCGCTCCGGGCAGGTAGTCCAGCGCGATGTTGCAGCCGGCACTGGCGCGGATGAGGTGCTGGATCTCGGAATCGGGCTCGGTGGCGGCCAGGTCCGGATCGAGACCGATGAAGACGATCTCGGGGATCGGCAGGCCCAGCAGGCGCGCGAATTCGCCCGCCACCAGTTCGGCGACCAGCGCGCGCGGTCCCTGCCCGGCGCCGCGGAACTTCATCACGTACATGCCGTCGTCGTCGGCCTCGACCACGGCCGGCAGCGAGCCGCCTTCGCGCAGCGGCGTGACGTAGCGCGTGGCTTCGACGCTGCGGATCACGACGGCAGGTCCGCGCGCCGCGGCAGGGACCAGTCGACCTGCGCGATGCCGCGCTTGCGCAGGAATGCATTGGCCTTGGCGAAGTGGCCGCTGCCGAGAAATCCGCGATGCGCCGACAACGGCGAAGGGTGCGTCGTCTTCAGGACGCAGTGCCGGCCGGTGTCGATGACCTTACCCTTGGTCTGCGCGTAACTGCCCCAGAGCAGAAAGACCAGATCCTCGCGTTCGCGGTTGAGCACGTCGACCACGTGGTCGGTGAAGCCTTCCCAGCCCTTGCCCTGGTGCGAACCGGCCTTGCCCTCTTCCACCGTCAGCACGGAATTCAGCAGCAGCACGCCCTGCCGCGCCCAGGGCATCAGCCAGCCGTGATCAGGCCGGGGCAGGCCCGGATCGCGCTGCAGTTCCTTGTACATGTTGTCCAGCGAGGGCGGCACGCGCACATCGGGGCGCACGGAGAAGCACAGGCCATGGGCCTGGCCGGCGCCGTGATACGGGTCCTGGCCGAGGATCACCACCTTGACCGCATCGAAGGGCGTGGCGTCGAAGGCGGCGAAGATCTCGGGACCCGGCGGAAAGATCCGCGCGCCGGCCGCCTTGCGTTCGCGCAGGAACGTCGACAGTGCACGCATGTCGTCGCGCAGCAGCCAGTCGCCGACGCGCGCCTTCCACGAGGGTTCGAGCCTGATCTCGGACATGCCGGTTCCTGCGACGGGGCGGCACAGGGTACCGCCCGCACGGTCGACGCCCAATGCGCCGGAGGCGCGCTCAGCCGCCGTCGGGCATCGCCGAGAGCCGCAGCTGGAAAAGCGCCTTGCTCGCCAGCACGCGTTCGTCCGCGGGTTTGACCACCAGATCGTTGGCGCCGGCATGCAGCAGGTCGATCTGGTTGTCGCGGTTGCCGTCGCCGGTCATCACCAGCACCGGCAGCCGGCGCTTGCCGTAACCGAAATCGCGGCGCACGGCGCGCAGCAGATCATGGCCGCTGAGTTCGCCCTTCAGATACACGTCGGTCAGCAGCAGGTCGGCGCCGGGTGCGCCGGGCGAATCGCGATAGGCGTCGAGATAGGCCAGCGCGTCCTCGGCGCTGACCACATGGGTCACCCGCATCTGCTGGGTTTCGAGCATGCGCCGGGTCGCCAGCGCGACCGTACGGCTGTCCTCGACGTAGAGCACGTGCGCGTCGGGAATCGGCGCCGGGTGCACGTAGCCGCGGACGAACTCGGCCAGCGCGCGATGACCCAGCGCCTTGTCGAAATGGTCGGTGATGTCTTCGGTGAAGCGCCGCGCCTCGAGATGCGCCTGGGCATCGCCCGACACCACGATCACCGGCACGTAGCGCTGGCCCGCCGCCTCGCGCACTGCGCGTGCCAGATGCAGGCCTTCGCCGTCGGGCAGCACCAGCGAGGTGCTGACCAGGTCCACCGGCGCCTGCGCGAGCGCGGCGCGCGCCTCATCGAGGCCGCCGCATTCCACGATCTCCACATCGGCCAACGCCTGGCGCAGCACGTCGCCGATCAGGCGACGGACGAGTCTGGAGCCATCGACCACCATGATCCGCGGTGACGCGCTGACGACGTGGCGAAAATCATGGACGGGCATGGGGACGTCGGGCTCAGGCGTTGGTGGGACGCGTCTGGCGCAGGAAGTGGCCGGTCACGACGCCCGCACCCACCCAACCGAGCGCGGTCGCACCGCCCAGGACGGCCAGCAGACCGCCTGGGCCGAAGCCGCGCAGCGAGAAACCCGCGCCGTAACTGGCCGCCAGTTCGGCCAGCGGCGCTTCCAGCGCCATGCCCGCCACGCCGAGCAGGCCGAGCGCAACCGCGCCGGCCGTCAATCCGTACCAGGCGCCGAGATACAGGAACGGCCGACGGATGAATCCATCGGTGGCGCCCAGCAACTGCAGCACGCCGAGTTCCTCGCGTCGCGACTGGATGTCCAGCCGCACGGTATTGCCGACCACCAGCAAGGCGCCCACACCGAGCAGCGCCGCCAGCACCCAGACCACCCGGCCGCCGAAGCGCAACCAGCCGTCGAGACGCTCGCGCCACTGCGCGTCGTGCTGCACCAGTTCCGCTTCGGGCAGACCGCGCAGCGCTTCGGCCAGGCGCATCTCGTCGCCGCCCGGCGTCAGGATCAGCACGTGCGGCAACGGGTTGCTGTCGAGGGTGTCGATGGCATCGCCGAACTGCCCGCGTTCGCGCAGCTCGGCCAGGCCTTCGTCGGGCGTGCGGTGGACGACGCTGCCGACATCGGCGCGGCCGCGCAGTTCGCCGGCCAGCGCTTCGGCGCGCGCGGCGTCGACGTCCTGGTCCAGGAACACGCTGATCTCGCGCGAGGCATCGATGCTGCCGCCGAGACGGCCCAGGTTGTCCAGCACCAGCCACAGGCCCAGCGGCAACGCCAGCGCCACCGCCATCACGCCGATGGTCAGCGCGGTGGACCAGGGCCGGCGGAACAGGCGGCCGAGACTCGCGACGATGCTGTAGCCGTGATGGTCGACCCAGGTACCGACCGGCGAGGCGCCGGCGCGGGCCGGCGTGTTGCGGGGCGCCTCAGGCATCGGCGAGATCCTCCGGCGCGATGTCGTCGGCCAGCGTGCCGTGGTCGAGCACCAGGGTGCGCTTCTTCATGCGTTTGACCAGGCCGAGGTCATGACTGGCGATCAGCACGCTGGTCCCGCGCTCGGGCAGTTCCGCGAACAGGGCCAGGATCTCGGCGGACAGGGTGGGATCCAGATTGCCGGTGGGTTCGTCCGCGACGAGCAGCCTCGGCTCGCCGACGATGGCGCGGGCAATGCCGACACGCTGCTGTTCGCCGGCCGATAGCTGGGTGGGCAGCGCGCGTTCGCGTGCGCCCAGTTCCAGACGTTCGAGAATCGCGCGCACCCGCTTGCCGATCTCGGGCCGGCGCATGCCGCGCAGGATCAGCGGCAAGGCGATGTTGTCGAACACGCTGCGGTCGGGCAGCAGGCGATGATCCTGGAACACCACGCCGACCTCGCGCCGGTGCATCGCGATCTTCCGCCCGCGCACCTTCAGCAGGTTGCGCTCGCCGAACAGCACCGCGCCGCGGCTCGGCCGTTCGGCCAGATGGATCAGCTTCAGCAGCGTGCTCTTGCCCGCGCCGGAGTGACCGGTGACGAACAGCATCTCGCCCGCCGCGACGTCGAAACTGACGTCCGACAGCGCGGCATGGCCGCCCGGATACTGCTTGCTGACATTGTCGAATCGCAGAACGCTCATGCGCGCCAGTATCGCAGGGAATCGTGCAGACACGGCGTCACGCGCCGCCCCGAAAACCGGAATTCCGGACGCGACGCGCCGGCCGGAGACTGCGCGTCGCCTCGGACGCCATGCGCCGGGCCGCGAGTGCGCAGGCCTCTCCGGATACGAAAAGGCCCCGCCGGAGCGGGGCCTCGCATCGCGCGCCGGGCTCAGCGCGTGTCGCCACCGGAGACCAGTCGACGCAGACCGCGGCCGATCCGGCTGAGCAGCGACGGACTCGCCTCCGCCGCGGCCTTGCCCGGTGCCGCCCTCGGGGTCGGACGCACTTCGCGCGGCCCCGGCTTGTCGCCCGTACGTGCCGGCTTGGCAGCGGCATCGGCCTGCGCGGCGCCGCTCGTCTGGGCGCCGGCGGCATCGCCTTCCAGCTTCTTGCCGCCGCGACGGCGACGACGCTTGCGCGGCGGACGCGACTCGTCCGGCATCGCCGCGGCGACGGCGCCCGCTGCATCGATCACCGGTGCCGCACCGGCTGCAGCCTGTTCGGTCGACGCAGCCACTGCACCTTCGGCCGTTGCCGCTTCGGGCTTCGGACGCGGCTTGCGCGGACCACGCTCGCTGCGGCCTTCACCACCGCCGGCCGAACGCGGTGCACGTGCGCCGGGCGCGCCGCGACCGCCACCCGGACCGCCACGACCACCGCCGCGCTTGGCGTCTTCGGCCGCACGCGCTTCGCGCACTTCCTTGAAGATCTCGCCGATGCTCTCGCCCTCTTCTGCATCCAGCTCCACGCCTTCGCGGGGCGCACGCGGCAGCGCGGTCAGCAGCTCGGACGTGACCGGCTCGACCGGGATCTTCTGCTCGATGTAAGCCTCGATCTCCGGCAGGCTCTGCGCGTAGCGCTCGCAGGCGAAGCTGATCGCGTCACCCTCGGCGCCCAGACGCGCGGTGCGGCCGATGCGGTGGACGTAGTCCTCGGCATCGAACGGCAGGTCGTAGTTGAAGACGTGGCTGACGCCGTCGATGTGCAGACCGCGCGCGGCGACGTCGGTCGCCACCAGCAGTTCGAGCTGGCCGGCCTGGAACTTCTTCAGCAGGCTCTCGCGCTTCTTCTGCGGCACGTCGCCCGAGAGCACGCCGACGCGGTAGCCGGCCTTCTCCAGCGCACGCGCCACCCGCTCGATGAACGCCTTGGTGTTGACGAAGACCATCGTGCGCGCGCCTTCACTGCGCGACAGCAGGCCCAGCAACAGCTGCAGCTTCTCGTCGTCGGCGGGGAAATACATCACCTGCCGAACCTTGGCGTTGGTGATGAACTCGCTTTCGACGACCAGCTTCTCCGGCTCGTTCATGTGCTCGTAGGCGAGCTCGAGCACGCGATGGCTCAGCGTCGCCGAGAACAGCAGCGTCTGGCGCTCGGTGCGGATCGGCATGCGACGCAGCAGGAAGCGGATGTCCTTGATGAAGCCGAGGTCGAACATGCGGTCGGCTTCGTCGAGCACGCACATCTCGCAGGCGTGCAGACTGACGACCTTGTGCTGCTTGACGTAGTCGATCAGGCGACCGGGGGTCGCGATGATGACGTCGGCGCCTTCGGTGAGGATCTGGCGCTGCTTGTCGTAGTCGACGCCGCCGTAGACCAGGGCGAACTTCAGGCCGAGGTGGCTGCCGAACTTCACCGCATCCTTGTGGATCTGGATGGCGAGTTCGCGGGTCGGCGCGAGAATCAGCGCGCGCGGGTCTTCCGGCTTGCGGTCGGCCAGCGCCGGCTTCGACAGCAGGCGGTTGATCACCGCAACCAGGAAGGCCAGGGTCTTGCCGGTGCCGGTCTGGGCCTGGCCGGCGACGTCGCGGCCGTAGAGGGCCAGCGGCAGCGTCAGCGCCTGGATCGGCGTGCAGCGGGTGAACCCGGCCTCTTCCAGCCCGGCGAGCAACGCCGGATGCAGATCGAAGGACGAGAAGGTGATGTCGGTTAAGGGCTTTTCGCTCATGCGGGATATTGAACCGTGTCCGGGCGTCGCCGGATGCGGGCGCCGCGTGCTTGCGTGGGCGGCATCCGCGACGCAGACTGCCTTGGGCGGGACGCGTGGGTCATCCCGCGATGCGCCGCCTTGATTCCGGCGGACGATCCCCCATTTTACCACCCATCCCGGCGCCGCGGCCGATGCCGGCGCCATCCCCACCCGGAGAGCCCCGTGACCGACGCTGTCATCCATGCCACCGATTCCGACTTCGAGACCACCGTCCTGCAGTCCGACGTGCCGGTTCTGGTCGATTTCTGGGCGCCGTGGTGCGGGCCCTGCAAGATGATCGCCCCCGCCCTCGACGAGCTGGCCGGTGACTATGCGGGCCGGGCCAAGATCGTGAAGATCGATGTCGACCAGAACCAGGCGACGGCGCTGAAGTACCACGTGCGCTCGATTCCGATGCTGCTGCTGTTCAAGGACGGCCAGATCCAGGCCACCCAGATCGGCGCGGTGGGCAAGCCCCAGCTGGCCCAGCTGATCGACAAGTCGCTCTGATCCAGACGCGCTGCCGGACAGCGTGCCCGCGCGCGGTCCGCGCCGATTGAGCTGGTTCCAGGCGTTCCAGACACTGTTCTGCTTCCCTGCGTCGGCCCCGCGCCGCGTCCGCGCCGCGTCCGCGCCTGAATCGTGGCCGGCCGCAGCGCTTGCCGCCGCCGACCCGGCGATGCTAGGTTTGCCGACTCCGGCCTGCGCTCTGCATGCCGCACCCATCTGATCGCACCTGCCGGGCGCTGTTTGCCGGCTCTGCCTCTTCCAACCTTCCGCCCGGTCACGGGCGCTCGCACCGAGCGAGGATTCTTCTCTTGTCCGACAACACCCCTGACGACTCCGGCGCGCCCACCGGCGACACCGCCGTGAAACGCGTCCGCAAGCCCCGCGTGGCGAAGAAGGCCCCCGAGGCCGGTTCCGATTCCGCGCCCCAGTCCCAGCTTCCGCTGCCTGCCCAGGACGCATCCGCGCCCAGGCCGGCGCCGACGGCATCCGATGCCCCGCGCGATGCCGGTGCCAAGCCTGCAGGCGATGCGCCTGCGCAGGATGGCGGCCAGCGCAATGGCGGCGAGCAGCGCGGCCCCCAGCAGGGCGGCCAGTCGCAGCAGCCGCAGCAGCAGAACCACCACAACAACCAGAACAACCAGAACCGTCACGAGCAGAACCGCCAGGACCAGGGCGGCAACCGCCGCGACCGGTTCAAGAACCGGCGTGACCGCCCGCGCGGTGGCCGCGACGACGGCCTGCCGCAGGACGGTGGCAACGACCAGGCGCAGCGCCTGCCGCCGCCGAACGTGCCGGAAGGCTTCCCGCAGTATTCGCTGAGCGACCTCAAGCGGATGCCGGCGCACAAGCTGCTCGACATCGCCGACCAGCTGTCGATCGAAGGCGTGGCGCGCGCGCGCAAGCAGGACGTGATCTTCGGGCTGCTGAAGGTGCTGACCCGCCACGCCGAGGGCGTCGTCGCCGACGGCGTGCTCGAGATCCTGCCCGACGGCTACGGCTTCCTGCGCGCGGCCGAGGCGAGCTATCTCGCCGGCCCGGACGATGTCTACATCTCGCCCAGCCAGATCCGCCGCTTCAACCTGCGCACCGGCGACCATCTGCTCGGTCGCATCCGCTGGCCGAAGGATGGCGAACGCTACTTCGCGCTGTCGGTCGTCGACACGATCAACGGCGAGCCGCCGGAAGCCAGCAAGGGCAAGGTGCTGTTCGAGAACCTGACCCCGCTGTTCCCGCGCAAGCGCTTCAAGCTCGAGCGTGGCGACGGGTCCAGCGAGGACATCGCCGGCCGCATCCTCGACCTGATGGCCCCGCAGGGCAAGGGCCAGCGCGCCCTGATCGTCTCGCCGCCGAAGGCGGGCAAGACGATGATGATGCAGCAGGTGGCCAGCGCCATCACCTACAACCACCCAGACGTGCACATGATCGTGCTGCTGATCGACGAGCGTCCGGAAGAAGTGACGGAAATGCAGCGCACCGTGCGCGGCGAAGTCATTTCGTCCACGTTCGACGAGCCGGCCGCGCGCCACGTGCAAGTCGCCGAAATGGTGATCGAGCGCGCCAAGCGCCTGGTCGAGCACAAGAAAGATGTCGTCATCCTGCTCGACTCGATCACCCGCCTCGCCCGCGCCTACAACAACGTCGTGCCGAGCTCGGGCAAGGTCCTGACCGGTGGTGTCGACGCCAATGCGATGCATCGCCCGAAGCGCTTCTTCGGCGCCGCGCGCAACGTCGAGGAAGGCGGTTCGCTGACCATCATTGCCACCGCACTCGTCGACACCGGCAGCGCGATGGACAAGGTGATCTACGAAGAGTTCAAGGGCACTGGCAACTCGGAAGTGCACCTCGACCGTCGCATCACCGAGAAGCGCGTCTACCCGGCGATCAACGTCAACCAGTCGGGCACGCGCCGCGAGGACTACCTCATCGAGCCGGACCTGCTGCAGCGCATCTGGATCCTGCGCAAGCTCCTCCACCCGATGGACGAGATCGCCGCGATGGAATTCCTGCTCGACAAGATGAAGACCACGAAGTCCAACGACGAGTTCTTCTCGTCGATGAAGCGCTGATCCCCGCGATCGCAATGCGCCAAAAAAAAAAGCCCCGCAAATGCGGGGCTTTTTTCTGCGCTGCAATCGCATACTCGTGGGAAGACCATCAGGCGCGACGCGGCTCTCCTCGAGCGCTCAGCCTCCGAAAGGCGTCAGAAGCTTGAATCGGGAGGTTTCAGGTGTCGCGGACTGGTCTGCTGCCAGCGCATCGGGACGAAAGCCCGGCTGTACAGGTGCGGCCCACCGGGGATGACTCATCTCGCCGGGATGATAGGCCGCCCATTGTCCGTAGGGCGTTTCGAGCTGGCCGAAGAATCTGAAGGAAATGGGCACCCGAACGACCCAGTAATCGCGATCGACATCGCGACCCGTTGTCGGAGGCGTCCACGCCCACTGTCTGCGCGCCTGATTGACCGCAGCCCTGGAGAGCCCCTGACGAATTCTCGCCATCTGAAGCGCGCTGCCGAGTGCCGTCAGATTGACCTGCTCTACATGCACATCTTCCGTGCGCCCGTCACGCCCCACCTTGACGAGCAAATAGACATCGCCTTGTCCGGCCATCTCGGCGACCTCGGATGGGAAACGCGGCGGCGGCATTCGGGCAGCCCTGGGAGCACCCGTGTCGTTATCCGATTGCAACTCCCCGAAATGCGCGCTGGCGATCCGAAGATGCATTTCATCACCGGTCCCGGACACCATGACCAGCCGCGCACTCATCTGCGCGCGCGCCAAGACGGGCGCACCGTCTACGAGGATCGGCTCGAAGCGCAGCGAAGGCAGCGAGGCTTCGATCAGGTTGACGACATAGGTCGGCAGCTTGTCGCGATGATCGAGCTCCGACGCAGTCACCCGGCCGCCGTAGTCGATGTCGACGTGACCAGTGACGAGCATGCTGGCCTCGACTTCCTGGCGCATCTGCCGGACGCTCTGGGCGTCGGCAGCCGGCGCAGCGGCGAAGAGAAAAACCACGCAAAGGGCGGCGTAAAGCAATCGGTGCATGGATGCATCCTGCAATGGACCGGGGGCCTACTCTGCCGCGTCTGCCGTGCTCGGGCAAACGGATAACCCCCGACGCCTCGTGCCGCACGGTGCCCGTGACGCTGACCGCACACCTGACCGACGTTGCGTCGCTCGGATCAGTGCCGTGTATCCCGCAGGAACCGCGCCATCGACACGCCATCGCCATTGGCCGGCGCGAACTCGGCGGCGACGTCGATGAAGCCGCGCATCACCGCGATCTCGCGCGGGGTGCGGTTGAGGGTGTCGCGCAGGTCCGGGTCTGCTCCGGCGCGCAACAGACGACGGGCGAGACGCAGCTGGCCGTGCAGGCCGGTCAGGTGCAGCGGACCGAATCCGCGCGGCTCCTGGGCGTCGAGCGAGACGCCTTCGTCGAGCAGATGTTCCAGCGCCGCAAGCACCACGTCCTCGTCGCAGGCCGTGCCGGGTTCGGCGCGCGCGCCGAGCAGCAACAGCAGCGGCGTCACGCCACCGGCCGCTGGCGCATCGACCTCCGCGCCGGCGAGCAGCAGCGTGTCGAACAGCGCGAGCAGACGCGGACGGTCGCGCGAGGTGAAGCCGTAGAGCGCGGCGCAGTGCAGCGGCGTGAGCCCCTGCGCGTCGGTCGCGTGGATGTCGGCGCCGGCGGTCAGCAGGCGCGCCGCCAGATCCGGCAGGCCAAGCGCCGCGGCGAGCATCAGCACGCTGACCTCGCCGGGCAGGCGCTGGTCGAGCGCGGCGCCGGCTGCGAGCAGGCGCTCGACCACCGCGCCATGCCGCATGCTCACCGCCGCCGATAGCGGCGTGGCACCCGATTGCGCGGCGCAGGCCGGATTCGCACCGCGCGTCAGCAACAGGTCGACCACCGGAAGATGGCCGCCACCGGATGCTCGCAACAGTGCGGTGCAGCCCTGGGCGTCGGGCGTGTCGATGGCGAACCCGAGATCGAGCAGACGGCGCACGGCGTCGGCGTCGCCGACCATCGCCGCGGCCGGCAGGTCGGTCGATTCCAGCGCGCGGCGCGGCGGCGACCAGCCGCGCCAGTCCAGCCAGTCGGCCAGATCGCGTCGCCCCGCCGACAACGCGACGCCCAGCGGCGTCTGCCCGTCGGCGGCACGCGCGGACGCGGATGCGCCGTGCCGGACCAGCGTCTTCAACGCCGCCTCACGGCCCAGCGCAGCGGCGAGATGCAACGCCGTCATGCCACGCGAATCGCGCGCGTCGAGATCCACGCCGGCGCCGACCAGACGTTCGAGCAGGCGCGGCCAGCCCAGCCGGACGGCCAGCGACAGGGGCGGATCCCCGTGCGGCGACGCGGCGAACGGATCGGCGCCGCGTGCGAGCAGATCGAGCGCGAACGTCTCGAACACGCGCGCGGCGTGATCGCCATCCGCGAACGCGGCCAGCGATGCGGCCAGACCGCCAGCGCCACCGGGCGAAGCGCCGTGGCGCAGCAGTGCCTGCAGCACCGGCAGCGCGTCCGGCGCTGCGGGCAACAGCGCGAACAAGGGCGTCTGTCCGGCTGCGTCACGCACCTCGACGTCGGCGCCCTGCGCGAGCAGCCACTCCACCCGCTCCAGTGCGGGCGGCGCCTCGGCATCGAGCAGCAGGCGACCGAGATCGCCGGGCGTGAGCAGGCGCAGCACCGGCGCGAGTCCGTCGTGGCGCCCGTCGCGCAGGCTATCGCGCAGCAGCACGAACGGCGTGCGCGCATCGGATTCGATGGCGTCGTCGTGGCCGACATTCCCGGGCAATGCATACGCAGGATCGAGCGCGCGCACCAGGGCCCAGCGTCCGGATTCGGCGGCGCGGTCCGCAGGACGCTTGCCGTCCGGATCCACCGTGTCGGCCGGCACGCCCAGTGCCAGCAGCCGCTGCACCAGCGCGACCGAGGGCACGTCCGCGGCGCAGGCCAGCACCACCGCATTGCGACCGGTGATGTCGGCGGCCAGGACGTCGGCGCCGGCAGCGGCCAGCGCGTCCAGGGCCGCGAGGCGACCGCCGCGCGCCGCGTCGAGCAGCGGCGTCCGGCCGTCGTTGTCGCGGGCGCGTACGTCGGCGCCGGCCGCGAGCAGCGCGGCCAGGATTTCGACATGGCCGTTGAAGGCCGCGACATGCAGCGCGCCGCGGCGCTCGGCATCGCGCGCGTCCACCCGTGCCTTGTGCCGGATCAACAGCTGCACACCCGCCGCATCGTCCTCGTCGCCGCCGGCGGCACCGAGCAGCGCCGGCGTGCCGCCCTCGACATCGGGCTTGGCGCCGCGCTCGAGCAGGAACTTCGCCAGCCGCCAGTTGCCCGCCGCGCAGGCGACGCCGAGCGGGGTCAGGCCGTCGTGGTTGCGGGCTTCGAGTTCCGCGGCCGCATCGCGCAGCAGCGCGGCGACACCGGGGTCGGAACTGCGCGCGGCCAGGTGCAGCGGCGTATTGCCTTCGTGGTCGGTGATGCGCGGATCGGCGCCGTTCGCCAGCAGGGTCATCACCGCATCGGGGCGGCCGTGCCAGCTGTCGCGCGTGGCGGCGAGCAACGGGGTCATGCCGGCGTGCGCGGCGTTGACGTCGACGCCGCGTGCGATCAGGTCGCGCAGCAGGCGCAGGTCCGGCAGCACCGCCGCGAGCACCGACAGGCTGCGCTGGTCGCGCTCGTCATCGGCTGGCAGCGCACGCACGTCGGCGCCGGCTTCGATCAGTGCGAGCGCGCGGTCCACGCGGCCACCGCGCGCGGCGGCGTACAGCGCGAGTTCGGGCGCGGCGTCGGCAGGCTCGTCGAACAGCGCTGCTGCAGGATCGCCCTGCATTTCGACGACCTGCATCGCCAGCGGGGCTGGCGGTGCAAGCCCCTGCAGCGTGTGATGCAGCGCGGCCCAGGCCAGCGCGGCGCCGACGACGAGCGCGGCCCGAACGCCCAGGCCCACGGGCGGCAGCCAGGCCAGCAGCAGCACCGTCGCAACGACCGCCGCCACACAGGCCGCCGCGGCAACCCCGCGCCAGCTGCCGGTGTCGTGATCGGCCAGTGCATGCCAGTGCTGGCGCAGGTCGCCCCCGTCGCGTTCGATCGCATGCCACATCGGCCAGGTCCGCCAGAACCCGATCACCGCAAGGCCGACGACGACGCTGGTCGCCAGCGCCGCGCCGAGTTCACCACCCTGGCGCAGTGACTGCAGCGGCCAGGCCACGCCCAGCGCGGCGATGCCGATCGCGGCGCCCCAGGCGACGAGCAGCGAGATGCCGTCGGTCCGCAGCGTCGCCACGTCCAGTCCGGCGCGCGCGCGCCGGGCACGGATCGCGAGCGCGAACGCGGGCTGCGCCAGCGCGCCGGCCACCGCGGCCACGACGCCGCCTGCCAGCGTGACCAGGGTCAGCAGTGCGGCGGCGACAAGCGCGACAGTGGCGGGCCGGTGCACGCGCGCGGTACGCGCACCCTCTCGACGCGGGGCCTCAGGCATCGGTGCCCCAGTCGGAGGTCAGCGGGTCGGCGGCGAGGGTCGGCGGCATCTGCAGATGGAAGCCACGGCTGCGCAGGTGTTCGCGCACCTGCTCGGGATTCTCGCGCGCCAGTCGGCGACCGGGCACCAGGTCCACGTCGAGCACGAACGTCAACGTACCCAGCTGGGCACGCACCGGTTCGGGCATCACATCGAAGGCATCGCGCGCGGCGAGATAGACATAGGTGTCCGCCTTGCGCTGGCTTTTGTAGACGTAGGCGTGCATTGGCCCGGAACACCGCGGAAACACCGGCGATTGTGCGGCAAAAGTCCCGCCTTGGGTATCGCAGGCGCGCGTCACGCGGGCGCGAGGGCGACGCCTGGTTCAGTGATGCCCCACGGGGCGGTCGCCAGACGGCAACGCGAACGCGGCGCCGACCGGGGTCGATCCGTACCGGCCGATACGCAATGCAGCAGCGAAGTCATCTGCGCCACGCAAGCGCATCGCACAGTGCATGTGACCCGCCGATCGGGCGCCGCGATGGCCGCGATCGCCACGTGCCGCACACCCGGACGCGGCAACGACCGTCGGCAGCGCCGGTACACTGCGCCCTCCTTTTCGCTCCACGGATCTGCCGATGCGTCGACTGTCGCTGCCCTGGGTGCTGGCCTGCGCCCTTGTTTCGCCCCTTGCCCTTGCGCAACCCGCGCAGCCGCTGACGATGGAGCGGATCATGGACGATCCCGACTGGATCGGTCCGCCGGTCGAGTCGACATGGTGGAGCTGGGACGGCAGCCGGGCGTACTTCACGCTCAAGCGCGAAGGCGCGACGATCCGCGACACCTGGGTGCAGCCGATCGCCGGCGGCGCCGCCACGCGCCTCGACGACGCTGCGCGCGCCGACCTCGACGCGCAGAACCCGATCTTCGACCCCACCCGCACGCGGATGGCCTTCGTGCGCAATGGCGACCTGTTCGTGCGCGACCTGCGCACCGGCCAGCTGACCCAGATCACCCGCACGGAAGCCCCCGAGGCGCAGCCGCAGTGGAGCGCGTCCGGCGGCCTGGTGTGGCGCACCGGCAGCGACTGGTACGGCTGGGATCCGCAGCGCGGCACCGCGCAGCTGACCAGCCTCAAGGCCGAGGACGATCCGGCCAAGCCGCCGGCGGCCGACGACCTGCGCGAGCGCCAGTTCCACATGATCGAAACGCTGCGCACCGAGCGCGACCGGCGTGACGCGCAGCGCGTGCAGGCCGAGCAGTGGCGCCGCGTCGACCCGACTCGCGCCGCCGCGCCGGCCTATTTCGGCAAGAACGTCACCATCGCCGGCAGCGCGCTGTCGCCGGCCGGCGACCGCCTGATCGTCGTCACCGCGCCGAAGGGCGGCAACGAAGGCCAGGCCGGCAAGATGCCGCGCTACGTCACCGAATCCGGCTACGAGGAATTCGAGGACGTGCGCACGCGCGTCGGCCGCAACGATCCCCTGCCGCACACGCTGTGGCTGGTGGACTTGGCCACGGGCCAGGTCCGCGAGCTGAAGACCGACGCCCTGCCCGGCATCGGCACCGATCCGCTGGCCAGCCTGCGCCGCGCCGCCGGCAAGGACGCGCTGAGCGGCAACCGCCCGGTGCGCCTGGAGATCGACGGCCGCGGCGGTGGCGGCGGCGCGATCCGCTGGAGCGACGATGGCCGCTCGGTGGCCGTGTCGATCCACTCGGTCGACAACAAGGACCGCTGGCTGGCGACCGTCGACCTGGCCGGCGCGGCCCTGCAGCCGCGTCACCGCTTGACCGATCCGGCCTGGATCAACTGGGATTTCAACGAGTTCGGCTGGCTGCCGGACAACCGCACGCTGTGGTTCCTGTCCGAGGAATCGGGCTACTCGCATCTCTACCTCAACGACGGCGGCCGCTCGCGCGCGCTGACCTCGGGGCGCTGGGAAGTGTCTTCGCCGGTGATGTCGCGCGACGGCAGCCGCTTCTTCTTCATGTGCAACCGCGAATGGCCGGGCCGTTACCAGGTCTGCAGCGCGTCCGGCGGCGACGTCGCCGAAATCACCACGAGCGGCGGCATCGAGGACTTCGTGCTGTCGCCCGACGAGAGCCGCCTGCTGGTGCGCCACTCGTCGAGCTACACGCCGCCGCAGGTGGCGGTGGCCGACGTCAACGGCGGCGCGCTGCGCGTGCTCACCGACACCCGCAGCGAGACCTTCAAGGCGCACGAGTGGGTGCAGCCCGAGTACGTGCAGATTCCGTCCAAGCACGGCGCCGGCACGGTCTGGGGCAAGTTCTACGCACCGGAGAATTACGAGCCGGGCCGCAAGTATCCCGTCGTGCTGTTCGTGCACGGCGCCGGCTACCTGCAGAACGTCCACGACCGGTATCCCAACTACTTCCGCGAACAGATGTTCCACAACCTGCTGGTGCAGCAGGGCTACATCGTGCTGGACCTCGATTTCCGCGCGTCCAGCGGTTACGGCCGCGACTGGCGCACGGCGATCTACCGGCAGATGGGCCACCCGGAACTCGAGGACTACCTCGACGGCATCGACTGGCTGGTCGACAACCACCAGGCCGATCGCGACCGCGTCGGCATCTATGGCGGCAGCTACGGCGGCTTCATGACCTTCATGGCGCTGTTCCGCGAGCCCGGCGTATTCAAGGCCGGCGCCGCCCTGCGCCCGGTCACCGACTGGTCGCAGTACAACCACGCCTACACCGCCAACATCCTCAACACGCCCGACATCGATCCCGAGGCCTACGCCAAGTCCTCGCCGATGGAATATGCCGACCGCCTGCAGGACAACCTGCTGATCGCGCACGGCATGATCGACGACAACGTGTTCTACAAGGACTCGGTGATGATGGCGCAGCGCCTGATCGAGCTGCGCAAGGACAAGTGGGAACTGGCGAGCTACCCGCTCGAGCGTCACGCCTACCAGCATCCGGCCTCGTGGTACGACCAGTACCGCCGCATCTACGAGCTGTTCGAGCGCACGCTGAAGTGACCGTGCCCGGCCCGCTGCCGGCGGTAGAGCTGCTGCGGCCATCGCCGTGGAAAATGCTCGCGCTGGTGGCGATCTCGGCCGGGTTCGTGTGGATTGCGGTCGACATCGGCGATCGCAATCCGTCGATTGCATGGCTGTGCGGCGGCTTCTTCGGGCTGTGCGGTCTGGTCGCCCTGGTGGCGCTGCTGCCCGGCGCGAACCATCTGCGGCTCGATGCCACCGGCATCGAGTTGCGCTCGCTGTTCCGGGTCCAGCGCTGGGGCTGGCGCGACGTGGTGCGTTTCGGCACCACACGTGTCGGCCTGCACACGATGGTCGGCATCGACTTCGCCGACCACGTCGAGGCCGCGGCGCGCATGCGCCACGTCAACCGCGGCCTGACCGGCTTCGATGGCGCCCTGCCCGACACCTACGGTCGACGCGCCGATGCGCTGGCCGCACGGCTCGAGACCTGGCGGCAGGCTTACGGCTGAGGCCGCGACGCGGCGCCCCGGCGTCTTCGTCGGCACCATTCGACCGTTGTTGACGCCGTGTGGCAGCCGCCGCGCATCCGACGGCGCGACTGACATCCCCAGGCAGGTGTCACGCATCCGCCCGCCCGCGGTTTTCAGACAGCGAACGTCGGCAACGCGCCGCGCCGGGCATTGACCAGGATCAATGCCGCCGCACGGGCGCCGCCTACAATGCGTCGCATGAACGATTTCGACACCGTCCGTGACTATCTGACCGGCCTGCAGGACCGCATCTGCAGCCGCATCGAACACGCCGATGGCCAGGCCCGGTTCGTCGAGGACCTGTGGCAGCGCGCCGAAGGCGGCGGTGGCCGCACCCGCGTGCTGCGCGACGGCGCGGTGTTCGAACAGGCCGGCATCGGCTTCTCCGATGTCTCCGGCACCGCGTTGCCGCCCTCGGCCAGCGCCAACCGGCCCGAACTCGCCGGCGCGTCCTGGCGGGCCTGCGGCGTGTCGCTGGTGTTCCACCCGCGCAATCCCTACCTGCCGACCACCCACGCCAACGTGCGCCATTTCCGCGCCGTGCGCGATGGCGAAACCGTGGCCTGGTGGTTCGGCGGCGGCTTCGACCTGACGCCGTTCTATCCCTTCGACGAGGACGTGCAGCACTGGCACCGCACTGCGCGCGATCTGTGTGCGCCCTTCGGCGGCGACGCGCGCTACGACGCGCACAAGCGCTGGTGCGACGAGTATTTCTTCCTGCGCCACCGCAATGAGACGCGCGGTGTCGGCGGCCTGTTCTTCGACGACCTGCACGGCGATTTCGACACCGACTTCGCCTACATGCGTGCGGTCGGCGATGGATTCCTCGACGCCTACCTGCCGATCGTCGAGCGTCGCAAGGACACCACGCACGGCGAGCGCGAGCGCGAGTTCCAGCTCTACCGCCGCGGTCGCTACGTCGAGTTCAACCTGGTCTACGACCGCGGCACGCTGTTCGGTCTGCAATCGGGCGGCCGCGCGGAATCGATCCTGATGAGCCTGCCGCCGCGCGTGCGCTGGGAATACGGCTACGCGCCGGATGCGGGCAGCGACGAGGCGCGACTGCTGGACTACCTGCGACCGCGCGACTGGCTGGACGCGCCCGCCTGATCCCGGCCTCTGCCGTGCATCCGGATATCGTCCCCGATTGCCTGCACCTGCTGCATGCCGATGCGCAGCTGCTGGCGTTCGACAAACCCGCGGGGCTGCTGGCCGTGCCCGGGCGTGGCGCCGACAAGCAGGACAGCCTGGCCACCCGGGCGCTGGCGCACTGGCCGGATGCCCGGGTGGTGCATCGCCTCGACATGGCGACATCCGGCGTGATGGTGCTGGCCCGTGGGCTGGAGATGCAGCGGGCGCTGAGCACGGCCTTCGCCGACCGCCTGGTCGAGAAGCGTTATGTGGCCGTGGTCGACGGCTGGCTGGCGGAAGATGCCGGCGAAATCGACCTGCCGCTGGCCGCCGACTGGCCCAACCGGCCACGGCAGCGGATCGACCCCATCGCCGGCAAGCCGTCACAGACCCGCTGGCAGGTACTGTCGCGCCATACGGACAGCGACGGCCTGCCGTCCACCCGCCTGGCGCTGACACCGGTCACCGGCCGGACCCACCAGCTGCGTGTCCACCTGCAGGCCATCGGACATCCCATCCTGGCCGACGCCTTGTATGCCGCGCCGGCGCAGCAGAATCGGGCGCCACGTTTGCTGCTGCACGCCCATACGCTCACGCTGGTCCACCCGCTCACCGGGGCGCCGCTGTCACTGAATTCGCCCGCGCCGTTCTGATCTCGCCGGCAAGGCAATCGGGCTTGGCATGACGCGAACCTGCGCACCCCGCCCGACCTTGGATCCCGGCTCAGCCGGCGCGATCAAGCCGATCTGCCGACAGCCAGCGGAGTGCCCGCCAGATCCTGAAGGTCCAGATGCCTTTCCCGAATCGCGGACGTAAAAAAGCCCCGCAGGCAGGGGGGGCCTACGGGGCTCGGGAACCGGGCGCGGGGAGACGCCTGATGGTTCCGGTAGATCACTCCAGGGGAAGGGAGAGATCCGCGACAGACCTTGCATCTGTCGAGGGACATATAAGCACCCGGTGGATGGACGAATCGTGAAGATAACGGTTAATTTTCTGTTGGATTCAGGCCGCATTTACCCCGCCTGATCCAGCACGGTGTCCGGCGTGGCGAACCGACCGAAACGGCAAACAAGGGGCCTTCCCAGCCTCCGGAAGACTCACCATTTTTCTGCTGTTCGCACGGATCGTCGGACCGATCCCAGCCCAGCACACGGCGGCACACCTTCGCGCCTGCCCAGCCCGGTCTCTGGGCCACGCGGGACAGGCCTCAGTGCGCCTCGTCCCAGTTGTCGCCGATGCCGCTGTCGACGACCAGTGGCACCCGCAGTTCGCCCGCGCGGGTCATCCGGGTCACGACCTCTGCCAGCAGCGTGTCGACGAAATCCAGATCCGCTTCGAACACCAGTTCATCGTGCACCTGCAGGATCATCTTCGCGCGGTCCGCGTGATCGGCGATCCAGCTGTCGATCGTGATCATCGCCCGCTTGATGATGTCGGCCGCGGTGCCCTGCATCGGCGCGTTGATCGCGGCGCGCTCGGCACCGGCGCGCTGCGAGGGATTGCCTTTCTGGATGAAGTCCAGCGTCAGCCGCCGGCCGAACACGGTCTCGACATAACCGGTCTCGCGCGCCTGCAGCCGGGTGCGGTCCATGAAGTCGCGCACGCCCGGATACCGCGAGAAGTACAGCGCGATGTAATCCTGCGCCTCGCCGCGGCCGATGCCGAGATTGCGCGCCAGGCCGAAGGCACTCATGCCGTACATCAGGCCGAAGTTGATCGCCTTGGCCGCGCGGCGCTCGTTGCCGGTGACCTCGTCCAGCGGACGGGCGAAGACTTCGGCAGCCGTCGCGCGGTGGATGTCGACACCGGATTCGAACGCGCGGACCAGGCCCGGATCCTCGGACAGGTGGGCCATGATCCGCAGTTCGATCTGCGAGTAGTCGCAGGCGATCAGCTTGCGGCCCGGCGGCGCGACGAAGGCGCGGCGGATGCGGCGCCCGTCGTCGGTGCGGATCGGAATGTTCTGCAGGTTCGGATCCGACGACGACAACCGCCCCGTCGCCGCGCCCGCCTGGTGATAGCTGGTGTGCACGCGACCGGTGTCGGGATTGATCATCTCCGGCAGCTTGTCGGTGTAGGTGCTGCGCAGCTTGGCGAGACCGCGGTATTCCAGGATCACCCGCGGCAGTTCGTGCTGGTCGGCGATCGCCTCCAGCGCTTCCTCGTTGGTGCTCGGCTGGCCCTTGGGCGTCTTGACGACCGCCGGCAGCTTCAGCTCGTCGAACAGCAGCGCGCCCAGCTGCTTGGGCGAATCGAGATTGAAGGTGCGGCCGGCGAGTTCGGTCGCCTTCTGCTGCGCGGCGAGCATGCGCTTGGACAGGTCCGCGCTCTGCCGGCGCAGTTCGTCGGCATCGACGCGCACGCCGTTGGCTTCGATGCGCGCGAGCACGGGCACCAGCGGCATCTCGATGTCGGCGTACACGCGCGCCAGGCCCGCATCGGCGTCGATCCGCGGCTTCATGACCCGATGCAGCCGCAGGGTGATGTCGGCATCCTCGGCGGCGTATTTCGACGCATCGTCGATGGCGACCTGCGAGAACGAGATCTGCTTGGCGCCCTTGCCGGCGACATCCTCGAACTTGATCGTCTCCATGCCCAAGTGACGCTTGGCCAGCGAGTCGAGATCGTGCCGGGCGATGCCGGCGTCGAGCACGAAACTTTCGAGCAGCGTGTCGTCGGCGTAGCCGCGCACCTCGACGCCGTGCCGGCGCAGCACGTGGATGTCGTACTTGCCGTGCTGGCCGAGCTTGCGCTTGGCAGGGTCGTCGAGCACGCCGCGCAATGCGTCGAGCACCAGCGCGCGATCCAGCTGCGCCGGTGCGCCCGGATAGTCGTGGCCGACGGGTATGTAGGCGGCGCGGCCGGGCTCGATCGCAAAGCTCAGACCGACCAGGCCCGAGCGCATCGCGTCCAGCGCGTCGGTCTCGGTGTCGAACGCGAACTCGTCGGCGGCCTGCAGCTGCGTGACCCAGGCATCGAGCTGCTCGCGCGTCGTCACCGTCTCGTAGACGCCCGGCACCGACAGCGCCGGGTCGAGCGTCGACGGCGGCGCGGGCATCGCAATCGCGGCGGCGCCTGCCGGTGCGGCGTCCGCACCGCCAGCGGCGGCGTCGAGATCCTTCAGCGCCTGGCCGAAGCCGTATCGCGCGTACAGCACGCGCAGCGCATCCACCGCGCGCGGGCGCAGGATCAGGGTCTCGGGCCCGCCGTCGAGCGCGACATCGGTCTTGATCGTCGCCAGCTCGCGGCTCAGCGGCAGCTGGTGCAGCGCCTCGCGCAGGTTCTCGCCGATCTTGCCCTTGATGTTGCCGGCGTTCGCGATCACGCCATCCAGCGATTCGTACTCGGTCAGCCACTTCGCCGCGGTCTTGGGCCCGCACTTCGGCACGCCGGGAATGTTGTCGATGCTGTCGCCCATCAGCGCGAGCAGGTCGACGATCTGGTCGGCGCGGACGCCGAACTTCTCGACCACGGCCGCGTCGCTGTCCATGCGGCTGCCGCTCATCGTGTTGACCAGGGTCACGCGCGGGCGCACCAGCTGGGCGAAATCCTTGTCGCCGGTGGAGATCGTCACCTCGATGCCGGCGTCGGCCGCCTGCAGCGCCAGCGTGCCGATCACGTCGTCCGCCTCGACGCCCGCAACGCGCAGGATCGGAAAGCCCAGCGCCTCGACGATCGTGCACATCGGTTCGACCTGCGCCCGCAATTCGTCGGGCATCGGCGGGCGGTTGGCCTTGTACTGGTCGTAGAGATCGTCGCGGAAGGTCCTGCCGGGCGCATCGACGACGAACGCCGCGAAGTCGGGCGCTTCCTTCAACGTCGCGCGCAACATGTTGACGATGCCGAACAGCGCGCCGGTGGGTTCACCGTCGGCATTGGTCAGCGGCGGCAGCGCGTGGAACGCGCGATACAGGTACGAGGACCCGTCGATCAGGATGAGGCGTTTCATGCCGTCGATTCTACCGCTGCGCCCCGCGCAGCCCGTGAGACGCATCACCCCGTGGCGATCCCCCGCCCCGCATACTGGCCGCCCTTCGTCCGCGCCGGAGTTCGCCATGCACAGGTTCCGCACCGCCCTGCTCGCCACCGCCCTGCTGGGCCTGTCCGCCTGCGCGACCGGTGGCGGTTCCGGCCTGCCCGAAGGCGTGCCCGCCGATGCCGAGCAGGTGACCCGCACCGAGTCCAACGGCGACCAGATCACCGAGTACCGCATCGCCGGCCAGCTGCGCGCGGTGCAGGTCGTGCCTTCGCGCGGTCCGGCGTACTTCCTCTACGACCGCGACGGCGACGGCAGCATCGACGGTGACCGCGACGACGTGCCGCAGACCTATTTCAGGCTGTTCGGCTGGTAAGTCCGTGGCCGGTGACGTCATCCGGATCGCGCTGGTCGGCTACGGCCTGGCCGGACGCGTGTTCCATGCGCCGCTGATCCAGGCCACGCCGGGGTTGGCGCTGCACACCGTGGTGTCCAGCGATGCGGGCAAGGTCCATGCGGACCTGCCCGATGTCCGCGTTGTCGATGATGTGCAGGCCGCGCTGGACGATCCAGCGATCGATCTGGTCGTCATCGCCTCACCGAACGCCACACATGCACCCCTGGCGATCGCAGCGCTGCAGGCCGGCAAGCCTGTGGTCGTCGACAAGCCGTTCGCGATCGATCTGGCGCAGGCGCGGACGGTCGCCGCAGCGGCCAGGGCGAGCGGCCGGCTGCTCGCCGTGTTCCACAACCGTCGCTGGGATGCCGATTTCCTCGCGCTGCGCGCGCTTGTCGAGGCCGGCACGCTCGGCGAGATCGCCGAGGTGCATTCGCATTTCGACCGCTTCCGCCCCACCGTGCCCGACCGCTGGCGCGAACGCGCGGGTCCGGGCGCCGGACTGTGGCTGGATCTCGGTCCGCATCTGGTCGATCAGGCCCTGCAACTGTTCGGCGTGCCGGATGCGGTGCAGGCCGATATCGCGATCCAGCGCACTGGCGCGGAGGTCGATGACTACGTCCATGTGGTGCTGCGCTATCCGCGGCTGCGGGTGATCCTGCATGCCGGCGCCCTGGTGCCAGGCGCGGGCATGCGCTTCGCCGTGCACGGCACGGGCGGCAGCTGGTTCAAGCACGGGCTCGATCCGCAGGAAGCCGCGTTGCGCGCAGGCGGCGTGCCGGGCGGGGAGAACTGGGGCGTCGATCCAGCACCCGGTCGACTGCTGCGCGTGGACGCCGACGGCGCGCTGCGCGACGCACCATCGCCGGCACCTGCGGGCGATTACCGCATGTTCTATGCCGGTATCCGCGATGCGATCCGCGACGGCGTGCCGCCGCCGGTCACGCTCGACCAAGCACTCGATGTCATGCGCGTATTGCAGGCGGGCCTCGACAGCGCGGCGAACGGGCACGTCGTGGCACTGACGTAGACACATATATGCGAACGGCGCCCCGAATCCGGGACGCCGTCCGTGTGACGCACGCGCGGAACGCGATCAGTTCCGCAGCAGCTCACCCACCAGCGCATCGGCGCCGTAGACCGACTTCAGCGATTCGATGATCGCCGCGCTGTGCACCGACACCGTGCGGTTGAGCTTGGGGTCGTACCAGAAGCTTCCGCCCAGCGAGTGGATGTTGCCGTCGAACGCGAGGCCGATGACCTGCGCGTCGCGGTTGATCACCGGGCTGCCGGAGTTGCCGCCGATGATGTCGTTGGTGCTGACGAAGTTGAAACGCGTGTCCTGGGCGATGCGGCCTTCCGCGTCCAGCCAGCGCTTCGGCAATGCGTACGGCTCGGCGCCAGTGTTGCGCGCGAACACGCCGCCCATCGTCGTGAACGGTTCGATCGCCTTGCCGTTTTCTTCCCAGCCGGCGACGTCGCCGTAGGACAGGCGCAGGGTGAAGGTCGCATCCGGATACACCGTGGTGCCGAGCTTCTCGAAGCGCACCTTGGCGATCTGAGTGGCCGCGCGCGATTCGATCGACGCCACCTCCGACTCCTGGCGCTGACGCAGCGCGCGCGCCGGCGCATCCACGGCGCGGGCGAGGCGGATGAAGGGATCGTCCGAGGCTTCGATCGCCGCGGCGCCGCCATTCCACAGACGCTCGCGCTCGGCGACGTCGGCGAGCTTCGAGCCTTCGACGAGTGCCTTGGCGACCTGCGCGGGCGATTGCGTGCCGAGCACGGACTTCACCAGCGGATCGTCGGTGCCCAGCAGTTCGCGGAACTTCGTCAGCGACCAGGTCAGCTTGGCGATCTCGAACTCCGGATACACCGGCGCCTTGCTCAGCAGCGTCTGGCGCAGACGGGCCTGGCCGGCCTCCTGGAACTCCGGCAGACGGGCGTCGTTGGCCTTCGCGCGCTCGGCGCCGCCGCGCACCAGCGTGCGGGCGATGCCGAACAGGCGCGAATCGAAACCACGACCCTGCTCGAGCAGCATGTAGGGCACGGCGAGCTGACGCGCGACGACCTGCGCCGCTTCGACCTCGTTCCATGGCGCGGCGTCCACACCGTCGCGTAGACGCGCTTCCTCGGCACGCTTGCCGGCGAACACCTGCGGGTCGAGCAGCGCCTGCAGCTGGCCGCGAAACACCTTGTAGCTGTTGTCGGTGAACGTGAGATCTGACTGCGCCTGACGCGTGGCTTCCTCGTTGACGCGGCCGTACTGGCCCAGCATCGCGCGGCGTTCGGCCAGCCACAGCAGGTTGTTGATCAGGCTGACGTCACGCACGGTTTCCAGCTGCGCGACGGTGAGCTGGCGCTGGGTACGACCCGGATGTCCGGTGACCATGACCAGTTCGCCCGGCTCGGCGCCTTCGGGCTTGAGCGTGAAGTGGTGTTCGACGTTCGCCGGCTTGCCGTCCTCGTAGGCGCGCAGCAGCGCGGCGTCGAGGTTGTAGCGCGGGAAATTGAAATTGTCGGGATCGCCGCCGAAGAAGCCGACCGAATACTCGGGCGTGAACACCAGACGCACGTCGGAATAGCGGTGGTAGCGGTAGAGATGCTGCTGGCCGCCGTTGTAGAGCTCGACGACGTCGCAGCGCGTCTTCGCTTCGTCGTCGCCGACGCATTCCGATTCGATGCGGCTCTTTTCGGCATTGCGCGCATCCACGTAAGCCTGGCCCTGCTTGCCGTCGGCCGCGCTGGCCAGACGCGTGCTGACGTCGGTGATCTCCCGCAGCACGTTGAGTTCCTCGGCCGGACACTGCAGTTCCTCACCGCGCGCATCGGCGACGAAACCGTCGTTCTGCAGATCGCGCTGCGGCGAGGACAGGCCCTGCACGCAGCCGACGACGCAATGCGCATTGGTCAGCACCAGTCCATCGGGCGAGACGAACGAGCCCGAGCAGCCACCGGCGAGGCGCACCGAGGACTGCATCGCGTGGTCCACCCACGCCTGGTCGGGCGCGAACTGGTACTGCGACTGCAGTTGGGCCTTGGGCAGATTGTCGAGCGTCCACATGCCTTCGGCCGCCTGCGCGGCAGTGCCGCCGACCAGGCCACCTAGGGCGACCACCAGAACGGACGCGCGCGCACGACGCGTCGGAAACGGAAACTCCATGCCACCACCTCGGATCGGGACCGGCCGGGTCGGCGCGGGATCCGGCAGCCTAGTCTCGTCGTGTGCAGCGCGCGTGGGCGGAAGGTCATGCATCGCGCGCCGGTTGGCCCGTCGAGGCGCATTCACGTAGCATGCGGCCGATCAGTGCGGCCGCCCGCCCGTCTGCACTGCCGGAATCGAGGACCGCATGACCACACCAGACCGCCGCCGCCCGGAGCCGCCGGATACCGCCAGCCTCCGCGCCGGGCTGACCCGCGAGCAGACCGCGGCCATCGCCACGCTGGAACAGCTGGGCTGGTCGCTGCAGTTCGTGCGCCGTCCGCTGTTCCGCGATCCGGTGCCGGTGCTGTTCCAGAAGGGCGGCGAACGCTGGATCGCCGTGGACGGCGACGGTCAGCTGGACGAGAACCCGGGTTTCGCGATCCGCGAGTAGGCGATCCTGGCGCGCGCGGCTACGCGCACGCCCGACCAGACGGGCAGCGGAGAACTGCCGATACGACATGTATACGCAGCCGGCCTCCGGCTCGCCGCTCCGCAAAGCGTGCGGGGCGATTGCGCCCGCGCCGACAGGGTACGGTGCGCAGCATCCCCGCAGCGTCACGGCGCGCACGCCGCGACGCACCCCGATCAGGCCGGCTGCAGGTTCGCGTAGGCCATCACCAGCCACTTGCTGCCGGCATCGTCGAAGTTCACCTGCACACGCGCATGCGGGCCGTCGCCTTCGATGTCGGTCACCGTGCCGGCACCGAACTTCGCATGGGTCACGTTCTGGCCCAGGCGCACCCCGACCGAAGGCGCAAGGCTGGCGTGGCCGTAGCTCGGACGTTGCCGCTGCGGAAACGCCGCGCGCATGACCTGCGGTTTCGGGCGCACCTCGTTGAGCAGCACCGGCGGAATCTCGCGCAGGAACCGCGACGGAATGCCGAGCATGTCCTGACCGTGCAGGCGCCGCGCCTCGGCGTAGCTGATCACCAGCTTCTGCCGTGCGCGGGTGATGCCCACGTAGGCCAGCCGGCGCTCCTCTTCCAGCCGCCCGCTCTCGTCGACCGAGCGCGCATTGGGGAACAGGCCTTCTTCCAGACCGACCAGGAACACCAGCGGAAATTCCAGACCCTTGGCGCTGTGCAGCGTCATCAGCTGCACGCCGTCCTCGCCGGCCTGCGCCTGGCCCTCGCCGGCTTCGAGCGCGGCATAGGCGAGGAAGGCGACCAGTTCGCTGAGCTGGGCCGTGTCCTCGTCGTCGCCGCGCACGAAACGCGAGGCGACGGACACGAGTTCGTCGAGATTCTCCACGCGCGAATCCGCGGTGCCCTTGGACTCGTTGGTGTAATGCACGCGCAGACCCGATCGGGCCAGCACATGGTCGATCTTGTCCTTGAGCGGCAGCTCGGCAACCTCGTCCGCCAGGGCGTCGACCAGCTGGTGGAAGCCGGCGATCGCATTGCGCGCGCGCGCCGCGAGGCCATTGCCCAGTGCGACCTGCTGCGAGGCCTGCCACAGGGACATCGCGTGCTCGCGCGCATGGCGGCGCACCTCGTCGAGCGTGCGGTCGCCGATGCCGCGGGTCGGTGTATTGACCGCACGTTCGAACGCGGCATCGTCGTCGCGGTTGCTGACCAGGCGCAGGTAGGCCAGCGTGTCCTTGATTTCGGCGCGTTCGAAGAAGCGCACGCCGCCATACACGCGGTACGGCACCTGCTCCGACACCAGCTGCTCTTCCATCGCCCGCGACTGCGCGTTGCTGCGATAGAGGATCGCCGCGTCGCCATGGTTGCCGCCCTCGCGGATCCACTGCGCGATGCGCTCGACGACGTAGCGTGCTTCGTCGATCTCGTTGTACGCGGCGTAGAGATCGATCGGATCGCCGTCGCCGCTGTCGGTCCACAGCTGCTTGCCGAGCCGCTCGGGGTTGTGGGCGATGACCGCATTCGCCGCGCCGAGGATGTTGGCGCTGGAGCGGTAGTTCTGCTCCAGGCGGATGGTCTGCGCGCCGGGATAGTCGCGCAGAAAGCGCTGCACGTTCTCGACCTTGGCGCCGCGCCAGCCGTAGATCGCCTGGTCGTCGTCGCCTACCACGAAGACCTTGCCGGTGTCGCCGGCGAGCACGCGCACGAAGGCGTACTGGATGCTGTTCGTGTCCTGGAACTCGTCGACCAGCAGATGCCCGAAGCGCTGGCGGTAATGGGCCAGCAGCGCCGGCGTGTCGCGCAGCAGTTCGTGCGCGCGCAGCAGGATCTCGGCGAAGTCGACCAGGCCGGCGCGGTCGCAGCGCTCCTGGTACAGCGTGTAGGCCTTGAGCATCGCGCCGGACCATTCGTCGCCGACGGCCTGGATGTGCTGCGGGCGGCGACCCTCGTCCTTCTGCTCGTTGATCCACCAGGCGATCTGCCGCGGCGGGAACTTCGCATCGTCGAGTTCGAGCTGCTGCACGACACGCTTGACCAGGCGCAGCTGGTCGTCGCTGTCGAGGATCTGGAAGCCCTCGGGCAGTTTCGCGTCCTGCCAGTGCAGGCGCAGCAGCCGGTGCGCGAGGCCATGGAAGGTGCCGATCCACATGCCGCGCGCGCCGTTGCGCATCTGCGCATCGACCCGGTGGCGCATCTCGGCCGCGGCCTTGTTGGTGAAGGTGACCGCGAAGATCCCGTGCGCCGGCACGCCGACCACCTCGTTGAGCCAGGCGATGCGGTGCGTCAGCACGCGGGTCTTGCCGCTGCCGGCACCGGCCAGCACGAGGAAATGGGAATCGGGAGCGGAGACGGCTTGGCGCTGGGCTGCGTTGAGCCCGTCGATCAGGTGCGAGACATCCATCGGCGCATTCTACGCGCCAGCCCGTCGCGCCAGGCGCGACGGGACGGCCTGCGGCATCACTGCACGATGTGCTCGCGCTTGGCGGTGCTCTGGGTCATCAGCCGGTCGGTGTAGGCGATGCCGATGGCCGAGAGGATGAAACCGCCGTGGATGATCGTCTGCCACATCACGCCGGCCTGGGTGACCTTGGTGCAGACCGGCGCGGCCAGCGACAGGCCCGCGGCGAGCGCCTGCGCATGCGCGGTGGCGGCGGTGATGAAGTCGGCCGAACCGCAGACCGGCAGGCCCACGTCGCCGGCGGCGATGAAGGTCTTCAGCAGGTGGATCGAGGAGATGCCGATGATCGCCATCGCCAGCTTGACCTTGAGCACGCTCGCATTGACGTGGCTCAGCCACTCCGGCTGGTCGGGATGGTTCTGCAGGCCCAGGCGCGAGACGAAGGTCTCGTAGCCGCCGACGATCACCATCACCAGCAGGTTGGAAATCATCACCACGTCGATCAGGCCCAGTACCAGCAGCATGATTCCCTGCTCGGTCAGGGTGTTGGCGTCGGTCACCAGGTGGGTCAATTCCTTGAGGAACAGGAACACGTAGACGCACTGCGCGACGATCAGGCCGAGGTACAGCGGCAGCTGCAGCCAGCGCGAACCGAAGATGACGTAGGACAGCGGACTCGGGCCCTGCGGTGCGACGTTCGGACGTGACATTGGATGGTGGGACCGGGGGAAGGTGCGCGGAGCGTAGCGGCGGCCCGGGCCTTTGCCAATCGCCGCATCCACGTCGTTCTGACGGCCTGTGCGCGCCACCCGATCCCGGCCAACCGGCGGGTCCGCCGCAGTCAGGTGACGGCCGCGTTTGACAGCGTTGTCATGCGCTGTGTACAACGCCTCGCGGCCGCCGAAGAACGGCCGCTCCGCGATTTGGGAGGATCGAGGATGCACAGACCGCTTTCGCGGCAGTTCCGGATTTCCGCGCCCCATGTGCGCCGTCCCGGACTGCCTGTGCCTGCCGTGCGCCACTCGCCGCCCTGCCCTGACCCGAACGGCGCCGGCGGATCCCTCCGCATGGATCCATCGACCCTCACCCTTACGACGCCGCATCCAGGAGCGCCTGCATGAGCACGCCCGCCCGCACCATGTCCAATCCTGCCGCGATCGCGGTGGTCAGCCTGATCTTCTTCACCTGGGGCGGCCTGACCAGTCTCAATGACGTGCTGATTCCGCATCTCAAAGCCGTGTTCTCGATGAGCTACACGCAGACGATGCTGATCCAGTTCACCTTCTTCGGTGCGTACTTCCTGATGTCGATGCCCGCCGGCGCGGTGGTCGCGCGCGTGGGCTACAAGGCCGGCATCGTCATTGGCCTGGTGATCGCGTCGGTCGGCGCGGCGCTGTTCTATCCGGCGGCGCGCCTGCCGTCGTATCCGGTGTTTCTGACGGCCCTGTTCGTGCTGGCCAGCGGCATCACCCTGCTGCAGGTCGCTGCCAACCCCTACATCAGCCTGCTGGGCCGGCCGGAAACCTCGCACAGCCGCCTCAACCTGGCCCAGGCGCTGAACTCGCTGGGCACCACCGTCTTTCCGCTGCTGATCGGTCCGCTGATCCTGGTGGGCGCGGTCCTGGGCGTCGACGAGATCGCTGCGATGGGCGCGGCCGAACAGGCGGCGTATCGCGCGGCCGAAGCGCGTTCGGTCGAGATGCCCTATCTGCTGCTCGCCGGCGGCCTGCTGGTGCTGGCGGTGTTCGTGCTGCTGATGCGCATCCCCTCGCTGCGCGAGGCGACCGAGGCCAGCCCGGCCGTGCACCACACCTACCTCGAAGCGATGCGCACGCCGCACCTGCGCTGGGGCGTGTTCGGCATCTTCGCCTACGTGGGCGCGGAGGTCGCCATCGGCAGCTTCCTGATCAACTACATGGCCGAGCCCGAGATCGGCGGCCTGAGCGAAGCCTCGGCATCGCGCTTTCTCGCGTTCTACTGGGGCGGCGCGATGGTCGGCCGCTTCATCGGCGCCGCACTGATGACCCGCATCGACGCGCGCAGGCTGCTGGCCTTCGCCGGCGCGATGGTCTGCGTGCTGCTGGTGGTCACCATGAGCACCACCGGCCAGGTGGCGATGTGGAGTGCGCTGGCGATCGGCCTGTTCAACTCGATCATGTTCCCGACCATCTTCACCACCGCGATCGAACGCCTGGGCACGCTGACCAGCAAGGCCTCGAGTCTGCTGGTGATGGGCATCGTCGGCGGCGCACTGGTCCCGCTGGCGCAGGGCGCCTTGGCCGATCGCATCGGTATCCAGCATGCCTTTGTCGTGCCGCTGGTCTGCTACGTCTACATCATCTGGTACGGCCTGCGCGGCTCGCGCCTGACGGGTCTCCAGCCGCTCGCGACCGGCGAAGTCACGCCCCGCCCGGGCGCGATGCACTGACTTCGCCCACCTCTGGGACGACATGGCAGCGGTCGCCCTGAGGGGCCGTCGCAAGCGCGGGCCGCACCTCCGGGGATGGCCCGCTCGACACGCACGCAACTGAGCCCGCGCTGGATCAGCACCGGCTGGGCACGCCGGGCGAACACGCCCGGTGTATGCGACGGACCCATGACGACCTTGCTGCGAAGCGGCTCGCAAGGGCCTGGACATGCCATCAGTCTCGGTTGACAACGCTGTCAGGTTCGCCTCCAATGCGCCCACACACCGTCCGCCGGAGCGCGGCCGCTGCACCGACATTGCCAATTTCGTGAGATCCCTTGGGAGGGGAAGATCCATGAACCGATTGAACGCCGTTCCTAAACAGCGTCTGTTGACCTCTGCGTTGCTGTTCGCCATCGCCTCGCCGGCCATGGCCCAGGTCGCCGACACGTCCACCCCGTCCGATGCCACCGAACTCGACACCGTCGTCGTGACGGGCATCCGCGGCAGCCTCACCTCGTCGATGAACCTGAAGCGGGATTCGCAGGGCATCGTCGACGGCATCGTCGCCGAGGACATCGGCAAGTTCCCCGACACCAACCTCGCCGAGTCGCTGCAGCGCATCTCGGGCGTGTCGATCGACCGCACCGCCAGCGGCGAGGGCTCGAAGGTCACCGTCCGCGGTGTCGGCCCGGATTTCAATCTGGTGCTGCTCAACGGCCGCCAGATGCCGGCTTCCAACCTCGGCCCGGGCGGTGGCGGGACGTCCAGCTCGCGCGCCTTCGACTTCGCCAACCTGGCGTCGGAATCGGTCTCCGAACTCCAGGTCTTCAAGAGCAGCCGCGCATCCACCCCGACCGGTGGCATCGGCGCGACGATCAACGTCAAGACGGCGCGCCCGCTCGACAATCCGGGCTTCAACGCCAGCGTCGGCATCAAGGGCGTGCACGACACCTCGGTCAACAACCTGCCCGATGCCTACCCGGGTGATTCGATCACGGGCGAGCTCTCCGGCATCTTCAGCAACACCTCGGCCGATGGCCGCTTCGGTATCGCACTGAGCGGCAGCTATCAGGAACGCGACTCGGGCTACAGCCAGGCCTCCGTGGCCGACGGCTGGGCGATGTTCCAGGGCGACGACACCCGCGGCGGAAGCCTGCCGCTGCCCGGCCAGCCCGGCTACGACCGCATCACCAACCGGCCCGGCCCGGACACGATCTACGGCCGCCCGCAGAACACCGGCTACAGCGTCAACGGCGTGCAGCGCCAGCGCACCAATGGACAGGCGACGTTCCAGTGGCAGCCGATCGATTCGGTGCGCACCACGCTCGACTACACCTATGCCGAAAACAAGGTGCAGCAACAGCGCAACGAACTGTCGGTGTGGTTCAACTACGGTCCCGGCGACAGCGCGTGGACCGATGGCCCGATTGCTGCACCGATCTTCTACGGTGAGGACAACACTTCTTTCGACGACGACGGCAACCCGCGCTATGCGGACATCGCCATGGGCGGCATGGAGCTGGGCACGCGCAATACGCTGGAGTCGACCGGCTTCAACGTCGAGTGGGATGCCACCGATTCGCTGAAGCTGCACCTCGACTACCACAGCTCCACCGCCGAATCGCAGCCGGACAGCCCGTTCGGTTCGGCCGGCGTGCTCGGTACGGCCGCCTTCCAGCGCGCGTCCACTTCGGTCGACTACAGCGGCGACTTCCCGATCACCACGATCGGCCTGCCGCCGGGCGTGTCTCAGATCGAACCGTCCGACGTCGTGGTCACCGGCTCGGTGTTCCAGAACAGCTACAACAAGTCCGAGGTCGAGCAGCTGCAGGCCGGCGGCCGGTTCACGTTCGAGAACTACTCCAACCTGGACTTCGGCGTGTCCATGACCGAGGTCAACAACCGAAGCGCCTCGGCGGTCATGCAACGCGATACCTGGGGCGGCGCCGGCAGCCGCGCCGACTACGACGACAGCATTTTCTACGCCGACGACATGGCGCGTTACTTCGACGCATTCCGTGGCCACAACGATCCGCGTTTCACCGGCCGTTTCATGATGTTCGACTTCGACCGTCTGCGGCAGCGCGCCGGTGAAGTGGCCGGCGACGATTCGCTGTACCGCGCACCGACGGAGTTCACCGACGATCTCCGTACCGAGGAAAAGTCGAAGGCGGCCTACGTACAGTGGAGCACCGAGTTCGACTGGTCGATGCCATTGAAGGTCGCCACCGGCGTGCGCTACGAAGAGACCGACGTCACGTCGAGCTCCCTCGTGCGCGTGGGCACCGGCATCTCCTGGAATTCGGCGAACGAGCTCTACGTGATCTACGACGAAGAGCGCGAGTTCCAGACCCAGGAAGCGAGCTACGACCATTTCCTGCCCAGCCTCGACCTGAGCCTGCAGGTCGCAGACAACATGGTGCTGCGCGGCAGCTACAGCCAGACCCTGGGACGTCCGGGCTGGCAGCAGATCCAGGGCGGCCTCAGCCTGGCTCCCGTCGTTCGCGCCGACGGCGGTGACGGCTCACTTGGCAACCCGGGGCTTGAGCCCCTGAAGTCGACCAATTTCGACCTGTCGTTCGAGTGGTACTACGGCGAGGCGAGCTACGTGTCGGTAGGCTGGTTCCGCAAGAACATCCGGAACTTCATCAGCGACACGATCGTCCGTGACACGCCGTACAACCTAAACACGCCCGTCGGCGGCACGTACTGGAACAACGCTATTGCCAGCGGCGCGTGCATCAGCACCAACCTGCCGTGCATCCGCGACTATATCTTCATCAACCATGCGGACGATCCCGGCGTCACCTACACCGGTATCAACGACAACGGCGAGCGCACCGGCAGCATCGTCGGTCTGCCGACTGATCCGATCGCGGGCTTCGACATCAACACGCCGGCCAACCAGCGCTCGGATTCGCTCGACGGCTGGGAGTTCAACGTCCAGCACATGTTCGGACAGAGCGGTTTCGGCGTGTCGGCGAACTACACGATCGTCGACTCGGGTCTGACCTTCGACAACCAGAGCCTCGGCGACCAGTACCCGCTGATCGGCCTCAGCGATTCGGCGAATGTCGTCGCGTTCTACGACAAGAACCAGTGGCAGGTGCGTGCGGCCTACAACTGGCGCGACGAGTTCCTGTCGGGTATCGGTGGCCAGGGTCCGAACCCGAACTACACCGAAGCCTACGGCCAGCTCGACCTCAACATCAGCTACCAGGTCACCGACCAGTTCTCGCTGCATGCCGAGGCCATCAACCTGACCGACGAGACCTACCGGACGCACGCACGGCACACCAACCAGCTGCGCTTCGCGACCCAGACCGGTCCGCGCTACATGTTCGGCGCGCGCTACCGCTTCTGATGTCGCAACGGTCCGCGCACCCTCGCAGGGTGCGCGGACCCCGTCTTCGCGCGGCGTTATGCTGCGTGCTCCTTTCCGCGACCGCTGCCGGCCGGCCCACGATGACCCGCCACGTCCAGCTCGACCCCGTCGCGCATCGGGATCTGCGCGTCGACACCAGCCGCAGTGCCGCTTCGGGCGATGCCGTCATGGCCGCACCGACATTTCCTGCCGAATTCCGCGACCTGCAGGCGCATTACCCCGTCGTCTTCCACGTCGATGGCGACCGCGTGCAACCGCTGGCCCTGCTCGGGCTGCGCCACGGGCAAAACCTGTTTTTCGATACGCACAGCTGGCAGGCGCCTTACGTGCCGCTCACGATCGCACGCGGACCGTTCCTGATCGGCGGCGCTGGCGGCCAGCCCATGGTCCACGTCGATCTCGACCATCCCTGCCTGCAGTCCGGTGAGGGTGACGCGCTGTTCCTGCCGCACGGCGGCTTCGCACCGTATCTGCAGCACGCGCAATCGGTGTTGCAGCGTCTGCACGATGGGCTCGCGGCCACGCCGGCCTTCGTGCAGGCCTTGCAGGCGCATGCGCTGCTCGAGCCGTTCACGCTCGACATCACGCTCGACGACGGCCGTGCGCACTGCGTGTCCGGCTTCCACATTCTCGACGAGCCTCGGCTGCGTGCGCTTGCGCCCGACGCGATCGCCGCGCTGCATGCGGCCGGGCATCTCGAGCCGATCTACATGGCGATCGCATCGACATCCCGGTTCCGCGATCTGATCGAGCGGTTGAGGATCCGGCATGCAGCCGCCTGAGCCGATCGCCGAGCGCGACGACGTCCGCGCCGATGCGCCGGTGCCCGACGACATCCTGCTCGGCGGGCGCCCGGTGGTACTGCGTGGACTGGTGCGCGACTGGCCGATGGTGCGCGCCGCGCAGGGCGGCGCGGACACCGCGGTCGCCCATCTCGCCGGCTTCGTGCGCGCGGGCGCGCCACCGGCAGCGGTCACTGTGGGTCCGCCGGAAATCAGTGGACGCTTCTTCTACGACGATGCGATGCGCGGCTTCAATTTCCGCCGCGAACAGGTCCCGCTCGACGTCGTGCTGCGCACGCTGCTGAACTACGCGCAGGCCGAAGCGCCGCCCGCGATCTACGTCGCATCGACGACGATCGACACCTGGCTGCCCGGCTTCAATGCCGCCAATGCGGTCGATCTCGGATCGCGCACACCGCTGGCCAGTATCTGGATCGGCAACCGCACGCGCATCGCCGCGCACCAGGACCTGCCCGACAACCTCGCCTGCGTCGCCGCGGGCCGACGTCGCGTCATGCTGTTTCCGCCCGACCAGTTGGCCAATCTCTATATCGGCCCGCTCGACCTGACCCCGGCCGGCCAGCCGATCAGCCTGGTGGACTTTGCCGCACCGGATCTGGCCCGCTTCCCGAAGTTCGCCGATGCGATGCGCCAAGCGCAGGTCGCCGAACTCGAACCCGGCGATGCGGTGTTCATTCCGTCGCTGTGGTGGCACCACATGGAAGGCCTCGCGCCGTTCAATGTGCTGGTGAACTACTGGTGGCGGCAGTCGCCGGCATGGATGGACACGCCGATGAACGCGCTGATGCTCGCGCTGATGTCGGTGCGCGACCTGCCGGCGGCAGAGCGCGACCACTGGCGCGAGATCTTCCGCCATTACGTGTTCGATGCCGACGCCACCACCGCCGATCACATTCCCGCGCATGCGCGCCGCGTCCTCGCACCGTTGGACGAAACCGTCGCGCGTGAATTGCGGGCCAAGCTGCTGCAGCGCCTCAACCGTTAGAAGGACAGCCATGACGATGCGCGATGTCGACGATTCCCAGGGCGCGCCCGTGCGGCGTGTGGTCATCGCCGGTGGCGGCACTGCGGGCTGGATGGCCGCGGCCGCGCTGTCCAAAGTGCTGGGCCGCGCCGTCGAGGTCACGCTGATCGAATCGGAAGAGATCGGCACGGTCGGCGTGGGCGAAGCGACGATCCCGACCCTGGTCACGTTCCACCGCCTGCTCGGCATCGACGAACAGGCGTTCATGTCGGCCGTGCAGGGCACGATCAAGCTCGGTATCTCGTTCGAGAACTGGCTCGAGACCGGCCACCGCTACATCCACTCGTTCGGTACCTCGGGCCGCGACCACTGGTCGGCCGGGTTCCAGCATTTCTGGTTGCGCGGACGCGAGCTGGGCCTTGCCAGCGGCTACGAGGATTACTGCGTCGAGCTGCTCGCCAGCCTGCAGGACCGCTTCGCGCACCTGCCGCGCAACGGCATTAACTACGCCTACCACATGGACGCGAGCCTTTATGCGCGCTTCCTGCGCGACTTCAGTGCGCAGCACGGCGCGCGGCGGATCGAGGGCAAGATCGTCGAGGTGCGCACCGATGCGCAGGCGGGTTTCATCACCTCGCTGCGGCTCGAAAGCGGCGACGAGATCGAGGGCGATCTCTTCATCGACTGCACCGGCTTCCGGGCACTGCTGATCGGACGCACGCTCAACGTCGGCTACGACGACTGGTCGCACTGGCTGTTCAACGACAGTGCGCTGGCCACCCAGACGACGGCCGTCCGCGACGCGGTGCCGTATACGCGTGCGATCGCCGGCGGCGCCGGCTGGCAGTGGCGCATTCCGCTGCAGCACCGCGTGGGCAACGGCATTGTCTATTCCAGCCGGCACATGGCCGATGACGAGGCTAAGCACGAATTCCTGTCCAGCCTCGAAGGCGAGGTCATCCGCGATCCGTGGCCGATCCGGTTCCGCCCCGGACAACGGCAGAAGGCCTGGCACAGGAACTGTGTCGCGCTGGGCCTGGCCGGCAGCTTCGTCGAGCCGCTGGAATCGACCACGATCCACCTGATCCAGCGCGGCATCCTGCATCTGGTGAAGTCGTTTCCGCAGACGGTCACTCCGGTCGCCGTCGACGAGTACAACGCGCGCCTGGCGGAGGAACTGCAGCACGTGCGCGACTTCGTGGTGATGCACTACCACCTCACCCGGCGCGACGACACGCCGTACTGGCGCGCGATCACGCAGATGGAGATTCCGGCGACGCTGCGTCATCGCATCGAACTCTTCCGCGAGACCGGGAACGTCTTCCACATCCCCGGCGAACTGTTCGGCGAGAACTCCTGGATCCAGGTGATGATGGGCCAGGGCGTGATGCCGCGGCGCTACCACCCGACCGCCGACGTGATGGAGCCGGCCGAGCTGGCCCGCTTTCTCGGCGATATCCGCGAGCAGTCCCGGCACACGGCAGCGCAACTTCCCGCGCACATGGACTACATGCGCGGTTATGCTCCTGCCGCCCGTCCCTGAGAACCCCGTATGAGCGCGACGCTCCTGCTGCTCGTCCAGCTGTTGACCATCCTGGTGATCGCGCGGATGTGCGGCATATTGCTGCGCTATGTGGGGCAGCCGCCGGTGATCGGCGAGATGGCGGCGGGCCTGCTGCTGGGGCCGATCGTCTTCGGTGCGTGGTGGCCACAGGCGCACGCCGCGCTGTTCGCGCCGCAGTCGCTGCCGGCGCTGTCGGGCATGGCGACGCTGGGCGTCGCACTCTTCATGTTCATCATCGGCGCCGAGATGCGCTCGCCCGAGGGCAGCCGCTCGCAGGTGCGTGCCGCGTTCTCGGTCGGCCTGCTCGGCGTCGCCCTGCCGATGGTCCTGGGCGTGTCGATCGCGCCGTTGCTCTACGACGCCTACGCGCCCGAGGGCATCGGCTTCTGGCCGTTCGCGCTGTTCATCGCCGCGGCGATGTCGGTGACCGCGTTTCCGGTGCTGGCGCGCATCCTCAAGGACCGCCAGCTCACCCGCTCGACGCCCGGCCGGCTGGCGCTGAGCGCAGCGGTCATCGACGACGGCTGCGTCTGGATCTTCCTGGCCTTCGTGCTGGCCCTGGCCGCGGGCAGCGGCGCGCAGAGCAGCGTGCTGCACACGGTCGTCGGCGGGGTCGCGCTGATCGCGGTGATCTTCCTGGTGCTCAAGCCGCTGTATGCACGTCTGCTGCGTCCGGTCGGCGCCACCGGCGAGCCCGCGCCGTCGTCCTTCGTCTGGATCCTGATCGGTGCGCTGGGCTGCGCGGCGTTCGCCGAATGGATCGACCTGCACGCGATCTTCGGCACGTTCCTGTTCGGCGTCTGCCTGCCGCGCGACGACCGGCTGCTGAAGTTCCTGGCGGCGCGCATCGAGCCGATCGCGATCGTGCTGCTGATGCCGGTGCTGTTCGCGGTGGCCGGCCAGAACACCACGTCGGACGCGTTCATCGGCGCCGGCCTGGGCGCGTTCGCGCTAATCCTGCTGGTGGCGATCGTCGGCAAGATCGTCGGCTGCGCGACCGGTGCCCGCCTGAGTGGCCACGGCTGGCGCGACAGTTTCGCCGTCGGCTCGCTGATGAACGCGCGTGGCCTGATGGAACTGATCGTGATCAAGATCGGGCTCGACGCCGGCCTGATCGGCCCGGAGCTGTTCACCATGCTGTTCGGCATGACGCTGGTGACGACGCTGATGGCGTCGCCGCTGCTGAGCCTGTTCTATCGCGAGCCTGCGCGCCCGCAACCGGACACGCACGGGCGCGCGGCCTGACGAACGCCCGTCAGCCGGGCGCAGGCCCGGTCGAACGCCGCACCTGCAGCGCGTAGGGCAGTTCCAGGGTTTCGCCGGCCTTGCTGTCGCGGATCGCCTTGAGCAGTTCCAGGCCGGCCAGCCGGCCCATCTCGCGGCTGGGCTGGCGCACGGTCGTCAGCGACGGATAGATGTGGCGCGCGATCGGCATGTCGTCGAAACCGCAGACCGAGACATCGCGCGGCACCGACAGCCCACGTTCGCAGATCGCACAGATCGCACCGGCGGCCATGTCGTCGTTCGCGGCGAACACGGCCGTCGGCGGCTGCGCGAGGTCGAGCAGCGTATTGGTCGCATCGAAACCGGATTCGTAGAAGAACTCGCCCGCGACCACCAGGTCCGCGTCGTAGTCGATGCCGGACTGCTGCAGACCATCGCGGTAGCCGGCCAGACGCCAGCCGCTGGCGCCGTGCGCCGGATGCCCCTTGATGTGGGCGATGCGGCGATGGCCCAGCCCGGCGAGATGCAGCACGACGTCACGCGCGGCGCTGCGCTCGTCGACCACCGCGCCGATGCGCCGGTTGCGCTCCTGCGCGGACACGCTGGCATAGGGAATGCCCATCTCCTCGAGCCGCGCCAGCAGCGAGGCATCGTCGGTGATCGGCGGTGTCAGCACGACGCCGTCGAGCTGCGACTGCACGATCATCGATTCGACCTTGGCGACGATATCGCTGGCGGTATAGTCGACGGGCGCGAGCATCAGGTTGTAATGCTGCGACTGGCAGGCATCGAGCACGCCCAGCTCGACTTCCATCAGATAGTTGCTGGACGGGTTGTCGTAGAGCATCGCGATCAGATACGAGCGGCGCCCGGCCAGCAACCGCGCCGATGCCAGCGGCCGGTACTTGAGCTTTTCCACTGCGGCCTCGACCGCCAGCCGCGTCCGTTCGGACACATTGGGCTCGTGGTTGAGCACGCGCGAGACCGTCTTCATCGACACGCCCGCGGCTTCCGCCACATCCTCGATCCGCACCCGCATGTTGTTCAATCCGGCCATCGTGATTCCGTCGGCGATTCTGACAGAGACACCGTGCATCGCCGGTGCGTGCCAGCGTGCATGACGCTCTGCAGCAAGCACCCGTCGACATCCGCCGGTATGCTACCGGCCATCTGACAACGCTGTCATCGCCGTCCGTCGTCGCGATGCAGTTTCGCCACCCCGGCGGTGACCACCGCCTGCACTCCCGGAGCCCTTCGATGATCGAATCGCATCGCACCGCCCGCCGCCTGTTCCGCCGCGCCCTCCTTCCCGGCGTACTCGCCGTGCTGGTGCTGGGCGCCGCCGCTTGCGCGCGCGACGACACTCCCGCACCCGAGACCGCACCCGTCGCCGACGCGGGGGACGCCGATGCGGGCGCGATCGATCCGGCCAACTGGCCCGAGACCGCGTGGCCCTTCCCGGAAGACCCGGCGCTGGAGAAGAAGATCGACGATCTTCTGGCGACGATGAGCGTCGAGGAAAAGGTCGGCCAGATCGTGCAGGGCGACATCGCCGACATCACGCCTGAAGACCTGCGCAAGTATCGCCTCGGCTCGATCCTCGCCGGCGGCAACTCCGATCCGGGCGGTCGCTACGACGCGCCGCCGGCCGAGTGGCTGAAGCTCGCCGATGCGTTCTGGGAAGCGTCGATGGACACCTCCGGCGGCGGCAAGCCGATCCCGGTGATCTTCGGCATCGACGCCGTGCACGGCCAGAGCAACATCGTCGGCGCGACGCTGTTTCCGCACAACATCGGCCTGGGCGCGACGCGCAACGCCGAGCTGATGCGCGAGATCGGCCGCGTCACCGCGATCGAAACCCGCACCACCGGCATGGAGTGGGCGTTCGCGCCGACCGTCGCCGTGCCGCAGGACGATCGCTGGGGCCGCACCTACGAGGGCTATTCCGAATCGCCCGACATCGTGGCCGCGTTCGCGCCGGCCGTCGTCGAAGGCATGCAGGGCAAGCCGGGCACGCCGGGCTTCCTCGACGACCACCACGTCATGGTCTCGGTCAAGCACTACCTCGGCGACGGCGGCACCGCTGGCGGCAAGGACCAGGGCGAAACCGCGGTGACCGAAGCGCAGCTACGCGACATCCACAACGCGGGGTATCCGCCGGCGATCGCGGCCGGTGCGCAGGCCGTCATGGCCTCGTTCAACAGCATCCACGGCGAGCGCATGCACGGCCACCGCGCGTTGCTGACCGACGTGCTCAAGGACCGCATGAACTTCGGCGGCTTCATCGTCGGCGACTGGAACGGCCACGGCCAGCTGCCGGGCTGCACTACCACGGATTGTGCGGCAACCTTCAACGCCGGTCTCGACATGGCGATGGCGCCGGACAGCTGGCGCGGCCTGTACGACAGCACGGTCAAGCACGTGCAGTCGGGCGAGATTCCGATGGAACGCCTCGACGATGCGGTGCGCCGCATCCTGCGGGTGAAGTTCCGCATGGGCCTGTTCGATGCCCCCAAGCCGTCCGAGCGTGCGCTCGGCGGCAAGTTCGAACTGCTCGGCGCGCCTGAACACCGCGAGGTCGCACGCCGCGCCGTACGCGAATCGCTGGTGCTGCTGAAGAACCAGGACGGCGTGTTGCCGCTCGCGGCCAACCAGAACGTGCTGGTGGCCGGTGACGGCGCCGACGACATGGGCAAGCAGTCCGGCGGCTGGACGCTGAACTGGCAGGGCACCGGCACCAAGCGCGCCGACTATCCGAACGGCGACACCATCTGGGACGGCATCCGCACCCAGGTCACGGCCGCAGGCGGCACCGCGCAGCTGGCGGTCGACGGCGTCTACCGGCAGAAGCCGGATGTGGCGATCGTCGTGTTCGGCGAAGACCCGTATGCCGAGTTCCTCGGCGACCTGCCGAACCTGCTGTACAAGCCCGGCGACGATGCCGATCTGGACCTCGTCAAGCGCCTGCGCGCGGAAGGCATTCCGGTGATCTCGGTCTTCATCAGCGGCCGTCCGCTGTGGATGAACCGCGAGATCAACGCATCCAACGCCTTCGTCGCCGCCTGGCTGCCGGGTTCGGAAGGTGCGGGCATCGCCGACGTGCTGCTGCGCGGCGCCAATGGCCAGCCGCAGCACGACTTCAAGGGCAAGCTCAGCTTCTCGTGGCCGCGCCGCGCCGACCAGTACGTCAACAACGTCGGCATGGAGGGCTACGACCCGCTGTTCGCCTTCGGCCACGGCCTGACCTATGCCGACGACGGCAACCTCGCCACGCTGCCGGAAGACGCCGGCGTCAGCGCCGAGGATGGCAAGGACGCGGGCTATCTCGCACGCGGCGTGCCCGGCCCCGGTCTGCGCCTGGTGGTGACCGGCGCCGACGGGCGCGGCGCGGACGTGCTGCATCCGCGCGTCGCCACGCCGGACGGCACGCTCACGCTCGCCGCCATCGACTACCAGACCCAGGAAGGCGCGCGCCTGCTGACCTGGACCGGTGACGCCACCGCCGAACTGCTGTCGCATTCGCCGTTCGACATCAGCCGCGAGACGAATGGTGATTCGCTGCTGCTGGCGACGCTGCGGATCGATGCGCTGCCGGCTTCTGGCGACATCACGCTGTACGCGACCTGCGGCGAAGGCTGCAGGGCCGAGCTTCCGGTCGGCCCGTGGCTGGCGACCCTGCCGCGCGGCGAATGGATCACGGCCGGCGTGCCCTTGAAGTGCCTCACCGTCGCCGGCCTCGACGCCGCACGCACCAGCACGCCGTTCGCCCTGCGCGCACCTGCCGGCCTGACCCTGGGCCTGGCCGATGTCCGCATCGGCACCGATGCCACGCACAGGCTGGACTGCAGGACGCAGTAAGCACGCGTGGCGTGCGATCCCGCGTCTCCGGGCGCGGGACCGGCATCGAAGGCGATGCCGGGCTGCAGGCTCCAACCGACGCCGCCCCATGGGGCGGCGTCGTGGTTTCCGGATCCCAAGTCCCGTCACCGCAACGCAGCGTGCGCCGGGTCTCCACGCCGTGCGACGAGCGCGCGCCTAGACTCGACGCACCTGTCCTGCGGAGCGGCACCCCATGATCGACCTGCACTACTGGCCCACCCCCAACGGCCACAAGGTCACCCTCTTCCTCGAAGAATCCGGACTCGACTACACGATCCACCCGGTCAACATCGGCAAGGGCGACCAGTTCAAACCGGAATACCTCGCGTTCTCGCCCAACAACAAGATGCCGGCGATCGTCGACCACGCGCCCGCCGACGGCGGCGATCCGCAGACCGTGTTCGAGTCCGGCGCGATCCTGCTGTATCTGGCGGAGAAGTCCGGCCAGTTCCTGTCGAGTGATCCGCGCGTGCGCATCGAGACGCTGGAATGGCTGTTCTGGCAGATGGCCGGCCTCGGCCCGATGACCGGCCAGTACGGCCACTTCAACGTCTACGCGCCGGAGAAGATTCCGTACGCGATCGACCGCTACACCAACGAGGCCAACCGCCTGCTGCAGGTGCTCGACACGCATCTGAAGGGCCGCGACTTCATCGCCGGCGACGCGTATTCGATCGCCGACATGGCGACGTATCCGTGGATCGGCGTGTACGACAAGGCGCCGATCGACATGACCCCGTACCCCGAAGTCCAGCGCTGGCACGCCGCGATCCAGGCACGCCCGGCCACGGCGCGCGCATACGCCAGAGCGAAGGACGTGAATGCCGACGCCGGCAAGACGATGAGCGACGAGGAAAAGAAGCTGCTGTTCGGGCAGGGGCGTCGCTGAGGCAACGCCAATCAAGACTGCTTTTGCTCGTCATTCCCGCGAAGGCGGGCTTTTCAACGGACGCATGTCCGGTCATCCAGTGTCGTTACGTTCAATGGCTTGAAGTCTCTGGATTCCCGCCTTCGCGGGAATGACGGCTTTTTCAGCGTTGCGCTGAAGTATCAGCGCGCGTGGCGGTCTGCACCGCCGCGCGCGCTTGCGTAGGATCGGACGCCTGTCCGGATCATGGACGACCTCCGATGCGTCGCTCACTGTCTTGACTGCGGCCTGCCTGCTCGCCGCCTGCGCGACAAGCCCTGCCCCCGTGATCGCCGACGCGACACGCTGCGATGCACTCGCCGGCGATGACTGGCAACGCACGGCGGCACCCGACGTGGCTGCGGAACTGCTCATGCTGGCGCATGTCACGACCGCGCCCGATCGCGCGGTCTGGTACATCGCCGACGATGGTGCGCGGGCCGCTTGCGTGCCGCCGGCCACGGTCGGCACCTGCGGCCATGTGCTGCACACCTTCCAGCCGCAGGTGCATCGCATGTGGGGCTGGTCGGACAGCCGGGTGCGGCGCGAGGATTGCGCGGCCCGCTGATGCATGCGAGCAGGCGCCAGCATGCATGCGCAGAAAGGACTGACCGGGTCGGCTCACGTGTGGTCAGACGCGTTCCCAACCTGATCAGCCGCGCGCGTCAGCGACGGATGCCCCCTGCGCCGCAGGCTGGTCGAGCGATGCGTGTAACTCCGCGCTCTGATGCGCGATGAGACGGTCACCCTGCTGGAGAAACGCCTCACCCATTGGGGATTGCATGAGTGCAAGTGTCGCGGATCGCACGGATGCCTCATCTCCACGCGCCGCCGCTTCGAACAACGCGTGGAACGCGTCTTCACCAATACGCTGCTCTTTCTTCGCAACATCGGGAAGACGGTCCGCACCCTCTGACCAAAGCACTCCGGGTTCTTCGCGCGCTTGTTGGCGATCGTGGGCGGGGAAGCGATCCAAATCGATATCGCCCGCGTTGAACCGATCTTCGGTGAACTCCGACAAGTGCTGCGGATAGTGCGCTCGAAGATGACCGAGCAGCACTTGTCGCGCTGGCGCAAGCGATTCCGAGATCGTTCTGACAGCGCCATATTCCGCGATGATGCCCGGATAATCGCGATTCGCTTGGGCGATGCGATTTGGGCGTGCTTCGATGCCCTCCACGGTCACTCCGAAGCTTCGCTCCACACGCTCGATCTCGGCGCGGTGCGTGCGGTAAGTTGCGTAAACCCTCGAGGCTTCTTCCACCGAAACCTTCATAGGATCGTCGAACAGGCCAAAGATTTCCGACTCCGCGAACCTGCGCTTGCGCAGCCCGCCCTCCATGTCCGGGCGCGACCCCCAGCAGTTGTACCGAAGCTGGAACCAGGTCTCGGCACGATCGCCGTCCTGCAGCGCTTCGACAACCGGGTGGGCGCGAAGTGCACCGACGCCCCGGTTATAGGTCACGGACACCATTGCGACGCGCTCGTCCGAAAGCGGCAAGCCTGCGCGTCTGGCGGGCACTTCGTATTCGGCTAACGATGCGCGAAACAGCATGTCGGATTCCGCTTCTGTCAGGGCTTTGTCGAACCTCAAACCGATCCGAGTCTTTTCGTTCCTCGGCGCGCGGTCCACTTGCTCGAGCACCGCCAGCTGCTGCGGTGAAAGTTCAAGACCGGCACGGGTCCATATCTCGACGTTGTTGCTCCGATTGAGCGTATAGCCCCAACCGATGGTCGCCATCTGGTCCCCGACGTCCTGCACATGCGCATGCAGTCCTTCGGTACCCACGATCACGGCCCGCAATCTCCGGTCGTACTCGCGTTGATCCAGTTTCCGAACTTCCATATCCGAACCTCCCGGTCATCGCATGCCCATTCCGCAGGTTTCGTGGATGCGCTGACGCGCATGCGCAGCCGGTGCCAGGATGTCGTCGAGCGCGATGATGCTCGCATCCGACTCGCCCTCCTCGATCACCGCGATCTGCTTCCACTCGATGTCGCGACCGATGCGTGTCGCACGTATCCGCAGTACCTCGTCGTTGCGACCGCTCTTGACTGCCAGCATCGCGACGTCGCCGGTCGCGGTGCCGGAAATTTCGCCTTCGTCGATCTGACGCAAGTTGACGAGCGCCCCGGCGAAGTCTCCGCAGACTCGCGAACCCTCCTGGAACAACGTGATTGCGAAACCGCCGCAGTCGAGCTGGGGATCGGTCTTGCTGCACCACGGCACCGCCCAGCTCCCCTCGAAGGGCAGGCCCGCGTGCATCTCCCCTCCCGGCACGTCATGCGCGCGCGAAGCGCAGCCGGCTGAGGCCGCAATCAGAAGTCCGAGAGCACCCTGCATGACGCCTCTCCGCATTACGACCTCCTTCGATGGGTACGCATCATTCTGCTTCAGGCCGACCGCAGCACAAGGCAGAAGACGCCGCGTCGTCACTTCGGACTTCCTACGCCACGATTCACGAATGCGGACCGACGCTGCACCGCTCGAAGAGATATGACTGCGACAATCCGACCCGGTCGGCCACCCGATACACTGCCCGCCTTCGCTCCACTGGACCCGCCATGCGCTCCGTACTCGCTGCCGCCGCCCTAATGATCGCCACCTCCTCCGCCCTCGCCGCCACACCACCCGCCTCTGGCGGTCTCACGCTCGAAGCCATCACCGGCGATGCGCCGCTGTCGGGGCCGACGCTGATGAGGCCGCAGGTCGCACCGGACGGTTCGCGCGTCACCTTCCTGCGCGGCAAAGACGAGAACCGCAACCAGCTCGACCTTTGGGAGTACGACATCGCCAGCGGGCAGACGCGGATGCTGGTCGATTCCAAGGTCGTGCTGCCGGGCGAGGAAACGCTCAGCGATGCCGAGAAGGCGCGTCGCGAGCGCCAGCGCATCGCAGGGCAGTCGGGCATCGTCGATTACCAGTGGGCACCGGATGCGCAGCGGTTGCTGTTTCCGCTCGGCGGCGAGCTGTATCTGTACGACCTGTCGAAGACCGGTTCCGATGCGGTACGCCAGCTCACCGACGGCGGCGGTTTCGCGACTGACCCGAAGGTCTCGCCGCGCGGCGGCTTCGTCAGCTTCGTGCGCGCGCGCAATCTGTGGGTCATCGATCTGGCCAGCGGCGCCGAGCGCCAGCTGACGACCGACGGCAGTGAGGTGATCGGCAACGGTGTCGCCGAGTTCGTCGCCGACGAGGAAATGAACCGCCACACCGGCTACTGGTGGGCGCCGGACGACAGCGGCATCGCGTACGCACGCATCGACGAATCGCCGGTGCCGGTGCAGAAGCGCTACGAGGTCTATCCCGACCGCACCGAGGTCGTCGAACAGCGCTACCCGGCTGCTGGCGACGACAACGTCCGCGTGACGCTGCATGTCGTCGCGCCGCAGGGCGCCACGGTGACGGACGTCGATCTCGGCAGGAACACCGACATCTATCTCGCCCGCGTGCAGTGGCGCGATGCGCAGCGCCTGACCTTCCAGCGCCAGTCGCGCGACCAGCAGACGCTCGAACTCGTCGAGACCACGCTCGCCACCGGCGCGCAGCGCACGCTGGTCACCGAGCGCGGCCGCACCTGGGTGCCGCTGCATGACAGCCTGCGCTTCCTCGATGACGGCCGCTTCGTGTGGTCGTCCGAGCGCGATGGCTTCCAGCATCTGTATCTCGCGTCCGAAGACGGACGCCGCATGACCCAGCTCACGCAGGGCGACTGGCCGGTCGACGAACTGCTGGCGGTCGATGCCACGGCGGGCCTGGCTTACTTCCGCGCCGGCATGGCGCTCGAAGACGGCAAGGCGCTGCCGCGCGCGACCGAATCGCGGCTCTACAGCGTCGGTCTCGACGGCAAGCGCACCTATACCGCGCTGTCGAACGAACCCGGCATGCACGGCGCCAGCTTTGCGCGCAATGCGTCGGTCTACGTCGACAGCTGGTCGAACACGACCACGCCGCCGCAGATCGCGCTGCACCGCGCCGACGGCACGCAACTCGCGACGCTGGTCGAGAACGATCTCGCCGCGGCCGTTCATCCCTACGCGCCGTTCCTGGCCGCGCACCGTCCGACCGAGTTCGGCACGCTGACCGCCGCCGACGGCCGCACGCCGCTGCACTACTCGCTGATCAAGCCGGCGGACTTCGACGAAACGAAGCCGCATCCGGTCGTGGTATTCGTCTACGGCGGCCCGGCCGCGCAGACCGTACTGAACACCTGGCCCGGCCGCGCCGACGCGAGCTTCCACCAGTACCTCGCGCAGCAGGGCTACGTGGTGTTCTCGCTCGACAACCGCGGCACGCCGCGTCGCGGCCGCGACTTCGTCGGCGCGCTGTACGAGCGCCAGGGCACGGTCGAAGTCGAAGACCAGCTGCGCGGCGTCGAATGGCTGAAGTCGCAGTCGTGGGTCGACGGCGAGCGCATTGCCGTCAACGGCTGGTCGAACGGCGGCTACATGACGCTGATGCTGCTGGCCAAGGCGCCCGACGCCTACGCCTGCGGCATCGCCGGCGCGCCGGTTGCCGACTGGGCGCTCTACGACACGCACTACACCGAGCGCTACATGAATCTGCCGAAGGCCAACGTCGACGGCTACCGAGAGGCCAGCGTGTTCACCCACGCCGACCACATCAAGCCGAACGCGCTGCTGCTGATCCACGGTATGGCCGACGACAACGTGCTGTTCACCAATGCCACGCAGCTGATGAGCCAGCTGCAGCAGGCCGGCACGCCGTTCGAACTGATGACCTATCCGGGCGCCAAGCACGGGCTGCGCGGGAAAGACGCGCTGCATCGCTACCGCACCAGCGAGGCCTTCCTCGCGCGTTGCCTGACGCCCTGACCGCACCCGCCGGACGCCCGCGCATGTCCACGCTGCCGTCCCCGTTGCGGCCACGTCCCGCGCCCGCGCCGCCGCGCGGCTGGTGGCAGCGCAACTGGAAGTGGGCGTTGCCGGTCGTCGTGGTCACCTTCGTCGCCCTGGTGGGGGCGTTCGTCGCGATCATGCTGTTCGCGATCCGCGGCTCGATGATGCGCTCGGACGTCTACGCCGACGCACTGGCACGCGCCCGCGCGCATCCCGAACTCGTCGCGACGATCGGCACGCCGATCACACCTGGCTTCATGCCGATGGGCTCGATCAGCACCTCGACCGACGATGGCGGCTCGGGCCGCGCGGACCTGGTGATCGGCATCGAAGGCCCGCGCGGTGCAGGTCACCTGGTCGCGAGCGCAGAGCGTCGACTCGGTGCATGGACCTGGGAATCGCTGCTGTACATGCCGGGCGACCACGACCCCGGGCAGATCCTCACCATCGCCGAGGCGGACACGCCGGTCGAACACCACGCACTGCCTGCGCCGTGACCTCCGGCCATTGCCGGCACGCACGCGAGCGCCTACGGTCGGCGTTCGCCCTTGCCGCTGGTGCTGCCATGAAACCGCTCGTCCTCGCGATCGCCCTGTCCCTCGCCGCGCCGCTCACGGCCCTCGCCCACACCGATGACGCCAAGGCCGCCGTCGCCGCGTCGCAGACCGCATCGCCGGCCTGGGTCACACGCAGCAACGAACTCTCGCAGATCCTGATCGACGCCCAGGCGCCGTTCCAGCCCGAGTTCGCAGGGTTTTTCGGCGTGCCCGGCTACGACGACCAGGTCGCCGACTTTGGTCCCGACAACGCAGCACGTTACCGCGCGGCACTCGCCGGCGCGCGCACGAAGCTGCAGACCCAGCTCGAGCTCGAGCGCGACGCCAACGTGCGCCAGGACCTGCAGATCCTGCTGACCAGCATCGACCAGAGCATCGAAGGCAGCACGCTCAACGAAAAATACCTGCTGCCATGGGCGGATGCCCCGCAGCAGATCTTCGGCGGCATCAACGACCTGCTGTCAGCGCAGACGCCGCCCGAGCGCCGGGCCAAGGCCATCGACCGTCTCAAGCGCTACACCGGCCTGACCGAAGGCAGCACGCCGATCACCGAGCTCGCGCGTGCCCGCTACGAAGAGCGTCTGTCGAATCCCGAACTGCTGCAGCCGACGAAGCTCGAAGTGCAGCGCGCACTCGACGGCACCGACACCTACATCGCCGGCATCCGCAAGCTGTTCGAGGAATACAAGATCGAAGGCGCGGAGGAAGCGCTGGACGCGGCCGCGAAGCAGATCACCGACTACGCCACCTGGACCCGCACCACCGTGCTGCCGAAGGCGCGCGAAGACACGCGCCTGCCGCCGGAGCTCTATGCGTTCGGGCTCAAGCAGTACGGCACCGATGTCGACCCGCAGCTGCTGATGCAGCGCGCGCAGCTGGCCTTCATGGAGATCCGCGCGCAGATGCAGCAGCTTGCACCGCTGGTCGCCAAGGAAAGGGGCATCGACGCGACCGACTACCGCGAGGTCATCGCCGCGCTCAAGCGCGACACGATTCCCAACGCGCGTCTGGAAGCGAGCTATCGCGAAGTGATCGACGCGATCGATCCGATCATCGAGCGCGAGAACATCGTCGACGTGCCGCAGCGCGAGATGCAGATGCGCCTGGGTTCGGACGCCGAATCGGCCGCGCAGCCCGCGCCGCATTTCCGCCCCGCGCCGCTGGTCGGCAACACCGGTCAGCAGGGCACGTTCGTACTGCCGGTCGGTAACCCGGGCGGTACGGGCGACGACGCGGCCTACGACGACTTCAACTTCGACGCCGTGCGCTGGACGCTGTCGGCGCACGAAGGCCGTCCCGGCCACGAGCTGCAGTTCACCGCGATGGTCGAACGCGGCGTGTCACTGGCGCGTTCGATGTTCGCGTTCAACTCGGTCAACGTCGAAGGCTGGGCGCTGTATGCCGAAGCCGAACTGGTGCCCTACGAACCGCTCGACGGCCAGCTGATCGCGCTGCAGTTCCGCCTGCTGCGCGCCGCCCGCGCGATGCTCGACCCGATGCTCAACCTCGGCACCATCGACCGCGAACGCGCCGGCCGCGTGCTGACAGAAGAGGTGATGCTGTCGCCGGCAATGGCGCGCCAGGAACTGGACCGCTACACCTTCAACGCACCGGGCCAGGCGACGAGCTACTTCTACGGCTACACCCGCATCCTCGAACTGCGCATGCGCACCGAGCTGGCGCTGGGCGCGAAGTTCGACCGCCGCGCGTTCAACAACTTCCTGCTCGACCAGGGCCTGCTGCCGCCGGACCAGCTGGCCGAGGCGGTGGAGACGGTGTTCATCCCGGCGCAGCAGCGTCGTTGATGACGCGGGACGCGGGGCTCAGGGCCCCGCGTCCACGAACACGCGCTGCGCAGCGGTGCGTGCATTGCTGGCACCGCCGTACATCAGTTCGGCGGTGGCCGGCGCGGCGAGATAGTCGCCGCCGTTGCCGGCGCGCAGGAAGTAGTGCAGCGCATGCGTGCCCGCCGGCAGGCGTTCGGCATAGAAGCGCGGCGACCGCGGATCGAGGCGGCGCGTCGCGAACCAGGCACTGCCGGGGTCGGACACCTGCTCCAGATCGAGTCCCGCGATCGCGCCCAACGCCAGATCGGTCGGCCGCAGGCCGCCCGGCACCGCATCGGTGACCGCCACGAAGTAGCGCATCGCGCTCGTGCGCACGGTCAGCGTGACCCGCAGCCAGTCGCCTTCGCGTACGTCGGCACCATCGATCGATGCCCAGTCGCCGTCCCGCAGGACCGCGTAGCCACGTTCGATCGAGAAGCCGACTGCCGACGCGCGGGCCTGACGTGCGTCTTCGTCGAACGCGATCTCGGCGATGTAACCGGCTGGTGCATCGCCCGAAGACCGGTTCGCGATCGCGAGCCGTCCATCCGCGGGCAAGACGTCCTGCGTTTCCGTCTGCACGTCGCCGGGCGCGACGGTCAGCACACGCTCGGCCGGCGTGCCGGGCTGCAGTGCAGCGGACACCGTGCCGCTGCCCGGGCGCGCGACCTCACGCAGGGCCAGCAGACACATCGCAGCGCTTTGTGTGTCGACCGAGTGCGCACCGCCGGCATAGAGATCGCCGAGACCCGCGATCAATGCGCGACGTTCGCTGGCATAGGTTGCATCGCCCTGCAGCAGATCGATCAGTGCGCACTGCTCGCGCAGCCGCGAGCCCATCCAGCGGGTGGCGTCGCCGAACGTGCGCAGCGTGCGCACGGGCCCCTGCGCCGGCGCCTCCTGCAGCAGGCGCACGAGTGCGTCATCGGCAGACGCATGGTTCGCCTGCCGCAGGCCCGACGCCAGGGCGATGCGCGCAGGCATCGCGAGCAAGGCCCAGCGTGCGAAGGTGCCGTCGAACGATTCGGCAGGCGCATCCGTCGACGCCCCGAGCGCGAACGCGTGCTCGTTGACGGCAACGGCATCGGCAGCGGTCGGCAGCAGATCGTCTGCGCGTTCACCGAGGAAATCGCGGGCACGCTGGTCGATGCCGGCGTCGACCGGATGGCCCAGCCGGCGTAGTTCGTCGAACGCGCGGACCGTCCACGCAGTCAGCGCGAACTGCGCGCGGGCGTCGGCATACATCGCGGTTTCGCCGTCGGCGAAGAAGCGGAAATCGCCACCGCGGTTCTGGAACACCGCGGCGTTGTCGAGCGCTTCGCGCACGGCCGCGTCGGCGTCGGGCCAATCGGCCGTGTCGCCGCGCTCGATCGCGAGTGCGGCGGCGACGGCGCGGCTGAGGATCTGTTCCCAGCAGCGATGGCGGTAGTTGCGCATGTCGCCGGTCCAGCGCGACACCAGGCCGGCGACACCGTGCTGCAGGGTGACGTGCAGATGCGCGTTGCTGGCGCCGTCCGGCAGCTGCGGCAGCGCCAGCGAAACCGGCGCCTCACCGAGCCAGCCGGCCTGCAGACGGCGGCCGCGGATCGTCGGTGGCGCGACTTCGATCGTCGCAGCGACCGCGTCGCGTCCGGCGTCCGCTTCGGCCATTGCCAGCACCTGCAGCGTGCCGGGCACAGTGGGCGCGATGGCGGTCGCGATGCTGGCCTGCCCCCGCGGCGACAGCGTCACCGACTGCACATCGCGCACTGGGGGATCGAGACCTTCGATCTGCAACGTGCCCTGCACGTCCGCAGGCGTGTCGCCCGACTGGCGCAGATTCGCGGCCAGGCGCGCGCGGTCACCGGGATACAGGCGCACCGGCGTCTGCAGACGCACTTCGATCGGCAATCCCGTTTCCAGCGTCGCTTCGGCGACATGGAAGTCGTCATCGGCGTCGCTGCTCCATGCGATCGCGCGCCAGCGGGTCAGATTGTCGGGCAGCGTCAGCGGCACCTCGCGGGTTTCGCCGGGCGCCAGTCGCACGCGCGGCAGCCACAGCGCGGCATCGGCGAAGTGCGTCCGCACGCGCGCACGCGCCTGCAAGGCGCGATCCATGTCGCTGCCACGTGGGTCGTCGATGTCGAGATCACGGCGACCGCTGCCGGCCTCGTCGGCCTCATCGAGGAGACGGCTGCCGGTGACCTCGACCCGGTCGAGGCTGCTCGACTGCTGATCGACGCTGGCGCCGATATCGGCGGCCGGGGCGGGCGCGGGTGGCGCCGGCGGCGGCGCTGGCGTATCCATCGCAGTCGGCGCGTCGAACACCACCGGCGGCGCCTCCGGGAACCCGGGCGTGGGAGGCGATGCGTCGCTCGCGGTGACGCCAGCGGCCGCCGCCGTCCAGGGGAGATGGACCTCCCAGGCGCCCGAGCGCTGCCAGAGTACGAAACCCGCCGTCGCCGGGACTCCGTGCGCGGACCGCGCACCGATCCAGGTCCTGCCTGCCGGATCCGAATAGGCGAGGAACGGCGCCGCCAGTGCGCGCAACGCGTCGTCGACGACGGTCAGGGTGACCTCACGCGGCCGGTCGCTGGCGTTGTGCAGCCGTACGCGGTGCTGTCCGCCGGGCGCGGCCTTGCCGGTATCGAAGGCAACCGTGACCGGCGCATCCGGTTCCGCTGTCGACGGCATCGGCACCTCGGCGCGCAACGCGGTCATGTCCGGCGCCGTGCGGATGCCGTCGACGATGGAGGCCGGCGAGGCGTCGCGCACGAACGCGTGCAGCACCGGCGTGCCGCGCCAGTCGCCTGACGTCGGCAGCGTGAGCTGGGCGGTGCTGCCATCGAGAATCTCGACCCGATGCGCGAGCAGCGTGTCGTCGCCGGCGGTGAACACCAGCAGGGCGCGCGCCCGCGCATGCGGCTGGGCCAGCACGAGCCGGGCCGGTTCGCCCGCCGATGCCACGGGCGCCAGCAGTTCGAGCGTCGAACGCTGGCGCGCGCTCGGCGCCGTCCAGCCGGCCCAGACCTGCCGCACGAGCGAAGCCGGCGCGGCGTCACCACTGCGCGCGGTGAACCGGTAGCGGCCCGCCGCCGGGCGCGGCACATCGCAGGTCACCGTTTCGCGGTCCGGCACACTGCAGCGCGCGACCACGTTGGACGCCGCATCCGCCGCGGCGTCGTGCGGCTGGTACTCCACCACCACTTCGACCGGCGCATCGACGACGGCGCCCTCGGCATCGATGACCAGGCCCTGCAACGTGACCGGCGTGCTGCCATCGAACGCGCGCGGTTCGACCTGCAGACCCACGAAGCGGGCGTAGCCGCTGTAACGTGCGGTCGCCGCATTGCTCGCGGTCGCCTCGCGGTCGCCGGGGCGCAATTCGGCGACGACGCGCAGATCGCCGAACGGCACCGGCGTCGCCCCGGGCGCACGCATCGTAACCGGCTGGACAATGCGCGCGCGGCCATCCTGACCGGTCACCGGCGCAGGATCGACCGCGTCGACCAGCGGGACGGCGCCGTGGCCGGCGAAGGATTCGATGAAGGTGTAGGCCGCGTGCTGCGGATAGGCCGATCCGATGCCGCGCGGCGTCACCGTCGCGGTCACGCGCGAGAGCGGAATCCCGGCCGCCGGACCGCCCGAGTAGTAGCCGGCCGAGATGTCGACATCGAAACGTTCGCCATCGCGCAATACCCGCGGCGCCTCGCCCGAGGCCTCGACCCAGAGATCCTGCGCGCGGTGCGTGCCGACGAAGAAGCAGGTGCCGCGCACGTCGGTGTCCTCGCCGATGCCGATGCAGTAGGTGCCATCGGTGAGGTGCACCGGCAACGCGAGTTCGCCGTCGATGCCGCCATCGGCGTCGGGCGTCGCCTCCCAGCGCAGGATCGTCCGGCGCTGGTCGCGATCGAACAGCTGCAATGCACGGGCCGGCTGCGTGTCGATGCGCAACAGGCGGCCACCACTGCGCTGGCGCTGCCACAGCCGGTAGCGCACGGTCTCGCCGCTGCGGTACATCGGCCGGTCCGACACGCCCCAGGCCTGCAGCGGCGCGGTCCGGCCCAGGCTCAGGCGGTAGGCCGCCGGTTGCCAGGCCGGCAGCACCGCGCGGCGCGCACGGTCGCCGCGGCCCTGGCTCGCGCGCAGCAGCCACATCGGGAACCCGTCGGTGTCGCGCGCGTCGTCGGCGATGGCATCGGGCACGCGCAGGCGGGCGACGCCATCGCGCCCAGTCTTTGCGGTCGCGATGACGCGCGGCGCGACGTCGGCGCGGTCCATCCACAGCAGTTCGACCTGCGCGCCGGTCACCGGCGCATCCGCGTCCCAGGCGTTGGCCCAGGCCAGCACCTCGCGACGCCCGGCGACCGCGAACAGATCGAAATCGGGCGCGGCGAATTCCAGCGTCGACGGACGCGCGCCGACGTCCGGACGCCAGCGTGCCCAGCCGCCCTCGCCCAGCACACGTGTGGTGAGATCCGATGCGATCGGCTGCGGCCGGGCCAGCGCAGGTGCTTCGGCGAACGCGCGACCGGTGTGCAGCGTGCGGCCGAGGCCGGTCACATCGATGTCGACCCGGGCGGTGTTGACCGCTTCGGCAAGCGCCTCCGGCATCGCGTCGACGTCGGCGATCAGGCGGCGTTGTTCGGGCGCACGCAGCGCGGGGCGGAACGGCCCGACACGCAGGGCGATCCGCGCAGGCTGGATCGGCGTCGCTGTCCCCGGTGCACGCAGGTCGGCGGGCACATCGAATGTCACCTCGGCGCCGGGCGTGTCGAAGGCGATGCGGGCAGTCCGCCCCGGGGTCACCGCCATCGACCGGCCGTTATCGGTGAACACGCCGGCCTGGTTGGACCAGCCGAGGAACCGCGCGCCCGCCGGCAGTGCGGCCGCCAGCCGGGCCTCGTCGGCACGCTCGAGTGGATGCGAGAACCAGAGTTCGACCGGCTCGCCGGCGACGCAGGTCAGCGCGACCTCGCCATCGCGATTGCGCGCATGCGTGGCCCGGGTCGGCGCCCGGCACTGGCCGCCGCGGATGCCGAAGGACTCGCGCGCGAGCAGGCGCAGCAGCGAGGCGTCCTGGACGCCGGGCAGTGGCCCGGCCGTGCTGCGCAGACCGGGCACGATCGACAGCTCGACGATTTGGTCGCGGCCCTCGCCGAGCCCCAGGGTCGCGGTGTCCAGGTCGAACGCCGCCGCATTGTTCCAGTGGCTTGCCGGTGCAGCGATCAGGGCCGAAGCCGGCAGATGCACCGGCCGGCCATCGACTGTCAGTCGCAGCGCCGCGGCAAGGGCCTCGGGCATGGCCGGCAATTCGGACAGGACGCGGATGACCGGCAGGCCGTCGCGCCATCGGCCGGCATGTGCGGCCACGGTCGGGCGCGCCGTCTCCGCGTCCAGCACCCGGGGCGCGACGGCGACGCCCTGCTGCGTCGTCAGACCGGCCGCGACCTGGATGCGATAGCGCGTCGCGGACGTCGGCTCCGCAGCGCCGAAATCGCAGTGGAGCATCAGGTCGCTGCTCCAGCTGCAGGTCGCCGGAAGTGCGGGCTGCAGGCGCACGAGGCCATCGCTGCGCGGGTTGTCCCAGGTCTGCATCGGTTCGGAGAACCACAGTTGCAGCGCGCCGTACTCGAATCGGGCGTCGATCCGGGTCGCGTGTACGGACGTGGCGGCGAGGCCACACGCCAGTGCAAGTGAAATTCCCACCACACGGCGCATCCACGCGCCCGAACCTGCCGCTGTCCGCATCGTCCTGCTGCTCCCTGCCGAAGACGGCACCAGCGTACACGGCGCCGCGTGCGCGATCGCCGCGCCATGGGTGCACTGCATATGGGTACCCGCCACTCGTGTGCCCGCCCGGTCCCTGGCAAGGGCCTGCGCCCGGGTACGGACGCGTGCACGACACGCACCGGCGCCGGCACCGGCGCCGGCGGATCGTCCGCCAGCCGGCGCTCAGCTCAGCCGCGCGATCATCCGCTGATGCCCGATGATCCGCGCCCAGCGTGTGCCGACATCCATCCAGCAGACGTAGGCGGCCTCGCGGGCGATGCGCCACAGCGTGTCCGGGCGCCAGGACAGCGTGGGCTCGGCCGCGCACAGTTCCCAGTCCAGCCCCAGCCGGTCGGCGAGGAACGCGCAGCGCGCCAGGTGGTAGCGGCTGCTCAGCAGGGTGACGGCGGGCGCCGCGCCGGGTGCTTCGACATCCAGCAGCAGACGGGCATTGCGCAGATTCTGCAGGGTGTCGCGCGACCGGTCCTCGAGCAGCAGCGAGGCGTCGTCGGCCACGCCGAGCGCCAGCAGCGCCTGATGCGCGAGTGCCGCTTCGGTCGGGGCGCCGGCCGGTCCCCCGCCCAGCAGCAGCATGCTGCGCGACGGTCGCGACTCCCACAGCGTGGCGGCACGCGACAGGCGGGCCTGGAAATCGGCGTCCAGCTGGCCTGCGGGCGCGTGCTTGCCGAACAGCAGCAGGCAGTCACCGCGGTCCGGGACGCAGGGCGCGGTGCGCGCCACCCGCCACACGTGCACCACGTAGCCGACATACACCAGTCCCAGGCTGAGCACGCACGCGGCCGCCGCCACGACCAGCGCATGCAGCGCATCGCCGTCGACGAGCAGCTTGAGGCGGAGCAGCAGGCGGGATCGGGCCATGACGGGCGTCCGGGCACGGCCGGCGCGTGGGTGGCGGCAGTCGATTCTAGCCTCACGCCCGGTGGCTATACTCGGCCCCCTTCCAGATGGACCCCCCGCGTGCCCGAAACGCAGTCGATTCCGCCGATGCCGGCCGTTGCCATCCGTGCCTACACGGCGACCACAGCGCTCGGACGCGGCAATGCCGCCCAGCGCGAGGCGCTGCGCGCGCGCCGCGGCGGTTTGCGTCGCAACGATTTCGGCGACGCACCGCTGCCGACCTGGATCGGCCGCGTGGACGGACTCGAGGAGGCGCCGCTGCCGGCCGCCCTGGCGCGCTGGGAGTGCCGCAACAACCGCCTGGCCTGGCTGGCCCTGCAGCAGGACGGACTGCAGGCCACGCTCGACGGCCTGATCGGGCGCCATGGCGCCGACCGGATCGCGCTCGTCATGGGCACGTCGACGTCGAGCATCGGCGCCAGCGAAGAGGGTTACGCACGCGCATCGGTCGATGCCGACGGCGCCCGCCACATGCCCGATGATCTGGCCCGGCCGATCGTGCACACGCCGCATTCGCTGGGCGATTTCCTGCAGCACGCGACCGGCCTGCGCGGGCCCTGCATCACCGTCGCCACGGCCTGTTCGTCGAGCGCCAAGGTCTTCGCCCAGGCGGCCCGGATGATCGAGGCCGGCGTCGTCGACGCGGCCCTGGTCGGCGGCGTCGACACCCTCTGCGGCAGCGTGCTGTTCGGCTTCAACGCGCTCGGCCTGGTGTCGCAGAATCCCTGCCAGCCCTTCGATGCCCACCGCGACGGTCTGTCGCTGGGCGAAGCCGGCGGCTTCGCGATCCTGGAGCGCGCCACCGGCGACGACGCCGGCCTGCAGCTGCGCGGCTACGGCGAATCCAGCGATTCGCACCACATGTCGGCGCCGCATCCCGAAGGACTCGGCGCCCTGCTCGCGATGCGCGGCGCCCTGGCGCGCGCCGGGATCAACGCCGGCGACGTCGGCTATCTCAACCTGCACGGCACCTCGACGCCGGCCAACGACACCGTCGAGGCGCGTGCGATCGGCACGCTGTTCCCCGCCAGCCTGCATGCCAGTTCGACCAAGGGCTGGACCGGCCATACCCTGGGCGCGGCCGGCATCGTCGAATCGGTGTTCGCGCTGATCGCGCTGGAACACGGCCTGCTGCCGGGCATCCTGCACAGCCAGGTGCGCGATCCGGCCTGCGGGCCGCAGATCCGCTTCGACAACGGCGAAGGCGACATCCGCTACGCCATGAACAATTCCTTCGGCTTCGGCGGCAACAACTGCTCGCTGGTGTTCGGCCGGGCGGTGGCGGCATGAGCACGCTGACCGCGACCATCGGCGGCATCGGGTTCTGGACCAGCGGCCTGCCGGACTGGGACACCGCGGCCGGCTTCGCCCGCACCGGCATGCAGCCCGAGGGCGCGCCCACGCGGCCGTCGCCACAGCTGCTGGCCCCTAATGAACGGCGCCGCGCGCCGGGTTCGGTCGCGGTCGCGCTCGAAGTGGCGCTGGCCGCCTGCCGCGCGGCAGGGCGCGATCCTGCGAGCCTGCCGTCGGTATTCGCCTCGACCCACGGCGATCTGGTGATCACCGACTACATGTGCGAAACGCTGGCGACCGATCCCACCGCGGTGTCGCCGACGAAATTCCATAATTCCGTGCACAACGCCGCGGCCGGTTACTGGACCATCGGCGCCGGCTGCACCGAGGCCGCGACGGCGATCAGCGCCTACGACGCGACCTTCGCCCAGGGCCTGCTGGAAGCGATGCTGCAACTGGCCACGGGCAGCGAGGCGGTGCTGCTGGTCGCCTACGACACCGCGTCCACCGGCCTGCTCGACACCGTGACCCACAGCGAAGGCCTGCTCGGCGCTGCGCTGGTGCTCACCCGCGACGGCAACGGCCCGCGCCTGCGCGCCACGCTGCACGACGGCGAGGCGCCGGCGCACGACGGCCCGCTGGCCGCCCATGTGCCGGCGAATGCGATGGCGCAGATGTTGCCCCTGTTCGATGCATTGGCCACCGGCGCATCGGAGGCCCAGCTGCGCGCGGGCCCGCATCGCCGCCTGCACGTCGGGATCGCGCCGTGAGCGACACGCAGCTGCATCGCGGCAACGTGGCGGTGGTGATTCCCGCACTCAACGAAGCGTTGCGCATCGACGAGGTGGTCTGCAGCGCGCTGGAGTACGCCGATCACGTCATCGTCGTCGACGACGGATCCGAAGATGCGACGCCCGACATCGTCGCCGCGCTGCCGGTCACGCTGCTGCGCCATGCGCAGCGCATGGGCAAGGGCGCGGCGCTGCGCGACGGGTTCGCCGAGGCGCGCCGGCGCGGCTTCGCGGCGGTGGTGACGATGGACGGCGACGGCCAGCACCGCGCCAGCGACATCCCGCGCATGATCGAGGCCGCCAACCAGCACCCGGACTGCATCGTCAACGGCGCCCGTCTGAAGAAGCGCGGCACCCAGCCCTGGTACCGCCGCATCGGCAACGACTTCGGCGACTGGGGCATCTCGGCCACCTGCGGTTTCCGCATGGTCGACACCCAGAGCGGGCAGCGTCTGTATCCCGCCGCGGTGCTCGCGCTGGACGATGTGCCGGGCGAAGGCTTCGTGTTCGAGGCGCAGCTGCTGATCAGCGCCGCACGTCGGCTCGGCTACAGCGTGGTGTCGGTCCCGGTAGAAACGCGTTACCACTGCGCGGGCTCCGACGAGCAGTTCCGCAAGAGCCACTTCCGCCTGTTCCACGACCTCTACCGCATCACCTCGCATGTGCTGGTGCAGGCGCTGGCACACGGCCATCCCCTCCAGACCTATCGCAGCGCGCGCGCCCGGCCGCCGGTCATCTTCGATCCGGCCGCCGACGTGACGCTCCCCATGACCCACGAATCGATTCAAGGAGCCGGATGATGCGCGACGACACCCGCAGTCCCCAAGACGGACACCCCCATACCGACGTCGCCATCCTGGGCGGCGGCCTCGCCGGTCTGACCCTGGCGCTGCAGCTGCGTCAGCGCGATCCCTCGCTGTCGGTGACCGTCATCGAACGGCGCGCGCACCCGGTGCGCGAGGCCGCGCACAAGGTCGGCGAATCGACGGTCGAGATCGGCGCGCACTACTTCGCCGAAGTCCTCGGCCTGCGCGAACACCTGGAGACCGAACAGGTCCGCAAGTACGGCCTGCGCTACTTCTTCACCGATCGCGAATACGACGTGCAGGACTGCAGCGAGATGGGCGTCAGCAAGCTGCTGCCCACGCCGTCGTGGCAGCTCGACCGTGGCCGCTTCGAGAACTTCCTCGGCGACCGCGCGCGCGAGATGGGCGTGGATTTCCGCGACGAGGCCGTCGTGCGCACGCTGGACCTGTCGGAGACCGATGCGCCGCACACGGTGGAATTCGACCACGGCGGCGAGCGCCAGTCGCTGCAGGCGCGCTTCGTCGTCGACGCCTCGGGTCGCGCCGGCCTGATCAAGCGCAAGCTCGGTCTGGCGATGAGCAACGAGCACGACTGCAACGCGGTGTGGTGGCGCATCGACGGCCAGTCGGATCTCGACCAGTGGTCCGACGATCCGCAGTGGCGCGACCGCTTCACGCCGGCGCGCCGGGTGAATTCGACCAACCACATGTGCGGCCCGGGCTACTGGTTCTGGCTGATTCCGCTGGCCTCGGGTTCGCATTCGCTGGGCATCGTCTGCGACGCGAAGATGCACCCGCTCGAGACCATGAACACCTTCGAGAAAGCCATGGAGTGGCTGCGCGTCCATCAGCCGCGCGTGCACGAAGCGCTCGACAAGCCCGAGTACGCGCTGCAGGACTTCCTGTTCCTGCGCCACTTCTCGCACGGCTGCAAGCAGGTGTATTCCAAGCACCGCTGGGCGCTGACCGGCGAGGCCGGGCTGTTCCTCGATCCGTTCTATTCGCCGGGCAGCGACTTCATCGCGATCAGCAACACCTACGTGTGCGAACTGATCGACAAGGATCGCGCCGGCGAGGCCATCGGCCCGTATGCGGACATCTACCAGCAGCTGTACTTCTCGTTCTACGAGAACACGCTGACGCTCTACCAGGACCAGTACCCGATCTTCGGCCATCCGCAGGTCATGCCGATCAAGGTGCTGTGGGACTACGCCTACTACTGGGCGCTGCTGGCCCCGCTGTTCTTCAGCCGGCGCCAGGCCGACCTGTCGATCCTCGCCAAGCTCAAGCCCTCGTTCGCCGAAGGCCGTGCGCTGAACCTGGCGATGCAGGCCCTGATGCGCGAATGGGGCACGCGCGATGCGTCGCCGGATCTGCGCGAAGCCCGCGCCTACGACCAGTACCAGGTCGAGTGGTGCCGCGAAATGAACGGTGGGCTGACCGACGAGCTCGACGATGCCGCCTACATTGCGCGGACCCATCGATCGGTGGCCGCGATGCGCCAGCTGGCGGCCGAAGTCCTGGCCCTGGCACGTGCCTCGATTCCGGACATCGGCGACCACGGCTTGGACGCGCTGCTGAAGTCCCACGACATGACCGCGCATGCCGCCATGCTGCCGCCGCACTGGTTCGAACGGGTGGCCGAAGCCGCCTGATCCACCGGACGTGCTGGACCGGTCGTCGCAAACGCGGCGCCGGTCCAGCCAGGCCACCGGATCGCGTTCTGCGCGGGTGCCGGACAGAAAAACGCCGGCCCAAGGCCGGCGTTTTCGCGTACTGCGTTCGGCTCAGCGCGCCGGGGGCGGCGGCGGTGTCTGCACCGCATCGGCAGGCGGCGGATTCGCCACCCAGATCGCGATGCCGCTGGCGTACTTCTGGCTCGGGCTGATGTTCACGCCGACACCGGCCGACGAGAACGACCGTCCACCGCCGCGACCGACGCCACCGCCGACACTCACCCCGCTGCCGCCGCGGTCGCCGTCCGCCGTGCCCTGGAACAGGACGCCGTTCGCACCCAGGCTGGCGGCTTCACGGCGCAGCTTGTCCAGCACCGAATTGATCTTGTTCTGCTCGCCGTAGGTCAGCGCGCCGCTGCTGGTATTGAGGATCGCGATCTCCTCGTACTGGCCCGGCGGCGGCCCGTGATAGATCCGCACCTGCGCAGGATCGATCGGCGCACGCGGCGTGCCGGTGAGGACATGGGAGCTGGCGCAGCCGGCGAGCAGGCCGACGCCGAGCAACAACGGAAGCAGACGGGAAACGCGCATCGGGGAATCCTCGTGGCGGGTGCAGGGATGATGCGACCCACGGTGTGAATCCGGGTTCATGGCGCTGAAGCGCAACTGGACGTGCAACGCGGGTGGTGTATCCGGCACAGATCCACGCGACGCGGGGCTCAACCGCCCTGCCCGATCCGCGCGCCATCGACCGGGTTCCGCAGCCAGCGCTTGATGTGCCAGGTCAGCGCACGGAAGTTTGAATTCATTTGGAAGCAGCCGCTGGTCAGCCCGCCGCCGCGCCCCTGCATGACGCCGTCGAAGCCCGACACGCGCGTGCCGTCCTGGTACAGCGCCCCGCGTACGCGCAGCGTCTGGGTGTGTTCGATGAACCAGTTGCCGCCCCAGATCGCATCGACGATCTCGACCTTGAGCACGCGGCCGTGCATGTCGGCCAGCGGCGCCTGCGCCGGCTCGGCGACCTTGCGCAGTTCGCGGATCAGCGCGGTATTGAAGTGGCCGGCGACATCGCAGTTGTCGAGGATTTCGGCATCGATGTCGGCGCCTTCGACGACGGACACCGGGACCTGCAGCCGCAGCGTGTCGGCCGCGTGCGCGCCTGTCGCGAACACGCACGCTGCTGCGAACACCGAAGACAACAGAATCATGCGCATCGGAAATTCCTGTGCCGTGGACGCGCGGGCGTCAGCCCATGCCGCCGTTGACGCCGATGACCTGGCCGTTGATGTAAGCCGCCGGTTCCGAGCACAGGAACGCGACCAGCGCCGCGACCTCGTCCGGCGTCCCGGCGCGCGCGGCGGGCACGATCTGTTTGACCACGTCCGCGGGGAACGCGTCGTCGGCCATGCTGCCGGCGATCACGCCGGGCGCCACCACATTCACCGTGATCCCGCGACTGGCCATCTCGCGCGCCAGCGATTTCGACGCACCGTGCAACGCCGCCTTGGCGGCCGCGTAGTTGGTCTGGCCGCGGTTGCCGGTCACGGCGGCCACCGACGACACGCTGACGATCCGCCCCCAGCGCTTGCGCGCCATCGGCAGCAACAGCGGCTGGGTGACGTGGAAGAAGCCATGCAGCGACACGTCAATGACGCGCGTCCACTGCGCCTCGCTCATCCCCGCCATCGGCGCGTCGTCGTGGATGCCGGCGTTGTTGACGATCACCTGGATCGGCCCGCCCTCGAGCAGCCCGTCGATCGCGCGCCGCGTTGTTGCGCCATCGGCCACGTCGAAGGTCACCGCTTCGGCGCTGCCGCCATCGGCGAGGATTCCGGAGACGACGTCCTCGGCGCGTGCGCGATTGCCGTTGGCGTGGACGATCACATGCAGACCATTGGCCGCGAGCTGCCGGCAGATCGCGCCGCCGATGTCGCCACTGCCACCAGTGACGAGGGCGCGTTTGAGTGTCGATGTCATGGCGTGATTGTAGCCAGCCGATGCGGAGGTGTCGGCGTGGCGTGCGGGATTGGGCGTGGTCGGCGGTGTTGGACATCGCGGAATGCGGCTATGGAGGCTGCACGGCGGTGTGTTCGCGTGTCTTGGACTCGGCTTCGGCCTAGCCCTCGACTTCGACTTCGACTTCGACTTCGACTTCGACTTCGACTCGATCTTGGCTTCGATTGCCCTGCCGTCATTCCTGCGGCCGTCATTCCCGCGAAGGCGGGAATCCAAGGACGTTGCGGCCTTCAGATCCAAAGCCCCTGGATTCCCGCCTTCGCGGGAATGACGAGTACTGGCTTCTGCTTCTGCTTCTGCTTCTGCTTCTGCTTCTGCTTCTGCTTCGGCTTCTGCTTCGGCTTCGGCTTCGGCTTCGGCTTCGGCTTCGGCTTCGGCTTTCAGCATTTGACCTGCCGAGCCGTAAAGCGAGCCGAGCATCGCAGGACGGCGGGGCCGTAGAGCAGCCCATGTCTGAGCGAAGCGAGTTTGGGCTGCGTGCCCCGGTGTCCGAGAAGCGCAGGGCACCGGCGCGGCGCAGCCGTGCCGGATCGCGTCCGGCGAAAGGGCTTTTTGGTTCCTTTTTGGCCGGTCA
>NZ_JBDGKA010000003.1:0-768349 GCF_057656615.1 Luteimonas sp. Soil_C_5
AAAGGAACCAAAAAGCCCGTTCGCCGGACGCGATCCGGCACGGCTGCGCCGCGCCGGTGCCCTGCGCTTCTCGGACAACGGGGCACGCAGCCCAAACTCGCTGCGCTCAGACATGGGCTGCTCTACGGCCCCGCCGTCCTGCGATGCTCGGCTCGCTTTACGGCTCGGCAGGTCAAGAGCAGACAGCCAGAGCCGAAGCAAGAGCCATAGCCGAAGCCGAAGCCAGCGCTAGAGCTAGAGCTAGAGCCAGAGCCAGAGCCAGAGCAGGCGCCGGCGCCGGCGCCACAGCGGAATCGAAAAACGAAAATCGAGGCAAGGCCCACCCGCATCCGCGGGGAGCACCCCTACCTCACCCGCCCAGGCTGTCCTGGTCTTCCTGCAATTCCGGCTTCCACGGCACATCCGGCGGCGGCCGACCGTCCGTCTCCACATCCTGCAGGTTGGGATCCGAAATCCCGCACCCGCCCCCGAACGCCAGCAGCGCGACGTTGCACTGGATGGTCTTGCTGGTGCCGGGAATCGGGATCAGCACGGTCTTGATGCTGCGGCGGACCCATTCTTCCAGCAGGGTTTCGCTGGGCACCCAGAAGCGGTCGAAGCTGGTCGGCTCGTATTCGGTCGGCGGACGCCGCAGCCACGTGCCTTCGCGGTCGATCTTGGCGAAATCCTCGGTGATCGTGCCCGGCGGCAGGCCGCCGCCGACACGGCCGCCGTCGGCCAGGCGCGGGCGACCATCGGCGCCGAGCAGACCGGAAGGGCGTCCCAGCTGGCCACCGTCACGCGCGGTCGCGCCGTCGCCCCAGTCGTCCGCAGCGCGCGCCGAAGGCGCGGCGCCGGGGGGCGCGCCTGCGGTCGGGCCACGCCCGGGTGTCGGCGCAGGCGCGCGGGCGCCCTGCCCGGTTAAGGGCGTCGGCGCGGCGCCGCCTGCGGTGGACGGGGACGGCTGCGGATTCGCCGCGACCGCGGCGGGCGCAGGCGCGGGATCAGGGGACGGACGCGGCGCAGGGTCGCGCATCGGCACCGCACGATCGCGGGCGGTGAGTTCGGGCGCCGTTCGCGCCGGCACGGTCGGGGCGTCCAGCGCCACCTCGCGCCGCCGCACATCGGGGACCGGCGCGCGCTCGACGATCTCGGCCATGGTGCGTTCGCGGACCTCGACCTGGACCTCGCGCGGCCGTACGGCCTCCGGTGTCGCCGCGACCGGCGTCGGCGTGCGCAGGACCGGCACCTCGACCGCCTGCATCGGCGCGCCGGCGATCTCGCGCTCACGCACTGCGACTTCGGGCATCGCCTCGCGCGGACGCGGCGGCGGCAGGGTGAACGCGATGTCCGGCATCGGCGTTTCAGTGACCTGCAGCACCTGCGCAGGCGCCGTATCGCCATCGGCCGTCGGCGCGTCGGCCGGCTCGGAGATCTCGACTTCGGGCGGCGATGTCGACGCCACGGGCACGGCATCGGCTGCAGGCGCTGGGGGCGCTGCCGTGGCGGCAGCTTCCTGCGGCTGCGGGGTCTCGTCGGCCGCGCCGCCGCCTGTGTCCTCGGGCGTACCGGCGCCGATGAAGACCGCCTGCACGACGTGTTCCTCGCCCAGCGCAGCCGGCGCTTCGGCGCCCAGGAAACGCGCGTTCATCAGGACGAACAGCAGGCTGATCCAGACCACCTGGATCAGCAGGGTCGTCGCCAGCGACAGGCGCCGCATGCCGCGCTCATCGCGTGGCCGGGGTTCCCCCAGCGGATACGCCAGGCTCGCCCAGGCGCCGAGACGCGTGCGCGGTCCTTCGATGCGTGGGCGCGGACGCGGCGCGCGCGCGGTGAGTACCGCGATGATCGCCGCGGCAGTGGCACCGGTCACCGCGCCGACCCGGACCCGGACCCGCATCGAGGCGAACCAGTCCAGCCACCCCGGCGGAAACCCGTCGCCTGCCGCCTCGGGCCGGATCGAACGCCGCCGACGACGGCGGAACACATCGATCAGGTCGGCGGAGGTGAACATCCGTTCGCGTGCGCCCGGGGCTGGCGGTTACGCGGCGTCGCGCGGCATGTAGGGCGCGTCGCCGGTCTCGTGATCGGTCGCGTCGCGCACCGCGGTCACGCCGGGCACCTTGTCCATCAGCGTCTTCTCGATGCCCTGCTTGAGCGTGACATCGACCAGGCCGCAGCCGTGGCAGCCGCCGCCGAAGCGCAGCACGACCACGCCATCGGCGGTCACTTCCTGCACGGTGACGTTGCCGCGGTGCTGGGCCAACTGCGGATTGACGTCGTTCTCGACCACCCAGCGCACGCGTTCCACCAGCGATGCGGCTTCCGGCGGCGCCTCGCCCTTGATCCGCGGTGCGCGGATCTGCAGCTGGCCACCGGTGGCGCGGGCTTCGTAGTCAATCTCGGCGCCGTCCAGGTACGGCACGCTCGGCGCATCGAGCCACAGCGTAAAGCCGTCGCAATCGATGGCCCATTCGTCGCCGGTCAGATCGCCGCTGTCGGCGAACTCCAGGCGCACGTCGGCGCGGCTGGTGCCGGCGTGCACGGCGGAGAGGCGGACGCCGAGTCCCGGTGCCGACTCGCGCTGGAGCAGCGTGCGGAAGTGGGTCTGGGCGGTTTCGGAGATGTTGATCATGGGGCGTATTCTAGCGGGCCTGCGCGTCGGCACGTGGTCGTGTCCGTCTGCCGCATGAACGTCCCCGCGTCTCCAGGAGCCTGCCGCATGTCCGACCTCATTCCCCTCGCCCAGACCCACTGCATCCCGCGCCGCAGCGCCGAGCACCGCCTGCCCGAGGCGCGCGTGCGCGAACTGCTGCCGGACGTGCCGGAATGGACCCTGGCCGAAGACGGCGCGGCGCTGACCCGGACATTCCGGTTCGACGACTACTACCGCACGATGGCGTTCGTGAATGCCTTGGCCTTCATCGCCCATCGCGAAGATCACCATCCGGACCTGGGCGTGCATTACGACCGCGTCGAGGTGCGCTATTCCACCCACGATGTGGGCGGACTGTCGGAGAACGACTTCATCTGCGCAGCCAAGGCCGGGGCGCTGACCGCATGAGCGGGGCCCGTCCGCGCCCGATGGCGCATCGCGTCCTTGGTCTGGCCCGTCCGCGCGCCGCACGGCCTGCCGTTGCCGCGCTCGCGCTAGCCGGCGCGCTGCTGGCGGGCCTCTGCGCACCGGTCTTCGCGGCGCCGGATCACGGCCCATCGGTCAACATCGCGTCGAAGAACATGAACCCGCCGGCCTACCCGGTGTCGGCCTACCAGGCCGGGATTGGCGGCACGGTGTTTCTGCGCGTCGCGGTCGATGCCGCGGGCACGCTGACCAGCGTCAAGATCGACACCAGCAGCGGGCACGACGCACTCGACGAGGCCGCCATGGCCGCGGCGCATCGCTGGACCTACGCCGCCGGCAACGAAGACGGCAAGCCGGTCGCCGGCACGTTGCGGATTCCGGTGGACTACAGCACCGCGCCCTGACCGAGCGCAGCACGGCCGCGGGCGATCGCGTCCACCGCCTGAAGAATCAGAGCCGTGTGCCGTCGGACCGGCCTGGACACCGCATGCCGCGCGGGTGTGGGCATCCGGCGGTGCGCCGACCGCACGCTGTCAGAGGAAGGCGCCAACCTGGTGCAGCTCGCGCCCTGGGCGTCGCCCTCTCCGGCTGCCGCCCGGGCGACCCGGTCAAGAAACGGAGAGCCGCTACCGGACGCGGGATCGGGGCGCCCGGGACACGCCCGCCTGTCGGCGGGTCATCGGTTCAGCGCAAGCGGTCCAGCGCCTCGCGCAGATCGTCGGCCAGCGGTGCGTTGAGGACATAGGCCTCGCCATCGTCGAGGGTGAATTCCAGCGAAGACGCGTGCAGGAACAGACGCTTGAGCCCGATCTGCTCGCGCAGGCGCTTGTTGACCTCGACATCGCCGTACTTGTCGTCGCCCGCCACCGGGTGGCCGATGTGCTGGGCGTGCACGCGGATCTGGTGGGTGCGGCCGGTCTCGATCCGGACCTCGCAATAGGACTGGCCACCGCGCCGCTCCAGCACGCTGAAGTGGCTCAGCGACCGCTTGCCCTGCGGATTGACCTGCACGTGCCGCTCGCCGCCCTGGCGCAGGCCGACGTGCAGCGGCGCATCGACGCTCATCCGGCCGTCGGGCATGCGGCCGGCCAGCAGCGCCAGATAGCGCTTGCGGATGCCGGCGCCGTGATCCTCACGCAGCAGGGCCTGCAGCTGGGTCAACGCCGAGCGCTTCTTGGCCAGCACCATCAGGCCGGAGGTGTCGCGGTCGAGCCGGTGCACCAGTTCCAGCGACTGCTTGGGCCGCAGCGCGCGCAGGGTCTCGATGACGCCGAAGCTGATCCCGCTGCCACCGTGGCTGGCGATGCCGGACGGCTTGCTGATCGCCAGCAGGCGTGCGTCCTCGAACACGATGCTGGCCTCCATGGCCGCCAGCAGCCCCTTGGACGGAGTGCCGACCTCGCCCGGCGTTTCCAGCCGCACCGGGGGAATCCGCACCTCGTCGTCGGCGTCGAGTTTGCGCTCGGCCTTCGCGCGTCCGCCATTCACACGGACCTGTCCGCTGCGGATGATCTTGTAGATGATCGACCGCGGCGCGCCCTTGAGATAGCCGAACAGGAAATTGTCGAGGCGCTGGCCATCGCGGTCGTCGGACACGCGTACCAGGCGTACGCCGCCGGGGGGGTTGGGGCTGGGATCGGTCATCTCAAAGCTTTATCTGCTACACTCGCGCCGCGATATAAGGTGCTGATTTCTCTGGAAGAACCCGGGCCAAAAGCCTGCCTTCCAAAGGCCTCCGGACAGTGCGCGGCCACCGCCTCAGGGGCGGCCATGTTAGCGGCTGTTCGGCAACACCGGTTATCGCCCGATGCCTGGCATCGGCGCTGAACACGTCCCGCTGGGCGTTTTCGACCCGTCGACACGACCGGTCGTGCACGCCCGCGGCCCTGCACCACCCAGAGAACAACGAGCGCTCCCGCGGCCCGCCGTGGTGTCGTAGCGCTGGACAACCCGGTACGTCGCTGCGCTTGCGCGGCGGCCTCAGGCCTCATCCAGGCGAAACGCCCCGGCGTTCCGCGCGCGAGAGCGCGTTAAGGAACGTCCACCATGAAGCGCATGCTGATCAACGCGACGCAGGCAGAAGAACTGCGCGTCGCCATCGTTGATGGTCAGTCCCTGTACGACATCGACATCGAACAGCCGTCCAGGGAACAGAAGAAGTCCAACATCTACAAGGGCCGGATCACCCGGATCGAACCCTCCCTCGAGGCCGCGTTCGTCGAGTACGGCGCCGCCCGCCACGGCTTCCTGCCGCTGAAGGAAGTCTCCCGCGACTATTTCCAGGCAGGCGCCGACCCGAACAAGGGCGTCATCAAGGAACTCCTGCGCGAAGGCCAGGAAGTCGTGGTCCAGGTCGACAAGGAAGAGCGCGGCAACAAGGGCGCCGCCCTGACCACGTTCATCTCGCTGGCCGGCCGCTACATGGTGCTGATGCCCAATTCGCCGACCGCCGGTGGCGTGTCGCGCCGGATCGAAGGCGAAGACCGCGCCGAGCTGAAGAAGGCGATGGACGCGCTCGACATCCCCGACGAGATGGGCGTGATCATCCGCACCGCCGGTGTCGGCCGTGACGCCGAAGAGCTGCAGTGGGATCTCGACTACCTCCTGAGCATCTGGCGCGCGATCGCCGAAGCCGCGTTGAGCAAGCCCTCGCCGTTCCTGATCTACCAGGAATCGCGCCTGATCACCCGCGCGCTGCGCGACTACATGCGCGCCGATATCGCCGAGATCCTCGTCGATACGCCGGAGATGTACGCCGAGGCGAAGGAATTCGTCGAGCAGGTGATGCCGCACAACCTGCGCAAGCTCAAGCACTACACCGACGATGTGCCGCTGTTCAACCGCTACCAGATCGAGTCGCAGATCGAGAGCGCCTACGAGCGCACCGTGCGCCTGCCGTCGGGCGGCGCGCTGGTCATCGACCAGACCGAAGCCCTGACCGCGATCGACGTGAACTCCGCCCGTGCCACCAAGGGCGGCGACATCGAAGAGACCGCGTTCAACACCAACCTGGAAGCGGCCGAGGAAGTGGCCCGCCAGCTGCGCCTGCGCGATCTGGGCGGCCTGGTGGTCATCGACTTCATCGACATGTCGTCGAACAAGCACCAGCGCGATGTCGAGAACAAGCTGCAGAACGCGCTCAAGTACGACCGCGCCCGCGTGCAGCAGAACAAGATCTCGAAGTTCGGCCTGCTGGAGATGAGCCGTCAGCGCCTGCGCGCGTCGCTGGGCGAGTCGAGCCAGATCGTCTGCCCGCGCTGCGAAGGCCACGGCCGCATGCGCAGCATCGAGTCGCTGTCGCTGTCGATCATCCGCGTCGCCGAAGAGCACGCGATGAAGGACAACACCGGACAGGTGCTGGTGCAGGCCCCGGTCGAGATCGCGAACTACCTGCTCAACGAGAAGCGCAGCGCGCTCGAGGAAATCGAGAAGCGTCACGACGCGCCGATCATCATCGTCGCCGACGAACAGCTGCACACCCCGCACTACGATGTCTCGCGCATCCGTGAGAACGAGCTCGGTGAGGAAACCGCGCGTCCGAGCTACCAGCGCGGCACGCCGCGTCGCGTGGCGACGATCGCGTTGAGCAAGAACAACCTCAACGTGCCGCCGCCGGCCGTGACCAACGTGCGTCCGACGCAGCCGGCTCCGGTCCGCGAACCGCGTCCCGAGGCGGTCGCCGCGCCCGCCCCGGCACCGGCCGCACCCGCACCGGCGCCCACGCCCGTCGCAGCACCCGCTGCCGTCGGCTTCATGGGCTGGCTCAAGGCCCTGTTCGCACCGCCTGCCGCCGAGCCGGCCGCGCCGCAGCGTCGCAACGACAAGCCCGCTGCACGCCAGGATGCGCCGCGTGACGGCCAGCCGCGTGGCGAAGGTCGCGGTGATCGCGGTCGCAACGGCCAGCGTCGCGACCGTCGCGGCAACCGCCAGGGCGGTCAGAACGGCGCGCCGCCGTCGACCGGCCCGCGTGACGAGCAGCCCAGCGCGCAGCGCGAACCGCGTCGCGAGCAGGCAGTACCGGAAGCCCGCAAGGAGCGGTCGCCGGAACGTCAGCAGGAGCGTCGCCAGAAGCAGAAGACGCCGCGCCCGCCGCGCCAGCCCCGCGCCGAATCGGACGCCGAAGTGACGTCGGATCTGGCGGCAACGTCGGCCATCGTGGCAGCGGCGCCGGGTGTCGAGGCCATCGTGGCCCCGACGACCGACCGCCCGCGCACCGACGCAGCCACTGCCGAAGCCCCGCAGCCCACCCACGTTTCGACGCCGCGCGATGCGGATGACGACGTGCCGGTGCAGGTCGATGGCGCCCGTCCGGCCGATGCCGAGGACGAGCAGAACGGTGACGACGAGGCAGGCGGCGCAGGCCGTCGCCGCCGCGGACGTCGCGGTGGACGCCGTCGTCGTCGTGGCAAGGGCGAGAATGGCGCAGCCGGCGACGACGCGCAGCAGGATGGCGACCACGAGGACCAGGACGAGGACGCCGAGATCACGCCGTCGGACCGCGCCCAGCCCGAGTTCGACTTCGACGATCTGCCGGCGGCGACGCCGGTGGCCAAGCCGGCACTTGCCGCCGTGCAGCCGGTCGAGTCAAAGCCCGTCGCGCCGGTCGCGGCCGCGGCAGCGTCGGCGGCAGTGCTCACGTCCGTGCCGGCATTCGCTGCCGACACGGAGGCAGCACGCCAGCCGGCGACCGAAGCCGCCGATTCGGTGAGCCGCGACACCGCCGATGCAGCGCCGCAGGCCAGCACCGCTGCCGACGCGTCGCCGACCCCGGATGCGGACACCGTCCAGGCCCCGCCTGCTGCGCCGCCCTCCCCGGTCGAGGCCACGCCGCCCGCACCGGTCGAAACGCTGCCGGAGGCGCCGGTCGTGACGGCGTCGCCGACGGACGCGTTCGAGCCGCAGACCGCCGACACGACGGCGCCCGAGTCCGTTGACGCCGACCCGGTCGATCCGATGGCGACATCGCAGCTGCAGGCCCCGGAGGCCGATCCGGTCGCCGTCGCATCGCCCGACCCGGTGGTGCATGCCGAGCCGGTCGGAACGCCTGCGCCGCAGGCGCCGGTCGCGCCGGGCCTGTTCGACGCCGCACCTGTCCACGCACCGGAACCGGCGCGCGAGGCGAGTGCCGACGTCGCTGCGGTGAACGATCTCCACGAAGACGCCGAAGCAGCCGAGACGTCGGAGACGGACGACAACGTGAGCCGCGTGTCGCATGACGACACGGCCCACGACGACACGTCGACGCCGCGACGCAACGCCTGACGTTCGCTCGCAGTTCGATGAAACGCCCCGGTCCTGCCGGGGCGTTTTTTTTGGGGTCATCGGAGTGCTGCGGCGGCGACTCCGGCACCCGTGCATCCGGTCAGTCGCGGACCGTCCCGGCTCCGCCCGCGCGTCGCCCGTCGCTCCATCCGCCAGGCACCCGGCTGTCGCGCATCTGCTGCTGCGCCGACGACCAGACACGACGCGCGCATCAGCACGCGCGGCCCGGGTCCTGCCAGCGGAACTTGCCTGGATGACGACGTGGCCGTTGCCCTGCGCGCTCGCACATCGGCCAGCGACGCAGTGCAGGCGCAACGACACTGCAGGACGCGTCAACACGCCGCTCGCCCGCCTCGCCAAGAACGACGCCTGCCGCGCGCCGCACGACGGAACGCCCCGGTTTTTTGCCGGGGCGTTTGCTTGAAGGCGTTGCGCGGAGTGGAAGCGCCGCGCGCTGTGCAGATCAGACGGCCTGGTCGGGTGCGACGATGCCGTACTGCCCCACCAGACGGGCCAGCGTGATGCTGTCCTGGATCTGCAGCTTCGCGAACAGGCGCGACTTGTGGGTATTGATGGTCTTCGCGCTGAGGCTGAGCCGCTTGGCGATGTCTTCCTGCCGCAGTCCCTGCACCAGCAGCATCGCGACTTCGAGTTCGCGCGGCGACAGCGCGTCGAAGGGCGTGCCATCGCCGCCGATGCCCGACAGCGCGAGGTTCTGCGCGATGTTGCTGGCGAGATAGCGCTTGCCGCGCGCGACATCACGCACCGCCCGCACCAGTTCCTGCGCATCGCCGCCCTTGCCCACGTAGCCGGACGCCCCGGCCTCGATCATCCGCCGCGGCATCGGTCCGTTCTCGAGAATCGACACCACGATGACCCGCGTCTCCGGCTGTCCACGCACGACACGCTCGGTCACTTCCAGCCCGCTGATACCGGGTAGATGCAGGTCGCACAGCACGATGTCGGGCTTGAGCCTGCGGATCTGCGGCAAGGCGATTTCACCGCTGTCGGCTTCGCCGACGATCTCGATGTCGTCCTCGTTGGCCAGAATCATGCGCAGCCCGGTGCGCACAAGCGCATGGTCGTCGACCATGAACACACGAATCTTCATCTCGTCCTTGACTCCCCTCGTCTCCATCCCCCCGGGGGCCGAGGCTACGACGGGCATTGTCGATGCCGCAAGTCAGGAAAACCCCGAGTCAGTCGTCAGCCGGGGGTCTGCGCACCGTGCATTGCACGCTGGATATCTTCGACGATCTCCGACGCAGGCTGGTCGTACTGGAACGCGAGGCGCAGGCGTCCGTCGGGGCCGATCAGGTAGTTCACCATCGTGTGGTCCATCGCGTACGACGAACTGGTCGGCACCTCGCGATAGGTCACGCGGAATGCCTGGGCGACGAGCCGCGTCTGCATGTCGTCGCCACGCAGCGCGATGATGTCCGGACCGAAGGCACCGACGTAGTCGGCCAGGATCTCGCCGGTATCGCGCTTCGGATCGACGGTGACGAACACGATGCGCAAGCGCTCGCCGTCTTCTGCCAGCGCGCGCCGCACCTGTGTAGCTTTCAGCAGACTGGTCGGGCACACCTCGGGGCAGTGCGTATAGCCGAACGACAGCAGCACGTAATCGCCCCGGAAATCGCCGAGTCCGCGCAACTCGCCCTCGGTGTCGACGAGATCGAGGGTGCGGCCGTAGGAGACGCCGCTCAGGTCGGTGCCGTGGTACGGGCTGGGCGGCGCGCCGCAGGCGGCGAGCAGCAACGCAAGCATCAGGGCGATCGACACACGCACGGGACACGGCACCTGCTGGCGGCCGCACGTCGCGACCGGGTCCGATTTTAAGGCCCCGGGCCTGAAGCGGCAGTTGCGACCAAAGGTCGCAGGGCGCCGACGGACTGGATCAGAGCGCCTGCAGGCGCGCGATCGCAGCGTCCAGCGTGGCTTCGTTCTTGGCGAAGCACAGCCGCGCCAGCCGCTGGCCGACCGGCGGCTGCGCGTAGAACGGCGACAGCGGAATCGCCGCGACGCCCTTCTCGATCGTCAGCCAGCGGCAGAACGCGGCGTCGTCCAGATCGCTGACCTCGGAATAGTCGACGAGCTGGAAATAGCCGCCCGGGACCGGAAGCGGCTTCAGCCGCGTGGTCGCGAGCTGCGCGGCGAAGGCGTCGCGCTTGGCCTGGTAGAAGGCGCCGAGCTGCTCGTAGTGTTCGGGTTCTTCGCGCAGCATCTCCGCGAACGCATGCTGCGCCGGCGCGAAGGTGCAGAACACGTTGTACTGGTGCACCTTGCGGAACTCCGCGCTCAGCGCGGGCGGCGCGATGCAGTAGCCGAGTTTCCAGCCGGTGCAGTGATAGGTCTTGCCGAAGCTGGACACGACGAACGCGCGTTCGCGCAGCTCGGGATGGCGCAGGATCGATTCGTGACGCGCGCCGTCGAACACGATGTGTTCGTAGACCTCGTCCGACAGCAGCACGATGTCGGTGCCCCGGAGCACATCGACCAGCGCGGCGATGTCGTCGGCGCCGAACATCGCGCCCGACGGGTTGTGCGGGCTGTTGACGATCAGCATCCGCGTCTTCGGCGTGATCGCATCGCGCACGCGCTGCCAGTCGACCGCGAAGCTGCGCGGATCCAGCGGCACGTGAACGGGAATCGCGCCGGCCAGTTGGATCGCCGGCTCGTAGCTGTCGTAGGCCGGATCCAGCACCACCACTTCCTCGTCGGCGCGGACCACGGCGTGGATCGCATTGAACAGCGCTTCGGTGGCACCGCTGGTCACGGTGATCTCGGCATCGGCATCCGGCCGGTGGCCATACACCCGCTCGGTCTTGTCGGCGATCGCCTGGCGCAGCGCCGGAATGCCCGTCATCGGCGCATACTGGTTGTGCCCCTGCCGCATCGCGGCCGCCAGGCTGTCGACCAACCGCTGCGGCACCTCGAAATCGGGAAAGCCCTGGCCGAGATTGACGGCCCCGTGCTCGGCCGCAAGTTGCGACATCACGGTGAAGATCGTGGTGCCGACCTTGGGCAGCTTGGTCCGGATCATGGGTGTCTTTCCGTTGGGATGCAGAAGGGCCACGAGTGTACGGACGCGGGCGAAGGGGATAAACCGCAGGCATGAACGACCAGCATTCCATCGACGACACGCGGCTGATCGCGCTGCTGCACGCGTATCTCGATGCCCGCTACCGCTGGCAGTCGCGCGCCGACTGGCACGACGTGATCATCGGCCTGCCCACGCCGGGACTGGACCTGCGCTATCCGGACGCGCAGAGCTTCGGAATGCTGTCGGCCTGGAACCCGCTGTCGGTCTCGCGCGCGCCCACCGAGAACCGGCGCGCGGACAAGGCACTCGAAGCCGACCTCGCCGCGACCGGCCTGACGCACATCGCCGCGTTCGCCAGTGCCGCCGACCGCAGCTGGCGCGAGCCGAGCTGGATCGTCTTCGGCATGCCGGTCAGCGAATTCGATCTGCTGGCGCGCCGCTACGGCCAGCTCGGCACGCTGTGGTGGTCGCGCGAGACGCCGGTGCGCCTGCGCATGGACGCGCGCCGGCCCGACGGCCTGGCAGGCGACGGCGACGTCGACTGGCTGCGCTGACGCCGCGCCTGCACACCGCCTAAGATGGCGCGCGGCCGGCCGGGTCGCCGAACCGGATCCGTTGCGCCGCATGCCGTCTTCCGCCCCGCCCCTGCTCGCCGTCCGCCGCCTGTGCTTCACGCGCAACGAGCAGCCGGTGTTCGGGCCGCTGGATTTCGACGTCGCCGCGGGCGAGGCCTTGCTGGTGCGCGGCGACAACGGCGCCGGCAAGACGACACTGCTGCGGGTGCTGGCCGGCCTGCTCGAGGCCGGGTCGGGCACGGTCGATGTCGAAGGTCGTCCGGTTGCACGCGCCATGCGCGCCGGCAACATGGCCTATCTCGGTCATCTGCCCGGACTGAAGGGCGATCTCGACGCCCACGAAAACCTTGCCTTCCTTGCCGGGCTGCAGGGCTGCCGCGCCAGCCAGGACAGCGCGCGGGCACTTGCAGTGGTCGGACTGACGGCGCATGCGCATCTGGCGGTGCGCCGCATGTCGGCCGGCCAACGCAAGCGCCTGTCGCTGGCCCGGCTGTGGATGTCGCCGGCGGCGCTGTGGCTGCTGGACGAGCCCTACGCCAACCTCGACCTGCAGGGCATCGAACTGGTCAACCGCATGGTGCGCGCGCAGCTCGACGCGGGCGGCGCCGCGCTGATCACCACCCACGGCGCCTATGCGGCGCCGCCGGTGCGCACGCGCGATCTGCAGCTCGGAGCTCCGGCATGAGCGCGGGCGAGACTCCCACCCTGCCCGGCGCCGCGTGGGCCCTGCTCGCGCGCGATCTGCGCCTGCTGTGGCGACGCCGTGGCGATGCCCTGCAGCCCGCGCTGTTCGCGCTGCTGGTGGTGGTGCTGTTCGCGCTGGCGTTGGGCAACGAACCCACCATGCTGGCGCGGGTCGCGCCCGGCGTGCTGTGGGTCGCGGTGGTGCTGTCGGGGCTGCTGGCACTCGACACCCTGTTCCGCGGCGATGCCGAAGACGGTTCGCTCGAACAGTGGATGCTGGCTCCGGTACCGCTGGCCTGGCTGGTGCTGATGCGGACGCTGTCGCACTGGACGACCACGGCCCTGCCACTGCTGCTGGCCACGCCGCTGCTGGCGACGCTGCTCGGTCTGCCGACGGCGCAGTTGCCGGTGCTGATGGCCGGCCTGGCGCTGGGCACGCCGCTGCTCAGCCTGCTGGGCGCGGTGGTCGCGGCGCTGACCATCGGCATGCGGCGTTCCGGTATCCTGCTGGCACTTCTGGCCCTGCCCCTGTACGTTCCGGTGCTGGTGTTCGGCGCCGGGAGTGTCGCGATCGCGGCGCAGGGACACGATCCGTCCGGTGGCCTGTTGCTGCTGGCCGCAGGTCTGGTCACGGCGCTGGTGCTGGCGCCGGTGACCGCCGCTGCCGCCATCCGGATCGCACTCGATTGATCGGCCCCGCGACGGGTCTGGAGGGTCCCGTCGCCGACGTGAAATTGCTCGCCCCGTATCCGCAAGCGCGCCCGCGCCTGTGCGCTGCGGAACCGCCAGCCCGCCACGCCTCACGCCTCGTCGAATGAATCCGATCGTCCGCTGGTTCCACCAACTCGGTTCGCCCCCCGTCTTCGACCGCTTCGCGCGGCGCTGGGCGCCGTGGGCCTACGGCCTCGGCCTGCTGACGATGGCGGTCGGCCTGTACGGCGCGCTGTGGGCGGTGCCCGCGGATTACCAGCAGGGCGACAGCTTCCGCATCCTCTACATCCACGTGCCCAGCGCGTGGATGAGCCTCGCGGTGTTCGCGCTGATGGCCATCTACGCGGTGATCGCGCTGGTCTGGCGGATCAAGCTGTGCGAGATCCTGGCGATGGCCTGCGCGCCGATCGGCGCCGCGTTCACCGTGATCACGCTGGCCACCGGTTCGATCTGGGGACGTCCCATGTGGGGTGCCTGGTGGAGCTGGGACCCGCGGCTGACCACCGAACTGATCCTGCTGTTCCTCTATCTCGGCGTGATCGGCCTCTACAACGCGATCGAGGACCGCCGCGCCGCCGCGCGCGCCGCGTCGCTGCTGGCGATCGTCGGCGTGACCTTGCTGCCGGTGATCCGCTACTCGGTGGTCTGGTGGGATTCGCTGCACCAGGGCCAGACCATCCGCGTGTTCGGCGAATCGACGATCGATGCCAGCATGGCCTGGCCGCTGGTGTGGATGGTGGTGGCGACGAAGTTCTGGTTCGTCGGCTCGCTGCTGGCACGCGCGCGGGCCGACAACCTGCGTCGCGAGGCCGGCAAGGACTGGGTGCGGCGCCTCGTCGAACCCGCACCCGGAGACGCTGCATGAGTTATCTGGAATACGTGGTCGCGGCCTACGCGGTGTTCGGTGCCGTGCTGGCCTGGGATTTCGTCGCACCGCGCATCCGCATCGCGCACACGCTGCGCGCGGCGAAGTTGCTGGCGGCGCGCCGGCGGTCGGCTGCGGCGGCACCGGTGGACGGAGACCTGGTCCGATGAACACCGTACGCCGTCGCCGGATGTGGTTCGTCGTCGCACTGGTCGCGGCCAGCGCGCTGTCGATGACCCTGATCGCGTTCGCCCTACAGCGCAACGTGGCCTATCTCTACACGCCCCACGAAATCCTCGGCGGCGCGGCCGGGGAATCGGTCGAATCCGGCCAGGCCCGCTTCCGCCTCGGTGGCATGGTCGAGCGCGGCTCGTTCACCCGCGCCGAAGGTTCGATGGAGGCGCGCTTCCGCGTCACCGATGGCGACGCCGAACTGCCGGTGCGCTACACCGGGCTGCTGCCGGATCTGTTCCGCGAAGGCCAGGCCGTGGTCGCGACCGGGCGGATGGAGGGCGAGGTATTCGTTGCCGAGCAGGTGCTCGCGCGTCACGACGAGACCTACGTACCGAAGGAAGTCGCCGACAAGATGGGCCTCGCTCACGACCGGCATGGCGTGTCGACGCCCGCCGACGCGGTCGAGCGGCAGTGAGCGCTGTGCGCGCGCCCAGCGATCTGAAACGCGTCGGGGAGTCTGCCGTTGCTGCCTGAGCTGGGTCAGATCGCATTGCTGCTGGCGCTGGTCGCGTCGCTGCTGCAGACCCTGCTGCCGCTGCTCGGCGCGCAGCGCGGCCTGGCGCCGTGGATGGCCAGCGCGCGCCCGGCAGCGTATGCGCAGTGGCTGCTGATGTTCGCGGCGTGGGGCCTGCTGACGGCCGCGTTCGTGCTGCAGGACTTCTCGGTGCGCTACGTCGCCGAGAACTCCAATTCGCTGCTGCCGATGGTCTACCGGTTCACTGCGGTCTGGGGCGGCCACGAAGGCTCGCTGCTGCTGTGGGTGTTCGTGCTGTCGTGCTGGAACGCGGCGGTGGCCTGGCGATCGCGCTCGCTGCCCGATGTGGTGCTGGCGCGCGTGCTCGGCATCCTCGGCGCGGTGAGCTTCGGCTTCCTCGCGTTCCTGATCTTCACCAGCAATCCCTTCGACCGCATCCTGCCGATGCCGATCGAAGGACGCGACCTGAATCCGCTGCTGCAGGATCCGGGGATGATCATCCATCCGCCGATGCTCTACATCGGCTATTCCGGATTCATCGTGCCGTTCGCGTTCGCGATCGCCGCGCTGCTCGACGGCAAGGTCGACGCGCACTGGCTGCGCTGGACGCGGCCGTGGACGAACATCGCCTGGGCGTTTTTGACCATCGGCATCGCGCTGGGGTCGTGGTGGGCGTACTACGAACTGGGCTGGGGCGGCTGGTGGTTCTGGGATCCGGTCGAGAACGCCAGCTTCATGCCGTGGCTGGCCGGCGCCGCGCTGATCCATTCCCAGGCGGTCACCGAGAAGCGTGGCAGCTTCCACGGCTGGACGCTGCTGCTTGCGATCGCGACGTTTTCGCTGTCGCTGCTGGGTGCGTTCCTGGTGCGCTCGGGCGTGCTGACCAGCGTGCACAGTTTCGCCGCCGATCCGACGCGCGGCCTCTTCATCCTCGTCTTCCTCGGCATTGTCGTCGGTGGCTCGCTGCTGCTGTACGCACTGCGCGCGCCCGATGGCCGTGACGGCAAACCGTTCACTGCGACTTCGCGCGAGACCCTGCTGCTGGCCAACAACCTGCTGCTGGTCGCGGCCTGCGCCATGGTGCTGCTGGGCACGCTGTATCCGCTGCTCGCGGACGCGCTGGATCTGGGCAAGATCTCGGTCGGGCCGCCGTACTTCTCGCTGCTGTTCCTGCTGCTGATGACGCCGCTGGTGCTGCTGCTGCCCTTCGGCCCGCTGACCCGCTGGCAGAACGAGGACGCCGCGCGTCCGCTGCGCATGCTGCTGCCGTGGGCGGTGCTGGCGCTGGTCGCCGCCGCGCTCGCCTTCGTCGTCGCACCGCAGGGGCCGTGGAAGGTCGCGATGGGCGTTGCCGGTGCGGTCTGGGTCGGCGCGGGCACGCTGCGCTTCGTGTGGACGCGGATGCGGGCGCGGACCTCGGGCGCGCGTTTCACCGCGGAGATGGCGGGCATGGCGCTGGCGCATTTCGGGGTCGCGGTGTTCGTGGCCGGTGCGCTGCTGGTGGAGGCGCTGAACATCCAGCGCGAGGTCGCGCTGATGCCCGGGCAGACGCTGGAGATCGGCCGTGACGCCTTCGTGCTCGAGGGCGTCGCCCATCACGACGGCCCGAACTACGCCGCCGAGCGCGGCACCGTGCGCATGCTGCGCGACGATCGCCTGGTGACGACGCTGCACCCCGAAAAACGCACCTATGCCAGCGGTGGCCAGGTGATGACCGAGACCGCGATCCGGCCCGGCGTCACCCGCGATGTCTACGTCGCGCTGGGCGAGCCGCTGGGCGGCGGCGCCTGGGCGCTCCGCGTGCACGTGAAGCCCTTCGTGCGCTGGGTCTGGGCCGGTGCGCTGCTGATGGCGCTCGGCGCCTTCGTCGCCGCGGCCGACCGCCGCTTCCGGCGTCCACGCACGCCGCCGGCAGGACGCAGCGCATGACCGCGCCCGCGCCACGCACGTCGCATGCGCGCTGGCTGCCGCTGGTCGCCTTCGCGGTGATCGTCGCGCTGCTGGCCGCTGGCGTGTGGATCAGCCGCGATCCCGATCGCGACGCCCTGCCCTCACCGCTGATCGGCAAGCCGGCGCCGGCGTTCCGGTTGCCGCTACTGCACGAGGCCGGCCGCCTGGTCACGTCCGAGGAACTGCGCGGCGAACCCTACCTGCTCAATGTCTGGGGCAGCTGGTGCCCGGGCTGCCGCGAGGAACACGCGGTGATCAACGAATTCGCCAAGACCCGCCGCGTCCGGGTGATCGGCTACAACTGGAAGGACGAACACGCCGACGCGCTGCGCTGGCTGGAGCAGTTCGGCAATCCCTACTGGATGGTGCTGGTGGATTACGACGGCCACGCCGCGATCGACTGGGGCATCTACGGCGCGCCCGAAACCTTTCTCGTCGATGCCGACGGCATCATCGTGTGGAAGCACGTCGGGCCGATGCGTCGGGACACCCTGTACACGCAGCTGATGCCGCAGGTCGAAGCCTTGGAAGCGCGGTGATCAGAAGTCTTCTGCTCGCACTGGTGGTGTGTCTGGCCTGGCCCATGGCGGCGCGGGCGCAGGTCGCCGTGGACGCCACGCCGCTGCGCTTCGAGGATGCAGCCGAAGAACGCCGTTTCCACCGGCTGGTGACCGAACTGCGCTGCGTGATGTGCCAGAACCAGTCGCTGGCCGATTCCAACGCGCAGATCGCGCACGACCTGCGCCGGGAAGTGCTGACGCTGATGCGTCGCGACCTCAGCGACGCCGAGGTCAAGGACCATCTGGTGGCCCGCTACGGCGAGTTCGTGCTGTACCGCCCACGCGTGCAGCCCGCGACCTGGCTGCTGTGGTTCGGGCCGCTGGTGGTGCTGGGTGCAGGCGGTGTGGTCATCGCACGCATCGTCGCCGCACGCCGTCGCGGTCCCGCGCTGCCTCCCGACGACACACAGGCCTGGTGATGACGCTCTTCGTCGCGCTCTCGATCGGCATGCTGCTGGCGACCCTCGCCCTGCTCACCTTCGGTTTGCGCCGCGGCGCACCGCGCGTGGCCATCGCCGTGGCGCTGCTGGTGCCGGTATCGGTCGGCGGCCTGTATCTGCTGGTCGGCACGCCCGCCGCGCTGGACCCGGCCGCCATCCGCGCGCCGGATTCGCTGGAGGATGCGGTCGCACGCCTGGAAGGCGATCTGCAGCGCGACCCGCGGCAACCCGAAGGCTGGCTGCTGCTGGGCCGTGCCTACGCCGGCATGGACCGCGTGGACGACGCACGCGATGCGATCGGACGCGCTGCGCGCCTGATGCCGGAGGACGACGGCCTGCAGGTCGAATACGCCCAGGCGCGGGCCAACGCCGATCCGCAGCGCCGTTTCGACGCAGCCGCCGTGCAGGGGCTGCGTGCGGTTCTGGAACGCAATCCGGAGCACCAGCACGCGCGCTGGTTCCTCGGCATCGCCCAGCGCCAGGCCGGTGACGACGCGGGTGCGGCCGCGACCTGGACCCCGCTGCTGGCGCAGCTCGATGCCGGCACTGCCGCCACCCTGCGCGCGCAGATCGATGTCGCGCGCACCGCGGCCGGCCTCACGCCGCTGGAAGAGGGCGACGACACACCGGCAGTGGCGCCGACCCTGCGCGTGCGCGTGCAACTGGACGATGCCGCGCGCGTCCGGGTCGCAGCGCTGCCCGATGGCGCGCAGGTGTTCGTGATCGCACGCCAGGCAGACGGCGGCCCGATGCCGGTCGCCGTGCAGCGGCATCCACTCGCTGCCTTGCCGCTCGACATCGTGCTCGACGACGGCGACGGCCCGATGCCGACCCAGCGCCTGTCCGCGCTCGACACCGTCGACGTGATCGCGCGCATCTCCGTCTCCGGCAGCGCCGATCGCAGTGAAGGCGACCTGGAATCGGCACCCGTCCGCGTGCGCCTGCCTGCGCGCGAACCGGTCGACCTGCGGATCCGCGCCGGCGAGTAAGCCGCGTGCGATGGCGAGTTACACCGGGCACACCGGGCCCAGTCGCTACACTGCGCCGATGACCGAATTCATCCCTGCGGGCTCGCGCTTCGTCGACCTGCCCTCGCCGTTCCCGATGAAGCGTGGCGGCGCGCTGCACGGCGCGCGCATGGCCTACGAGACCTGGGGCACGCTGGACGCCGCGCGCGGCAACGCGATCCTCATCGTCACCGGCCTGTCGCCCGACGCCCACGCCGCGCAACACGTCGACGATTCCACGCCCGGCTGGTGGGAGGCGATGCTCGGACCGGGCAAGCCGATCGACACCGATCGCTGGTTCGTCGTCTGCGTGAATTCGCTCGGCAGCTGCAAGGGCTCGACCGGGCCCGCGTCGACCGATCCGGCCACCGGCGCGCCCTATCGCCTCGCGTTTCCCGAACTGTCGATCGAAGACGGCGCCGACGCAGCCGCGCACGTGGTGCACGCACTCGGCATCGAGCGCCTCGCCTGCGTGATCGGCAATTCGATGGGCGGCATGACGGCGCTGTCCCTGATCGCGCGCCATCCCGGTATCGCGCGCGGCCACATCAACATCTGCGGCGCCGCGCGGGCGCTGCCGTTCTCGATCGCGATCCGCTCGCTGCAGCGCGAGGCGATCCGGCTGGATCCGGCATGGAACGGCGGCGACTACGACGAGGCCGCGTATCCCGAAAGCGGCATGCGCATGGCGCGCAAGCTGGGCGTGATCACCTACCGCTCCGCGCTGGAATGGGACGGGCGCTTCGGCCGCGTGCGTCTGGAATCCGACCGGCGCGACGACGACGATCCCTTCGGACTGGAGTTCGAGGTCGAGAGCTATCTCGAAGGCCACGCGCGCCGCTTCGTGCGCCGGTTCGATCCCAACAGCTATCTCTATCTCAGCCGGTCGATGGACTGGTTCGACATCGGCGAAAGCTGCGGCGGCACCACCGGCGACGGGCTGGCATCGCTGCAGCTCGAACGCGCGCTCGCGATCGGCGTCCACACCGACATCCTGTTCCCGCTGCAGCAGCAGCGCGAGATCGCCGACGGCCTGCGCGCAGGCGGCATCGAGGCCACTCTGCTGCCGCTGGAATCGCCGCAGGGGCACGATGCGTTCCTGGTCGATATCGAACGCTTCGGCCCGGCAATCGGCGGGTTTCTCGCCGCCTTGTGACGGCCCCGGGCCTGCAGGCCCGGGCGCCAGCGGCTAGACTGCCCGCATGATTCAACGCCAAGCCGAGGCTCTGCCCGACGTCGCGTTTCCCGGTCGCGATCGCCTGATCGCCGCATTCGATGCCGCCGTGATGCTCGAGGATGACCACGCGGTCACTGCCGCCCTGCGCGACGTGATGTGCGAACTGATCCGCGACCCGGTCGTCCAGTTGCCCGCGTGGGTGCATGCGCCGGTCGACGGCCATTACGCACGCCGCGAGCTCTACCGCAGCCCCGTGCACGGCTACAGCCTGGTCGCGATGACCTGGGCGCCCGGCCAGGGCACGCCGATCCACGACCACGATGGCCTGTGGTGCGTGGAAGGCATCTGGCGCGGCGCGCTGGAAATCGCCCAGTACGCCCTGCTCGAACAGGACGAGTCGCGGTTCCGGTTCCATGCCGCGACCGGCATGCAGGCTGGCCCGGGCAGCGCCGGCAGCCTGATTCCACCGCACGAGTACCACACGATCCGCAACGCCAGCAGCGCCACGGTGGCGGTGTCGCTGCACGTCTACCAGGCGCCGATCGAACGCTGCGCCAGTTTCCAGCCGCTGGGCGACGACTGGTACCTGCGCGTGGAAAACACGCTGCAGACCGACGCACTGCGCTGACGCGCAGCGGGCGACTCCGTCCCGTCGATTCGAAGCAGACCCGGCCGCCTTGCGGCCGAAGCGGTCAGTCGTCGGCCAGCAGCCGGGTGACCTCGACGCGCAGCGTGCGTCCACCTTCGATCAGCCACGCGCGCCCTTCGACGACGATGCCGTCGCCCACGTGCGCCTGCTCGACCAGGCCGTCCTCGATCGCCCCGCCCGATGCCGCGTCGAAGCGGACCTGCTGCGGCATCCGCGCCACCGGTTGCGGCACGTCGGGCCGCAGCGCGGCCGGGTGGCCTTCGACGTCAGACACCATGTAGCCGTTCGGACATGGCGCGCGCACGCAGCGGATGTTGCTCAGGTGCACGCGGAATACGCCCTGCGCCAGCCGCACCTGGCCGGCGGGCTGCGCCGGGACGACCGCATCGAGCTCGCGCTCGGCCACCGGCTCGGCATCGGCCGGACGCAGATCCGGCGGCGTCGCACAGGCCGCCATCGCAAGCGCCACCAAGATCGCTAGCCCGACCCGCAGGCCGTCGCGACGGGTGCGGGATGTCGTCGATGTCGGTGTCGCCTTGCGCATATCCGCCTCCGGAAGCCGGCGGGCGCCGGCCCGCGGATGATGCCTGCGCACATGTTGGCATTCCGCAAAGACCGGTCTGCCGCGCGCGATCGATCCGCTATACTTCGCCTCCGCGCCGGAGTGGCGGAATGGTAGACGCAGCGGATTCAAAATCCGCCGCCCTTAAAAGCGTGCGGGTTCGAGTCCCGCCTCCGGTACCAGGCGTCCTGTCAGGACGTCGCGCGCAGCGGTCCACCTGCGCAGCAGCATCGAATTCCACGGATCCCGCTGCCGCCATCGGCTAGCATCGACCGCATGTGTCTGATCGCGCTCGCCTGGAATCTCCGCCCCGATCTCCCGCTGGCGCTGATCGCCAATCGCGATGAATTCCACGCGCGTGCGTCGGCGCCGGCCGGTATCGATCCCGATGCGCCCGAAGTGTTCGGCGGACGCGATCTTGTGCAGGGTGGCAGCTGGCTGCAGGTGTCCGCCGGGCGGCGTCTGGCGGCAGTGACCAATGTGCGTGCCGGCATCGCGCCCGAGCAGGCTGCGCGTTCGCGTGGATTTCTGGTCCGCGATTTCGTCCGCGGCGCGATGCGCGCGGAGGCGTTCGCGAACGCGCTGCAGGACGAGGCCGAACGCTACGGCCGCTTCAATTTGATTGTCTGGGACGGCGATGCGCTGTGGCATGCGAGCAACCATCCGGCGTTCGTCGCCGGACCGGTGGCGCCGGGCCTGCATGCGATGTCGAACGGCGCCTTCGATGCGCCCTGGCCCAAGACCAACGCCGCGACCGGCGCGCTACGATCGTGGCTCGACGGACTGCCGCCGTTGCCGGACGCCGATGCGGTTCGTGATCTTCACGACGTCGATCTGCTGGCGCCGTTGTTCGACGGCCTGCGCGACACCCGCCGCGCGCCGGATGACGCGTTGCCGGACACGGGCGTCGGGCTCGCACTCGAGCGCCGGCTCTCGCCGCCCTTCATAGAAGATCCGGTCTACGGCACGCGCTGCAGCAGCGTCGTGCTGGCATCAGCTGATGCCATGGTGTTCGCGGAGCGACGGTTCGACGCTGCCGGTGACGTCAGCGGCGAGACGATGGAGACGATCCCGCCGCGCTGAAACGCGCGTCGGTCAGGGCGAGATCGCGGTGCAGCGGACGGGCGCGTCGTTCTCCAGCGCCTGCTCCCAGCCGTTCGGATTCCGCGTCGCCACCGTGTTGTTGATGCAGCTCTCACTGGCACCGGCCTGTCGCGCCGTGACCGGCCCGGGCAGTGCACGGCCGGCATCGACATCCGCGCCTTGCGCAGGCGTCTCCGGCCATGCCGGCGCCGGTGCTTCGGTGGCGAGATCCGCAGCGGCCTCGGGCGCCGGCGGCACGACCGGTTCCACGGGCGTGGGCGCCGCGACCGGCATCGGCGGAGTGACGACCGTCGGCAATGCAGGCTCGTCCCGAATTGAAGGACGGTCCTCCGATGCCGGCACGACTGCCGCGTGTCCCGCTTCGGGCGCGTCGCGCGGCCACACGGCGGCGCCGATCCAGTCCGCGGCCAGCTGTCCGACGAGGACCGCAAGCGCCACCGGTAGAAAGAACGCCCACGGCGAGCGGGCATCGCGGAATTCATGGGCTTCACGCATCACGTTCGCTCCGGTCAAAGCTATCGACGAGGCGGCGCCGGGAGGATCCGGATCGCGCTGGCAGCAGTGTGCCGGAGTTCGCGGTGGGCGCACGTCGAGGCCCGATGCCGCCGCGGTCACGGATCAGCGCAGGCGCCCTCGGCCTGCGAGCCGCCCTCTGCGGACGATCGATCCAACATGGAGATGCAGGCCGCTGACGCGATGCGCTCACGGCGTCGGCCAGGGCCACCAGCCGCGTCCGGTGAGCGCATAGCGGTCGGCCGCGCGCTCGAATCGGTTGCGCACGCCGACGCCGCCGCACACGAGATACAGCGGCAGGAACAGCGGCCCCAGCACCATGTACTGGTAGACGTGCGCACGTTCGTGATCGGCCAGGCGGATCGGCGCATCGACGCACAGGCCCGCACGATGCGAGTACGTCGTGCACGGCGTGTCCAGCGACGCGCCGGTATGCAGGATGACGTTGCCGAACGTGATCGCCCCGCCCGGCCCCCAGGGCCAGCGGTCGAACACGAGAGCAAGATCCGACTGGCGCCAGCGCGGACGCGCGCCGAAGGGCATGCCCGCCAGTCCGCCGACGATGCCGATCAGCGTGTTGGGCAGCGTCCAGACGGCGCCGAGCAGCAGGCCCAGCGTGCGCGATGCGGGAGACCAGGGCCTTGCCACCGGCGGATCATCCGTCGCCTTCAGGCATCAGCAACCACAGCAGCACGTAGACGAAGATGCCGGGGAACGCGGCCGACACCACCGAGATGATCACGAACAGCGCGCGCACCACGGTGGGATTCCAGTCGAAGCGACGCGCGACGCCGCCGAGGACGCCGGCGACGACGCGGTCTTCGCGGGTACGGCTCAGGTTCGATGCGGCGATGGACATGGATCGGGGTTTCCGGAAAGGACGAAAGTCAGACCCGCTGCGCGAGCCAGTCGTGGATGGCCGAGGGCACCTGCGTCTGCGCGCGTCCCGACACGTAGATGCCGATGTGGCCGCCGCGGAACGAGAGTTCGGAATAGTCCTGCGTGCCGACGAGATCGCGCAGCGCGCGTGAGGCGTCGGGCGGCACCAGGTGGTCCTGCTCCGCATAGATGTTGAGCACGGGCATCTCGACCAGTCCCAGGTGCACGTCGCGTTCGCCGATGACAATGCCGCCGTTGACGAAGCCGTTGCCCTGGTAGAACTGGTGGATGTACTGGCGGAACGCTTCGCCGGCCTGGTCGGGTGAATCGAAGATCCACTTTTCCATGCGCAGGAAATCCTCCAGCGCCGCGGGATCGTCGAGGATGTCGACCACACCGACGTATTTCTGCACCAGCAGGCGCCACGGCTTCAGCGTGAGGTAGCACGCGTTCATCATGTCGGCGGGCACGTTACCGAGCGTGTCGACGAACAGGTCCACGTCGAGTTCGCGCGTCCAGTGCGACAGCATGTTGTCATCGGTGTGGAAATCCACCGGCGTCACCATCGTTACCAGATTGCGGATCTTCTGCGGATGCAGGGACGCATAGCTGAGCGCGAACGTGCCGCCCTGGCAGATGCCGAGCAGGTTGATCGACGGCAGGCCGGCGCTGCGGCGCAGATGATCGACCGCACCGCCGAGGAAACGTTCGATGTAGTCCTCGAGCGTGAGGAACCGGTCCGATCTGTCCGGATAGCCCCAGTCGAGGATGTAGACGTCCTCGCCCCGCTCCAGCAGTCCCTTGACGATCGAGCGGTTGGCCTGGAGATCGACCATATACGGCCGGTTGACCAGGGCATAGGCGATCAGCAACGGCACCTCGGCGGTCGGCGCCTTGTCGCCGATGAAGCGGTACAGCACGACCTTGCCGTCGCGCCAGACTTCCTGTTTCGTCGTCGCGCCGTAATCGAAATCGCCGACGTCGCGCATTGTCTGCAACGCGGCGCCGAGCTTCTGCTGGACGCGCATCGCATCCTCGGCGATGCGCTGGGGCGTGATCTGCAGGGGTCCGGTCATGTCAGCGCTTCCGTCGGCCGAACTTCGCGGCCTTCATCGGTTCGGGGGCCTCGGGAATCGGCGAAATGAAACCGAAGTTCGGGATCTTCCCGACGCGCGCGGGCGTCGGCGCGTTGGCGCGCGCGGCACGTTTCGCCGCAGGCGTGCGCGTCGTCGTCCCAGCGCTGCGGGCGGTGCCACGGCGCGAGGTGGACTTGGCCGGTGCGCGTGCACTGCTGCCCGTCGCACGCCGCGAGCGCCTGCCGGCGCCCGCGTCGCGTCGCGTGACCGCCGCTGCTGTCGCGGTGTCCTTGGGCATCGTCGGTTCCGGCGTGACGCGGGCAGCGGTCTTCGCACTGCGCGTGGGCGTCTTCGCGGCGGCGGCTTTCTTCGCGCGGCCTGCGTTGCGTGCGGCGGCCGGGGCCGTTCTCGCCGCGCGCCTGGCTGCGGACTTCTTCGCGGTGGACGTCTTGGCTGCAGTCTTGCTCGCTGCCTTCTTCACGGCGGGCGTCTTCGTCGCCGCCTTTTTCGTGACCGTCTTCGTTGCTGCCGACTTCTGCGTGGTTGCGGTCCCGGTTGCGGCGTTCTTCGCAGACACTTTCTTCGCAGCAGCCTTCTTCACCACGGACTTTCTGGCGGCGGCCTTCTTCGCGACCGGCGCGCGTGCCGCGACCGCTGCGTCGCTGCCGGCTGCCCGGTTCGGCGCGACCTGCCTGGCGGCGCGCGTGGGTGCCGACGCTTGGTCCGCCTTCGCTTTCGACGCAGCACGGCGCGGCGCACCGTCTGCGGCGGCGGTCTCGCCCACGGCCGACGTCACGACCACGCGTGTAGGCCCTGCCGGACGACGCGGCGGCACGGCCGGCATCGACGCACGGTCTTCGCCGGTCTCCACCGCTTCGACACGATCGCGCAGGCGACGCAGCGCACGCTCAAGCTCGGCAACCTTGCGATGCGCGCCGTCGAGTTCGCTGCGCGTGGGCAGGTCGAACGCGCGGCACAGCTGCTCGATCTCGCGCTGCACCGCCTGCCGCAGGCGCATCTGGCCGGCCACCATCTCGGCATAGGCGCTGCGGAACGGGGGCGACAATGCGACCTCGGCGTAGGCATCCTCGGCGGCATCGATCCACAGATCGAACAGCGCGCGGGGCGAGTCGATCGGCTGTGCGGCGTCGCGCGCGCGCAGGCGCTGCTCGAAGTGCGCGAACGCGCCCTGCGAGGCCTGCTGCAGCAGGCCCTGGAAGCCCTGCTGGCTGCGCTGGTAATCGGCAAACGCGTGCGCAAGCAGTTGCCAGCGCTCCTGGTGTTCGCGGGTCAGGCCCATCGTCGGCAGCTGCGACCAGTCGCGGCCAGCGCCCTCCGGCCCGCCGAACAGCGGCGCCATGCGCTGCGCCCAGACCTCCCAACCTTCGAGGCCGGGACCCTTCACGTCGGCGAACATCTGCGCGAACGGATTCGCGCCTGCACCGCCGAGCAGCTCACGCCACGCCGTGACCACGGCCTCGGGCGTCGCATCCCGGCCGGCGAAACGACCGGCCAGCTGCTGCATCTGTGCGAACCACTGCCCGGCCGGTCCGGTAAAACGGGCCTGCAGATCTTCGAATCCCGATCGCGTCGGCGCGCCCTGCCGCGCCCACCAGTCGCGCAGCTCACGCCAGGGATCGGCCGGCTCGGCCGCCGCACCGGGCAGTCCGAAGCCCGGCATCGGGCCAGCAGCCGCAGCACCCGGCATCGTGCGTTGCAGGGCGTCCTGCCACGCGTTCCAGTACTGGCGTGCCAGGCGCTCCAGTTCCGCGCCCGACGCTGCCGGACCGTACCCACTGTTGGCCATCATCGACTCCCCACGCAATGGCCCGATCATAACAACAGGCCGTGGCGCGCCCGCGTGCTCAGAATTTCGGAATCCGCAGCGTCTTGCTGATCATCAGCGAACCCGACAGCGCGAACACCAGCACCAGCGGATGCAGCAGCCACGGGCCGAGCTGCACTTCGCCGAGCCACAGCGCGTCGCCGATCCGGCCTTGCCATGCGGCGATCGCCAGCAGCACGACCAGCAGCAGGCTCGACGGGATGGGCGTGCCCTCGAAATGCTTCACCTTGTCGCCGCCGTCGGACAGCGTTTCGGCGGTCACGTTGTAGCGCGCCAGGCGGCTCACGCCGCAGCAGACGAAGTAGCTCAGCACGATCCAGTCCCAGCCGCCCTGCATGCCGCAGGCATAGGCCAGCGCGGCCGGGGCGATGCCGAAGGAGATCACGTCGGCCAGTGAATCCAGTTCCCGCCCGAGCGTCGAGGCGACCTTGCGCCAGCGCGCGATCCGGCCGTCGAGCGCGTCGAAGGCGAATGCCAGCGGAATCAGCGCCATGCCGATCATCAGGTCGCGGACGACACCGTCCTGCAGATAGCGCATCGCCGCGAAGACCGCGCCGCTGCCGCAGAACGCATTGCCCAGCGTGAACCAGTCGGCCAGCTGGAAATCGCGGAGCATCGAGAAATGGCGGGGTCGGGACATCGGGGCTCCAGAAAGTGGCGTCGGGCGATGGTGCCCGCCGCGTGCCTGCCATCGCGTGAGCGTTGACAGGACGATATCAATTCGATATCACTTCACTAACCCATCCGAGGACGCCGCGATGCAAGAGAACCCGATCCGCTCCCTGCCCGGTATCCCGGTCGTGCTGGCCCAGCTGGCGATCCTTGCGGTCTGCGCATGGGCGCTGGTGTCCACCGGCGGCGTGCTGCCGGCGATCGCGATCCTCGTCGCGCTGGCGACCGCGTTCACCCTGATCGGCCACTACATGATCGAACCCAACCAGGCCGCGGTGCTGAGCCTGTTCGGCAAGTACGTCGGCACGGTCAAGGACGCCGGCCTGCGCTGGAACAACCCGTTCCTCACCAAGAAGAAGGTGTCCCTGCGTGTGCGCAACTTCGAGAGCGGCCGGCTCAAGGTCAACGAACTCGAAGGCAGCCCGATCGAGATCGCCGCGGTCATCGTCTGGCGCGTCGTCGATTCGGCGGAAGCCGTGTTCAACGTCGACGACTACGAGAGCTTCGTGCACATCCAGTCCGAGGCGGCGCTGCGAGCGATGGCGACCAGCTATCCCTACGACCAGCACGAGGACGACCAGATCTCGCTGCGCAGCCATCCCACCGAGATCTCCGATCGCCTGAAGGAACACCTCGACGAGCGCCTGACGGCGGCCGGCGTCGACGTCCTCGACGCGCGCATCAGCCATCTCGCCTACGCGCCGGAAATCGCCCACGCGATGCTGCAGCGCCAGCAGGCGAACGCGGTGATCGCCGCGCGTACGCGCATCGTCGCCGGCGCCGTCGGCATGGTCGAGATGGCGCTGTCGGAACTGCAGAAGAGCGGTGTCGTCACGCTGGACGAGGAGCGCAAGGCGGCGATGGTCAGCAATCTGCTGGTCGTGCTGTGCGGCGATCGCGGCACCCAGCCGATCGTCAACACGGGCTCGCTGTACTGATGGCCGCGCACCACCTCGCCGCACTCGTATTCGCACTGATGGCGGTGCCGGCGTTCGTGTCGGCACGCTGGCTGGCGCAGGGCCGTCTGCCGCTGTCGAGCGGCAGCCACGGCATGACCGTGCGCGACAAGGCCGTACTCGACGACAAACTCGCCCGGCTGCTGCGCATGATCGGACTGGCCATGCTGGCCACGGCCATCGGACTCGCGCTGTGGGGTGATCAGGAGCGTCGCCTGCTCGTGTTGATCGTGGTGATGTTCATCGCCGTCAACGGTCTGGCCGCCGCCTGCATCTTCACCGTCGCCAGCGCCAAGCGCCGTGCGCGCGGAGGCGGCGGGTGAGCGACAAGAAGGCCTATCCGCTGCGCATCAATGCCGCGATTCTCGCGGCCGTGCAGTGCTGGGCCGACGACGATCTGCGCAGCGCGAACGCGCAGATCGAATTCCTGCTGCGCGATGCGCTGCGACGTGCAGGCCGGATCGCGCCTGCATCCGAACCCGAACCGCTGAAGGACACCGATCATGAGTGAGCGCTGGCAGTACAAGGTCGAGGAGATCAAGGTGGGCATGCTGGGCAGCATCAAGCCGGCCGCCATCGAGGAGCGCCTGCATTCGCTGGGCCTGCAGGGCTGGGAGCTGGTCAACGCCGTGCATGCCTCGCCCGTCGGGCCCACCCTGCTGTTCCTCAAGCGGCGCGTATGAGCACGGCGCCCGCGCTGCCGCGTCCGCGGCAGGATCTGCGCATCGCCGTCCTGCTGGCTGCGGCCGGCGCGGTGGCGACCGTGGCGGTGATTCCCTACCTGCTGCAGATCGATCCGGCGCGCATGACCGGCGGCGGCGCGATTCCCCTGCCGGCGCTCATCGCGATCCAGGCGATGTCGATGTTCATTCTCTGCGCGCTGCTGGCCTGGGCCGGCCTGCGCATGGGGCATCGCGTCGGTCTGGGCAGTCCCCTGCTGCAGGCCTGGGTGAACCGCCATGGCGACGCGCGTATTCGCGAACGCAGGCCAGGGCAGGCGATCGGGCTCGGCGTGGCTGCGGCGATCGCGATCCTCCTGCTGTCGCGCGTGCTCGATCCGCTGCTGTTGCCGGCCACGCAGGTCGAAATGACCGACATCGCGGGGGCGCGCAGCGCGCTCTACGGTCTGATGGCCTCGCTCTACGGCGGCGTCGTCGAGGAACTGCAGCTGCGCCTGTTCCTGATGACGCTGATCGCCTGGGCGGCGACCTGGCTGCTGCGCCGGCGTGCGGGCTTCGACGGCACGCTGTCGCCGCGGGTTGCATGGATTGCCATCCTGATCGCCGCGGCGCTGTTCGGACTCGGCCACCTGCCGACCGCGTCGGTGGTCTGGGGGCTGGATGCCGGCGTCATCGTCCGCACCTTGCTGCTCAACGGCATCGGCGGCGTCGTCTTCGGCTGGCTGTACTGGAAGCGCGGTTTCGAGATGGCCGTGGTGTCGCATATCGCCGCAGATCTCGTCCTGCATGCGCTGGTGCCGCTGCTGTTGCCGCAGGGCGTGCTCTGAGTTGGGCGCCTGACGCGCACGCGTTCCATCGAATGCCGGATCCCGAATACCGGATCCGGCATTCGCTTTCGGCGCCCTGACGGCTGTCCCACGCTCAGCGCCTCGCGCCAGGCGCTGCGATCCCCTGAGCAGTTCCATCGCCGCCTGACACGCCCTGCCCCGGCGCTTGTGCGACCCGGTGCCGGGACGCCGCATCGACACCTCGGCATCGATCGGCAGGTCACAGCCGGGCGCTGCTTCGACGTTCGGCACTGCAGTGCCGATACAGATCGGGAATCGCCCAGAGCGCGGGCTTGCTCAAGGCGCCGCGTACCGCCGGTCAAAAGCGGCACCGATGGATCAAAAGGGAGCGAACCCGCGCGAGAAAGCTTCGATGCGACCGCGGTGATCGATGTCCGGGGCGTGTCGCCGGCCTGCATTTCAGCCCGGTTGCCACCGCGTCCTGACGCCACGCGTAGGCACCGCTAAGCTGCAGCCATGCACACACCATCGCCCCGCTTCCTGTTCAACACGCCCGAGATCGAGCTGTGGCCGGCGTCCGTGCTGCGCGCACGTGGCAATCGCGATGCACGTGCCCTCGCGCGTGCGACGCAGGTGCTGCGGCGCAAGCGCGATGGCGCCTACCTCGCCGCAGTGCTGCCGGAGGGTGTGCTCGGCCTGCTGCCCGGCTGGCAGCGCGTGCGCGGCATCGACGACGCCCTCGATCTGCTGGATGCAGGCGTCGTTCCTGCGCCGCAGGACATCGCGCCGACCTTGTCCCTGTCACAGGTCGAAACGCAGCTCGATGCCCTGGGCCTCGACGCCGACGCGTACGCGGCGCGCACCGGACTGGACCTCGTGGCCGAACCGGCGTGGCTGTCGCTCGCCGGTGACGACCGCTACCGTCGTCCGCTGTGGCTGGAGGCTGCGACCGCGCGCGCCTGGCACCGGCTGCGGGCCGCGGCCGCGCGCGAAGGCATCGTGCTGGAGGCGGTGTCCGGTTACCGCAGCCACGCCTACCAGCTGGGGATCTTCGAGCGCAAACGCGCGCGCGGCCTGTCGCTCGATGCGATCCTCGCCGTCAACGCCGCGCCCGGCTACAGCGAGCACCACGCCGGCAGCGCGCTGGACATCAGTACGCCGGGAGAACCGGCCGCGGAAGACTCGTTCGAGCGCACGCCCGCCTTCGACTGGCTCACCCGGCATGCGCGCGACCACGGATTCACGATGAGCTATCCGCGCGACAATCCCCACGGCATCGTCTACGAACCCTGGCACTGGCGGTATCAACCCGCCGGTTGAATGCAACGACCGTCGCGATGAGCGGTCCTGCGATCGGCTCAGTGGCGGAACGCGGCGATCGCCTGCAGCAGCCAGCCGAGCATCGTCAGCATGCCGCCCCACGGCGCGAAGAACGCGGGTCCCGCAAACAGGTGCCGCGAGACCAGCGCGCCTGCGAACAGCAGTGTCCCGAGCAGCAATGCTGCCAGCGAGGCGAGTTCGAGCGTGCCGCGGACCGCGCGCCCCAGCACCACCAGCGCGATGCCGTGACCGAAGGCGAATACCGCCGCGGTCTGCAGCGCCGCGCGCGCCTCGCCGTCGACCGCATGCGCGGCATAGGCCGACAGACCGACCGACAACCCGGCGAGCAGCGCACCGGCCGCGACCAGGCCACCGACGTGACGTGCATTGCGTGACGTCCGGATTCCCATTGCACATCTCCGATGCCGACCGCGCGGCGCTGTACGGGCGGTGATGCCCGCGGAATTGAACGTCTGAAACGACACACGCCGCATCCCGGGGGATGCGGCGTGTGTGGATCAAGCAGCGCGCTGGACTGCGCTTACTCGGCCGGGGCTGCCTCGGCTGCAGGCTGTGCCGGCGCCGGACGTGCCGCCGGCGCGACCGGCGCCGCGTTCGGATCACGCAGCGTCCAGAACACTTCGAACTCGCCGTTCTCGGTGAACGCCGCATCGATGCCGTTGCGGTAGGCCTCGTACGGACGGTCGGTGACTTCGTAGCCCTGCGTCAGCGCCCAGGCGCGGACCGCGTTGCGCACGTTGTCGAGCTCGGCCATGAAGCCCTTGTAGTTCGCCTTGGCGACGCGGGCCGGCTGGGTGTGGACGTACTTCACCGGGCCCAGCAGTTCCAGACCGGTCAGCTCGGCGGCATCGGTCGTCGGTGCCTCGACCGGCGCGGCGGCGACCGGTGCGGCTTCTTCACCTTCGGCGGCGGGCGCGGCGGCAGCCGGGCTCGAACCGCCACGGGTGCGGACCGGCAGCGCGATGTCGAAGGTGTAGGTCTCGCGGCCCAGTTCGGTGGTGATCACGCGCAGCGGACCGGCAGCCTCGAGGTTGTTGGCGGCCATCGTGCGGTTGATCCACTCCAGGTTCGACTTCATCGAGTCCTGGATGACCTGGTTGTTGCGCTCGACGCCACCGGCGCTGACCAGCAGCAGGTTCTCGGCCGGACGCTGGACGGCTGCCAGCTCGGTGAGGTTGCTGCCCTCGACGCGGTAATCGACGTTCGGCACGCCCGCCAGCATGTTGCCCATCTGGCCCAGGCTCAGCTTCATGTCGTCACCGACGTTGCGGCTGACGTACAGGCCCGCGAAGCGGCCCAGCAGGTCCCAGCCGTAATCGACGCTGTAGGTCTGGGTGATTTCGATGTTGCGGTTGTTGCGGCCGGTAGGACGCAGCACGAACGCCATCGTCTTGTTGCTGCCGCGCTGCGAATTCTCCAGCGCATAGACGACGCGGGTATCGGGCTCGGACTCGGTGATTTCCCAGCTGCCCTCGCCGACGCGCTTGTCTTCGGAGGTGTAGTCGAGACGGGCGCCGACGCCAGCGTCGGGACCGGAGGTGCGCAGCTGGACGGCGGGGTCGTAACGCGGGATCGCCGACCAGTCCTTGAAGCGGCGGACGCTGTTGATCGTGTCGAACACGATCGACTGCCGACGGTTGGTCTCGACCGATTCGGTCAACGTGCGGCTGGACGGGAGCAGCACGGCCACCACGAGAAACATCACGGCGACGATGACACAAGAGATCAGCAGTTCAAGCAGACGGGTCATTCAGGGTTCTCCAGGACCAATTCCGGCCTCACGGGCACAGACCGGCAATCGTAGCAAGTTGCGCGTTGGCGAGCGAGTGTGGGGAACGGGTCCGTGAGCGCGCTGCGATCCGGCGGTACCCGCGCCCGGTCCGCCATTGTCCATCGGTGGCAGTCGTGTTGCGTGACACCCGTGCACGCCGCCGCATCCGGGGCACGCCGGGCACGCACGACGGGGCGGTTCGCGCCTCGACAGGCGCCACCCGTCCGGGCACACCGGCCGCGCTGGAAAACGTGCTTGGGGAGGCTGATGCATGACGTCCTGCGCGCTTCAGCGGGGCGAGCACGCCGCACGATCGCCAGGTCACACGACGGCCCAACGGAGGGGACAGCCTGCGGCGCATATCCGCCGCATCCAGTAGAAATCAGGCGCGCAGCACGCGATTGAAGGCACTGCTTTGCAGGCTGGGAAACGCTCGCCTCGCTGCGGCGAGCCGGGTCAGATGCCACGGCCTGCGCGGCAGGCCGCGCGTGATGAAGAACGACAGGCGCACTGCGCCGCCAGGCGCATCCTGTCGTCGGATCACGACAGACCGAAGGCCCTGTACGGCACGGATGCAATCGCACACCGAGCCTGGGCAGAGTGCGCGTGGCCCGCTTGCGAGGCACTGCCTCGCGGGCCGCGCGAACGCCCGCCGCGCTGCGGCGGACGGGACATCCTGCCGCTCAGACCAGCTGCAGCTCGAAGGCCTTGAGGACGGCCCGGGTGCGATCGCGGACGCCGAGCTTCGACAGGATGTTCGAGACGTGGTTCTTGATCGTCCCTTCCGCCACGCCCAGCGAATTGGCGATCTCCTTGTTGGAGAAGCCCCCGGCCATCAGCCGCAGGATCTCGGTCTCGCGATCGGTCAGCGGGTCCGGCTTGTCGAGGCTGACGAACTCGTTGCGCATCTGCTCCAGGCCGGTGAGCAGGCGCTGGGTCACCGCGGGCTGCACCAGCGAGCCGCCATCGGCCACGGTACGGATCGCGCCGACCAGCTGGTCCAGCGACACGTCCTTGAGCAGATAGCCCTTGGCCCCGGCCTTGATCCCGGCCAGCACCAGCTGGTCGTCGTCGAAGGTGGTGAGGATGATCGTCGGCGGCAGCGTGCCGGCCCGCGCCAGGGCCTGCAGCGCCTCCAGCCCGGACATCGCCGGCATGCGCATGTCCATCAGCACGACGTCGGGCTGCAGCCCGGGGATCAGGTCCACCGCCTGCCGGCCGTCCGAGGCCTCGCCGACGACCTCGATGCCGCCGTCGAGCGCCAGCAGCGAGCGGATGCCCTGGCGGACAAGGGTCTGGTCGTCGACCAGGCAGACTCGGATCATGGTGCCTCCCATCGGTTCTGGCGCATCGGGTCCGACACGTCAGGTTGCAGCATTCGCCGGCGCATCCGGGCCCACGGCACCGGGCGCAGCATCGCGCACCCGCACGTCCGCCGCCAGCGGCAGTTCGAGCCGCAGGACGAAACCGCGATCCGGTGCGGTCTCGACCTGCAGGCTGCCGCCGTAGGCCGCCAGGCGTTCGCGCATCCCGTTGAGGCCGTTGCCGGCGCGCGCGTGCTCGGCCCCGCGGCCGTCGTCACGCGCATCGAGCCGGATGGCCGCGTTGTCGCGGGTGTAGGACAGCCGCAACAGGCCTGCGCCGGAATGGCGCACGGCATTGGTGATGATTTCCTGGGTGCAGCGCAGCAGCACGTGCGCGCGTTCGGGATCGTCGACGAGGAAATGCAGCGGCATCTGCATGTCGACGCGCAGGCTGGGCACGTTCTCGGCCAGCGGCAGCAGGGTCGCGCGCATGTCGATGGCGTCGTCGTCGCGCAACTGGCTGACCGCTTCGCGAACGTCGCTGAGCAGCAGCTTGGCGAGGGTCTGCGCCTGGCTCACGTGTTCCTGCGCCTGGCCCGAGGCCAGATGGCTGGCGATCTCCAGATTCAGGCTGAGCGCGGTGAGGTGATGTCCCAGCAGGTCGTGCAGTTCGCGCGCGATGCGGGTGCGTTCGTTGACGCGCACGCTTTCGGCCAGCAAGGCGCGCGTTGCCCGCAGTTCGGCGTTGAGCCGGCGCTGGTCCTCGCGGGCCTGGGCCTGCTGGTGGGCGACCAGACCGGTGACGAAGGCGAAGCCGGTGAAGCCGACATACAGCGCGGCCTGCAGCACGGCCTCGGCCCAGGTGAAGTCCAGACCGCGCACGTAGACCGGCACGATCACGAACTCGCAGGTGATCAGCAGCGCCACGCCCACCCAGACCGGCAGCAGCCACGGCAGCACGCACGCGACCAGCATCAGCAGGATGCTGCCCAGCCCGCTCTGGCTGTAATAGCTGATCGCGATCGCGCTGCCGGCCAGCAGCAGCACCAGCAGATGGTCGAATCCGCCGATTCGGCGCTCGCCTAACCCCCGCGTCAGCCAGGCGTAGCTGAGGCCGAAGATCGCCCAGGCCACCCACGTCGGCCAGCTGTCGAGGAAGGCCCGCTGGCCGCCGTCGGCCAGTTGTTCGGCCGGCAGCATCGACAGCATCAGCAGGGGCAGCCCAATCACCGCCCAGGTGAAGAGGCCGGCGATACGCAGCAGTCGGTTGTGGTTCAGATGCCGGATCATGCCGGCATGTTAGGCGCGTGGCGGGCCTGTTGGGACGGGCCTGAAGTCATGCCGGGCGTCGCCGGCCCCGGCCGGCATGCAATAATCGTGTCCTGCGATGCAGCCCGGCCGACCGTCCGGCGCCCGCGTCCAAAAACACCCGCTTCATGGAGTCTGGAATGTCGATCGTCGTCCGCGACGTGCATGCGCACGAGCTGGATTCCATCCTCGAACTCAACAACGCCGCCGGCCCTTCGATCCTGCCGCTGGACGATGCGCGCCTGCGCCAGTTGCACGACACCGCCGAATATTTCCGCGTCGCCGAGCGCGACGGCGCCATGGTCGGCTTCCTGATCGGCTTCGGCTCGGGCAGCGACCATGCCAGCAGCAACTACGCCTGGTTCGGTTCGCACTACCCGGATTTCTTCTATATCGACCGTATCGTCATCGCCAGCCGGCGTCGCGGCGGCGGTGTGGGCCGCGCGTTCTATGCCGACGTGCAGAGCTACGCCGAAGTCCGCTACCCGCTGCTGACCTGCGAGGTGTTCCTGGAGCACGACAACGATCCGGTGCGCCTGTTCCACGGCAGCTTCGGCTTCCGCGAGGTCGGCCAGCACGTGATGCCGGGCACCGACATCCGCGCGTCGATGCTGGTCAAGGACCTGTGCAGCTATCCGTGGGTGCGCGACACCTACGGCGGCGTCCTGCCGGACGAGCCCTGGCTGGGCCGCCCCCGTGCGTCGCAGCCGGATCCGGGAGTACGCGGTTGATGGCCGGTCGTCCCGCCGCCAGCGCGGCCGGTTTCGAGCAGGCCGGTGAACTGAAGATCGGCCAGGTCGGCATCGCCAACCTGCGCATCCGCACGCTCGACGTCGAGCGCCTGGGCGCGGAAATGCGCGACCGCGTCGCCCGTGCGCCCAAGCTGTTCGAGCGCGCCGCGGTGATCCTGGATTTCGGCGGCCTGCCGTCGACGCCCGACGTCGCCACGGCGCGGGCCCTGATCGACGCGCTGCACGCCGCCGGCGCCCTGCCCGTCGCCCTGGCCTGGGGCAGCAGCGACAACGCCGCCCTGGCAGAAGCGCTGGGACTGCCGCTGCTGTCCAAGTTCCGCGCCCAGTACGAAGCCGACGCCATGGCGGCAGCCCCGCCGGCGCCGCGCGCCGCACCCGAACCCGCGCCTGCCGCCGCGCCGCCTCCGAAGGCGCCGCAAGCGGCCGGCGAGCCCGGCCTGGTGCAGACCACCGCCGTGCGTTCGGGCCAGCAGGTCTACGCGCAGAACCGCGACCTGACCGTGCTGTCCCAGGTCGGCGCCGGCTCGGAGGTCATCGCCGACGGTTCCATCCATATCTACGGCCCGTTGCGTGGCCGTGCGCTCGCCGGCGCCAAGGGCAATCCCGGCGCGCGGATCTTCTGCCGCAGTTTCCATGCCGAACTGGTCGCCGTGGCGGGCCACTACAAGGTGTTGGACGATATTCCCCGCGAACTCCATGGCAAGGCCGTCCAGGTCTGGCTGGAGCATGACGAATTGAAGATCGCCGCACTCGAGTGACGGCGACACACCAGGAGATGTGTTTTGGCTGAAATCATCGTAGTCACCTCGGGCAAGGGCGGCGTCGGCAAGACCACCAGCAGCGCGAGCATCGCCATCGGCCTCGCCCGACAGGGCAAGCGCACGGCGGTCGTGGACTTCGACGTGGGTCTGCGCAACCTCGACCTGATCATGGGCTGCGAGCGCCGCGTGGTGTACGACCTGGTCAACGTCGTGCAGGGCGAAGCCTCGCTCAAGCAGGCGCTGATCAAGGACAAGCGCTTCGACAACCTGTACGTGCTGGCCGCGTCGCAGACCCGCGACAAGGACGCGCTGACCACCGAAGGCGTGGAGCGCGTGCTCAAGGAACTCGCCGACGACGGCTTCGACTACATCGTCTGTGATTCGCCGGCCGGCATCGAGAAGGGCGCGTTCCTGGCGATGTATTTCGCCGACCGCGCCGTCGTGGTCGTGAATCCGGAAGTCTCGTCGGTGCGCGACTCCGATCGCGTCATCGGCCTGCTGCAGTCCAAGACCCGCCGCGCCGAAAACGGTGAGCGCGTGCAGGAACACCTGCTGCTGACCCGTTACAGCCCGGCGCGCGTGGAAACCGGCGAAATGCTGTCGATCACCGACGTCGAGGAAGTGCTGGGTCTGAAGACGATCGGCGTGATTCCGGAATCGGGCGACGTGCTCAATGCGTCCAACAAGGGCGAGCCGGTGATCCTGTCGGCCGAGTCGAGCGCCGGCCAGGCCTACGATGACGCCGTCGCCCGCCTGCTCGGCCAGGAGCGCCCGATGCGCTTCACCACCAACGACAAGAAGGGCTTCTTCAGCAAGCTGTTCGGAGGCTGATCATGGGCATGTTCGATTTCCTGAAACCGAAGAAGAACACCGCCACGATCGCCAAGGACCGGTTGCGGATCATCGTCGCGCAGGAGCGGACCAACCGCGGTGCGCCCGACTACCTGCCGCTGCTGCAGCGCGAGCTGCTCGAGGTGATCCGCAAGTACGTCAGCATCGACGTCGAAGCGGTGAAGGTGGATCTGGTCAAGGACGGCGACCACGACGTGCTCGACATCTCGGTCGCACTGCCCGAAGAGCGCGCCGCGAACGCCTGAGCCGCGATGATGGAGCCGCTTCCCACACCGGCGCCGACCGGCGAAGCGGCCGTCCTGCGGCTGCGCGACATCGGCTTCGACGCGCCGCGGGCCCTGCTCGCGGGCTACGGGCTCACGCTGCACCGCGTGGCCGACGGCGTACCGATTCCCGGCAGTTATTGGGGCGACGACGAGGCCGGAATCATCGGCCACGACGTCCACGCCCGCGACGACACGCCGGTGCATTCGCTGTTGCACGAAGCCGGTCATCTGATCGTGCTGCCAGACGACCGCCGCGCCGCGGTGCATACCGACGCCACCGATTCGGTCGAGGAAGAAGACGCCACCTGTTATCTGCAGATCGTGCTGGCCGATGCCCTGCCGGGCGTCGGACGCGACCGGCTGATGGCGGACATGGACGCCTGGGGCTACACCTTCCGCCTGGGGTCGGCGCGGGCCTGGTTCGAGCAGGACGCCGACGACGCGCGCAGCTGGCTGGTCGCGCGCGAGCTGTTGCCGCGCTGATCGCCCGCGAATCGCGTCAGGGCAGCGTGCGCACTTCGCGCTCGGCGCCCGGGGATTTCTCGTCCGCCCAGTCGTCGATCGCGCCGAGTGCCTGGAACGGCGCGGCCCGGGTCGCCGACAGAAAGACCGTCAGCACCGGCTGCTGCGCGCAGCCCGCGATTGCCGGCGCGCGTTCGGCGCAGCGGGTGTGCAGCATGCCGGCGGCCAGCACCGCACGCGTCGCGGTGTCGTAGACGACCGCGCCCTTCTCCATGCAGCTGTGCTGGCGGCAGCCGGTGTGCAGCACCCGACCGTCACCGAGATCCCACGCGCGCGTCGCCTTGCCGTCGCCGCCGTCGGGAATGCCGAGCGCCGCGCCCATCTGCGCGCGTACCGGTCCTTCCTGATGCAGGTAGGCACCGCGTGCATCGCCGAAGAACGCGGTGAGTGCGGCGGCGCTGTACTCGGGCACCGGCCGGACCTCGCGCGCGTTGGCGGACTGCGCGAACGCCGATGCAGGCGCTGCGAGCGCGCAGACCCCGATCAGCGCGGCGGCGAACGAATGGACGGGAAGGCGGTGGCGTGTCGGCATGTCGGGGACTCGTGGGATCCGTGCGCCGTCATCGGGCGCGGCGGACCACTGGCAGGAATGGACGCCACCCATAGCACGCCGACACTTGCGGGCCTGTATGGGGCGCACTAGCCTCCCGGTTCCCCTGCCAGACCGGATGCCGTCGTGACCCATCGCCACGCCCTGCTCGCCCTTGCCGTCGCCGCGAGCCTCACGCTCGTCGGCTGCAACCGCGCGCCGTCGCCCGACGCCACGTCGCCGACCGGCGCCGCCATTCCCGCAGGCGAGACCGCCGACCAGTTCATCGTGCGCGTCAACGCGGAGCTGCGGGCGATGATGCCGGAGGTGACCGCCTCGCAATGGCTGTCCTCGACCTACATCAACGACGACAGCCAGCTGCTGGCGGCGAAGTACAACGAACGCTACCTCGCGCAGCTCAACAGCTGGATCGAGCAGGCGCGCCGGTTCGAGGGCCAGACGATGTCGGCCGACACTGCGCGCGCGATCAACCTGCTCAAGCTCGGCGCGTCGATGCCGCCGCCGCGCAACCCGGAACACCTTGCCGAACTGACCCGCATCGCTTCGAAGATGGAAGGCGTCTGCGGTTCCGGCCAGTACTGCACCGGCGAAGGCGATGCGCGCAGCTGCCGCCAGCTGGGCCAGCTCGAAGACGTGCTGCGCACCAGCCGCGACTACGACGCCCAGCTCGATGCCTGGCAGGGCTGGCACACGATCGCCCAGCCGATGCGCCCGGACTACACGCGCTTCGTCGAACTGGTCAACGAAGGCGCACGCGACCTCGGCTTCGCCGACGCGGGCGAGGCCTGGCGCTCGGGCTACGACATGCCGCCGGCCGAGCTGGCCGCGGAGACCGACCGCCTGTGGGGCCAGGTCAAGCCGCTGTACGAGCAGCTGCACTGCTACACCCGTGCCCGCATGGACGCGCGCTATCCCGGCCGTGGCACCGTCGACGGCGGTCTGCTGCCGGCGCACCTGATGGGCAACATGTGGCAGCAGGACTGGGGCAACCTGTGGGACGTGCTGCAGCCCTACCCCAATGCTGGCAGCCTCGACATCACCGGCGCGCTGGAGCGGCAGTACCAGTCCACGCTCAACGAACGCATGATCCGCGAGAACGTGCTGATCGACGCCGACCGCCGCGCCGACATCGCGCATGCCGCGCAGGTCGACAACGCCAAGCGCATGAACGAGCGCGCGCAGGATTTCTACGTCTCGCTGGGCATGCCCAAGCTGCCCGACAGCTTCTGGGAGAAGACCCAGTTCGTGAAGCCGCGCGACCGCGACGTGGTCTGCCACGCCAGCGCCTGGGACATGAACATGGCCGGCGACGTGCGCACCAAGATGTGCACCAAGCCGACCGAGGAAGACTTCACGACGATCTATCACGAGCTCGGCCACGTCTATTACTACCTCGCCTACAACGGCCGTCCGCCGCTGTTCCAGGGCGGCGCGCACGACGGCTTCCACGAGGCCATCGGCGACACCATCGTGCTGGCGATGACGCCGGAATACCTGCACACCATCGGCCTCACCGGCGCGCAGGTGCAGACCCAGGAATCGCTGGTCAATTCGCAGATGCGCATGGCGCTGGCGAAGGTGTCGTTCCTGCCCTTCGGCCTGATGATCGACCGCTGGCGCTGGGGCGTGTTCGACGGCTCGATCACGCCGGACAACTACAACAGCGCGTGGTGGGCATTGAAGGCGGAATACCAGGGCGTCGCCCCGGCGACGGCACGCGGTGAGGAGTTCTTCGACGCCGGCGCCAAGTACCACGTGCCGGGCAATACGCCGTACACGCGCTACTTCCTGTCGCACGTGCTGCAGTTCCAGTTCTACAAGGCGCTGTGCGATGCGTCGGGCCATACCGGCCCGCTGTACGAGTGCAGCTTCTACGGCAACCAGGCGGCCGGCGAGAAGTTCTGGGCGATGCTGGAGAAGGGCAACAGCCAGCCGTGGCAGCAGACGCTGAAGGAACTCACCGGCGGCGAGCAGATGGACGCTGCACCGGTGCTGGAATATTTCGCACCGCTGCAGGCCTGGCTGACCGAGCAGAACGAAGGCCGGACCTGCGGCTGGACCGCGCCGGCCACCGCGCAGTCGCCGGTTCCCGCGCCGGCACCCGCAGCCCCGACCCAGGGCTGACCGCAGCACGCACGAACAGAAGGGCCGGCAATTGCCGGCCCTTCTGCGTTGCAGCGTCTGCCGCCGGCCTACATCTGGTCGGTCGGTTCCAGCGCTGCCGGATCACGCGGACACGCGGGCGGCGGCGCGGTGCCGCGCGACAGCTCCCAACGCCAGAACAGCCAGCCGACCAGCATGAAGGCCGCCGACGTCACCGCCAGCAGCACGGGCTGATGGCTGACCAGCGGCGACAGCAGACCGGCGACCGCGGCGTTGAGCACCAGCCCGGTGAATGCCTGCAGCGACGAGGCCGAGCCGCGCTGACGCGGATACATGTCGAGGATCGCGAGCGTCAGGATCGGGAACGTCAGCGCGATGCCGAAGGAATTGAGCATCGCCGGCATCACCGCCCACGGAATCGCGGGCTGGTCGACCAGCAGGTTGTAGGCGACGTTCAACGCCACCGCGACGCCGCTGCAGGCGAACCCGATGTTCGCCAGACGCGTGCCGGTGATGCGCCCCGCCGCGCGTCCCGAGACCCAGGAGCCGAGCATCATGCCGCTGATCATCGGCACGAAGAACCAGCCGAACTGGCGTTCGTTGAGGCCCAGCACGTCGACGACGAAGACCGGCGTCGAGGCGATGTACAGGAACAGCGCCGAGAAGTTGAAGGCCCCGGCCGCGGCGATGCGCTGGAAGCGGCTGTTGACGAAGATCGACGTGTAGTCGGCCAGCAACCGCCGCGGCGCGAGCGAAATGCGGTGTTCGCGCGGATGGGTTTCCGGCAGCCACAGCCAGACCACGACCAGCAGCACCAGCGAGAACGCGACCAGGAACCAGAAGATCAGCGGCCAGCGGCCCCAGCCCAGCAGCCAGCCGCCGATGATCGGCGCGATCGCCGGCGCGATGCTGAAGATCATCATGACCTGGCTCATCAGCCGCTGGGCATCGTCGCCCTGCAGCACGTCGCGGATCACCGCACGGCCGACGATCAGGCCCACGCCGGCCGACAGCCCCTGCAGCGCGCGGAAACACAGCAGCGTGGTCAGATCGGTCGACAGCGCGCAGCCCACCGACGCCAGCACGAAGATTGCCAGCCCCCCGAGGATCACCGACCGGCGGCCGATCGCATCCGACAGCGGCCCGTGCACGATGCTCATCAGCGCGTAGGCGATCAGATACACCGCAATGGTCTGCTGCATCGCCGCCGGGTCGGCATCGAGATCGCCGCCCATCGCCGGGAATGCCGGAAAGATCGTGTCGATCGAGAACGGGCCGAACATCGCCAGGCCCGCGAGCAGCAGGGCCAGCGTGCGCAGGCTCGGCATCTTCGGCGTGCTCATCGTGCAGGCGCCGGGGCCGTCGGCGCGGGCACAGCGGGCCGGGGCGCGGGTCGGTCGGGCTGCGCCGGCGGCGATCGAGGCACAACGGTCTCCGGACGCATTGCGATCCGGGCCACCGACGACACGGGAATCACCTCGGCGCGCCGTGCCTCGGGCCACCACAAATAGACATAGGCGCTGCTGGTGCCCAGCAGCCTGGCCTCGGGCAACGGCGCCGGCTGCCCGACCAGCCGGACCTGGACGCGATCGCCGCTGCGGCCTTCGTGGATCGCACGTGCTTCGTTGTGGTGGACCACGAACGAGATGTAGATCGCCAGTACCGCGGAGCCCAAGACCAGCTGGGACTCGCTGCGCGCGCCCCAGAAGTTCATCCAGCTGTCGTTCGCCGGAAACAGCCAGCCGCCCCACCAGCGCGTGCGGATGCGGGCTGCGCGCTCGGGGTCGCGCTCGTTGAGACGCTGCGGCCAGGTGGACAGCCACATGCCGGCGATCGACAGCAGCAACAACAGCAGATAGACCGGCCGACGCAGGCCGGCGAAGAACACGTCGCTGGTCTGCAGATATTCGAGAATCGGAATGCCGAAGCGTCGGTAGAACCAGTAGCTCGACCACAGCCCCAGAAACGAGACCAGCGCGTAGCCGAGTGTCAGGAACAGCACCGGTTCGCGCTGCAGCATGCCGACCAGCCGGAGCACCAGTGACGGGGCCTGCGTCCGCGTCACGCCGACAGGCGGTGGTACCGGAACGGCGGGCTGCCCGGCGGGTGGCAAGGATGAAGACTGCATGGCGCGGATCCTGTTCAGTGACGACATCCCGAGACGGGCGCGGGAGGCCCGATGTGCCGCGCCGCGCGACCGGCATGCGGACGCCGGCAGCCGCCCATGATAGTGGCCCTGCACACGCGACAGCGGCCCTCGCGCGATGCGATCCGGCGGCGCGCCGGTATACTGGCCGGGTTCGCAGTGGGAGAAGCGGGGGTCACCCGCTGCCGTAGGCGCAACCGCCCGGAATCGCTCAGGCCCAGTACCGCTGCGGGGCACACACTCTGGAGAGATCGGCGGCCGGATCATCGGTACGCAGGCGCCGAAGGGGCACGAAGTCCGGCCAGGCAGCGTGGCGGCGGCTTCCAAACTCTCAGGCAAAAGGACAGAGGGGCGCGAGGAAGGCCGCAGGTCTTCCGGTGGTGTCCGGCCATGGCCGGGTGCACGCCGGACCGCAGGCGCTTCCGACTTTCGCGTCTCCTCACTTCCGGATGCCTGCCATGACCGCTTCGACCCTGCGCGACCTCGAACACCACTCGGCCTTCGTCGAACGCCACATCGGCCCGAACGATGCCGAGATCGCCCACATGCTCGGCGTGGTCGGCCACGACTCGCTCGACGCGATGACCGATGCGATCGTGCCGGGCAAGATCGCCTCCCGCGCGCCGCTCGCCCTGCCCGATGCGATGACCGAAGTCGACGCGCTGGCGAAGATCCGCAAGGTCGCGAAGCAGAACACCGTGCTGCGCAGTGTCATCGGCCAGGGCTACTACGGCACGCACACGCCGAACGTCATCCTGCGCAACATCCTCGAGAACCCGGCCTGGTACACGGCGTACACGCCTTATCAGGCGGAAATCTCGCAGGGCCGCATGGAAGCGCTGATCAACTTCCAGACGATGGTCACCGACCTGACCGGCATGGACATCGCGAACGCCTCGCTGCTCGACGAGGCGACCGCTGCCGCCGAAGCGATGACGCTGGCCAAGCGTTCGGCGAAGTCGAAGTCCAACGTGTTCTTCGTCGCCGACGACGTACATCCGCAGACGCTCGACGTGCTGCGCACGCGCGCCGACGGCCTCGGCATCGAACTGCTGATCGGCCCCGCTGCCGATGCATCGGGCGCCGACAGCTACGGCGTGCTGCTGCAGTACCCGAACACCTACGGCCGCATCGGCGTTCACGCCGAAGTCGCCGATGCCGTGCACGCGCGCGGCGGCATCGTCGCGGTCGCGACCGATCTGCTGGCGCTGACCCTGATCCAGGCGCCGGGCCGCTGGGGCGCAGACATCGTGGTCGGCAACTCGCAGCGCTTCGGCGTGCCGTTCGGCTTCGGCGGTCCGCACGCCGGCTTCATGGCCTGCCGCGATGCCTACAAGCGTTCGATGCCCGGCCGCCTGATCGGCGTATCGGTCGACGCGGCCGGCAACCAGGCCTACCGCCTGACGCTACAGACCCGCGAGCAGCACATCCGCCGCGAGAAGGCGACGTCCAACATCTGTACCGCGCAGGTGCTGCTGGCGGTGATGGCGTCGATGTACGCCGTCTACCACGGCCCCGACGGCCTGACCCGCATCGCCCGTCGCACGCACCGCTTCGCGTCGATCCTGGCCGCTGCGCTCGGCAAGGCCGGCGTCACCGTTGGCGATGCGTTCTTCGACACGCTGCACGTGACCGGCGTCGACGCCGATGCGCTGCACGCCAAGGCGCGCGATGCCGGCTTCAACCTGCGCGCGATCGACGCGTCGTCGGTCGGCGTCAGCCTCGACGAGACCACGACCCGCGATGAAGTCGTCGCGCTGTCCAAGCTCTTCGGCGCCGAGATCGACATCGAAGCACTCGACACCGCGACCACCGACGCGCTGCCGAAGACGCTCGCGCGCGACACGAAGTTCCTGACCCACCCGGTGTTCAACACGCACCACAGCGAACACGAGCTGCTGCGCTACATGCGCACGCTGGCCGATCGCGATCTGGCGATGGACCGCACGATGATCCCGCTGGGCTCGTGCACGATGAAGCTCAACGCGACCGCCGAGATGATTCCGGTGACGTGGCCCGAATTCGGCAACATCCACCCGCTGGCGCCGGCCGACCAGACCGTGGGTTACACCGCGCTGATCGACGGCCTGGAAGCGATGCTGGTCGAGATCACCGGCTACGACGCGGTGAGTTTCCAGCCGAATTCCGGTGCGCAGGGCGAGTTCGCCGGCCTGCTCGCGATCCGCGCCTACCAGGAGGCGCAGGGCCAGGGCCATCGCGACATCTGCCTGATTCCCGAATCCGCGCACGGCACCAATCCCGCGTCGGCGCAAATGGTCGGCATGACCGTCGTCGTGACCCGCTGCGACAAGGACGGCAACGTCGACGTCGACGACATCCGCGCCAAGGCCGAGAAGTATTCGGATCGTCTCGCCGCGATCATGATCACCTACCCGTCCACGCATGGCGTGTTCGAGGAAGACGTGGTCGCGATCTGCGACATCGTCCACCAGCACGGCGGCCAGGTGTACACCGACGGCGCCAACATGAACGCCCTCGTCGGCGTGGCCAAGCCCGGCAAGTGGGGCTCGGACGTCAGCCATCTGAACCTGCACAAGACCTTCTGCATTCCGCACGGCGGCGGCGGCCCGGGCGTCGGCCCGTGCGCGGTCAAGTCGCATCTCGCGCCGTATCTGCCGCGCGCGCTCGGCGGCGGCGGCGAGGTGGGCATGGTCTCGGCGGCGACGCATGGCTCCGCTTCGATCCTGCCGATCAGCTGGATGTACATCGCGATGATGGGCGCCGACGGTCTGCGCCGCGCCACCCAGGTCGCGTTACTCAATGCCAACTACGTCGCCAAGCGCCTCGCACCGCATTACCCGACGCTCTACACCGGTCGCAACGATCTGGTCGCGCACGAGTGCATCCTCGATCTGCGTCCGATCAAGGACGCCACCGGCATCAGCGCAGAGGACGTGGCCAAGCGCCTGATCGATTTCGGCTTCCACGCGCCGACGCTGAGCTTCCCGGTCAGCGGCACGTTGATGGTCGAGCCGACCGAGAGCGAATCGCTGCACGAGCTCGACCGCTTCATCGACGCGATGATCCAGATCCGGGGCGAGATCCGCGCGATCGAGGACGGCCGTCTGGATCGCGAGGACAACCCGCTCAAGCACGCACCGCACACCGCGATGCAGGTCACCGCCAGCGAGTGGACCCACGCCTACCCGCGCGAACTCGCCGCGTTCCCGCTTGCGACGTTGCGCCACACGAAGTACTGGCCGCCGGTCGCGCGTGTCGACAACGTGCACGGCGACAAGAATGTGTTCTGCAGCTGCATCCCGGTCGGTTCGGCCGAGGACGAGCCGGAAGCCTTCAGCGAGCCCGACGTCGTCTGATCTCCCGCATGCCGGCGCCTGCAGCAGGCGCCGGTGTGCCGGTTTTTTGACGCGTCAGATTGCGACGTGATCGCCCATCCGCTGCGCTGGCGGTTCGCGCGGCGCCGCAGTTGTTCAGGCCGATGACCGCAGGCGCGGGGGCTTCGAACAGGCTGAATACTGGCATGTGGCTTGCTTGAAGGAGGGCTCCCCCACCTGCGGCATCCGCACATGCTTGTCGGAAGCTACAACTTCACCCTCGTCGCGGTCTCCTACGTCATTGCCGCGTTCGCGTCCTACGTCGCGCTCGACATGGCCGGCCGTATCGCCGCAAGCCAGGGCCGCACCGCGCACGGCTGGTTGTCCGGCGGCGCGGTCGCGATGGGCTTCGGCATCTGGTCGATGCACTTCGTCGGCATGCTCGCCTTCGACCTGCCGATCCCGCAGGGCTACGACCTCGCGATCACGCTGTATTCGCTGCTGATCGCCATCTGCAGTTCGGCCTATGCGCTGAGCATCGCCTCGGGCAAGAGCCTGCCCGCGAGCCGCTTGGCCGTGGGCGCTCTGGTCCTGGGCTGCGGCATTGCCGCGATGCATTACGTGGGCATGGCTGCGATGCAGATCCAGCCCGGCATCGACTACCACTTCGGCTGGCTGGCGCTGTCGGTGGCGATCGCCATTGCCGCCGCCGGCGCTGCGTTGTGGATCGCCTTCGCGCTGCGCACCGAAGGCCGCGGCGTGCCGTATGCGCGCGTGGTCGCCGCTGCGGTGATGGGCATCGCGATCGTCGGCATGCACTACACCGGCATGGCGGCCGCACGGTTTCCCGCCGACAGCATCTGCGGCGCGGCGATCGCGGGCGGCATCTCGCCGACATGGCTGGCCAGCCTGGTCGGCGCGACCACGTTCGCGATCCTCGGTCTGGCACTGGTCACCTCGATCCTCGACCGCCGCCTGCAGGAGCGCACGGCGCAGCTCGGCGAGTCGCTGCTCAAGGCCAACCAGGAGCTGAGTTACCTGGCCCTGCACGACACGCTGACCAAGCTGCCGAACCGGCTGCTGCTGCGCGACCGGCTGGAGAACGCGATCCGTCGCGCGGTGCGCCACGGCCGCCGCTTCGCGGTGCTGTTCGTCGATCTGGACGGCTTCAAGGCGATCAACGACGTCTACGGCCACGCCACCGGTGACCGCCTGCTGCTGCAGATCGCGCGCCGCCTGGCCGAAGCGGTGCAATCGGATGCCGACGACACGCTGGCGCGCCTGGGGGGCGACGAGTTCGTGGTGCTGGCCGAGATCGGCGAACCGGGCGATGCCGCCACGCTGGCCGAACGCATCATGGAAGCCGTCGCACAGCCGGTCGCACTCGACCGCGTCGAACTGCACGTCACCACCAGCATCGGCATCGCGATCTTCGGCCCTGACGGCACCAGCGAGCGCGAGTTGCTGGCCAATGCCGACGCGGCGATGTATTCGGCCAAGGACCAGGGCCGCAACGCCTACTGCTTCTTCGAGCCGTCGATGAACCAGGGCGCGCACCAGCAGCTTGCGATGATCCAGGACCTGCGCCGCGCGGTCGCGCTGGAGCAGTTCTCGCTGCACTACCAGCCGAAGATGCGCGCGCCCGATGGCCCGCTCGAGGGCGTCGAGGCGCTGCTGCGCTGGCACCATCCCGAAGCCGGCACCGTGATGCCGGACCGCTTCATTCCGCTGGCCGAAAAGACCGGGCTGATCATCGAGATCGGCCGCTGGGTCATCAACGAAGCCTGCCGCCAGCTGATGGAATGGCGCACCGCCGGGCATCTCGTGCCGACGGTCTCGGTGAACCTGTCGGCCACGCAGTTCCGCTCGCCCGGTCTGCCGGGAAAGATCGAGGACGCGCTGGCGCGCTACGGCGTGCCGCCTTCGTCGCTGGTACTGGAGATCACCGAATCCACCGCGATGCACGATCCCGACACCAGCCTGGCGATCCTGCAGCGCCTGTCGGCCCTGGGTGTGCGCATCTCGATCGACGACTTCGGCACCGGCTATTCCAGCCTGCTCTATCTCAAGCGCCTGCCCGCCAGCGAACTCAAGATCGACCGCGCCTTCGTGCGCGATCTGGTGCCGGGTGGCGAGGACGCGGCCATCGTCTCGGCGATCATCGCCCTCGGCCGCACCTTGAACCTGTCGGTGATCGCAGAGGGCGTGGAAACCGAATCGCAGCAGCGCCTGCTGACCGAACTCGGCTGCACGTCCCTGCAGGGCTACCACCTCGGCCGCCCGGTCGACGCGACCGCGGCCGCGTCCCGCTTCTGATCGGCGGCGCTACGCGCGGGCGCGGCGACGCCGGCGCAGGGTCACCACCTGGCCGACGATCGCAGTGATCAGGATGCAGACGTTGGTGACCACGAACACCCGGTCACCGACCAGTGCGCTGTAGGTGACGAAGCCGGTCGACGCTGCGATCTGGCCGACGAACAGCCACTTCGACACGCCCTGGGCGCTGTCGTCGCGGACCTGGGTGACGATCTGCCGGACCAGTGTCACCAGCAGGATCGCCGAGGCCGTCCAGCCGACGATTTCAGGTCCCATGGACGATCCCGGTCGCGTCGAGGCTGGCCGCCGGGCGCGTGGCCGCGGCGCGCAGGCGCGCTTCCAGGGCCAGCAGATAATCCGCGAAGCCACCCTGCGCGCGTGCCGTCCGGCGTGCGCTGGTCAGCACCACCGGCGCCGCGCGGCGCACGATCCGCGCGCCCGAGGCCGCCAGCGCCTGGACCATGGCGACGTCCTCGTGGGCGGCGATCGGCGGGAAGCCGCCGCAGGCGAGATACGCCGGCACGGACACGCCGAGGTTCGCACCGTGCACATGCAGATGGCCCTCCAGGTGCGCATGCGCCTGCGCATAGACGTGCTGCACGTCGCGCGGATAGTCCAGCCAGTCGTCGACCGACACCATGCCGCAGAACGCATCACCGCCGCAGGCGCGCTGCGCCGACAGCCAGTCGGCGGGCACGGTGGAATCGGCATCGGTACTCGCCAGCCAGTGCGCACCGGCATCGATGGCCGCGCGCATGCCGGCTGCGCGCGTCGCGCCGACGTTGCCGCCATCGGCGACGATCACCGTGGCGCCGGCTGCGCTGGCGATTTCCGCCGTGCGGTCGCTGCAACGGTCGACCGCCACGAAGATGCGCACCGTCTCGCCGCGCAAGGCCGCACATCTCGACGCGTCCTGCACCGAGGCGATGCAGTGCGCGATGGTGGCGGCCTCGTCATGGGCCGGCACGACGACGCCGATCATCGCAGCGCCTCGCGCTGGGCCACCGAGCGGTCCTGCACGGACCACCCTTCCAGACGCAGGTCGGCATCCTCGTAGTGGAAGGCCGACACGCCCAGGACCGCGGCGAGTCGCGCATGCACGCGGCGTCCGCACAGCGGCGCAGCGTCGAAGGGATGCAGCCAGTGGCAGGCGACCAGCGTGCCGTCCGGCGCGAGCGCATCGCGCATGCCCGACGCGACCTCGGCCAGCGCGGCTTCGTCGAAGTAATAGCCGACCTCGCTGAAGACGATGAGATCGAACTGCGTGGTCGGCCATTGCCCGGGGTGCTGCATGCGCGCGATGCGCACATGCGGATGCAAGGCCGTGCGCGCCTGCGCCATTGACACGGCGCGGGCGTCGAGATCGGTGGCCAGCAGGTGGTCGCAGCGCGCCGCCAGCGCATCGGTGAGTTCGCCGTTCGAGCAGCCCAGTTCCCAGACCGATTCGAACCGCGCCTTCGGCAGGCTGGCCAGCAGCAGGTCGCGCTTGCGCGCTTCGTACCAGCGGCTGCGGTAGCCGAAGGGATCGTCGTCCGCGTAGATCGCTTCGAAGTAGGCGGCCGGTGTGGTCCGCGGCTGCGCCGTCATGGCAGCAGGACCTCGAAATCGCGCTCGAAACGCGCCATCACCCGCGGCGGCAGGATCGGCGCGCCGCCGTTGCGCGCACGCTGGGAGGCGAACGCCGCCAGTGCCTCGCGTTTGGCCACCTGCGCCGCGTCCGACAGCCGGCACGCGAAGGCGCCCTGCAAGCGGTCATCGCCGCGCTCGGGATCGATCCAGTGCCAGGCCCAGACGGGGTATTCCACGACGCGCGCGCCGACGGTTTCAGCCGCGCGCGCAGTCGCCCGCGCCGTGGCTTCGTGATCGGGATGGCCATCGAAGCGCCAGGTGGTCAGCACGACATCGCCAGGCGCGAGCAGCGACTCGAGGATGGACGCGAGCGCGTCTTCGCGCGCGGCCACGCCACCATCGCCGATGTCGAGCGCGACCAGCGCGTCATCCTCGACGCCCAGCGTGGTCAGCGCGGCGCGCAGCTCGGCGCGGCGCACGAGGCGGGTGCGCTCGGGCGGCCATTCGGGATCGTCGGCGTAACACGCCTCGCCATCGGTCACCGACAGCACCAGTACCGGCACACCCAGTCGGCGTGCTTCGGCGATCAGGCCGCCACAGCCGAGGGTCTCGTCGTCCGGATGCGGCGAGACGACGACCAGGCGGCCGACGTCCGCCAGCCAGCGCGCGGCCTCGTGTCGGGGCAGCGCCTGCAGCCAGGCGGACGTATCCCAGCTCGATTCCGCGTGGCCCGCGCCGACAATCACCGGCGCTGCATCGGCCTCGACGCCGATCACAGCGTCCATCCCGCAGGGCGCGCCTGCGCAGCGGCGCCGAGTGCGGCCCAGTCGCGCTCCGCGTGACTCTGGCGGATGAAGGTCGTCAGGTCGGCGCAGCGCTGCGCGTGGGCGCCGTCTTCGCACAACGGGCCCGGCCCCAGCGCACGGCCGACACGATCGATCGTCTCCGTCGCCACGCGTTCGAGCAGCGCGCGTGCCCGCATCACCGCGTCGACATGCGGCTGGTCGGGGCGCGCGTCGATGGCCGCCGCGGTCTCGCGCAGCACCGCGGCCGCAGCCGTCAGTCCGATGTCGATCGCGCCCAGATGCGCGGCTGCATGCGGATCGCGCGCAACACGCGGATCGATGCGCAGAACATCGGCGATCGCGCCGGCCGCGCCGAACCAGCAGGCGGCGATGCCTGCCCCGCCGTGCCAGAAGCCCGGACGCGCGAGATACGCGCCCGGCGCACCGATGCGCCGCGCACGTGCCTGCCGGAATTCGACCCGTCCGCTGTGCACCCGCGCCATGCCGACCGCATGCCAGCCGTCCGTCGCGATGTCGACGCCGGCCTGGTCGAGATCGACCTCGACCAGCACGCGCGCCTCGCCCCTATGCGCGGTGACCAGCGCACGGTCCACGATCGACGCGCCCGAGCACCAGGCCTTGCTGCCCAGAAGCGTGCCGGCGCCGTTCTCGTTTTCGATAAATTCGACGCGCGCATCCGGCGGCTCGGCCGCCCACACCGCGTAGAGGACGTCTACCGATGCAGCCGGCGCATCCAGTTCGGCCAGAATCGCCTGCGCGTCGTAGTGCGCCTCCATGACCTTGACGAGGCAGACGTCCTGCGCGGCCCAGGCCGCGAGCGCGCGCCAGCGATCGAGCGTGGCGCCGTGGCCAGGGCGCGGCAGCACAGGCCGCTCCACGCACGCACGCCTCGCTGCAGCAGCGAGGTCGGAAACCGATGAAGACGGATGTTGCGGCGTGGGCGCGGCGGCGGCGCGGCGCGCGGACAGGGGCGAAGGCGACATGCGCCCGACCCTAGGGTGCCGGCCATGACGGCGATGCGAGCCCCGCAGCCGCCAGCGCGGCGACCGTGCACAAGCTGCCGACGCCTGCAGATTCAGGGCGCTGTGGCGGCTTCCAACTGCGGGAGCAGCGTCGCCAATGCCTGCGGACGCCCGAGGTGGTAACCCTGCGCCTGGTCGCAGCCCTGCGCGCGCAACCAGTCCAACTGCGCCACTTCTTCCACGCCTTCCGCGATCACGCCCAGCCCGAGACCATGTCCGAGCGCGATCAGCGCGCGGCAGATCGCCGCGTTGCGCGCGTCCTTGTGCACATCCCGGACGAAGGCCCGGTCGATCTTCAGATGATCGATCGGCAGGTCGCGCAGATAGGCCATGCTCGAGAAACCGGTGCCGAAGTCGTCGATCGACAGGCAGACGCCCTCCTCGTGCAGCTGCGCCATCAGTCCATGCGCCGCTTCCGGATCGCGCAGCAGGACGCTTTCGGTCAGCTCCAGATGCAGCGCGTAGCGCGGCAGTCCATGCGTTTCCCGCAGGGCGTGCATCACGTCGCGCGTGATGCCGGCCTCGAACTGCAGTGCCGAGACGTTGACCGCCACGGCGATATCGGCGCGCCCGGCCGCTGCCAGCCGTCGCCAGGCGCGCGCCGCTTCTTCCAGGATCCACGCACCGAGCGGCACGATCAGGCCGGACTCCTCCGACAGCGGAATGAACTCCCCTGGCGAGATGAAGGACCCGTCCGCCTGCGGCCAGCGGATCAGCGCCTCGACCGCGACCACGTGACCATCCGACAGGCGCTGGATCGGCTGGTAGACGAGTTCGAACGCCTGCCGCTCGACCGCTTCGCGTAGGCGATGCACCAGCGCCAGCCGGGTCGCCGCGTCGTCGGACATGTGCCGGTCGTACTGGAGCATGGGCACGCGTTCGCGCCGCGCGCGCAATGCCGCCAGCGCGGCATGTGCGATGACCTGCTCTGCACCGCCCGACGCGCAGGGGCCGCGGGCCAGCCCGATCCACGCCTCCAGCGCGAACGTACCGCCATCGGCCTGCACCGGCGCCGCGATGGCCTCCGCGAGCGCCTGCACCATGGCCTGCAGTTGTTCGGGGTCCATCGCGATCACGACGAAGGTCTCCGCTGGCGCATAGGCCACATGACCGAAGCTGTCGGCGACCCGCGCGAACCGCGCCGCCGCCTCGCGCAGGACCCGCTCGCCCGCAGCGCGCCCCAGCGTCGGCGCGATGAGTTCGAGATCGCGCAGCTGCACATAGGCCACCGCGAAGCCGGCACCGCCCTCGGTCTCGCAGCGTGCATCGAGACGCTCGGCCAGCACCGGCAGGGTGAGCATGCCGGTGGTCATGTCATGGCTGGCCCGCCAGGCGAGATCGCGCTCGTACGCCAGCCGCGCACCGACGTCCTCGGCCAGCATCAGGCGCGCCGGGCGGTTCTGCAGCTCCATTTCGCGCGCATGCACGCGGGCGTCGATGCGTCGGCCGTCACGGGCCACGATGGTCCACAGGCGTTCCTGCCGCGCCTCGGCGGTGCCGCCCAGGCGATGGCAAGCCCGGGTATCGCGCGACTGTGGCGGGATCAGCTCGGTGACCGTCAGCGCCATGAAGGCGTCCCGCGAATAGCCATAGGCTTCGATCGCCGCATCGTTGACCGCCATCATCTGCAGCGACGCCGTGTCGTAGACCCAGGCCGGCAGTGGATTGCGGTCGAACAGAAGGCGGAACTGGGCTTCCGCCCGTTCGATCCGCTGCTGCGCCAGGCGACGCTCGGTGATGTCGCTGACGGTGCCCGTCATCGCAGGCGGGTCGCCATCGCCGATCGCATTGCCGCGCGCCTTGAGCCAGCGGACCTCGCCGTCAGGCAGCACCACGCGATATTCCTCCTGCAAGGGACCCTGCCCGTTGCGCACGGCCTCGAACGCCAGCCGCACCGCCTCCGCGTCGTCGGGATGCATGCGCCGGAAGAAATCGTCGAGCGGGATCAGGCCGTCGCGCGTCGTAAGCCCGTACATCGCGGCAAGTTCCGGCGACGCGCGGACATTCGTGCTGCCGGCATCGATGCGCCACACGCCGATGCCGGCCGCCAGTTGCGCCTGCTGGAGCCAGTCGCTCTGGGTGCCGATCTCTTCCAGCATCGCGTCGCGTGCACGCTCGTCGTTGCGCAGGCGGCGCACGACGTAGGCCAGCACGGCCCAGTACAGGGCGCACAAGGCGAAAGCGCAGATCGCGTAGAGCCACCACGGCCGCATCGCTTCGCGCAGCCCGAGACCGCTGCTCACGACGAGCGGATAGCCGCTGGTGGCGCTGAAGCTGGCCGCACGCTCGATCTGGTCGAGCGGACTCACCAGCGGGCCGTTGAACTGCGCGTGCGTCCGCAATGCGTCCGGCAGCCTGACCCGACGTCCGGTGTGGTCGCCGGTCCGTCCGAAGCGCGTGATGATCGTGCCGTCGACGGCATAGATGGCGACGCTGCCATCCTGGCCGACATCCAGACCGCCGACCATGGTGGCGAAAGTGCCGGTGCGGAACAGGGCCACGACCGCGTGGTCGTCGTCGGCGATCATGGCCAGAGGCAGCAGCCAGGTGCCTGCGCGCTGCTGGAGCGGCCCGATCGCCAGCGTTCCCGCGCGCGGCCCAGCCGCATCGAGCCAGACCGGTCTGTCGGTACGCCCGGGCCCGGCATCCGGCGCGTAGAACGCCATTTCGGCCAGTTCCTCATGCCGACTCGCGACGCCGCGCAGCGCAAGTTCCCGTCTGCGGTGCGCTTCCCCGGCCGACAGGTCGGCGTAGGTGTCGACGTCGGCGAGCAGTCCGCGCAACGCGCGTTCGACATTGCGGAGCTCGAAATGCAGCAACCGGTCCACGCCGGTGGCGAGCGCCCGGCTCTGGCGTTCCGCCGCATCGAGCCGTGCCTGTCGATCCAGGCCCACCAGAATCGCCATGCCCACGGTGATCACGAGACCGAGACAGATTCCCGCGATCCGCATCACGCGGGCCGATGCCAGCCGTCTGTCCCGTGAATCCCGTGCCAAACGTGCGCCCATTCCGTGGCCTCCCTCCCCGCGCGACCTGCCCCGATCTTTCGTAGACCCGGGCACGACGATGTGAACGATCCCGCTCCCGATGGCGAACATAGCGCAGGAATTCGCGAGGCGTCACGAGCGACCTATTCAGCTTCGATGGCGGCGCAGCGCGATCACGTGGGAACGCACCCGGCCCGTCCACTGTGACGCGATCACCACGCCAGAAGGATTCCCATGACCCGCAAGCGCACCGACACGTCCGCGACCCACCCGGACCAGCCCCTTCAGGATGACCATGTCGCAGTCAACGACCGCGCCGCGTCCCGAGGTGACGTCCATGCCGACGAGAACAACGCATCGGCGGAAAGCAACGACGCTTCACTAATTGCCGGGCCCAGCTTCGTGCGCAAGGTGAATCCGGATGGCACGGTGCAGGCGGTCCCGGCACCCGTGCCGCAGGACACCGCGGAGGACGCGGCCTCGCACGCCGACCCTGGCGCGACCGACGCATCGCCGAACCCCTGATCGCGCGCTCAGGCGCGTGGACGCGTGCACGCAGCGGTGCCTGCACATTCGAGGACGCCGCCCGCTCCCGTTCAGGGCAACTGGACAGAGTGTTCACGCTGCGATGCCGAGGATCGAACGCTTGCCCGCCACATGCATCCGCATGCGAGCCCGCTCTGCAGGAGTTTCCGATGGCTTCCCCCAAGCGCCCCACCCGATCCGCCACCCGCACGACCGACGACCACGCGTCGTCGACACGCGGCACCGGCGACGAACTCCAGCAGCAGGCCGGTGACGGACATCCTGTGCTGACGACCGCGCAAGGCATTCCCGTTGCCGACAACCAGAATTCGCTGCGCGCGACACCGCGCGGCCCGACGCTGCTCGAAGACTTCATCCTGCGCGAGAAGATCACCCACTTCGACCACGAGCGGATTCCCGAGCGCATCGTCCATGCGCGCGGCTCGGCCGCGCACGGCTACTTCGAGCTCACCGAATCGCTCGCCAAGTACACCACCGCGAAGATCCTGACCGAGGTCGGCACGAAGACGCCGGTGTTCACCCGCTTCTCCACCGTCGCCGGCGGCGCGGGCTCGGTGGACACGCCGCGCGACGTGCGCGGGTTCTCGGTCAAGTTCTATACGCAGGAAGGCAACTGGGATCTTGTCGGCAACAACATCCCGGTGTTCTTCATCCAGGACGCGATGAAGTTTCCGGACCTGGTCCATGCGGTGAAGATGGAGCCCGACCGTGGCTTTCCGCAGGCTGCGAGCGCGCACGACACCTTCTGGGATTTCGTGTCGCTGATGCCCGAAACCATGCACATGATCATGTGGGCGATGAGCGACCGCACGATTCCGCGCTCGCTGCGCACCATGGAAGGCTTCGGCGTGCACAGCTTCCGCCTGCTCGATGCCGACGGACGCAGCACCTTCGTCAAGTTTCACTGGCGGCCCAAGCTCGGCATCCAGTCGACGGTGTGGGACGAGGCGCTGAAGCTGCAGCACGCCGACAACGATTTCCATCGCCGTGATCTGTTCGAGGCGATCCAGGCCGGCGACTTTCCCGAGTGGGAACTGGGCGTGCAGCTGTTCACCGAGGAAGAAGCCGACGCGTTTCCGTTCGACCACCTCGATGCGACCAAGCTCGTCCCCGAAGAACTGGTGCCGCTGCAGATCGTCGGCCGGATGGTGCTCGACCGCTGGCCCGACAACTTCTTCGCCGAGACCGAACAGGTCGCCTACTGTCCGGCGAACATCGTGCCGGGCATCGACTTCAGCAACGATCCCCTGCTGCAGGGCCGGCTGTTTTCGTACCTGGACACGCAGCTCAGCCGCCTCGGCGGTCCGAACTTCCACCAGATTCCGATCAACGCGCCGAAGTGTCCGTTCGCGAACCATCAGCGCGACGGCCACATGCAGATGAGCGTGCCCAAGGGCCGCGTGTCCTACGAGCCGAGTTCGCTGCAGGACGACAGCCCGCGCGCCAGCCGTGAGCAGGGCTACCGCAGCCATGCGACCACGCCCGATGACGGCGCGAAGGGCCGCGTGCGTGCCGAGAGCTTCGCCGATCACTACTCGCAGGCGCGCCTGTTCTTCCGCAGCCAGTCGGCGCCGGAGCAGGCGCACATGGCGTCGGCCCTGGTGTTCGAGCTGTCGAAGGTCGAGACCGTCTACATCCGCGAGGCCATCGTCGGACATCTGCGTCACGTGGACGAATCCCTGGCCCAGCGCGTCGCCGACGGCCTCGGTCTCGATGCGTTGCCCGACGCACCCGATGCCGCCGTGGCGCCGCAGGATCTGGCGCTCTCCCCAGCGCTGCGCATCATCGACCGCATGAAGGCCACGCTGGAGGGCCGCGCCGTCGGCATCCTCATGCATGACGGCTCGGACGCCGACACCATCGCCGCGCTGAAAAAGGCTGCCGAAGCGGCGGGCGCAACCGTCAAGCTGGTGGCGCCGAAGGTCGGCGGCGCCAAGCTGTCGAACGGGCAGAAGCAGGCCGCCGACGGACAGCTCGCCGGTACGCCATCGATGGTGTTCGACGCGGTGGCCGTCGTGCTGTCGGCCGAGGCCGGCGAGCAGCTGGCGAAGGACGGCGCCGCCGTCGATTTCGGCCGCGATGCCTGGGGCCATCTGAAGGCGATCGCATTCGACGCCGGCGGACGCGCCCTGCTCGACGCTGGCGGCGTGGGCGCGGATGCAGGCACGGTGGATGCGGGCGACACCGCTGCATTCATCGAGGCTGCGAAGACCCGTCAGTGGGATCGCGAGCCGACGCTGCGCATGCTGGCCTGACCGCAGCGGGCCGCGCCGGCGACGGCGCGGTCCTGATCGCCCGACATGGGGTCGGGCGCATCGAGCCGCCGTCGTCTCCACGCTCTAGCGCTTCGACGGATGAGCGCGCGTTGGACAAGCGCGCGTGCTCAGCACGTCACCAGCGTTTTCGCTGGCGGCCAGGGCCTTTTCCGGCCCGTCGCCCGCACCCGCGCGCAACCTTTGCTCGAGTCGTGCGATCGCAACGGAATTCCGCACCGACGCCTGATCGGGTGGAGTGCTGCGTCCACGGCATGCGCTGTGCACGCAGCGACACACCCGCCGCCTCGCCGCGTCCGCGGCTAAACGCCAGCCGCACTGCTGGCCGCGTCAGAGCTGCGCGACCTTCTTCTGCACGAACTCCCACTCCGTACCGCCACTGGCGTACGCGCGGTGGCAGCACCGCCGTGCGCGACACGCGGGCAATTCCGCGCATTGCTGTATGCGATACCGCACGCAACCGCGCGCCTTCCGCGCAGGCGGGGCGTCGATCTTCTAGAATCCACGCGCCCCCGCCCTGGAGTTCCGCCATGACCGCACCCCTCGCCTACCGTCGCGTCCTGCTCAAACTGTCCGGCGAAGCGTTGATGGGGGACGAGGACTACGGCATCGATCCCAAGGTCATCGGCCGGCTGGCCGACGAGGTGATCGAGGCGCAGAAGGCCGGCGCCGAAGTCGGCCTGGTCATCGGCGGCGGCAACATCTTCCGCGGCGCGGGCCTCGCGGCCGGCGGCATGGACCGGGTGACCGGCGACCAGATGGGCATGCTCGCCACGGTGATCAATGCGCTGGCGATGCAGGATGCGCTGGAGAAGCGCGGCGCCCGTGCGCGCGTCATGAGCGCGATCAAGATCAACGACGTCTGCGAGGACTACATCCGCCGCCGCGCGATCCGCCACATGGAGAAGGGCCGCATCGCGATCTTCGCCGCCGGCGTCGGCAGCCCGTTCTTCACCACCGATTCGGGCGCCGCGCTGCGCGGCATCGAGATCGGCGCCGACCTGCTGCTCAAGGCTACCAAGGTCGATGGCGTGTACGACGCCGACCCGAAGAAGGTGCCGGATGCCAAGCGTTACGACCGCCTGACCTACGACGAGGTGCTGCGTCAGGGCCTGGAGGTCATGGACACCGCGGCGTTCGCCCTCGCGCGCGATTCCGACCTGCCGCTGCGCATCTTCGACATGAGCCAGCCCGGCGTGCTGCTGCGCATCCTGCGCGGCGAGCCGATCGGCACGCTGGTGCAGGGCCGCAGCTGAGCCTCACGCGGCCGGACCGGCCGCGTCCCTGGCACACCCCGGCCCCGTCGCCGGCCGGGGCCGCTTATAATCGGCCGATTCCGCACACGGACCGGGCCCGATCATGCTCAACGACATCAAGAAAGACACCCAGACCCGCATGGCCAAGAGCGTCGAAGCGCTCCGCCACACCCTGGTCAAGGTGCGCACGGGCCGCGCGTCGAGCGCGCTGGTCGACCACATCAAGGTCAACTACCACGGCTCCGAAATGCCGCTGAACCAGGTGGCCAGCGTGGTGGTGTCCGACGCCCGCTCGCTGACGATCACGCCGTGGGAGAAGCAGATCGTCGGCGCGATCGAGAAGGCGATTCTCGCCTCCGACCTCGGCCTGACCCCGAACACCGCGGGCACGACCATCCGCCTGAACCTGCCGGCGCTGACCGAGGAGCGCCGCCGCGACCTGTCGAAGGTCGTGCACAGCGAAGGCGAGGACAGCAAGGTCGCCATCCGCAACATCCGCCGCGATGCCAACCAGCAGATCAAGGAACTCCTCAAGGAGAGGGCGATCTCGGAAGACGACGAGCGCCGCAGCGAGGACGAGATCCAGAAGATCACCGATTCGGCGATCAAGGACGTCGACGAAGTCGTCAAGGCGAAAGAACAGGAATTGATGGCGGTTTGATGAGCACCGGGATCCGGGCGCCGGCATTCGGGGTGGCAGGAAGCCGGAGCCTGTGGGGCCATGCCATTGATTGACATCACCGGACGGCAGGACGCCGCGCCTGCGAACCCCGAATCCCCGCTGCCGGATGTCCGCCACGTGCCCCGGCACGTGGCGATCATCATGGACGGCAATGGCCGCTGGGCGGCGCGACGCCGTCGGCCGCGCATGATCGGCCACCGTGCGGGTGCCCGCACGGTCAATCTGTGCATCGATTTCTGTCTCGAACGCGGCATCGGCGCGCTGACGCTGTTCGCGTTCTCCAGCGAGAACTGGGGCCGCCCGGACGAGGAAGTCGGCGCGCTGATGCGCCTGTTTCTGGGTGCGCTCGACCGTGAGGTCGGCGAACTGCACCGCCGCGGCGTGCGTCTGCGCTTCATCGGCGAACGCGAGCGTTTCAGCGAAGCCCTGCGCAGCCGCATGGCCGCGGCCGAGGCGATGACGGCCGGCAACGCCGCACTGACCCTGAGCGTCGCGGCCAGCTATGGCGGACGTCAGGACATCGCCGCCGCTGCGCGTTCGCTGGCCGAAGACGTCGCGGCCGGCCGGTTGCGGCCCGAAGACATCGACGAAGCGGCCGTGGGTGCGCGTGTCGCCCTGGCCGACTTGCCGGAGCCGGACCTGTTCATCCGGACCGGCGGCGATCTGCGCGTCAGCAATTTCCTGCTGTGGCAGCTGGCCTACACCGAGCTGTGGTTCACCGAAACGCTGTGGCCCGAGCTGGGTGTCGAGGAACTGGAACGCGCGCTGGCGGTCTACGCCTCCCGCGAGCGCCGGTTCGGACTCACCAGCGCCCAGATCGCGGCCGGCGACGGCCCACACCCGGAGACTTCCGAATGACCCGCACGCGCATTCTCGCGGCGCTGACGATGGCGCCGATCGCCATCGCGGCAGTGCTCCTGCTCAATACCCCGTGGATGGCCGCCGTCTCGGCGATCGTGTTCCTGGCCGCGCTGTGGGAATGGCTGCGCCTGGCCGGCATCGAGGACACCCTCGCCCGGACCGCCCTGCTGGTGCTGAACCTGCTGCTGATGGTCGCCATCGTCTGGGCCTCGGCGACCGGCGGCGGCTCGCTGGTGCTGCTGAAGATGCTGGCGATGGTGGGCGTGGTCTGGTGGTTGGCGGCGACGCTGTGGCTGCGCCACTACACCTTCGCGTCCAGCCACGACGCGCGCTCGCGGATCATCAAGCTGCTGGCCGGCACGCTGGCGGTGATTCCGGCCTGGGCGGCGCTGTGCGTGATCCACGCCAACGAGGACGGTGCTTTCGGCAATCGCTGGCTGCTGCTGGCGCTGGCAATCGTCTGGGCCACCGATACAGGCGCCTATTTCGCCGGGCGGAAGTTCGGCCGACGCAAGCTGGCGCCGCGCATCAGCCCGAACAAGACCATCGAAGGCCTGGCGGGTGGTCTGGTCGCAGGCATCGTGGTCGCGGTGGCATTCGCGCCCCTGGCCGGTGCCACCTTGGGCCAGTTGCCGATGGTCGCGGCGGTCGCGCTGCTGACGGTGCTGGCCTCCGTGGTCGGCGACCTGTTCGAAAGCCTGCTCAAGCGCCACGCCGGCGCCAAGGATTCGGGCACGCTGATCCCGGGCCACGGCGGCGTGCTGGACCGCATCGACAGCGTGCTCGCCGCGCTGCCGGTGTTCGCGTTCGGCCAGATCTGGTTCGGGTTCTGAACTGCGCGATGATCTTTCTTCCGCTGCACGCCGCGCCGCGGCGCCGTTTTCGGGCATGGGCCGCATGATTCGCTCCGTCGCGGTTCTCGGTGCCACCGGCTCGATCGGCACGTCGGCACTGGACGTTATCGCCCGCCACCCGGAGCGCCTGCGCGCGAGCGTGCTCGCGGCCGGTCGCAACGTCGACGCGCTCGTGGCGCTGTGCGCGACCCATCGTCCCGACCACGCGGTGATCGCCGATCCCGACGCCCTGCCCGCCCTGCGCGACGGGCTGCGCGCGGCCGGCGTCGCGACCACGGCCCACGCCGGCATGTCGACGCTCGATACGCTGGTGTCGGACGCCAGCACCTGCGACACGGTGGTCGCTGCGATCGTCGGCGCGGCCGGTCTCGATTCGACCCTGGCCGCCCTGCGCGCCGGCAAGCGCGTGCTGCTGGCCAACAAGGAATCGCTGGTGCTGGCCGGCGCGCTGATGATGGACGCCGCACGCGAGGCCGGCGCCTTGATTGTGCCGATCGACAGCGAGCACAACGCGATCCACCAGTGTCTGCCGCCCCACGGCGACTGCAGTGGCGTGGCGCGCATCGTGCTGACCGCGTCCGGCGGCCCGTTCCGCGGTCGCGACCGCGCATCGCTGGCCGAGGTGACCCCGGCCCAGGCGGTCGCGCATCCCAAGTGGTCGATGGGTCCCAAGATCTCGGTGGACTCGGCCACGCTGATGAACAAGGGGCTGGAACTGATCGAGGCCCATCATCTGTTCGCGATGCCGTCCGGGCGACTGGACGTGCTGGTGCATCCGCAGAGCCTGGTGCACTCGCTGGTCGAGTTCATCGACGGTTCCACCCTCGCCCAGCTGGGATTGCCGGACATGCGCACGGCGCTGGCGGTGGGTCTCGGCAGCCCGGAGCGCATCGCGTCCGGCGTCGCGGGCCTGGATCTGCTGCAGCACGGCCGCCTCGATTTCGAAGCACCGGACACCGTCGCGTTTCCCTGCCTGGCACTGGCCCGCGGCGCACTCGTCGACGGCGGTACGGCGCCTGCCGTCCTGAACGCCGCGAACGAAGTCGCCGTTTCAGCGTTTCTTCAGGGGCGCATCCGCTTCCTAGCGATCCCTGCGCTGGTCGAGCATGTGCTCGCCGCGCTTCCTGCTGTGTCCGCCGGTTCGCTGGACGTGCTGCGCGATGCCGACGCGCACGCGCGGCGTGTGGCCGGACAGGCGATCGATTCCGGTACGGTGCATTGAGAACCTGTTCGCGACCCTCGAGCCCACCCGCACGGCCGCCTGGCGGCCACCCGGCGGGCAGCCTCTGCCGGCGCGCAGCGTCGGGTTTCGAACTGACCCCGGACGGACGTGATGTCTAGTTTCTTCGGTTCGGTGTGGTGGCTCATCGTCAGCCTCGGCGTGCTGGTGACCTTCCACGAGTTCGGCCACTACTGGGTGGCGCGGCGCTGCGGCGTCAAGGTGCTGCGCTTCTCGGTGGGCTTCGGCCGCGCGCTGTGGTCGCGGCGCGGCAAGGACGGCACCGTCTACCAGATCGCGATGATCCCGCTGGGCGGCTACGTGAAGATGCTCGACGAGCGCGAAGGACCGGTCCCGCCGGCCGAGGCTGCGCAGTCGTTCAATCGTGCCTCGGTGTGGAAGCGGATCGCGATCGTCGCCGCAGGCCCGATCGCCAACCTGATCCTGTGCGTCGCGCTGCTGTGGGCGATGTTCGTCATCGGCCGCCCCGATTACGCGCCGGTGATCGGTCAGGCGACCGGCATTGCAGAAACGTCGGGGCTGCGGCCCGATGACCGGATCGAGGCCGTCGGCGAGCGTGCCACCCCGACCTGGAACGAGCTGCAGCTGGCACTGATGCCCGCAGCGCTCGATCACCGCGACGTGCAGCTGGATGTCGTCGACGTCCGCGACCGCCCCGCCGTCCGCGAGCTGCGCCTGTCTCAGCTGCCCGACGATTTCGACCAGCGCCGCATCGCCCAGGCCATCGGTCTGTTGCCGCGACACCTGCTGCTGCCGCCGCTGATCGGCCGGGTTGCCCCGGACAGCGCGGCCTGGGGCGTGCTGGCAGAGGGCGATCGCGTAACGGCCGTCGACGGCAGCGCGGTCCGCGCCTTCGACGACATCGGGCCGCTGGTGCAGACACTGGGCGATCGCGGCGGCGCGGCCATGGTCGAAGTCGACCGCAATGGCGACCGTCTGGCGCTGGAGGTCGCGCCCCTGCGTACCGACCTGCCCGACGGCAGCGGCCAGTACTGGGCGCTCGGCATTGCCCCGCCGCGCAACGTGCCCCTGCCGCCGAAGGATGCGCTGCAGCGTCACGGCCCGCTCGAGGCGGTGCCGGTCGCGGTCGCCGAAGTGGGGCATCTGACCTCGCAGCTGGTCGGCATGATCGGCCGCGCGTTCACCGGGCGGCTGGCGATCGAGAACACGGTCGCCGGCCCGATCACCATCGCCCGGGCGGCCAATACCTATGCCAACCAGGGCGCTGCCTGGTACCTCACGATCCTCGCCCTGCTCTCGCTGAGCCTGGCGATCCTGAACCTCCTCCCCATCCCGCTGCTGGATGGGGGACACCTCTTGTATTACCTTATCGAGTTGGTCAAAGGCAGCCCCGTGAGCGAGCGCGCGATGGCGGCCGGGCAATACGTGGGACTGGCGCTTCTGGCCAGCCTGATGGGCCTGGCGTTCTACAACGACATCCTGCAACTGGTGCGCTGAGCCTGCCACCGACCCGGATTCCCGCGCCGCTCCGCGCCGGAACCCCCTTCCCTGACGGATCCAAAGAATGACGCGAATCCCCGACCGCCGACTGCTCGCTCTTGCCCTCGCCACGGCGATCGCCGCGCCGGCATGGGCCCAGACGGCAGCCAATGCACCTGTGGACGCGCCGGCACTGGCGCCGCTCGCACCTGCGTCGGCCAGCACCTTCACCGTCAGCGACATCCGGGTCGACGGCCTGCAGCGCATCGGCGCGGGCACGGTGTTCACCTACCTGCCGGTCGAGCGCGGTGACACGGTCAACTCGACCCGCATCTCCGATTCGGTCCGTGCGCTCTACCGCACCGGCTTCTTCGAAGACATCCAGGTCGCGCGACAGGGCGACATCCTGGTGTTCACCGTGACCGAGCGCCCGGCGATCAACCGCCTTACGCTGACCGGCAACAAGGACATCAAGACCGAGGACCTGATCAAGGGCCTCAACGACATCGGCCTGTCCGAAGGCGAGACCTTCGACCGGCTCGATCTCGACCGCGTGACCCAGGAACTGGTGCGCCAGTACAACAATCGCGGCAAGTACAACGTGCGGATCACGCCGACCGTCTCGCGCCTGGACCGCAACCGCGTCGACGTCGCGATCAACGTCGAGGAAGGCAAGGCGGCCAAGATCCGCCACATCAACATCATCGGCAACGAGGTCTACGATCTCGACACGCTGACCGACAGCTGGGAATCGGGTGAGTCGAACTGGCTCAGCTGGTACCGCCGCGACGACCAGTACTCGCGCGAGAAGCTCGAGGGCGACCGCGAGAAGCTGCACAACTTCTACCTCGACCGCGGCTACATCGACTTCGCGGAAGACAGCATCCAGGTCGCGATCAGCCCCGACAAGGCCGACATGTACATCACCGCCGGCATCACCGAAGGCGAGATCTACAAGGTGTCGGACGTGCAGATCACCGGCAACCTGGTGCTGCCGGAAGAGGAGATCCGCAGCCGCGTCTTCGTGCAGAAGGACCAGGTGTTCTCCCGCGCGCTGCTGGAGCTGAGCTCGGACGCGATCATCGCGACGCTCGGCAACATCGGCTACGCCTTCGCCCAGGTCAACCCGATCCCGGAGATCGACCGCGAGAACCGCACGGTCGCGATCAACCTGCAGGTGGTTCCCGGACCGCGCGTGCAGGTGCGCCGCGTCCAGTTCAAGGGCAACAGCCGCACGTCCGACGAAGTGATGCGCCGCGAGATGCGCCAGTTCGAAGGCAGCTGGTATTCGCAGGCCGCGGTCGACCGTTCCAAGGTCCGCCTGCAGCGCTTGGGCTACTTCGAGTCGGGCAGCGTCAACGTCGAGACCCAGCCGGTGCCGGGCAGCAATGACGAAGTCGACGTGGTGTTCAACGTCACCGAGACGACGTCGGGCAGTTTCGTGTTCGGCCTCGGCTATTCGCAGCTCGCCGGTGTCACCACGTCGGTCCAGCTGTCGCAGAACAACTTCCTCGGCAGCGGCAACCGCGTGTCGGTGGAAGCGCAGCGCAACGTCTATCTGCAGCGCTACTCGTTCTCGTTCATGAATCCGTACTTCACCGACGGCGGCATGTCGCTGGGCTACAACCTGTGGTGGCGCGAATTCGACAACTCCGAGTTCAATACCGCGCAGTACTCGTCGACCAGTGCCGCGGGCCAGGCGATCCTCGGCATTCCGCTGACCGAGAACGACTCGATCTCTCTGCTGTTCGGCGTCGACCGCAACCAGATCTTCGCGTTCCCGGGCTCGTCGCCCGAGTCGATCGTCGACTACATCGACGCCTTCGGTTCGCGCACCTTCCACGCCTGGCGCAGCGAGCTGGCCTGGGCGCGCGATACGCGCAACGACTACCTGCAGCCGACCCGCGGCATGATGCAGCGCGTCTCGCTGGAAACCACCCTGCCCGGCTCGACCGCCGAGTACTACAAGCTCAACTACGAGATCTCGAAGTACTGGCCGATCAACCGTCACCTCGTGCTCAACACGCGCGCGGAACTCGGGTACGGCGACAGCTACGGCGATGATGTCGTGCGCAACCTCTGCTTCACGGCGGGCACGCCGCCGACCACGGCCAACCCGACGCCGCCTGCCCCGCCGCCGCCGAGCGATCCGTGCGAACTGACGTCGCCGGATTACACGCGTACGGTCACCGCAACCGGCCTGCCGTTCTTCGAGAACTTCTACGCCGGTGGTCCGCGCTCGGTCCGTGGTTTCCGCGACAACACCCTCGGCCCGCGCGAGACTGCTGCGTTCAGCAGCTTCCTGCAGCCGATCGGCGGCGCGGTGAAGACCATCGGCTCGGTCGAGATGTTCTTCCCGCAGCTGATCAAGTCGCCGGCGGCGCGCATTTCGGCCTTCGTCGATTTCGGCAACGTCTTCCAGGATGTCGACGCCTGGGATGCCAAGGAACTGCGCGCGTCGGCAGGCGTCGCCCTGATGTGGCGCGCACCGGTGGGCCCGATCTCGATCAGCTACGCCTATCCGCTGCGCCAGCAGAAGGAAGTGCGCGGTGGTGCGGGTGATCTGATCCGCCAGGCCGACGAAGTCGAGCGCCTGCAGTTCACCTTCGGCGGCGCGTTCTGATCGCCGCCACGAGGTGAACCGATGGTCCAGCCAACGACTTCCCACACCGCCGGCGCGCTCGCAGACCGCTTCAGCCTGACTGTCCAGGGCGCCGCCGACACCCCGGTGATCGGCGTCGCGACGCTCGCGGCTGCCGGCCCCGACCGGCTCGCCTTCCTGTCCAATCCCCGCTATCGCCCGCAGCTGGCCGACACCACGGCCGGCATCGTGGTGATGCGCGAGTCCGATGCGGACGGCTACGCGGGCACCGCGCTGATCGCGAAGGATCCCTACGTCGCCTACGCGAAGATCGCGGCGCTGTTCGAACCCGTCAGCGCTGCGCCCGTCGGGATCCACCCGTCCGCCGTCGTCGATCCGAGCGCGCAGGTCGATCCCGGCGCATCGGTCGGCCCGCACGTCAGCATCGGCGCGCGCAGCCTGATCGGTGCCGGCGCGACGATCGGCGCCGGCAGCGTGATCGGCGAAGACTGCGTCGTCGGCGAGGGCAGCCGCCTGGTCGCCCGCGTCACCCTGGTCACGCGTGTGCGCCTCGGCGCCCGCGTCACCATCCATCCGGGCGCCGTGCTGGGCTCGGAAGGTTTCGGCCTGGCGATGGATGCCGGGCGCTGGATCAACGTGCCGCAGCTCGGCGGCGTGGTCGTCGGCGACGATTGCGACATCGGCGCCAATACGACGATCGATCGCGGCGCGCTCGACGACACCACGCTGGCGGAAGGCGTGCGCCTCGACAATCTGATCCAGATCGGACACAACGTGCGCATCGGTGCGCACACCGCGATCGCGGGCTGCGTCGGCATCGCCGGCAGCACGAAGATCGGCAGTTACTGCCTGCTCGCCGGCAAGGTCGGCGTCGCCGGTCATCTTGAAATCTGCGACAAGGTCGTCGTCCATGCGATGACGATGGTGTCCGCATCCATCACCGAGCCTGGCGAATATTCGGCCGGCATTCCCGCCCAGCCCACGCGCGAGTGGCGGAAGAATGCGGTCCGGATCCGCCAGCTCGATTCGCTCGCGCGCCGCGTCACGGCGCTCGGGAAGGGGGAACCATGACAGACACCACATCGACCGACAGCGCGCCGTCGGCCATCACGCTGCCGATCCACATCGACGGCATCCATGCGCTGCTGCCGCACCGTTATCCGTTCCTGCTGGTCGACCGGGTCGTCGAGTTCGAGGCCGGCAAGCGCGTGCTCTGCTACAAGAACGTGTCGGCGAACGAGCAGTTCTTCCAGGGCCACTTCCCCGCCCACCCGGTGATGCCGGGCGTGCTGGTGATCGAGGCGCTGGCACAGGCCGGCGGCATCCTGAGCCACCTCACCCGCGGCAAGGGCTGCGAAGGCAACCTGTCCTATCTGGTGAAGGTGGATGCGGCGAAGTTCTCGCGCATGGTGGTGCCGGGCGACCGTCTGGAACTCGAAGTCACGATCAAGCGCGAGATCCGCAACATGACCATGTATTCGGGCATCGCGCGCGTCGATGGCGAGCAGGCCGCCTGCGCGGAGATCCTCTGCGCCGAGGTCAAGCGCTGACATGGCCGCCGCGCAGGTCCATCCCAGCGCGGTCGTCGATCCCGGCGCGACGCTGGGCGAGGACGTGCAGATCGGGGCGTTCACGCTGATCGGCGCGGATGTCGAAATCGGCGACGGCACTATCGTCGGCCCGCACTGCAGCATCCACGGTCCGACGCGTATCGGCGCTGGCAACCACATCCACGGTCACGCCGCGATCGGCGGCGAACCGCAAGACAAGAAGTTCGCTGGCGAGCGCGCGGAACTGGTGATCGGCGACCGCAACACGATCCGCGAATTCGTCACGATCAATCGCGGCACCGGCGACGGTGGCGGCATCACCCGCGTCGGCGACGACAACTGGTTCCTCGCCTACACGCACGTCGCGCACGACTGCGTGGTCGGCAACCGCTGCGTGTTCTCGAACAACGCCACGCTGGCCGGCCACGTCACTGTCGGCGACCACGTGATCCTCAGCGGCTTCGTCGGCATCCACCAGTTCTGCCGGATCGGCGCGCATGCATTCATTGGGATGGGCGCCTTCGTCAACGGCGACGTGCCGCCGTTCGTGATGGTGGCGCAGGACGGCTACGGCCGCCCGCGCGGCATCAACGCCGAAGGCCTGAAGCGCCGCGGCTTCGACGGCACGCGCACGTCGGCGATCAAGCGCGCTTACCGCGCCCTGTACGTCTCGGGCGATTCACTCGCCGATGCCCGCGTGCGCCTGGGCGAGATGGCGCAGGACAGCGAAGACGTCCGCGCGTTTCTCGATTTCATCGAGGCAGGCGATCGACCGCTGTTGCGGTGAAACCGTAATTCGTGATTCGCAAGAGCAGAATGTCGCCATCTTTCAGATCGTGTGAAACGGCTTTGTCGAATCACCAATCACCAATCACCAATCACGCCACCCGGGCCACACTCCGCATGGCACTCGTCGCCGGCGAAGCCTCCGGCGATCTGCTCGGCGCCGGATTGATCGAACAGCTGCGTGCGCGCTATCCGGATGCGATCTTCGCCGGTGTCGGCGGCGATGCGATGCGCGAGGCCGGCATGGAGACCTGGCACGACGCGTCGGAACTCTCGGTGATGGGGCTGTCGGAAGTGCTGCGGCATCTGCCGCGGTTGCTGAAGCTGCGGCGTTCGCTGCGCGCGCGCCTGCTCGACTGGCGTCCGAACGTCTTCATCGGCATCGATGCGCCCGACTTCAACCTCGGCCTCGAACGCACGCTCAAGGATCGCGGCATCCGCACCGTGCATTACGTCAGCCCCTCGATCTGGGCCTGGCGTCAGGGGCGCGCGGCGAAGATCGGTCGCAGCGCGGATCTCGTGCTGTGCCTGTTTCCGATGGAGCCGCCGATCTATGCGACGCATGGCGTCGATGCGCGCTTCGTCGGTCATCCACTGGCGGAGATGCTGGCACTCGAGCCGGATCGCGCAGCCGCGCGCGATGCACTCGGCCTGCCGCATAACGCGCCCGTACTGGCGGTGCTGCCGGGCTCGCGCCTGGGCGAGATCGGCCGACTCGGCGAGGTATTCCTCGATGCCGCCGCGCAAGTCGCCGCTGCCCTGCCCGGCCTGCGCATCGTCGTGCCGGCCGCGAATGCCGGCTGCCGCGCCGCGATCGACGCATTGCTCGCACAGCCCCGTTTTTCCGCACTCGATGTGCGCGTGCTCGACGGCCAGGCGCGCGCTGCGATGGTCGCGAGCGATGTCGTGCTGCTCGCTTCCGGCACCGCGACGCTGGAAGCACTGCTGGCCAAGCGGCCGATGGTGGTCGGCTACCGCATCGCGCCGAGTACCGCGTTTCTCGTGCGCCTTTTCAAGCTGATGAAGGTCGACCGGTTCTCGCTGCCCAATGTGCTGGCCGGCCGCACCATCGCGCCGGAGTTCATGCAGGAAGACTGCACGCCCGAACACCTGTCGGCCGCGGTGCTGCACTGGTTCCGCGATCCGCACGCAGCCGAGGCTCTGCAGCCGCTCTATCGCGACCTGCACCTGCAGTTGCGCCAGGGCGCATCGGCCACCGCGGCGGATGCAGTCGCACGTCTCGCGGTGCCCGCGCTCCCTGCGCCGACGCGTTCGGAGCCGACCTCGTGACCCGGCGTCTGCGCACGGCCGGTGTCGACGAGGCCGGTCGCGGCCCCCTGGCCGGACCGGTGGTGGTCGCTGCGGTGATCCTGCATCCGCGCCGGCCGATCGACGGACTGGACGATTCCAAGAAACTCACCGAAAAGCGCCGCGAGGCGCTGTATCCGCAGATCGTCGACAACGCCCTGGCCTGGCGCATCGAATTCGTCGGAGTCGAAGACATCGACCGCATCAACATCTACCAGGCGACCTTGCTGGGCATGCGGCGCGCGGTCGAAGCCCTCGCACCCGCCGCCGAACGCGTGCTGGTCGACGGCAACCGCGTACCGCCCGGGCTGCCCTGTCCGGCGCGCGCGATCATCGGCGGCGATGCCATCGAACAGGCGATCATGGCCGCCTCGATTCTGGCCAAGGTGGCGCGCGACCGGGCCATGGTCGCGCTGCATGCGCAGTTTCCGGATTACGGCTTCGACCGGCACAAGGGCTACTGCGCCCCGGCGCATCTGGACGCGTTGATGACATACGGTCCCTGCGTGCACCACCGGCGGAGTTTCGCGCCGGTGGCGCGTGCGCTCGCGCCGAGCCCTGCAGAGACGCCGTCCACCCGCGAGCCGCGCGTGGACGACCTGTTTCCCGTCCCCGCCTGACCTGGTCGCCCCGCTCAACCGGCCCGGGGCTTGGGCGTGCGCTGACCGGCCCGCAGTCCATCGTGCCTGGGCCTGGGCGGCGGCACGATGACCTTCTTGCTGCGCGCCTCGATGCTGGACGACACCGCGACCTTCGCGGTCCTGGGCGTCACTGGGGCCGCCGGCTTCGTGGTTTTCGTCGCGGCCCCGATTGCCGGGCGCGGCGCGGATGTCGCGGTCTTTCGGGTCGTTGCCATTGCGGTTGCCTCCTGGAATGCGAAGTCACTCGCGGGTGGATGTCTGCGTCGGAGCATGCGCCGGTTCGACCAGCCCTGCGCGCTGCAGCACATCGTCGGTCGAAATCCGGACCGGATCGATGCCGGCGCCACGTGCGACCGCGAGCCTTGCGCGTGCCTGGTCCAGATCGCCCAGCGCCGCATGGATGTCGGCGGTGATCAGCGCGACCTCGCCGATGTCGGCGGCATCTCGGGCGCGCAGCGTTGCCCGCGCCGCCAGCCGCCGCGCCTCGCTCGCGTCGCCGGTGTTGGCGCGGTACCAGCCAAGGGACGCCAGGGTCTGCGGATCGTCGGGCTGCGCGGCGAGGTAGCGCTCGGCCTGGATCGCCGCTTCGCGGAACGCATCGCCCGCGCGCGGGCGCGTGGCCGGATCGGCGAGCAGCGCATCGCCGAGGTTGCCCCAGACCTGGTGATGCGCGGTATCGGACAGCGCCAGCGCCTGCCGGAAGCGAGCCGCCGCCCCGGCATGGTCGCCGGCCTGGTACAGCAGCGTGCCGAGGTTGCTGAGCGCCGTTTCCGATGGCTCGATCGCCACCCCGCTTTCCAGCGCGGCCTGGGCGCCGGCGCGATCGCCCGCCGCGAGCAGCAGCGCGCCGAACGTGTCCCAGTAGTCGGCCTCGCGTGGTTCCAGCGCCACCACGCGGCGATAGGTCGCCACCGCCACGTCCAGCTGGCCCGCGAGATAGGCGTGATAGCCGAGCTCCGCCTGCAGCGCGGCATCGGTGGGCGCGGCCTCACTCGCGGCCTGCAGCGACGCCAGCGCACCGCCGACATCGCCGCGCGCGAACTGCAGCTTCGCCAGGCCCGCCAGCGCGGCGCCGTGCCAGGCCGGATCGTGCTCGGCCGCGCGGTAATGGTCGGCGGCGGTGTCGGGATCGCCGGCCATGCGATAGAGATCGCCCAGCGCGAGCCGGACCCGGCCATCGCCCGGATCCATCCGCGCCGCACGCAGGCAGGCCGTGCGCGCGGTGTCGAATGCGGCAGGCTGCTTGTGGGCATCGAACCGCCACAGCTCCACCCGGCACAGGCCGGCCTGGGCGCGGGCAAAGCCCGCATCGAGGGCCAACGCGCGCTCGAAGCCAGCCTCGGCCCGACCGGCGGCCTCGACATCCATCATCGTCGTCAGCTGTCGCAGTCCGTGCAGGTAGGCGTCGAACGCGGCGACGTTGGCGGTCGGCGTGAGCCGGTGGCCGAGCGCGTCGATCTCGACCGCAGGCACGCTGCCCAGCAGGCGGCCGGCGACATCGCGTGCGATCTCCGCCTGGAGGTCGAACAGCGCCGCCAGCGGACGTTCGTAGCGCCGGGTCCAGGCGATGGTGCCGGTCGCCGGATCGACCAGGCGCACATGGATGCGCACGCGGTCGGCATCGCGTCGCACCGAACCGTCGAGCACGCGGGCAACCCCGAGCGACCGGCCCAACGTCCGCAGGTCCGCGACCGGCGCTTTCTGCGCGGGGGACGCCGCTGCGACCTGCAGGCCGGGTACGCCGGCCAGCGCATCGCGCAGCTCCATCGACAGGCCGGCTGCGAAGACGTCGTCACGGTCGCCTTCGCCAGCGGTCTCGAACGGCAGCACGGCGACGGAGGCGGCTGCGTCCTGCCCGGTCGACGGCACGTCGGGCGTCCTCCACCACGCCGCCGCGGCCACCACCAGTGCGATCGCCGAGGCGATGCCCCAGGCGCGTGGTCGCCAGTGGCGGGCGGCTGCCACATGATCCGCATCGATCTGCAGCGCAGGGGTGTCCCGGGTGCCGCCGGTCCGACGGTCCGCTGGAAGGGACGCCAATGCATCAGTCGCAACCGGCGCCTCGATACGCTCGCCGATGAAGCAATAGCCGACACCGTGGCGGGTCTGGATATAACGGGGCTGGTGCGGGTCGTCCCCAAGCGCCTGGCGCAGCTGCGCGATCGCCCGGGTCAGCACGCCGGGCGTGACATGGCGATGCCCCCAGACCGCATCGAGCAGCGCGTCCCGCGTGACCAGCCGGCCCGGCTGGCGCAACAGTTCCAGCGCCACGGCGAACACCTTCGGCTCGACCGGCACGGGCTTACCCGCGCGCAGGATCGTCTGCCCGTCAACGTCGATCTCGACGTCACCAAAGCGGATGGTGCGGTCCGTCGGGACCGTCATCGGGTCGGGCGTGTGACCGGTCATCGCGAATCCATCGCCAGAACCTCGCAAACCACACCGTTGCCTCACAGGGGCCTCGCGACCTCCCGGAACACCGGACCGATGCTGGGTCCACCGGGGAACGACCGCGACACCGGATCTTACGCGGCTTCGCTCCGGGGCACGAAACACCCTCGACCCGGCCTCAACGCCTTTCGCGGCACGGCCACCAACGGAGATACACACATGCCTGTTCAACTGAAAACCGCTCGCGACTTCAGCCTCGACACCATCCGCCTCGACTCGAAGCTCGGCGCCCGCGTCGGCAGCCTCGTCACGATCCGCAAGCTGGTCAGCCAAGGGCGCCAGCGCATCATGAACGAATGGCTGAAGGCCAACGGCGCACGCTCAGGTGTCGGCCTGCCTATCAATCCGCAGTTCCCGACCTATCACCGCAACGGCCGGCTGTACGTCGAATTCCGGGGCGGGAGAATGTCGACCAGCCTGCAAGACGGCGGCGCAGTTACCTTCGAACCGTCCAGCCGCGTGCGCGTGACGTTCGAGGGCTACGGTCTCGATGTCCGCCAAGAGAGCGGCGACGAGCTCTACGGCACGATCGTGGCGAACTTGGGCAGCCAGGGTTTCACCAAGTCTTGGGACCTGCCCGAGGTCAAGCTGGGACCGGACACAAATACCCGCATCTACAACAACGCGATCGTCCTCTATGAGGGTCCGCCCGCCGACCTCAACCTGGTCCTGCAGATCGTCGAACACGATCACGGCGACCGCGCGAAGGTGCGGCAGGAGGTGAAACGCCGGGTCGGACAGGTGTTCGAGACTGCAGCCTCGTTCGCGGGCGGGGCCGCAGGCGGTGCGGTCGGCAGCGCGCTGTCGTCGCTGCAGTCCGAGAGCAACGCCGCGGGCAGCCTGGTGTCGTGGCTGATCGGCGAAGCCGGTGGACTGGTGGCGGACGTGCTGGGACTGGGTGACGACCCCTACAACCCCGGCGGCCTGACGATCGGCGCGCACGAGATGATCAATATCCCCGGCGAGCAGATCTACAAGTGCGGCACCGATCCCCGCCGGCTGCACTACACCCATCGCCTGGCACTCAGCGGCAAAGACGACGGCGGCGACGTCGGCTGGATCTCGGCGCTGGTCCGGGTCACCCGGCTGTGAGCCGGACAGGGCGCTGGCTGCCCTGACCGGATGACATCGCAACCGCGACAGCCACGGCCGCCGGGGCAATCCCGACGGCCGTTCTCGCCTCGGATACTCCGCTCCGTCGCGGACCAGAGGCACGCTGACCTGACGAGCGACCACGCCCGTTCGCGACGAAACCCGGCGCCGGCCTGAACGCTGGCGCAGCGGCGGACGGGCACCACCCGCGCCGCGCCGGCACGGCGATGCTGTCAAGCCTTGTCCGCCCCGGGGCCCGGCCCTAACCTGACCCTCCGGCCGCCTCGCTGACGCAATGCCCGCGCGCTTCGTTCATCTTCACGTCCACAGCGAATACTCGCTCTCCGATTCGACGATCCGGATCAAGGGGCTGGTCAAACGCTGTGCGGCGCTTGGCCAGCCGTCGGTCGCGTTGACCGACCGCAACAACCTGTTCGCGCTGGTGAAGTTCTATCGCGCCGCCGAAGGCGCCGGCATCAAGCCGGTGATGGGCGCCGACATCTCGATCGCCGAAGGCGACGAACCCGCCTCCACGCTGACCCTGCTGTGCCGCGACCACGACGGCTATCTGTCGCTGTCGCGCCTGCTGACGCGGGCGTGGATGGAAGGCCATCGCACCGATGGTGTGGTGGTGCGGCCGGACTGGCTGCGCGAGTGCAATACCGGCCTGTTCGCGATCGCCGGCCGCCACGGCCCGGCGGCGAAACTGCTGTCCGGCGGCCGCGACGATCTGGCGCGCCAGTGGTACGCGCAGTGGCGCGAGGTGTTCGACGAACGCCTGTTCCTGCAGCTCACGCGCTGCGGTTTCGACGACGAGGCCGTGCACAACGCGCTGGCCCTGCAGGTGTCGTCCGACCTGTCGCTGCCGGTGGTCGCCGGCAACGACGTGCGCTTCATCGATGCCGAGGGTTTCGACGCGCACGAGGCGCGCGTGTGCATCTCCACCGGTCGCGTGCTCGACGATCCGCGCCGGCCCAAGCTCTACACGCGCGAGCAGTACCTGAAGTCCGGCGACGAGATGGCCGAACTCTTCAGCGACGTGCCCGATGCGATCGACAACACGCTGGCGCTGGCGCAGCGCTGCAATCTCGAACTGCGCCTCGGCACCTACTACCTGCCGGCGTTTCCGGTGCCGGCCGACGAGACGCTCGACAGCTGGATCCGCAAGGAATCGCGCGACGGTCTCGAGCAGCGGCTGCAGAAACATCCGATGGCGCCGGGGCACGACCGCGCGAGCTACGACGCGCGTCTGGAGATCGAGCTCGACGTCATCATCAAGATGGGGTTCCCCGGTTACTTCCTGATCGTTGCGGACTTCATCAACTGGGGCAAGGCGAACGGCATCCCGGTCGGTCCCGGGCGCGGCTCCGGTGCGGGTTCGCTGGTGGCCTGGGCGCTGGGCATCACCGATCTCGATCCGCTGCCCTACGACCTGCTGTTCGAGCGCTTCCTCAATCCCGAACGCGTGTCGATGCCCGACTTCGACATCGACTTCTGCATGGACCGGCGCGACGAGGTCATCGACTACGTCGCCGCGAAGTACGGCCGCGACCGCGTCAGCCAGATCATCACCTACGGCACCATGGCCGCGAAGGCCGTGGTGCGCGATTCCGGGCGCGTGCTCGGCTATCCCTACGGCTTCGTCGACAGCGTCGCCAAGCTGGTGCCGATGACGCTGGGCATCGGGCTCGACGATGCGCTGGGCCGTACCGACAAGTCACGCAGCGACGATGCCTGGCGCTCGGACGAACTCATCGCGCGCTACAACGACGAGGACGACGTCCGCGACCTGCTGAATCTCGCGCTGCAGCTCGAGGACCTCACCCGCAACGCCGGCAAGCACGCCGGCGGCGTGGTCATCGCGCCGTCGCCGCTCAGCGATTTCTGCCCGCTGTACGCCGAACACGACGAGGGCAACCTCGGCCGCAACCCGGTCACCCAGCTCGACAAGGACGACGTCGAATCGATCGGCCTGGTGAAGTTCGACTTCCTCGGCCTGCGCACGCTGACGATCATCGACTGGGCGGTGAAGGCGATCAACGTGCGCCGCGCCGCCGCCGGCGAAGCGCCGTTCGACATCACCGCGCTGCCGCTCGACGACGTCGAGAGCTACAAGCTGTTCGCACGCGGCGATACCGTCGCGGTGTTCCAGTTCGAATCGCGCGGCATGCGCGAGCTGCTCAAGCGCGCGCAGCCCGATACGTTCGAGGACATCATCGCGCTCGCCGCGCTGTTCCGTCCCGGCCCGCTGGGCTCGGGGATGGACAAGGAATGGGTCGACCGCAAGCACGGCCGCACGGACGTGACGTATCCGCATCCGTCGCTGGAGCCGGTGCTCTCGCCGACCTACGGCGTCATCGTCTACCAGGAACAGGTGATGCAGATCGCCCAGGTCCTGGCCGGCTATTCGCTGGGCGGCGCCGATCTGCTGCGCCGCGCGATGGGCAAGAAGAAGGCCGAGGAAATGGCCAAGGAGCGCGCCAAGTTCGAGGCGGGTTCGGCGGCCAACGGCGTGGACCCGAAGGTCGCGACGTCGATCTTCGACCTGATGGAGAAGTTCGCCGAGTACGGCTTCAACAAGTCGCACTCGGCCGCCTATGCGCTGGTGGCCTACCAGACCGCCTGGCTCAAGGTGCACTACCCGGCCGAGTTCATGGCCGCGGTGCTGTCGTCGGACATGGACAACACCGACAAGGTCACCGGCTTCCTGACCGAAGCGCGGACGATGGGCCTGGAAGTGCTGCCGCCGGACGTCAACGCCTCCACCTACATGTTCGAGGCCATCGATCCGCAGACCATCCGCTATGGCCTCGGCGCGGTGAAGGGCGTGGGCCGCGGCGCCTGCGAGAACATCGTCGAAGCGCGCGAGCGCGGCGGTGTCTACGCCGACATCCTCGATTTCTGCCGGCGTGTCGATTCGACGCGCATGAACAAGCGCACGCTCGAAGCGCTGATCAATGCGGGCGCGCTCGATGCGCTGGGCAAGAACCGCGCGTCGCTGATGCTGCAGCTGCCCGAAGCGCTGAAGGCGACCGACCAGCTCACCCGCAACCGCAACGCCGGCATCGTCGACATGTTCGGCAGCAGCGCCGGTGGCGACGACGGCCTGCAGATCGACCTGCCCGAATGCGAAGAGTGGCCGCTGCGGCAGAAGCTGGAGGGCGAGCGCGAGACGCTGGGGCATTACCTCAGCGGTCATCCGCTGGATCCCTACCGCGATGAGTTGCAGGCGCTGGTGGGCACCGATCTCGGCCAGCTCGACAGCCTGTGGGCCGCGCGCGACCAGAAGGGCGGCGGCAACAGCTGGCGCCCGGAAACCCAGGTCATCATCGCCGGCCAGATCACCGCCATCCGCAAGCGCGGCGACTCGCAGGCGTTCGTGCTGCTGGAGGACGGCCGCGGCCGGCTGGAATGCGGCTTCTTCGCCGACGCGTCCAGCGAGTACGCGCACCTGCTGACGCGCGACCGCATCCTCATCATCGAGGGCGGCCTGCGCGAAGACGAGTTCAGCGGCGGCTTCGCGCTGCGCGTGAAGCGCTGCTGGGATTTCCACACCGTCTGTCCGGAACACGCACGCCGGCTGTCGCTGCGCCTCGACCTGCGCGTGCCGGGCACGCTGGCACGCGTCGAACAGGTGCTGGCCCAGCACCGCCCGGGCAAGACCGCGCTGCGTCTGGATCTGCTGCTGCCTGCAGGCGCCGCGGGCACGCTGGAGGTCAACGGCACCCAGTCGATCCGCGCCGATGCCGAACTGCCGGGCACCCTCCGTGCACAACCCGGCGTGCGCATCGCCCGGCTGGATATGGCCAAGCCCTGGGCGAGCTGACCGCACGGCGCGCCTGCGTACAACATCCGCCAACGTGCGGCGATCTGCACTCCAGACGCCCACGTACGGCCTCATCGGGCGCGGTCGGCTAGACTGTCGCCCTTTCCGGTCCGGCCGGTCTCCGATGGAGCACCCGCCGCCGCCCCAATTCCGGCAGTCCCACGCATGAATCCGAATTACCTCGATTTCGAGCAGCCCATCGCCGACCTGGAAGCCAAGATCCAGGAGCTGCGCCAGGCCAGCGATGGCCCCGCGGTCAACATCGACGCCGAGCTGGCCACGCTGCGCGACAAGCTGCGCAAGCGCACCGCGCACATCTTCCGCGACCTCACGCCGTGGCAGGTGTCGCAGCTGGCGCGCCATCCGCAGCGCCCCTACACCCTCGACTACATCAAGGCCTTCTGCGACGAATTCGAGGAACTGGCCGGCGACCGCGCCTACTCGGACGACGCCGCCATCGTCGGCGGCCTCGGTCGCATCGACGGCCGCAGCGTGGTGATCATCGGCCACCAGAAGGGTCGCGACACCAAGACCAAGGTGCGTCGCAATTTCGGCATGCCGCGCCCCGAGGGCTACCGCAAGGCGCTGCGCCTGATGAAGATGGCCGAGCGCTTCAAGCTGCCGCTGCTGACCTTCATCGACACGCCCGGCGCCTATCCCGGCATCGGCGCGGAAGAACGCGGCCAGTCCGAGGCCATCGCGCGCAATCTGCTGGAGATGGCCGAGCTGCGCATTCCGATCGTCTGCACCGTGATCGGCGAAGGCGGCTCCGGCGGCGCGCTGGCGATCGGCGTCGGCGACCGCACGGTGATGCTCGAATACAGCACCTATTCGGTGATCTCGCCGGAAGGCTGCGCCTCGATCCTGTGGAAGGACGCCGGCAAGGCGCGCGACGCCGCCGAGCAGCTGGGCCTGACCGCCAAGCGCCTGCATGGCCTGGGCCTGATCGACAAGGTCGTGCGCGAGCCGATCGGCGGCGCGCACCGCAATCCGCGCCAGACCGCGACCCGCCTCAAGGCGGTGCTGATGAATGCGGTCGACGAGCTGGAGCAGCTGCCGGTCGAAACCCTGCTGGAGCGCCGCTACCAGCGCCTGCGCAGCTACGGCGCGTACGAAGCGGCTTGAGTCCGCGCGGACGACGGCGCCCGGGCGCGTCGTCATCCGGATCGGCTACTGTCGGGCTTCGCATCCATGGAGTCCTTCATGCGCTCAGCCGCTCTCGTACGATCCGCATCCCTCGTGCTGATTGCGGGGCTGTCGCCCGCGCTGGCCGGCGCCGCCGCTCCAGCGCCTGCAGCGGCGTCCGCGCCGACGCCGCAGGACCTCGCATTCGCGCGCACGGCCTGCGACGGCGCGGCCCGCCATCCCACGCTGGCGCCGGTCGAGATCGACATGGCGGTCCGCGACACGATCGCCGCGATCGAGGACACCGTGCGCTCGGCCGAGGATCTCGACAAAGCGGGCCCGCTGCTCGACGCACTCCAGGCCCGCGTCGGCGATCTGGATGCGGTGCCCTCGACGGAACTGCAGCTGCTGCGCGCGACGCTGGCCGCGCAATCCGGTGACGAGGTCGCGCGTATGCGCTACCGGACACTCTCCACGGCGCTGTTCACGGTGCTCGTCGGCGACGGCGATGGCACCACGCCGGAGACGGCCTTCAAGCCCTGCCTGATTCCCAACGAATACGCGTTCGTGCGCCGCGTGCTGCAGGCCGAGGTGACAGGGCAATCCCTGGTCCACGTCGAGGACCGCCACTACGACCGGCTCGAAGTGACCTTCCCCGACGGCACGAAGCGCGAATTCTTCTTCGACGTCACCGAACTGTTCATCCGCAACGCGGCGGCATTCAACCGCTGAGCATCGTCACCACGCGCGCAGGTACTGCGCAGGCGTCTCGATCACGGCGCCCAGCGCCTTCGCCGCGCGGCGCGGGAAATACGGATCGCGCAGCAGTTCGCGGGCCAACAGCACCACGTCCGCGTCGCCATCGGCGACGATCCTCTCGGCTTGCGCCGGTTCGGTGATCAGCCCGACCGCGCCGGTCGCGATACCGGCCTCGCTGCGCACCCGACGCGCGAACGGCACCTGGTATTCCGGCACCGCATCGATGTGCTGCGCCGGCGACAGGCCGCCCGACGACACGTCGATCAGGTCCACGCCGCGCGCGGCCAGCAGGCGCGAGACTGCAACGCTTTCCTCAAGCGTCCACCCACCGTCCACCCAGTCGGTCGCCGAGATCCGTACCCACAGCGGCAGGCGCTCCGGCCACACCGCGCGCACCGCATCCACGACCTCGAGCAGCAACCGCGCACGGCCTTCGAAGCTGCCACCCCAGGCGTCGGTGCGCGTGTTCGACAGTGGCGACAGGAACTGGTGCAGCAGATAGCCGTGCGCGGCGTGGACCTCGGCCACGTCGAAGCCGGCGTCGAGCGCGCGCACCGCGGCCGCACGGAAGTCTTCGATCACCTGTGCGATGCCGTCGGCGTCGAGCGCCACCGGTGACGGATAGGTGGCATCGTAGGCCTGCGCTGATGGCGCGACGACCTGCCAGCCACCCGCCTCCACCGGCACCGCGCCGCGCCCGCGCCACGGCGCGTGCGTGCTGGCCTTGCGCCCGGCATGCGCCAGCTGGATCGCCGGCGCAGCGCCCTGCGCGCGCAGGAACGCGGCGATCGGCGCCCAGGCATCGCGCTGCGCGTCGTTCCACAGCCCGGCGTCTTCCGGCGAGATCCGGCCCTCGGGCGATACGGCTGCCGCCTCGGTCATTACCAGCCCGGCGCCGCCCACTGCGCGGCTGCCCAGATGCACCAGATGCCAGGCGTCGGGCAGACCGTCGACGGCGCTGTACTGGCACATCGGCGACACCGCGATGCGGTTGCGCAGGACGAGGCCACGCTGCTGCAACGGCGAGAACAGAGCGGACATGCGGCGATTCCGGTGCGAGGAGAGCGTCGACTGTAGGCCGCGCTCCGTGCGCACGCGACGCCGCGTCCGGATCGCAGCATTCCGACGCATGGCACCATGCGCCGATGTTGTCGCCACGTCCCGTCCTGACCCTGCCATTGCCGCCCGCATCCGGCCCGCTGCGCGTGGGATTCAGCGGCGGCCTCGATTCGACGGTGCTGCTGCACCGGCTGGCGCACGACCCCGTGTTCCGCGCCGCCGGCCTGCGCGCGATCCACGTGCATCACGGCCTGCAGACCGGCGCGGACGACTGGGCCGTCCATTGCGAAGACGTCTGCGCCGGCTGGGGCGTCGACCTCGACAGCGTGCGGGTCACGGTCGCGCGCGACAGTGGCCGCGGACTCGAAGCAGCTGCGCGCGAAGCACGCCATGCCGCTTTCGCCGTGCAGCTGCCGCCGGGGGGCGTGGTGGCACTGGCCCACCATCGCGACGATCAGGCGGAGACCGTCCTGTTGCGTGCGCTGCGCGCATCGGGTCCCGACGGGCTGGCCGGCATGGCCGGCGCGCGCCGCTTCGGAGACGGCTGGCTGTGGCGGCCATTGCTCGCATTGCCGCGCACTGCGCTGCAGGCCTACGCCGAGGCACACGGCCTGCGCTGGATCGACGATCCCAGCAATGACGAAGACGGCGCCGACCGCAACTTCGTCCGCAACCGGATCCTGCCGCTGCTGCGCACGCGCTGGCCGCAGGCCGGCGCCGCGCTGGCCGATGTCGCGGGGCTGCAGGGCGAGACCGTCGCCCTGCTCGAGACCGACGATGCCGTCGCGCTGGCCGACGCCCGCACGCTGGATCCGGCGGTGCTGCGCGTCGACCGCCTGCAACCGCTGCTGCCTGCGCGACGTGGGCGCGTGCTGCGCCGCTGGATCCTGGAACTCGGCCTCGCGCCGCTGCCGCGGCAGGGATCCGCCTGGTGCGACACCACCCTCGCCCGCGCCGCGGATGACCGCAGCCCCGTCTTCGACTGGGGCCGGCACCGTCTGCAGCGCTGGCGCGATCTGCTGCACGCCGGGCCGATCCGTCCGCCATTGCCCGACACCCTCGTGCTCGACTGGAACGGGGCCGCGCCGCTCGCATTGCCCGACGGCGACCGCCTGCAGTTCGACGGTCCGCTGGACGACACTATGCGCTGGCGCGTGCAGGCCCGGCGCGGCGGCGAACGCATCGCGCTGCCGGGCCGCACGCATTCGCACGCGCTCCGGCACGTGCTGCAGGATCTCGGCGTGCCGCCGTGGATCCGCGCCCGTCTGCCGCTGCTGTCCGACCCCTCGGGCCGGCTGCTCGCGGTCGGCGATCTGGCCTTCGACCGCGACTTCGACGCCTGGCTGCGCGCGGGTGGACGCAGGCTGACCTGGCACACCGCGCCACGGTCCGACGACAGGCCGATCGCTTAGAATTGCGGCATGCCGAAGACCCCTGCCAAAGCCCCTTCCCCGGTCGCCGATTTCGAGACCGCCCTCGGCCAGCTCGAAGCGCTGGTGGACACGATGGAGGGCGGCGAGATGACGCTCGAGGATTCGCTCGGCGCCTATGAGCGCGGCGTCGGCCTGTACCGCCGCTGCCAGCAGGCGCTGGAAGATGCCGAGCTGCGCGTGAAGCTGCTCAGCGACCCGGCCGCGCCGGAGCGCGCACAGCCGTTCGGCGCACTGGACGCCGACGCCTCCGATGCCTGACGCGTCGCACGCGGTCGATTCCCGCATCGACACCTGGCGCACGCGCACCGACGCGGCGCTGCAGCGCGCCCTCGACACCGCCCGCGACAGCGAACCGCGCCTGCATGCGGCGATGCGCCATGCCGTGCTGCTGGGCGGCAAGCGCATGCGGCCGCTGCTGGTGCATGCGACCGTCGATGCCTTCGGCGCCGCGCCCGGCCTGGCCGATGCGCCGGCCGTCGCGGTGGAACTGGTCCACGCCTATTCGCTGGTCCACGACGACCTGCCGGCGATGGACGACGATGCCCTGCGTCGCGGCCAGCCGACGGTGCACGTGGCCTTCGACGAAGCGACCGCGATTCTGGCGGGCGATGCGCTGCAGACGCTCGCGTTCTCCACGCTGGCCGAGGCGACGGCGCTGCCCGACTCCACGCGCCTGGCGATGGTCGCCACGCTGGCCCGCGCCTCCGGTGCGGGCGGCATGTGCGGCGGCCAGGCGCTCGACCTGGCGGCGACCGGCGATGGAGGTTCGATCGGCGTCGCCGCGCTCGAACGCCTGCATGCGATGAAGACCGGCGCCTTGCTGCGCGCCGCGGTCGCACTCGGCGCACTCGCAGCAGGCGTCAACGCGGACACGCGTGCGCGTCTGGACGATTTCGCCGACGCCCTGGGCCTGGCCTTCCAGATCCGCGACGACCTGCTCGACATCGAAGGCGACAGCGCGACGCTCGGCAAGACCGCCGGCAAGGACGTCGCGCAGGACAAGGCCACGTTCCCCGCCCTGATCGGCGTCGACGCCTCGCGTGCGCGCCTCGATGCGCTGGCGTTACGCATGCGCGATGCGCTCGCGCCGTTCGGCGATGCGGCCGCGCCGCTGGCTGCACTCGGCCGCCAGGCGATCGAACGCAACCACTGACGTCGGGCCGGTCACGCGCGGGTCTGCCCGCACGTGACCGCTTCAGCCTGCCGCCGGCAGGCGCCCCGCGCCGGAACGCGCGCTCAGCCGCCGAAGAACCGGATCGTCAGCGGATGCACATAGTGCTGGCCGTCCAGCGCGCGCACCGCGGCGACGATGCTGCTGACCAGCCACAACAGAGCCAGTCCGCACGCGGCCGCCGCCAGCATCAGGCCGGCAGGCAGCGTGACGATCGCGCCGATGCCCAGCGTCACCACCGTCGCGCCGAGCAGACCGATGGCTGCCACGACGATCGCGCAGGCGTACAGGCACATGCTCAGATGGAAGTTCAGCGCCTCGCGCGCATGCGCAGCGACGAAGGCGTCGTCATCGCGTTTGGCCAGATACACGACACCCGCCACGAGCGCGCCGGCGACGCCGGAGATCCAGCTCGTCAGCAGCGCGAGCACCAGCGCGCCGATGTGCATCGCGGCCGCCCAGCGGCGACTGTCGCTGGCGGGTCGGATCTGCGGAAAGGATGCGGTCTGCATGGAAGGCCTCCTGTCGTGGGTCGTGACACCAGCCTGCCTGCGCGGGATGTCCGGCGCCAGCCGCGAACGTCACCCGGACTTCCGGCACCCCTGTACGCACGAGGCCCCGACGCGAACGCCGGGGCCTCGTGGAACGCAGATCGCGGGAACGCCTAGCGGACGAGGCGCAGCGCGAACGGATAGCGGTAGGCGACGCCATCGTTCGCCTTCATCGCACCGACGATGGTCATCACCAGCCAGGCGATCCCGAGCAGCAGGCCGATCGGGAACGTCAGCACCGCGCCCAGACCGAAGGTCACCAGCGTGATCAGGATCAGCGCCACCGCGATCAGCAGCACGCTGATGTTGAAGTTCAGCGCCTCGCGCGCCTGGTCGGCGGCGAAGGGCATCGTGTCCTTCTTGACCAGCCAGATCACCAGCGGGCCGACGACGTTGCCGATGCCACCGGTGAACAGTCCGGCGAGTGCCGAAAGATGGCCGAACATGGCCCACTGACGCTCTTCGGCAGACGCCGCGTCTGCGGGCGGAGGCGGTGCAGCGGTGTAGGTATTGAAATCGCTCATGCGGGACGCCTCGGGTGGAAGTGGTTGGAACGGGTGTGGCCTTGCGGCGCACTCTTCAGGGATGCCGGCGCGCCGTCAAGGACGGCAACGTCACTCGCCGCCGGCAACGGTCATCGCGCCGACCAGGATCGAGCCGGTACGCACGTGCGAGCGCCGGTCGATATCCGTGCCCACCGCTTCGATGGTCTCGAACATCTGTTTCAGATTGCCGGCGATGGTGATGCCGTCGACCGGATGACGGATCTCGCCGCCCTCCACCCAGAACCCGCCGGCGCCGCGCGAATAATCGCCGGTCACCGCATTGACGCCCTGCCCCATCAGTTCGGTCACCAGCAGGCCGCGGCCCATGCCGCGGACCATGGATTCGAGATCACCGGCGTTCGATGCGATCTCCAGGTTGTGCACGCCGCCGGCATTGCCGGTGGTCTGCAGGCCGAGCTTGCGCGCCGAATAGCTGCCCAGCACGTAACGCTGCAGCACACCGGCCTCGACGAGCGCGGATTCGCGCGTCGCCACGCCCTCGGCATCGAAGGCCGACGACTGGAAGCCGCGCATCAGGAACGGCCGCTCCTGGATCGAGAACCAGTCGGGAAACAACTGCGTGCCCACACTGTCGAGCAGGAAGCTCGCCCGGCGGTACAGCGCACCGCCCGACACCGCGCCCAGCAGATGCCCGATCAGCGAGCGCGCGATCTCGGCCTGGAACAGCACCGGATACTTGCCCGTCGGCATCGGTCGCGGATCCATGCGTTCCAGCGTGCGACGTGCCGCGCGCTTGCCGATGGCCTGCGGGGATTCCAAATCCTCCGGCGCCAGCGCGATGCTGTACCAGCCGTCGCGCTGCATGCGTTCGCCCTCGCCGGCGATCAGCGCGCAGCCGACGCTGTGGTGGCTGCCGCGCTCGGCGCCGATGAAGCCGTGGCTGTTCGCATACACGCCGACCGAACGCGACGTCGACACCGACGCGCCATCGGAATTGCGGATGCGCGCGTCGCTGTCGCGGCCCGCGGCCTCGCAGCCCAGCGCCAGGTCGACCGCGGTGTCGGCGTCGAGCGCCCAGGGATGCCAGCTGTCGAATTCGGGAAAGCGGCCGTCCGCACCCGGCACCGCCATCAACGCGGCATCGGCCAGACCGGAGGCCGGATCGTCCTCGGTGAAGCGCGCGATCGCGCAGGCCTGGTCGACCGTCGCGGCCAGGCTCTCCTCGCGCAGATCCGCGGTGCTGGCGCTGCCCTTGCGCTTGCCGAAGTACACGGTGACCGCGATGCCACGGTCGCGGGTCGATTCCACGGTCTCGACTTCGCCCATGCGCACGTTGACGTTCAGACCCGCGTCTTCCGAGCACGACACTTCCGCCTGGCTGGCACCCGCGGCGCGGCAGCGCTCGAGCAGGCGCTGCGACAGTGCGGCCAGGGCATCGAGCCGTTCGGGCGAATCATCGCCCTGCGGGACGACGGCGTGGGGTACGGACATGGTCAATGGCTTATCCTGTTGCGATGAGAGGCGTAGACGAAGAAAGCGGCGAGTACCTCGGCCCCAGCCGCAAGCAGAACCGGCGCGAGGCCCTGGAAGTACTGGCACTGGCCGAAGCCCTGGTGGGCCTGCCCGATGGCCGGCTGGCCAAGCTGCCCGTGCCCGACACATTGATCCCGCACATCGCGGACACGCGCCGGATCACCTCGCATATCGCGCGCAAGCGGCAGATGGCGTTCCTGGCCAAGCAGATGCGCCGCGAGAGCGACGAGACGCTGCATGCGCTGCGCGATGCGCTCGACGTCGGCGGCGAAGCGGCCCGCGTCGATACCGCGCGCCTGCACCGCGCCGAACAGTGGCGCACGCGTCTGCTGGACGAAGGCGACAGCGCACTCGCGTCGCTGCTCGACGCGCATCCGCATGCCGATCGCCAGCGCCTGCGCCAGCTGATCCGCAACACCCTGGCCGAACGCGCCAAGAACAAGCCGCCGGCGAGTTTCCGCGAACTGTTCCGCGAACTGCGCGACATGCTGGCGGCATCGGCAGGCGAGGACGCGGTGGCCGAGGACGATCGCGACGACGAGGCTGACCAACCCGGCAACGCCGGCGACAACGACGCACGCTGAGCGCACGACGCCATTCCCGCGCAGGCGGAAACGACGGATCTGCCAGGACGCAGCCCGGAACCGTGCCGACGCTTCAATCCCGATTCCCGCACACCGGCTCTCAAGCCTGCGTGCCGCCAACGGTCAGCTGATCGATCAGCAGATGCGGCTGGCCGACGCCGACCGGCACGCTCTGCCCGTCCTTGCCGCACACGCCGACGCCGTCGTCGAGCGCCATGTCGTGGCCGATCATGCGCACGCGCTGCATCGTTTCCGGGCCGTTGCCGATCAGCGTCGCGCCCTTGACCGGCGCGGTGATCTTCCCGTCCTCGATCATGTAGGCCTCGGTCGCCGAGAACACGTACTTGCCGCTGGTGATGTCGACCTGGCCACCGCCGAAGTTCACCGCGTACAGGCCCTTCTTGACCGAGCGGATCATGTCCTGCGGATCGTCCTGCCCGGCCAGCATGTAGGTATTGGTCATGCGCGGCATCACCAGATGCGCAAAGGATTCGCGGCGGCCGTTGCCGGTCGGCGCGACGCCCGACAGGCGCGCGTTGAGCGTGTCCTGCATGTAGCCGGTCAGCACGCCGTCTTCGATCAGCGTGGTGCACCGGGTCGGGGTGCCCTCGTCATCGACGTTGAGCGAGCCGCGGCGACCGTCAAGCGTGCCGTCGTCGACGATGGTCACGCCGGGCGACGCCACCCGCTGGCCGAGGCGCCCGGCATAGGTGCTGGTGCCCTTGCGGTTGAAGTCGCCTTCCAGGCCGTGACCGACGGCCTCGTGCAGCAGCACGCCCGGCCAACCGGCGCCGAGCACGACCGGCATCACGCCGGCAGGCGCGTCGATCGCCTCGAGATTCACCAGCGCCTGGCGCAGCGCCTCGCGCGCGAAATGCTCCGGCCGCCCGTCGCCGAGCAGCTCCGCATAGGAGTACCGACCGCCATAGCCGGCGTAACCGGATTCGCGCCGGCCGCCCTGCTCCACCAGCACCTGGATGTTGAGACGCACCAGCGGACGCACGTCGCCGGCCAGCACGCCGTCGCTGCGGGCGATCAGCACCGTGTCCACACCGCCCGACAAGCTCACCATCACCTGCTGCACGCGCGGATCCGCGGCGCGCAGCAGACGGTCGATCCGCCGCAGCGCCTCGACCTTGGCCTCGCTGCCGAGCGCGTCGATCGGATCGGCCGCCGGATAGAGATCGTGCACCCGGCTGCGCACCAGCGCCTGCGGCGCGTGCGCGCGTCCGTCGCGGGCGATCGCGCGCGCCGACTGCGCCGCGCCCATCAGCGCGACCGCGTCGATGTCGTCGGAGTACGCGAAACCGGTCTTCTCGCCGCTGATCGCACGCACGCCCACGCCCTGCTCGATCGCGTGGGAGCCGCTCTTGACGATGCCGTCCTCGACCGACCAGCTCTCGCGCCGCGAATGCTGGAAATACAGGTCGCCGAAATCGATGCCCGGCCCGAGCAGGGCGGAGAACGTACGGTCCAGATTGGCGGCGTCGAGGCCGGCGGGCAGCAGCAGGCGGCTCTGTGCGAGCGCCAGCGCATCGGCCGGCGCGGCATCGGTCACGGTGTCGAAATCGGTCATCCGTGCAGTGTGGGGGCAAAGCGGTGGATGGCAACCCGGGCGGCGCCCGGGTGCGGGTGCTCGCGGGCGTTGGCGTTCTCTGCAACCGCCGTCGCGCGCGCCGGCAGATCAGGCCCCGTCAGTTGGCCGATTGGGGCCGGGTCTGCGATGCAGGCGCAGGCGGCGCCGCCTCGCGGCGTTCGACCACTTCGACCTTGGGGTCCTGCCAGGGGCCGCTGACGTGGTAGTTGCGTGCGCCGATCTCGGCCAGCGGCCGGCGCAGCACCGCGTTGGCGAAGGCGCCGACGGCCGCGCCCACGGGGCCTGCGGTCAGCGCGCCCACGGCCGGCAACAGATTGCCGGTCTTGGGCAGCACTTCGATGTCCTGGTCGTGGGTGCGCGCCTGCAGATCGGCGGTGCCGCGGATGCGGATCTCCGCGGCGGGCCCATCGATGGTCACGCCGTCGCTGCGCGCCTGGCCGTTGGCAAACCGGATGTCGCCGGCGATCCGGCTGAAGCCGAAGCCGCGATTGAAGAAATCGCGGAAATCCAGGGTCAGCCGGCGCGGCAGCTCGGTCAGGCTCAGCAGCCCCAGCACGCGGCCCGCGCCCGGATCCACTTCGACCAGCTGCCCGTCCTTGACCGTCACCTGCAACGCGCCTTCCAGCTTGGCCACGTCGAAGCCGGCCGGCGAGCCCGGCCAGGCGGTGTCGAAATCGACCCGCCCCTGACCGCCGACGATGCTGCCCGCGAAGCCGAGGCCCGACAGCAGGCGTCCGAAATCGTCGCTTTCGACATCCACCTCGACCGCGGTGCGCGCCGCCGCGCCGCGCCCGGTCCAGCGACCGGTGGCATCGATGCGGTGCTGCGGCGCCCGCACGCGCAATTGTTCGAGTACCAGGCCGGCGGGAATCGAACGGGTGCGGGCCGCCACCTCGCCGAGCGACAGCTCGCCGATGCGCAGCTCGTCGACGGTGAGCTGGAGCGGCGGCAGCGCCGCCGGATCGAAGGAATCAGCGTCGGCGTCGGCAGGCGCGCGCGCAGGCGGCGCGGGGCTGGCGCCGGCGTCGGCCGAAGGACGCGGCGTCTGCGCGAATGCCGGCCAGTACAGACGCTGCAGGGCCGCGACGACCGGCGCGCCATCGGCTTCGGGCATCCGCACGTCGCCGGCGAGGCCCGCGCCGTCCACCCGCAAGGTCGTGCCGTCAGAATCCTGCGTCGCGGTCAGACGGGTCTGGCCGAAGCGGGCACCGGGCAGGCGCAGATCGCGGGTGGTCAGATCGAGCGATTGCAGCGCCAGACCCTCGCGTCCACCGCCGCCCATCAGCCCGAGCCAGTCGACGAGCTCGACGACCGGCGTGCGCCCTGCGATCGCGAGGCCTTCTGCCGGCGGCGCCTGCTGCACCCGACCGCTGCCGAACTCCACGCGGATGCCCGTGCGCTCGCCGCGGCTGCGCGCGCGCACCGCCAGCCGGTTGCCGAAGCCGACCGCGATATCGCCGCTGTCGAACGGAATCGGCGCTTCGATGGTCGTACGCAGCGGCGACGCCGCCGGCTTGTCGAGCGGCGCCGGCAGACGCAACGTGGTGCCGACGAGATCCGAGCGCAGCAGCAGCCGCGCCGCCGGCGCGCCCTCGGGCACCTCGTCCGCAATCGCGACCTGCACCTGCCACGGCGCGACGCCGTCGACGTGCGGGCGCAGCCAGGCCAGATCGGGCGCGCGCGCCAGCAGCGTCGACGCGGCCAGCGGAATGTCGAGTTCGCCCTCGAACGCCTGCAGGCGATCGCGCACGTGGCCATCGCCCGCGCGCAACGCCAGCCGGCCGGCCTGGCCGTCCTGGTGCACGCTCAACCGCTCGGCGCCGAAGCCGGCCTGGTCGAAGCGGCCTTCGCCACGGACGTCGTCGAATGCAAGATCGAAGCGCGATTCGCGCATCGTCACGCCGTCCAGCGCGACCCGGCCGTCGATCCGCACCGGTGCGTGATGCGGTACGGAAACGTCGACGCGCACCTGCGCCGGGCCAGCCACGTCGAGGCCGTCGAGCGTCTCGGCGTGCCTGGCCTGGAACGGGCTTTCGCGCAGCAACGCGAGCAGGCGGGCGGCATCGGTCACGGCGCCCGCCTGCACCGCCACCGGACTGGTGGCGTAGTGCTGCATGCCCGCCAGGATGTCGCGGACCGGCACGCCGGCCAGTTCACCGGTGGACTCGTCGAGCGAGAAGCCGTCGTTGAGAAAACGCACGCGCCCCGACAGCGCGGTCATCGCGGGCCAGTCGTCCTGGAAGCGGATCGTCGCATCCGCGAGCCGGGCTTCGGCCGCGAACACGCCCCGGCGGTCGTGGCCGTCCTGGGGGCTGAACGGCCAGTCGTCGAGATCGCCGGAGACGATCGCCCGTCCTTCGCGGACCTCGCCGGCGACCAGGGCCATGTCGAGCCAGGTGCGCGCGGCCTCCGGCATTTCGTGCCGCACCCAGAATTTCTTCGCCACCGGAATCCGCGCGGTGTCGACGCGCGCGGCGAGGTCCAAGCGGGGCCGCGAATCGTCGCCCTGGAATGCCAGTCCGCCGCGGACATCGGCGGCGTAGCCGTCGCCCTCGACGCGCAGCGCCGGCGTGTCCACATGCCAGTCCGCGCCGTCGCGCCAGGCGACGATCTCACCCGACAGCTGCAGCGGATGCGGCACACCGAAGCCCACCGGCCAGTCGAACACCGCGGTGGCCGCGACGTCGGGGCGGAACACCACGCCATCGGCGTCGCCGGACACGGTGCCGGTCAGCCCGTGCAAACCCGGGCGATCGGCAACCGGCGAGAAGCCCAGATCCTCGACCCGCGCGGATACGCGCACCGGTCCACCGCGCAGCGCGGCGAATTCGACATCCGCCAGCACCGCATGCGGCGTCGCCGCCTGCAGCCAGTCGCGCAGCGGCGTCGGCACCTCGTCGGCCAGCGCGGCCAGGGCCAGCAGCGGTGCGATCTCGACGCGTTCCGCACGCACCGCCCAGCGCGCGCCGCCAGCGACCACCAGACCATCGAGCGTCTGCGACCGGCCCTGCTGCACCACCCGGAGCAGCGGCGCGTCGAGTCGCCAGTCGCCCTCCGCGTGCGCCCAGTGCAACCGGGCCTGCAGTCCGTCGAAGGCCACCGTGCGCGCGTCCGACACGCCGCTGGCGACATCCGCGGCGCGCTGCAGCGACAGTGCATCCAGGGCGACATCGGCGGTCGCCGACACCACGCGGCGCTCGCGCAGGTCCAGCCACACCGCGACGCGGCCGTGGCCTTCGCGGATCGCGACGCCACTGGGCGCCAGCAACGGCGACCAGACCTGCAGGTCGTTGCGCGGCATCGCCACATAGACCCGGCCATCGCCGGCCTCGCGCTGCAGATCCAGCCGCAGGTCGAGCGGCGCGCCGTCGGCCTCGATCCACGCCCGCGCCGCCGCGCGCACCTGGCGACGGTCGACCTGCATGCGCAAGTCGATGCGCGGCAACGTGTGGCCCAGCCCCAGCGACGGCGCCTCGATGGCCAGCTGCGCATCGACGATCTGCAGTTCGCCCAGACCTTCGAGCGCGGCGAACGGATCGGCGTCCGGACGCGTGTCGCCGGGCAGGCCACGCACCTGCCAGCGCCCGTCGTCTTCGCGCGCCAGCGTGAGCGCCAGGCCCTGCAGGCGCAGTTCGGTCAGCGACCGGCCGGGCAGCAAGCCGGAATAGGGTGCGATCTGGATTTCGGCGCGCGCGACCGGCACCGCGACATCCGGCTCGCCGATCCGCAGACCGGTCACCCGCAGCAGCGGACCGCGCCGGGTCCATTCGGTGTCCAGGCTGTCGAACGCGACCGGTCGTCCCGCGCGCTCGGTCAGCCAGCGCTCGACCACACGCGGATTGCGCTCCACCCACGGCAGCGCCACCTGGGCGACGACGACGGCGCAGAGCGCCGCCAGCACCAGCGCCGCGGCCAGCACATAGCCCGCGCCGAGGCGCGTCCGGCGCAGGCGGGCCGCCCAGACCGGTGTCACCGTGCGGTCCGCCGGTATCGGTCAGAGCAGCACAACGTCGAACTGCTCCTGCAGGTACTGGTCGTCGGACTGGAAGCGGATCGACTTGCCGAGGAATTCCTCCAGTTCGACGACCGCGGCCGATTCCTCGTCGGTGATCATCGACACCACCCGCGGCGAGGCGATCACCAGCAGGCGTTCGGCCTCGAACTGGCGCACGGCACGCACGATCTCGCGGAAGATCTCGTAGGTCACGGTCTCGATGGTCTTGACGATGCCGCGCCCGCCGCACGCGGTGCAGGCCTCGCCGAGCTGGCGCTCCAGACTTTCGACGGTGCGCTTGCGCGTCATCTCGACCAGGCCCAGCGGCGAGAAGTCGTAGACCGTGGTCTTGGCGTGGTCCTTGGACAGCGACTTCTCCAGCGTGCGCAGCACCTGGCGCTTGTGCTCCGGATCCACCATGTCGATGAAGTCGATGATGATGATGCCGCCGAGGTTGCGCAGCCGCAGCTGGCGTGCCACCGCCTGCGCGGCCTCGAGATTGGTGCGGAACACCGTTTCCTCGAGATTGCGCTGCCCCAGGAACGAACCGGTGTTGACGTCCACCGTGGTCATCGCCTCGGTCTGGTCGATGACCAGATAGCCGCCGGACTTCAGCGGCACGTCCTTCTTCAGCGCGCGCTGGATTTCGTCCTCGACGCCGTACAGATCGAAGATCGGCCGGTTGCCGGTGTAGCACTCGATCCGGTCGACCAGGCGCGCCTGTTCGGCCGGACCGGGCGCGGGCATGTACTGCGCGGCGAAGTGGCAGAGTTTTTCGTAGGTATCGCGCGAATCGACCTTGACCTTGTCGACATCACGGCGCATCAGGTCGCGCACCGCGCGCATCGGCAGGGTCAGGTCTTCGTACACGCGCGCGCCGACCCGCGCATCGGCGGTGGTGTGCTCGATCAGGGCCCAGGCCCGCTGCAGATAGGCGATGTCCTCGGCCAGCGCCTCGGCGCTCTGGCCTTCGGCGTTGGTGCGCACGATGTAGCCGTGGCCGCCGGTCGCGGCCGCGAGCTCGGACACCAGCGTCTTGAGCCGGGTGCGCTCGACGTCGTCCTCGATCCGCGCCGACACGCCGACCACACGCGACTGCGGCAGCAGCACGAGGTAACGCGAGGGAATGCTGATCTGCGTGGTCAGCCGGGCACCCTTGGTGCCGATCGGATCCTTGACCACCTGCACCACGATGTCCTGCCCGTCGCGCAGCAGTTCGTTGACCGGCAGCGTCGGCGCAGGCGACGGAAACAGGCTCTCGCCCTCGCCTGCGGTCTGCGGCGGGCGCACCACGTCGTTGGCATGCAGGAACGCCGCGCGCTCCAGGCCGATATCGACGAAGGCCGCCTGCATGCCGGGCATCACCCGCTGCACCTTGCCCTTGTAGATGTTGCCCACCACGCCCCGACGCCAGCCGCGTTCGATGTGCAGTTCCTGCAGCATGCCGTTCTCGACCACCGCCACGCGGGTCTCGCGCGGGGTGACGTTGATCAGGATCTCTTCGGACATGCCGTATCAGGCCCCAGCGTCGGCGGCGAAGGGCCGCGGTTCCAATCCGAAGCCGCGCAACAGCGCGGCGGTCTGTTGCAGCGGCAGTCCGACCACGCCCGAATGGCTGCCGGCCATGCGCGTCACGAACAGCTCGGCGCCGCCCTGGATCGCGTAGGCGCCGGCCTTGCCATGCGGCTCGCCGCTGGCGACATAGGCCGCGATCGTGGCCGCGTCCAGCGTGTCGAACGTGACCTCGGTGACCACGGTCGCCTGCGCCTCGCGCCCGGCCGAGACCAGCGCCACGGATGAAATCACCTCGTGGGTGCGGCCGGACAGCCGCCGCAGCATCTCGTTTGCGTCCGCATCATCGCGCGGCTTGCCGAACACCTCGCCGTCGAGGACGACCTCGGTGTCGGCGCCGATGACCAGCGCACCGGGCACGGCGACGACCGCCAGCAGACCTGCGCCGGCCTTCTCGCGCGCCACGCGGCGTACGTAGTCCAGCGCCGGCTCGCCGGGTTCCCGATGCTCGGGCACGTCCACGTCGACCACGCCGAACGGCAGTCCGAGACGGGTCAGCAGGGCGCGACGGCGGGGAGATTGCGAGGCCAGATGCAGCATCCCGCAAGGATACCGTGCAGCGCCTGCGCGGCCGGAACCGCATTTGCCTCGACCCCGTTCCGGCTCACGACCCGTTCACCGGATCACCACGACCCTTCCCGCGTCGTTTCTGGAGTCCTCCATGCGTACCCATCGCCTTCGCCCGCTGCTGCTCGCCAGCAGCCTCGCCTTCGGGATCCTCTCGATGACCACCGCTTCCGCCCAGGCGCCGGTCGCGCACGCGGCGCCCACCGACGGCACCCTGCTGTCGATCTCGGCCAGCGCCGAAGCCAGCCGCGCGCCGGACATCGCCACCCTGTCGACCGGCATCGTCACCCAGGCCGCCGACGCCAATGGCGCGATGCGCGCCAATGCCGAGGAAATGACCCGCCTGACCGCGGCGATCAAGGCCGCCGGCATCGCCGATCGCGACGTGCAGACCTCGGGCATCAACCTGAGCCCGCAGTACCGCTACGCCGAGAACCAGCCGCCGGTGATCACCGGCTACCAGGCCAACAACACCGTCAACCTGCGCGTGCGCGACATCCGCCGCCTCGGCGCGGTGCTGGATGCGCTGGTCGCCAGCGGCGCCAACCAGATCAACGGCCCGACGTTCGAGATCGACGACGCCGAAGCCGTCCAGGACGAGGCACGCGCCGCGGCCCTGAAGAAGGCCCAGCAGCGCGCCGAAACCTACGCCGCGTCGCTCGGCATGCGCGTGCGCCGGATCGTCAGCATCAGCGAGGGCGGCGGTTTCCAGCCCCCGCGCCCGATGATGGCGATGCGCCAGATGGCCATGGACAGCGCGGCGCCGCCGGTTTCACCGGGCGAAACCACCCTGGGTGCGAACCTCGACGTTGTCTTCGAACTGGGACGCTGAGATGACCGAACCCCGAGATACCCCGCCGCGCACGCCGAGCAAGGACGAATCGACCGGCTATGCGGAAAAGCAGCCGCGCGACAAGGGCGACGCCCATCAGCCCGCCCCGAAACCCGAACGCGACCCTGACGACGGCGGCCTCGACCGCGCGCCGGAGACCACGCCGGGCGAATGATGTCCGGGCGCGTGTCGTGACACCGGAAGGCCCGCCTCGTGCGGGCCTTTCGTCGTCTGGACCCTTGAGCCGCGCAGATGACGCGCGCGATGCAGGGCCGATGTGCGCGCCGATGCCGGGGAACGGCCGACGCGCGTCTCTGCCACGCGCGATGCTCGCTGCGTGCAAGCAATACGCGAGCGTCCTTCGCTCGTGTGGGAGCGCGCTCGCGCGCGAAGTGTCACCGCCGACATCCGTATCGCGCGCAAATGCGCGCCGACGTTGATCACGCAGCGTCGAGGGCGAACCGCTGATCCGCTTCGACGCGAACGGGCGTCTGCCTTGCTGTCCGCCTCGACCGCTGTCGACCGCCTTCGACCGCAACGTCAATGGATGCCCGCCTGCGCGGGCATGACGGCATCGCCAGCGGGCGCCGGTGGGACAAGAACGAAGTCAATCGCGAAGACGTTGCCGCGCAGGACGAGCCGGCGTTCCGGCTGCCCGGGCCCAGGCGCGGTGGCAGGGTCAGCCGCGGTGGTAGGGATGGTTCGCCAGCATCGCGGCCGCGCGATACAGCTGCTCGGCCAGTACCAGCCGCACCAGCATGTGCGGCAGGGTCAGCGGCCCCAGCGACCAGCGCTCGTCGGCCCGCGCGAAGACATCGGGCGCATGGCCTTCCGGGCCGCCGATCAGGAACGCCAGGTCACGCCCCTGCATGCGCCAGTGTTCCAGGCGCTGGGCGAGGTCTTCGGACGAATGGGTCCTGCCGCGCCCGTCCAGCGCGACGACCAGCGCATCGCGCGGCACCGCGGACAGCACGCGCGCGCCCTCGTCGGACATCGCGCGTACGGTGTCGCGGCCCTTGCCACGCAAGCCGGGCTCGACTTCGACCAGATCCAGCGGCAGCCAGTACGACAGCCGCTTGCGGTATTCGGCGAACCCGTCGGCCACCCAAGCGGGTGCCCGTTCGCCGACGGCGATCAGCTTCGCTTTCATGTCGAACGTGGTCCCGGCATACGTGCCGGGACGCCGCGATCAGGCATCGCGACGCGGGCCGCGCTCGTCTTCCGGCGGCTGGTCGCCGACCGTCCACAGGCGCTCGAGCGCATAGAACTCGCGCACGCGCGGCAGCATCACGTGGACGATCACGTCGCCAAGGTCGACGAGGACCCATTCGGCTTCGCGCTCGCCCTCGACGCCCAGCGGCTGGCAGCCGAGCCTCTTGGCGTGCTTGACCACTTCGTCGGCGATCGACTTGACGTGGCGGCTGGACGTGCCCGACGCGACGACCATGAAATCGCAGACGCTGCTGCGGCCACGGACATCGATGTCGACGACGTCGACGGCCTTGAGTTCGGCGACGGCCGCACGTGCGACCTCCAACAGCGCGTCCGGGGACGGCGGCGGCTCGGGAAGACGGGTCTTGATGACGTGTGCGGGATTGGACAAGAGGGTTGGCTCGTGAAGTGCGAAGCGGATTATAGCGAAGCGGCCGGCGCGGGCCGGTACAGCCCCTTCTCTTCGATGAATGCGGCGACGGCCTCGGGCACCAGGCCCTGCAGCGAGGCGCCGCGCGCCGCGCGTGCACGGATGTCGGTCGCAGACACCGGATGCAGCGGCTGGCGCAGCCGGAGCACGCGCCCCGCCGGCGCGGTGTCCAGATCCGCCGAAGCCTCGGTCCAGCGCGCCTGCAGGGCATCGGCCAGCGCCGGCGGCAGGTCCGCATCGAGCGTGCTGCCTGGCCGCTCGGCGACGACCAGATGGGCCAGCGCGAACAGGTCCTGCCAGCGGTGCCAGGACGTCAGTCCGAGCAGGCTGTCGGCGCCGACCAGCCAGGCCAGCGGCTGCGCGGGGCCGCGCGCGGCACGCAGGTCGGCCAGCGTCTCCACCGTGTAGCTGCGTCCGCGGCGCTCGAGCTCGCGGCGATCCAGCAGGAGACCGGACTCACCAGCAATCGCCAGCGCGACCATCGCGGCACGCTGCGTGGCATCGGCGCCCGGCGCCGCGCGGTGCGGTGGATCGCCGGCGGGCATCAGGCGGACCTCGCAGGACAAGGCATCGCGCGCGGCCCGCGCGATCGCCAGATGTCCGCAGTGGATCGGATCGAAGGTGCCGCCGTAGACGAGAAACAGCGCCACGCGCGGAATCAGGCGGCCAGCAGCGCGCCGGCGCGGGCGTCGGCCACGGCGACCAGCAGGCGCTCCAGCGCCAGCCAGGCATCAGTGGGGTCCTGCCCCCAGCGACCGCGGCCCTTGGCGATGCGGTCCACGCGTCCGGCCTCGACGACGAACCGGTCCCAGCGGGCGGCCGGGTGCCGCTGCAGGGCGCGGCGGTAGCCGGCCTGGCGCGCATCCCAGATCCGCTGGGCCTTGAATTCGGCGGCCATGTTGCCGCCGCGGGCCTGCGCCTGGGCCAGGCTGGCCGCGCGCGTGAGTTCCATGACGATCATGCCCATCAATGCCGGGATGGCCTCACCTTCGGCACGCAGGCCGGCGAGCATCCGCGACACCTGGACCGGCTGTCCGTTGAGCGTGGCATCGAGCAGGCGGAACACGTCGAAGCGGGCGGCATCGGCCACCAGGGCGTGCATGCGTTCGGCATCGAGGGTCTGGCCGTCGGCCAGCAGCGCCAGCTTGTCGACCTCCTGCGCGGCCGCCAGCAGGTTGCCGTCGACGCGCTCGGTCAGCTGCTGCACGGCGCCGCGGTCGGCCAGCACCTTGCGGCTGCGCAGCCGGGCCTCGATCCAGCCCTCGAGTTCATGCGGCTTGATCTGCCAGGCGACGACGATGTGGCCGATGGCACCGATCGCCTCGCTCCACTTGCCGCCGTGCTGCCGGCTCCACTCGCCGCCGGTGACCAGCAGGGTGACGTCGGCCGGCGGATCGGCGCAGAAGCCGGCGATGACCGCGGCGCCCTCCTTGCCCGGCTTGGTCGTCGGCAGGCGCAGCTCGACCAGTCGCCGCGAGGCGAACAGGCTGGGCGCGCGGAAGGTCGCCTCGAGCCCGTTCCAGTCGATATCGCGCCCTTCGGGCTCGAAGATCTCGCGTTCGGCCACACCCTGCGCGCGCGCGGCCACGCGGACCGCATCGGCGGCTTCCAGCACGCGCAGCGGCTCGGGACCGGCAATCAGGTAGGCCGGGCGCAGCGGCTCGCGCTCGAGTTGCGCGGACAGGCGTTCGGGGGTCAGTTCCATCGCAGTACCGCGATCGGGGGCCGCAGGGCGGACACAGCGGTCACCCGCGCGTGCGTTCCTGCGGATTGCGGAACACCGCGTCGATCCGGCGGATGATCGAGGCGGTCATCTCGCGCTCGAGTTCGCGCGACAGCAGCTCGCGTTCCGAATCGGCACCGATCGAATCGGTCGGCGGGGCGAGATAGTCACGGGCGAGTTCGATCGCCTGCTGCGGCACGATGTCGCGGCCATCGGCATCGCGCATCGAGAACACGACCGCATAGCGCAGCGTGTACTCCTGCGCGCGGCCCTGCGCGTCGAGGCTGGCCGGCAGCGCCGCCCAGCGTTCGGACTGGATGTTGAGCACGGCGACATCGACCGCGCGGGGCTCGGCGATCTCGGCGCCGGCGGCGGCCAGTGCGCGCTCGACCGAACGGGCCAGACGGCTGTAGGGATCGCTGGACACGATGTCGACCGGGCCGAGGTCCGGCGGCAGCATCAGCGCATTGCGCAGGTGGAAACCGCAGGCCGACAGCAGCAGGGACAGGGCGAGCGCAACGGCTGCCAGGCGGATCGGACGCGGATGAAGAAGGCTCATGGGCGCAGTCTGGACGAGGGGACGGGGGGCGGCAAGCGACGTGTACCGGACCGGGCACTGCCCGGTCCGGCGACGGTTCAGCCGGCGACGATATTGACGATCTTGCCGGGCACGACGATGACCTTGCGCACGGTCAGTTCGCTCAGGAACTTGACGACGTTGGGCTCGTTGAGCGCCATCGCCTCGATCGCCTCCTTCGGCAGATCCACTGCGACCTCGATCGTGCCGCGCAGCTTGCCGTTGACCTGCACCGCGAGCGTCAGCGCGTCGCGTTCCAGCGCCGCCGGGTCGGCCTGCGGGAAGGTCTGGTCTTCGAGCAGCGTCTCGGCGTGACCCAGCACCTGCCACAGGGTGTGCGCGATGTGCGGGGTGATCGGGTTGAGCAGCAGGACGATGGTCTCGAAGGTTTCCTGACGCAGCGCGCGTGCGTTCGCGTCGGCTTCGTCGAACTTGCCGACATGGTTGAGCAGCTCCATCACCGCGGCGATCGCGGTGTTGAAGCTGTGGCGACGGCCGTAGTCGTCGCCGACCTTCTGGATCGCCTCGTGCAGCTGGCGACGCAGCGTCTTCTGCGCGGGCGTGGTGGCGGCGACATCGAACGCACCGGTCGCCCCGCCCTGCACGTGCTTCTGCACCTGGTTCCACAACCGGCGCAGGAAGCGCGACATGCCTTCGACGCCGGCCTCGTTCCATTCCAGCGACTGCTCGGGCGGGGCTGCGAACATCGAGAACAGGCGCACCGTGTCGGCTCCGTACTTGCCGATCATCGACTGCGGATCCACGCCGTTGTTCTTTGACTTGGACATCTTCTCGGTGCCGCCGATCGAGACCGGCTGGCCGTCGAGCTTCGACGTCGCGCCGGTGATCCGGCCCTTGTCGTCGCGGACGATCTCGACGTCGGCCGGGTTGATCCAGTCCTTGCTGCCGTTGTCGAGTTCCCGATAGAACGTATCGGCAATGACCATGCCCTGGGTCAGCAGGTTGATCACCGGCTCGTCGCTGCGCACCAGACCCTCGTCACGCATCAGGCGGTGATAGAAGCGGAAGTACAGCAGATGCAGGATCGCGTGCTCGATGCCGCCGATGTACTGGTCGACCGGCGTCCAGTAGTCGGCACGGTCATCGACCATGTCGGCCGCGCCGGGCGAGGTGTAGCGCGCGGTGTACCAGCTCGACTCCATGAAGGTGTCGAAGGTGTCGGTCTCGCGTTCGGCCGGACCAAAGCAGGTCGGACACGTGGTCTTGCGCCACTCGGGGTTGGACTTGATCGGCGACTGCACGACGCCCGGATTGGCGAAGGCGTCTTCGACGTCCTCGGGCAGCAGCACGGGCAGCTGGTCCTCGGGCACCGGCACCGCGCCGCAGGCGTCGCAGTAGATCACCGGAATCGGGCAACCCCAGTAGCGCTGGCGGCTGACGCCCCAGTCGCGCAGGCGGAAGTTGACCTTGCGCGCGCCGCGGCTTTCGGCCTCGAAGCGCGACGCCAGTGCATCGAGCGCCTGCTGGAAATCGAGGCCGTCGAACTCACCGGAATTCACCAGCCAGCCGCGATCGGTGTAGGCACCCTCTTCGGCGATGCGGCGCTCGAAGGACTCGACGACCTGCACGGCTGCGCCGGTGTCGTAGACGTCCAGCGACGCGCCGCCGCCGAGCGCCGACTGCATCGGATCGGTGTGCGTGGCGCGGTCGCGGCCGATTTCCTCGAGCGCATCGCGCACGTCGGTCGGCACGACCACCATCCGGATCGGCAGGCCGTAGGCCTTGGCGAATTCCCAGTCGCGCTGGTCGTGGCCAGGCACGGCCATGACCGCGCCGGTGCCGTAACCCATCAGCACGAAGTTGGCGACCCAGACCGGGATTTCTTCACCGGTCACCGGATGGATCGCACGCAGGCCGGTGTCCATGCCGCGCTTGACCTGGGTCTCCAGCTCGGCCTCGGACACGCCGCCCTGGCGCAGGTCGGCGATGAATTCGGCGAGATCCGGATTGGTTTCGGCCGCGCGCATCGCCAGCGGATGCTCGGCGGCGACGGACACGAAGGTCACGCCCATCAGCGTGTCGGGGCGCGTGGTGTAGACGGCGAGTTTGTCGTCGCTGCCGGCGACGTCGAACGCGAACTCCAGACCTTCGCTGCGCCCGATCCAGTTGCGCTGCATGGTCTTGACCGAGTCCGGCCAGCCGCCCAGCGTGTCCAGACCGTCGAGCAGTTCCTGCGCGTAGGCGGTGATCTTGAGGAACCACTGCGGAATCTCGCGCTTTTCCACCAGCGCGCCCGAGCGCCAGCCGCGGCCGTCGATGACCTGCTCGTTGGCGAGCACGGTCTGGTCGACCGGATCCCAGTTGACGACCGAGTTGCGGCGGTACGCCAGGCCCTTTTTCATCAGCCGCACGAACATGCGCTGCTCGTGGACGTAGTAGTCCGGCGCGCAGGTCGCGAATTCGCGGCTCCAGTCGATCGCATAGCCCAGCGACTGCAGCTGGCTGCGCATGTGCGCGATGTTGGCGTAGGTCCACTTGGCCGGCGCGGTCGCGTTCTTGATCGCGGCGTTCTCGGCCGGCAGGCCGAACGCGTCCCAGCCCATCGGCTGCAGCACGTTCTTGCCGGTCATCCGCTGGTAGCGGCTGATGACGTCGCTCAGCGTGTAGTTGCGCACGTGGCCCATGTGCAGCGCGCCGGACGGATACGGCAGCATCGACAGGCAGTAGTACTTGGGCTTGTCGGCCCGTTCCGTGACCTCGAACGCGCGGGTCGACGTCCAGAAATTCTGGGCATCGGACTCCACCGGAGTGGGCTGGTAGGCGTTGGGATCGACGACGACGGGTTCGCTGGACACGGACTGCATTCTGCTGGCGGAGGACAGCCGGCAAGCCTACCGCAGGGGCCCTGCCCCCGCTACGCGCCGCGCCTGCCCCGGGGGGCGGACCACGGCACGCGGTCACCGGCCCGCGTCACGGCTACAATCGCGCTCCACTTTGCCGAGTGTGTCCCCTGCCCGCGTCCTCGTCCCGGTTCAAGTCCTACCGACTGCCCGCATTCGCCCTGGCCCTGCTGCTGCTCATCGGCACCGGCACGGCGAGCGTGTTCGGCGTCGAGAACCTGCGCGCGAGCAATGCGTGGATCGAGCACACCTACCGGGTGCTCAACCGGATCGAGGTGGTGGACCAGCTGGTGCGCAGCAGCGAGGCCAGCGCGCGCGCCTACCGCCTGACGGGCCACCCGGACTTCCGTCGCCAGTACCTGCGCGTGGCACCCGGCGTCGAAGAACAGATGGACGCCCTGCTGGCCCTGACCGCGGACAACCCGGTGCAGGCGCCGCGCGCGCGGTCGCTGCAGACGCTGGTGCGCACCCACATGGCCGAGCTGCACCGGTTGCACGACATCCAGGAAATGTTCGACATGGAGGCGGCCCGCGCCGCCACCAACGCCCCGCGCACCCTGGCCCAGTGGGGCCGCATCGAGGCCGTCAGCGCGCAGATGCGCGACGAGGAAACCCGCCTGCTGGCCGAACGTGAGGCCCGCAGCCAGCGCGCCGCGCTATGGCTGACGGTGCTGGTGGTGCTGGGCACGCTGGTGTCGGCCGGCCTGCTGATCTGGCTGATGTGGAGCGTGACCCGCGAGAACCGGCGCGCGCAGCTGCTCGAGCGCGAAGCCCGCGACGCCTTCCACGAGATGGCGCTGACCATGGCCAAGGCCGACCGGCTGTCCGAACAGCGCCATCGCCTGAGCCGGTATTCGGGCCTGCTGCAGAGCTGTGAGACGCGGGACGAAATCGTCCGGCTGACCGCCGACACCCTGGCAGGCCTGATCCCCGGTGCCAGCGGCCAGTGCTATCTGCTGCGTGCGTCGCAGAACTTCTACGAAAGCATCGCGACCTTCGGCGACGCCACCATCAGCAGCGCCGACCTGCTGCTGCCCAAGCAGTGCTGGGCGCTGCGCCGCGGCCAGCCGCATCATCTGCCGGCCGGGTCGGGCGGCATGCACTGCGACCACATCGACGCGGGCGCGGCGCTGGAGTCCACCGCCAGCCTGTGCCTGCCGCTGGTGGCCCAGGGCGCCGCGATCGGCCTGCTGCACATCAGCACGCCGGACGACCGTGCGCCGGACGAGGGCGACATCGAGATCGTCACCCAGATCGCCGAGCAGCTGGGCCTGGCGATCGTCAATCTGCAGTTGCGCGAAACGCTGCGCACGCAGTCGCTGCGCGATCCGCTGACCGGCCTGTTCAACCGCCGGTACCTGGAAGAAAACCTGTCCCGCGAGCTGCAGCGCTGCGAACGCCGCGGGCTGCCGCTGTCGGTGCTGATGCTGGACGTCGACCACTTCAAGCGCTTCAACGACACCCACGGCCACCTCGCCGGCGACGCCCTGTTGAGCCAGATCGGCCGCCTGATCCAGTCCCGGGTGCGCAGCGAGGACATCGCCTGCCGCTACGGCGGCGAGGAATTCACCGTGGTCATGCCGGAGATGGACGCCGAAGGTGCCGTCCAGCGCGCCGAGGCGATCCGGCGCGAGGTCGAGACCGCGACCGTGCTGCATCTGCGCCAGACCCTGGGCCCGGTGACGATGTCGATCGGCATCGCGACCTATCCCGCCGACGGCGCCACGCCGGAAGTGCTGCAGCAACTGGCCGATGCCACGCTGTATCGCGCTAAGGCCGAAGGCCGCAACCGGGTGCTGCACGCCTCGCACCGCGACTGAGCCCGCGCGCAGGCCCCGGCCGCGTGCTTCAATCCGGAACCCGTCGCCGCTCCGGAGTTCCGCATGCCCTGTCGTTCCCGCGCACCGTCCTGTGTTCTGTTGGCCACCGCGCTGCTGTTGCCGGCCGCCGCGATGGCCGAGACCCGCACCGCCGTGCATTGCGAGCGCCTGTTCGACGCACGCAGTGGCCGCGTACTCGGCGAACACACAATCGTGGTCGCGGACGGCCGCATCGCCGAAGTGATTCCGGGCCGCGCGAAACTCGAGGACGGCGTGGAATCGATCGTCCTCGGCGACCGCACCTGCTCGCCGGGCTGGACCGACCTGCACGTGCATCTGGGATCCGAATCCAGCCCGGCGAGTTACTCCGAGGGCTTCCGTCTCGATCCGGTCGACTTCGCGTTCCGCGCGGTCGGCTATGCCGACAAGACCCTGCGCGCCGGCTTCACCACGGTGCGCGATCTCGGCGGCGAAGTGAGCCCGCATCTGCGTGACGCGATCAACCAGGGCCTGGTACCGGGCCCGCGGATCTTCGCCGCCGGCAAGTCGATCGCCACCACCGGCGGCCATGCCGATCCGAGCAACGGCTACAACTCGATGCTGTCGCATCTGATGGGGCCGCCCGGCCCGACCGAAGGCGTGATCAATTCGATCGACGACGCGCGCCAGGCCGTGCGCCAGCGTTACAAGGACGGCAGCGACGTCATCAAGATCACCGCCACCGGCGGCGTGCTGAGCTACGCGCGTTCCGGTGACGCGCCGCAGTTCACCGTCGACGAGGTGCAGGCCGTCGTCGACACCGCGAAGGACTACGGCTACACCGTCGCCGCGCATGCGCACGGCACCGAAGGCATGAAGCGCGCGGTGCTTGCCGGCGTCACCAGCATCGAGCACGGCACCCACATGGACGACGAGGTGATGCGGCTGATGAAGCAGCGCGGCACCTGGTACGTGCCGACGATCTACGCCGGGCGTTTCGTCGCCGACAAGGCCCGCGAGCCTGGCTATTTCCCCGAAGTCGTGCGGCCGAAGGCGGCGACGATCGGCGCGCAGATCCAGGACACCGCGGCGCGCGCCTATCGCGCCGGCGTGCCGATCGCGTTCGGCACCGACCAGGGCGTGGGTCCGCACGGCGACAACGCGCGCGAATTCCTCTACATGGTCGAGGCCGGCATTCCGGCCGCGTACGCGCTGCAGTCGGCGACGCTGCATGCCGCGACCGTGCTGGGCGTCGACGACCAGGGCGTGATCGAGCCCGGCCGCCGCGCCGACATCATCGCGATGCCCGGCGATCCCGTCGCCGACATCAACGCGGTGATGGGCGTGGACTTCGTCATGAAGGAAGGCCGCGTGTACCGGGCGCCCGAGGCAACGCCGGGCGACTGAGCCGGCTCAATGCTGGCGTGGCAACCGCCACGCCAGCACGGCGGTCCACAGACCCCAGCACAGCAGCACCACCCGTTCGACCAGCCCGGCCCCGAACAGACCGGGCGCCAGCAGACCGGCCACGACCACCGCACACAGGCCGAGGCTCGGCCAGCGCACCGGCGGCAAGGCCAGACCGGCCAGCAAGGCGCCGGCGGCGAACGCCAGATTCCACAGCATCCAGACCAGTGCATGTCCGCGGCTGGCGCCGCCGTCGAGATTTTCGACATCGAGCGGCAGCAGGCCCTGCGCCGCGAACGCCAGCGCCGCGAGCAGCAGCAGCTGCAGCGCGATGCCCGCCACGCGTCCCGCCTGTGGCCCCAGGCCACTGCGCAGCCGCACCGCGACACCGGCGACGATCAGACCCGGAATGATCCACGCCAGCAGATTGAACCCCCAGGCCAGCGGCATCCCGCCCGCACCGGTCAAGGCCAGCGGTGCGCGCGCCGGCAAGCCGGTCATCGCGGCGAACACCAGCAGCGCCAGCACCGTGCAGGCGTGCGCCGCCAGCACCAGCGGCAGCGTCCGCGCGCGCGCGCGCGTCATGCCGCCCACCGGAACACATCCTCGACGCCGACCCTGAAGGTGCGCGCGATGCGGAACGCCAGTTCCAGCGACGGCGCGTAGCGTTCCGCTTCCAGCGCGATGATCGTCTGCCGTGTGACCTGGCAGGCATCGGCCAGCGCCTGCTGGGTCATTTCCCCGTGCTCGAAGCGCAGGCGCCGGATCTCGTTGGTGATGGGGGTGCCGGTCACCGCCGATCCCACCCGTACAGCATTGCCGTCGCGGCGTACTCGACCAGCCAGCCGCACATCAGCGCGAGTACCAGCAGGTTGCCAACCATGAAATGCGTGGCCCAGACCAACCGGTCAGCGGGTGATAGACCCAGCGTCATTGCAAGCACGATCACCGCAAACACCAGCGCACCGCGGCCCCAGCCAGCGGCGCGCGCCTCGATGTCCCGGTCGCGTTCGTCGGCCAGCACGCGCCCTTTCCAGCGCGACGCCAGTACCCGCGACAACACAGTCCAGGCGATCAATAACACCAGCAGATTGCGCACGATCACGCGCGAATGCGGGGCATACGGAATCGACTCGCCCTGAAAGACATGGAGGTTGCCGACGAAGTACACAGTGGCGACACCCATAAACACCGTGCCGATCCAGGCCTGCCACTCGCCGGGCGCCATCCCCTGCTCGAACGCACCATCGGGCATCCTCGATACCGCATACAGAGAGAGCCACGCGGTGCCGACCAGCAACGCGGATCCCAGCATGCCGAGATCGACACCCAGCAGCGATCCCCGCCCGGCCAGCAACATCCACAGCGCCAGTCCCGCCAGCAGCATCAGGCCCGGCCACTTCCAGCGACGCAGCTTTTGCATGTCTGCTCCAGGTTACCTAAAGTAAAAAATAATTTACCTTTCTGGCGAGGCATGTCAACTCTTTTTGACATGCCTTGTATCCTGCGGATCCGTCGCCATCCTTCGGGATCGCGCCCGGCGCATTCCTTCTCCAACGGATCCCCGCATGCTTCTCGACGGCAACGCCCCCGCTCCCGCTGCACTTCCCCATGTCTTCGACGCGACCACCGCGACTTTTGAGACCGAGGTCCTGCAGGCGTCGTTGCAGAAGCCGGTCCTGATCGATTTCTGGGCCGAATGGTGCGGCCCGTGCAAGTCGCTGGGGCCGGTGCTGGAGAAGCTGGCGGCCGAGTACAACGGTGCGTTCGTGCTGGCCAAGGTCGATGTCGACAAGGAACAGCAGATCGCGGCCGCGTTCCAGATCCGCTCGGTGCCGACGGTCTTTCTGCTGGTCGGCGGCCAGCCGGTCGACGGCTTCCCGGGCGCGCTGCCCGAGGGCGAGATCCGCGAGTTCCTGAAGCGCCATGGCATCGAGCCGGCGGCGGGCGCCATCGAGGATGCCGAGCCCGCACCGCTCGATCCCCAGGCCGAAGTCGCGCGCCTGCGCGACGCCGTCGCCGCGGAACCCGACAAGGCCGAACTCCAGCTCGACCTCGCGCTCGCGCTGCTGCAGACCGGCGCCGCGAAGGAGGCCGAAGCCCTGCTCGACGCCCTGCCCGCCAACCTCGCCACCGACGACCGCGCGGTCAAGGCGCGCGCACGGCTCGACTTCGCCGCACTGCTGGCCGACGCCCCGACGGCGGAGGCGTTGCAGGCGACGCTGGCCTCCGATCCCGACGATCTGCGCGCGCGACACCTGCTGGGCGTGCACCGCATCGTCGCCGGCGACAGCGAAGCCGGCCTCGAACTGTTCATCGAACTGCTGCGACGCGATCGCGACTTCGCCGACGGCCTGCCGCGGAAGGCGCTGATCGATGCCTTCCGCGTCGTCGACGACGCCGCGCTGGTGTCGCGCTATCGCCGCCGGATGGCCTCGCTGCTGTTCTGACGCGGCGCTCCGTACACCATCGTCCGCGCCCCGCCGGCGCGGACGTCGCCGCCCAGGCCGTACCGCTGCGTACGGTAAGATCGCGGCCCGTCTTCCGTCCGGTCCGCCATGACCCCGCGCCGCCTTCGCCTGCTGATGAACCTGTGGCCGCCGTTCCTGTTCGCAGGCATCCGAGTCACTGCGATGGGCGACGGCTTCCGCCGCGCCCGGGTCGAACTGCGCCAGCGCTGGTACAACCGCAATTACGTCGGCACGCACTTCGGCGGCAACCTGTTCGCGATGACCGATCCCTTCTGGATGATCATGACCTTGCGTGCGCTCGGCGACGATCACGTGGTCTGGGACAAGGCCGGCGAGATCGAATTCATCCGTCCCGGCCGCGGCACCGTGCATGCCGAGTTCCATCTCGACGACACGACGCTGCAGACCATCCGCGACGCCACCGCCGGCGGCGCCAAATACCTGCACTGGTTCACGACCGACGTGCTCGACGCGTCCGGCGAACCGGTCGCCCGCGTCCGCAAGCAGGTGTACGTGCGCCGCAAGCGGCGCAGGACCCGGTCCGACGGCGCGACGGATTCGCTGGCGTAAGCCGGGCACTGCGGCAGCTTCCTGACGGCGTGTGGGCGTCGATTTCAGGCGTACCGCGTGTGCCCAGGACCGCTGGCGGTCGCAGGCAATCACCGAAGCGATACAGGGGCGGCGCAACAGCGTGCGTCTGCACCGTCGCCGGATTCGGCCGCAACGCGGCACACCTGTGATTTTCGCCGACGTTCGATTGCATCCATGACACTGCAGGCGCAGTCGTCGCGGTGGTCTGCAACGCGCTGGCCGCCGCGCAACGCCGATGTCCGTCCGGCGCCGCCCGACGTGTCGCACCCCCGATCGGTATCCTGTCGACCGCATCGGGGCGGCGGGTCACGACGTTCGATGGGCGCGACCGCGCTCGTCCCCGTGCCTGCCCAACGCCCCATCCGCTTCCACCGTACCGACTCGCCATGCTCCGACTCACCGACCTCAAACTGCCCCTCGATCACGACGATGCCGCGCTGCCCGCGGCGATCATCGCGCGCCTGGGCATCCATGCCGACGAACTCACCGGTTTCACCGTCGCCAAGCGCAGCTACGACGCGCGCCGGCGCGGGGCGATCGTGCTGATCTATTCGGTCGACGTGGAGACGCCGCGCGAGGCCGACATCCTGCAGCGGCTGGAACTCGATCCCGAGGCGGCAGCTGCGGGTGAACAGGGCGACGGCGCCGTGGCCAGCGGCAGCGGCAAGGTCGGCGCCGCGCCGGATACGGCATACCGCTTCGTCGCCCGCGCCAGCGAAACGCTGCCGCTGCGGCCGCTGGTGATCGGCACCGGTCCCTGCGGCTTGTTCGCGGCGCTGGTGCTCGCGCAGATGGGCTTCCGGCCGATCGTGCTCGAGCGCGGCAAGGCCGTGCGCGAACGTACCGTCGACACCTTCGGGCTGTGGCGCAAGAAGGTGCTGAATCCCGAATCCAACGTGCAGTTCGGCGAAGGCGGCGCGGGTACGTTTTCCGACGGCAAGCTCTACAGCCAGATCTCCGACAAGCGCCATCACGGCCGCAAGGTGCTGACCGAGTTCGTCGCCGCCGGTGCGCCCGACGAAATCCTCTACGTCAGCAAGCCGCACATCGGTACGTTCCGGCTGGTGTCGATGGTCGAGCACATGCGCGCCACCATCGAATCGCTGGGCGGCGAGATCCGCTTCTCCAGCCGCGTCGACGATCTGCTGGTCGACACCGATGCCGACGGCGTGCGTCATGTGCGCGGCGTGACACTGGCCAATGGTGATGAGATCCGCAGCGACCACGTGGTGATGGCGCTGGGCCACAGCGCGCGCGACACCTTCGCGATGCTGCACACACGCGGCGTGTTTCTCGAGGCCAAGCCGTTCTCCATCGGTTTCCGCATCGAGCACCCGCAGTCGCTGGTGGACGCCGCGCGCTTCGGTCCCCAGGCCGGTCACCCGCTGCTCGGCGCGGCCGACTACAAGCTGGTGCACCACGCACGCAACGGCCGCTCGGTCTACAGCTTCTGCATGTGTCCGGGCGGCACCGTGGTCGCGGCCGCCAGCGAACCCGGCCGCGTGGTGACCAACGGCATGAGCCAGTACTCGCGCAACGAACGCAATGCGAATGCGGCGATCGTCGTCGGCATCACGCCCGAGGATTTGCTGCCCTACGCGCCCGAAGGCGGGCCGCTGGCCGGCATCGCGTTGCAGCGGCACTGGGAGTCGAACGCGTTCGAACTCGGCGGCGGCGAATACGAGGCGCCGGGCCAGCTGGTCGGCGATCTGCTGGCCGGTCGCGCGTCGAGCGCGTTCGGCAGCGTGGTGCCGTCGTACACGCCCGGCGTGCGCCTGGGCGATCTGTCGAATGCCCTGCCCGAGTACGCGATCACCGCGATCCGCGAAGCGCTGCCGGCGTTCGAACGCCAGCTGCGCGGATTCGCGATGCACGACGCGCTGCTGACCGGCGTGGAAACCCGCACTTCGTCGCCGCTTCGCATCACGCGCCATGCCGACGGCCAGAGCCTGAACACCCGCGGTTTGTTTCCGGCCGGCGAAGGCGCGGGCTATGCCGGCGGCATCCTGTCGGCAGGCGTGGACGGTATCAAGGCCGCCGAATCGGTGGCGATGGCACTGGTCGCGGCCGGGCACGCACGCGCGGCCTGAAGACTGCGCGCCGCACCACGGGGCCGAGGTTGATCCACGCTGCGTCGCTGTCGAAACCGGCACAGGCTGCGCGGCCATGACGACATCCGGCCGCGCCTGACATCCGGCCTCCGCGCGGCATGCGTGTTCCACCATCGACGCCTCGCGCGTCGGACCCTGCAACGCGTCACACCGTTTTCCAGCGCGCCGTCGGTATGCTGTGCGACGCACAGGGGGAATCATGCCGCACACGCCAACCGGACCCGCGTCCACGGTCTTGCCGGACATTGCCGGTTACCGGTTGCTGCGCGTCATCGGGCATGGCGGCATGGCCACGGTGTATCTCGGCACGCAGCTCTCGCTGGGCCGCGACGTGGCGATCAAGGTCATGCTGCCCGAGGCGCTGGCCGACGAAGTCAGCCGCCGGCGTTTCGAGAACGAGGCCCGCACGATCGCGCGGCTCGAGCATCCGCACATCGTGGGCATCCACGAGGTCGGCCGCACCGGGGACGGGCTGCCCTGGTACTCGATGCCCCACCTGCCGCACGGGCACCTGGGCCAGCGCGATCTGAGCCAGGACCACGCACGCGTGCGCGAGATCCTGCGCGCGCTGCTGTCGGCGCTGGCCTATGCCCATGCGCGCGGCGTGATCCATCGGGACGTCAAGGCCGAGAACGTGCTGTTCGACGAGGCCGACCGGCCGCTGCTGGCGGATTTCGGCATCGCCCTGCGCCGCGGTTACGGCACGCGGGTGACGATGGTCGGGCTGGCGGTCGGCAGCACCGCGTACATGGCACCGGAGCAGGCGCGCGGCCAGCAGGTCGACTTCCGCGCCGATCTCTACAGCGTCGGCGTGCTGGCCTGGGAAATGCTCACCGGCGAGTTGCCGTACAAGGGCGACGACGCGCTGTCGATGGCGCTCGCGCACACCCAGAATCCGATTCCGCGCCTGCCGCCCGCCCTGCGTCACTGGCAGCGCTTCATCGACCGCGCACTGGCCAAATCGCTGACCCGCCGCTTCGGCGATGCCACCCAGATGCTGCAGGCGCTGGACCAGGTGCCGCAGCGCGACGGCCGCCGCGAACCGGTGATCAGCGGCACGTTCCGGAAGATCGGCGACGGCACGCGCCGGGTACCGCGCCTGATGTGGGCACCGCTGTTGCTGGTCGTGGCGGCCGGCGCCGGCGTGGTGATGAACATGCAGCGCACGCCGGTGACGGGGGCAGACACCGTGGTCGCTGCCACGCCACCCGGGGCCGCCCTGTTGTCACCCCGCACGGCCACCACCGACGCGGGTGACAACGGCGACACGGTCGGCGATGCCGGCGCCGTGGCCGCGCCGCGCGCCGCCCCGGTCTCCGATGCCGATCGCCATCTGGCCGACGCCGATCGCCTGCTGCGTGCAGGCCAGCTGGCACCGCCGGTCCGCAACAACGCGCTCGATGCGCTGCGCCAGGCCTGGCAGGCCGATCGCGAGCATCTGCGCATGCCCGCAACCGTCGACCGGTGGCTCGATGCGATCGCGGTCCGCGCCAGCGCGGCCATCGCCGCCGGCGAGGACCGTAGCGCTTCGGCACTGCTGAAGAGTGCCCGCGAACTTGCCGTCGAAACCGGGCGCGCCGATGCGGATGCAATGCGCCGTCTGCGTGCGAAGACCGTGGAGGCATTGGAGACGCGGCTGACCGACCTGGCCGGTCGTGTCGACCGTCCGGCCGCCCTGGCCAGTCTGGCCAGCGCTGAGGCGGCCGGAGTCGAAGCGCCCGCGCAGGCGCGCCTGCGGCAACAGGCACAGGCCATCCCCGACCTCGCTGCGCTGACTGCGCGCATCGAAGGGGGCGCCCGCGTGGTGCGCGAGGGCGATACGGTGTTCGCGGTCGGCAACACGCCCGTGAGCCGCGCCCAGTACGCCGAGTTCGTGGCGGCCACCGGGCACAAGTCGGCCTCGTGCCGCGCGCGCGGCTCGGTGCTGCGCGCGATGGCGCCGCGCGACTGGGACAACCCGGGTTTCGACCAGGCACCGGGGGATCCGGTGGTCTGCGTGTCCTGGCACGACGCGGTGGATTTCGCGCGCTGGCGCAGCGAGCGCGAGGGGCGCAGCATCGTCGTCGCCTCCACCGCCCAGGGCGCCCACGTCGCACCGCGCGCCGACGGCCCCGCCGAATGGCGCAGCGACTGCGCGGCTGCGTGCAAGGACCGCATCGCAGCCGGGCGCACGCGCCGCGACGATCTGGCCAGCCGCGCGCTGGATCCGCGCCGCGGCTACGACGACGTCGGCTTCCGGCTCACGCATCTGCCCTGAGCCGGCGGCGGCGCTTTCACGGTGCAGGCGGCGCGCGCATCATGTGCGGCTCCCTCTTCCTGACGACCGGATTCCGATGAGTGCCCCCACCCTGGGCGGACGCCTGCAGCGTCTGTTCCTCACCGGCCTGCTGACGCTGCTGCCGATCTGGCTGACCTGGATCGTCGTCAAGTTCGTCTTCGTGCTGCTGTCCAACATCAGCACGCCCTGGGTCACGCCGCTGGCGCACTCGATCGCGGCCGGCTTCCCGAATTCCATGGGCTGGATCAACGCGGTCTCGGTGCAGGCCACGATCGCGATGCTGGCGACCATCGCGCTGATCCTCGGTGTGGGCTGGCTGGCGCGGCGCGTGATCGGCCAGCGCATCCTCGGCTGGGTCGAGGTGCTGGTGCAGCGCATCCCGTTGGCCAACGTGATCTATTCCAGCGCGCGCAAGCTGCTCGACATCCTGCAGACCAAGCCCGACGGTACCCAGCGCGTGGTGCTGATCGACTTTCCGCATGCCGAGATGAAATCCGTCGGCTTCGTGACGCGGGTGATCCGCGAACAGGGCACCGGCCGCGAACTCGCCGCGGTGTACGTCCCGACGACCCCGAACCCGACCTCGGGCTATCTCGAGATCGTGCCGCTGGACAAGGTCACGCCCACCGACTGGACGGTCGACCAGGCGATGAGCTTCATCATTTCCGGCGGCGCCGTCGCGCCCGACACCATTCCCTTCGATCCGCCGTCCAAGGCGCCGCAGCCGGCACCGCCGCTGTAGGCGGACAGTCGGATCGAGTCGGCGACGGCGACTCCATCGCCCGCCGTCGTTGCACGCCGCCCTTGCCCCACGGGCGGCGGCGGGCCAGCATCGGGACTCCGCCGCGTGGAGTCCGTCATGAAGCAGCCGCTCGTTCTCGCTCTCGCCGCCGCGCTCGTCGCCGGCGGTGGTCTTGCCGGTTGCCAGCGCGGTGACGCCACGCCAGCCACTGCCAGCGCACCGGACGCCGCGCCCGAAGACGCCGCCGCACGCGCCGCGCGCCTGACCACGCTGTATGCCGAGTACTGGGAAGAGGTGCTCGAGCGCAACCCGGTGCAGGCGACCTTCCAGGGCGACACCCGCTACAACGACCAGTTGCCGGACTTCGGCAGCGCCGAGTACCGCGAACAGACGCGCGCCTTCAACGAACGCTGGCTCAAGACCGTCGAGGGGATCGGCAGCGACGGCCTGCAGGGCCAGGATCTGCTGAGCTACCGGATCTTCGTGCAGGAGCGCCGCAACGCGCTCGATGCCGAGCGGTTTCCGTCGTGGATGATGCCGGTCAACCAGATGGGCAGCATCGTCAGCTATTCGGTGATGCTGGGTTCGGGCACCACCGCACAGCCGTTCGCGACCGTCGCCGATTACGAAGCCTGGCTGCGCCGCGCCGCGCGCATTCCGGTGCTGCTCGACACCGAGATCGCCAACATGCGCGCCGGCATCGAGGCCAACGTCGTGCAGCCGCGCGTGGTGATGGAGAAGGTGCTGCCGCAGTTCGACGCGATCCTCGTCGACGACGTGGAAAAGAGCCCGTTCTGGGGGCCGGTCGCGAAGTTCCCCGAAGACATCGCCGACGCCGACCGCGAGCGCCTGACCGCCGCCTTCCGCACGCTGATCGCCGAGCAGCTCAATCCGGCCATCCAGCGCCAGCGCGACTTCATCGCCAACGACTATCTGCCGCACACGCGCGACAGCGTGGGTCTCGACGCCCTGCCCGACGGTATGGCCTGGTACGCGTTCTCGGCGGCGCAGCAGACCACATCCGATCTGACGCCCGAGGCGATCCACCAGATCGGTCTCGACGAAGTGGCGCGCATCCAGGAGGAAATCCGCGGCGTCATGACGCAGACGGACTTCGATGGATCGCTGCAGGATTTCTTCCGCTTCATGCAGAGCGACCGGCGTTTCGTGTTCCGCTCCGAAGACCAGCTGCTCGCGCATTACCGCGGTATCGAACGCAAGATCGAGGCGAAGGTGCCCGAGCTGTTTTCGCTGACGCCGAAGGCCGGCTTCGAGATCCGCCCGGTCGAGGCGTTCCGCGCCGAATCCGCCGCCGGCGGGTCCTACATGTCGCCGAGCGAGGACGGCAGCCGTCCGGGCATCTTCTACGTCAACACCTTCGACCTGCCCACGCGCAAGCGCTGGGAGGCCGAGGATCTGTTCCTGCACGAGGCGATTCCCGGCCACCACTTCCAGCTCGCGCTGCAGCAGGAACTGACCGACCTGCCCGCCTTCCGCCGCTTCGGCGGCGAGACCGCCTACATCGAAGGCTGGGGCCTGTATGCCGAAAGCCTCGGCCGCGAGCTCGGCCTCTACAGCGATCCCTACGACTACTTCGGCCGCCTGCAGGGCGAACTGTGGCGCGCCGTGCGTCTGGTCGTCGACACCGGCCTGCACAGCAAGGGCTGGACCCGCCAGCAGGTGCTCGACTACATGTTCGAGAATTCCTCGGTCAGCGAGCCCGACGCGATCGCCGAGGCCGAGCGCTACATCGCGTGGCCCGGCCAGGCGCTGGCGTACAAGATCGGCGAACTCAAACTCCAGGAACTGCGCAAGCGCAGCGAGGCCGCGCTGGGCGAGGCGTTCGACATCCGCGACTTCCATGCCGAAGTGCTGAAGGACGGCGCGCTGCCGTTGCCGCTGCTGGAGGCGAAGGTCGATGCGTGGATCGAGGGGCAGCGTGGGCGGGGTGTCGATGCGCCGGCAGAGGCGGCGCCGGCGGGTGTGGCGTCTTGAGGTGTCGCGCGCGGCTTCTTGCGGTTGTGAGCCGTAAGCACTGACTCAAAGCAACGCCGATCAAATCTGTCCTCGTTCGTCATTCCTGCGAAGGCGGGAATCCAGAGGCTTTCAAGCCTTTGAACGCAAAGGCACTGGATTCCAGCCTTCGCGGGAATGACGCATTTTCAGCTGCGCCTTGATGGCGACAAGGTGCTGGCTTCCGGCGTTCGCCAGGTGGCGTCTTGAGGGCGTTCGCGCGCTGCGTCTTGCGGTTGTGAGCCGTAAGCGCTGCGTCAAAGCAACGCGGATCAAGTCTGTCCTCGTTCGTCATTCCCGCGAAGGCGGGGATCCAGAGGCTTTCAAGCTATGGAACGCAAAGGCACTGGATTCCCGCCTTCGCGGGAATGACGCATTTTCAGCTGCGCCTTGATGGCGACAAGGTGCTGGCTTCCGGCGTTCGGAAGGTGGCGTGTTGAGGGCGTTCGCGCGCGGCTTCTTGCGGTTGTGAGCCGTAAGCGCCGAGTCAAAGAAACGCGGATCAAGTCTGTCCTCGTTCGTCATTCCCGCGAAGGCGGGAATCCAGAGGCATTCAAGCCTTTGAACGCAAAGGCACTGGATTCCCGCCTTCGCGGGAAATGACGCATTTTCAGCTGCGCCTTGATGGCGACAGGGTGCTGGCTTCCGGCCTTCGGCGGAATGACGCACGTTCCAGCCGTGCCTTGATGGCGACAAGGCACCGAATTCCGGCCTTCGCCGGAATGACGAAGGAAATAGAGGCCGTCATCCCGGCGGACGCCGGAAGCGCGCCTCGACAGCGCGCAGCGGTGATCATCCAGCGACTCCGCCCGGAAAATGAAGCGACGTCCATGTGCACGGCGATCCGCGCGGCGTAGACCGCGCATTGCCGCACCGCCGCTTGCCCTCCTCCACCCGCCGCGCGATGCTGCACGCCGGTTCGCGCTGGGGAGGCGCCATGATCCGCACGATGTTCTCGGTGATGCTCGGCATGGTCGTCGCCATGATGTGCATACACGGGCTTGAGCTTGTCGGTCACTGGATGTTCCCGATGCCGATCGGTCAACTCGATCCAGAAGCAGATCCCGCCGAGATGTTTGCCAACGCGTCGTTAGGCATGCTGAGCTGTGTACTGCTCGGCTGGCTGCTCGCCGCGGTCTGCGGAGGCTGGGTCGCGGCGCGGCTCGCACGCGTGCGCCGCATGAGCGCCGCGATCGCGGTGGGTGTGCTGATCGTGCTGGGCGTGATCGGCAATGCCTGGATGCTGCCGCATCCGCTGTGGATGACGCTGCTCGGTGTGATCGGGCCGATCCCGCTCGCTTGGTGCGGCGGCCGGCTTGCACTGCGGCGCGATCGCGCCGACGCGCGCACCTAAGGCGAAGGGCGCGCCATGCAGGCATCGCTGATGACCACGCTGCTGCTGCCGCTCGCGCTCGGCGTGATCATGTTCGGGCTCGGCCTCGGCCTGACGCTCGACGACTTCCGCCGCGTCGCACGCTATCCGCGCGCGGTGCTGATCGGGCTCGCACTGCAGATCGGCATCCTGCCGTGGGCGGCGCTGGCACTGGCGCTGCTGTTCCGGCTGCCGCCGGAACTCGCCGTCGGGCTGATGCTGCTGGCCGCGTCGCCGGGCGGCGCGACCGCGAACATCTTCAGCCATATCGCGCGCGGCGATGTCGCACTCAACATCACGCTGACCGCGGTCAACAGCGTGCTGTGCCTGGTCACGCTGCCGGTCATCCTCAACCTGTCGCTGGAGTTCTTCCTCGGCGCCGGCCAGTACGTGCCGCCGCCGACGCGCAAGATCATCGAGGTCGCGCTGATCATCCTGCTGCCGGTCAGTCTCGGCATGCTGGTGCGCGCATTCGCGACCGGCTTCGCGGCGCGCATGGAGAAGCCGATCCGGCTGCTGTCGGTGGTCGTCCTGGTGTTGCTGATCATCGCCGCCGTCGCCAGCACCTGGGACACGCTGCTGAGCTACTTCGCCGCCGTCGGCATCGCCTGCCTGCTGTTCAATCTGGTCAGCATGGGCACCGGTTACGTCGCGCCGCGGGCGGTGAAGCTGCCGCGTCGGCAGGCGATCGCGATCGCGATGGAGATCGGCATCCACAACGGCACGCTGGCGATCTTCATCGCGCTCAGCGTGCTCGGCAACGCGACGATGTCGGCGCCCGCCGCGGTCTACAGCCTGCTGATGTTCTTCACTGCCGCCGCCTTCGCCGCCTGGCTCAACCGGCCCGGCGCGCGCGACGCGAACGCATCCGTCTGAGGCGCTTGCAGGACGCCGCGCACGCGGCAGACTGTGCGTCCGCCTGCCGCTGGAATTCCGATGCGCCCGTCCCTGCTCGCCGCTTCGCTTGCCCTCTTGGCCCCGACCGCGCTGCCTGCCGGCGCGGCGGAACCGCCGCTGCCGCAGCTCGAGGCCTATACGGTGCGCGAGTCGTGGCGTCAGCCGATCGCACCGGTGCGCATCGCCGATCGCACCTGGCAGATCGGCACGGCCGGCCTGACCGCGCTGCTGGTCGTCACCGATGACGGCGCTGTGCTGATCGACGGCGGCATGCCGCAGGCGGCGGACGCATTGCTGGCCAACATGCAGCGGCTGGACGTCGCGCCCGCGGACCTGCGCCTGCTGCTGTCGAGTCATGCACATGCCGACCATGCCGGTCCCTTCGCCGCGCTCAAGCGCCGCACCGGTGCGCACCTCGTCGCCAATGCCGAATCTGCCGCGCTGTTCGCGCGCGGCGGCACCGACGATCTGCATTTCGGCGACGACATCGCCTACCCGCCGGTGCAGACCGATCGCATCGTCATGGACCACGAAGTCGTCTCGCAGGGCGGCACCGATTTCACCGTGCATTTCGTCCCCGGCCACACGCCCGGCAGCGTCGCCTGGACCTGGACCGATACCCGCGACGGTCGTCCCGTGCGCATTGCCTATGTCGACAGTCTGAGCGCGCCGGGCTACCGGCTGCAGGACAATCCGCGCTATCCGCGGCTGATCGAGGATTACCGCCGCACCTTCCGGACCGTGCGCGCCCTGCCCTGCGACCTGCTGCTGACCCCACATCCGGACTCGAGCGGCTGGGACTACGCTGCCGGCGACGCGGCGGGTGCACAGGCGGCGACGTGTGCGGCGTATGCGGATGGCGCGGAAACGCGGTTCGAAGCGCAGCTCGCGGACGAGCAGGCGAAGGCGCGCTGAGGGATCGCGCGCGCAATCGGCGCGCCGCCGTGCGCGCGCACTTGCCGGCACCGGATCGTCGCAACGCATGCAGGCACACACAAAAAAGGCCCCGCAACTGCGGGGCCTTCTGCATCACACGATGCGCGGATTCACTCGCCGCTGCCGAACGTCCCGAAAGCCTTCAGCTGCTCCGCGACCGCCGCGTCGCCGACCACGACGATGCTCTGCTGCTTCGGATCGAAGAACTCGCGTGCGACCGACTGCACCTGGGCCGCGGTGACCGCATTGGCCTTGTCCACGTAGCTGCTGAGGTAGTCGGCCGGGCGGCCCAGCACCCAGTTCGAGGCCAGCGCCGACGCGACCGCGCCCTGCAGCTGGTTCTGGAACAGGTAGGTGCCGGCGGTGAACCGCTTGGCGCGCAGCAGTTCGTCGGCATCGACGGTCACGTTGCGCATCTGTTCGAACTCCTTGAAGAATTCGCCGATGGCCGCGCCGGTCACCTCGTTGCGCACGTCGGCCTGCGCCTGGAAGGCACCGCCCGCTGCGCGCAGGCCGAAGCTGCTGCCGGCGCCGTAGGTGTAGCCCTTGTCCTCGCGCAGGTTGCGCATCAGCCGGCTGTCGAAACCGCCGCCGAGGATGGTGTTGGCCAGCGCCGCGGGAATCGCGCGATCGTCGTCGGCATCGAAGGCCGGACGCCCGATGCGCACCGCCGACTGCACGCTGTTCTGGCGCGGCACGAGCACGAACTGCGGACCGGCGGGATAGTCCGGCGCGGCCACGTCCGCCACCGTGGTGTCCGCGCCCCGCCAGTCGCCGAAGGCCGATTGCGCCAGCGCCATCGCCTCACGCTCCGTCACCGGGCCGGCGATCACCAGCAGCGCGCGCTCGGGATGGAACCGGGCCGCGTGCGCGGTCGTGAGCCCTGCAACGTCGGTGCCTTCGATCGCGGCTTCGGTGGGCAGCGTGTTGCCGTAGGGATGCGCGCCGAACAGCACGCGGCCCATCGCCCGGTTCGCCTGGTAGGCCGGCTGCGCCTGCATCGCCTTGAGGCCCTGCAGCGCATTGGTCTTCGCCAGTTGCACCTCGTTGGCCGGGAACGCCGGATTGCGCACCACGTCGGCGAACACCGCGACCAGCGGCTGCGCCGACGACGACAGGCCGGACGCGGTGACGAACAGACCGTCGCTGCTGGCGCTCGCGCCGATCGACGCGCCCAGACGCTGCAGCTCCTCGGCGATCTGCACCGAGCTGCGCGTCGCCGTGCCTTCCTGCAGCAAGCCGGCCAACAGGTTCGACATGCCCGGCAGCGTCGCGGGATCGCTGGCCAGCCCACCGCGCACGGCGAGCACGTAGTCCACCTTCGGCAAGCCGCCCTGGCGCGGCAGCACCCAGACGGTCAGGCCGTTGTCGAGGCGACGTTCGATCAGGCCCAGCTCGGGCAACGGCCGGTCGGCGCCGTAATCCGGCAGGCCTGCGGGCAGTTCGGTCGGCGGTGCAGTCGTGGGCGGCGCGGCGGCGCCGGGCTGCTGCGCGTACGCCGCGCCGGCGAACAGGCAGACGCCCAGCGCCAGTGCGAGCGGACGCAGGCCGCGGGTCGGAATGTGGTGCTTGTCCATGTCGATCTCCTCAGTCCTGCGCCGGTGCGGCTGCGGGCGCCGGCGCGGCCGGCGGGGCGATGCCGCGCGCAGGCGCCATCGCGGCGGGCACGCGATCGATGACGGTGCGGTTGGCATCGGTCAGATACGTCTTCGCCACGCGCTGCACGTCGGCGACGGTCACCGTCTGCACCCATTCGGGCACCTGGTTGAGCGTCTCCGCATCGCCCCACAGCAGCTGCGCCTTGGCGAGCTCGTCGGCGCGCGAGATGAAGGGCTCCAGGCCGTTGACGTAATCGGCCAGCAGCTTGGTCTTGGCGGCGGCCAGCGTTTCGGCCGGCACGCCCTCGGCGACGATGCGCGCGACTTCTTCGTTGACCGCGCCCAGCACCGCGTCCGGTTCGACGTTGGGCTTGTACAGCGCGAACAGCGTCAGCAGCGTCGGGCCGTCGTAATCCCAGGCGTGGCCCAGCGGCCAGCCGAGGCCGCCGTCGATGTTGAGCAGCTGCTCGCGACCCTTGACCAGGCCCTGGTACAGGCGCGAAGCGTCGCCGCCGGCCAGCAGCTGCGACAACACCGCCATCGGCGCGTGATCGGCGTGGCCGCGCGCAGGCATCTTCCAACCCACCGCGAGCGCCGGCACCTGCGCCAGCGCATCGGCCTGTGCTTCGCGCTTGCCTTCGGTGTTCAGCGGTTCGGACACGTCGGGACGTGCGGGCGTCGCACGCGACGGGATGTCGCCGAAATATTCCTCGACCAGTGCGAAGGCTTCTTCGGCCGAGATGTCACCGGCGATGCCGATGACCGCGTTGTTCGGGCCGTAATAGTCGCGATGGAAGGCTTCGACATCGGCGAGCGTCGCGCCTTCGAGATCCTCGAAGCTGCCGTAGCCGTCGTGCGCGTTCGCCCACTTGGAGAACGCCAGACGGTTGATGTCGAAGACGAAGAACAGGCCGTAGGGCTGGTTCTGCACGTTGACGCGGATCTCTTCCTTGACCACCTCCTGCTGGTTCTTGAGATTCTCGGGCGAGAAATCCAGCGTCTTCATGCGGTCCGCCTCGAGCCACAGGATCGGCGCGAGCGCGGAGACCGGCGCGGTCTCGATGTAGTTGGTGTAGTCGGGACGCGTGGAGCCGTTGAGCCGGCCACCGCCGCCCTGGATCACGCGATCGAACGTGCCCTTGGGCGCGACCGGCGTGCCCTGGAACATCAGGTGTTCGAACAGGTGCGCGAAGCCGGTGCGGTTCTCGGGCTCCAAGCGCATACCTACGTGATAGACCACGCTGACGCCGACGGTCGGCGAGCTGCGGTCTTCGGACACGACGACGGTCAGGCCGTTGTCGAGCTTCTTCGTTTCGATCGGCAGACGCCAGTCTGCCTGCTGCGCGGCCGCGGGCGCGGCCAGCATCGCGAGCAGCACGCATGTGCCACCCAGTCCTGCGAGTCGTTTCATGGTCGGGTTCCCTGTGCCGCCCCTCCCCGGGGCGCGAACGCCGACTATATGTCGCGCGGGCCGGTGTGCGTGTGTGTGGACCGTCAGCGGCCAACGGGGCCTGACACTGCGCGCCCGCAGCGGCGGGGCTGCGGTCGATGCCGACACGCCGCAACCGCTCCGAAGCGCCCGCTAGTTGCGCGTTTCGGGCTCGCTGTCGCCGTCGTCGAGTCCCACATTGCTGCGCGCCGACTCGTAGACGTCGCGGTCCAGCAGGCCGGTCTCGCGCGCCACCAGCACCGGCACCAGCATCTGCCCGGTGACATTGGTCATCGTCCGCATCATGTCGAGGATGCGATCGATCGCGAGCAGCAGGCCGAGGCCCTCCAGCGGCAGGCCCGCGGCCGACAGCACCACGGTCGCCATGACCACGGCCGTACCCGGCACACCCGCGGTGCCGAAACTGCCGAGCACCGACGCCAGCAGGATCGCCGCGATCTGCGCGAAGCTCAGGTCGATGCCGAAGTACTGGGCGATGAACACTGACGCGAGCGTCGGGTAGATCGCGCCGCAGCCGTCCATCTTGATCGTCGCACCCAGCGGCACGGCGAACGCGGCGTAGTCGCGGTTGACGCCGAGGTTGTGGGTGACCGCGCGGATCGCGACCGGCATCGACGCCAGGCTCGACGAACTGACGAAAGCGACCTGCATACCGGGGGCGGCGCCGCGGAAGAACTTCAGCGGGTTGAGCCCGTGCGCGAGCAGCAGGCCGCCGTAGACGAACACGATATGCACGGCGCAGGCGACGTACAGCGCGATCACGAAATTGCCCAGCGGCAGCAGACGTTCGAAGCCGTAGGTGCCCACCAACGCGGCGATCAGGCCGAAGGTGCCGATCGGCGTGAGTTCCAGCACGAAGCGCGTGACCTGGATCATCGCGTCGCTGGCCTGGCCGACCAGCGCGCGCAACGCGGCGACGCGTTCGCCCAGCTTGACCAGGGCGAAGCCCAGCAGACCGGCGAAGAAGATCACCTGCAGGATGTTGCCGTTCGACAGTGCGGCGAAGGGATTGGTCGGCACCACGTTGAGCAGCACCTCGACCGGCGTCGGGACCTCGCGCACCGTGTAGTCCGCGGCCGGGGTCAGCGATCCCGCCTCGACGCTGAGACCGGGATTGAACGTATAGGCCACCGCGAAACCGACGCCCACCGCGAGCACCGCGGTCGCGGCGAACCAGCCGAAGGTGCGACCGCCGAGTGCGGCGATGGATTGCTGCCCGTGCAGCGCGGCGACCGCATTGATCACCGCGAAGAACACCAGCGGTACCGCGATCATGCGGATCAGATTCACGTACAGCGTGCCGAGCGGCTGCAGCCACGTGCCGGCCGCCGGTCCCATCAGCCAGCCGGCCAACGCACCCAGGACGAATGCACCCAGCACGCGCTGCCAGAACGGAATCCGGAACCACCAGGCCAGAGCATTCATTCGAGGGTTGTCCGCGACATCAACAGGCGACGATACGTGACGTCATCCATGCTGGCGATGCCGGCACCGGGACGCCAGCGTCCTACATACGGAACGCTGGACGCGGTGTCGTCGCACCGCGCGTGCGGCCATCGAAACGCCGCGACCGTGCCACTGCCGTGAAGCTGAAATGCGCCCTAGGCATAATTGCGCGGCGTTTTTCCCGGAATCCCCTGTCCCATGCGCTTTCTGACTGCAGGCCTCGCCTGTTCGCTGACCCTGCTTTGCGCCGCGTGCGCGTCCTCCGGCACCTCCACCGCCGGCCATGTCCGACCCATCGATGTGCCGCCGGCCGCCACCCGCGCCGACGAGACCGCGCAGTGGTGGTACCGCAGCGGCGCTGCGCGCGCGGCCGGCAATGGCGCGATGGGCGGCCAGGCGAAAAACGTCATCGTCTTCCTCGGCGACGGCATGAGCCTGACCACGGTCGCCGCGGCGCGCATCCTCGAAGGCCAGCGCCTCGGCGGCAGCGGCGAGGAACACGCGCTGAGCTGGGAACACTTCCCCGCGACTGCACTGTCCAAGACCTACAACACCGATTCGCAGACGCCCGATTCCGCCGGCACGATGACTGCAGTCGCGACCGGCGTGAAGTCGCACATGGGCGCGATCGGCGTCTCCTCCGGCAAGCGCTTCGATTGCGAAGACAGCCGCCAGCGCCACGTGCAGTCCTGGCTGCGCCTGGCCAGCGACGCCGGCCTCGACACAGGCATCGTCACCACCGCGCGCCTGACCCACGCGACGCCCGCGGCGACCTACGCTCACGTGCCGGACCGCAACTGGGAAAACGACGTCGACGTGCCGGACGAGGCGCGCGCGCAGGGCTGCCGCGACATCGCCCAGCAGATCCTCGACTTCGCACCCGGTCGTGGCCCGAAGGTCCTGATGGGCGGCGGGCGCGGCATGTTCCTGCCGGCCGGCGTGCGCGACCCCGAATACGACGACAAGGTCGGCCAGCGTCTCGACGGCCGCGATCTGACCGAAGAATGGCGGGCGGCGAACCCGGGCGGCGCCTTCGTCTGGAACACCGCGCAGCTGCGCGCGGCAAACGATGCCGACGCCGTGTTCGGCCTGTTCGAACCCGACCACATGCAGTACGAGCACGACCGCAACCAGGGCGACGACGGCGAACCGGATCTCGCCGAGATGACCCGCTTCGCGATCGAGCGGCTGGCCCGCGACGGCAAGGGCTATGTGCTGCTGGTCGAAGGCGGCCGCATCGACCATGCCAACCACGAAGGCAACGCCTTCCGCGCGCTCGACGAGACCGTCGCGATGTCGCGTGCGGTGCAGGCGGCGGCCGACGCCACCTCGGCCGACGACACGCTGATTCTGGTCACTGCCGACCATTCGCACGTGCTGAACTTCGTCGGCTATCCGACCCGCGGCAATCCGATCCTCGGCAAGGTGCGCGGCCGCGTCAGCGAAGACGACGATCCGAACGCCTATGCGCTGGATGCGACCGGTCTGACCTACACCACCCTGGTCTACGCCAACGGGCCCGGCTACACCGGCGCCAGCAACCAGCAGCCCGCCGGCCCCAAGGTCCACTACCACAAGCCCAGCAGCTTCGAGCCGTCCGACGGCCGTCCCGACCTGCGCGATGTCGATACCGAACATCCCGACTTCATGCAGGAAGCACTCGTGCCGATGCGCAGCGAGTCGCATGGCGGCGACGACGTCGGCATCTGGGCGCGTGGCCCGGGCAGCCAGGCCGTGCGCGGCACGGTCGAGCAGAACGTCATCTACCACCTGATCGTGCAGGCCACGCCCGCACTGCGCACGCAGCTGTGCGCGACCGGCCACTGCAACGCCGACGGCGTGCCGGTGGACCTGCCGGTGATGACGCCGGTGGACGCGCCGGTACGCGCGACGGAGTGAGGCCAGCGGAGCGTTGTAGGCGCGCGCTTGCGCGCGACGGTTTTTCACTACCAGAGCCCCGTCGCGCCCGAGGGCGCTCCTACATAGCTCATGCCCGCATCGCGTGACTGCCTCGATCGAACCGCAACCGGTTCGCAGCGGCCTACCTGCAGGAGCGCGCTTGCACGCGATGGGTTGTGCCACCAGCGCCCCATCGTGCCCGCGCCCGGACGTGCCCTGCCTACACCACGCCTCCGCAACGCAGGCGGTACCAGCGATGGTGCTGCCGACGTTTCGCAGGAGGAATCTTGCAGGTGCGCGGGTGCGAGCGATGGGCTTTCCAGATGACGCCCGATCGCGCCCGAGGGCGCTCCTGCAGGGTTCATAGCCACATCGCGCTTCCGCAACGTGGGGGGCGCATCGCCCGTAAGGTTCGACGCGACCTGACGCATCGAAGGGCTAAGCTGGCCGCCCCCATTCGTAGCGGAGCGGTCCCATGAATCGACTCGACGGCAAGGTCTGCGTGGTCACCGGTGCGGCCAGCGGCATCGGCAAGCGCATCGCCGAGGTCTACGCCCAGGCGGGCGGCAAGGTGGTCATCGCCGATCTCAAGCTCGAGGCGGCCGAGGCGACCGCGACCGAAATCCGCAACGCCGGCGGCGATGCGCTGGCCGTGGCGATGGACGTCACCGACGAGGCCCAGGTGGTCGACGGCATCGCCAAGGTCGTCGCGCATTACGGCCAGGTAGATGTGCTGGTCTCGAACGCCGGCATCCAGATCGTCAACAAGGTCACCGACTTCAGCTACGCCGACTGGAAGAAGATGCTCGCCATCCATCTCGACGGCGCCTTCCTGACCACGCGCGAATGCCTGCGCGATATGGAAACGCGCAAGACCGGCGGGGCGATCATCTACATGGGCTCGGTGCATTCGCACGTGGCGTCGAAGCTCAAGGCGCCTTACGTCACCGCCAAGCATGGTCTGCTGGGCCTCGCCCGCACGGTCGCAAAAGAGGCCGCGGCCTATGGCGTGCGCGCCAACGTGATCTGCCCCGGCTTCGTGCGCACGCCGCTGGTCGACAAGCAGATTCCCGAGCAGGCGAAGGAACTGGGCATCAGCGAGGACGAGGTGATCCAGAACGTGATGCTCAAGGACACCGTCGATGGCGAATTCACGACCGTCGACGATGTCGCCAATGTCGCGCTGACGCTGGCCGCGTTCGAGACCAACGCGCTGACCGGCCAGAGTCTGGTGGTCAGCCACGGCTGGTATATGCAGTGAGCGCGGCCGCAGGCGTCGACGCAAAGATCTGCCGGCGCGTCGCGCGCTATCCAAGCGTCGCCCTGGTGCTGCAGGGCGGTGGCGCGCTCGGCGCCTACCAGTGTGGCGTCTACGAACGCCTGCACGAGGCCGGCATCGCGCCGAACTGGTTCGCCGGTATCTCGATCGGCGCGATCAACGCTGCGCTGCTGGCAGGCAATGCGCCCGAAGACCGGATCGCGGCCCTGCGCGCGTTCTGGGACGAAATCACCGAGCCGGCCGGTCCGTTCGCGTTGCCGGCAATGGCGGTGCGTACCGCGATCGCCGGCCTGCCCGAAGACCCCGCGTTGCTGTCCTGGGCGCGTGGCATGAGCGCTGCAGGCGCCATGCTGCAGGGCCAGCGCGGTTTCTTCGAAGCGCGCGCCCTGTCGCCGTTCCTGTTCGCCGACGGCAGCGACGCCGCGACCAGCTTCTACGACACCGCGCCCCTGCGCGACACGCTGCTGCGCCTGGTCGATTTCGAGCGCATCAACCGCGACCGCCACGTGTGCCTGACCGTCGGCGCCACCAGCGTGACCCGCGGCAACTTCCGCTATTTCGACAGCGCGCTGGAAGCCATCCGCGTCGAACACATCCTCGCTTCCGGCGCGCTGCCGCCGGCGTTTCCGGCCGTCGAGATCGACGGTGAGCCGTACTGGGACGGCGGCATCGTCTCCAACACGCCGCTGGAATACATCCTCGACTGCCGCCCGCACGAGGACACGCTCGCGTTCCAGGTCGACCTGTGGAGCGCGCGCGGCGCCGCGCCGCGGTCGATGCTGGACGTGCTGGAGCGCATGAAGGACATCCGCTTCTCCAGCCGCACGCGCCACGGCACCCAGATGGTCGAAGTCGCACAGAAGCTGCGCACCTCGCTGAAAGAACTGATCGAACGCTTGCCCGACCGCCGCCTGCCGGCGCATCTCGAAGACGCGCTGTCGCCGTATCTGGACGACCGCGTCTTCAACGTCGTCCATCTGATCTACCAGACCAGGCCGCATGAGCAGCAGAACAAGGACTACGCCTTCGGCCACATCCCGCTGCGCGAGCACTGGGACAGCGGCCGGCGCGACATGGATCGCACGTTGTCGCAGCCGCAGTATTTCGATCTGCCCGATCGCGCCATCGGCGTGGCCACGCACGACATCCATCGTCGGCGCAGCGCAGGCTGAGTGTCCGCGTCAACGCTGCGCGTCGAGCGGGGTGTCGCCTGCCGGAGGCGCATCGCGAACGCACCCACCGCGCGCCATCACGATGAAGGCCATCGCGCGACCTAGGGAGGACCCCAGCTGCCGCTTCCACACGCGCTGGATATCCTGAATGGGTCATCCCGCCACAGGTCCCGCATGAGCATCCAGCCGACTGCATCGCACGCGCCGTCCAGCCTTCCGCCACCCCCGACCAGCGAAGCCACACGCCATACGGTGCAGCCGGCGGAAAGCCTGACCCAGATCGCGAACCAGTACGGTGTATCGGCGCAGGACCTGCTCAAGGCCAATCCGCAGGTCAGCAATCCCGAGATGATCTATCCGGGCGACGGCCTGGTGATTCCGGCGCGCGTCAGCGACAGCAGCAGCCAGGGCGTGTCGATCTCCAACACCGGCGGCATCAGCGCGAACCAGGGCGCGCGCACCGACTCGCGCACCACGACCACCAGCGATGCCGGCACGGTGCACCAGTCGACGACGTCGACCAGCGGCAACGTCAGCGTCAATCCGGAGGCGGGTTCGGTCACCGCCTCGGGTGGCGTGGCGTTCAACGAGTCGGTCAAGAGCGCGAACGGCTACGGCGTCAGCTTCGGCGGGGGTGCGAACGCATCGATCAGTGGCGGCGTGAACACCGCCGACGGCGTGACCACCTACAAGGCGTCGAGCGACGTCTCGGTGTTCCTCAAGGGTGGTGTCAGCACGCCGCAGGCGGGCCTGGAGATCGGTCGCACCGAGGGCATCCGCGCGTCGTACCAGGTCGCGATGCCGTCCGATGCGGGCGTGGATCCGCTGTCGGTGAATCCGTTCGACCCGCAGTCGATGCCGGTCGGCACCACGGTGACGATGCACGGCTCGGACTACAGCACCAACGAATTCAAGGCGACCTTCCGCAACATCGCCACGCAGACGAAGGTGACCGACGAGACCGGTGTCAGCACCGTCGTCGCGCGCACCGGCGAAGACACCGTGCGCGTGACCGCGGGCCCGACCGAAGCGGTCAAGGCCTACAACGGCGTGGGCGTGGAATTCGGCGTCGGCAGCATCATGCTCGGCCGCAACGACAGCCTGTCGGGCGCCACGCTGCGCACCGCCGAGTTCGACCTGTCGAACGCAGCCGGACAGGCCGCGTACAACGACTTCCTCGCCACCGGCGCGTTGCCGGAGACCAACGGCAGCGGCGTGGCCAACGTCGCCACCGTCGAACGTCTCGACTACAGCTCGCAGACCCACCTCGGCGCCAAGCTGGGCCCGGTGAACCTGTCGCTGGACGGCGCCAAGAACACCGGCAACATGGTCGTCACCACGCACGCCGACGGCAGCGTCGAGCGCAACGTCGACCTGCAGTACTCGGGCAACGTGCCGATGAACATCAGCCAGCGCTGGGACGCGAACGGCAACGAGATCGCCGACGCCCGCGTCTACAGCTACGACGTCAAGGTGGACCAGAACAACGTGCAGTTGCTCAACGCCGCGCTGAGCGGCGGCCTCGACGGCGCACCGGTCAGCGAAGGCCAGACGGTGACGCTGGGCTTCAGCGAAACACAGATGTCCGCGCTGGCCGGGCAGACGTCCGCCGCCGTCGACAACGGCGCGCACATGAGCCTCGGCACCCTGCTCGGCTACATGAACACCGACGGCAGCTACCCGACGCCCGACGCCTGGGATTTCGCACTGTCGCTGGGTCGCAATCTCGGCAACAGCGATTACGGCCTGTCGGAGCGCCTGTTTTCGATCTCCGATGGCAGCACGGATGGCGGATTCGGCGACCGGACCTTCGCACGCATCGATGCGTCGGTGACGGCGCACGAGTGACGACCGAGCGGCGTGTCACGATGACATGCCGGTGTGAGATCAGGACGTCCTGTCGCGTTGCGGCGGGACGTTTTCGTTCGGGGAGGTGCGACGACGCTTCCGATCCGGTGCAGCGCCGCTGCCTGCCGCGCGGCGTGAGCATTTCGTACGGCGACATCCCAGAAACCACAGCTGGAAACACGTCACGACTGCGCAGTTCCAGACGCCCGCGTCATCCCGGCGAACGCCGGAAACGCGCCTCGACAGCGCAGAGCGCTGGTCATCCAGCGCCTTGCGGCTTCATGCGTTTTGACGACGCACTGCTGTGCAGCTGCCGCGCGCGAATACCTCTCCAAGGAAGACACTGGATGACCGGCCATCCGGCTGTTGCAAAACCGCCTCGGCGTTCGCCGGGATGACGGTCGAAGGTATCCCGCGACTCGCCACCCGCTTGTCATCAGCGATTCCCGCATTCGCTTTGACGAGCGAAACATCGGATGCCCGGACGCACGCCTCTTCTGTGCGGGTCTGGCTTTCGCCGAAGAGACAGCGGCTGCAGCCGACCTACCCCGGCCCTGCACCGGCCCGCACCGCCCCAGCGCAGCGGCCTGGGACGGCACGCTTACTCAGAACGGCTTCGCCAGCACCAGCCACACCACGCCGACCAGCAGCAGCACCGGGATCTCGTTGAACCAGCGCAATGCTTTCGTCGATGGCAGCGGACGGCCCTTGTCCACGCCCTTGAGCCAGCGTCCGGCAAAGACGAAATGCACCACCAGCAACACGACCAGCAGCAGCTTGGCGTGCAGCCAGCCTGCGCCGGTGCCCATCGGCGCCATCGTCGGGAAATCGGTGATCACCGTGTAGCCCATCCACAGCACCAGGCCCAGCAGCAGGGCGAGGCCCAGCATCACGTGGCCGAAGCGGTACAGGCGGCGGCCCATCAGCACCAGGCGCGCGCGCACGTCGACGGTGTCGCCGGCTTCGACCAGGTTGATCAGGATGCGCGGCAGATAGAACGCTGCGGCGATCCACGCCATGACGAACACGAGATGGAAGGTCTTGACCCACAGATAGGCTTGCATCGCGCTGGCTCCCTCGGCTGACGCACAAGGATCGCACGATCGTGCGCGCGAACCGTCGGCTGCGACACCCGGTCGCAGGACCCGTGCACCGCCTAGAATGCGCGTCCGACCCGCACCCGGCACATCGATGTCCAAGCAATACGACCGCGCCTACTTCGACCGCTGGTACCGCGCCGGCGACATCGGCGGGTCCGCGCGCCTGGCGCGCAAGGTCGCGCTGGCAGTGGCCACGGCCGAGTACCACCTGGAGCGTCCACTGCGCACGGTGCTGGACATCGGCTGCGGCGAAGGCGCGTGGCGCGCGCCGCTGCTCAAGCTGCGTCCGAAGGCGCACTACCTCGGCTTCGACGCCAGCGAGTACGCGGTCTCGCGCTTCGGCCGCGCGCGCAACCTGCACCACGCGCGCTTCGCCGATTTCGAAATGCTGCGGCCCTGCCCGCCGGTCGACCTGCTGATCTGCAGCGACGTGCTGCATTACCTCGAGACGCGGGAACTCGACCGCGGCCTGCCCGGTCTGGCCGAACTCACCGGCGGCGTGGCCTTCCTCGAATGCTTCACGCGCGTGGATGGCGCGGAGGGCGACGAGGACGGCTTCAAGCAACGACCGGCGCGGTTCTACCGCACGCGCTTCGCCGATGCCGGATTCAGCGCGCTGGGCTCGCATTGCTGGCTGTCCCCGCAGCTGGCCGGCACCGCGACGGCGCTCGAAACCGCCTGATCCAGCGGTTGTGCGGCCGCGGGCGCCGCCCGCAGCCGGCCCGGTCATTCACGGTCGATGCGCTATGCTGCGACGCAGCAACACCACTGACGGAATGCCGATGCTGTTCTACCAACTGCACGAAATGGGCCGCGCCTGGATGAAGCCGTGGACGCTGCTGGCCGATGCCAACGCCCGCGCGTTCGGCGCCGACAGCACGTGGCTGTCCACCCTGCCCGGCTCCGAGCAGGTCTCGGCCGCGAACGAGCTGATGTACCGCATCGGCAAGGACTACGTGAAGCCGGCGTTCGACATCCACGCGGTGGAGAACGACGACAACGAGCGCACCTATCCGGTGGTGCAGCTCGACGCGCTGGTCAAGCCGTTCTGCAAGCTGCTGCGCTTCAAGCGCTACACCGACGACCCGGCGCACCTCGACGTGATCAAGGTACAGCCGACGGTGCTGGTCGTCGCGCCGCTGTCGGGCCACCACTCGACGCTGCTGCGCGACACGGTGCGCACCCTGCTGCGCGACCACAAGGTCTACGTGACCGACTGGGTCGACGCGCGCATGGTGCCGGCCGAAGCGGGCGCGTTCTCGCTGGACGACTACGTCGCCTACATCGAGGAATTCATCCGCCACATCGGTGCCGACGACCTGCACGTGATCAGCGTGTGCCAGCCGACGGTGCCGGTACTCGCCGCCGTCTCGCTGATGGCCGCGCGCGGCGAAGCCACGCCGCGGTCGATGGTGATGATGGGCGGGCCGATCGACACCCGCGAATCGCCCACCGCAGTAAACAACCTGGCGACCGAAAAGCCGCTGTCGTGGTTCCAGGATCACGTCATCCACCCGGTGCCGATGAACTATCCGGGCCGCGGCCGCATGGTCTATCCCGGCTTCCTGCAGCACATGGGCTTCATGGCGATGAATCCCGAACGCCATCTCGAATCGCACTGGGATTTCTACCAGGACCTGGTGAAGGGCGACGACGACGATGCCGAGTCGCATCGCCGGTTCTACGACGAGTACAACGCCGTGCTCGACATGCCGGCCGATTACTACCTCGACACCATCCGCATCGTGTTCCAGCAGCACCTGCTGCCACGCGGCCGCTGGGTGGTCGCCGGCGAGCGCGTGGATCCGTCGAAGGTCACCGGCACGGCGCTGCTGACCATCGAGGGCGAGCTCGACGACATCTCCGGCGAAGGCCAGACCCAGGCCGCCCACACGCTGTGCACCGGCGTCGCCAAGGCGCAGCGCGCGCACATCACCGTCGAGGGCGCGGGCCACTACGGCATCTTCAGCGGCCGTCGCTGGCGCAACCTGGTGTATCCGCAGGTCCGCGACTTCATCGCCGCACACGCTCGGCCCGTCGCGGCGCAGGCCAAGGCGCCGGCCAAGGCGAAGACCGCCCCGCGCAAGCGCAGTCCCGGCGCCCGCAAAACGCCCTGACGACGGAAACCGGTCCGGCGTTCGCGCCCGGACGTCGCGCAAAGAAAAACCCTCCCCCGTCGCCGGGGGAGGGTTTCTTCTGGTCAGCGCTCAGCCGGGATCAGGCGCGCGTATCGCGACGTCCGGCCTGGGCACGGGCTGCGCCGGCGCCTGCACCCGCACGGTGCTGCTTGGGACCGGCATGCGCATGCGCACTGCGATCCGCCGGCTTGCCGTGGCCGCGGTGGCCCGCTGCCTTGCGCGGCGCGCGCTCGCCACCGGGCTTCTGCTCACCCATGCGTGCACCCGGACGACCAGCGGACGGCTGGCGACGCTGGCCGCCACCGTTCTTCGGGATCGGCGTGTCGAGACGCACCGGCTGGCTCGGCTCGAAGCCGGGCACGGCGGTCAGGTCGATCTCGGCCTTGAGCATGCGCTGGATCTGGCGCAGCAGACCGCCCTCTTCCGGCGACACCAGCGACAGCGCCTCACCGGTCGAACCGTTGCGGCCGGTACGGCCGATGCGGTGCACGTAGTCCTCGGCGACCATCGGCAGATCGTGGTTGATCACCAGCGGCAGGTTCGGAATGTCGAGACCGCGCGCGGCGACGTCGGTGGCGACCAGGATGCGGGCACGACCGGACTTGAACGCATCCAGCGCCTTCTGGCGCTGCGCCTGGCTCTTGTTGCCGTGGATCGCGACCGCCGGCAGGCCGGACTCGGCCAGCTGTTCGGCCAGACGGTTGCAGCCGTGCTTGGTCTTGCCGAACACCAGCACCTGGTCGGTGTGGCGCTTGGACAGCAGGTCGACCAGCAGGTCGCGCTTGCGGCTGTTGTCGACCGGGTGGGCACGGTGCGCGATGGTGTCGGCGATCGTGCTGTTCTGCGCCACCTGCACCTGCTTGGGATCGCGCATGAACTCCAGCGCCATCGCCTTGATGCGCGGCTCGAACGTGGCCGAGAACAGCAGCGTCTGACGCGCCTTCGGCACGCGGTTCATGATGCGCTTCATCTGCGGCAGGAAGCCCATGTCGAGCATGCGGTCGGCTTCGTCGAGCACCAGGATCTCGACCGCGTCCAGCTTGGCGTGGCCGCTGTCCATATGGTCGAGCAGACGGCCCGGGCACGCGATCAGCACGTCGACGCCGCGGCGCAGATTGTCGATCTGCGGCTGCATGCCGGCGCCACCGAAGATCGTCGTGACGTTCAGGCGCAGATGGCGGCCGTAGGTCTTGAGGTTCTCGGCGACCTGCACCGCGAGCTCGCGGGTCGGCACCAGGATCAGCGCGCGCGGCTTGCGCGGACCCTTGGGCGGGGTTTCCTTGGCGAGGCGCTGCAGCAGCGGCAGGCCGAACGCGGCGGTCTTGCCGGTACCGGTCTGGGCGCCGCCCAGGACGTCGTTGCCGTCGAGGACCAGCGGAATCGCCTGTTCCTGGATCGGGGTGGGGGTGTTGTAGTCGTTTTCGGCAAGCGCGCGCAGCAACGCGGGCGACAGCCCGAGGGTTTCGAACGTGGTCATGTGGTGCTCCTGTAAACCAGGTCACGCTGCGGCGGTCCGCAAATGACGGACGACAGCCGACAGGCCGTGACGATGGCAATGGACCCGGAGCTATCCCTGAACCGCGCTGCGAGTACCGATGTGACGGTGACGGGAAACGACCCGGACCGTGTCTGCGCGACGAAAGACGTGCGGGGGTAAGAACCGTGGCGGCGCTGTGCGCCGGCGGCATACCAGGATCGTGACCTCGGGTCCGGAAGGACTTTCGGTGGGCGACCGCGCTGCAGAACCCGCCCAGTCTACGTCAATGCGGCGCCGCGCGCTGGGGACGGGGTGCCTGCCGCTCGCCGGCCGCTCAGATTCAGGGATGCAGCATCCCTGCGCGGGCGCTGGGCGGCCCGCCCCCGCTGTGGCACGCTCCCGCCATCGACCCCGGCACGTCGCGGTGCGCGGTGCATCCTCTTCCGGCAGGTGTGCGGCGCCCGGCGCGCGCGCCATGCCGGCACAGAGATGCGGCCACTGGCGTTCCGCGGCGGTCGACTGTCGTATTCCAAGCACATCATTCGCCTGCGTCGACGGCCTGCCCGGTCATCGGCGCCGGCTTCGAGGACGCAAGCCCATGGCGGATGCCGCGCACGAAACCACCAGCCAGCTGATCCAGGTCGTCGCCCTGCTGGGCGCCGCCGTCGTCGCGGTGCCCCTGTTCCGCAAGCTCCGGCTCGGCTCGGTGCTCGGCTATCTGGCCGCGGGTCTGGCGATCGGTCCGTTCGGCTTCGGCTGGTTCTCCGATCCCGAGTCGATTCTCCACGTCGCCGAACTCGGCGTGGTGATGTTCCTGTTCGTCATCGGCCTGGAAATGCGGCCCTCGCATCTGTGGAGCCTGCGCCGGCAGATCTTCGGCCTCGGCGCGCTGCAGATCATCCTCAGCATCACCGCGCTGACCCTGCTCGGCGCGGCGTTCGGCTTTCCGTGGCCGATCGCCTTCGTCGGTGCGTCCGGCTTCGTCATGACGTCGACCGCGGTGGTGATGCAGCTGCTGTCCGAACGCGGCGAGATCGCCCTGCCCCACGGCCAGAAGATCGTCTCGGTGCTGCTGTTCGAGGATCTGCTGATCGTGCCGCTGCTGGCGTTGATCGCGTTCCTCGCGCCGACGCCCGAGGCCGCCGTCGATGCGCCGTCGCGCTGGATGTCGATCGCCATCGGCATCGGCTCGCTGGTCGCGCTGATCGTCGCCGGCATCTATCTGCTCAATCCGATGTTCCGCATCCTCGCCGCGGCCAAGGCGCGCGAAGTCATGACCGCCGCCGCGCTGCTGGTGGTGCTGGGCGCGGCGCTGCTGATGCAGCTCGGCGGCCTGTCGATGGCGATGGGCGCATTCCTCGCCGGCGTGCTGCTGTCGGAATCCTCGTTCCGGCACCAGATCGAAGCCGACATCGAACCCTTCCGCGGCATCCTGCTGGGCCTGTTCTTCCTCGGCGTCGGCATGGCGCTGAACCTGACGGTGGTTGCGGCCAACTGGCCGTTGATCGTCGGCGGTGTGTTCGCGGCGATGGCGACCAAGGCGCTGTGCATCTACCTCGTCGCGCGCGTGACGCGCAGTTCGCATCCCGAAGCGCTCGAGCGCGCGGTGCTGATGGCGCAGGGCGGCGAGTTCGCCTTCGTGCTGTTCTCCACCGCCGCCGCGACGGGTCTGATCGACGCCGAGGTCAATGCCAACTTCACCGCGATCGTCGTGCTGTCGATGGCGCTGACGCCGCTGGTCGTGCTGGCGACGCAGCGCTTCATCGTCAAGGCCAAGGCCGCGCGGCCCGACGACGTGGAAGACGTCGAGAACCAGAGCGGCAGCGTGCTGATCATCGGCTTCGGCCGCTTCGGCCAGGTCATGAGCCAGTCGCTGCTGGCGCGCGATGTCGACGTCACGATCATCGACACCGACATCGAGATGATCCAGAGCGCGGCCGAGTTCGGCTTCAAGGTCTACTACGGTGACGGCACCCGCCTCGACGTGCTGCATGCCTCGGGCGCCCGCACCGCGCGCGCGATCGCGATCTGCATCGACGATCGCGAGGCCGCCGACCGCATCGTCGAACTCGCCCAGCACGAGTTCGCGCAGGCCAAGCTGCTGGTCCGCTCCTTCGATCGCGAACACTCACTGCGTCTGGTCAATGCCGGCGTCGATTTCCAGATCCGCGAGACCTTCGAATCGGCGGTGCAGTTCGGCGCCGCAGTGCTGCGCGAACTCGACGTGTCCGAGGAGGACGCCGACACGATCGCCGAGCAGGTCCGCCGCCTCGATGCCGAGCGCTTCGAGCTGGAGACCGCCAGCAACGACACCCGCGCCGGCATTCCGCTGATCATCAAGAACACCAGTGCGCCCGGGCCGAAGCCGACCCCGCTGACGCGTCCGCGCCGCGAGAGCCGCACGTTGAACACCGGACCGGGCGAACCCCGGACCGGGCCGGACTGACCCGTCCGCGGCCGGCCGCCATCGCAGAATCCGCGCCCCCGCACTGTGCCGAATCGGGCCGGATGGCCCATGACCTTCGACACCCTCAGCGCCCCGCCGCCGGGCGTAGAGTGCGGCCGAACCGGACGGCTGCCGTCCGGCGTTCTTTCCTCCGTGGAGTTCCCGCCGTGACCGCTTCCCCCAAACGCCTGTTCCTGACCTGCGCCGTCGTGCTTGCGCTGTCCGCCTGTGGCAAGGATTCCGAGGCGCCTGCTGCACCCGCCGCGGCGCCTGCGCCTGCCGACGCCGCGACTGCGCTGACGCTCGACGAGAGCACGCTGCCGCCCTACAACCGGTTCCTGATCGGCGATCTCGACACCAGCAAGAACGCCTGCGTCGACTTCGGCGGTTACGTCAACGGCCAGTGGCTGGCCGCCAACGCCATCCCCGGCGACCGCACCTCGTGGGGCGCGTTCGAGATGCTGGACGAGCGCTCGACCGCCGTGCAGCACCAGCTTGCGCAGCAGGCCGCCAGCGATGCGAACGCCAGCGGCGTGGAGAAGCTGGTCGGCGATTTCTGGGCGACCGGCATGGACGAGGCCAAGATCAATGCCCAGGGCATTACGCCGCTGCAGGCCGAACTCGCCTCGATCGACGCGCTGACCGACACCGCATCCGTCGTCGAGTGGCTGCGGTCGACCGCCGCCAAGGGCCAGGGCTTCCTGTGGGGCATCGGCGCGATGCCGGACTTCAAGGATTCCTCGGTCAACATCGCCGCGACCGGCCAGGGCGGCCTCGGCCTGCCCGACACCACGTACTACACCGCCGCCGACAAGGCCGGCATCCGCGAGGCCTACGTCGCGCACATCGCCAAGGTGCTCGAACTGTCGGGCACGCCTGCCGACCAGGCGCAGGCCCAGGCCACACAGGTGCTGGCATTCGAAACCCGCATCGCCAAGGCGTCGAAGTCGCGCGAGGAGTTCTCGCGCAACGTCGAGCTGTACTACAACCCGATCAGCGTGGCCGATGCCGACAAGCTGACGCCGAACTTCCCGTGGACCGCGTTCTTCGAATCGCAGGGCGTCGCGGTGCCGGCGACGTTCTCGCTGTCGGTGCCGTCGTTCCACCAGGAAGTCGACAAGATGCTGGTCGACGTGCCGGTGGACCAGTGGAAGAGCTACCTGCGGTTCCACGTCGTTGATGGCGCGTCGCCGTATCTGTCGGACGCATTCGCGCAGCAGAACTACGATTTCTACAACAAGACCCTGAGCGGCCAGCAGGAGATCGAGCCGCGCTGGAAGCGCGTGCTCGGCACCGTCGACAGCCAGGTCGGCGAGGCCATGGGCCAGCTGTACGTGCAGGTCGCGTTTCCGGCCGAATCCAAGGCCAAGATGGAAGCGCTGATCAGGAACCTCAGCGACGCCCTGAAGCTGCGCATCGAGAATCTCGAGTGGATGAGCGCCGAGACCAAGCAGAAGGCGCTGGAGAAGTGGAACACCTTCGAGCCGCGCGTCGGCTATCCGGACAAGTGGCGTGACTGGGCGGGGCTGAGCACCGGCCGCGACAGCTACATCGGCAACGTCATGGCCGCGACCGAATACAACTACCGCTGGGACCTCGGCAAGATCGGCAAGCCGGTCGACAAGAGCGAATGGGGCATGCGCCCGCAGACGGTCAACGCGTCCTACAACCCGCTGGCCAACCAGCTGACGTTCCCGGCCGCGATCCTGCAGCCGCCGTTCTTCGATCCCGACGCGACCGACGAGATGAACTACGGCGGCATCGGTGCGGTGATCGGCCACGAGATGACCCACGGCTACGACGACCAGGGCGCGCGCTTCGGTCCGACCGGCAACATGGAGAACTGGTGGACCGAGGCCGACATGACCGGCTTCAAGGCGCGCACCGGCCGTCTGGTCCAGCAGTTCAACGACTACACGTTGCCCGATGGCCGCGCGCTCAACGGCAACCACACGCTGGGCGAGAACATCGCCGATCTCGGCGGCCTGGCCACCGCGTACGACGCGATGCGCAAGGCGGCCGGCGACACGCCCGACCCGATGACCGACGGCCTCACCCGCGACCAGCGCTTCTTCCTGAGCTGGGCCACGGTGTGGCGCCGCAACTTCACGCCCGAAGAGCTGACCAAGCGCCTGGCGACCGACGAGCACGCGCTGTCGTCGTTCCGCGCCATCGCCGCGCCGTCGAACCTGCCGGCCTTCGCCGCCGCGTTCGAGTGCAAGGCCGGCGATCCCATGGTCCGCGGCGGCGAGCAGCAGGTCGTCATCTGGTGATCCACGCGCCACGATGACCCCGGAAAGCCCGGCAGCGATGCCGGGCTTTTTCGTGTCCGCTCTTCCACCCGGCGATGCGCCGACACGGCGTGCGTCAGCCCCGCCGGTCCAGTGTGACCTGCACGCGCGCACGCCTCTCCGGAGGCCGGTCGACGCCCTGCACCGACGCGGCGCGCATGCGTGCGAAACCGCCCGGTTCCGCCCGGCGCGGCTTGCTAGACTTGCGGGATTCATGCCCATGGACTCCGCAATGCCGATCCAGCACACGCTCGCCCGCCCCGCCCTGCTCGCCGCTTCGATCGCCCTGCTGGTCGGCCTGAGCGCCGATGCCGACGCCCAGCAGCGCCGCCGCGCCGCGCAGCCCAAGGGTCCGCCGCCGGTCACCGCCTGCAGTGACCTCTACACCTTCGTCAACAAGGACTGGCTGGCCGCGAACGTGCTGGTCGCCGGTCAGGGCACGCGTTCGGCGTTCGGCGAGCTGCAGGCCACGGCCGTGCAGCAGCAGCACGACCTGTTGAATGCCGCGATGACGTCGCCGCAGAACGACGTGCAGCGCCTGCTGGGCGACTTCTGGGCCAGCGGTCTGGACGAAGCCGCCGTCGAGGCCGACGGCGCCAAGCCGATCGCCCCGCTGATCGCGCGCATCGACGGCATCCGCCGCACCCGCGACATCGCGCCGGCGATCGCCGCGCTGCACCAGGTCGGCATCCCGGTCCTGTTCGAATTCGGCGCCGAAGCCGATCTCGCGGATCTGGGCCGGCACCTCGGCTACTTCGTCCAGGGCGGCCTCGGTCTGCCCGATCCGGCGTACTACAGCCGCGGCGACGCCGAGACCCAGCAGATCGTGTCGCAGTACACCCAGTACGTGCGCAACATCCTGGCGCTGACCGGCACCGCCGAAGACCGTCTGGATGCGGAGACCGAACTGGTGCTCGACCTGGAGCGCCGCATCGCCGCCGCCTCGCGTCCGCTGGCCGACATCCGCGATCCGCGCACGCAGTACGCGCTGGTCAACACCGCCGATCTGGGCAAGCAGTACCGCCGCCTGCAGCTGGGCGAATTCCTCACCGCGCAGGGCGTGCAGTCCGAGCAGGTCTCGCTGGCGAACCCGGCGCTGTTCCAGCAGCTCGACACGCTGGTCAACTCGCTCAAGCCCGAACAGTGGAAGGCGTATCTGCGCTTCCACATCGGCGATGCGATGGCGCCGTACCTGGCGAAGAGCTTCCGCGACGCCGAGTTCGATTTCCACGGCCGCATCCTGCGAGGCGAGAGCGCGCAGCCGACCCGCCAGCAGCTGGTGCTGGGCGCGATCAACCGCGCCGCCGGCCCGATGATGTCGCGCGAATACGTCGCCCGTCACCTGCCGGACACGACGCGCGCCCGTGCCGACACGATCGCCGGCGAAGTGCGGGACGCCCTCGTCCGCGGCGTCGAGCGCAGCGCGTGGATGAGCGACGCGGCCAAGACCGAAGCCAAGGCCAAGCTCGCCGGCCTGCGCATCGAGATCGGCGCACCGGTCGAGGACATCGACTACACGGTGCAGCCGATGGGCCGTGGCAGCTTCGGCGGCAACATGCTGATCGCCGCGACCTGGCGTCATGCGCAGGAAATGCGCCGCATCGGCCAGACCAACGCCGCGCGTCGCTGGGACGTGCTGCCGCAGACGCCGGCCCTCGCCTATGACACGGCGCAGAACCGCCTGATCGTCTCGGCCGCGGTGCTGCAGGCACCGGTGCTCGACATCGCTGCCGACAACGCCAGCCACTACGGCACCTTCGGTGCGCTGGTCGGCCACGAGCTGAGCCGCGCGGTCGACATCAAGGGCAAGTTCGTCGACAGCACGCAGACGGTGCGCACCTGGTGGACGCCGGCCGACGACGCCGCGTGGCTGCAGGCGACCGATCGCCTGGTCGCGCAGTACAACGCCTATCCGTATCCGGGCCTGACCGCGGTCAACGTCAACGGTGCCCTGACCCGCGACGAGAACGCGGCGGACTTGGCCGGCGTGGAACTGGCCTGGGACGCGCTGCTGCGCGCCAACCCGGAACTGGCCAAGGAAGGACGCGAGGCCTTCTTCCGCGGCTGGGCGCAGCTGTGGCGTCAGCAATCGGCCGCCGACACCGCGACCCGCACGGCAGCGACCGCCGTGCAGGCGCCGGGCCAGTGGCGTGCCAACGGTCCGGTGTCGAACCTGCCGGCCTTCAGCGAGACCTTCGCCTGCAAGCCGGCCGATGCGATGGTCCGTGCGAGCGCCGACCAGGTCCTGATCTGGCGCTGAGCCGCGCAGGCCACCGCCGGCTCACGAAGCGCGCCCGATCCGGGCGCGCTTTTTTTATGTGCCGACGCCGGCATCGGGATCCGGGATGGACGCCGCCGCTTTGCGGTCGCGGTCATGCGCCGCACCGGTCATGCGTCAGGACGCGGGTGCAGACGTGAGCGTCGGGACAGAAGACGGAGGCCGGTTGCCTCGGCCCTGTCGACGCAGCCGCGCAGGAAGATCGAAAGAGCGGCTACAGACAGAGCACCGTCCGATCGGGAAACGCGTGCGTGCGAACGTGGCGCGTCACGCGTCGATTGATCGAACGAAATCCCGGGACGTACGGGTCAGGCCCGACCCCGTGCAGCCTCTACACGCGACATCCACCGGACAGCGCCAGGCGGGACCGCTCGTACGCCCTCAGAGCCTGCGCACGTGGCCGCGGCGGCGGTTGAACGGCGGACGGCCGCGCCAGTGCTGGATCAGCAGCCAGCCGAACAGCATGCCGCCGAGGTGCGCGAAGTGGGCGACGCCCGAGCGCGTGCCGGTGATGCCGAGTACCAGCTCGACGAGGCCGTAGACGATGACCAGGGTGCGTGCGCGCATCGGGATCGGCGGGAACAGCAGCATGATCCGCTGGTTCGGGAACAGCAGGCCATAGGCCAGCAGCAAGCCGAACACGCCGCCCGAAGCGCCCAGCGTGGGATACGGATACGCGCCCTGCGACAGCGCCCAGGTCACGACTGCCAGCTGGCACAGCCCGGCCCCGACCACGCACACCAGGTAGTAGGTGACGAAGCGCTTCGTGCCCCAGGTGTATTCGAGCTGCGAACCGAACATCACCAGCGCCAGCATGTTGAAGATCAGGTGCGCCAGATTGCGCGGGTCGTGCATGAAACCGTAGGTCACCAGCTGCCACGGCTGGAAGCCGAGTCCGCCCACATCCGCGCCGCCGATCGGCCACAGCATCATCGGCGCCAATGCGCCGCCGATCGCCAGCTGCAGCAGGAAGACGACGATATTGATGGCCAGGATCGCTTTGACGGCCTGCGGCAACCTCGGGAACATCCGGACTCCTTGTTCGTGCGGCGTCATGATACCGGGCGCATCGCCCGACGATGTCGCCGCCGCGTCATCGCGTGCCGGGTGGACCCCACAGCAGCGCGTCCTCGTCCCGCGCCGGCATGCGCACGCGGCCGTTGTGCACGACCACGCCCTCCTCGCGCAGTCGTCTGACCTGTTCGTCGAAACCCGGCGAGCCGCGCGGGATCGCGATCGCACCGTCGCTGCGCACGATGCGGTGCCAGGGCAACGTGGGATGGGGATGGTCGCGCAGTACGCGCGCGACCATCCGCGCCCGTCCCGGCAGGCCGGCGCGACGCGCGATGTGTCCGTAGCCCGCGACCTCACCGCGCGGCACGGCGCGGATCGCGGCGAGGATGCGGGCGACCGGATCGGACGGGGCGGCAGGCGGGGTCATGGCCGCAGGATAGACGGATGCCATCGAAGCGAGCGCCAACGCGTGCCGCCGTCGGCGGACAAACGCCTCAGGCCAACAGTGCGCGCATCAGCGCCAGTCCGGCGAACAGGCCGCCGATCGAGAGCACGACGGAGCCCAGCAAATACACCGCCGCCAGGCCGGGCTGCCCCCGTTCGTACAGCAGAACGGCGTCCAGCGAAAACGCCGAGAACGTGGTGAAGCCGCCGAGCACGCCGGTGGTCAGGAACAGGCGCGCCGATGGCGCCAGCTCGCCGCGTACGGCGAACCACGCCACCATCATGCCCATCAGGCACGAGCCGAGCACGTTGATGCACAGGGTGCCGTAGGGAAACTGCGCGCCCGGGCCGCGCAACGCGAACAGGTTCACGCCGTGGCGCAGCGCCGCGCCGAGGCCGCCACCCAGAAAAACCAGCAGGAACTGATGCACGTCGGACGCTCCAACGGCGCGCGGCGCGCCGGTCGCGGAATCATACGCGCGGGTCGCGCGACCTCCGGGCTGACCGCTGTTCCGGAGCGCGCGACGCCTGCATCGGGATCATCCGATCCGGCATCGCCTCGGGGGCAGCGGGTTTCGACCTCCGCATCGCGTGCACGGACGACTCCGGAATCGGGCCGGAAGCGCGGCTTCACGACCGGCAAGCGGGAGATCCCACTCCATAGTCGCGGCACTCATGCGCGTTGCAGGGCGCCGCATCCTGCGGATCACAGAAGCGGGACGACCGCAGCCGCCCGCCCCGCCTCAGACCCAGCCCGCGTGATGGAACAGGCGGAACAGACCGTAGGCGATGCCGCCGGACATCGGGATCGTCAGGATCCACGCCCAGACCATCTTGTTGACCACCGTCCACTTGATCGCGTTGAGACGCTTGGCCGTGCCCACGCCCATGATCGCGGTGGAGATGTTGTGCGTGGTCGAGACCGGAATGCCCAGCGACGACGCGGCCAGGATCACCGACGCGGCGCTGGTTTCCGCGGCGAAGCCGTGAATCGGATGCAGCTTGACCAGCTTGTGACCCAGCGTCTTGATGATGCGCCAGCCGCCCGCGGCGGTGCCGGCGGCCATGACCACGGCGCAGGTGATCTTGATCCACAGATCAATATCGCCTTCGGCCAGTGCGGCCTCCGACGGGTGCAGGAATGCCAGCCAGCCCGGCAGGTTGTCCAGCGTGCCGACGCTCTGCGCGCTGACCAGGGTCAGGGCGACGATGCCCATGGTCTTCTGCGCATCGTTCATGCCGTGCGCGAAGCCCATGCCGGCGGCCGAGACGATCTGGCTCTTGCCGAAGAAGGCATTGACCCAGCGCGGCCGCGCAATGCGCGCCAGCACGCCACCGCTGCGCGCCATCATCGAGATGCCGAAGAACAGCACGCCCATCATCAGAAAGCCCGTGGCGAAGCCGAGAACGGGTGACGTGACCATGGGCACGACGACTTTCCACAGTACGCCGGCGCTGTGCCAGACCGGCTCGGCCGGCTCCGACCAGATCACCACGTCGAAATTGTTCGAGGCCGCGGCCAGCGCGGCGCCGATCAGGCCGCCGATCAGCGCATGCGAGGACGACGACGGCAGGCCGAACCACCACGTGATCAGGTTCCAGATGATGCCGCCGAGCAGCGCGCACAGGATCAGCTGCGAGCCGACGTCGATGACGCCGGCATCGATCAGGCCCGACGAGATGGTCTTGGCCACCGCGGTGCCCATCAGCGCGCCGATCAGGTTCATCGACGCCGCCAGGCCGACAGCCTGCATCGGCGACAGCACCTTGGTCGCGACCACGGTCGCGATGGAGTTGGCGGTGTCGTGGAACCCGTTGATGTATTCGAACACCAGCGCGGTTGCGACCACGATCAGCACGAGGGTCAGCATGTTCTGGAATCCGTCAGGAGTTCTTGAGCACGATCTCGTAGGCGACCACGCCTGCCTCGCGGCAGCGGTCGATCGCCTTTTCGAGAATCTCGAAGAATTCCTTGAGCAGGAACATCTGCAGCGGATCCAGCCTGCCGGAGTAGATGTCGCGGTAGAGCTCGAGCATCAGCCGGTCGGCCTCGTTCTCCAGCGCGCGCAGCTCGTCGTTGAGCGCCTTCATCGGCTCGAGCTTCATGCTGCGCAGCGCGCGCACCATCTTTACCACCACCGCCGAGGCCTGTTCCAGCATCGCCGCGCGCGGCGCGAAATCGATGTGCTCCAGATGCTGGGTGGCCAGCGAGTAGCGATCGGCGAACTTCTCGATCTGCTTGGGAATCTTGTACAGCGCCGAGCCCAGCGCCTCGATGTCCTCACGCTCGATCGGCGTGATGAAGCTGTCGACCAGGGCCTGGCTGATCTTGTCCGAGGTCTCGCGCTCGCGCATGCGCGCCAGCTTGAAGGCGTCGAGCGCGGGCTGGCGGTCGGATTCGCGCAGCATCGCGTGCAGGGCCTTCGCGCTGTCGTGCGCCGCCACCGCGGCCTCTTCGAGCAACGTATAGAACTGGTTGCCTTGGCCGAACATCGTTTGCAGGGAGAACATGCTGCCGCCTCGTATCCGCGCGCCCGCGGGACGGGGCGCTTGCGCAGGTCGCGAATTATGACGGTTCGATGACAGTTGGGACCAGCCCGGGTTGACCCGGGGCTGCACGCCGGTCGTCACAGGGCCAGCTGCTATAGTCCCGGCCGCGCCCTCCTGCGCAGTTCATCGACCCATGGACGACGACTCTAGACCGCCCCCTGCCACCGCCTGTCCGCCGGCGTTTCACCGCCCCCAGGCGCTTCGGACCCACGCCCTGCTTCCCCACGGCCCTGAAGGCCGCCGCGCCTCGCGGGAGGTCCGCAGATGATCGAACTGATCCTCATCGTGCTGTTCCTGATCGCCTGCAACGCGTTCTTCGCGCTGTCGGAGATGTCGGTGGTCACCTCGCGCAAGCCCCGGCTGCGCCAGATGGCCCCCCACAGCGCCAGTTCGCGCAAGGCACTGGAACTGGCCGAACACCCCGAACAGTTCCTGTCGACCGTGCAGGTCGGCATCACCCTGATCGGCATCCTGACCGGCATGTACGGCGGCGACGCGATCGCCGGCTCGCTGGGCATCTGGCTGGGCGAAACCATCCCGGCGATGCAGGCCGACATGCCCGTGTTCGCGACCACCTGGGCCGCGGCCATCGGCAAGGTGCTGGCGATCGGCCTGATCACCTACCTGACGATCGTGCTGGGCGAACTGCTGCCCAAGCGCCTGGCCCTGCTGGCGCCGGAGCGCTTCGCCTCGTTCGTCGCGCTGCCGATGCACTGGCTGTCGATCGCGGCCACGCCCGTGGTGCGCCTGCTCGGCGGCTCGGTGCGGCTGCTGCTGCGCCTGCTGCGGCTGGACAAGACCGAGGCGGCGCAGGTCACGGAAGAAGAGATCCGCATGCTGGTCTCGGAAAGCCACGAACAGGGCGTGATCGATACCGACGAACGCAACATGGTCAACCGGGTGCTGACCCTGGGCGACCGCGAGGCCGAAAGCCTGATGACGCCGCGTATGCGCATCGCATGGCTGGACGTGGGCGCCGGCTTCGAGGAGAACCTCGCGCGGATGCGGGCGACTCCCTATTCGCGCTATCCGGTGTTCCGCGGCAACGATGCCGACGTGGTCGGCGTGCTGGAGATCAAGTCGCTGATCGACCGGCTGGAAGAACGCGAATTCGACCTGTTCAAGTACCTGCGCGAGCCCTTGTTCGTGTCCGAGTCGACGCCGGCGATGAAGCTGCTGGAGATCCTGCGCGAGAACCAGCAATCGCTGGCGCTGGTGGTCGACGAGTACGGCGACATCACCGGCATGGTCACCGTCAACGACGTGATGGAAGCGGTCATCGGCCGCACCCAGAGCAGCGGCGTGGATGCCTCGCCGCTGGTGGTCACGCGCGAGGACGGCTCCCTGCTGGTCGACGGCAGCCTCAGCAGCGATCCGCTGCGCGAGCTGCTCGGCGGCGGCGCCCTGCCCGGCGAAAAGGAACACATCTTCCACACCGCCGCGGGCATGACGATCGCGCAGTTCGGGCGAATTCCCAATGTCGGCGAGTACTTCGACTGGAACGGCTGGCGCGTCGAGATCGTCGATCTGGACGGCCCGCGTGTCGACAAGCTGCTGCTGCAGCGCCTGCCGCGCGACGAGGCCGACGATCGTGGAGCCTGAGTCAGGGCATCACGACGGCCGCGAGGAAGCGAGTACCCGCGAACTGCTGGCGGCGATGTCGTTCGGCGATCCCGACGACCAGCTGCGCCTGCGCGACCTGCTGACCGGGCTGGGCAAGCGCGTGTTCGGCATGATGCTGTTCGTCGCCACCCTGCCCGCCTTCATCCCGGTGCCCGGCGTCGGCGGTGCCATCGGCGGCCCGCTGGTGGTGCTGGTGGGCGCGCAGCTGCTGCTGGGCCTGCGCAAGCCCTGGCTGCCGAATTTCCTCGCCGAACGCGGGCCGCACCGGCGCGCGGTGCAGCGCTTCGAACACGTGCTCGAGCCCTGGTTCCGCCGGCTGGAGCGTGTGAGCCGGCCGCGCATGGCGGGCCTGCTCGACCATCGCGCCGCCACCCTGTTCACCGGGCTGCTGCTGGTGCTGCTCGGCATCCTGCTGGCGCTGCCGATCCCGTTCACCAACTACGTCTTCGGCCTGCTGTTGCTGGCCTTTGCGCTGGCCCTGCTGGAACGCGACGGCGCGCTGATGCTCGGCGCCTGGATTGCCGGCGTGATCGCGATCGCCGTGTTTGGCGTGCTCAGCGGCGCGCTGGCCGCCGCGGCGACGGAGTGGCTGGAACGCCTGTTCTGACCCCGCTGCCGGTGCAGCGGCGTACCGCGCATCGACGCGGTCGCAGGTCGCCCGGCACACCCCTCACATCAGCAGCGCCTCAAACTCCCGTGGCGGCAGCGGATGGCCGAGCCAGAAGCCCTGTCCCAGATCGCAGCCGCGCTGGCGCAAGATGTCGAACTGGCCTTCCTTCTCCACGCCCTCGGCCACCACGATGATGCCGATCGAGTGGGCCATCGAAATGATCGCCGTGGTCAGCGCCAGATCGTCGGGATCGCGCAGCACGTCGGCGACGAAGCTGCGGTCGATCTTGACCCCGTCGACCGGCACCCGGCGCAAGTGGCTGAGCCCGGAAAAACCGGTGCCGAAATCGTCCAGCCACACCTTGACGCCGAGCTGGCGCAAGGCGCCGAGCAGCTGCCCCACACGCACCTCGTCGCCGATGACGGCGGTCTCGGTCAGCTCGAGATGCAGATGCCGGGCGTCGAGTCCCGACGCCGCCAGCGCCGCTTCGACCTCGCCCGAAAAATGCCCGCCACGCAGCTGCCGCGGCGACACGTTGACGGCGACGAACAGGTCCGCGGCCAGGGGCCGGCTGCGCTGCCAGGCCCGCGCCTGGCGACAGGCCGCCTCCAGCACCAGCGGGCCGATGGTGTCGATCAGTCCGCTCTGCTCGGCGATGTCGATGAACACCGGCGGCGCGATCGCGCCGAGTTCGGGATGCTGCCAGCGCAGCAGCGCCTCGACGCCGACCAGCGCGCTGTCCTCCATGCGGATGACCGGCTGGTAGACCAGGTTGAGTTCGCCGCGCGCCCACGCGCCGCGCAACTCGTGCTCTAGGTGCACGCGGCGCTCCACCGCCTGGTCGGCCGCCAGGCTGTAGAAGCTGTAGCCGTTCTTGCCGGCAAGCTTGGCCTGGTACATCGCGATGTCGCCGTTCTTGAGCAGCATGCCGGCCGACACCGCATCGTCCGGGCACAGCGTGATGCCGATGGAGATGCCGAGGAAGACCTGACGCCCCTCGATGTCGATCGGACGCGACACTTCTTCCACCAGGCGCGCGGCCAGTGCGCCGGCCGTCGCGCGCATGTCCGCGGCGCTGCCCTCGGGGAGCTGCAGCAGCACGACGAATTCGTCGCCGCCGAAGCGCGCGAGCAGCGCATCGGACAGACCATGCGCGTCGACCGCATCGCCGATGCGCGCGGTGAACTGCATCAGCGCCGCATCGCCGGCGTCATGACCCAGGGTGTCGTTGACGCGCTTGAAATCGTCGACGTCGGCGAACAGCAGGGCCAGCCGTCCCGGCGTGCCCTGCATCGCCAGCAGCCGCTGGTCGAGCGATTCGCGCAGGGCCAACCGGTTCGCCAGTCCGGTCAGGGCATCGGTGTACGCCATGCGCCGGATGTCACGGTCATGGCGCGCGATGCTGTCGCGCATGCGGTCGAAGGCGCGGACCAGTTCGCCGATCTCGTCGGGGCGGTTGTCGGTCTGCAGCTGGGCGGTGTAGTTGCCGGCCTCGATCTGCTGCGCGGCCCGGGCGAGTTCGCGCACCGGCCGCACCAGACGGCGCTGCAGCGCGAACGCGACCAGCGCCCCCATCGCCACCAGCACCAGCAGCAGGATGCCGATGGTCCACAGGTCGCGCTGGGCGATGCGGTCCAGATGCCCGCGCATCGACGACACCATCGCGGTTTCGTCCACCATCGCCGATTCCAGCGAATACCCGATGCGCACGCCGCCCAGGCGCTGGTCGCCCATGCGGATCGGCATCGAGACGTCGACCTGGCGGCCGTCGTTCTGCACGTGCTGGCCCTCGGCCGCGATCGCTTCCTGCGCGAACGGCCCTTCCATGCGCCGACCGTAGGCATCGATCTCGTGGCTGCCGTCGTGAACGATGTTGCCGTCGGTGTCGTAGACGATGACGTAGGCGACATCGGGCTGGCGCAGCACGTTGCCGACGGCGCTGCCGATGGCGTCGAGGTCGAAGTAGTACAGCGGATTGACCAGGGCATCGGCGAGCTGGATCGAGATCGCCTCGCCCCGACCCAGCAGGCGCTGCGAGGCGAGTCCGTGCATCGACCGCTGACTCAGCGTCAGGATCTCGGCCTGGGTGCGTTCCTGCTGGTGCAGCACCAGGCCGACCGCGACCAGCGCGGTCAGCAGCGCGCCCGCCGCCATGGCGACGAAGCTCGCCTGCAGCCCACTGCGCAGCTTCATTCGACCTCCGCATTGACGCGCAGCGCGCCGCTGCGCAACGTGTCGAGTTCGGCGCGCGTGCGGGCATCGATCGGCAGGAACGCGGTCGTGCGGAAGAACTGGCGCAACGCATCCGCCGCGGCGGGATCGTTGCTGGCCTCCAGCAGCACTTCGCGCAGGCGTCCGGCCACAGCCGGCGGCAGCGACGCGCGCACGAGTTCCAGTGCGCGCGGGAAGGTGCCGCTCTCGGCGAAGATCGCGATGTCGCGCTTGAACGCATCCGGCACGCGGCGTGGATCGTCCCAGTCGATGTTGCTCAACGCGCCCACGTCGACCAGGCGCTTGTGCACCCACGACGAGGTGTTGAATTCGGAACGCGCGAACAGGTAGCCGACCGAACCCGGCTCGGGCTCGTCCTGCGGCGACAGCAGGATTTCCAGGGTCAGGCCGTGATCCAGGATTTCGGCCGCCGGCACGAAATAGGCGCTGGCCGACTGCCGGTTCTGGAACGCGATGCTGCGCCCGCGCAGGTCGTCGATCGAGGCGATGCCGCTGTCGCGTCGCGCGAAGTAGACGGTGCGGTAGCGGCTGACGCCGTTGCGCTCGGTCAGCAGCAACGGCCGGGCGCCGGCGCGCGCTTCGAGCAGCATCGCGCTGCTGGCGGTCTCGGTCACCCAGTCGACGCGCCCGCGCCGCATGTAGCTCTGCATCTGCTGGGTATCGCGCGCCATCAGCACGCGGCCCTCGGTGATGCCGACATCGCCCATCCGCGCGACCACGTAGTCGAGCAGCGGACGCAGCTGTTCGTAATGGGCCTTGGGATCGTCGCTGATGCGTCCCAGCACGAGCACGTGGGACGGGGTTTCCGATCGGGCCGGTGACGCCGGCGCGACAAGCGCGACCGCCAGCACCCCCATGGACAGCCATCTGCAAACGGTGCGGAGAGTCAAGGCGTATCCGCCATCCGGGTCAGCCACGAGCCTAGCCCAAAGGCGGGTGCGGCGACAGGCCGCCGTGGAGGCTCAGCTGCGGTCCTGCCCGGCCAGGCGGGCCATGCGCTGGGCATCGGCCAGCACCCCGCGCAGCAGCCGGATCTCGTGGCTGTCCAGACCGGTGCGCACGAACATCCGCCGCAGCTTGCGCATCGCCGAATCCGGCGTGCGGCCCTTGTGGAAATCGATGGCGTCGAGCGTCTCGCCGAGCTGGGCGAAGAAGCCTTCCAGTTCCGCATGCGGCGCCGCATCGGGATTGACCGCCGTCGCCACCGGGGCATCGCCCGCCTCGCCGAGCATCGCCATGCGCAGCTCGTAGGACAGCACCTGCACCGCGGCCGCCAGATTGAGCGAGCTGTAGTCCGGATTGGCCGGAATATGCACTGCGGCGTGGCACAGCTGCAGTTCCGCGTTCTCGAGTCCGGTGCGCTCGCGCCCGAACACCAGCGCGACCTCGCCACCGGCCAGGGCTTCGGCGTGCGCCGACACCGCTGCCGCACGCGGCCGGAGTTCGCGCAGCTGCACGCGGCGACTGCGCGCGGTGCAACCCAGCACCAGCCTGCAGTCGGCGACGGCCTCGGCCAGCGTCTCCACCTCGACCGCCGCCGCCAGCACGTCGTCGGCGCCGGCGGCCATCATGTCGGCCTCGTTGTGCGGAAACTTCTGCGGCGCCACCAGCACCAGCCGGTGCAGCCCCATCGTCTTGATCGCGCGTGCGGCCGAGCCGATGTTGCCGGGATGCTGGGTACCCACCAGCACGATGCGGATGCGCGACGCGAGGTCGGCGATATCGGCGGTCGCTGCCGCGGGCTCGGGGTTCAGGGGCGCTTGCATGGTGCGAATGGTAAACTGCGCGACCGGCCTTGAGCCGGCACCGCTCTTTGTCCCCTCGAACGCCGTCCGCGCCCGGAGCCTTCCGCGATGCATCAACCTGCTGTCAACATCATGATCAAGGCGGCGCGCGCCGGCGGTAACGTCCTGCTGCGTCACATGCACCGCCTCGATGCGCTCAACGTCGTCGAGAAGGAACGCCACGACTACGCCAGCGAAGTCGACGGCCTGGCCGAAGAGGCGATCGTGAAGGAACTGCGTCGCGCCTATCCCGAGTACGCCGTGCTCGGCGAGGAAGGCGGCGCCAAGCCCGGTCGCGGCGGTGGCTCCCGTTACACCTGGGTCATCGATCCGCTCGACGGCACCAGCAACTATCTGCGTGGCTTCCCTCACTGGTGCGTCTCGATCGCGCTGGTCGAGGGCGGCGATCCGCTGCATGGCGTGATCTTCGATCCCCTGCGCAATGAACTCTTCACCGCCTCGCGCGGCAGCGGCGCGCAGCTCAACGAGCGTCGCATCCGCGTGGCCGACCGCCGGGAACTGCCGGGCGCGATCATCGGCACCGGCTTTGCGCCGCGTGAGCGCAAGCGCGCAGGCGCGCAGCTGCGCGCCGTCGAGGCGCTGCTCGAATCCGCCGAGGACGTGCGCCGGGGCGGCTCGGCCGCGCTCGATCTGGCCTATGTGGCTGCCGGTCGCAGCGACGGGTATTTCGAAGCGGGCGTGCATCCCTGGGACATCGCGGCTGGCGTGCTGCTGGTGCGCGAGGCCGGTGGCCGCATCAGCGATTTCAAGGGCGCCTCGACCGGGCCGATGAACGTCGCACCGGCGGGTGGCCGCCAGATCGTCGCCGCCAACGTGCGCCTGATCGAACCGCTGCAGAAGACGCTGGTCGACTCGGGCTACGTGAAGGAATTCCAGTAAGTCCCACGTCGATGCATCCGCTCAGGCAGAAGGCCGCGCGCACGCGCGGCCTTCTGCGTTGTGGCGCTTGAGATTTGCCCGCGGAGCTGCCGGCCAAGCGCATTCGACGATGACGGCGAGCAGTCGTGGCGAACACCCTGCCCGCGCCACGCGTCGTCCGGCGTGCTTCGTCTGGCCGGCGCGCCTCCCCCGAACGCAGAAAAGCCGCGCTGGGCGCGGCTCTTCTGCATGCAGCTTCGACGCGGCCCGCACCCGGTGCGGGCCGCGTGGTGGCGACCGTCAGGGACGACGCGCCAGGGCTTCCTCGTCGCGGGCCTTCGGCAGCAGGTCCTGCTTGGTCACGCGCAGCAGGCCGTAGGTCAGCAGCGGACAGGCGATCAGCACCGACGACAGCGTAGCGACCACCGCGCCCATCATCTGGGTGAGCGCCAGGCCTTCGAGCGAACCGCCGCCGTAGAGGAACAGCGCCAGCACCGACAGGAAGAACACCAGCGAGGTGATGATCGTGCGCGACAGCGTCTGGTTGATCGACTTGTTGAACACCTCCAGCGGGTCGGCGCGCATGCCGCGGAAGTTCTCGCGGACGCGGTCGAAGACCACAATGGTGTCGTTGATCGAGAAGCCCATGACCGACAACAGGCCCGCGAGCACGGTCAGATCGAACTCGCGCCCGGTCAGGGCGAACAGACCGGCGACCACCAGCACGTCGAACAGCGTGGTCACGCTGGCGACCACCGCGAACTTCCATTCGAAGCGGAAGCTGATGTACAGCAGGAAGCCCACCAGCACGAAGATCGCCGCGTAGATGGCGTTCTTGCGCAGGTCGCCCGAGACCTGGGAACCGATCGACTCGGTGCTCAGGATCTGGCCGGGGTTCTCGGCGCTCGACGCCGCCTCGAGCACGTGCTGCGCGAGTTCGGTGTTGTCTTCGATGTGCGCGATGTCCTCGGCGGCGCGGACCCGGATCAGCAGGTCGTTGCCGCTGCCGAAGGTCTGCACCTGCGCGTTCTCGATCTCGGCCGCCTGCAGGCGGTCACGCACCTCGTCGACGCTGACGGGCTGCTCGAAGCGCACGTTCACCGCGGTGCCGCCGGTGAAGTCGAGCGCGAAGTTGAAGCCCTTCAGTCCGATCACGGCGAGCGCCGCGATGAAGACGATGGCCGCGAACGCGACGAAGATGTGGCGGAACCGCATGAAATCGATGCGGGTGTTCGCCGGAACCAGGGTCAACGGGAAAATTTTCATGTCGGATACTCCCGTCAGATCGCCAGGGACTTGAGCTTCTTGCGCGGCGCGTAGATCAACGTCACCAGCGCGCGCGAGACCACGATCGCCGTGAACATCGACGCGACGATGCCGATCACCAGCGTGACCGCGAAGCCCTGCAGCGGACCGGTTCCGAAGGCGTAGAGCGCAACGCCCGCGATGATGCCGGTGAGGTTGGAGTCGAGAATCGTGTCCGAGGCCTTCTCGTAGCCGGTCACGATCGCCGCCTTGGGCGGCATGCCGGCCCTGAGTTCCTCGCGGATACGTTCGTTGATCAGCACGTTGGCGTCGACCGACAGGCCGATCGACAACGCCAGACCGGCGAAGCCGGGCAGCGACATGGTGGCGCCGAACAGCGACATCACCGCGATCACGATCAGCAGGTTCAGCACCAGCGCCAGGCAGGTGACGATGCCGAACATGCGGTAATAGAACATGAAGAAGATCAGGGTGAACACGAAGGCGTAGAGCACCGCAGTGATGCCGCGCTCCACGTTCTCGGCGCCGAGGCTCGGGCCGACGACGCGCTCTTCGACGAAGTCCATCGGCGCGGCGAGTGCGCCGGCCTTGAGCTGGCGGGCCAGGTCGTTGGCTTCATCGCGGCTCAGGCCGGTGGTCTGGAACTCGCGACCGAACACGCCGCGGATCGTCGACGAGCTGATCACGCGCTCGACCGAACGCGCTGAGCGCACTTCCTCGCCGTCGACGATGCGCACGGTGGGAATACGTTCGACATACACGATGCCGAGGCGCTGGCCCACGTTCTGCAGCGTGTGGTCGAGCATGCGCTTGCCGCCGGCGCTGTTGAGCGTGATGCCCACCGACGGCATACCGGTCTGCGCATCGGTCTGCGGATTGGCGTTGATCAGCTGGTCGCCCGACACCAGGATGCGGCGCGACAGCAGCAGCGGCGCGCCCGTCTCGTTGTAGTAGATGCGCGAATCGGCCGGAATGTTGCCCGACGAGACCGCGGCCGCGGCCTGGTTCTCGTCGCCGGTGACGGCGCGGAATTCCAGCGTCGCGGTGGCGCCGATCAGGCGCTTGGCCTCGGCGGTGTCCTGCAGACCGGGCAGCTGGATGACCAGGCGGTCATCGCCCTGGCGCTGCAGCACGGGTTCGGACACGCCGATCGAGTTGATGCGGTTCGAGATCACCGTGCGGTTCTGCTCCACCGCATCGGTGGCGATGCGCGCGATCTCGCCCTGCGACAGGCGCACCGTCAGCCGGTTGCCGTCGGTGGTGATCTGCGGCGCGCTGCCGCCCATCGTCTGGCCGGCAGCGCTGGCCAGGCTGGTGGCGATCTCGGTGCGCGCGCGGTTCACGTCCGCGCCCTCGACCAGAACCACGCCGATGGTGTTGTCGGCGCGGCGCTCGACGCTGGAATAGCCGACGCGCGCATCGCGCAGCACCGTGCGGATGCCGTCGGCGTAGCCTTCCACGCGCGTCTGCAGTGCGGCGGCCTGGTCGACCTGCATCACGAAGTGCACGCCACCCTGCAGGTCCAGACCCAGCGACATCGGGTTGGCGCCCAGGTTCGACAGCCAGTCCGGCACGGTCGAGGCGAGATTCAGTGCGACCGAGTAGTTCTCGCCCAGCACACCGCGCAGCACGTCGGAGGCGCGGGTCTGCGCGTCCGAATCGCTCAGGCGGATCAGCAGGTGGTCCTCGTCGATCTCGGTGCCGATGGGCGTGACGCCCGCCTCGGTCAGCAGCCCGTCCACCTGCTGGCGCAGCGCGGCATCGATCCGCGCCTCGCTGGTGCTCGGGGTGATCTGCACCGACGGATTCTTCTGGTAGGCATTGGGCAGCGCGTACAGCGCGGCCAGTACCAGGACCAGCAGGATCAGGACGTATTTCCAGCGCGGGAATTCAAGCATTGCCTTGCCTCGGACGCCGCACGCGGGCGGCGCCTGGAGAGATGACGGAACCGGAGATCAGACGATCTGCGATGTGGATCAGGCGGACTTCAGCGTGCCCTTGGGCAGCACGTTGCCGACCGCGCCCTTCTGCACGCGGATCTCGACGCGCTCGGCGACTTCGATCGTCAGGAAGCTGTCGCCGATGTTGCGCACCACGCCGGCGATGCCGCCGTTGGTGATGACTTCGTCGCCGACCGACAGCTTCTCCAGCATCGCGCGGTGTTCCTTGGTGCGCTTCATCTGCGGACGGATCATCAGGAAGTACATGATCGCGATCAGGATGATCGGGAAGGCCAGCGTCGACAGCAGGCTCGGGCCGGCAGGCGCGCCAGCGGCGGCGTGGGCGGGAGCGATCACAAGGTCCAGCAGGTTCATCGGAGCATCCGTCAGGCGAAAAACAGCGGGCGATTATGCCACGACCCGGCCCCGGCACAGGGTTGGCCGGCCGGGAGGGGGTGGCGGCGATCAGGCGGGACCGGACCGCGGGGACGCGGCCGGCCAACGGGTCAGGGCGCGTCGGTCCCCTGCCGCGCCGCATAGAAGGACTCGCGGAACGCCGAAAAGGTTCCCGAGGCGATCGCGTCGCGCATGTCGGCCATCAGCTTCTGGTAGTACCAGAGGTTGTGCAGGGTGCCGAGCATCGGGCCCAGCATCTCGCCGCAGCGGTCGAGATGCCGCAGATAGGCGCGGGTGAAGCCGCCGCTGCAGGCCTCGCAGCCGCAGCCTTCCTCGATCGGCCGCAGGTCCTTCTCGAACTTCGCGTTGCGGATGCGGATCACGCCGGTCGAGGTGAAGAAGTGCCCGTTGCGCGCGTTGCGGGTGGGCATCACGCAGTCGAACATGTCGACGCCGCGCGCGACCGCCTCGACCAGATCCTCCGGCCGGCCCACGCCCATCAGGTACCGCGGACGGTCTTCCGGCAGCTGCGGCGCGGTGTGGTCGAGCATCGCGTTGCGCTCGTCCTCGGTCTCGCCGACCGCCAGGCCGCCGATCGCGTAGCCGTCGAAGCCGATGTCCTTGAGGCCGTCGGACGAGCGCGTCCGCAGATCCTGGTGCACGCCGCCCTGCACGATGCCGAACAGCGCGGCGTCATTGCCTTCGTGGGCACGCTTCGAACGCCCGGCCCAGCGCAGCGACAGTTCCATCGAGCGCTCGATCACGCGCTTGTCGACCGGCTTGCCGTCGATCTGCACCGGCGGGCACTCGTCGAAGATCATCACGATGTCCGAGTCGAGCACCTTCTGGATGCGCATGCTCTCCTCGGGGCCGAGGAACACCTTGGCGCCATCGGTGGGCGCGGCGAACGTGACGCCTTCCTCGGTGATCTTGCGTTTGTGCGCCAGCGAGAAGACCTGGAAACCGCCGGAATCGGTGAGGATCGGCTTGTCCCAGCGCGCGAAGCCGTGCAGGCCGCCGTGCGCTTCGATGACTTCGAGGCCCGGCCGCAGATACAGATGGAAGGTGTTGCCCAGGATGATCTCGGCGCCCAGCGCGCGCACCTGCTCCGGCAGCACGCCCTTGACGGTGCCGTAGGTGCCGACCGGCATGAAGGCCGGGGTTTCGATGGTGCCGCGCGGGAAGGTGATGCGGCCGCGGCGCGCTGCGCCGTCGCTGCCGAGCAGCGCGAAGGACATTCTGGACATTCGGATAGTATGACCGACCGCCCGCACGTCCCGCTGCGGCGAGACGCATGGATGCAGGCAGTTCGGTGGTGGCCCCTGGCGCTGGTCATGGTGTTCGGCAGCGTGCAGGCGCGCGATGCGCAGGTCGCGGTCTGCGCGGCCGCGCAGCAGGTACCGGTACCGGCCGCCGACACCGGCACGGCCCCCGCGGACTGCGACGCCCAGCGGCTGTATGCCGGCGCCGATGGCACCGGTGGCGATGTCGTCGCCGCCCGGCACTGCGCCTACCGCGAACGCGCCGAGGATCTGCACAGGACCTTCGGCGGCAGCGGCCTGCTGATGATGCTGTACGCCAATGGCGATGGCGTCGCCCGCGACCCCGCCCTCGCCCGCCGCTTCGCCTGCGAATACGGCGGCGCGCCGGCCGAACTGCGCGGCCGGCTGGCGCGCATCCAGGGCATCACCGACGGCAATACCGAGGGCTGGCTCGATATCTGCGACGACGTCACCAGCAGTGCGATGGCGGGATTCTGCACCGGCCGCAACGCGGGGTTCGCGCGTGTCGTGCGCGACCGGCAGTGGCAGACGCTGCAGTCGGACTGGACGCCGGTACAGCGCAACGCCTGGCAGACACTGCGCACTGCCGCCGACGGCTACTTCGGACGCGTCGGCAGCGAAGAGATCGACCTCAGCGGCACCTCGCGCGGCGCCTTCGCCATCGAGGCTCGTGAAACCCTGGAAATGGAACTGCTGGACACCGTCCAGCGCTTCGAGCGCGGCGAGCGTCCGACGCAGACTGCCGCCTCGCTGGCGCCGCTGGACCGGGCCCTCAACACCACGTACCGCGAAGTTCGCGCCGAACTGCAGGCACGTCCCCTGCTGCAGGGCTACGACCTGTTCGGCACCGTGAACGCCGACGGCGTACGCGACACCCAGCGTGCGTGGCTGCGCTACCGCGATGCCTGGGTGGCCTTCGCCGCCACGCGCTGGCCCGATACCGCCGGCGATGCCTGGCGTGCGTGGCTGACGGACACACGCACCGCTGCACTGGAGGCGATCAGGGGCGGGCCCTGAAAGGCTGACAGGCACCCGGCGCGGCTGCAAGACGCCGGAGAGGCGCGCCGCGCAAACGCGACGCCACCGCCGGCGAACACCCGACCGGACACATGCATGACGTACGGGCGAACGATCGGCGTGTGCCGGCCCACGCATCCACATCGATGCGGCATCACCGCCCAAAAGTCAGCCGCGCGGCGCGCACCCGTCACGCGCACCCATCCCGTTCCGCGCAGCAACGCCGCTCAGGCGGTCTCGCCCCACAGCAGCATCGCGTCGCCGTACGAGAAGAACCGGTATTCGGCCTGCACCGCGTGCCGGTAGGCGGCGAAGACGCGGTCCTTGCCGGCAAAGGCCGAGACCAGCATCAGCAGCGTGGATTCGGACAGATGGAAGTTGGTCACCAGCGCATCGACGCTGCGGACCCGGTAGCCGGGAAAGATGAAGATCTGCGTCTCGCCGGCAAAAGGATGCAGCTCGCCGTCGACGCTCGCGCTTTCCAGCGCGCGGACGACCGTGGTGCCGACGGCGATCACCCGGCCGCCGGCCTCGCGCGTGCGGCGGATCTGCGCGACCAGGTCGGCGCCGACGTTCAGCCACTCGCTGTGCATGCGGTGCGCGTGCACGTCCTCGACCCGCATCGGCAGGAACGTGCCTGCGCCGACATGCAGGGTGACGTGGCCGAAGCTGACGCCGCGCGCGCGCAGCCGTTCCAGCAGCGCATCGTCGAAATGCAGACCCGCGGTCGGCGCCGCCACTGCGCCCACTTCCCGCGCGAACACGGTCTGGTAGCGCTCGGCATCGTCCTGCCCCGGCTCGCGGCGGATGTAGGGCGGCAAGGGCATGCGCCCGGCCTTGAGCAGCCAGGACTCCAGCGCGTCGTCGACGTGGAAGCGCAGGTGATAGAAGCCTTCGTCGCGCGCCAGCACCTCGGCTTCGCCGCCGCCATCGAGCACGATGCGCCCGCCGGGCTTCGGCGATTTGCTCGCCCCGATCTGCGCCCGTGCCTCGTTGCCGGGCAGCAGCCGCTCGATCAGGATCTCGACGCGTCCGCCGCTGGCCTTGTTTCCGAACAGCCGCGCCGGGATCACCCGCGTGTCGTTGAAGACCAGCAGGTCGCCGGGCTGCAACAGATCCGGCAGGTCGCGCACGTGGCGATCGTCGAACGCGCCCTCGCCCGGCGGCACATGCAGCAGGCGACTCGCGGAGCGTTCGGCCAGCGGCGCCTGGGCGATCAGCGCCTCGGGCAGGTCGAAATGGAAATCGGACTTCTTCACGGCGGGACGGTGCGGCGGAACGGCCCGACAGTGTAATGAAACCCCGGTGCCGCCCGCCGCCACCAGGGCGGCTGGCGGCCGGGATCACGGCCTCAGTCGAGCGGAATGCGCACGACGCTTTCGGTGCCGCTGGCCGAGTAGGTCTTGGTGAACGGCGTCTTGATGGTCGCGTACAGCACGTCGCCATCGGCCGACAGCGCCAGGCTGTTCGGGTTGGGCGCGGCGCGGATCGTGCGCTTGACCGCATGGGTGTCGGCATCGACCACGCTGATCGTGCCCTGCTCGCGGTGGGTGATGTACAGCTCGCGGCGCTTCGCGTTGAACAGGATGCCCATCGAGTCGCCGCCCTCGATCTCGCCGACCTGGCGACCGGTGTCCGGATCGACGACCAGCGTCGTCGCCAGCTTGGAATGGTCGGTGACGTAGAGCAGGTTGCGCACCGGGTCGTAGGCGAGATTCAGCAGCAGCGCCTCGCGCTCACCAGCCGGCTTGTAGCGGTGCGTGATCGCGAACGTGCCGGTGTCGATGCGCAGGATCTCGCCGCTGCCGTTGGCGGCGTAGAGGTCGCCCGACTTCGGATGCACCAGCAGGCCGGTCAGCCACTTGCCGGCATCGCGGATGGTGTGGCGCAGCTGCATCGTCGCGGCGTCGACCACCCAGATCACCGCCGGGTCGCCAACCGCGCCGACGTACAGCACATCGTGGTTGGCGTCGTAGATGACCTGGCGCGGGCCATAGCCGCGGCCGTCGCTGTCGCGTTCCTCGAAGCGCAGGCGGTTGACCACGGTGTTCGTCTCGAGGTCGATCTCGGTCAGCGCGTGCTCGATGCTGTTGGCCGCGTACAGGCGCTTGCCGTCGGGACGCATCGCCAGCGCGAAGTTGCGCAGGTCGGTGTGGAGCGCGCCGACCGGCGCCAGCGTCTCGGGGTCGAGCCGGTAGACCACGCCGCCGCTGACATTGGGCACCGACAGCGCCGACGCCGCGTACAGCGCGCCGTCCTGCGGATTGACCGCGATCTCGTAGAGGCCGCGGGTCAGCTCGCGGTACAGCACGCCGTCGTCGAACACGGTGTTGTCGGCGGGCTCGGCCGGAATCGGCAGTCGCGGCGCAGGCGGCGCGGCGGGTTCGGCAGCCCAGGCGCCCGAAACGGGGCCGGCCGCCAGCAGGACGGCGAGGATCGCCCGGCGCAGCAGCGGCGCAGACAACGACGGAGCGAGGGAATGCGCGATGCGCGATGCGGTGGATGACATGCGGGATCCTTGATGACGGACGCGAGGGAATGGGGAAGACGCGTCCACCGCGGACCTGCGGCGGCCGGCCGCATGCCGCGCTCACGCAGATCGCATGGCCGGTGGCGTGGCGTCGGGCCACGCGGGACATACGGAAGCAGAAGCGACACGGGCCGCCCGGGGCGGGCGCGGCGGACGGCGCGCGCATGGCCCTGAGGGGGCAATGGCGGCCTGGCTGGCGTCGGTCACGCGCGGGGCCCGCATGGCGTCATGCGGTACATCGGGCGCCCGGTGGCTGGCGGAAAGCCGCTAAAGCCTAGCGCGCACGCGCGCCTTTTCCCAGCTGCACGCGCTGCCCGCTGCGGCTAGCGTTCGAACTTGGTCGACAACACGATCGCCGAGGTCGTGCGTTCGACACCTTCGATGCAGCCGATGCGGTCGGTCAGTGCGTCCATGTCCGACACCGTCGGCACCACGCCCAGCGCGATCAGGTCGTAGGGGCCGCTGACCGAATGCAGCGCGCGCACCGCGTCGATCGCACGCAGCGCGGTCACCACCGGGGTCAGCTGGCGCGGGCGCACCGTGATCATGATCTGGGCGCGGATGTGGCCCTGCTCGAAGTCGTCGCGCACCCGCACGGTGTAACCGGTGATCACCTCGTCGCGTTCCAGCCGCTCGATCCGGCTCTGCACCGTGGTGCGCGACAGGCCCAGCCGCCGCGCGATCTCGGCAGTCGACAGGCGTGCGTTCTCGCGCAGCAGGGTGAGCAGGCGGACGTCGGGAGACTCGATGGGCATGGCGGCGACAGGTTCGGCGATCCGCCGAAATTCTACGTGGCGTTCGGCGTTCCGTCGCTTCCGGCCGACAGGAGCGTCCACATAATGGAATCACCGCCGGCCCGCAGCCGCGGCCACCGGCCCGTCCGGAGGCCCCATCCAGACGCTGCGCCCGCCCTCCCCGACGTCCCAAGGAGTGTTCCATGTCCGTGATCGAAATCCTCGCCCCCCTCCGTGCGCACGGCGGCAAGCGCCGCACCACCGGCCTTGCGGACGATGTGCTGACGCGCTTCTCGGCGACCCATCCGGACCTGGTCGAGGCCGCCCGCGCCGCCGCCGAGGCGCATGCCGCGCTGGCGTCCGAATTCGCCGACCTGCTCGACCTCGACGAGGACGCGCAGGCGCGCGCCGTGCAGGCCGGCTACGTCAATTTCTATCCGAGCGACGGCGTGAATCCCTATGTCGCGCTGACCGCGCGCGGCCCGTGGGTGATCACGCTCAAGGGCGCCGTGCTCCACGATTCGGGCGGCTACGGCATGCTCGGCTTCGGCCACACGCCGAAGGACGTGATCGCCGCGATGGCCCAGCCGGTGCCGATGGCCAACATCATGACGCCGAGCCTGTCGCAGCTGAAACTCGACCGCGCGCTGCGCCGCGAGATCGGCCACACGCGCGACGGCGGCTGTCCCTACAGCCACTTCCTGTGCCTGAATTCCGGTTCCGAATCGGTCGGCCTGGCCGCGCGCATCGCCGACATCAACACCCGCACCCAGACCGATCCGGGTGGCCGCCATGCCGGCCGCACGATCAAGCGCATCGTCGTCAAGGGCAGCTTCCACGGCCGCACCGAGCGTCCGGCGCTGTACTCGGACTCCTCGCGCGCGACCTACAAGAAGTACCTCGCGAGCTTCCGCGACGAGAATTCGCTGATCACGATCGCGCCCTACGACGCCGACGCGCTGCGCCAGGCATTCGCCGATGCGGACGCGAACGGCTGGTTCGTCGAAGCCGTGTTCCTGGAGCCGGTGATGGGCGAAGGCGACCCCGGCCGCGCCCTGCCGCCGGCGTTCTACGCCGCCGCGCGCGAACTCACCCGCGCCCACGACAGCCTGCTGCTGGTCGATTCGATCCAGGCCGGCCTGCGTGCCCACGGCGTGCTGTCGGTGGTCGACTACCCCGGCTTCGAAGGCCTCGACGCGCCGGACATGGAAACCTATTCCAAGGCGCTCAACGCCGGCCAGTACCCGCTGTCGGTGCTCGCGGTGACCGGACACGCCGCGCAGCTCTACAGGAGCGGCGTCTACGGCAACACGATGACCGCCAACCCGCGTGCGCTCGACGTCGCCTGCGCGGTGCTGGCGCAGCTCACGCCCGAGGTGCGCGCCAACATCCGCGATGCGGGGCGCAAGTCGGTGGAAGCGCTCGAAGCGCTGAAGACCGAACTCGGCGGCCTGATCACCAAGGTCCAGGGCACCGGCCTGCTGTTCTCCTGCGAACTCGCGCCGCAGTTCAAGTGCTACGGCGCCGGTTCGACCGAGGAATGGCTGCGCGAACAGGGCCTGGGCGTGATCCACGGCGGCGCGAACTCGCTCCGCTTCACCCCGCATTTCGCCATCGCCGATGACGAGATCGCACTGCTGGTGTCGATGGTCGGCAAGGCGCTGCGCGAAGGGCCGCGCCAGACGGACGCCGCCGCGGCCTGATAAGGTTTCGGCCCCGCGCGGCCGGCACCGGTCTGCGTCCGCCCGGGCGCAGACGCGGTGCCCACGCCGCGGGACGTGCCTGGAAGACGTGCACCGTCGCCCTCGATCCGCGCGCTTTTCCGACAGCGTGGTGACCATGATTCGACGTTCTGCCCTGCTCGCACTGCCGTGTGCGGCGCTTCTTCTCTCGGCCTGCGGCAACGCGCCGTCCACACCGTCAACGGATTCCCCGGCCGATGCCGTGCTGCTCGGCCGGGTGTTCGATGCGCGCGCGGGCACGGTGATCGAACGCGGCGTCGTGGTGATCGCCGGCGAACGCATCCGCTGCGCCGGCGAACGCGAGGCCTGCACCTGGGAAGACGCGACTGCACAGCACGATTACGGCGACGCCCTGCTGCTGCCGGGACTGATCGATCTGCATGTGCATGCGCGCCCGCATTTCATCGGCGCCTTCGTGCCGGCCGGCGTCACCACCATCCGCGATGCCGGCAACACGCTCGACAACATCGCGCAGCTGCGCGGCACGCCCGGTGCGCCGCGGATCTTCGCCGCCGGCCCGTTGATCGACGGACCCGACAGCGTGATGACGCCCGACGGCCCGCGGCCGCTCGACGTCGACACGCTCGGCGCACAGCCTTCGCTGACGGTGACCAGCGCCGCCGAAGCCGAGACCGCGATCGCGGCGCTCGCCGACCATGGCGTGGACTGGATCAAGCTCTACGAGCAACTGCCGCCGGACGTCTTCGACGCGGCCGTGGCCGCGGCCGCGCGCCACGACCTGCCGGTGATGAGCGACCTCGGACTGGTGGTCACGCGCGGCCTCTCGGGCGCCGACGTCGACGCACGCCAGGCGGCTGCGACGGGCGTGACCACGCTCGAGCACATCGGCGGCGCCGCGCTGGCGTACGCACGGCTCGGCGGCGATCCTTTCGCCGGGACACTCGACGCCGCGCACATCGATCGGATCGTCGCCGACCTCGCCGACAGCGCGGTCGCCGTCGTGCCGACGGCCGGCAACACTGCCCAGTTCCTGGCGCCCGACAGTCTCGAGCGCGACGGCCTGCCCGGCGGCGACCGCATCGCGCCGCACTTCGACGGCTACTGGTCGCATCTGGCGGGCGTGCTCGAGCCGCCGGCCGCACACGCCCGCGCACGCGCCGACCAGCGCCTGCTCGATGCCCTGCTGCCGCGCCTGCATGCCTCCGGTGTGCCGATCGGCGCCGGCTCCGACGCGCCCGCCGCACCGTACATCGTGCCGGGCCCGGCGCTGCACCAGGAGCTCGAGGCGCTGGTGCGCGCCGGCCTCACCCCGGTGCAGGCGCTGCAGTCCGCCACCGACGTCGCGGCCGGCATCCTCGGCCAACCGGATCTCGGCCGGCTCGATGCCGGCACCCGTGCCGACGTGGTCGTGGTCGATGGCGATCCACTGGCCGACATCCGCGCCACGCGCAACGTCGTGGCGGTGTGGAAGGACGGCGCCGCGGTCGATCTGGCCGCCGCGTGGCCCGCGCTCGAAGCGGCGCTCGACGCCGCACGCGCCGAGGCCGAAGCCGCAGGCGTCTGACGGCGCATCGGGCGGCGTGCGCTGCAACCGCCGCACGCACGCCGTATCGCGACGGCATGGAGGGTCAGGCGTCGTCGCCGGTATCCTGCGGGCATCCCAGGCAAGGACGCCCATGCGATCACCGCACCCGACAACCCGGTGGCGCGATGCCGAACCTCACGGCGTCGCCGCCCTGCTCACCGCGCTGCTGCTACCGGGCCTGATGACGCTGTGGGTGACGGGGTGGCGCGTCGGCCATGACGTGACAGCCGCACGCCTGCCTGCAGGCGTGACCCGGCTCGTGTTCGTCGACGCGCCCGATCCGCCGCCGCCCGCTGCACCCCACACCATGCGCGATGCAGCGCCGCCGGCTCCGCGTGCCGCGCTTGTGCGTCCGCGTGTGCAGCAAGTCGCCACCGAACCTGCAGCGCAGGCTCCGCGGGTGTCGGAAGGCGACCCGCTGCACGCCGCAGCGCCCGGCACCGCGCTCGACTACGGCAATCTGCTCGGCGCGTCCGCAGCGCCCGTGGCGATCGCCGAAACCTTGCCCTGGGCGCGCACGCCACCACGCGCCGATGCCGCGCCGGAGCGGTTCCGCATGCGCCGTCAGATCACGCCGGCCGACGTGGTGCGCGGGTTCTCGCAGCTGGTCGGCCTGTGGCCACCCGGCTATACCGACAGCCCCTGCCCCGCGCTGCGACGGACCATCGACAGCCTGTCCCAGGCGCCGTCGCTCAGCGAGCTGGACCATGCGCTGCTGCAGGACGCAGTGCAGGCGCGGTCGCGATATTGCGCCTGAGCCTTCAAACAGCAGCAGCGCGATGGGACGTGGACAACAGACCGATCGCCGCCCGGCAGGACGCTGCGTGACCGAAGATCGATACTTTGCTCAGCGCGCTGCGGCGTCGACCGCCGCGCGGATCAGCGCACGCGCCTCGTCGGCATCGCCCCAGCCCGACAGCTCGATGCGCTTGCTGCCGACGGGCAGATCCTTGTAGACGCGGAAGAAGGCTTCAATGCGGTCGCGCTCGGTCTGCGGAAGATCGGCGATGTCGCGCAGGTGCGCGTAGCCCGGATCGACGGCGTCGGTGGGCACGCCGACGATCTTCTCGTCCGCCTCGCCGCCGTCGCGCATGCGCAGCACGCCCAGCGGACGGAAGCGGATCAGCACGCCCGGCAGCAGCGCATCGCGGGTCAGCACCAGCGCATCGAGCGGATCGCCGTCGCCGGCCAGCGTGCCGGGCATCGATCCGTAGTTCGCCGGATACGCCATCGGCATCGACAGGAAACGGTCGACGTACACCAGTCCGTCTTCGGCATCGATCTCGTACTTCACCGCGCTGCCGGCGGGAATCTCGACCGCGAGCAGTGCGTCGCCGCTTCCTGCATCGGGCTGCGCGACGCGCAGGGGATGGCGGATCGAATCATGGGCGTCCGAGACCACGGGCGCGAACGCCAGCGGCAGACAACACAGCGCCATCAGGAATGCGTGTGCCATGCGGTTCACTCCCAGCACCGGTCGACCCGACCCTTGAGCGAGGCCTCGCGCAGGCAACGGCGCGGCGCGATGCGCCCGTCCATCACCTCGACCAGGCGCTTGCTGTCGCCCTCGTCGTGGAGTTCGAAAGCGTCGTGCAGGCGTCCGGTCGCGGTGCGCGATTCGTAGCGCATGACGCCGTCTTCGAAACGCAGCACCTGGAACAGCTGGCTGTCCTCGGCGATCGGCGTCATCGTCGACAGCGCCTGCGGCCCGATGCGGTACTGCTTGGCACCGACCACCGATACCAGCAGCTGCGGCGTGTCCTGGCCGGCGTCCAGCGGCCGGCGGCCATAGGCGTGGTCGTGGCCCTGCAGCATCAGGTCGACGCGATGCTTGCGCAGCACCGGCGACAGATGCTCGCGCAGCGGCGCGTAGTCGCGGTCGAAGCGCAGCGCGTACAGCGGCTGGTGGATCTGCACCACGCTCCAGCGGTGCGGATTGTCGGCCAGCACTTCGTCCAGCCAGCGCGCCTGCGCCGGACCGCCGTCGAGGTCGAGAATCGCGGTGCCGTCGAGCACGACGAAACGCACGCCCTGGTAGTCGAACCAGTAGGTCGTGGCTTCGTGTCCCGGCGCGCCGTTCCGGGGCAGCGCGAAGGTCACCGGCCAGTGCGGCGACAGCTCGCGGCGTTCCTGCGGCGTGCCTTCGTGCAGCTTGTGGAATTCGTGGTTGCCAGCCGCCGGAGCCGTGGCGATGTCTTCCGGCAGGCCGCTTGCAGCTTCGAACCACTCGGCCCATTCGTCGTCGTCCGCGCCCATGCCTGCGCCGCCGCCGGACACCAGATCGCCTGCGAACAGGGCCAGACGCGCGTCCGGCGCCCAGCGCCGCGACTCGCGCACCACCCGGGTCACCAGCGAGGTGTTCTGGTTCTGGGTGTCGCCGAAGTACAGCAGCGTCAGCGGTGCGTCGGTCGCAGCGGCCGTGCGGAACTGGAACCACGGGCTCCAGGTGTCGTGGCCCTGCACACGCCAGGCATAGAGCGTGTCCGGCGTCAGGCCGTCCACGTCGGCGCGGTGCTGGTGGGACGGCCCGTTGCGGGTGTCCAGCGTGCGCGTGGTCGCGGCGACCACGCGCGGGCGCCCCTCGCCGATGTCCGGCGAATCGTCGGCCAAGGTGATTTCCAGCGTCGCCGACCGTGTGCGGACATCGGTGCGCCAGGCGACCGCGAAACCGGTCGCCGCATCCTGCGCCGGCGAGGCGGCGATGCGGTCGGGATAGGCGCTGGCGGCATGACCGCGGTCGCCCTCCGGCACACGGGTATTGGGCTCGGCCTCGCGCGGCGCCTGCGCGGTGGCCGGGGCCAGCGCGGTCAACGCGCACAGGGCGAACGCGATCGACAGCGCATGGAGCGGAGAGTTGCGAAGACGCATCGGAATTCCTTCAGGCAGTGGCCCGATGCGGACGCATCGGCAATAGCACACCTGCAGACGGCGGCCGGGTGCGGCCGTCGTTGCAGGCGGAGGTTGCGGGGATGTGCCGATCGCACACGGCGTCGGCAGTCATCGAGGAGCTGCGATCACTCCCAGCAGCGGTCTTCGCGTCCCTTCAGCGTCGCCGTGCGATCGCAGTCGCGCGGTGCGATGCGGCCTTCGGTGATCTCGTGCAGCGTGCGCGCATCCGGGGTCGCGCCGCGGATCTCGAACGCGTCGTACAGACGGCCGGTCGCGGTGCGCGATTCGTAGTGCAGCGTGTCGCCCTCCAGCCGGATGATCTGGAACAGCTGGGTGTCTTCGGCGGTCGGCGCCATGTCGCGGCGCGCGCCATCGGACAGCCGGTACTGCTTGGCACCGGTCACCGACACCACGTACTGCGGCGTCGCGCGCGCGGCGTCCTCGCCCGGACGGCGGCCGTAGACGTGGTCATGCCCCTGCAGCACCAGATCGACACGTCGACGCTCCAGCACCGGCAGCACGCGCTCGCGCAGCGCCACGTTGTCGCGGTCCTGGCGCGGCGAATACATCGGCTGGTGGATCAGCGCGATCGACCAGCGGTGCGGGTTTGCCTCGAGCGTGCGGTCGAGCCACGCCGCCTGCGCATCGGCGGTATCGAGATCGAGCGCCGAGGTGCCGTCGAGCACGACCACGCGCACGCCCTGGTAGTCGAACCAGTAGGTCGTCGATTCCGCGCCCGGCGCACCGTTGTCCGGCAGCGCGAAGGTCCGCGACCAGTGGTTGCCGAGCACGCGACGCTCCTGCGGCGTGTCTTCGAATTCTTCCCAGTATTCGTGGTTGCCCGGTGCCGGCGCATTGACCAGCATCGTCGCGAGCGGGCCGACCGCATCGAACCACTCGCCCCATTCGTTGTCGTCCTCGCCGTCGCCGCCGCTGACCAGATCGCCGGCGAACAGGGCGAGCGTGGCATCGGGCGCGTTGCGATGGGCCTCGCGCAGCACGCGCGTGCTCAGGCTGGCGTTCTTGTTCTGGGTGTCGCCGAAGTACAGCAGGGTCAACGGCGCATCCGGCGCGGCCGCGGTGCGCGTCTGCATCCACGGGCTCCAGGTATCGCCGCCCTGCACCCGCCAGGCGTACAGCGTGCCGGGCTGCAGCCCGTCGATGTCCGCACGATGGAAATGCGCCAGGCCGTTCTCGCTGTCGAGCGGCGCGCTGCGCGCGGTGATCCGGCGACGCGGACCGGTATCCGGCGAATCTCCGGCCACGACGATCTCCACCAGCGGCGCCTCGACCGATGCCGCCGTGCGCCAGGAGACCGCGAAACCCGTCGCCGCATCCTGCGCGGGCGTGGCGACGATGCGGTCCGGAAACACGGTCGGCGCGTAATGCATGACGCCTGCCGGCACCAGCGTATTCGCCTCGACCTCGGTCTTGACGAAGCTGTCCGCGAACACGGGCGCGGCGAACAGGCACACGCTGAGCATCAGCAATCGCGGCGCACGCGACACGGTCGAACGGGATCTCATTGCTGGCTTCTCCTGGCTGGATGTGCGCATCGCGTTGCCGCGCTTCGCGTTTGAATCACCGACGGCCGGTACGCACGTCGCGGGTCGCTTCCGGTTCGCCGGCAGTGCCCTGTCGGCAGTGCCCCGGAACCGTCATGCGCGTCGAAAGATGACGACATGATTGCAAGCCGAGATTGCAGCGATGTTGCATCGCCGCGCTGCAACCAAAGCTGCGCATGACGTCAACAGAACTGTCATGGACGCCTCCCAGAATGCCGGCCCCGGGAATCAGGGCGCAGCGTCTGCTGCATCGACCTGACGCACATCCACTCGCGAAACGACGGCCCTGCGCACGCAGCGGACCCGGCATTCGTCATGCCCCGACACGCGCATCCACTCACCGGAGTTTTCATGTCACCCAATCGCACCGTCATCGCCACCGCGATCGCTGCCACGCTCGCCCTCGCCTGGGCGCAGCCCGCGCTTTCGCAGACCTCGTCCGTCGACACGATCGCGGCGATGGCGAACACGATCGTCGGCAAGGTCAGCGAGGCATCGCGCGGCGTTTCGCTGGAAGGCGCGATCGTCACCGTCGACGGTCGCCAGGTCAGCACCGACCGCGAAGGCTTCTTCCGCATCGCCGGACTCGCGCCGGGTCGTTACGCGGTGCAGGTGGATTACCTCGGCTACGCGCCGCACCAGTCGGACGTGGAACTCGGCGAAACGCGCGGTACGCAGATCGACATCACCCTGCACAGCGCCGACGGCCTGCAGCACATGGGCGTGGTCGAAGTGCGCGCCAGCCGCGATGCCCAGGCGATGGCGCTGAACCAGCAGCGCGCGTCCACCAATTACGTCAACGTGGTCTCGGCCGATCTGCTGGGCCAATTCCCGGACAACAACATCGCCGAATCCACCCAGCGCATCCCCGGTGTCTCGATCGAGCGCGACCAGGGCGAAGGCCGCTACGTCACCGTGCGCGGCGCGCCCAAGGAATTCACCACCGTCACCATCGACGGCGTGCAGCTGGCCAACCCGGATGCCGCCAGCCGCGGCGTGGAACTGGACACCATTCCCTCCGACGTCATCGCCGCACTGGAAGTCACCAAGGCGATCACCCCGGACATGGACGGCGACGCGATCGCCGGCAACATCAACATCCGCACGCAGAGCGCACTCGACCGCGACGGCCTGACGCTGCGCGCATCGCTCGCCGGCGGCAAGTACCAGCTCGGCGACGGCGACAACCAGCGCTACAACGCCACCGTCGGCAACCGCTTCGGCGCCGACCAGAACATCGGCGTGCTGATCTCCGGCTCGATCAGCCGGCAGGGCCGCTTCACCGACAACGTCGAAACGCTGTACGCCCCGGTCGGCGACGGCTTCGCGCCGAGCGAGATCCAGATCAAGGATTACGAGGGCATGCGCGAGCGCAAGGGCATCACCGGCCGCTTCGACTACCGCATCAACCCCGACAACCTGGTGTACTTCGTGGTGTCGGACTCGAACTTCGTCGATCGCGAATTCCGCGACAACATGACGATCGCGCTGGACAACTACGCCGCCGGCTCCGACGAGACCACCGGCCGCGCGCGTGCGACGTTCGACAAGGAACTGCGCGAGCGCACCTACGACAAGTCCATCCGCACCTACAACCTGGCCGGTGAACATTTTCTCGGCGACATGTGGAAGCTCGACTGGCAGGCCTCGCAGAGCCGGGCCACCAAGACCACCAGCCCGCGCATGCAGTACATCTTCCGCTCCAGCGTGCGCCCGCAGTTCCAGTACGACTACAGCAATCCGGACTTCCCGACCTGGACGATCCTGGGCCGTCCCGACGCGCCGGCCACCGGCGTCAACCTGCCGGAAAACTGGTACGGCTTCCGTCGCCTCAACGACCGCTACGAGTACGGCGAGGAACAGGAAGACGCCCTGCGTGTGGACCTGAGCCGCCAGCAGGCGTTCGTCGGCGACACCGGTGACATCAAGTTCGGCGTGCGTGCCCGCCAGCGCGACAAGATGTTCGACGACGAGCGCAACCGCAACGGCAGCGCATCGGATTTCGCCGGCCTCGGCATCAGCTACTCGGACATGCTGTGCGACAGCGTGTCGAACAACTTCGACTACTTCCTGACCGGCCGTCGCTTCTGCCGCGACATCTTCGACAAGTACGCCGGCCAGCTGCGCGACAGCGACAACCACGTCCGCCTGATCCCCGATTCGCTGACCGGCGACTACCGCGCCGAGGAAGACGTCTACGCGGGCTATGTCCGCCTGGATGCGACCTGGGATGCGCTGACGATGATCGCCGGCGTGCGTTACGAGCGCACCGAACTCGAAGGCAGCGCGCTGCAGTTCGACGAGGACACCGGCGAGATCCTGCCGCAGACCGCCAGCCGCAGCTACGGCAACGTGCTGCCGAGCCTGCACTTCCGCTACGAGGCCAACCCGGACGCCATCCTGCGCGCGTCGTACTCGACCGCGATCAATCGCCCGGACTTCATGCACACCGCGCCCTACCGGGTGATCGGCGAAGCGGACGACCGCAACGTCATCGGCATCAACGAGGGCAATCCGCTGGTCCGCGAAGCCTTCGCGCACAACCTCGACCTGTCGTTCGAGCGCTACCTGCGTCCGCTGGGCCTGCTGTCCGGCGCGCTGTTCTACAAGCGCATCGACGATCCGCTGTTCGTCGCCTCGCGCGACGTGGATGCGGGCGGCGGCCAGGTGTTCCAGATCACCCGCGCCGAGAACGGCGAGAAGGGTCGCATCTACGGCGCGGAACTGGCCTGGCAGCAGACCTTCGACATGCTGCCCGGTGCGCTCTCGGGTCTGGGCGTGTACGCCAACTACACCTATGCCAAGTCCAAGGCGGAACTGCCGTTCGATCTGGGCGAGACCGAAATGCCGGGCACCTCGCGGACGAACTACAACTTCGCGCTGACCTACGAGATGTACGGCCTCAACGCGCGTCTGGCCTACAACTACCGGTCGAAGTTCATCCAGTCGTTCGACATCAGCAACCCCGCGCTCAACGTCTACTGGAACGACCGCGCCAGCCTCGACTTCTCGACCAGCTACACCCTCGGCGCCGGCTGGAGCGTGTTCGGCGAGGTCAACAACATCCAGGACACGAAGCAGATCCGCTTCCAGGGCCAGCGCAACCGCGTGCTGGAAATGGAAGGCTTCGGCCGCTCGTGGCTGGCCGGCGTGCGCTACCAGTTCTGATCCACGCCTGGTGCACCATCCGCGAAAGGCCGGCGAAAGCCGGCCTTTCGTGTATCCGGGATACGGCCGTGGCTCGGCGCATGCGCGCGACGCAACGCGCGGCCGAATATCCTAGGCGCATCGTCCACGCCCGGGTCATGTCATGAAGATCGTCGAAGTCCGCCATCCGCTGGTCCAGCACAAGCTCGGCCTGATGCGCCGCGCCGACAACAGCACCAAGACCTTCCGAGAGTTGTCGGCCGAGGTCGCGACGCTGCTGACCTACGAGGCCACGTCCGATCTCGAGACCGAAGACGCCGACGTCGAAGGCTGGGCCGGCACCGTGCGCGTGCGCCGGATCAAGGGCCGCAAGATCACCCTGGTGCCGATCCTGCGTGCCGGCATCGGCATGCTGCCCGGCGTGCTCGATCTGATTCCCGCAGCCAAGGTCAGCGTGGTCGGCATCAAGCGCGACGAGGATTCACTGGAAGCGGTGCCGTATTACGAGAATCTTGTCGGCGACATGGCCGACCGCACCGCATTGATCCTCGACCCGATGCTGGCCACCGGCGGCACGCTGATCGCGACCGTCGCGATGCTGAAGGCTGCAGGCGCGAGCCGCATCAAGGGTCTGTTCCTGGTCGCCGCGCCCGAAGGCCTGAAGGCGCTCGAAGCGGTGCATCCGGATGTCGAGGTCTACACCGCCTCGATCGACGAACGCCTCAACGAGAAGGGCTACATCCTGCCCGGCCTGGGCGATGCCGGCGACAAGATCTTCGGCACGCGGGTGGACTGAAGCCCGAACACAGGCGCGCGCGAACGCGCGCCTGTGCAAACACGGTCAGGGGACGATCATCGCCGCGGCGACGAAGCGCCAGATGCCGAACAGGGCCATCGCCGCCAGTGTCGCGAACGTCAGCAGCGCGCCGGTGCCACGGCCGAACGAATAGCCGGCCGAACCGCCCAGCCCGATCGCATGCAGCACGCGCGAGACCAGCAGGGCGATGCCGAAGGTCCACAGCAGCGCGGTGCTGACGGCCGCCAGTTCCAGCAGTGCGAGCAGCAGCAGGCCAAGCGGGACGTATTCGATGAAGTTCGCGTGCACCCGGACCTTGCGCGACAGGACCTCGTCGCCGCCGGTGCCGATGCCGATCTTGTGCACGTTGCGGTGCATGACCACGCGGAGCGTCAGCACGAGGTACAGCAGAACGTGCAGCGATGCGATGAGAAGCGAGATGCGGGGCGTCATGGCGTGGTCTCGAAGGGGTGCTGCAGGGAACGCGCGGCGAGTGCCGCGGTCGGATGGCGTGCGCTGAACCGGCCGGCGTCGTCGCGCACGACCTGCACCAGCGCGATCCCGGGATCGTGGGTCAGGAACAGGCGCACGCCGCGCGCGGCCATGTCGGCGAGGAAGGCCTGTTTCTCGTCGATGATCAGCTCGGGAAAGCGGTCATAGCCCATCGTGATCGGCACATGCACCCAGGGCAGACCGGGTACCAGATCGGCGCAGAACACCACGCCGCCGTGATGCACGCCCTCGTGCACGTCCGGGCCGAGAATCTCGGCGAGCATCATGCCGGGCGTGTGGCCGTCGCTGTAATGGAACTGCACCGCGTCGCCGAGCGAGGGTGCGTGCGCGCCTTCGATGAATTCCAGCCGGCCCGTCGCTTCCAGCAGATCGCACAGGCCGGGGATGAAGCTCGCGCGGTCGCGTGCATGCGGTTGCTGCGCGCGCGACCAGTGCGCCCTGGACAGCACGAAGGTCGCGTTGGGGAACAGCAGTTCCGGCGAGGCGCCTTCCGACCACGGCGCCAGCAGACCGCCGGCATGGTCGAAGTGCAGATGGCTCAGCACCACCACGTCGATGTCGGTATGTGCGTAGCCCGCGTCGCGCAGCGAATCGAGCAGCACGTGCCGGTCTTCCTGCACGCCGAAGCGCTCGCGCAGCTTCGGCTCGAAGAACGCGCCGATGCCGGTTTCGAACAGTACGGTCTTGCCATTGAGCGGCGTCGCGAGCAGGCCGCGTGTCGCCAGCGGGATGCGGTTGAGATCGTCCGGCGTGGCCCACTTCGTCCACATCGCGCGGGGCGCGTTGCCGAACATCGAGCCGCCGTCGAGCTTCTGGGTGTTGCCCTGGATCGACCACAGTTTCATGACGCCCTCCCGCGTCAGACCGGTGGCCGATTGTAGGCGCTGCGGCCTCGAAACCAGGCCGACCTCCAGCTGCCGCTGGCGCGGCGCGCATCTGCCCGCCTCGCCTGCGATCGACCTGGAACCGGGTCTAGCGCGCGACCGGTTCCACCTTGGCGGCGCCGACCGGATTGCGCGGATCGCTGCCACCGGTGAGCGTGCTGTTCGCACGGTTCCATTCGATGGTCTGCAGGTTGCCCCAGACGTGGCTGGACCCGCGGCCACCCGCAGCGCGGTCGCCGGGCAGATCGACGGTGTGGCCCATCGCGCGCAGTTTCGCCGCGGTGTCGGCGGAGAACGCATCGGACTCGGCCGAGATCGTGTCCGGCATCCACTGGTGGTGATAGCGCGGCAACGCGGCGACGCCCTGCGCGTCAAGGCCGGCGTCGTAGCCGAGGATGCCCAGCAGCACCATCGTGATGATGCGGCTGCCGCCGGGCGTGCCGAGCACGGCGACGCGATCGTCGGAGACGAGGAAGGTCGGCGTCATCGAGCTCAGCGGACGCTTGCCCGGCTTCGGCGCGTTCGCCTCGAAGCCCATCACGCCGAACGCATTCGGCACACCGGGCTGCAGCGCGAAATCGTCCATCTCGTTGTTGAGCAGCACGCCGGTGCCGGGCGCGACGAGGCCGCTGCCGAACAGCAGGTTGACCGTCTGCGTGACCGCGGCGCGATTGCCGGCGGCGTCGACGATCGAGAAGTGCGTGGTCTCTTCGTCTTCCAGCGGCGTCGGATTACCCGACAGCAGATCGCTGGGCGTCGTCTTGGCCGGATTGATCGTCGCGCGCAGGCCGGCGGCGTAGTCGCGGCTCAGCAGCGTGCGCTGCGGAATCTTCACGAAGTCCGGATCGCCCAGATAGAAGGTGCGGTCGCGGAAAGCGCGGCGCATCGATTCGACGACCAGATGCGTGCGCGCGGCATCGTCGAGCCCGGGCAGGTCATAGGGCTCGAGGATCTGCAGCATCTGCGCCATCGCGATGCCGCCCGACGACGGCGGCGGCGCGGTGACCACGTCCCAGTCGTGATAGCGGAAACGGATCGGCTCGCGTTCCACGATCTTGTAGGCGGACAGGTCCGCAGCCGTCCATTCGCCACCTTCCGCATTGACGCCGGCGACGAGCTTGGCGCCGGTCTCGCCACCGTAGAAGCCGTCGAAGCCGCGCTGGGCGAGCAGACGGAGGGTGTTCGCGAGATCCGGTTGGCGGAAGGTGTCGCCCTCCTTCGGCGCCCGGCCATCGGCGAGGAACACCGCGCGCGTGCCGGGGTAGCGCTCCATCACCGCGCGACGCGACTGGTAGCCGCGCGCGAACCGCGCATAGACCGGGAAACCTTCTTCGGCGATGCGGATCGCCGGTGCCAGCGACTGCGACAGCGGCAGCGCGCCGTACTGCTCGGCGATGTGCACGAACGCCGCCGGCAGCCCGGGGATACCGGCCGACCACGGCCCGTTCTCGGCGCGGTCGCGATCGAAGCTGCCGTCGGCCTTGCGATAGCGATCCGACTGCGCGCTGGCCGGTGCGGTCTCGCGCGCGTCGACGAAGATGTCGCGGCCGGACGTCGCGTCGTGCAGCAGGAAGAAGCCGCCGCCGCCGAGACCGGATGAAATCGGCTCGACCACCGACAGCACCGCCGAGGTCGCGATCGCCGCATCGAAGGCATTGCCGCCCTCGCGCATGACCTGCAGACCGGCTTCGGTCGCAAGCGCATGCGCCGAGGCGACCGCGTTGCCGGGCGGCGTGGCGCCACTCTGCGCCGTACCGGCCGCAGGCGCGTCCGGCGCACGGACATCGCGCGCGCAGGACGGCGCAATGGCGAGCAGCAGGACGGACAGCAGCAGCGCCGGCAGTCCGGCAGACGCGAAGCGGGAACGGCTCATGACGCCTCCTGCTGCAGGCGCGCCAGTTTGGCGAGCAGCTGCACCTGGGTTTCGGGGATATCGGGATCGGGATCGATGCATTCGACCGGACAGACAACCACGCACTGCGGCTCGTCGAAGTGGCCCACGCATTCGGTGCAGCGGGCGGGATCGATCACGTAGATCTCTTCGCCCTGCGAAATCGCCTGGTTCGGGCAGGCCGGCTCACAGACGTCGCAGTTGACGCAGAGCGCATTGATCTTGAGGGACATGGCGACATTGTAGTGACTGGCCGTGTTCGCGGCGTTCCATTGCTGGAACCGCGTCGGCCATTGACCGCGCCCGGCGCCCTTCTGCGGGCCCGGAAACGAAAACCGCCGCCGGGCACGGGGCGCGGCGGCGGTCGGGGCGAAGGCCGGTGGAACCGGCCCCGCGGTCTTACTGAGCGGTGTCGACGAACACGTACTCGACGCCGGCCGGCTCGACGGCCGCCTTGACGCGCTCGGCATCGCCGGCAGCGCCGACGAACAGCACGCGTACGCCGCGCATGGTGTTGGCTTCGACTTCCTCGAACGCCGCGACGGTCAGATCAGCGGTGCGGACCGAATCCAGGCCGGCGAAGATCAGCAGGTTGCCGCGCACGATGCCGCGCGAGACGTCGGTCTTGGCCTTGTCGAGCAGGCGCTCGTAGTTGCCGTCGACCGGAGTCGACATCGTCGGATCCGAATCGGCATCGGCCGCGGGGTCCATCGCAGGCGGGGCGTCGGCTGCAGGCGCGGCAGGCGCGACCGGCGGCGGCACCAGGTACACGTAAGGCGAATTGTTGATGCCCTCCATGTGCCGGTTGGCCAGGTCGTTGAGGTAGGCGCTCCAGGCGGTGCGGTCGTCGGTCTGCGGCACGGTGACGGGCGCGGCAGCGGCCTGCGGCGCGGGTTCGTCCTTGCTGCAGGCGATGACCGGCAGGACCAGGCAGGCAACCAGCAGCGCGCGGTTGATGGACTTCATGGGTTTCCCTCTCTCGTTTCTAGCGTGGTTCGTGGATGGACAACATCGGCGTTGCTGTGTTTGCGCAGTGCGCGATCGACCGCGGCCGGCACGAAGCCGGCCACGTCGCCGCCGAGGCGCGAGATCTCGCGCACCAGCGTGGAGGAGATGAAGCCGTACTGCTCGGCCGGCGTGAGGAACAGCGTCTCGACCTCGGGGATCAGATGCCGGTTCATGCTGGCGAGCTGGAATTCGTATTCGAAGTCCGACACCGCGCGCAGGCCGCGCAGCAGCACGCCGGCGCCCACTTCGGCGACGAAATGCGCCAGCAGCGAATGGAAGCCGATGACCTCGACGTTCGGGTTGTGCGCCAGCGCCTCGCGGGCCAGGCCGACGCGCTCCTCGAGCGGCATCGCCGGCCGCTTGGCCGGGCTTTCGGCCACGCCGACGATCAGGCGTTCGAACAGCGGCGCCGCACGGTCGACCAGATCGACGTGCCCGTTGGTGATGGGGTCGAAGGTACCGGGGTAAACCGCGATGCGTTTGCGACTCGCACTCATGCTGGCGTCGGCTGTCTGGAGGTGTGAAAACGCGGACGGGCAGTGTAGCAGCGAGGTCAACCGGCGCGCCGGTACAGGGCGCAGTGCGCCTCGCGGGTCTGCAGTTCGCGGTGGAGCTGCCAGCCGGCGCCCGGCAGCGCGGGCGCCTCGGCCTTCGACTCGACATACAGCCAGGCATCGGTCGCCAGCGCCGGCGCGAGCGCGGCAAAGGCCTGCGCCCACAGGTCGGCGGCGAACGGCGGGTCGACGAAGGCGACATCGATGCTGCCCGCGGGCAATGCGCCTGCCATCGACACCGCATCGCCGCGCTGGACCGAGACCACCTCGCCGCCGGACAGGCGCGACGCGGTCGCCGTCAGGGCTGCGGCGAGTCCGAGGTCACGTTCGACCAGCACCGCGCTGGCCGCGCCGCGCGACACGGCCTCCAGCCCGAGCGCGCCGGTACCCGCGAACAGGTCGAGTACGCGCGCACCGGGCAGCACCGGCTGCAGCCAGTTGAACAGCGTCTCGCGGACCCGGTCCGAGGTCGGCCGCAGGCCGGCGACGTCGGGCACCTCCAGACGCGTACCGCGCCAGCGCCCGCCGACGATGCGCACGCGACCGGGGCCGGTGTTGCGGTTGACGTTCGAAGACGGGTTGCGTGCACCGCCGGTACGCGGCGCGCTGCCACGAGGCGCGCCGTTGCGAGGCGTGCCGTTGGAAGGCTTGTTCATGCGTCTGCGCCCGCACGGGGCGCCTGAAAGGCGGGTGATACCATGCGCGCCATTCTCCCCCATCCCCGACCCGACCGCCGCATGGTCAGCTGGTTCAAGCGCGACAAGACCCCCGACAAGCCCGAGGCCGACAGCGGCCGACGCCGCCTCAGCGCCGAAGACATCGCTGCTGCGTTCGCGCCCCCCGCTGCGCCCGCGCCTGCCCCCGCACATGTGTCGCCCGAGGTGCCGCTAACGGCTGCGCCGGGCGGTGCGACGCCCGATGGCGCGACCGTCGATTCCAGCGCATCGCCGCTGCAGGCGCGCGACACTGGCGGCCCGTCCGCGGACACCGCGCCCGCAGCGCTGGAGCGCGCGCCGACTGCCGCTCCGGCTGCGGCAACGCCCGCTCCGCCGCCACCCGCCTTCGTCGATCCGGCTGCGGCACTGGCCGATTACGTATTCGCGAGCAGCATGCCCGCCGCCGCGCCCGGCAAGTCCGGCTGGCGCGAGCGCCTGGGCGGCAATACCTTCGCGCGCAGCTTCGGCGGCCTGTTCTCGCGCAATCCCAAGCTCGACGAGGATCTGCTCGACGAGATCGAGACCGCGCTGCTGACTGCCGACGTCGGCGTCGCCGCCAGCAGCCAGCTGGTCGAGGCGCTGCGCCGGCGCATGAAGGCGCGCGAATTCGTCGATGCCAACGCCCTGCTCAAGGCGCTGCGCGCCGAGCTGATCGCGATGCTCGTGCCGGTGTCGAAGCCGCTGGTCATCGACACTGCCGCCAGGCCGTTCGTGATCCTGACGGTCGGCGTCAACGGCGTCGGCAAGACCACGACGATCGGCAAGCTGGCCAAGCGCTTCAAGGATGAAGGCCACCAGCTGATGCTGGCCGCCGGCGACACCTTCCGCGCCGCCGCCGTCGCCCAGCTCAAGGCCTGGGGCGAACGCAACGATGTCGCCGTCGTCGCCCAGGGCCAGGACGCCGATCCGGCCGCGGTCGCGTTCGACGCGTTGCAGGCCGCCAAGTCCCGCGGCATCGGCGTGCTCATCGCCGACACCGCCGGCCGCCTGCACACGCAGCAGGGCCTGATGGCCGAGCTCGGCAAGATCCGCCGTGTGCTGGGCAAGATCGACGCCACCGCGCCGCACGAGGTGCTGATGGTCATCGACGGCACCACCGGCCAGAACGCGCTGTCGCAGCTGCGCCAGTTCAATGCCGCGGTGCAGGTGACCGGCCTGGTCGTGACCAAGCTAGACGGCACTGCCAAGGGCGGCGTGGTGTTCGCACTCGCGCGCGAGTTCGGCATTCCGATCCGCTTCGCCGGTATCGGCGAACGTCCGGAAGACCTGCGTGTGTTCGACGCCGAAGCCTTCGTCGACGCGATGCTGCCGGAGACGCTCGGCGCGTGAGCACTGCGGCCCCGGCGCCCGCTGCGCCGGCGCCGCGCCGTCGGCGCTGGCCGCTCCTGCTGCTGATTCCGCTCGTCGCCGCGCTCGTGCTGGCGGTATCGGTACGCATGCTGCTGCCGCCCGAGCGCGCCCTGCAGCTGGCGCTCGACCGGCTGGGTCCGGCCCTCGGTCTCGACATCACGTTCGACGGCGACGTCGACTACCGCCTGCGCGGCACGCCTCGACTCGAAGTCCGCAACGTCGTCGCGCGCATGCCCGGCGAATCCACGCCCGTGCTGCGCGCCGATCGTGTGCTGCTGTCCTTGCCCTGGACCACCATCCGCAGCCGCGGCGCCGATCTGCAGATCACCCGCGTGGAACTCGGCGCCCCCACGCTGCATCTACCGACGCTGTTGCGCTGGCTCGACGCCCGCCCGCCCGGCGACGGCCGCATGCCGCCCTTCACCGATGGCGTGCGCATCCGCAACGGTCGTGTCGACGCCGATGGCTGGCGCGTCGAAGCGCTTGCACTGGATGTGCCCGCGCTGTATCCGGATCGCGCCCTCGATGCGCGCGTGGCGGGCACGGCGATCACCGGCAATGTGCGTGCGCCGTTCCGCTTGCAGGTGCAAGCCGACCGCGTGGTCGACATGCGCATGCTGGCCGCCGACGGCACCGTGACCCTGCGCCTGCCTTCGGGCCGTCTCGACACCAAGCTGCGAGCCGATGCCACGCGCGCCGATCCGACGGCGCCGGGCCTGCATCTGGCGCCGCTGCGCATCGCCGCCGACGCGCACTGGCGCGCACGCGCGACCAGCATGCCGTTCGCGTTCGGGCTGCAGGGCCGGCTGGCTTTCGACGCCGGGCAGCTCGAGCTGGCACCGGTCGGTATCGCAACGCGCGCACAGGGCATGGTGCCGACGCTCGCGGCCGGCGGACGCATCGCACTGGGCGACGAGTTGCAACTCGCACTCGACGGCCGGATCGCGCACTGGCCCGAGGCCTGGCCCGCCCTGCCCGCGCCCCTGTCCGACAGCGATGCGCCGCTGCCGTTCGCCCTGCGCTATGCCGGGCCTGCCGGATTCGATGCACCGCTGGCCCTGCGCATCGAACACGCGGGCGCGCGCTTCGACGGCCAGGCGCGGCTGCCCGCGGTACTGCAGTGGCTGGACGCGATCGACACCGGCTCCCCGGTGCCGCCGCTGCAAGGCCGCCTGACCGCCGCACGGCTGGAGATTCCGGGCGCGACGCTCGAAGGCCTGCAGATCGACTTCGACGACGGCAGCGCGCCATGACTTCCTACGCCGATCGCCTGCTGGCCTGGTTCGACGTCCACGGCCGCCACGACCTGCCTTGGCAGCACCCGCGCACGCCCTATCGCGTGTGGCTGTCCGAAATCATGCTGCAGCAGACCCAGGTGCGGGTGGTGATTCCGTACTTCGAGCGCTTCGTCGCCGCGTTGCCCGACGTGCGCGCGCTCGCCGCTGCGCCGCAGGACGAGGTGCTCGCGCTGTGGTCGGGACTGGGCTACTACGCCCGTGCGCGCAACCTGCACGCCGCGGCGAAACAGTGCGTCGAACTGCACGACGGCGATCTGCCGCGCGACCTCGACGCGTTGCTGGCCCTGCCCGGCATCGGCCGCAGCACGGCCGGCGCGATCCTGTCGCAGGCCTGGGGCGACCGCGCACCGATTCTCGACGGCAACGTCAAACGCGTGCTGGCGCGGCGGCATGCCGTCGACGGCTGGCCCGCGCAGCCGAAGATCGAAAAGCAGCTGTGGGCGATCGCGGACACGCTGCTGCCGGACGCGCGCCTGGCCGATTACACGCAGGCGCAGATGGATTTCGGCGCCACCCTGTGCACGCGTCACAACCCCGCCTGCCTGCTGTGCCCGGTCAACGCCGATTGCGCCGCGTTCGCGCAGGGCCGCGTCGACGAACTGCCGACGCCGCGTCCCACCAAGGCCCTGCCCGAACGCGAGGCCAGCGTGCTGCTGCTGGAAGACGCCCAGGGCCGCGTGCTGCTGGAGAAGCGTCCGCCGACCGGCATCTGGGCGGCGCTGTGGTCGCTGCCGCAGGCCGAGGACGAGACGGGCGCGCTCGCATGGCTGCAGGCGCATGCGCCCGGTCTCGTCGACAGCGTCGACTTCGATTCTCCGGCGCGCCTGCTGCCGGTGCAGCACGGCTTCACCCATTTCAGGCTGCGGCTGCAGCCCCTGCACTGGCGCGGCCTCGCTGCCCGCCACCGCGTAGGCGACAATGACCGACTGCGCTGGGTGGCGCGCGACGAACTCGCGACGCTCGGCATTCCCGCCCCGATCCGCACGCTGCTGATGGCGCCGCGGATCGCCCTGGAGGATTGACATGAGCCGACGCGTCTTCTGCGTTCACGACCAGATCGAAACCGATGGCCTGGACTTCGTGCCCTGGCCCGGCGCCCTGGGCAAGCAGGTTTTCGCCGAAATCGGCAAGCCGGCCTGGGCGAAGTGGCTGGCGCACCAGACCATGCTGATCAACGAGAACCGGCTGTCGCCGCTGGATCCCAAGCATCGCGCGTTCCTCGAAGACGAGATGCGCAAGTTCCTGTTCGAGCGCCAGACCGGCAGCGTCGCCGGTTACGTGCCCGAATCCGAGGGCTGATCCAGCGACGGCGCGTCCTCCGGGTTGTGCCGCTCCGCCGCCCGGATCGCCGCCACGTCCAATGGACGGATCTGACGGATGCGGCAGGGGAAAGTGATCGCCCCGCGGCTGGACACGATGACCCGGTCGAAGCGGGCGCTGACCTGGTTCAGCGTGCTGGTGAGGCCGATCGCGGGCGCGTATTGCAGGTCTTCGCAATGCGCGGCCAGATCGAGCAGCCAGGCCTCGTTCGGCCGCGTCCACACCACCAGCGCTTCGGTGCCCAGCGGCGTCCAGCCGTTGAGGCGGCCGAAGTACTGGAAATGCGCGACACCGGGCCCGGCGCGATCGGCGTACAGGGCGTAGCGTTCGGCATCGGGCAGACGCTGGCTGGCGCAGCCCGCGAGCAGCGCGGCAACGGCGCATCCGGCGAGGAGTCGCGTCAATCGGAACGTGGACATGGCGCACTCCTTCACATCGTGGAGGGACTGGACACGTCCACGAGCGTGCGCCTCTACCGATGAAGGCGCCAATGCGCTGCAATCCGGCGCGATGCGCCATGGTCAGGCCTGCAACAGCGCCGTCTGGAGGCCGCCCATCGCTTGCGCTGCGCCTCAGGGCGCACCTGTGGTGCGCGGTCCGCTTCTGGCCGCGACACCGCTGCGTGCACCGCCGAAGAACGCGGATTTCTCGATCTCCCACCGCATCGCATCAATGCGGACGCAGCGTCGCGGCGTCGAAAAGTCTGAACGCCGGACACAAAAAAGGCCCGCATCGCTGCGAGCCTTCCTGCATACACCGCAATGGTGGCCGGGGAGGGAATCGAACCCCCGACACGGGGATTTTCAATCCCCTGCTCTACCAACTGAGCTACCCGGCCACTGCGGGACGCGCATGATACGAGGCGGACGCGAGAACGGCAACCATGACGTGACATCTTTCTTCGGAGAGCCCACGCCCGGGCGGCGGCCGCGCGTGGTGACGCGCTAACATCGGGCGATCGATTCGATGACGGAGCCTGCGATGAGACCGTGGAAGTGGCTGACGATCCTGCTTGCGACCTGCGTGGTTGCCGCCTGTGCGACCGGCCCGAGGCGCGTGTCCGAACCCGCGGCCAGCCTGCAGCAGCTCACTGTCGGCGCCGACGGCAGCTGGTCGGTCGACCTGCGCCTGCAGAACTACAGCAGCATCCCGATGCGCTTCGAATCCGTGCAGCTGGAGTTGCAGGTCGGCGGCGAGGCGGCCGGCACCCTCAGTTCGACATCGACGATGACGATCGGCTCCGAATCGGCTGACGTGGTCACGCTGACCCTCGCCCCCACCGCGCAGGCGCGTCTGCAGGCAGCCGACGCGCTCGCCGGCGGCCGTGCACTGCCCTACCGCATCGAAGGCAGCCTGCGTGCGGCGCCCGAAGACCGCGGCGATGCCCGCGACTACCGCATCCGCCGCGAGAGCGCGCTGAGCCCCGTGCCGGGCCTGCCCGGCGTGATGCGCTGATCCCGCGCACGCATTCGAATTCCGTTCCTTGCGCGCGGCGGGCATGCCGCGCGCCCAGACCTGCAGAGCCGATCCCATGAGCACCTACACCGCACCGCTGACCGATATCCGTTTCGCCCTGCACGACGTGCTGCAGGTCGAGCCCCTGTTCGCTTCGCTCGGCTTCGAGGATGCGAACCGCGAAACGGTCGACGCCGTGATCGACGAGTGCGCGCGTCTGTGCGAGACCGTGCTCGCCCCGCTCAACCGCATCGGCGACGAACAGGGCGTGCGCTTCGACAAGGCCACCGGCGCGGTGACCACGCCCGACGGCTTCAAGGCCGCTTATACCCAGTTCGCCGAAGGCGGCTGGACCGGCATGAGCGCGCCGGCCGAATTCGGCGGCATGAACATGCCGCATGCGATCGGCATCTGCCTGGAGGAGATGATCGACGCGGCCAACCTCGCGTGGAGCAACTTCCCGCTGCTGTCGCACGGCGCGGTCAACGCGCTCCATCACCACGGCGAGGCCTGGCAGAAGGAAGTGTTCCTGAAACCGCTGATCGCGGGCACGTGGACCGGCACGATGTGCCTGACCGAGCCGCACTGCGGCACGGACCTCGGCCTGCTGAAGACGCGCGCCGAACCGGTGGGCGACGACACGTACTCGATCACCGGCACCAAGATCTTCATCACCGCCGGCGAGCACGACCTGACCGACAACATCATCCATCTGGTGCTGGCCCGCCTGCCCGATGCACCGGCCGGCAGCCGCGGCATCTCGCTGTTCGTCGTGCCCAAGATCCGCGTCGCACGCGACGGCACCGTCGGCGAGCGCAACGCGGTGCGCTGCGGCGCGGTCGAACACAAGATGGGCATCCACGGCTCGGCGACCTGCGTGATGAATTTCGATGGCGCGCAGGGGTATCTGATCGGCCAGCCGCACAAGGGCCTGATGGCGATGTTTACGATGATGAATACCGCGCGCCTTGGCGTCGGCGTGCAGGGCCTGGGCCTCGCCACGCGCGCCTACGAGAATGCGCTGCGCTATGCACGCGAGCGTCTGCAGTCGCGTGCGCTGTCGGGTCCCAAGCTGCCGTCGAAGCCGGCCGATCCGATCCTCGTGCAGCCCGACGTGCGCCGCATGCTGCTGACCTGCAAGTCGCTGACCGAAGGTGGCCGCCTGCTGGCGTATCACGCCGGCTCGCTGGTCGACAGCGCCGACCACGCCGGCGACGAGGCGGCGCGCAAGCAGGCCGACGACCTGCTCGGCTTTCTGACCCCGATCGTCAAGGGCTGCCTGACCGAATGGGGCAACGAGTGCACCTATCACGCGCTGCAGTGCTTCGGCGGCCACGGCTACATCGCCGAACACGGCATCGAACAGCTGGCCCGCGACGCGCGCATCACCACGCTCTACGAGGGCACGACCGGCATCCAGGCGCTGGACCTGATGGGCCGCAAGACCCTGCAGCTGCAGGGCGCGGGCCTGCGCGTGTTCCTGGGCATGATCGAGGCGTTCTGCGTCGAGCACGACGGCACGCCGGAACTCGCCGAGTTCATCGCCCCGCTGCGCGCGCACGCGGCGCAGTGGCAGCGCCTCACCCGCACCGTTGCCGAGCGCGCGGCCGCGGATCCCGAGGAGATCGGCGCTGCGGCCTATGACTACCTGTTCTATTCGGGCTACGTCGCGCTGGCCTACTGGTGGGCGCGCAGCGTCGCGGTGGCCGATGCGTCATCGCGTCCGGAAACCTTCAAGGCCGGCAAGCGCGAGACCGCCCGCTTCTACTACGCGCGCATCCTGCCGCGCACGCTGATGCATGCGGCCGCGATCGAGAGCGGCCCGGCGACGCTGCTGTCGGTGGCCGACGAATCCTTCGACAGCTGACCCGCGCGCAGCGGATCACGCGTACCCCCGAAGACCCGTCCGCGCGCACCGCCGGGCGGGTCTTTCGTTGCCGGCCATCGGCGCGACTGCCCCGCCGATGCCGACAGGCACTGCACTGCACGGCACACGCCGCATGCATCCGCGGCATTGCACAAACCGTCATCGTTCGGGTATATGCTCGATCCCCGATGGAGACCGACTGCGCGATTGCACGCCACGTCCCCACCGGTTCCGACCAGGCGCCGGTCCACGAAGTCTCCCCGTCGGTTTTTCCCCGTCCCGCCCGTCGCGATGCCGTCCGGCTGCTGGCCCTCGACGCGCACGGTCGTGCGTTGAACTGGATCAGCTGGCAGGACGCCGCCTGCCTCTACGCACGCGGCGCGGTGGCCTGGACGCTCGGCGAACCCTGCATGACGCTCTACGGTGGCCTGTGTCGCGCCAGTGGCCGGCAGAGCCGCATGGACCTGCACCCGATCATCGCCGGCCGCAGCCACGTCCGCGCGTCCGCGGTCGATCCCACGCCCGCGCTGACCAACACCGCGCTGTTCGCACGCGACCGTTCGCTGTGCCTGTACTGCGGCCGCCAGATCAGCCGGCAGCTGCTGACCCGCGACCACGTCGAGCCGATCTCGCAGGGCGGCCTCGACATCTGGGAGAACGTGGTCTCGGCCTGCTTCCAGTGCAATTCGCGCAAGGGCGGGCGTACGCCGCAGCAGGCCTCGATGCCGCTGCTGGCGGTTCCGTTCCGGCCCAGCTGGATCGAACACCTGATCCTCAGCAACCGCAGCATCCTGGCCGACCAGATGAGCTTCCTCAGCTCGCACCTGCCCAAGCGCCGACGCGACCTCACCGGCTGAGCGTGTGCCGCACGCCGGACGGAACGGCGTCACCGAACGCTGCAGCCGCGTCGCGGCCCGCCCCCTTCTTTCCGTACCGTCGTTACACTTCCGGCATTGTTCCGACGGTACCGCCGCATGCTTGTGACCATTGCCCTGAGCGGAATGGATAGCGCCACCGAAACCGCGCTGCGCGCCGCCTTCGCGGGCGCCAACGCGCAGCTCGGCGATCGCTGCGCCCTCGTGCCCGAAGCCGAGTCGCAGCACGTGATCGTCGACATGGACAGCATGTACGGCCCGATGAGCTGGCTGCGGCTGCATGCGGCAGGCAAGCAGGTGATCGGCCTGACCTCGGCGCCGCGGGTGCAGACGCATTTCCGGCTGGCGCGCCCGTTCGACGAACACGCGATGGCCGCGCTGCTGCAGGAAATCGCCGCCGAACAGGGCGTGTCGCTGGGCGAAACTCCGAGCGCACCCGAGACCACCCCGCCGCCTGTGGCCGCGACGCCTGTCGCTGACACGCGCTCCGATGCGGTTACGGATCCCGCGCCTGTGGACCACGCCGCGTTCGAACCGGACCTCGCGAAGCTCTGGCCCGATGCGCCGGTGGCCGCAGCGGAAGACCCCGCCTCGCCTGCCGACGGCTTCGATCCGGACGGAATCGACACCCCGGCGCTCGACGCCGATGCGCCCGTGGCCGGACCGTCGGTGGACGTGCCGGCGCCCGCCCCTGTTCCCGCCGGCAAGCAGCCGCTGCTCGTCTGGCTGGGCGAAGGCGTGCTGCGCGGCCGGCATCGCTTCCGCTGCGACACCGGCCCGACCCTGCTGATCGACGGCGACGCCCAGCAGTACCACGGCCCGACCACGCTCAAGCCCCTGGGCCAGTATTTCGAGGGCGCCATCGGACCCGAGGCGTTCGAGTCGGTCGACGAGGCCACCTGGGCCCGCGAAACCGCGGCCGCAGGCAGTGCCCAGCCGCTGCTGCGCCTGCGCTGGCTCGGCGCGCTGCTGGCCGGCGACGGCAGCCTGGCGCTCGGCTACAACCCGGACGACCGCTATACCCTGAGCAAGTGGCCGCAGACCGAACGCGAGTACCCGCGCCACTTCCGCATCGCCACCGCGATGATGAAGGGCCCGGCGACCGTCGCCGAGATCATCGCCGCCAGCGGTCTGCCGGCCGAGGAGATCCACCGGTTCGTGAACGCGAACCTGGCCACCGGCTACGCCGAACCCGTGGTCGAGGCCGCGGAAGACGGCGCGGATCCGCAGAAATCCGGCGGTTTCTTCTCCCGTCTGCGCAGGCGCTGAGACCGGCGTCCGTATGACAGTTTGATCACGACCGGCCCGGGGCTGGTCGTACAATGGGCGGATGATCGACTCCACGCGCTATCCGCGCCTTGCGCGCATCGACGCGCCGTCCGACCTCCGCCAGTTCGACGAATCCGAACTGCCCGCGATCGCCGACGAGCTGCGCGCCTATCTCATCGAATCCGTCGGCCGCAGCGGTGGCCATTTCGGCGCCGGCCTGGGCGTGATCGAGCTGACGACGGTCCTGCATTATCTCTACGAGACGCCCGAGGACCGCATCGTCTGGGACGTCGGTCACCAGACGTATCCGCACAAGATCCTCACCGGGCGCCGCGACCAGATCCACACGGTCAAGCAGAAGGACGGCGTCGCGCCATTCCCCAAGCGCGAGGAATCGGAATTCGACACCTTCGGCGTCGGCCATTCCTCGACCTCGATCTCCGCCGCGCTCGGCATGGCGGTCGCCAATGCCCATGCGGGCAACGATCGCCGCGTGGTCGCGGTGATCGGCGATGGCGCGATGACCGCGGGCATGGTCTACGAAGCACTCAACCACGCCGGTGGCATGGAGCCCGAGCCCGACGTGCTGGTGGTCCTCAACGACAACCGCATGTCGATCAGCGAAGCCGTCGGCGGCCTGACCAAGATGCTGGGCCGCGCGACCGGCAACCGCACGCTCAACGCGCTGCGCGAGGGCGGCAAGAAGCTGCTGGGCGACAAGAACAACCCGACCGCGAAGTTCGTGCGTCGCTGGGAGGAACACTGGAAGGGCATGTTCGTGCCGTCCACGCTGTTCGAGGAAATGGGCTTCCACTACACCGGGCCGATCGACGGACACGACGTCAAGGCGCTGGTGGAGACGATGAAGACGCTCAAGAGCCTGAAAGGCCCGCAGCTGCTCCACGTCATCACGACCAAGGGCAAGGGCTACGAGCTCGCCGAAGGCGACCAGATCGGCTATCACGCCGTCTCGCCGTTCGACCCCACCCAGGGCATCGTCGCCAAGGCGGGCGGCGTCAAGAAGCCGACCTACACCGACGTGTTCGGCGACTGGCTGTGCGACATGGCCGCCGCCGACACCCGTCTGCTCGGCATCACCCCGGCGATGCGCGAAGGCTCGGGCCTCGTGCGGTTCTCGAAGGAGTATCCGCAGCGCTATTTCGATACCGCGATCGCCGAACAGCATGCGGTGACGCTGGCCGCGGGCATGGCCTGCGAGGGCGCGAAGCCGGTTGTCGCGATCTACTCGACCTTCCTGCAGCGCGCCTACGACCAGCTGGTCCATGACGTGGCGCTGCAGCAGCTGGACGTGCTGTTCGCGATCGACCGCGGCGGCGTCGTCGGTCCCGACGGCGCCACCCACGCGGGCAACCTCGATCTGAGCTTCCTGCGCTGCGTGCCGAACATGGTGGTCATGGCACCGGCCGACGAACACGAATGCCGCACGATGCTGACCACCGGCTTCCGCCATGCAGGTCCGGCGGCGGTGCGCTATCCGCGCGGCACGGGTCCGGGTGTCGCGGTCGGCACGGGTCTGGAGACGATCGAGATCGGCAAGGCCGACGTGCGCCGTCGCGGCGGCCGCGTGGCCCTGCTCGCCTTCGGTGCGATCGTGCCGGCTGCCGACGCGGTCGGCGCCGAACTCGACCTCACCGTGGTCAACATGCGCTTCGTGCGTCCACTCGACCGCGCACTGCTGCTGGAGCTGGCGCGCAGCCACGATGGCTTCGTGACCCTGGAAGACAACGTCGTCGCAGGCGGCGCGGGTTCGGGTGTTGCCGAACTGCTCAATGCAGAGGGCATCGTCCTGCCCGTGCTGCACCTGGGCCTGCCGGACGCGTTCCAGCACCACGCAAGCCGCGAGGACCTGCTGGCCGAAGCCGGGCTGGATGTCACTGGCATCCGCAGCGCGGTGCTCGCGCGTTGGCCGGCGCTGGCCGCGCCGATGGCAGGTGCGCAGGTCGCGGCCGGCTGATTGCCAGGGCGGGCGCGGCCGGCCCTTTCCCACGATGCCCGCCCGGGCAGACGGCGTGTTGCGATGTACGCCGGACGCCCATCCGCTCTATCGCGAGCGGGTGTTCCCCGTCAGATCCCGAACTGCCACCGGCGGCCGGATCGACATCCGCGGCGTCTGCGGAATCGATCCGGGCGGCGACACATCCTCGCCCCGATCACCACAATCCGCCTCACTGCTGGGGCAACTCGTTCCCGCTCGTCTCGTCTTCGACCACGTCCGCCTCGTCAGGCGCCAGCACCGTAGCGCCGCGCGCCCGCATCGCAGCCAGATAGCCGTCGGCGCCGAGCAGGTCGTCGATCGACAGCATCGCGAACGAGACCCTGTGCGTGGTCAGCGCCCTGTCCGCGGCTTCAAGCCAGTGCGCGCGCACCCGCGCATCGAGATCGCTGAGGCCACGCTTGCGTGCGGTTTCGGTCTGCAGCCACGCCGACATGCAGGCCTGCACGTGCCGCCGCTGGCCGGCCGTGGCGCGCAGGGTCTCCAGGTCGCCGACCGACCAGGCATTGGCGCGCGCAGCGACCTGCGGCAGACCGCGCTCGATGATGTCCAGGGTGTCGCGCACACAGGCGACGTCCTCGGGCTTCGCACTTTCCTTGCGGAACTCCGCCAGCGCCTTGCGGGGATCGTCGATCTCGACTTCGAGCGTCGTCGGCGTGAGCTTCATGCCCCGCGCTTTCAGCACCTCGTTGAGAACCGGCGCGACCACACCGCCCTCGCGCAGCCCGTTGGCGTCGAGCGCGGCGCGATACAGCTCGAACACAGCGATCGTCGGCCGCTTACGCTCGATGCCGCGGTCACGGCCGATGTAACGCTGCTTGAGCGCGGCCCAACGCGCATAGACGTCGGCCGGCAACAGCATGTCCAGCGTGGCCCCGTCAGGGTTGCGCGTCGCCCGCAGCGCCGACGGCACCATCGTCATCCGGGAAAAGAACCCGATGTCGGAGCCGACCCGAACGCCGGGCGAGCCGAGCACGGCGCCGGACTCGGCCAGCACCTCACGCACCTCGTCCGAGCGCCACTGGATGTCCTTGGGCAACGGCGACTGCGTGCCGAGCACATAGAGCGTGTGCTCGCCACGTCGCACCCGCCACAGCCCCGGGCCCGGCTGCTCGCCGGAGACCACGACCACACTCATGTCGACGATGTCGCCGCCGGCAGTGGCACGCGCCGCTGTCTGTTCCTGGGCGACCGGCGTCTGTGCCATCGCCCCCGACGCCATGCACGCCATGAGACCAGCCAGCCACGCCTTCCTTGAGATCCGCATCATCCGTTCGCGCCTCGATTGTCGAGCGCGAGTAATACGGCGGCCTCTGCATGCGCGCAAGGGCGCATGGTCACCCGCGTCGAAGTCGGGCGATGCGCGCTCACAACGCGGAACGATCAGTATTGCCTCGGCCGCGCCGCGCCAGGCGCCTGGAAATGCGCACGCTTTGACGGCCCTCCAGAACGACGAAGGCCCGCACATGGCGGGCCTTCGAAATTTGGTCGGGGTAGCCGGATTCGAACCGACGACCACTTGTCCCCCAGACAAGTGCGCTACCAGGCTGCGCTATACCCCGGAATCTGGAAATTATACCGGCAAGCGGCCGCTTCGCCCATCTAAATCGCGCTCAGCGCTTGAGCAGCTGCAGGACGTCTTCAAGCTCCATGCGCACCTGGCGCACGATCTGGTTGCTCAGCGCGGATTCCTGCTTCGCACCTTCGCCTTCGAGACGCAGACGCGCGCCGCCGATCGTGTAGCCCTGCTCGTACAGCAGACCGCGGATCTGGCGCACCATCAGCACGTCGTGGCGCTGGTAGTAGCGACGGTTGCCGCGGCGCTTCACCGGCTCGAGGCTGGGAAACTCGGTTTCCCAGTAGCGCAGCACGTGCGGCTTCACGTCGCAGAGCTCGCTGACCTCGCCGATGGTGAAGTAGCGCTTCGCCGGAATCGGCGGCAGTTCGCGGTTGCTGCCCGGATCAAGCATGTGCCGCTCCCGCGGTGCCGGTGTAGGCCTCGACGCGTTCCTTGAGCTTCTGCCCCGGACGGAAGGTGACCACGGTGCGCGCAGAGATCGGAATCTCCTCGCCGGTCTTCGGGTTGCGACCCGGCCGCTCGTTCTTGCGGCGCAGATCGAAATTGCCGAAGCCCGACAGCTTGACCTGACGGCCCTGCTGCAGTGCCTCGCGCAGGACGTCGAAAAACGCGTCGACGAATTCCTTCGCTTCGCGCTTGTTGAGGCCGACTTCCTCGTAGAGCTTCTCGGCCATGTCCGCCTTGGTCAACGCCACGCCGCTACCCCTTTTCCAACTTCAGCTTCGGAGCGTCGCGCCATGCTCACGCTGCAACGCGGCGACTACATCCGCGACGACCACATCGACATCGCGGTCGGTCAGAGTGCGGGAACTTTCCTGCAGAATCAAGCCCATGGCGAGACTCCTGAACCCGGATTCGACCCCCTGCCCGGCATAACGGTCGAAGAGCCGCACATCGGCCAGCAGGGGACCGGCCACCGCACGCACGGTGGTCTCCAGCGCCGCCCAGTCGACCGCGTCAGGCGCAACGATCGCCAGGTCGCGGCGTACCGACGGGAACTTGGACAGCGGCGCGATCCGCGGCAGCGCACGCGCCTGCAGCGCACGCGCGTCGAGTTCGAACGCCACCACCGGCTGCCCGATATCGAGCGCACGCAGCAGGCGCGGATGCAGCTCACCGATCCAGCCCACGCGCGCGCCGTCACGCAGCACATCGGCCGAACGTCCGGGATGCCCGTGCGGCGCGGTCGAGCGTGCGAACGCCAGACGCGTTCCGGCGACTGCGGCGAGGGCTTCCAGATCGCCCTTGAGATCGAAGTAGTCGACCGGACGTTCCTGATCGCCCCACTGCTCGGTCGCGGCGTGCCCTACCACCGCCGCGGCAACGCGCAGCGTTTCGACAGGCGCCGCGTCGTGCGCCGTCGCCCGGGTGAAGACCTTGCCCAGCTCGAACAGTCGCACCCGCGACTGCTGGCGCGCGAGATTGCGGCCCAGCGTATCGACCAGACCGGGCAGCAGCGCCGTGCGCATGACGCCCAGCTCGCCGCTCAGCGGATTGGCCAGCGGCACGCTGCCGGCATCCGCCTGCCACGCGGCGAGCAGCGCCGCGTCGACGAAGGCGAAGTTGACCGTCTCCAGGCAATCGCGCGCGACCATCTGCCGGCGCAGCTCGGCCTCGGCCACCTGCGTTTCGCTGGGGGCGGCGATACGCGTGGCGCCGCCGGGCAGCGTGGTGGGCACGCGGTCGTAGCCGTGGATGCGGACGACTTCCTCGATCAGGTCTTCCTCGATCGCCAGATCGAAGCGCCGGGTCGGCGCGGTGACCTGCCAGCCCTCGGCATCGGCGACGACGTCCAGCCCCAGCGCGCGCAGGATGCGCGCCACGTCGGCATCGTCGATCGACAGGCCGAGCACGCGCTGCAGGCGCGCACGACGCAGCGCGATGATGCGCGGACGCGCCAGATGCGCGTCCAGTTCCGCCGCGACCACGGGCCCGGGCACGCCGCCAGCGACATCGAGGATCAGCCGCGTCGCGTATTCGATCGCGGTACGCGGGAGCTCGGGGTCCACGCCGCGCTCGAAGCGGTGCGCGGCATCGGTGTGCAGGCCGAGACGGCGGCTGCGGCCGATGATCGCATCGGGCGCGAAATGCGCGGATTCGAGGAACACGCTGCGCGTGCCGTCGGTGACCCGCGTGTCGAAACCGCCCATGAGACCAGCCAGCGCGACCACGCGGTCGGCGTCGGTGATCGCGAGGAACTGTTCGTCCAGCGTCACGTCGCGGCCGTCGAGCAGCTTCAGCGTTTCGCCCTTGCGCGCGCGGCGCACGCCGACCGGGCCCTGCAGCAGCGCGCGGTCGAACGCATGCATCGGCTGGCCGAGTTCAAGCATCACGTACTGGGTGACGTCGACGAGGAAGCTCACCGGGCGGATGCCGCTGCGGCGCAGGCGCTCGGCCATCCACACCGGCGTCGGCCGGGTCGCGTCGACACCGTCGACGACGCGGCCGAGATAGCGCGGCGCATCGGCGCCGGCGTCCAGCGTCACGGCGAGTTGCGCATCCGACTGCGCAGCAACGGGCGCGGCTTCGAGCGGGACGACCTCGCTGCCGAACGCGGCAGCCACGTCGAACGCGATGCCGCGCACGCCGAAACAGTCGGCGCGATTGGGCGTGAGCTTCAGCTCGATCGCGGCGTCCGGCAGGCCGAGGTAGTCGGCCAGCGGCGTGCCGACCGGCGCGTCATCGGGCAGTTCGAGCAGGCCGGATCCGTCGGCGTCGATGCCGAGTTCCTTGGCCGAGCACAGCATGCCGTTGGAATCGACACCGCGCAGCTGCGCGGCCTGGATCGTGAGTGTGCCGACGGTCGTGCCGATCAGCGCCAGCGGTGCGACCAGGCCCGGACGCGCGTTCGGCGCGCCGCAGACGATCTGCAGCACCTGTCCACCGGCGTCGACCTGGCAGACCTGCAGCCGATCGGCTTCGGGATGCTTCTCGGCCGAGACGATGCGTGCGACGACGACGCCGTCCAGTGCTTCGCCCAGCAACGTGATCTCTTCGACCTCGAGGCCGATCGCGGTGAGCGTCGCGGCGAGCTGCTCGCGTGTCGCATCGGTCTTGACGTGCTGGCGCAGCCAGTTTTCGCTGAATTTCATTTTGAAATTCCGTGATTCGTGATTGGGTATTCGTGATTCGGACAAGCAGCGGGGCCGTGATCGGTAGACGTGCGAGTGATCCGCTGCTTCGAATCACAAATCACGAATCACCAATCACTGCCCTCAGGCGAACTGCCTGAGAAAGCGCACATCGTTGTCGAAGAACGCGCGCAGATCGTCGACGCCGTAGCGCAGCATCGCGAAGCGCTCAACGCCGAGGCCGAAGGCGAAACCGGTGTAACGCTCCGGGTCGATGCCGACGGCCTTGAGCACGTTCGGATGGACCATGCCGCAGCCCAGGACCTCGAGCCAGCGCGTGCTGCCGTCGGCCTGCTGCCAGGCGATGTCGACCTCGGCGCCGGGTTCGACGAACGGGAAATAGCTCGGGCGGAAGCGCATTTCGAAGTCGCGCTCGAAGAATGCGCGGACGAACTCGCTCAGCGTGCCCTTGAGATCGGCGAATGTTGCGTGCTCGTCGACCAGAAGGCCTTCGACCTGGTGGAACATCGGCGAATGCGTCTGGTCGCTGTCGGAGCGGTACACCTTGCCGGCCGCGATCATGCGCAGCGGCGGCGCGTGCTCGCCCATGTAGCGCACCTGCACGCCGGAGGTATGCGTGCGCAGCAGGCGCGCGATCCCCGCGCCGTCGGGCGGGAAATAGAACGTGTCGTGCATCGCCCGCGCCGGATGGTGCGGCGGGAAGTTCAGCGCCTCGAAGTTGTGCCAGTCGTCCTCGATCTCGGGACCGTCGGCCAGTTCGTAGCCCAGGCGCCCGAAGATGTCGGCGATGCGCTCGAGCGTGCGGCTGATCGGATGCACGCCGCCGCGTACGCCATCGCGCCCGGGCAAGGTCACATCGAGCGTCTGGGAGGCCAGCTTCGCATCGAGGGCGGCATCGTCGAGTGCGGTCTTGCGCTGCGTGAGCGCCGCGCCGATCGCGTCGCGCGCGCGGTTGATCGCCTCACCCGCCGCCTTGCGCTGGTCACCGGGCAATGCGCCCAGGGCCTTGAGCTGCGCGGTGATGCTGCCGCTCTTGCCGAGCAGGCCGACGCGCAACGCTTCCAGCGCGTCGGGCGTATCCGCCGCGGCGATGTCGGCAAGTGCCCGGGTCGACAGAGATTCGATTTCGCTCATCGCACTACTAGCCCGTCAGTCGTGGAGGATTCCGCAGGCGGCACGGCCGACGGCCGGCGCGGGAATGCTCGGGTGCCGAAAACAACAATGGGGAAGGACTTGCGCCCTTCCCCACGTGACCGCCGGACGGATCCGGCGGTAGTACCGCTTTACGGTGGAGACAGCAGCCTCAGGCCGCCAGCGCATCCCGCGCCTTGTCGGCGAGTGCGGAGAAGGCAGCGGCATCGTGCACCGCGATATCGGCCAGAACCTTGCGGTCCAGCGTGATACCGGCCTTGAGCAGACCGTTCATGAAGCGGCTGTAGCTGATGCCGTTCAGACGTGCGGCCGCGTTGATACGCGTGATCCACAGCGAACGGAAATCGCGCTTCTTGAGCTTGCGACCGATGTACGCGTACTGGCCGGCCTTGATGACGGCCTGCTTGGCGACGCGGAAGACCTTGCGACGGGCGTTGTAATAGCCCTTCGCGCGGCCGAGAACCTTCTTGTGACGACGGCGTGCTTGGACGCCCCGCTTGACTCGTGCCATGGTTCAGTCCTCCTCAGAGATACGGCAGCATGCGGTCGAGACGACCCGAATCACACGCCGGAATGTGGTTCGTCTGACGAAGACCGCGCTTCCGCTTGGTCGACTTCTTCGTGAGGATGTGGCTGCGGTTTGCGTGGCCGGCCTTGTACTTGCCGGACGCCGTCTTCCGGAACCGCTTGGCGGCACCCCGGTGCGTCTTGATCTTGGGCATTGCGAGAGTCCTTGTGGGATACGAGTACTGACTGGGCGGTGGCTGGTGCCACGCTTTCCGTCCTGCCCATGTCGGTGTTAAGCCTTTGATCCCACGAGGGAATCCAGGCGGGTCCTGGATGAATCTTCCACCCCGGCGGACCGGGGAGCCGCGCATTATGCCGTGCGCGGCTTTGGCTTGCAAATCATCGGCTTGGCGACGGTCATGCAGCCCGCTTTCGCGGGCCCGACCGGCCTGCAGTCTCCCCGCGGCCCGATACGCTGCCCGCGCGACCCCGGAAACGAAAAAAGGCGCAACCCGCAGGCTGCGCCCTCTTCGTGACCGGACCGCAGCCTGTCGGCTGGATCAGGTCTTTTTCTTCGGCGCAATCATCATCACCATCTGCCGGCCTTCCAGGCGCGGGCGCGATTCGATGACGATGTCCTCGCCCAGGTCGGCCTCGATGCGCAACGCCATCTCGCGGCCCAGCTCCTGGTGGCTCATCTCGCGACCACGGAAGCGGATGTTGACCTTGATCTTGTCGCCTTCCTCGAGGAAGGCACGCATCTTGCGCAGTTTGATCTGGTAGTCACCTTCATCGGTGACCGGCCGGAACTTGAGTTCCTTGATCTCTTGCTGCTTGGTCTTCTTCTTGGCCTCGTTCGCCTTCTTCTGCAGGTCGAACTTGAACTTGCCGAAGTCCATGATCTTGCAGACCGGCGGATCCGCGTTCGGCTGGATCTCGACCAGGTCGAGACCTTCCTCCTCGGCAGCCTTCAGCGCATCTTCGCGCGAGAGGACGCCAATCATTTCTCCGTCGGAACCGATCACGCGTACGCGAGGTACGCGGATGTCCTGGTTACGCCGATTCTGCTTGTCAGGGGTGCTAATACTGCAATCTCCAAGATGGAACAAACCGCCGGCTCGCCAACCAACGGGGCGACCGGCACGATCCATGATGGACCGGCGCCGGTGAAGGACTCATGCTGACACAGGCGTCGCGCGGATGCGCGAAACGAAGTCGTCGATGGACATCGTGCCCAGATCTTCCCCGGACCGCGTCCGCACGGCAATCGCACCGTTTTCCTTCTCGCGGTCTCCGACCACGACCAGATACGGCACCCGCTGCAGCGTGTGCTCGCGGATCTTATAGCCGATCTTCTCGTTCCGCAAATCGGCCTCGATCCGGACTCCTTGATTTGCAAGGGTTTTCCGAACCGTCTCCACGAAATCGGCCTGGGCGTCGGTGATATTCATCACCACCGCCTGCACCGGGGCCAGCCAGGCGGGGAATGCGCCGGCGTGGTGCTCGATCAGGATGCCGATGAAACGCTCCATCGAACCGACGATCGCACGGTGCAGCATCACCGGCACCTGCTTCTGGCTGTGCTCGTCGACATACTCGGCGCCGAGGCGGCCGGGCATCATGAAATCGACCTGCATCGTGCCGAGCTGCCAGGTGCGGCCGATCGCGTCCTTGAGGTGGTATTCGATCTTCGGGCCGTAGAACGCGCCCTCGCCCGGCAGTTCTTCCCACGCGACGCCGCAGGCCGACAGCGCATTGCGCAGCGCGGCTTCGGCCTTGTCCCAGGTGGCGTCGTCGCCGAGACGCGATTCCGGACGCAGCGCGATCTTGATCTGGATGTCGTCGAAACCGAAGTGCGTGTAGACCGCCAGCGCCTGCTGATGGAACGCGGTCACTTCCGATTCGATCTGCGACTCGGTGCAGAACACGTGGCCGTCGTCCTGGGTGAAACCGCGCACGCGCAGGATGCCGTGCAGCGCGCCCGAGGGCTCGTTGCGATGGCAGCTGCCGAACTCGCCGTAGCGGATCGGCAGGTCGCGGTAACTGTGCAGGCCTTGGTTGAAGATCTGCACGTGGCCCGGGCAGTTCATCGGCTTGACGGCGTAGGTGCGCTTCTCCGACTCGGTGAAGAACATGTTGTCCTTGTAGTTGTCCCAGTGGCCGGACTTCTGCCACAACGACACGTCGAGGATCTGCGGGCAACGCACTTCGCCGTAGCCGCTGTCGCGATAGACGCCGCGCATGTGCTGCTCGACGACCTGCCACAGCGCCCAGCCCTTCGGATGCCAGAACACCAGGCCCGGCGCCTCTTCCTGCAGATGGAAGAGTTCCTGCTGCTTGCCGATGCGGCGGTGGTCGCGCTTCTCGGCTTCCTCGATGCGCTGGATATAGGCCTTGAGCTGCTTGGCATCCGCCCACGCGGTGCCGTAGATGCGCTGCAGCTGTTCGTTCTTGGAATCGCCGCGCCAGTACGCACCGGAGATGCGCGTGAGCTTGAACGCCTTGAGGAACCGCGTGTTCGGCACGTGCGGGCCGCGGCACATGTCGACGTATTCCTGATGGTGGTACAGGCCCATTTCGGTGATGTCGGCGGACATGTCGTCGATCAGGCGCAGCTTGTAGTCCTCGCCGCGGGCCTTGAACGTTTCGATGACCTCGGCGCGCGGCGTCATCTTCTTGATGACGTCGTACTCGGTGTCGATCAGCTCGGCCATGCGCGTCTCGATCGCCGCCATGTCTTCGGGCGTGAACGGCCGCTCGCTGTAGATGTCGTAGTAGAAGCCGTCGTCGATCACCGGGCCGATGACCATCTTGGCGTCCGGGTACAGCTGCTTCACCGCATGGCCCACGAGATGCGCGCAGGAGTGGCGGATGATCTCGACGCCTTCGGCGTCCTTCGGGGTCAGGATCTGCAGCGTCGCGTCGTGATCGATGACGTCGGACGCGTCGACTTGGCGGCCATCGACCTTGCCGGCGACGGTGGCCTTGGCCAGGCCCGGGCCGATCGACTGGGCGACCTCGAGGACGGAAACGGGCTGTTCGAATTCGCGGCGGCTGCCGTCGGGGAGCGTGATCGTGATCATGGGAACCGGAATCTGGGAGGAGGTCGTGGCGGACGGGACGGGTCCGCCGGCTGCGGGGCAGCCATAAAAAAAGCGCCGCAAAGGCGCCTTCGGGAAGCGGCCTTCGAGCGATCAGCGCTGGAGGGTGGTAGTGCTCATGTCACACGCTCGGCCGGCATTTCTGCGGGCCACCTGGTGCTGGTTCGGGATGCGTCGAATGGTAGCGCAAGCCGCAGACCGCAACCAGCGACCCCGCTGCCGGCCGGGAGGCGCCTGACGACGATGGCCGCGGGTGCCGCTCGCAGTGGTCGGAGGCCCCCATCCGGGCGTGATGCCGCGGCCCCGACCCTCAGCGCTCGCGCAACGCTTCCCCGGCGCGGTTCAGCGGCTTCATCAGGTAGCTCATGATCGTCTTGCTGCCGGTATGGATGTCGGCAGTGGCCACCATGCCGGGGAAGATGCGGAACTCGCGCCCCGCGGCATTGAGCAGATGGTCGCGCTCGGTGCGGACGAAGACCCGGTAGTAATAGATCTCGGGTTTGACCTCGTCCTGGATGGTGTCGGGCGAGATCATCGCCACTTCGCCTTCGAGTCCGCCGTAGATGTGGTAGTCGTAGGCGGTGATCTTCACCACGGCGCGCTGGCCGGGATGCAGGAAGGCGACGTCGCGCGGAGACACGCGGGCTTCGATCAGCAGTTTGTCGTCCAGCGGCACGATTTCCAGCAGCTTTCCATTCGGCGGAACCACACCGCCTACCGTCGTGACCTCCACGTTCTTCACGATGCCCCGGACCGGCGAGACGATCGTCGAGCGCTGCAGCGCATCGGTCCGCCCCCGGGTCACGGACTGGAATTCGAGCACCTGTGCATTGGCGTTCGCGAGTTCCTCGCGCGCGGTCACGAGGTACTGCGTGCGCAGGTCGGTGATCTTGTTCTGCAGTTCGTTCGCCTGCCGACGCAGGCGCAGCAGTTCGACATCGCTGGCTGCGCCGCGCGCCACCAGCGGCGCGGTCAGGCCGATTTCCTGGTTGACGAGCGCGAGGGCGCGGCTCAGGCCCGCCGTGGTTTCGTGCAGGCTTTCGCGTCGGGACTGGTAGAGCGCGGTTTCCGCCTGGACCAGCTGCGGGTCGTGCTGGACCTGCGCCGGGAACACCAAGGCCTCGCCCCCCACCTCCGCCTGGAGCCGCGCCGAGGTCGCCAGCGCGGCGCGCATGCGCGATGCGCTTTCCTCGACGGTCGCCTCCGCACGGGTGGGGTCGAGATGCACCAGCACCTGCCCCGGCTCCACGACGTCGCCTTCGCGCACGTGCAGCTGGGCGACGATGCCGCCTTCGAGCGACTGCACGACCTGTTCGCGCGAGGTGGGCACGACGCGCCCGGTTCCCGTGGTCACCTCGTCGAGTTCGAATGCGGAGGCCCACGCCAGCAGCGCACACAGGCAGGCCACGGTGGCCCAGACCACGCGCGAGGCCAGCGGCGCCGGCACCCGATCCCGCCCCAGGCTGTCACCGAGTTCCCGGCTCATGCCCGTCGCCCCGGGTCGGCGGGCACACCGCGCCGCGGGCGGGCCACGGCCGGACGCACCAGCACCTCGTCCTTCGGGCCATCGCGCACCACCCTGCCCCCGTCGACGACCACCACGCGATCCACCCACTTGAGCACCGCCGGGCGATGGGTCGCCACCACGAGCGTGCGCGGCGCCAGCCAGTCCTGCAGATTGTCGATAAAGCGGCTTTCGCTGGCTTCGTCCAGCCAGGCCGTGGGTTCGTCGAGCAGCAGGACCGTGGGCGCGCGCACCAGGGTTCTGGCCAGCAGCAGCATCTGCCGCTGGCCGCCCGACAGGCCGCGACCGCCCTCCTGGATCATGTAGTCGAGCCCTTCGGGCAAGGCGCGGACCACGGCATCGGCGCCGCTGTGGGTCAGCGCCCGCAGCAGATCGTCGTCGTTGGCGTGCGGCATGCCCATGGTCAGGTTCTCGCGCAGCGAACCGAAGAACAGGCTGGCCTGCTGGTTGAGCAGCGCGATGTCGCGGCGGACGTCCATCGGATCGAGGACCGAAGTCTTCACGTCGTCCAGCAGGACCTGGCCGGCCTGCGGAAACTGCATGCCCGCCAGCAACTGCAGCAGGGTGGACTTGCCGGCGCCGTTGCGACCCAGCAAGGCGATCTTCTCGCCTGCCGCGATCTGCAGCTGCTTGACCTCGAGCACGGGCCGCGAGGCATCCTCGTAGCCGAACCGCACGTCCTTGAGCGCGTAGGCACCACGCAGCGCCGGTCGATGCACGCGCACGCTGCGTTCTGGCTGGTCGACGGGACGCTTCATCAGCTCGTCAAGTCCCTCGCGCGCGACCTTCGCCTGCTGCCAGCGCACCATGACGCCGGTCATCTGCCCCAGCGGCGCCACCATGCGCGAGGCCAGCATCGAACTGGCGACGAGCACACCGACCGACAGCTCGCCGGCCATGACCGCGTAAGCGCCCACCAGCACCACGCAGGTGTAGACCAGCTGCTGCACCTCCTGGGTCCATGCGTTGAGCACGCCGGTCAGGCGCCGGGTGCGCATGCCCACGCTGGCGGTCGTCTCGTTGAGATGGTTCCACTGGTTCTGGAACCGCGGCTCGGCCCGCAGCAGCTTGATGTCGTCCATGTTCTGGACGGTCTCGACCAGCATGGCGCTGCGGATCGAGGACTCGCGCATGCCTTCCCGCGACAGTCGGGCCAGCGGCCGCTGCGCCAGCAGCCCGGGGATCAGCAGGACCGGCAGGGCGGCCAGCGGCACCAGGACCAGATGCCCGCCGATCATCCAGATCACGCCCAGGAAGAGCACGAAGAACGGCAGATCGGAGATCGCGCCGATGGTGGTCGAAGTGGTGAGTTCGCGGATCTGTTCGAGCTCGCGCAGCTGGGCGACGAAACTGCCGGTCGACTTCGGCCGCGCATCGTTGCGGATCCGCAGTGCATGGCCGAACACCCGATCGGAAATCCGCAGGTCCGCACGCCGCCCCACCAGATCCGAGATGTGCGTGCGCAGTACGCGCATCAGGAACGCGAAGCTCAGCGCGATCAGCAAGCCGCCGAACAGCACCCACAGCGTGGGGGTCGACTGCGCCGGAATGACCCGGTCGTACACCTGCATGGTGAACAGCATCGCAGCCAGCGTGAGCACGTTGGCCACCGACGATGCGAGCATCACGTCGAGATAGCGCGGCCATTCCTTCAACGCCGCCTTGAGCAACCAGTCCGACTGCCACGGCTTGATGTATTCGTCCACGCGGGCGTCCGGCACCGCGGACTGCGGCTTGACCAGCAGTACGCGCCGCGCCCGACCCAGGAGGTCGTCCTGCGCGAGGACGGTCACCAGTCCACGCTCGCCGCTCAGCCGCACACTGACGCGCCCGTCGGCATCGATCTGCTCGATCACGCCGACCAGGCCATCGCCCAGGTCGACGATCATCGGCAAACGCCAGGGATCCAGCATGCCGGGCACGATGCGGTCGAAGACGGCGACCAGCCCCAGCTGCCGGGCCATGTGGTCGATCACGTCGTCCAGCGCACCATCGCGTGCGCGCCACTCCGCTTCGACGTGCACGCGCTCCTGCGAACCGTCCACGCGGTAGTGGCGGGCGACCGCGAGCAGCGCGTCCAGCCACGGCAAATGCGCGGAGAGCGCGGTCGACTGCGGGTTCGTCATGGCTGGACTCCGATGCGATCCGACATCGCGGTATGGGATGCCGCGGCGTCGAGTCCGAACGCGGTACGGGCGGCGCCGCTCGCCAGCAGATAGGCCAGGCGGGCACGCCACAGGTCGTGACGTGCATTCTCGAGATCTTCCGCGGACTGGCCGATTTCCTGCTCGGCGTTGAGCAGGTCCAGCACATTGCGCGTGCCCAGGGACAGGTACTGGTCCCAGTACAGCGCGCGGGTTTCGACGATGCTCGCCACCCGCCGCTCCAGGACATCGATCCGGTTTTCCAGACCTGCGATCTGTTCGCGCTGCACGCGCACGGCGTCGAGCGCCAGCAGGCGCTCGGTGCGCAGCTGCTCCTCGGCGACCTCCAGCGCGCTCGCGCTGGCGCGCGCCTGGGACGCCACCGCGCCGCCCTGGTAGAGATCGCTGCGTACGGCCACCAGCGCATTGCTGTAGGTCCGCCGCCCGTACAGGTCTTCGTACCGTTCGCCCGCTGTGCCCAGCCGGTGGTTCGCGCTCGCTTCGAGGCTGATCGTGGGATAACGCTGTGCGCGCGCGTTGCGCAACAGCGCCTGCGCTTCCTCGCGCCGGGCCCGCGCGATCTGCAGCGCCGGCAGCTGGTCCACATCCACGTCGGACGGCGCCGTGTCCACCAGGCCGTCCGGCATGTCCGGGATCGGCCGCATCGCCTCCGGCCCGACATAGGTTTCGAGGCGACTCCGCCATTGCGCGATCTGCGAACGGGCGGCGAACAGCCGGGCCTGCACGGCCTCGACACGCGCACGCGCCTGCAAGGGATCGCTGCGCGTCGCCGCGCCGGCTTCGGCACGCAGACGGGTGATTTCCTCCACGCCTTCGAGTGCGCCGATCTGCGTCGTCAGCGTGTCGTGCAGCGCCTGATGGCGATGGATCTCGATCATCGCGTGGACGGTCTGTTCGATCACCTCATCGATCGCAAGCCGCAAGGCGGCACGCTCCCGTTCCTCGCCCGCCCGTTCGCGGGCCACGGCGCTGCCGGTCTTGCCGAAGTCGTAGAGCATCTGCGACAGCCCCACGGTCGCGACCTGTCCGGTGCCGAACTCACCCTGTTGACCGTTGGTGACCTCCGCCTGCACACGCGGCCGGTAGCCGGCACGCGCCGCCTCGACCAGGCTTGCCTGCTGGTCGATGGACGAGCGGGCGCCCGCGATCGCGGGATAGCCCGCGACCGCACGCTGCACGGTGTCCCGCCAATCCAGCGCGGGGCCGGCATCGGACGTGGGGGCATCCGCCTGCCAACCGGGTGGGTGCCCGCGACGCCCGTCAGGGGCGGCCCGAAGCAAGGCAGGGCCCGTCTCCGGTGCCACGACCGGGCGAAGCGACACCCCACTTGCACTGGCCTGCGTCGCCAACAGGACACAGGCGAACACGCCCCATCTGCACACATGCGCGGCCGTCAATCAGACCTCCATCGATCCGGGCGCCTCAGCACCCGTGCGTCCGACGACCGGCCCGTTTCGAGGCCGGTCCGGACACCGGATGTGGGCCGGGCAACGCGACATCTGCCGGACGGCGCGGTCACAGCGCACTGACCGTCGATTGCGACAGCAGGACATCCATGTCTTCTTCCTGGCGCAACGGCGCACCGTAGTCGACGTCCTGCGGCAGACGCTCGGCGAATGCCGGCGTCGAGGCGTCCAATGCGAAAACCGTGTCGCCTTCGCCGCGGACCAGCAGGGGGGCATCCGTCCCGGTATCGGCCAGCAGCGTCGACATGTCGTAGTCGTTGGCCGCCTCGGCGACGCCGGCGTCTGCACCTGCGTCGTCCATCGCAAGCGCGTCCAGGTCGTAGAGGTTGACCACGCTGTCGACGCCCGCGCCGGTGGGCTCGATCGTGACGACCAGCGAACCCTCGTCCGTCTGTCCGGTGGGATGCACCAGGCGATAACCGAAGGTGTCCTGGATCGCATCGGTGAAATGCGGCGTGTCGCCATCGCCATCCGGCGTATAGGTGTAGCCGCCGCCCGCACTGACCGTGAGCGTGCCGAAATCACCTCGCACCGTGACCGATCCGCCGGCAGCGACATCCACGTACGCACCGCTTGCGCTGTCGAAGATCTGGAGCTGGGTGAAGCTCGAGCCCAGCACATCGTTGGCGAGGAGATTGCCCGTCGCCCCCGCCACGTCCGCGACTTCGTACTGGTCGAGATACGTGACATCGACATCGATGCGCACGCTTGTGCTCGCGCCAAGGACACCGCCAGCCCGGGCCTGGAACCGGTAGGTGCCGGGCCCCAGATCCAGCGATGCGAGATCGATCGAAGCGACCGTGCCAGTGACGCCGAGGACAACGCTGTAGTTCTGGACAAAGACGTTCGTCCACGCGCCGGTGGATGTCTGCTGCTGGACGGCCAGAGAGCCGTTCGCCAGTGCCGACACCAGCAGACTCGTCGTCGCCGTACCCGACAACGCCATGTTGTCGGTCACGTTGAAGGCTGCGCTGTTGAAGGTCCGCGTCGGACTGAGCACGCTCAGCACGAGGTCGGCGTTCGCGTTGAAGAAGTCATCGGTGACGTTGATGAAATTCACCGCCGCCGCGGCGCCATCGTCCGAGGCGGCGAAATCGAAGGTCGCGGGCGCGCCCGGATTCGCATCATCCCAGACCAGCTCGACGTTGCCGCTGTCGATCCGCACGTACAGCGTCGCCGTGGCGGACTGGTTGGTGACCGGATCGAACACCGTGTACGTGAACTGGTCGACCTGTCCGATGTTGGTCCCGGATACGTTCGGCTGATAGGTGTACGCGCCGTTCTGATCGATGGTGAGCGTGCCGTACAGACCCGTCACTGGCGTACCGCCAGCGGCAATCGTGGTGCCCTCCACACTCTGGACGATGGTCGTAGCGGTGACCTGGTCGACCTCTCCCGATCCATTGGCATCGGTGATCACGTTGCCGCTCACTGCGATCGCTTCGTAGCCCTGGATGTCGGTGTAGTCGTAGTCGATGCCCGACACACCCAGCGTCGTCAGCAGGGAGACCCCGACCCCATCGTTCGACAGGAATGCGCGGTACTGGCCTTCACCCAGTGTCTGCTCGACACCGATGCTGCCGCCGCTGAGCAGTCCGAGCGACAGGATGGTCGCCTCGCCGGGTGATCCGTCGACGGGGGTCCAGCGGCCGGTCTGCGCATTCCACTGCTGGATGACGACGCGGTAGTTGCCGAGCAGGCTGACGTCCAGCAGCCCGCCATAGGTGAAGGTCAGATCGCGCCCGTGATCGGGCTGGATCTGGAACTCCAACGTCGGCCTGCCGAGAACGGTGGCCTGGAGATCCAGTCCTGCGAGCCCGAGCGAAACGCCGACGAGATAGCTCACGCTCGAGGGCGCGATGGCGGCCGCCGTGGGAATGATGGCGATCTGACCGCTGACCAGATTGTCGAAGGCCTCGAGAACCGGGACATCCGGGATATCGGGCGCGAAGAGCGATGTCGGAACGGACACATTGCCCGCCGCGTCGGTCGCGGTCACGGTGAGCGCTTCACCCGCCGTCAACGGCGGCGTCAGCGTGATCGCGTAGCGGCCATCGGTGCCGGCCACGGCCGTCCCCAGCGAGACACCGTCCGCGTCGCGCACGGTCACTGTCGAGCCGATCTCGGCCACACCACTGACCTCGTCGCCGCCGGCGCTGATCACCGCGCTGGGGGCATCCGGGGCTTCGGTGTCACCCAGGTCGGGCGCAAACAGTGCGGTCGGATCGGAGACATTGCCGGCCGCATCGGTCGCGGTCACGGTCAGCGCTTCACCCGCCGTCAGCGGCGGCGTGAGCGCAATCGAATAGCGACCGTCGGTGCCGGCGATGATCGATCCCAACGCGATTCCATCCGCGTTGCGCACGGTCACGGTCGAGCCTGCCTCGGCCAGACCACTGACGGCGTCGCCAGCCGCACTGATCACGGCGCTTGGCGGCGCGGGCGCAACGGTATCGGACAGGTCGGGCGCGAACAGCGCGGTCGGATCGGAGACGTTGCCGGCCGCATCGGTCGCGGTCACCGTCAATGCCTCGCCCGCCGTCAGCGGCGGTGCCAGCGGAATCGTATAGCGACCGTCGGTACCGGCCACGATCGAGCCCAGCGGCGTGCCGTCCGGGCCCAGCACGGTCACCGTCGAGCCGACCTCGGCCACGCCGCTGACCGCGTCACCACCGGCACTGATCACCGCGGACGGCGCCGCCGGTGCTTCGGTATCGGACAGGTCGGGCGCGAACAGCGCGGTTGGATCGGAGACGTTGCCGGCCGCGTCGGTCGCGGTCACAGTCAGCGCTTCACCCGCCGTCAGGGGGGGTGTCAGCGGAATCGTGTAGCGACCATCGGTGCCGGCCACGATCGCGCCCAGCGACGTGCCGTCCGGGCCCAGCACGTTCACCGTCGTGCCGGCTTCGGCGACGCCGCTGACCGCATCACCGGCGGCGCTGATCACGGCGCTCGGCGCTGCAGGCGCATCGGTATCGGAGAGGTCCGGCGCGAACAGCGCGGTCGGGGCGGAGACGTTGCCGGCCGCATCGGTCGCGGTCACCGTCAGCGCCTCGCCCGCCGTCAGCGGCGGTGAAAGCGGAATCGTGTAGCGGCCATCGGTACCGGCGACGGTCGCGCCCAGCGAGATGCCGTCCGGGCCCAGTACGTTCACGGTCGTGCCGGCCTCGGCCACACCACTGACCGCGTCACCGGCGGCGCTGATCACGGCGGTGGGTGCATCCGGTGCTTCGGTATCGGAGAGGTCCGGCGCGAAGAGCGTCGTCGGATAGGACTCGAGCCCACCTGCATCGGTGGCGGTCACCGACAACTGCTCGCCTGCGGTGAGCGGCGGACTGAGCGTGATCGAATACTGGCCGTCGCCTCCCACCAGCTGACTGCCCAGCACAACGCCAGCCGCGCTGTAGACATTGACGGTCGTGCCCGCCTCGGCGGTCCCGCTGACCGTATCGCCCGTGGCATTGATCTCCGCAGTCGGCGAATCCGGCGCGGAGGTATCCGACAGGTCCGGCGCCGTCGCCAGGGTCTCCGCGGATTCGTTGCCGGCGGCATCGGTCGCCGTCACGCTCACGATTTCGCCCGCCACCAGAGCAGGTGCGAGCGTGATGGTGTAGCGGCCATCGGTGCCGGCCAGGCCTGTCGCGATGAGAACGTCATCAGCATCGTAGACGTTGATCCGCGCGCCCACTTCGGCCGTACCACTGACGGAATCGCCTGCCGCGCTGATCGCCGCAGTCGGTGCGTCCGGCGCGACGATGTCGGTGAGGTCCGGCGCGAACAGCGTCGTCGGCAGCGATGTATTGCCGGCCGCGTCGGTCGCGGTCACCGTGACGGTCTCACCCGCGGTGAGCGGCGGTGCAAGGTTGACGGTGTAGCGGCCATCGGTGCCGACGAGCGCTGTTCCGACGACCGAGCCGTCCACGATAACGTTGACGCGTGCACCGATTTCGGCCGTACCACTGACCGCATCGCCCGCTGCGGTGATCACGCCGACCGGCGCATCCGGCGCGGTGGTATCGCTCAGGTCAGGCGCGAGCACGGTGGTGGCCGGCGATTCATTACTGGCGGCGTCGGTCGCCGTCACCGTCACGGTTTCCCCCGCGATCAGCGGCGGCACGAGTTCGATGGTGTAGCGGCCATCTCCTCCGGCCACCCCCGTTGCGACGCGCGTGCCATCGGCGCCGTAGACGTTGACCGTCGCCCCCGCCTCCGCCGTGCCACTGATCGAATCGCCCGTCGCGCTGATCAAGCCGGTCGGCGCTTCGGGCGCGGTGGTGTCGCTCAGGTCCGGTGCGATCAGTGTCGTCGGCAGGGACACGTTGCCCACCGCATCGGTCGCGGTCACGGTCACGGTCTCACCCGCGATCAACGGTGGCACGAGCTCGATGGCGTAGCGGCCATCGGTGCCGACGACCACTGTGCCGATGACCGTTCCGTCCGCGTCGATGACGTTGACTCTTGCCCCGATCTCGGCCGTACCACTGACGGCGTCACCTGCCGCACTGATCACCGCAACCGGTGCGTCCGGCGCAGTGGTATCCGTCAGATTCGGCGCCGTCAGGCTCGTCGGGGCGGATTCGTTGCCGACCGCGTCGGTCGCGGTCACGGTGACGTTCTCGCCTGCGGTCAGCGGCGGCACGAGATCGATGCTGTAGCGGCCATCGGTCGCGGCGACCGCCGTGCCGATGATATTGCCGCCGGCATCGATGACGTTGACCCGCGCGCCGATCTCGGCGGTACCGCTGACCGCATCGCCTGTTGCACTGATCACGGCGACCGGTGCGTCCGGCGCGGTGGTGTCCGTCAGGTCCGGTGCGATCAATGTCGTCGGTGCGGAGACGTTGCCGGCCGCATCGGTGGCGGTCACCGTTACGGTTTCGCCCTCGGTCAGCGCCGGCGAAAGCGCGATGGTGTAACGACCGTCGGTGCCGGCGACCTCGGTGCCGATGACAGCGCCGCCGGCGTCGTAGACGTTGACCGTCGAACCTGCCTCGGCCGTGCCGCTGACCGAATCGCCGGCCGCACTGATCACGGCGACCGGCGCATCCGGCGCCGTGGTGTCGGTGAGGTCGGGTGCGGTCAGCAGCGTTGCGCCGGACTGGTTGCCCGCCGCATCGGTCGCCGTCACCGACAAGGCTTCCCCGGCGATCAGGGGTGGATTGAGCAGGATGGTGAACTCGCCGCTAGCGCCGGCCACGACGATGTAGAGGACGCCGCCATTCGCGTCGTAGAGCGTCACCCTTGCATCGGGCTCGGTCGTGCCGGTCAAGACGTCACCGTCCGGGCCGATCACCGCGGTCGGCGGCTCGGGCGCCACGTTGTCCGACAGGTCCGGTGCCACCAGGGTGGCCGGCGCGGACTCGTTGCCCGCGGGATCGGTCGCCGTCACCGTCACCGTTTCGCCCGCGACCAGAGCGGGCGACAGCGGGATGACGAAGCTGCCATCGCCGCCCGCCACGACACTGCCGATGGACATGCCACCGGGCCCGTAGACCGTGACCGTCGAGCCCGGTTCGGCCTGGCCGCTGACGCTGTCGCCCGCAGCGCTGATCACGGCCGTCGGCGCGTCCGGTGCGTCGTCATCGATCACCACCGGCGCATTCAACGCGGTCGGACCGGACTCGTTGCCCGCACCGTCGCGTGCGGTCACGGTCAGCGCCTCGCCTGCCGTCAGGGCCGGCGTCAGCGTGATCGTGTACCGGCCGTCGGTGCCGGCCACATCGGTGCCCAGCGGATTACCGGCCGCGTTGTAGACGGTCACGGTAGCGCCGGCTTCCGCGATGCCGGTGACAGTATCGCCTGCGTCGTTGATCACGGCAGACGGCGCCGCCGGCGCTTCGGTGTCGGACAGGTCGGGTGCGAACAGCGCGGTCGGATCAGAGACGTTGCCGGCCGCATCGGTCGCGGTCACCGTCAGCGCTTCGCCCGCCGTCAGCGGAGGGGCCAGCGTAATCGTGTAACGACCATCCGTACCGGCCACGATCGCGCCCAGCGATGTGCCGTCCGGCCCCAGCACGTTCACGGTCGTACCGGCCTCGGCCACACCGCTGACCGCGTCGCCGCCGGGACTGATCACGGCAGTCGGCGCATCCGGCGCATCGGTGTCGGAGAGGTCCGGCGCGAACAGCGCGGTCGGGTCGGACACGTTGCCGGCCGCATCGGTTGCGGTCACTGTCAATGCTTCGCCCGCCGTCAGCGGGGGCGAAAGCGGAATCGTGTAACGACCATCGGTGCCGGCGACGGTCGCGCCCAGCGACGTGCCGTCCGGGCCGAGCACATTGACGGTGGTACCGGGCTCGGCCACGCCGCTGACCGCGTCACCCGCGGCGCTGATCACGGCGGTCGGCGCATCCGGCGCGTCGGTATCGGAGAGGTCCGGTGCGAAGAGCGTCGTCGGATAGGACTCGAGCCCACCTGCGTCGGTGGCGGTCACCGACAACTGCTCGCCTGCGGTGAGCGGCGGGTCGAGCGTGATTGAATACTGGCCGTCGCCTCCCACCAGCTGACTGCCCAGCACGACGCCAGCTGCGCTGTAGACATTGACGGTCGTGCCCGCCTCGGCGGTGCCGCTGACCGTATCGCCCGTGGCATTGATCTCCGCAGTCGGCGAATCCGGCGCGGAGGTATCCGACAGGTCCGGCGCAGTCGCCAGGGTCTCCGCGGATTCGTTGCCGGCGGCATCGGTCGCCGTCACGCTCACGATTTCGCCCGCCACCAGGGCAGGCGCGAGCACGATGGTGTAGCGGCCTCCCGTGCCGGCGACACCTGAGCCGATGATTCCGCCATCCGCGTCATAGACATTGACGGTGGCGCCGACCTCGGCCGTGCCGCTGACCGAATCGCCCGCTGCGCTGATCGCCGCGGTCGGTGCGTCCGGCGCCGTCACGTCGCTCAGATCCGGTGCCACCACTGTCACCGGCGGCGACTCGTTGCCGACCGCATCGGTCGCGGTCACGGTGACGATCTCGCCCGCGGTCAACGCGGGCGACAGACCGATGGTGTAGCGGCCATCGGTGCCGGCCCTGCCGGTGCCGATGATGTCGCCGCCGGCGTCGTAGACATTGACCGTCGCACCGACCTCGGCCGTGCCGCTGACCGAATCGCCAGCGGCATTGATCACCGCGGTCGGCGCATCCGGCGCGGTGGTGTCGGTCAGGTCCGGCGCAATCACCGTCGTTTCCGCCGATTCGTTGCCGACCGCGTCGGTCGCGGTCACGGTCACGGTTTCGCCCGCGGTCAGAGGCGGCGACAGAGCGATGATGTAGCGGCCATCGGTACCGGCGACGGCCGTACCGAGCACATTCCCGGCCGCATCGAAGGCGTTGACCGTTGCGCCGACTTCGGCGGTGCCACTGATCGCATCGCCTGCCTCACTGATCACGGCCGTCGGCGGTTCGGGCGCCTGGTTATCGGTGAAGTCCGGCGCGGACAGAGTTGTCGGCGCGGATTCATTGCCCGCGGCGTCGGTCGCGGTCACGGTGACGGTTTCGCCAGCGACCAGCGGCGGGACGAGGGGAATCGTGTATCGGCCGTCGGGGCCGGCCACCGCACTGCCCAGCAGATTGCCGTTGGCGTCGTAGACGTTGACGGTGGCGCCGGGTTCGGCGGTGCCGTTCACCGCATCGCCGGCTGCGGTGATCACCGCATTCGGGGCGTTGGGCGCCTCGTCGTCGGTCAGGTCGGGGGCGGTGACCGCAGTCGGGGCGGAGACGTTGCCGGCCGCATCGGTAGCGGTCACCGTCAGCGCCTGGCCCGCTGTCAGAGGTGGATTGAAACTGATCGTATACGCGCCATTGGCCCCTGCGACGGCAGTCCCCAGCAGCGCGCCGCCAGCGTCATAGACGTTGACGGTGGAACCAGCCTCCGCAGTTCCCCGCAGCGTGGCGCCTGCAGCATCGAACTGCGCGGTCGGTGGTGCGGGAGGTGTGGTGTCCACCGGCGGCGGCGGTGGGGGCGTAGGCGGCGCTGACCCGCCGCCGCCACCGTTACCCCCTCCTCCCCCGCCTCCGGCAGCAGCCGCGCCGATTGCCAGCGCGCCCAGGCCGAGACCGATTCCGAGCTTCGATCCGCCCGAGCCGGCAGCTGCCTCGGCAGCCGCAGCCGTCGCGCCATCGGCCGACGACGCCGCGAGAGCGGACGCCACCGGAATGGTCTCGTCCCCGACCAGCAGGAACCCGCCGGTCTCCGGGTCCACACGCAGCCACCACAGCGCATTGTTGTGGTCGCGCAGCACCAGCTCGCTGGTCTCGCCGCCGGCCTCCCCTGCGAAGTAGTTCGCAATGACGATCTGGGTGCCGTCCGTCAGGACCACCACCAGGTCCAGACCGCCTGCCCCTCCGCGGGAAATGGTGCGGACCTGGTCCGGGTCGAGCTCCAATGTCACCGTGGACGCCGCGTCGAGCAGGATCGGTTCCTGGATCGAAACTTCGCGCGAAACGCCCGTCGCCTTCACCACCACCGTCGCAGTACTGGCCATATACACCTCATGCACGTTCGAGATTGATCGTCGGGCGGCGACGGACAGTGCGTGATGGAGTGCACACCGGATGTCGCACGCGTTTCGCAGATAGTCGACTAGAAACTAGGGGCAAAACTGCGGAACCCGATCACAAAAAAATAGTGCATGTAGACATTTTGAGATTATTCTCAACCGATAATATCCAGACTTAATACGGCCTCCGGAAGCTGCCGCGATGCAGCATGAAGACGTGCATTCGGTCAGGCGCAGGCTCGCCCGGTGTCTCGGGATCGCGAACCCGCGATCGCTGGTCCTGAACACGCCGGGGCGACGGCAAGACGGCGCAGGCCGATGACGAACGCAACGACGGTGCGAAGGAATTGAACGTATTCATGCCCGAATCAATCGGGGCGACCGCGAGACGTAGAAGCGCCAGCCCGCAAGCAACATCAATCTCGGCCCGAAGCGCGACGCTCCATCGCCAGACACCCGCGTCGCGCGCTCCGCCGCTATTCCGGCTTGGATGCACAGGGAGCACCCGCTACATGAGGTCCGAGCCGAAGGACGACCCCGAGGCCTCGATCCCTCACGTCCAGACAACCAGCGACGCCTTGCTCGCCAAGCGCGTTGACAGCCTGACAGTCCGTTTCGAACGTGCCGGTTTCGAAGCGCGCGGCAGTCAGCGTCGGCGTCCGGATGTCATCGGCGAGATCGGCAACGTCGACAGCGCACGCACGCCGCGGCAAGCGTCGGCGAGAACAACGCCGATACGCAGATCAGTGACTGCTTCGGCGAAGGCTTATCGTTGGACGGACTGATCCAGCTGACTTAGACCAACCCCGGACCAACGAGACCTGGCGCACGCATGCCGGCACGCGACCGACCGTTGGAGAACATCGAATGCGCCGGACGTATCCGGGGGTTTGAACGACAGACTCCGGGTCCGCGACAGCGCGGCGCATGGAAGGAGCGGCCCGACAGCCGCCCCTTCCGCATTCAACGACGGCCGGGCCGTACGCAGCCCGCGTCGCGGAGCATCGCCTCGAGCCGCTGCTGCACGACCGCCCGCTCTCCCGCGTCGCGTGTACGCGCGAGGATCCTGGTCGACAGCGCATCGAACTGTGGCCAGAACGCATTCGGATCGCGCAGCTTTTCGCGCCAGACGGGAATCATCCCGGCCAGTGCATCGAGTGCGCTCTCGAGTTCGATCCGCAGTCCCATCAGCCGACGCCCTGGGCCGGAAGCCGCGGCCACTGCAGCACGACCTCGTGCACTGCATCGGCGGTGTGCAGCGCGATCTCCAGATCGGCCTGCACGACGCCGTCGAGCGTGAGCTGCGGTGCATCCGCGTCGCTGCGCGTGACTGCGATGCGGTAGACCGCCGCGCCGTGACGCAGCTGCATCCGGTAGCCCGGCCAGGCGTCCGGAATGCAGGGCGTGATGCGCAGCGTGTCACCGCGACGCTGGAGGCCCAGCAGCGATTCGCTGAGCAGGCGATACATCCAGCCCGCGGATCCTGTGTACCAGGTCCAGCCGCCGCGCCCGACATGCGGGGCGACGCCGTAGACATCGGCCGCCATGACGTAAGGCTCGACCTTGTAGACCGCCGTGCCGGCCGTGTCCTCGGCGTGGTGCACCGGATTGATCATGCGCGCGAGTTCCCAGGCGCGCTCGCGATCGTCGAGCGCGGCGAAGGCCATCGCCGTCCACACCGCCGCATGCGTGTACTGGCCGCCGTTCTCGCGCACGCCGGGCACGTAGCCGCGGATGTAGCCGGGATCGTGCGCGGTCTTGTCGAACGGCGGATCCAGCAGCTGGATCAGACCGGCCTCGCGCTTGACCAGGTGCGTGTCGAGCGCAGCCATCGCCTGTCGCGCGCGCGCCGGTTCGGCCGCGCCCGACAGCACCGACCAGCTCTGCGAGATCGAGTCGATCCGGCATTCGTCGCTGGACTGCGAACCGATCGGCGTGCCGTCGTCGAACCACGCGCGCCGATACCAGCCGCCGTCCCAGGCCTGTGCTTCCAGATTGGCCTGCAGCCGCTCGGCCGCATCGGCGCACCGGGCCGCGAACACCGCGTCGTCGCGCCCGGTGGCGACCGGGATGAAGCGCTGCAGTACGTCGTAGAGGAAGAAGCCCAGCCATACGCTTTCGCCCCGGCCGCCCTCGCCCACCCGGTTCATGCCGTCGTTCCAGTCGCCGGTCCCGATCAGCGGCAGCCCGCGCTCGCCGAGCAGCGACATGCCCCGCTCCAGCGCGAGTACGCAGTGGTCGTAGAACGACTGCACGCGTCCCGTCGGCACCGGCAGGTCGTAGTACGACTCCTCGTCGGCATTGACGAGACGGCCTTCGATGAAACCGACGCGCTCGTCGAGCACGCTGTCGTCGCCGGTGACGTCGAGATAACGGCAGGCGGCGAGCGGCAACCACAGATAGTCGTCCGAGCAGCGCGTGCGCACGCCACGATCGGCCGGCGGATGCCACCAGTGCAGCACGTCGCCCTGCGGGAACTGGTGGGCGGCGCTGCGCAGCAGATGCGCGCGGGTCAAGGCCGGCATCGCGTGCACGGTCGCCATCGTGTCCTGCAGCTGGTCGCGGAAGCCGAACGCGCCGCCGGACTGGTAGTAGCCACTGCGTGCCACGTAACGGCAGGCCAGCGTCTGGTACAGCAGCCAGCCGTTGACCAGCAGATCGGTGGCCGGCTCCGGCGTTTCCACCCGTACCGCGCCGAGCGTCTGCAGCCAGTGCAGGCGGACGGCGTCGAGCGCGTCATGCGCGGCCGTCGCGCCGCGCAGGCGCTTCGCCAGTTCCAGTGCGGCGTGCATATCGTCGCCGATGCCGAGCCGGAACACGGTTTCGGTCGCCTGCTCCGGTGCCAGATCCACCTGCACCTGGATCGCGGTGCAGGGATCGAGACCCGCGCCCAGGCGCCCCGATAGCCGCTCGCGACGCAGGGCATCGGGAGCGCGCAGGCTGCCGTTGCGACCGAGGAATTCGGTGCGGTCGCCGGTAAACGTGCGGCGGTCGCCGTCGACGTCGAAGAACGCCACGCGCCCGCCGAACTCGGTGTTGTAGGGATTGCGCGCGGTCAGGACGCCGGTCGACGCGTCCTGTTCGGTGACGACGTGCATCTGCGACTTCACCCGGATGTCGCCGAGCACCCACTCGACGTAACCGGTGGCCGACAGCCGACGCGTGCGGCCCGACAGGTTGCGCAGTTTCAGCACGGTGAACTTGGCGGCATCGCGCAGGCTCACGTAGATCCACAGCTCGCTGGCAATGCCGTCCTCGACGTGCTCGTACACGCTGTAGCCGAACCCGTGGCGGGTGCGGTACGCGCCCTGCCCGCGCATCGGCAGCGGCATCGGCGACCACACGTGACCGCTGTCCTCGTCGCGCAGGTAGAAGGCCTCGCCCCCCGTGTCCGACACCGGGTCGTTGTGCCAGGGCGTCAGCCGGAATTCGTGCGCGTTCTCGAACCAGGTGTAGCCCGGTCCGCTTTCGCTCACCACGGTGCCGAGCGCGGGATTGGCCATCACGTTCGACCACGGCGCAGGCGTGACGTCACCGTCGCCCAGAACGATGACGTACTCGCGTCCGTCGGCGGCGAACGCGCCGAGGCCGTTGTCGAAGACCGTCGATTCGGCCACGGCTTCGAACGGCCACGGATCCTCATCGTGCGCGGCGGTATCGCGCGCCGGCGGCAGACCATGGAGCGCGACAGTCGCCACGTCCTGGACGCTGGCCTGCGGTTCCGGCACGAGGCCGGCGCCATCGGCCAGCAGCAGCGGCACGCTGCGATCCGGGGCCGCATGGCGCGAAACCTGCGCGACCAGCGTGCCGTGCTGGTCGCCGACGATCACGCGGGCGACCGACTGGATAAGGATGCGGTCCTCCTGCGAGATCTGCTGCGCCGGCCGCACGAAGATGCCACCGGGCCGATCGAGCAGATTGCCTTCCGGCCCCGCCGATACCAGCCCGAGGATCTGTTCCTGCAACTGCTGCCGGTAGCCGGCCTGGTCCTCGTTCCAGATCACCAGATCGACATGCAGGCCCTTGAGCCGCCAGTACGCATGCGCCTGCACCATCTGCCGCACCAGTTCGATGTTCTCGGCGTCGCCGATCTGCAGCAGCACGATCGGCAGGTCGCCGGAAATCGAATGCCCCCACAGACCCGACTGCCCGCGCCGGTTCTGCAGCAGCACCGCGCTGTCGGCGCGCAGGAACGGATGCGCGAAGGTCATCAGACCCGCAATGCGCTCGTACAGCTGCGCATCGGCCTGCGTCGCATTGATCTGCCGGCGTACGACCTGGCTGTGGGTCCAGGCGAGATCGAACACGCGGTCGGCCAGACGCCGGTCGCGGTACTTGTCGAGCAGCGCGGCGCAGGCCTCGCGGTCGGCGCCGACGCCGGTGACCAGGTCGAGAATCGCGGTCTGCTCCGGCGCCAGCGTCAGCCGGACCCGGATCGCAATGATCGGATCGAGCACCGAACCCGCGGTATCCGACAGCGGTCCCGCGCGGCGCATCGCCTCCGGATCGCGGGGTGTGCGGCCGCGGCCGAGGAAGCGCGCACGGTCGGTCTCGTAGGAGATCGCGTCGATGTCCGCGTCGTGGGCGGCGACGAGATGGAAGCCCCACGGCGGAATTTCGTCATGCGCGCGCGGGCGCCGCGTGCACAGCAGCGCCTGCTTGTCGCGCACGATCTCGGTCTGCACGAACAGGTTGCTGAAGGCCGGATGCAGTTCGTCGGCGATCGCCGGCGCCAGCACGACTTCGGCATAGGTCGTGATCTCGATCGTACGCGGGCGGCGCGAGCGGTTGCTCAGGCGCAGACGACGCAGTTCGATGTCGTCCTCGGCCGAGATCGCGATTTCCAGATGCGTCTCGATGCCGCGCCTGCGGCCGCGGAATTCGGCCTTGGCATCGGAGAAGATCGCTTCGTAATGCTCCACCGGCACACAGGTCGGCTGGTAGGCCGCCGACCACACATCGCCGTTCTCGACATCCTGCAGATAGCAGAACGCGCCCCAGTGGTCGCGCGTGCCGTCCTCGCGCCAGCGGGTGACGGCCATATCGTGCTGGCGCAGATAACTGCCGCCGGCGCTGGTGAGCAGCGCATGCAGCCGGCCGTTGGACAGCATCTGCACCGCCGGACGCTGGGTATCGGGCGTGCGGAACACGCGCAGCTGGGTCTCGTCGCCCGCGGTGTTGGTGCGCACGCCGACGGATTCGACCTCGTGCGGGCGGAACACGCCGGTGCGCGGCACACGTTCCTGCAGCAGCAGCAGCGTCGCCTGGAATTCGGCATCGGCGACGAAGCGCTTCTGCATCGGCTGCTCGCGCAGCAGGTGGTCCAGCGCGAGGAAGCCCATGCCCTGGTGATGCGCCATGAAGGACCGCACCACGGCGTGGGTCTGGCCGCGCGGCAGGCGCGAGGCAGTGAAATCGATCGCCTCGAACAGGCCGAAACGCCCCGAGAATCCCGCCGCATCGAGCCGCTGCAGATTCTGCGTCGCCGCTTCCGGCGCGACCATCAGCGCCATCATCGTCGCGTAGGGCGCGATCACCAGATCCTCGCCGAGGCCGCGCTTGAGCCCGAGCCCCGGCACGCCGAATGCGCGGTACTGGTAGTTCATCCGCGTGTCGACGGTGTTGTAGCCGGATTCCGAAATGCCCCAGGGCACGTCGTGCTGGCGGCCGTAGGCGATCTGCGCCTGCACCGCATGACGCGAGGTCTGGTCCAGCAACGTGTCCGGATAGCTCGGCATCACCAGCTGCGGCATCAGGTACTCGAACATCGAGCCGCTCCAGGACAGCAGCGTCGGGCTGCCGTCGACCTCGGTCAGCAACCGCCCCAGCGCGAACCATGTGTCCTGCGGCAGCTTTCCCTGCGCGATCGCGACGAAACTGCACAGCCGCGCTTCCGAGGCGAGCAGGTCGTAGTGGCCTTGGTCGAGACGGCGGTTGTCGACGTCGTAGCCGATCGACAGCAGATGCCGCGCGCGGTCGTAGAGGAAGCCGTACTCCATCAGCGAGAACTGGCCAGCGACGTGCGCAAGGCGCTCCAGCTCACGCACCTGGGCGACCGCCCATGCCCGGACGTCCGGCGCCGTGCCCGGCAGGCACAGCGTGCGCAGCGACGGCAGCGCCGTGTGCGCGGGATCGGCATCATGCGCAGCCTCGGCCGTCGTCGCAGGCAGACAGGCCACCAGCGCCTGCCGCGCGTCGCCGCAGGCGGCCAGCACGCGCGCCGCCCAGTGCGCGGGATCGTCGTCGATCTCGTTCGCCGCGGATTCCGGCCGCACGGGTTGCGCGAACGGCGCGGCCAGGCCGGCCAATGCGTCAATCGTGGCGACTGCATCGCGGAGCGACGTCGGCGGCGACAGCAGCGCCGCCTCGAGCCGGCGTTCGAAGGCATCGAGTGCGGCGTCCAGCGCCGGATCCGCGCCACTGTCCGTGTCATGCAGCGCGCGCAACACGCCCAGCGTGTCCGACAGGCCGGCGAAGGTCTGCGGCGCCAGTACCGGCGCGTCGATCAGGCCCAGCAGCCCCTGTCGCAAGGTCAGCAGATGTCCGGCCAGGTTGCCGCTGTCGACCGTGGAGATGTAGCGCGGTTGCAGCGGCGTCAGGGTTTCGGTGTCGTACCAGTTGTAGAAGTGCCCGCGATGCCGCTCCATGCGATCCAGCGTTGCAAACACGCGCTGCGTGCGCTGCACCACCGCCGTGGTCTGCAGATAGCCGAAGTCCCAGGCCGCCAGGTTGGCCAGCAGCGACAGGCCGATGTTGGTCGGCGACGTGCGCCGCGCGACCACGAGGTTCGGATGTTCCTGGATGTTGTCCGGCGGCAGCCAGTGGTCTTCTTCGCGGATGTTGACCTCGAAGAACGCCCATGTCCGTCGTGACAGACGGCCGAGGAACGCGCGTTGCGCCATCGACAGCTGCGCGCTGCGCTGCGGCGGCGGCCGTCCCAGCCACGCCATCAGCAACGGCGATGCGGCCCACAGCGCGAGCACCGGTGCAGCCACCCACAGGCTGGCGGGGCTGACGCGCAGCAGCGCGACTCCGGCGGCCAGCGACAGCAGCGGCGCGATCCACATCGCCCGAAGCTCGGCGGCCATGCCGCTGCCCAGCGCGCGTTCCACCTCGCTCGACGGATTCCACTGCAGCAGGTGACGCCCGCTGACCAGGGTGCGCCACAGCGTCACCGCAATCGCCGTCAGGCTGTAGAAGGCTTCGTACGGCAGGCAGGCGAAACTCACCAGCGCGCGCAGCAGGCCGCGGCCTGTCGCATCGCCCACCTGCAGCAGATGCGTATCGATGCGCATGTCCGGCGGCTTGGACACCAGGTCGCGCAGCGCGGGAATCAACACCGGCGCGAAGAACACCGTCAGCAGCCAGAACGTCCACGCCAGCGGCGCGGCCAGGGTGAACCAGCCGAACAGCAGCAGTGCGAGCGCGGATGCCGGGACGAGGCTGCGCCGCAGGTTGTCGACCAGCTTGCCGCGCGACAGCCACGACAGCGGATTGCGCACCGCGCCGGACCGCGCGGTCGGCACCCACGGCAGCAGCCAGGGCAGCAGCTGCCAGTCGCCACGGATCCAGCGGTAGCGACGCTTGACGTCGGCGGCGTAGCGGACGGGATAGTCCTCGTACAGGCGCACATCGCTGACCAGGCCGGCGCGTGCGTAGCACCCTTCCAGCAGGTCGTGGCTGAGGATGCGGTTGTCCGGGAACCGGCCGTGCAGCGCATGCTCGAAGGCATCCACGTCGTAGATGCCCTTGCCGACGAACGAGCCTTCGCCGAACAGGTCCTGGTACACATCGGACACGGTGCGGGTATACGGATCGATGCCGGGCTCGGTGCCGTACATGCGGGCGTAGCGGCTGATCCTGCGTCCGCTGAAACTGCTGCCGACGCTCGGCTGCAGGATGCCGTAGCCGCGGGTCACGCGATTGCGCTTCGGATCGAACACCGCCCGGTTGAGCGGATGCGACAGCGTGCCGACGAACTCGCGCGCGGCGTCGCGCGGCAGGCGCGTGTCGCTGTCGAGCGTGATCACGTAGCGCACGTTGGCCAGCACTTCGACGCGGCCGACGATGCGCTCGAACGCGGCCGCGCCACCCCCGCGCAACAGGGCATTGAGCGCGGCCAGCTTGCCGCGCTTGCGCTCCTCGCCGATCCAGCGCCCCTCGCCCGCATTCCAGGTGCGTGGACGATGGAACAGGAAGAACCGCTCGCCGCCCGGTGCCGGACTGTCGGCGAGGTAGCGCTGGTTGAGTTCGTCGATGCGCACCACCGCGTGCGCCAGCGTGGCGGCGTCACCGGGCAGCATCTGCTGGTCGGCGTCCAGATAATCGCTGAGCAGCGCGAAATGCAGATGCGGATCGCGGTTCGCCAGGAAGCGCACTTCCAGCGCTTCCACCAGTCCGTCCACCGCGGCGGTGTCGCCGAACATGCAGGGCACCACGACCAGCGTGCGCGACGCGGGCGGAATGCCATGCGAGAGATCGAGCCGCGGCAGCGGCTTCGGCGCGACGACCACCGTCGCCAGCCAGTTGGTCAACGCGATCGCCATCTCGCTGAAAACCAGCACGCCGAGCACGATCAGCAGCCATGACGGCGCCCAGGGCACATCGCGCGCGCCGGACTGCCCGAGCAGGCCACTGGTCGCCAGCGCGACGACCACGGCGATCAGGCCCAGATAGAGCGGCAACGGCGAGGGTCGCGCGGCCAGCCGGATGCGCGACCTGCGCGCCGCGCCGGGCAACGCATCCATCGTGAGATCGACACCGTCGTCGACCAGGTAATAGCCGACGTGGGCCTCGATCGCGTCGACCGGATGCGCCTGCGCCAGGCGCACGGTGGTCTCGGCCACGACCGGCTCGCTGACACCGGTGCGGCGCGCGATCTTCTCGACCGCATGGCGGTAATGATCGCGGGTGCTGAAGTCCATCAGGCCGTAGGTGGCCGCGGGATCCTCGCGCAGCGCGGCATCGACCAGGCTCATGGTCTCGACGTATTCCCGCCAGTCCATGTTGGCGAGGAAACGCAGGCTGCCGATGCTGTTGCCGATCGACACCTGATCGGACGCCTGCTGCTGGCTTTCCGCGTGGACGAGCGCATCGATGCGCAGGCCGCCGTCGGTCAGCCACTGCTCGATCCAGGTGAGTGGCATCGACAGCAATGCACCACGGCCGTGCAGGCCCCGGGTGAGTTCGGCGACGAAGGCACCGGTGGCCGGCGGCGCACTGCGCGCCATGTCCGCCACCACCAGCACCACGTCCTTGGGCGACTCCGCGGCCGTCGTGTTCAGGCGTTCGGCCCAGCGCCGCGCATAGCGGTGGTCCTGGCCGTCGCGGATCACCCGCACGGCCATGCGGCGCAGGTTCTCCAGCACCGCCAGGCGCAACATGATGGGAATCGCCCACAGCTCGCCCAGCCGCAGCGGCGTGACCGCCTGGTAGGCGGCGACGAAGCGGCTCAGCGTGGTGGCATCGACCTGGCCATCGCCGTGCGCGACGGCTTCCATCGCCAGGTCGTAGACCCGCGGCAGACCCGCCGACGGGCCCTGGGACAGCGCCGGGAGTTCACGGCTGTAGCCCTTGGGCAGATGGCGCCGCGCCAGACGCACCTGTTCTTCGATGAGGTGGTAGTTGTCGAGCAACCACTCGCCTGCCGGGGTGATGCGGATGTCGTCGCGCACCATGCGCGACAGGAACGTGCGGGCCTCCTCCAGCAGCGCCGCGTTCTCGCTGAGCCGCGACAGCAACCGGTCGGGGACACGCCCCGCATGCACGCGATGGGTCAGCGCCAGCGCGCGACCGTGGAGTTCCATCTGTTCCGCACTGAAGAGCTGGGCGCGCAATGGCGCCTCCACATCCAGCTCGACGGGGCGTATGGGAGAGCGCAGGCGGCCCAGCCTGTAGCGCAACCGCAAGATGCGGCGGGACATCGTCGAAGCAGCGCCCATAGAAGTCCCCGTGGGCCGGCGGCCCAGAGAGCGGCATCATTGCACCCGCCCGACGCGCCAGCGTGACGACCGCGCGGCTTGCGTGCGTGCTGACACGGCGGGATCGGTGCCGCCTCCATGCGGCATTTCGCCTGCCGGGATGATGCGCACGACCAGGCGTTTTGCTGTTGCCGGCCAGGCGCCGCGCAAGCGCGGGTCCGCGAGCTGACTCAGACGCCATCACGACCACGGCGATGCGACGGACCCCATGCAGGTGTCGAGCCGCGTCGACCCGGGATCATGAAATAGAGGAGAAAGCTGGCGAGTCCGCGCTGCGCGCAGCGCTGGGGACTGCCGGGATCAATGTGGGGTCAGTCCTCACCCACACCGCGTCTTCGAATTCCACCGAAAGGCCATTGCATCAAGCCTTTAAGGTGGTGGGCGGTACAGGGTTCGAACATATAGCGCGTGCGAGGTAGACGGTCCGGGTTCGTGCGCGCGATCTGGATACCTGACCGTCGGCGGATGGCCGGTTCGTGCCGCCCTCGAGATAAACACCGGCAGGAGGCGGGACCGTTGGACGTTCGACCCTGCACCCGCCCCGCTTCAGGGGCATCAGCTGGCCTGAGGGATTCAGGACCGGCACCCGGCCGCCGCACGGGGATCCTGCGGGGGGGTGTCTTTCAAATCGGCTCTAGCAGCTTTGGATCATCACTCGACAGTACACGGACAAGGGCTTGCGCTAGACGTACCGCTTCGTCACGGGTGAAGGTGATCCTCGCCTCGTCAACCGGGGCGTTCTGTCTGCCTCGAGCATCTGAGAACTTAGCGAACAGATGAAGTTCGTCGTTGGTGAGCTTGGTAATCGTCAGCGAGGTCTCGCTTCCAGGCTCAGGCGTCGCGCCGGAGGCGAAGTTGGACTGATACTGGATCGTGATCCGCATGAGCGTGCCTCGTTGCAGAAAAACGAGTTCTACTGCCCGCCTCCAGGCAAAGCAATTAGGACCCTGCTGCGGTTACCACGCAGTTACGAAAAACCCGGCTCAATGGCCGGGTTCCGTGCTTCGTCCACAAAGCGCCCTGAAATCAGGGATCTAAGTGGTGGGCGGTACAGGGTTCGAACCTGTGACCCCTACCATGTCAAGGTAGTGCTCTACCGCTGAGCTAACCGCCCGAAGGGGGCGAATCATACACCGGATTCGCGCGATGGCGAATACCCGGACGTGTTTTTTTACCGGATCAGGCTCGCTTCCTTGATCTGGCGGATCTGGTCGCGGATCCGGCCGGCGTTTTCGAACTCCAGATCGCGCGCGTGCTGGTACATCTGCTGCTCCAGCGCCTTGAGCCGCGCGGCCAGCTTCTCGGGCGGCAGCGCCGCGTAATCCTCGACCGGCTCGGCGACCTTGCGGCTCTTGCCCCGCCCCTTTTTCTCCAGTTCGGGATCGGTGCGCGCGCCCTCCATGATGTCGACAATCGCGCGCGCCACCGACTTCGGCGTGATGCCGTGTTCGGTGTTGTACTCGACCTGCTTCTGGCGGCGACGGTCGGTCTCGTCGAGCGCCATCCGCATCGAATTGGTCACGCGGTCGGCGTAGAGGATCGCCTTGCCGCGCAGGTTGCGCGCGGCGCGACCGATGGTCTGGATCAGCGAGCCGCCCGAGCGCAGGAAGCCCTCCTTGTCGGCATCGAGGATCGCCACCAGCGAGACCTCGGGCATGTCGAGGCCCTCGCGCAGCAGATTGATGCCCACCAGCACGTCGAACTTGCCCAGCCGCAGATCGCGGATGATCTCCACGCGCTCGACCGTGTCGATGTCCGAGTGCAGGTAGCGCACCTTGATGTCGTGTTCGCCGAGGTACTCGGTGAGGTTTTCGGCCATGCGCTTGGTCAACACCGTGATCAGCACGCGGTCGCCCATGGCGACGCGCAGGTTGATCTCGCCGAGCACATCGTCGACCTGGGTCGCGACCGGGCGGATCTCGACCTCGGGATCGATCAGGCCCGTCGGTCGCACCACCAGCTCCACCACCTGGTCCTGGGATTTCTCCAGTTCGTACTTGCCGGGCGTGGCCGAGACGAAGATCGCGCGCGGCGACCGGCCCTCCCATTCTTCGAACTTCAACGGACGGTTGTCGAGCGCCGACGGCAGACGGAAGCCGAAGTTGACCAGCGTTTCCTTGCGCGCCCGGTCGCCCTTGTACATCGCACCGATCTGCGGAACGGTCACGTGCGACTCGTCGAGCACCAGCAGCGCATCCGGCGGCAGGTAATCGAACAGGCACGGCGGCGCCTCGTCGGGCATGCGTCCGGTCAGGTGCCGCGAGTAGTTCTCCACGCCATTGCAGTAGCCGACCTCGGCCATCATTTCGAGATCGAACTGGGTGCGCTGCTGCAGCCGCTGCGCCTCGACCAGCTTGTTCTCGGCATAGAACTGCTCCAGCCGCGGCGGCAGTTCGGCCTTGATCGCCTCGATCGCTTCCAGCGTCGTGCGCCTCGTGGTGACGTAGTGCGACTTCGGGTAGATCGTGTAGCGCGGCAGCGTGCGCCGGGTCTCGCCGGTCAGCGGATCGAACTGGGTGATGCGTTCGATCTCGCCGTCGAACAGTTCGATGCGCAAGGCATCGGATTCCGATTCCGCCGGATGGATGTCGATGATCTCGCCGCGCACCCGGTAGGTACCACGGCGCAGCTCGGTGTCGTTGCGGCTGTACTGCATCTCGGTCAGCCGACGGATCAGCTCGCGCTGGTCGATGCGCTCGCCGCGCACCATGTGCAGCACCATGCGGAAGTATTCGTTCGGATCGCCGAGGCCGTAGATCGCCGATACCGAACACACCACGATCGCGTCGCGTCGCTCCAGCAGCGCCTTGGTCGCGGAGAGGCGCATCTGCTCGATGTGCTCGTTCACCGAGCTGTCCTTCTCGATATACGTATCCGACGACGGCACGTAGGCCTCGGGCTGGTAGTAGTCGTAGTAGCTGACGAAGTACTCGACCGCGTTGTGCGGGAAGAACGACTTGAACTCGCCGTAGAGCTGGGCGGCCAGCGTCTTGTTGGGCGCCATCACCAGGGTCGGCTTCTGCACCTGCTGGATCACGTTGGCGATCGTGTAGGTCTTGCCCGAGCCGGTGACGCCGAGCAGCGTCTGGTGCGCGAGCCCGGCCTCGAAGCCCTCGACCAGCTTTTCGATCGCCTGCGGCTGATCGCCGGCCGGCTTGTAGGGCGAGACGAGCTGGAAGGCGGCGGGATGGATCACGTCGTTCATGGGGGTGTCGCTGCAGGGGAACGGGAGAGGTGGGGGCGAACCCGGCCGGCGACAACAGCCCGGCCGGGACTGCTTTCCGACCATAGCAGCCGGCCCATTCCGACCCTGCGAAGCGCAGCCGGCCGAATCCGCGGGATCGTGGTGGCGGCCAGTCTGTACGGCCTGGCCGCAAGGACGCTGCCATGCATCGCCAAGCTGGTTTCACCTTGATTGAACTAATGACCGTACTCGCCGTGGTCGCGGTACTGCTGGCCGTCGGCCTGCCCGGCTTCGCCGACACGCTGGCCCGGCACCGGGTCCGGACCGCCATGCATCTGGTCAGCACCGACCTTGCGATGGCGCGCAACAGCGCGATCATGCGCCGGTCAGCGGTCGTGGTCTGCCCACGTACCGCTGCGCTGCGTTGTCGCACAGACGCCGACTGGGGCCACGGCTGGATCGTGTTCGCCGACCCGGACGGCAACCGCCAGCCCGACGCCCCCGCCGACCTGCTCCGCATCGCCGACGCGCCCTCGGGCGCAGGCCGCGGCCTGAGGATCGGCGCGACCCGCCAATTCGTCCGCTATCAACGCGACGGCCGCAGCGCCGGCACCAACCTCACGGTGCGCGTCTGCAGCGCCGATAGCCTGAACGGGCAGGTGATCGTCAACAATCTCGGACGCGTGCGGACCGTACGGCCTGCACGCCCGCCGGCCTGCCCGTTGTAGCGAGCCTCGTCGCGCGGCCGCTTGATCGAGCCTGGTAAGACATCCGACTCCGCCGGCATGCCGGCGCCGCGGCGCAGGGCCGCCTGGGACCGCACCGAGGCCGTACGCACCAAGCACAACGAAAAAAGCCTGCGCATTTCTGCACAGGCTTTTTCGAATCTTGGCGCCCGAAGTTGGACTCGAACCAACGACCCCCTGATTAACAGTCAAGTGCTCTAACCAGCTGAGCTATTCGGGCGGGGACGCATATTCTAGTCGGTTGTCGGCAGGGGTCAAGCGTTGCAGCGCAGGAATTTTTCCGGACCGGATCGCCAGGGTCAAAGCGCGCCAGCGCCCATCACCCCGATGCCCAGCGCGCCTGCCCCCTCCAGCAGAAACGCCGCAAATGCAATGCGGCCCACTCGACGGGAGCGTGCGCTGACCTACCAGCAATCGGCGAGGTCGGCCGTTCCATTGCTGCCCTTCTGCCCCGTGCTGGAGAGGGTCAGCGTCGCGCAGCGCGTGTCCTTGACCTGCGCTCCTTGCGGCGTTGCAGTCAGCGTAAAGGTGTTGACGCCTTCCGTGTTCGTAATCAGGTAGGCCGCCGTCGCCCCATCAGTCGTCGGCGATACGACCTCGGCATCCGCCGCGTCGAATGCCTTCTCCCAGAACTCTTCGTAGGTATTTTCGACAGTGTGGTAGCGCTCGTAACGCTGCGCGATCTCGATCATATCGGCCTTGGCCTGCGCACGCTTCGACTTGCGCACCGAGTCCTGATAACTCGGGTAGGCAATGGCCGCAAGGATCGCGACCACCGCCACCACCACCATCAGTTCGATCAGCGTGAAGCCCCGCGCAAGGCGCGCGTGCGCGCCGTTTCGTGTCGATCCAACAGCGTTCGTCACAGGATCTGTCTCCAGGATTGACGGCCACAGGGGCGCTTGAGGTACATCGTCGGTGCGCCGGCGACCTGCACGATCATCGAGCACTGCGCCGCGAGAGCGTCTTCGAGATCCTCTTCCGTCGCGTCCGAGGGCAAGGGCGCGAGACGCGGAGAGCTGAAGATGGCGACATCCTTCACAGGCGCCGTACCCTGCGTGTCGAGCGCGAGGGCACCGGTGCCTTCACCCGGCGAGTCTCCCCGTGGCGAACCGAACGAGACATTCGACAAGCCGGCAGCACCGGTCAGCGAGTTGAGGCCGTAGAGCCAGTTCGCGCCTGCGACACTGCATTGCAAAGCGTTCACCGGCGCATAGGTCGGCATGAACACGACGCCGCTCTCGACCCGCGGATAGCCCACGAACCGCTCGCGCTCCGGCAGATCAATGAACCAGCCGACATTGCCGGCACCGGGCACGTTGGAACTGACGTTGCGCACGTTGGCGTTGTCCGGACGCGTCGTGATCGTCTGCGCCAGGAGATTCGTGCGGGTGATGGTGGCAGTCGGTTGACCCGCAGCGATGTCGAGGATGCCGTACAGCGACTGCTGGGTCGCGTCGACCGGATCGCCCTCAAACGAGAAGCTACCCGTACCGAAGTACAGCATTACGCCGCCGTTGCGACCTGCTGTGGCCGTGATTCCACCGAGGATCGGCTGACGCGTGCCGTTCTCCGCACCACTGCGATAGGTGAGCGAGGTGAACAGCGGTCTGGTCGGACCGGTCGGGTTCGGGGTACGCAGATCGAACTTCCAGATCGCGCCCTTCTGATCCGCCGCGTAAACGGTGTCGGCGAATCCATCGCGACCGTTGACGTTGATCGGGCCGTCCGGATCAGTGCCGGAACTGTAACGATCAAGCACGACGATGTTGCCCAAGCCATTGCTCAGACCACCGGGCGGATTTTCCTCGGTTGCTTCGATCATGGTGATCTGCGGATTACCGGTTCCGATGTCGACGAGGTACAACACCGCCCGTCCGTTGGTGCTGTTGTAGCCATTGCCGAAGATCGCCCGCCAACGGACCGTGTTGGTCCCGTTCTGACGCGTCTTCACCGGCACGATGACCGGACGGCCGAGCACGTGCCCGATGTTGTTGCGCTGCGCGTCGGTCAGATTTTGATTGAGCGCGCTGACCTCCCAGAGCCGGTCGTTCACGCCGAAGCTGCCGTTGCGACGGGAGACACCAGTTACGTCAAGCGCGAACACACCCTTCGCCCCTGCCCCCGTGGTTCCGACGAGGACGCTGCGCCAGCCGGCAGCGCTCTGACCCGCGCCCTGGAAGTACGCATCGGAGGCTGTCACCGGCCCGTCGACGTAATAGCGATGCTGGAACCGCTGGTCGCCACTCGCCCGTGGATCGTACGGGAACAGCAGGTTGCCCATGTGGCCGAGCACGGTCTGCGGAATGAACCCGAATCGCTCGACACCACCGTCGGCAGTCGTCGTGCGTCCGTCGAAGCCGTGCAACATACCGTCGCTCGCGCCGGCGTACACCATCGGCCGCCGATAATTGGCGTCGTCGGTCGTCACCTTGGAGGTCAGATAGGCCGCATAGCTGGAGGCATATGTGACGCCCGCACTCGGGCCGCCGACGAGCGACCGGTACCCGTAGTCGTCCGTCGGCGCGCTGATGACCGGCGTCGAATTGACGATGTCGCCCAGCCGGGTAGTCCTGTAACGCAGGGTTCCGCTCGTGTTCCGCTCGACTTCGAGGCTCTGGTCGCCCCGCAGATAGTTCACCGCTTCGTTCAGCGTCAGGTTGCCGGACGCCCCCCCAAGGGCGGGCAAGGTGGTGGCCTGACCCTGACGGCACAGGGACATGCCCACCACCGGGTTGTCGCAAAGCTTGAGGAAGTTGCCGAGGTTTGCAGACGTGAACTGCAGCGCGGCGCTACCGGTGCCGTACCAGATGTTGCGGCTGGCAGCGGCAGGCAGACGGGTGCTGGCCTCCCAGGCATTGGTGAAGCTCACCACGCCCGTAGCCGCATTGGTGCTCACCGACTGCGCGGTCAAGGTGCTGTACCAGTCCGTGCCGTTGTTGCGTGCCTCGTAGAACGGCGACACCGACAACGAACCTTGGCCGATGCGCGCGCCGGTCAGCGCGATGCTGCCGGCCGGCGAGGAACCGGCGCTCACCGACGCCAAGACGCGGCGCATCGCGGCCGTGATGTCGTTGGGCGTACGCGCATTGATGAACTCGCCGCGGGTATTGATGGTCGCGTGCCAGATGTCGTCGACCGTCGTCGGGTTGTCGTTGGTGTGCCCCACCCAGTTCGGGTATGGCGCGACGAAGGGATCGCGAGCGACGTCCGGATCGTAGATCGCACCCGTCGCGCCAAGCGTGACCCCATAGAAATTCATATGCAGGTTCGCGTTGCAGTCGAGCCGGGGGTCCGGATTGGGCGTGTTGCACCCCGACGGCACCGGCACGCGGCCGAGCGGGAAATCCCGCCCGGTACGCAGCGTGGTCTGGTAGTAACGCGTCGCGATCGCTGCGAGGCTGTCTGCAGGCGTCGGATCGAAGGGACGCCCCAGGCCGGTGACTGCGGGCGCACCCGGGCTACCGCCATTGCTGTAGCCGTCGGTGAACAGCATGGCTGCGTTCTTCTGACAGGCCAGCTGGATTGGCGCGGCGGCGTCGGTCCGCTGGAACTGTTGCCCGATGTGGTTGACGGCGGCCAGGTTGGGTGTGCCGCCACTGGCCGGAAGGCTCAGCAAGCTGGTGTACAACGCCGACTTCTCGGTCGGCGAGTTCATGCTGCGCATCGTGACCAGGTTCGGTCGATTGTTGATCGTGAAATACCCGACACGCATGTTTTGGACGTCGCTCATCGCGCGCGTCATGCCCGCGATCATCGCGCGGTTGCGGTTGCCGTAGAACGAGAACCAGTTGGCGAAGTTCTGCAGCGCAGCGTTGTATGCCGCCGTCGAAGAGTAATTCTCGGGCCTGATCTCGTACCGGAACATGTTGCAGCCACTCCCGCAAGCAGCACCGACGTTGGTGCGCGCATTGGGCCGGTATCCTGCTGGCGCAGCTGTAGTGGTCTGGAGATAAAACGTTGCGGGGAAGTAACGGATGCCGACGTTGCAGGTCGCCGTCACGGTGTGATTCGAAGTGAGACTGACCCAGCGATTGTTGTTGATGCCCAACAAGCCGCCCCCAAGGCCACCACAAGCGCCTGTTACGTAGTACTCCGTCCCGCTGGGCAACACCATGCCGTTGAGAAAGCGAAACATCAGCGCTGCGTCTGTCTCACCCCGGACAGCAGTGAGATTGATGGTCGGCGCTGCATTTCTCGGATCGGCACGAGTCGCTGTGGTGGACGCATTGCCTTCGGGATTCGTTGCGTTCCAACCGTAAGGACGCAAATCCGTGCCAATCCACGGCAGATAGGTCTCGTTTGGATTGAAATAGGATGGATTGAACTCGTGCGAGCGCGCGAAACCAAACGCCGGAATCGGTGGAATGGCGTGGCGGTTGCCATCAATCCGGTGCCCCGGATACGGAATCAGATGGTTGTAGCCACATGTACCAGAGGTGCGCAGCGCGCCGTTCGAATCGAAGAAGCCCACCGGACTGGCGGTCGACCAGCAGCCTTGGCCATCCTGGCCCGGCAGCAGATTCTCGAACGTCATCGAGCCCGAGTCGTCGACCGCCATGATGAAGGCAGGCGGGATCTGCGCCTGCACGTTCAACGGCTGCTGCGCCAGCGTGCCCTGCCCCTGCACGGCCATGACCGAGTGCAGGAAATAAGCGCTACCCGCGAGAACGAGCGCCGTGGCGGCAGCGTAGATCTTGGTGCGTCCCTTCATGGCGCTGCCCTCACGGCCTGAAAATGGTGTCGATGACGGCCTGCGCCGTCGGGTTGTCCGCGTCGTCGACGTGGAACGAGGTGATCTGGTAGATCGGATTCGGGTCTTCGTTGATCACGGCGCCCATGTCGAGCGTCGAATTGCCGGAAATGCAGGGCCCGATCAGACGCGCATTGATGGCGCGCGTCTCGCTCAGCGCGCGGCCCTCTGCCCAACCGCCGGGATCGAAACCCGTCTCGCAGGAATTGATATCCGCGCTGGCGACCGCATCGCAGCCGGGCGTACTGGTGCGATTGATCATGTCTTCCAGCGCGCATTCGGCGCTGCGCGCCCGCGCTTCGCTCTCCTGGAAGGCCAGATTGACCGCGCGGTAATTGGACGACATCCGCTCCTGCAGGCCGGCGACCTGCATGCCGACGATGCCCAGCAGGGCGAGCAGGACCAGCATGATCAGTGCGATGTACAGCACGGCGCCGCGCTGGAAACGGCGGCTCGGCGGACGGACGATACGCATGTCAGTTCCCATAGAGGCGGTTGCGCAGGGCCACGGTGCTTTCGTAGCCGAAGCGGTAACGGTTGTCGCCCGGGTCGGCTGGCGTGAACCTCACGCCCAGCAGACTGCGGCCATTTTCCGGCTGCTCGGAGGCCGAGCGTTCCGGGCTTGCGACCAGCACACCGAGGCGCACCGCGCCCACAGAGCGCCAGCTGGCCTCAAGCGTGGGGTCGGTGATCGTCGACGGGAGCACGAAGTTGCCGATGTAGCCACTGGGCGGCTTCGCCGGCATGTCCGCCGCGTTGCTGTCCAGACCGACCTGCACCTGCAGGCTCTCGATGCCTTCGACCAGCTCTTCCGGGGCGCCGTAGCTGCCATCGGTATTGGCGCGTGCGCGCATGAGCGTACGTTGGCCCGATGTGCCGCGCCCCACGTAGTACACGACCGACTCGAGCCGGTAGAGCATCGTCTGCCCCTGCGGCTGCGGCGTGTAACGATCGAACGCAAAGTCTGCAGTCACAGTCCCAGCGCTTGCGCTCGTTGCCCCGGCGACGAACAGATCGACGAAACTGCAGTCGGCCAGGCCGAACATCGTCGGGGTCGCGACGCCGCCATGTGTCAACGCATCCCATCGATCATCCGGAATGGAGATGGTCGACGTGGTGCCGGAGATTGTGATCGTCTCGACAGGCGCGCCTTCGGCGGCCAGGAATCGCAGCTGCAGGACATCGCTTCCGCCCAGCGGTCCAAGCGCGGAGACCGCTCCTGGCAATGCAGGCGTCCACGCTGCCGGCGCACTTGCCAGCAGCATCGTCGACGCGGACGTCTTCGTCGCCTCGTAGGCCTGGATGCCGGTAGGGAAATCGACACCGGATTGACCGGCGGGCACGTGATTGAGCAGCGCGCCCATGTTCTGCATATGCGCTTGGTCGTTGACGCAGCCCATGTGCCCGACCATGCGTAGATCGCGCTGGATGAACTCCATCGCGAAACGGCCGTTCTCCTGCACCCGCGACACGCCCTCGGACAGCTGGTAAGCGGTGCGCGATGCGGAAAATACCCGCACCAGACCGAGGATCAGGAAGCTGCCGATCGCCAGCGCGATCATCATTTCGATCAGCGAGACGCCTCGCATGCGGCGGAGTGTTGAAGGCCTCAAAGCTGCGTCCTCGCAGTGAAGTCGGTTCTGGGTTCGGTCGCAGTCCGCTCGCCCCAGCTCAGCGTCACGGCGGCTTCGCCCGCAGCGCTATACGTGACCGTGGCTTCGGCGGTTGGCCCCAGTGCATTGAACACCTGGCACTGCCAGTACCCGATGCCCTGCGCCACCGCATCGCCGGTCGGCGGCGCGCAGGACGCCTCGGACAAGGTGTCGGCATCGAACCCGGCGCCTTCGTATTGCGAGACCGACAGACGATTGGTACGCATCTGGTCGAGCAGGCTGTAGGCCAGATTGGTGGCCAACGTGCGGCTGTTGGCACTCTGGGTGTAGCGCAGGGTCATCGTCTGCATCAATGCGAAGCCGAGCAGGCCGATGGCCAGCACGACGATGGCGATCAGCACCTCGATCATCGAAAAGCCGCGCTGGGCGCTGGGCGATCGGCGGATCATGAGCAGGTTCCTCTGGCAACCGAGGTGCCACCAGTCGCTTTGACGGTAAAGGTGCGCACCAGGGGTGCATTGGTCGGGCACTCTGTGGACTGCAGGGTCAGTGTCTGGAGGCCACCCACCAGAAATCCACGCTGGTCGAACTGGAGGTTGTTGCTCCCGCCGGCGCCCGCTTCGATCTGGACACCCGGCTTCGCCTGCGAATAGCGAACGACGCGGTCGCCTGCGGCAGCGTCCAACTCGCCATTGCCGTTGATGTCGATCCAGACGATCCAGCCCTCGCTCCAGTCCGAATCCGTGCACGATGTGCCGTCGGTGCTCGTGCAGATTCCTGCCCCGCGCGGGCTGCGCACCGCTTCCGACCGCGCAAGCGCAAACGAGGCGATCAGTTCGTTGGTGGTGGTCGCCACCCGGTTCGAGCGCATCGTCGCCTCGAAACTGGGGAACGCAATGGCCGCCAGGATCGCCACAATCGCGACCACGACCATCAGTTCCACCAGTGTGAATCCCCTCGCTCGCATCCCCGACCCCGCGCGCCGCCGGTACGTCCGACGTTCCCCGTCGCGCAGTCTAGCGGCCACCGCCCGTCGTTCAAGCGGTGGCGGACGGGCGGTCGGCAGTGGGCGACAAGCGCGCCGCGGCAGCCCTCGGCTCAGGCCACCACTTCGTAGCAGGGCTTGTAGTCACCGGAGATCTTCATCCGGCGCTGCTCCACGAACGCACGCAGCAGGCCGTCGAGCGACTGCATGATGTCGCGGTCGCCGTTGATGCGGAACGGGCCGAACTCCTCCACCCGGCGCAGGCCGTCCTCCTTGACGTTGCCGGCCACGATGCCGGAGAACGCACGGCGCAGATCTGCCGCCAGCGCATGCGGCTTGCGGCCATGGTGCAGGTCGAGCGCGGCCATCGCCTCGTGGGTCGGGATGAAGGGCTGTTGCAGGTCCAGCGGAATCGTCATCGACCAGTTGAAGTAGAACGAGTCCTTGTGGGCGACGCGGTACTCCTTGACCTTGCGCACGCCGGCCGACATCCGCCGGGCGACCTGTTCCGGATCGGCAACAATGATCTCGTAGCGCGATGCGGCCTCGTCACCGAGGGTCAGGCGGATGAACTGGTCGATCTGCTCGAAGTACGGCGCCGACGCGGTCGGGCCGGTCAGGATGAAGGGAAACGGGATGTCGCGATTCTCTTCCTGCAGCAGCAGGCCCAGCAGATAGAGGATCTCCTCGGCCGTGCCGACGCCACCCGGGAAGACGATGATGCCGTGCCCGAGGCGCACGAACGATTCGAGACGCTTCTCGATGTCCGGCATGATCACCAGCTGGTTCACGATCGGATTCGGCGATTCGGCGGCGATGATGCCGGGCTCGGTGATGCCGATGTAGCGCGCCGGGTACTGGCGCTGCTTGGCATGCGCGACGTTCGCGCCCTTCATCGGCCCCTTCATCGCGCCCGGACCGCAGCCGGTGCAGATGTCCATGCCGCGCAGGCCGAGTTCGTAACCGACCAGCTTGGTGTAGTCGTACTCGCCGCGATTGATCGAGTGCCCGCCCCAGCAGACGACGAGGTTGGGATCGCCCGGCTGCAGCAGCCGCGCGTTGCGCAGCAGGCCGAACACCGCGTTGGTGATGCCGGCCGAGGATTCGAGATCGGTGGCGTATTCCGGCCCGAGCTCGATCGCCGTGTACGCGAGATCGCGCACCACCGCGAACAGCAACTCGGCCACGCCGCGGATGATCTGGCCGTCGACGAAGGCCATGCCGGGCGCATTGACCAGCTCGATGCGAATGCCGCGATCCTGCTGCAGCACCTGGATGTTGAAATCGGGATACAGCTCCTGCGCCGCGCGCGGATCGTCCGAAGCGCTGCCGCTGGTCAGCACTGCCAGCGCGCAGCGACGCAGCAGATCGTGCATGCCGCCGCTGGATGCATCGCGCAGGCGGGCGACTTCGTCGCGCGACAGCACATCGAGGCCACCACGCGGATAGATGTAGGCGTTCACCGTCGGCAGCGCCGTCGCCGCCGTGATTTCGTTGCTCATTCCTGACTCTTCTTGTCTGCGTCTTCGATCGGTGCGGCACTGTAGCGCAGCCCTCCGCACAAACGGAAACGGCCGGGTTGCCCCGGCCGTTTCGGTGTCACGTGTTCGATCCGGGGATCAGAACTTGTAGCGGAAGCTCACCTGCGCAGCCCAGCGCGACACGCCCTTGTCGTCATACACGCTCGCTTCGTCGGGCGTGTTGAAGCGGTAGACGTACTTGCCGGTCACCTGATCGACACCGCCGTATTCGACGATGCCCTTCATTGCCGGGAAGCCAACTTCCTCGATCCGACCCCAATCCTTGTTGATCAGGTTGCCGACATTGAGGATGTCGAGCGCGATCTCGGCTTTGTTGCCATTGAAGAAGCCGGGGAATTCCTGCGAAATCCTCAGATCGAACTGGTTCACCCAGCGATTGCGGGCATCGTTGCGGCCCGCGGTCTGACCCTTGCGCGCACTCAGATAGGAGTCGCCATCCACGTATGCCCAGAACGCGGCTTCTTCCGCAGGCGAGCCGAACAGCACGTCACCAGGGCCCGCCGGGATATACAGCAGATCGTTGAGACGACCATCGCCGTTCGCGTCGTTGTCGAATGTGTAGCTGAACGGACGTCCCGAGCGACCCTCGTAGAACATTGCGACGGAGGTGTTGTTGTCACCGAAGAACGCATGCTTCCAGCTCAGCGCCGCCGAGAACCGGTCACGGATCTCGTAGTTGGATCGCGACGCCACCGCTTCGTTCGCCTGGAACACCGCATTGTTGCCCAGCTGCGAGCCAGACGTGGAGCTGGTCAGCGCACTGACTTCCGTCGCGTACGTGTAGGTGTACGCCGCCTGCCATGACCAGTTGCTTTCGTTGAACGGCTTGCTGAGTCCAAACGTGTACTGCTGGCTTTCACCCTCGTCCGTCGAACGGGCAAGAATCGCGTTGGTGAAATTGCGATCGCGCTGCGCCCTCGCATCGACGAGGCTCGCATACGTGGTCCGACCCCGAAAATCGGTACCGGTCACGCGGGAACAGCCCGCCGCCACGCCTGCCGCGTTGGCCACTGGCGTGCCGTTCGCACCGAAGCAGGCCCGGTTGTAGCCGACCGCGTTGTAATAGAGCTCGCGACCATCCTGTCCGACGCGAGTGGCCGGCCCCAGATTGAGCTCCTGGTAGTAAATGGCTTCCTTGACCTGCGTCCACACGCCTTCAGCCGACGCGACCACGCCCCACCACGGCAGCTCGGTCTCGAATGCAAGGTTCGCCTTCCAGACTGCCGGCTGGCCCAGATCCGGATCGATGAAGTCGATCGCTTCCGCACCGCTGGAATCCGCGGTCGGCGGGCAGGCCCGGTTGTTCGCGGCAATCAGCGCGCACTGGTTTGCGGGATCGGGATCGAAACCACTGAACCCATTGGAGAACAGATAATCGACATAGGCGTCGCGGCCATAGTTCGAGAATCCGTTCGAGAGCCAGACGCTGGCCGCGGCACCCTGGAAGAGGCCGACGCCGCCGCGCAGCTGCATGGGCCGCTCACTGTCGAAGGTGTAGTTGAAGCCGGCGCGAGGCTGGAACAGGCCGTTTCCATTGATGGTCTTGCTGTTGTCGTAGCCGAACTCTGCGAACGCGCGCGGGTTGTAGAACGGCGACCCGCTGACACGCGGCTCGTCGTAACGGACTCCCAGATTCAGCGTCAGGTTGTAGTTGACCGCCCAGGAATCCTGCACGAAGTAACCGATGTTCTTCAGCCCGAAGACCGCCGCCATGTTGTCCTGCACGCCATCGCGCGGATAGAACAGCTGGTACCGGCTGGCCGAGCCAGACTCGAACGCATCGATGTTGTCGAAGGTGTAGACACCATTGAGGCGGCGGCCAAACAGGTTGTAGATGTCGTTGTCCTCGTAATCGACACCGAACTTGACCGTGTGGTCGCCCAGGAAGAGATTGCCGGCGAAGAAACCGTTCCAGGTCTTCGTACCCACGGCATTGACGTGCGTGTTTTCCTCGGTGCCCAGGTTGATCGTGTTGTCTCCGACACGGACCGAGATGGCAGGCAGGTTGGCCAGCGGGACGCGTGGCACGAAGTAATCCCGGTACGAAACCTTCATTTCGGTCGAGAACCGGTCATTCCAGTCGCTGAAAAGCTGCGCCGTCGAAGTTTCGACCTCGTAATCCTTCACGTAGTGATAGGTGTTGAGCGCGAGAGACGAGGGCCCGAAGCCCTGCAGATACGCCTGGCTCTGCTCCGACTTCGCGTAGCGGAAGCTGGCACGGTGATTGTCGGAGACATTCCAGTCGATTTTCAGACCGTACTCCTCGGACTCGGTGTCCAGCGACGGCAGCGCGAGCGAACCGGCATCGAACCCGTAACGCGTACGCGCGATGTCGATCACACGATCAACTTCGCCCTGGGAGATCCCCACGATGTTGCTCGCGCCGGAGCCGGTCGGCCCGTAGCTGGAATTGCCGATGAACAGATTCTTGCCCGTGTACTTCTCGTAGTTGGCGAAGAAGAACAGCCGATCCTTCACGAGCGGGCCGCCGAAGGTGACCCCGTAGGTGTTCTCGCTGTCGAACAACACCGGACGGACATTGTTTTCGTTCTTGCCGGACCAGTCGTTGTCGCGATAGATGCCGTAGACAGTACCGCTGAACGTGTTGGTGCCCGACTTCGTGACAGCGTTGATCACACCGCCCACGCCGCCCGTGATGGTCACGTCGTAATTTGCGACGTCGACCGCGATCTCATCCAGCGTATCCATGGAGAACGGCTGGCGCGGCGCTGCGAGACCGTTGGATTCGAGGCCGAAGGTGTCGCCACTGTTGATACCGTCGACGCGGATCGCGTTGTAGCGCGGATTCTGACCACCGATCGAGATTTCGTTGCGCGCCTTGTCGGTCTGCGACACGCGGGGGTCGAGGCGCGCGTAATCCTGGAGCGTCCGGCTGATCGAGGGCAGCGCTTCGATCTGTTCGCTGGTCACGTTCGTGCCCGTGCCCATCTTGTTCGCACTGAAGATTTCAGAACCACCACCGATTGCCGTCGCCGTCACGGTCTCCAGCGTCGTCAGATCACCAGTCAGCGCGCTGTTGACCGTGTTGACCTGGTTGAGGTTCAGATAGACGTTGTCTTCGGTCCGCGTACCTTCGCCGGCCTTCGTCACCGTGATCGTGTACGGACCACCCACGCGCAGGCCGCGGGCGTTGTAGCGGCCGCTGGCGTCCGTGGTCGCACGGCTCACCGTGCCCGACTCGGTATGGACGATGGTCACATCGGCGCCCGAAACGGGCTGGCCGCCGGCGCCGGTCACCTGGCCGCCGACACCGGCGGAGGTGCTCTGCGCGAACGCGGGAGCGGCGGCGAGTGCGACGATCAGGCCGAGCGACAGCTTGGACAGTCGGGCGCGGTGCGAGTGGTTCATGGGTGTAAGCCTCGGTGCGTGGAGTGCGTCGACGCCTTGCGGCGAGCGACGTTCAGGACGTGGAAAACAGGATGGGGGGCCCCGCCAACAGCGAACGCGTGCACGCCGTTGGTTAAAAACAGGTTAACACGGTACCCCGGATAAATGACAGCACAATGACATCACCGAAATCGTGCAAGCCACTGACCTGACTGGATTTTATGCAGCGCCGCAACTGTGGCGGCCAAGTCCTTGTCGCGGCTCGGTCACGTGCCGAAGACGTCGGCGCCCCGCAGGAAGCCGACCAGGCCGTCGAGCAGCATCTGAACCGAGATCGCGACCAGCAGCATGCCCATCAGCCGCTCGATGGCGGTCAGGGCGCGCAGACCGAGCAGCTTGTAGAGATACGTGGCCGAGAACAGGATGGCCGCGGTACCGCCCCAGGCGATCATCAGCGCCAGGCTCCATTCGCCCAGCCGGTCGGGTTCGTTGCTGCCCATCAACATGACCGCAGCCATGCCGGACGGACCGGCGACGAGCGGGATCGCCATCGGCACGATGAAGGGCTCGCCGTCGGGGATCTCGCCCATCAGGCCTTCCGGCGGCGGAAAGATCATGCGGATGCCGATCAGGAACAGCACGATGCCGCCGGCGATCGCGACCGACTCCTGGCGCAGGTGCATGACCTCCAGCGCGTACTTGCCGGCCCACAGGAACGCCATCAGCACCAGCAGTGCGATCAGCAGCTCGCGGGCGAGCACGATGCGCTGCCGTTGCGGCGTCAGCCGGCGCAGCATGCTCAGGAAGACGGGGATGTTGCCGAGCGGATCGAGGATCAGGAACAGCAGCAGCGCGGCCGAAGCGATGGTCATGGGGTGGGGACTCCATCCGGCGACCAGACCTGGCCGCGATACCCCCGGCCGTCGGCCGAGAGCAGGGTCACGCAATGCGCGGCGATCTCCTGCGGGTCGCGTGCGATGCGGTCGTCTTCCTCGACATGCGCGCGGGCGCGCAGCGCGGTGCGCATCGGCGGGGCCTGCAGGCCGCAGATCCGGACTGGAGACCGGGCGAGTTCGGCGTGGAGCATCGTCACCAGCGCCGCCAATGCGGACTGGGCGAGGCCGTAACCGCCCCAGTAGGCACCCGACGTGCGCGCAGGATCGTCGAGCGCGAACACCACGGCACTGTCATCGGCGCTGCGCAGCAGCGGCAGGCAGGCCTGGGTCAGCCACCAGCGCGCGGTGAGATTGACGTGCAGCGCGCGGGCAAACCCGGCCGGATCGGTGTGCTCGAGCGGCGTGAGCCCCGGGAAGTCGGCGGCGACATGCAGGATGCCGTCGAGCCGGCCGAGCGACTGTCCGATCCGCGCGGCGACCTCGGCGTAATCGTCGGGCGATGCGCCTTCGAGATCCAGCGGATACAGCACCGGTGCGCCGCCCTGGGCTTGCAGCCGGTCGTGCAGCCGGTTGAGCCGAGGCACCTTGCGGCCCATCAGCACCGGCGTCGCCCCGGCCGCCACGCAGGCCTGCGCGGCGGCTTCGCCGAGTCCCCCGTGTGCGCCGACGATCAGCACCACACGCCCGGCCAGTGCGCTGCTGCGCGGCCGGACTTCCAACGCCACCACGCTCACGCCTGCATCACCTCGGCGACCATGCGCGCGAGTTCGCCCGACTCGTGCAGTTCCAGCGTGATGTCGCAGCCGCCGATCAGTTCGCCGTGGATGAACAGTTGCGGGAAGGTCGGCCAGTTGGAGAAACGCGGCAGGTTGGCGCGGATTTCCGGCTCGTCCAGCACGTTGATCGTGCGGTAGCCGTGCGCGCCCGCGTCCTGCAAGGCCTGCACGGTGCGGCTGGAAAAACCGCACATCGGGTAGCGCGGCGTCCCCTTCATGAACAGCACAACGGCTTGGCCATCGATTTCAGCCTGGATGCGTTCAAGGATCGACACGGCGGACTCCTGCAGGACGGCAACGCCGGGCAGTGCCGACGACGGTCAGGGTTAGAATCGGCACATTCTATCGCGTCGTCGCTGTGGCCAGCGGCTTACAGGATTTCCGGCCCCATGCCCCTCGAATTGCCCGCCCTGCCCTACGACCGCACCGCGCTGGAGCCGCACCTCTCCGGCGAGACGCTCGACCAGCATCACGGCCATCACCAGCGCGCCCTGCTCGAGCGCACGAATGCGCTGATCGCCGCGACCGATCTCGATGACGCGCCGCTGGAAGCCATCGTGCGCAAGGCGCAGGGCGAGCTGTTCGACTGCGCCGCCCAGGCCTGGAACAACGCCTTCTACTGGCATTCGCTGCGACCGTCCGCAGCCGGCGGCGGCACGCCGTCGGGCGCGCTGGCCGAGGCGATCACGCAACAGTTCGGCGATGTCGCCACCCTGCGCAGCCGTTTCAATACGGTCGCGCTGCGCCATTTTGGCGCCGGCTGGGTGTGGCTGGTGCAGCGCCCCGACGGCCGGCTCGGCATCGCGGCGACCGCCAATGCCGCCACGCCGCTGACCGGCGAGGACACGCCGCTGCTCGCGGTCTCGCTGTGGGAACACGCGTCGTATCTCGACTATCGCGACAATCGCCAGCGCTACCTCGATGCGTTCTGGCAGCTGGTCAGCTGGGACAGCGTCGCCGCGCGCCTGCGCTAACCGGCGACGACACGACCCGCGGCCGCGACGATGTCCTCGGCCGCGCCGGGTCGCCCGATCAGATAGCCCTGCACGCAGTCGCAGCCCAGCGCCTCGAGCTGCCGCAGCGACGCCGGGTGCTCGACGCCCTCGGCCACGACCTTGAGGCCGAGGTCGTGGGCCAGCTCGATCATCGTGCCGACCATGCGGTGGGCGCGCACGTCGTCCGCCATGTCATGGACGAAACTGCGATCGATCTTCAGCGCATCGACCGGAAGCCGGTGCAGGTAGGCCAGCGACGAATACCCGGTGCCGAAGTCGTCGATCGCGATGCGCACACCGCCCGCGCGCAGGGTGGCGAGCAGCCGCTCGCACTGGACCATGTCGCGCATCAGCGCGCTCTCGGTCACTTCCAGCTCCAGCGCGCCGGCGGGTACGCGCCACAGGCGCATCAGGTCGAACACCTGGTCGACGAAACCGGGCAACTGCAGGACTTCCACCGACAGGTTGACCGCCACATGGACCTGCGGATCGCTTCGGCGCAGTTCGGCCAGATGGCGCAGGCCGACGTTGAGACTCCAGCGCGTCAGGTCGCCGATCTGTCCGCTGCGCTCGGCCACTTCCACGAACAGCGCGGGCGGCACTGCGCCCAGCTGCGGATGCGTCCAGCGCGACAACGCCTCGTAACCGACGATGCGTCCGTCGGCCACCGCCGCGATCGGCTGCAGGTGCAGCTGCAGCTGGTTGTCGGCGATCGCGTTCCGCAGTGCGTGCTGGATCGCTTCGAGCGGAATCGCCGGCGCCGTCCAGAACGCGATGCGCTCGGCGGTGCGCTGGGCATCGTCGCAGGCACGATCGGCGCGCCGGCACAGCAGCTCCGGGGTGTCGCCGTCGTCCGGGCACAGGGCGATGCCGACCACGACGAGCGGATGGAGTTCGCCGTCGCCCGCGCGTACCGGCGCCTGCAGCGTGCGGACGATCTTCGCGGCGGCGAGCGCTGCATGCGCGCGGCCGCGCAGGTCGGCCAGCAGCACCAGCAGATCGTGTTCGCCGGTGCGCACGACGGTGTCTCCGGGGCGCAAGCCTTCGACCAGCAGCGTTTCCAGCGTCAGCGTCAGCGCTTCGGCCGCCGCGTAGCCGAACGAGAGTTCCACTTCGCGCATCCGCAGCATGCGCACCATCAGCACTGCGGCGGAGGCGTCCGGCCGCACCTGCGCGCGCAGGCGGTCGACGTGATCGAAAGCCCGGACGCGATTCAACATGCGTGCAGCGCGCTCACAGGAACAGCGCCACGGGATCGAGCCCGTGCGCGCCCGGCGCCAGCGGCGCGACGATCCGCACCGGCTCGTCGCCGTGCGCGCGCATCATCAGATCCAGACTGTGGAAGGCCGTCAGCAGCGCTTTGTCGGGCGCGGTCAGCACCATGACCCGGGGCTGCAGCCGGCGCGCGGCGTTCTGCGCCATGACGATCGCAACCTCGCCCGTGCTCAGCTCGACCAGCGACCCGATCGGGTAGACGCTCATGCACTGCATGAACTGCTCGACGACTTCCGGCGCGTAGCGCGTGCCGCGGTCGCGATACAGCGCTTGCAGTGCGACGTGCTGGCCGACTGCCGGCCGGTGCGGGCGCTCGCTGGTCATCGCGTCGTAGGCATCCACGACGGCCGCGATGCGGCCCAGCAGCGGTACTGCGTCACCGGAGGCGCCGGCGGGATAGCCGGCACCGTCGACGTGCTCGTGATGCGTGCGCACCATCTCGCGGACGTGTTCGGGCACGGCGGCGCTTTCGTCGAGGATCGCCAGCGCATGCGCAACGTGCGCGCGCATGGCGCGGTGCTCGTCCGCGGTGAAGACGCCGGCCGAGGCCAGCAGCGCCGGATCGACCCGCAGCTTGCCGATGTCGAGCAACAACGCGCCGCTGGCCAGATCGACCAGCAGCGGCTCGGGCAGACCCACGTGCCGACCGAACGCCGCCGCAAGCGCGCTGCAGCCCAGCGCATGCGTGTATTCGTAGGCGCCGCGCTCGCGCAACGTGTCCAGCCACAGGAAGGCATCGGCGTTGCGGACCAGGCTGCGCACCATCGGCTCGACCGCGGCGCGCACGTCGTCGGGGGCGATCGGGCGCCCGTTACGTACGTCATCGAGCACGCGGCTGGCGAATGCCGCCGCCTGCATCTGCGCCTCACGCGCGTCGGCGAGTTCCTGTTCGAAATCGACCCGCTCGGGATAGGCCGTCGAGCCCTGCAGCGCACGGATGTCCGCATCGCGGAACACCTTCGCGACCGGCGCTTCCGACGTGTGCTGCGGCATGGGCGCGTCGTCGAGCGCCAGCAGTCCGAGCCCGCTGGGCCCGATGCCCCGCTCGAGATCGATGTAGACGTGGGCGCACCACGCGGCCAGCACATCGATATCGGCCTGCGATTCGACCATCACGCCTTGCAGCAGAAAGGGCGTGCCTTCCCAGTCCCGGTCCAGGCGACAGACATACATGCCTGTCCGCAGGTCGGCGACCGCCAGTTTTCGTTCGTCCAGCGCCATGAGGTTTCCGGTGTCTTCGCACGCCCAGATCGGCCGCGCGCCGGAAAACTTCATCCCTCCGGGCGGTCGATCCATGGACGCACGAGTGCCGTCATGGCGGCGTGCATCGACCCGGCGGCATGGGCACTCCCCCACCGGCCGCACAGCCTACAGGCTGCCCCACCGGGGTCGAAGTGAAGCGACTGCAATGGACCGACCGCGCACATCGGCGCGGGACGCCGCCCGGACGCCCGCGGGAGGCGCCGCTGGCAAACCCCCTATGATCGGGCGTCCGATCCCGATGCAGGAGACGCCGCCATGACGTCACGCCGTCGCTTTCTGACCACCGCGTCCCTGGCCGCGAGCGGCCTGGTCCTCGCGCCACTTGCCGCGTGCAGCCGGGACACTGCCCCCGCCCTGCCGGCCGCCTCGCCGCAGCCCGCACCGGCTGCCGCCGGCGGCAGCCTGATGACCCGCGCCATTCCGCCCACCGGTGAAGCCGTGCCGGTGATCGGCGGCGGCACGTCAGGCAGCTACGAGGTTGCCTTGGGATCGTCGGAGTTCGAGGCGCTGAAGGACACGGTCCGGGTGTTCTTCGACGGCGGCGCCACCGTCTTCGACACGTCACCCAACTACACCAATGCCGACGAGGTGCTGGGCGCCCTGCTGGCCGATGGCGGCTGGCGCGACCGCTGCTTCCTGGCGACCAAGATCGCCGCGGACGACCGTGCGGCGATGGAAGCCCAGTGGGCGGAAAGCCAGCGCCGCCTGCGTACCGAACGCGTCGAACTGCTGCAGGTCCACAACCTGCGCGCACTCGACATCGCCTGGCCCTATGCGCAGGAACTCAAGGCCGAGGGGCTGACGCGCTACATCGGCCTGACCCACTATCTCGAGAGCGGCCACGCGGCGCTGGTGCGCGCGATGCGCGATCTGCGGCCCGATTTCGTGCAGGTGAACTATTCGGTCAATGCGCCCGAGGCCGGCCGCACAGTGCTCGCGGCAGCGCAGGACCAGGGCGTCGGCGTGCTGGTCAATCGCGCTTTCGACGACGGCAGGCTGTTCGCCGAAGTCCGCGACCGGCCCTTGCCCGGCTGGGCGGCGGAGGTCGGCGTGACCTCCTGGGCGCAGATGTTCCTGAAGTTCGCGATCAGCCATCCGGCGGTCACCGCGGTGATTCCGGCGACCAGCCGTCCGGACCGCCAGGCCGACCAGCTGGGCGCCGGCCAGGGCCCGTTGCTGAGTCAGGCACAGCAGGCCGAACTGACCGCGATGTTCGGCTGAGGCCGCACGACGATGCGCGCATGGCTGTCGGGCTTCTTCAATCTCCGCCGCGGGGAGACCGCGCCGGTCGCCATCGCCGGGCTGTTCTTCTTCTGCATCCTGACCGCGCTGATGATGCTGCGACCGGCACGCGACGCGCTGGGCATGGAGCGCGGCATCGAAAGCGTGCGTTGGCTGTTCATCGGCACCGCACTGGTCACCCTGCTGGTGAATCCGGTGTTCGGCTGGATGGTGAGTCGCCTGCGCCGGCTGCACTTCATCTCGGCGACCTACGCGTTCTTCGCCCTGAGCCTGCTCGGCTTCTGGGCACTGTTGCTGTTCGCGCCGGGCGCGGTGGGCGCGCGCAGCGGCCAGGTGTTCTACGTCTGGTTCAGCGTGTTCAACCTGTTCGTGACGATGGTGTTCTGGGCCCTGCTCGCCGACCGCTTCACCAGCGACCAGGGCAAACGGCTGTTCGCGCTGATCGCGGTCGGCGGCACGCTGGGCGCGATCTTCGGGCCGTGGCTGGCCTCGCGTCTGGCCGAGCCGCTGGGGACCGCGAGCCTGCTGCCGGTCGCCTCGGGCTTCCTCGGCGCAGCGATTGCGATGGCCTGGCTCTTGGTGCGGGTGCAGCCCGACCACGACGGCGACACCGGTGACGCGTCCGTCGCCGCATCCGCCATCGACGAGACGGCGCGCATCGGCGGCAGCGCCTGGGCCGGCATCCGCGCGGTCTGCAGCTCGCCCTACTTGCTTGGCATCGCCGGCTACGTGGTCATCATGACGGTGGTCGCGACCTTCATCTATTTCACCCGCCTGCAGATGGTGGCCGCGGCCGAAACCGACCTGGATGCACGCACCGCCCTGCTCGGCAACATCGACATGTGGACCCAGATCGCGGTGCTGGTGCTGCAGGTCACGCTGACCGGCCACATCATCCGCAGGCTCGGCCTCGGTTTCGCGCTGGCCTTGCTGCCGGTGGCGATGGCGCTGGGCTTCCTGGGCCTGGCGATCTACGGCTCGTTCCTTGTGCTGATCCTGCTGGAGGCGGTCAACCGTGCCCTGCAGCGCGGCCTGGCACGTCCGGCCCGGGAAACGCTGTTCACCGTGGTCGGGCGCGAGGACAAGTACAAGGCCAAGGCCTTCATCGACACCTTCCTCTACCGCGCGGGTGACGTGGTCGGCGCGCAGACCGAAGGCCTGCTCGGCCGGCTTGGACTGGCGCTGGGTGGGCTGGTCAGCGTGGTGTTGCCGCTGGCACTCGTCTGGGCGGCGCTGGGCATCTGGCTGGGACGGGCGCAGCGCCGCCGCAGCGAACAGGCCGCGCTGGACGGCCCGACGACGCCACGGAAGCCGGACGGACCGCGGCCGGTCTGAAAGCCGCTACGGGGCACGCCGTCCACGTGCCCCGTGCACGGCGCCGCGCGCGATGGATAATGCGCGCCCGCCTGCCCCCGATACGCCGATGACGCCCGTCGCCAAAGCCCACTGGCAGATCCATCTGTGCGTGCTGCTGTGGGGGTTCACCGCCATCCTCGGCAAGCTGATCACCCTGCCCGCGCTGCCGCTGGTGTGGTGGCGGATGCTGCTGGTCGCCGCGGTGCTGCTGCTGGTGCCGCGGGTGTGGCGCGGCCTGCGCGCATTGCCGCCTCGGCTGCTGCTGGCCTACACCGGCGTCGGCGCACTGGTCGCGCTGCACTGGCTGACCTTCTATGGCGCGGTGAAGCTGGCCAATGCTTCGGTCGCGGCGACCTGCATGGCGCTGGCCACCGTGTTCGTCGCGCTGATCGAACCGCTGGTCGCACGCAGCCGGTTTTCCTGGCGCGAGCTCGCACTCGGCTTGGCCGTGCTGCCGGGCGTGGCCCTGGTGGTGGGCGGGATTCCGGACGGCATGCGCCTCGGCGTCGCAGTGGGCGCGTTGTCGGCGCTGTTCGTCGCCTGCTTCGGCTCGCTCAACAAACGACTGGTCGAACACGCGGATCCGCTGACGGTCACCGCGGTGGAACTCGGCGCCGGCACGCTCACGCTGACCCTGCTCGCGCCCCTGATGCCGCTGCTGTTCCCCGCGTTCGCCGGCAGCCTGCTGGTGCTGCCGGGATTGCAGGACGGCGCCTACCTGCTGCTGCTCGCATTCGTCTGCACGCTGCTGCCGTTCGCGCTGTCGCTGGTGGCGCTGCGCCACATGAGCGCGTTCTCGGCGCAGCTCGCGGTCAACCTCGAACCGGTCTATGCGATCGCGCTGGCCATCGTGCTGCTGGGCGAGCAGCACGAACTCTCGCCGCGCTTCTATGCGGGTGTCGCGATCATCCTCGCCGCGGTGCTGGTCTATCCGATGCTCGCGCGGCCGCGGCGCATCGTGCATGTCGAGAACATCGCGGCCGGCGAGGCGAAACAGATCACCGGCTGAGGCGCCGCATCGTCAGGACGCGACGCAGACGCGATCGCGACCGTCGCGCTTGGCCTGGTACAGCGCGCCATCGGCGCGCGCGAACAGCGCCGCGGCATCCTCGCCGTCGCGCTGCGCGGCGACGCCGATGCTGACCGTCACCGGCTGGCCGGTCGGCGCGAATGCCACCGCTTCGCGCAGGTGTTCGCAGTGCTGCGCCGCCGCGTCCGATGCCAGGCCCGGCAGCAGCAGCACGAATTCCTCGCCGCCGTACCGCGCGACCCGGCCGCGTGCCGCGCTGCCCTGCGTCTTCAGCAGCGCGCCCAAGGCCTGCAGCACGCGGTCGCCTTCGGCATGACCGTGCAGATCGTTGATCATCTTGAAATGGTCGATGTCGACCACCGCAATCGACAGCGGCGCACCGTCGCGCGCCGCCTCGGCGATGGCCTCATCGAGCGCCAACACGAACGCGCGACGATTGGACAGCCCGGTCAGCGGATCGGTCATCGATTGCTCGGTGAGATCCGCGTTCTGCGATTCCAGCGTCTGCTGGTAGTGCAACAACTGCTGCTCGTACCAGCCGCGCTCCTCGATCTGCAGCCGCAACTCGCTGCTGATGCGATGCAGTTCCATCAGGCGCGATGCCTGCCGCGACAGCGCTTCGAGCGCGCTGCGCTGGTCGGGTTCCAGATCGCGCGGCTTGTCGTCGATCACGCAGAACGTGCCCATCGGCAGGCCATCGGTCGACAGCAGCGGCGCGCCGGCATAAAAGCGGACGTTCGGCCCGCCGGTCACATTCGGGTTGTCGCGGAAACGCGGATCCCGGGTGGCGTCGCGCACCACCATCGTCTCGTGCGGCGCGAGGATCGCGTGCGCGCAGAACGCGGTCTCGCGTGCGGTTTCGCTGCCATCGAGCCCGAGCACGGCCTTGAACCATTGCCGCTCGCGATCGATCAGCGTGACCACCGCGATCGGCACATCGCAGATCGCCGCGGCAATCGCCACCAGATCGTCGAATGAGGCTTCGCGCGGCGTATCGAGGATGCCGTACGCATCGAGCGTCGCCTGGCGCCTGGCTTCGTTGTCGGGAACGCCGGGGCGGATCACGCGTCGCCCCGCGTGCTGCCTGGCAGCCGGCTGCATGCGGACATGCGCTGTCTCTCCAAACCCGTGAACCGGCGCAGTTTAACCCGGCGTCCGCACGCGCACGGGCCACCGGAGCGGCGCGAAGCCGCGCTGCCGACGCGTGCGTCGTGACGCGTCGCGCGAACGCGACGCGCATCCGACGATGCATCAACGTACGCTGCGAATTCGCAACGGCACGCGATGCGATAATCGACGTCCTTCGCCGACGAGTCCCGCACCATGTCCACCCAGATCGAATTTCCCCTCGAAGGCGAGCACGTCGAGCTCAACCAGCTGCTGAAGCTGACGGGCCTGTGCGACAGCGGCGGCGCAGGTAAGGCCTTGGTCGCGAGCGGCGCGGTCCGCGTCGACGGCGCGGTCGAGCTGCGCAAGACCTGCAAGATCCGCGCAGGCCAGACGGTCGTGCTGGGTGATGCCGCGATCCACGTCCGCGCGTCCGACTGAGCCGGATCGATTGCATCGGCTTCAACGAAAACGGCGCCCGCAGGCGCCGTTTTGCCGATGCGCCGAACCGTCAGCGCACGCTGTAGCCGGAGATGCGCCAGGTGCGGTCGTCGTCGAGGCGGAACGACACCAGTTCGCGGATCGGCTGCGCCTGGCCTGTGAACGTCGTCGGGAACGCGACGTTGATGTAGATCCCCGCCGGCACCGCTTCGCCCGCCTGGAACTGCGAACGCGTGACCACCGGTGCATCGCGGCGACCCGGGGCACCGAGCTGGGCGCGGTCGGCCTGGAGCTGGCGGATGAAGTCGTCGCGGGTCACCGTGCCTTTCATGGTCTGCGAAGCGCCGTCCCAGACTTCGCCGGCGCGGTTGGCATCGATCATCTGCAGCACCTGCTGCGCCGCGGCGCCCATCTCGGCATCCTGGCGCGCGACCTGCGCCTGCTGCTCGGGCGTGAGGGCCGGTTGCGCGGCGGCTGCGGGGGCGGCCGGGGGCGTTGCGGGCTGCTGGGCGATGGCCGTGGAGGCGACGGCGGCCAGCAATGTGGCCGACAACGTGAGACGGAGGGTATTCATGCGAAGGACACTCCCGGAACGGCGTTGAAGGGGTCCGAGTGTACGCACAGGCACCTGTCCGGCAACAGGTCCCGCGCCGGCGACGCGGACACGGGGCCGACCGGTGCGTCGGGTATCCTCGGGGCCATGTCGCCTGCCCTGTATGTCCCGTCCACATCGACGGATCGGAATCACCGAGGATGACCGGGGCACTCGTGGCCGCAGCGGTCTGCGGTGTGCTGCTGATCTGGGCGATCGTCGTGTTCAACCGGCTGGTGCGGTCTCGCAACCAGGTGCGTACGGCCTGGTCCGATGTCGACGTCCAGCTGATGCGGCGGCACGACCTGATCCCGCCCCTCACCAGCGCCGTCTCCGCCTACGCCGCGCACGAGCGCAGCACGCTGGACGCCGTCACCGCGCTGCGCGAACAGGCGCGTGCACTGCATGACCCGGTGACGCTGGGCGATCTCGAACCCGCGCTGTCGGCCGGCATCGGACGCCTGCTCGCCTTGCGCGAGGCGTATCCGGACCTCGCGGCCAGCGCCAATTTCCTCCAGCTGCAGCGCGATCTCGTCGAGGTGGAAGCGCAGCTGCAGTACGCGCGCCGCTTCTACAACGGCGCCGTGCGCGATCTCAACGATGCCGTGCAGCGCGTGCCGGACACCGTGGTCGCGCGGGTGACCGGCATCGGACCCGCCGCGTTCTTCCAGACCGACGACACCCACCGCGCACCGGCCGCGGTCCGGATGACGTGACCGGCCCGTACTGGCGCGGCCGTGCGTCAGGTGCGGCAGGCGTGCTGCTCGCGTGCCTCGCGTCCTGCGCTGCATGGGCCCAGGACCGGATCCTCGACCACGCGGTCGAATTGCACGTGCTCGGGGATGGCCGCCTCGACGTCACCGAACGCATCGAGGTGCGCACCGAAGGCGGCGTGTTCCGCCACGGCATCGTGCACACCCTGCCAAACCAGACTCGCGACCATCCGGCTCGCGCGCGCATTGCCGAGGTCGAGATTCTCGACGTCCTGCGCGATGGCCAGCCCGAGCCCTGGACGCGCCGACGCACAGCGGACGACACGCAACTGCACATCGGCGATGCGCGCCACCTGCCGATGCCTTCGCAGCCGGTCTACACCCTGCGCTATCGCCTCGACCGGCAGCTCGACGTGGGCACTGACAACGCGCGTCTGACGATGGACACCGTCCGCGCCGACCAGGGCGTGCCGGTCGAACGCGGCCACGTGACGGTGCACCTGCCGCGCGCGGTGCCGGTGGACGCCTTGCAGGCAACGGGCAGCACTGGCGCGGCGGGGATGGAGACGCGCGACTTCCGTATCGCGCGGTCCGCCTCGGGCACTGCCCGCTGGTCCCTCGTCCGGCCCCTGCAGGCCGGCGAGCACCTGACGGTCTCGCTGGCATTTCCGGCCGATGTCGTGACGCCCCCGGGCCGGGCGCAGCAGTGGCGCTGGTGGCTGGGCGACCGGGCCGGCGTACTGGTCGCGCTGGCCGGTGTCGCGGCGCTGTCGGTGCTGTGCCTGCTGCGACGCCGGCAGCGCCGTCGCGTAGCGCCGGCCACCGCTGCCGGTGCGCGCGTCGCTCCGCCGGCCGGCATCTCGCCCGCCGGGCTGCGCTACATCAGTGGCCTGCGCTACGACGACCGCTGCACTGCTGCCGATCTGGTTGCGAGTGCGGTCCAGGACCACCTGCATTTCCAGCGCGAACGCGCCGACGGCCGTACCGGGTGGCGGCTGGTCCGCATCCACGACGGCGCCTCGACGCTGCCGACGATGGAGCAGCGGGCCCTGCTGCGCGCCCTGCTGCCCGAGCCGCAGGCCTCGCTGACGCTGGACGCCGCGCACGCCGCGCGTATCCGTCACGCCCGCCAGGCCCACGCCGCGGCCCTGCGCCAGCGTTTCCAGCCGGCGATGTTCCGGGTGTCCGGTGTGCACATGCTGGTCGCGCTGACGATCGCGCTGGCGTTCGCGATCCCGGCCCTCGTGCTGGCCGCCCGCACGGGCATGACGATCCCCGCGCTGGCAACGCTCGCGCCGATGCTGCCGCTGCTGGTCGTCCTCGGCGTGCTCGCGAAGACACGGACGCCCGACGGACGCCGCCTGCAGAGCGAGATCGACGCCCTGCGCGCCGGTCTTGCGGACGGGCGCAGCGCCTTCGCGTCGTCCTGCAATGACCCGGCATCGGCTGCGGCCCGCTACGTGGCCCTGCTGCCCCATGCGGTGGCGCTGGAAGTCGAATCCGCCTGGACCCGCGCCTTCATCGCTGCCGTCGGCCGGGACGCGGCCGCGGCGGCGATGGCGGCCCTGCCGTGGTACGCGGGGATCACGGTCACCGATCCCGAACGCTTCAGCCGCTCGCTGGGACGCCGGCTGACGGCGCGCATCGGGGAGGCTACCGCGCGGCGCCGTCGGCCTGGACACGCCCGATCCGACGCCGCGCCCGGCGCAGACTGACCCGGGCACGCGAATCCCCGGTCAAGGATCCAGATACGGCGCGCCCGGCCCCTGCCCGGCTGCGGCATCGTCCGGGTTGCGCAAGGGGCACTGCTGCAGCGACAGGCAGCCGCAGCCGATGCAGCCGTCGAGCTGGTCGCGCAGGCGTGTCAGTCGCTCGATCCGGGCATCCAGCTCGCGGCGCCAGCGGCGCGACAGGCGGCTCCAGTCCGCCTTGGTCGGCGTACGCCCGTCGGGCAGGGTTTCGAGCGCGGCCCGGATCTCGGCAAGCGGAATGCCGGCGCGCTGCGCGACCCGGATCACCGCGACCCGGCGCAGCACGTCGCGGCCGTAGCGCCGCTGGTTGCCGGCATTGCGCCCGCTCACCAGCAGGCCCTCGCGCTCGTAGAAGTGAAGCGCCGACACCGCGACCCCGCTGCGCGCGGCCAGTTCGCCCACCGACAGCACCCCGTCGCCTCCGGCCATGCCGACCTCCTGTTGACCTCAATAATGGTTGAGGTTTTACCCTGCACCGTCTCCGACCACAACCGCGCAGGCGTTCGATGTCTCTCGACAGCGTCCATTCCGACCCGATTCCCGATTCCGACACCTCGACCGACACGGTCGAGACGATGGACGCGATCGCCATCCGCCATGCCGGCGGCGCCGATGCCTGGCGACTGGCCGCCCTGCCGATTCCGGTGCCCGGCCCGGACCAGGCCCTGGTCCGCGTGCTGTCGGCGGGCTTCGGCCACTGGGATGTGCTGGAGCGCGAAGGTCGCCTGGGCCGGGCTGATGCGCCCGGGCGCGTCTTCCCCTTCGTCGGCGGATCGGAAGGCGCTGGCACGGTGGTCGACGTCGGCGCCCGCGTACACCGCTTCCGCGAGGGCGACCGGGTCTGCGGGCTGATCCCGTTGCGCACGCCCAGACGCGGCTTCCATGCCCAGTTCACCGTGGTCGACGCCGACCACCTGTGGCCGGTGCCGGCCGGACTGCCGCTGCAACAGGCCGCGGCCTTGCCGGTCGACGGCGGCCTGGCGATGCATGCGATCGACGCCGCGCTGCATGTCGGCGCGGGCGACCGCGTGCTGGTGTTCGGCGCCAGTGGCGGCATCGGCCACATGGCCCTGCAGTTCGCGCGGCTGCGCGGGGCGCGCGTGCTCGCCGTGGCATCGGGCGCGGATGGCCTGGCGCTGGCCGAACGGCTCGGCGCGGACATGGCGATCGATGGCCGCCGCCACGATCTCGCCGCGGCGCTGCGCATCTTCGCCCCCGCCGGCCTCGACGCCGCCCTGCTGACCGCCGATGCACCGCAGATCGCGCAGCGGGCAATCGAAGCGCTGCGTCCGGGCGGGCGCATCGCCTGGCCACATGGCGTGTCGCCGCCCCCGCCGCGCGCCGACGTGGCGGCCATCGCCTTCGGGGCCCGCGCGGGCGCCGACCACGTGTACGCCGCCTGCCGGGCGATCGAGCGCGGCCCCTTCCACCTGCACGTCGGTGCGCGCTTTCCGCTGGCGCGGATCGCGGACGCAGCGTCTGCGCTGGACGCCCATCACCTCGGGCGCATCGTGCTCGACGTGCCCTAGGCCGGCGTCAGCGCCGGCCTGCGCGTGAAGGCCAGCGGCGCGCGTCGCCGCGTCGTCGCACCTCCGGCGACCCGCATCGCCGACAATGCGCCTCCCGTTTTCATCCGGCGTCGCCCGCGCGGCGCGCATTCCCCAAGGTTGTCCCATGCTCCGCTGGTTCGAATCCCGCATCGATCCCTTTCCGCCTGCGCCGCCGACGCAGCCGCCGACCACGCTGTTCGCGTTCTGCATGCACTACGTCCGCGGCAGCGGCAAATGGCTGCTGCTCATGGCGCTGTGCACCGCGCTGATCGCGATCGCCGAGGTCGTGCTGTACGCCTACGTCGGCTCGCTCGTCGACCGGCTGGCGTCGCACACGCCGGGCAGCTTTCTGGAGGCCGAAGGCGGACGGCTCGCCGCGATGGCGGTGCTGGTGCTCGTCGCGCTGCCGGTGCTCACGCTGTTCAGTTCACTGATCATCCACCAGACCCTGCTCGGCAATTTCCCGATGCGGATCCGCTGGAACGTGCACCGCTATCTGCTGCGCCAGTCGATGGGCTACTTCCAGGAGGAGTTCGCAGGGCGCATCGCGACCAAGCTGATGCAGACGTCGCTGGCCGTGCGCGAGACGGTGATCAAGCTGCTGGACGTCGGCAACTACGTGCTGGTGTATCTGACGGGCGCGCTGATCGTCGCCGCGTCCGCCGACTGGCGCATGATGCTGCCCTTCATCGGCTGGGTGGTGTGTTACGCGCTGCTGATGCGCGTATTCGTGCCGCGCCTGAGCCGCATCTCGGAGAAGCAGGCCGATGCGCGCTCGGTGATGACCGGGCGCATCGTCGACAGCTACACCAACATCGCGACGGTCAAGCTGTTCTCGCATTCGCAGCGCGAACAGGCCTATGCCCGCGAGGCGATGGACGGTTTCCTCGGCACCGTGCACGGGCAGATGCGCCTGGTGACGATGGTCAACGTCTGCAACTACGTCCTCAACATGCTGCTGGTCGCCTCGGTCGCCGGCCTGGGCCTGTGGCTGTGGCTCGACGGCGCGATCAGCACCGGCGCCATCGCCGTCGGCCTGGCGCTGGCGCTGCGCATGCTCGGCATGTCGCAGTGGATCATGTGGGAACTGTCGGCGCTGTTCGAAAACATCGGCACCGTGCGAGACGGCATCAACTCGATCTCGCTGGCGCCGACGGTCGACGATGCCGACGACGCGCCGCCGCTGCCGGCGATCACCGGCGACATCCGCTTCGACCACGTCGATTTCCACTACGGCCAGCAGGATCGCAGCATCATCGAGGACCTGGACCTGCACGTGCGGCCGGGCGAGAAGATCGGTCTGGTCGGTCGCTCCGGCGCGGGCAAGTCCACGCTGGTCAACCTGCTGCTGCGGTTCTATGACCGCGAGGCGGGCGCGATCCGCATCGACGGCGTGGACATCGCCGGCATCACCCAGGATTCGCTGCGCGCGCAGATCGGCATGGTCACCCAGGACACGTCGCTGCTGCACCGCTCGGTGCGCGAGAACATCCTCTACGGCCGGCCCGATGCGAGCGAAGCGGAGATGCTGGAAGCGGCGAAGCGCGCCGAGGCCCACGACTTCATCCTCACCCTCAGCGACGCGAAGGGCCGCACCGGTTACGACGCGCACGTGGGCGAGCGCGGGGTCAAGCTGTCAGGCGGCCAGCGCCAGCGCGTCGCCATCGCGCGCGTGCTGCTGAAGAACGCGCCGATCCTGGTGCTCGACGAAGCGACGTCGGCGCTGGACTCGGAGGCCGAGGCCGCCATCCAGGACAACCTCAACCGCCTGATGGAGGGCAAGACGGTCATCGCGATCGCGCACCGGTTGTCGACGATCGCGGCGATGGACCGGCTGATCGTCATGGACCGCGGGCGCATCGTCGAACAGGGCACGCACGAGGCGCTGGTCGCCGCGGACGGCGTCTATGCGCAGCTGTGGCGGCGCCAGTCCGGTGGTTTTCTGCAGGAAGACGCGGTGCCGACCGTGACGGCGCCCGACGCCTGAGCGGGATGCGGACCGCGATCGCGCGGTCCCAAACCGGGGATCAGCGCGTGCCGCCGCCGTCCGTCGTGGCCGGCGGTGGCGGTGGCATGTCGGCAGTCTCGGCGGTATCGCTGCTGCCGGCGTCGTCGACAGGTGCCGAGGGCGTTTCCGCAGCATCCGCCGCCGGCGACTGCGCCGGCGTGGCACGACGTGCACCCGGCGCCGCTTCAGGGCGCGTGTCGTTCGCGCGCCGCGGCTCGACCGCCGGGACGCCGAGGATGCGCAGCCGGCTGGCGATGCCTGCCGCAGCGGTTAGCTGGCCCACGAGGTCGAATTCCGACAACGGGCTTTCCGAGGGGCACTGCTCGTCCGGGAAGCCGAATTTGCCGCGCAGCTCCAGGCCGCAGGCGGCCAGCTGCTCGACGTCGCGATCGGGCGCGTTGCAGGTGGTGTCGAACGCGCGCACGTAGGCGTCGCGCCGGTTGACGAAATCCTGTCCGCACTTGCGCATGAGGCGCAGCCGGTCGAGATCGTCCTGGGCCGGGTTCACGCCGTCGAGGCCGTAGAGCTTGAGTTCGTCCGGCGTGAGGATGCGCAGGCTGCGGTTGGGCACGGCCATCATCAGGTCGGCCACCGCGACCGCGGCGCCGTTGCGCTCCAGGTAGTCGCGGACGCGGCCGTAGACCGCGCGCAGTTCGCGATTGAGTTCGGCGCGGGTGGAGGCGCTGGAACTCATGCGGATGATGCGGTGGATGCCGACGCGTCCGCCGATCAGGCGGGTATCGCCACCGGCCAGCAGGAACACGCAGGAGCTGTGGCAGACCGCACCGTCGCGGACCCAGATGGTCCAGCGCGACTCGGCAATGACGTCGCCGGCGCGGATCGCTTCCTCGACCATGCCGCCGCTGGAATCGATGTCCAGCACGCGCTTGTTGATCGCCAGGTCGTCGGCGACCACAGCCAGGCGCTGCATCAGCTGGGTGAATTCCTGGGTCACGCGCCCGCGGAAGCGCAGCCGGAATACGCCACGCTCGGCGCAGGCCGACATCGCCGTGCGCAGCGAATCCTGGTCGAACGCGGTCAGCAGGTCCCCGTCGCCGGCATTGGCGTAGTCGAGCTCGCAGCTGAGCGATGCGGTGCCGTCGCTGAGCACCATCTCCGACCAGTCGACCGCGTCGCCCGGCGTTTCGGCCGGCGCGGCGATCTCGGGCAGGTCCTCGTCCGCCAGCGGCGCGGTACTCACCGCACCGCCCTCCTCGGGACTCGCGACCTCGACGGTCTCCGCCACCGGCGGCGTGGCATCGGTACCGGACTGGCAGGCAGCCAGGCCGAGACAGGCGATCAACAACAGACTGGGACGCCAGGGCGACATGAAGACGACGGACTCCGGACAGGACGGACGGCGGATGCGCCGAGGCGGTTCAGTTTAGGGCGTGCACCGCTGCGCGGCGGAATGCGCAATGAATGCAGCCGCCGCGCGTGCCCTAGCGGCCGCCTCAGGGCGCGGTCCGCAGGCCTTTCAGCAGCGCGGCATGGAAGGCGTCGGGGTCTTCGACCTGGGGCGAGTGGCCCAGCGCCGGAAACTCGACCAGTTCGGCCTCCGGCATGGCCTCGGCCGCACGCCGTCCCAGCACCGGATAGTCGCCCAGGCGCGCGGCCACGTCGGCGGGCGCCCGGTTGGCGCCGGGGGCGGTGCGGTCCTTGCCGCCGATCATCAGCAGGGCCGGCACGCGCAGCTTCGGAAACTCGTGGACGACCGGCTGGGTGAACACCATCTCCGAGGTCTGGGCCTGGTTCCAGGCGACGATCTCGCGATCCGGCCCGGCATACATGCCGGCCAGCATGTCGACCCAGCGGTCGTAGCGCGGCGCCCACTGGTCGTCGTAATAGAACTTCAGCTGGTAGGCCTTGATGCTGTCGAAGGTGGTCTTGCGCTCGCCCTCGGCCATGGTGTCGATGCTGGCGTAGGGCACGCCCTCGGCCTGCCAGTCCTCCAGCCCGATCGGATTGACCAGCACCAGCTGCTCGACCGCATCGGGGTACTGCAACGCGTAGCGCACGCCGAGCATGCCGCCCATCGAGTGGCCGATCACCACCGCGCGCTCAACGCCCAGCGACTCGAGCAGGCCATGCGTATTCGCCGCCAGCTGGGCGAACGAAAACTGGTAGCCGCGGGGCTTGGTCGATCCGCAGAAGCCGATCTGGTCCGGCGCGATCACGCGCCAGCCGGCGTCGACCAGCACGTTGATCGTGTCGTCCCAGGTCGGTCCGCAGAAATTCTTGCCGTGCAGCAGCACCGCCGTGCGGCCGTTGCCCGCACCTTCGGGCCGCACGTCCATATAGGCCATCGACAGTGACTGTCCCTGCGATGTCAGCGCGTGCGCCTGGCGCGGATGCGGATAGTCGAAGCCCTGGAGTTCGCCGCCATACGGCGACGCGGACACGGAGGTGGCCGACAGCGCGGCGAGCGACAGGACGAGCGGAGCGATGCGGGTCATGGCAGCGTGTTCTCTTGCGGGGGCGACGATGATGCCATCGCGCCGTCGGCCTGCGACCGGCGGCGCGTTGGGGTCCAACCTGTTCGAGATCTATCGCGCACGCCCTCCGTGGCGCACGAGGCGCGCGGCGGACAGGCCTTACGTGCGCGGACGTCGGACAGGCGATCAGCGCTCGGGCACGGTCCACATGTAGATGCGGCTGCCGTCGACCTCCTGGGTCTGCTCGGGCGCCCACTGGTCGGCCATGTCGAAGGCATGGCTGACGATGCGCGTGCCCGGCTTCAGTTCCGCCAGCAGCTTGGGCCGCAGCTTCACGTTGAGGCTCTGCAGCAGGTACAGCGTGACCACCGTCGCCTCGCTGATGTCCTCCTCGAACAGGTCGGCTTCCTTGAACGTGACCAGCTCGGTGACGCCGGCCGTCTCCGCGTTCGCATTCGCCTCGCGCACGCGCACCGGGTTGATGTCGATACCGACACCGCGCACGCCGAAGCGCTGGGCCGCGGCGATCGGGATGCGGCCGTCGCCGGAACCCAGGTCGTAGAGCACATCGCCTGCCTTGACGCCGGCCAGGTTGAGCATCGCGTCGACCACCGGCTCGGGCGTCGGCACATAGATGACATCCGGTTCGCGCGACGGGGCCGGCGCGCCTTCGGCGAACGGCGAATCCGGTCCGATGTCGGCGGTCACCGTGTGCGTGGTTTCCATCGGGGCGACATCGCTGTCGGCCGCCTCGCTGCCGTCGACCGGTTCATAGGCGCTGACCGCCTGTTCGGCGCAGGCGAGCAGGAAGGGCGTGCAGATCGCGAGCGCGATCAGGGTCTTCTTCGACGATTTCATGGCGGAGTCTCCTCGTGACGCGGGGTCGGTTTGAACAGCAACAGCAGCAGGCCGCCGATCGCGAGCACGGCGACGCCGACGAGCGCCCCGCGTCCGGTGTAGGCCAGACTGGAATACAGCAGGTAGGCACTGGTCGCGCAGAACAGCAGCGGCAGCACCGGATACAGCGGCACCTTGAACGGGCGCGGCAGATCGGGATCGCGCCGGCGCAGCACGAAGAGCGAGATGCCGACCAGCAGGAAGAACAGCCAGAACACCGGCGCCGTGTATTCCACCGCAACCTCGAAGCCATCGCGTGCGAACGCGCCGAGTCCGACCAGTGCGAGCGCCAGTACGCCCTGGGTCACGATCGCAGCGCGCGGCGTTCCGCTGCGTGCATCCCAGCGACCGATGAAACCCAGCGCCGGGAAATCGCGACCGACGGCGTAAACGCTGCGCGCGCCGGTGATCAGCGTCGCGTTCGCCGAGGTCAGCGCTGCGGCGACGACGATCACACTCATCAGCACCGCGCCGGTCGGCCCGAACACGCGGCCCATGACTTCGGCCGCGACGGCGTTGTGTTCGGCCATGCCCCCCAGGCCCAGCACCTTCAGGTAGGCGAGGTTCACCAGCACGTACAGCGCGGCGATCGCGATCAGGCTGAGGATCAGCACGCGCGGCATCCACGTCTTCGCATCGCGCACTTCGGAGGTCACATAGACGGCCTCGTTCCAGCCGCCGTAGGTCAGCAGCACGAACACGAGGATCAGACCGATCGCGCTGTCGCCACCGCTGCCGGGAATCGGCGCGATGTCGGTCGGCGCGAACATCAGGCCGGCCACGACGATCACCAGCACGCCGATGATCTCGGCGATCGTCAGCCAGGTCTGCACCGCGGCGCCCTGGCGCGTGCCGATCCAGTTGACGATCGTCAGCAGCACCACCGCGCCTGCGGCGTAGAGCGCGGACGACCACGGCCCGAGATCGAACAGTTGCCCCATGTAGTCGCCGACGATGAAGCACAGCAGGGCGATCGAGCCGGTCTGGATCACCGACACGCGCGCCCAGGCGAACAGGAAGGCGGGGCGCCGCCCGTAGGCGCGGCGCAGATAGTTGTAGTCGCCGCCAGCCTGTGGGTACGTGGTCGCGAGTTCGGCGTAGCAGAGCGCACCGACGATCGACAGGAGGCCGCCGACCACCCAGGCCGCGAGCATCACGAATTCGCTGCCGGAGGCACCGGCAATCAACGATGGAGTCCGGAAGATGCCGGCACCGACGACGATGCCGATGGTGATCGCGAACGCATCGCGCGCACGGAGTGTGGCGCGCGGGAGGACAGGGTCGGCCGTCACTGGCCGGCGTTCGCGTGATTCCATGGGGCTCCAGAGTGGCGCGGACTGCTCGCCGGTCGATGGCGATTGGGGACTGCTGGGCCGGCCGATTCAAGCATCGTCGCGATTCAGATCACGTGAACACGGAATTGCGCGTGATCCTGTAGGAGCGCGCTTGCGCGCGATGTGGCTTGGCCCGAAGCGCCCGATCGCGCGAGCGCGCTCCTGCAGACGCCGACCGACGTGTCGGCAATCCGACGAGCTTGACTCAGTCGAAGACGCAATCCATACCCGGAACGTCCACCGCATCCGGCACGACCACCGTATCGACGACGGCTTCGTCGCGCATCGCCTCCAGCACGCCGAACAGGCTGCGCAGATCCTGCGCGTTGTGCAGGCCCACACGCCGCAGCTTGTCCGCGCTGCCGCCGCGCAGGTAATCCAGCCACGCCGCAGGCGCTTCGCTGCCGGGCAGATCATCCTCGCGCAACACGCCGAGCAGTTCGCGCTCGACGGTCGCCAGCTTGCAGTTCGCCCAGACGCCGCGATAGCGACGCCGCACCGGATGCAGCAGATCGACATGACGCAGTTCGATCAGCGGATCGCGCAGCCGCGCGAGGCGATAGCGCGTGGTCAGCAGCGGGCGGTCGTAGCTGCGGCCGTTGTAGCTGACGAGCACCGTCGAAGGCCGCAGCCATTTCGAAAACGTCTTGAGCATCTCGCGCTCGGCGCCCAGCGTGGTGATGCACAGCTGGCGGATGCGCATGCGGCCTTCGACGAAATCGGCGGCGCCGATCATGAAGGCGCGCGTGCCGGTACCGCCAGCGAGTCCGGTGGTCTCGGTGTCGAAGGCCAGCAGATCCGAACGTTGGGCCGGCTCGTGGCGGATATCGTAGAGCGCGAGTTCGGCGTCCTCGTGCGGCCATGGCGCGGTCTGCTCGAGATAGCGCAGGCCGGGCGCGATCTCCTCGCCAGGCAGCGTGCGATCGATCGGACCGGTCGGGCGCGCGGCCGGCGTCGGCACGCGCAGCTTCATCAGCTTGCGCAGCTGCGCGACGACCTGCTCCGGCGAGCGCGCGCCGTCTGCGCGCGGCCACTGCGCGCGCGGCGCGGTGGTCGGCAACGGTGGCGTCGGGGTCACCGACGGCAAGGCGGTGCCGGCCTGGCTGCGCAGCAGACCGAGGCGTTTGGCGAGTGCACTCATGCCGGCAGCTGTGGCGCTTGCACGAGCAGTTCGATCACCCGCGCAGCCAGCTGGCGCGGCGTGCGCTCGGCATCCTCTTCCGAGGCGAGGATCGGCCCGACACAGGCCGGACAGCCGGCGCGGCAACTGCAGGAGGCAACCAGCGCCGCCGCCTGCGCCAGCAATTCGTCGCGCCGCTCGTACAACGGCGACGACAGCCCCACACCGCCCGGGTAGTTGTCGTAGAGATACAGCGTCGGCGTGAACCGGCCGATGCCTTCGAAGTCCAGCGCTGCGCCATCGCCATCGCGTAACTGGCCGCGACCGCGCTGGTCGGCGGTCGCGAACCAGGTGCCATCGCCGCTGCCCACCGCCTTCTGCAGATCGCGGCTCTCCGCCATCACCGCGACCTGCGCGACCAGATGCAGCGCATACGACGCGCCGAGGAAGCCATCGAGCGCCTCGTGGCGTGCATCGAATGCACGATCCAGCGCCTGCTGCGGCAGCTGCCACCACACCGCGCTCGTATGCAGTTCCTGGTCGGGCAGGTTCACCGGTCCGTAGCCGATGTTCTCGTGCGTGTGGAAGCGGATCTTCTTGTAGCCCGACACGCGCCGCACCACGTGCACTTCACCGAGGTGCGCACTGCCCTGCCCGGCGTCGGCCTGCTCTTCGTCATCGAGCACTTTCAGCTTGGTGTAGTCGATCGCGTCGGTGTAGTAATCGACGTGCGTGCGCTGCACATAGGCCTTGCGGCCTTCCCAATCGAGGCGCTCGACCTGGAACGGCTCGGACTGGACCATGTGGATCGCGCCTTCGTACAGCGTGAGCGCAGCGGCGGAGTAATCGACCTCGGCGATGATCGTCTGCCGGCCGTCGGTGCGGTCGACGACGACGAAATTGCCGTCGGCGACCGAACGCAGATTCACCGCCTGCGCCGGATAGCTGTCGGCGATCCATTCCCAGCGGTCGCCTTCGTGGTGCAGCACGCCGGATTCGGCCAGCACCTCCAGCCACGGCGCCGGGGCAACCGGGCCAAACCCATCGCCATCGACGAAGGGCAGCTCGAACGCGGCGCAGCGGATGTGGTCGAGCAGGATCAACGGCTGGTCGGGTTCGATGCGCGCGTGTTCGGGATTGGCGTCGGCGAAGAACTCCGGATGCCGCACCACGTACTGATCCATCGGCTCGGAACTCGCGACCAGCACGCCGACCGACGGCTGCTGCCGGCGACCGGCGCGACCGAAGCGTTGCCACGTCGCCGAGATGCTGCCCGGATAGCCGTTGAGCACGACGACATCGAGACTGCCGATGTCGACGCCGAGTTCCAGCGCCGAGGTGCTGACGATGCCGTCGATATGGCCCGCGCGCATCTCGCGCTCGGCCGCGCGGCGCTCGGTCGGCAGATAGCCGCCGCGGTAAGCACGGATGCGTTTGGGCTTGCGCGGGTCGTGATCGAAAACTTCCTTGAGGTACTTGGTCAGCACCTCGACCATCAACCGCGTCTGGCAGAACACCAGCGTCTTGAGCCCGGCGCGAATCGCCATGCGAGCGATGCGGTTGGACTGCGAACGCGCGGATGCGCGCAAGCCGAGATCGGGATTGATCACCGGCGGATTCCACAGCAGCACGTGCTTGTCGCCGCGCGGCGCGCCCGATTCGAGGATCGATTCCAGCGCGGCGTCATCCACTTCCACCAGCGCGCGGCCGTGCTCGCGCGCATTGCCGATCGTCGCCGAGCACAGGATGAACTGCGGGGTCACGCCATAGAACGCGCAGACGCGCTTGAGCCGGCGGATCACATTGGCCACGTGCGAGCCGAACACGCCGCGATAGGTGTGGATCTCGTCGATCACCACATAGCGCAGGTTCTCGAAGAACTGCGCCCACTTGGTGTGATGCGGCAGGATCGCCTGGTGCAGCATGTCCGGATTGCTGACCACGATGTCGCCGTTGATGCGGATCGCCTGGCGCGCATCGCCGGGCGTGTCGCCGTCGAAGGTCGCCGCGCGCAGGCCGAGTGCCCCGGCGGCGTTGAGTTCCAGCAGTTCCGCCACCTGGTCCTGCGCCAGCGCCTTGGTCGGAAACAGGTACAGCGCCTGGCTGCGCGCGGTGATCGCGGCCGACAGCACAGGCAGCGTGTAGCACAGCGATTTGCCCGAGGCGGTCGGTGTCGCGACCACGAGATGGCGGCCTGCCTGCGTCGCTGCCCAGGCCTGCACCTGATGGCGGTAGAGTCGGTCGATGCCGCGGCTGCGCAGCGCGCGCGCCAGGGCTTCGGGCACATCGTCGGGCAAGGGCGCGTAGTCGCCGGCCTGTCCCGGCAGCAGCAGCGTGCCGGTGACGCGTCCGGGATACTTCGCCGCCAGCTTCGTCGCCAGCGCGCTGCCGGACACGGCATCGCCCGTGGTCGCCAGCGCCTGGCCGGTCCTGAGAATCGCGTTCAAGGGCCTGCTCCGGCGCTTTCGATATCGGGGCGCGAGCGTGACCGCCTGGCGTCTCACCGGGCGAGACTGAAGGCTCACATGCGGCGAACGTACGTTTCACGGCCGGGGTACCTGACGTCGCCCAGCATCGGCGGCTCATATCAGTTCCCGGAGCGCCCGATGCAGAATCTCGACGGCAAAAAAATCGCCATCCTCGCCACCGATGGCTTCGAACAGTCCGAACTCGAGCAGCCGCTCAAGGCGCTCAAGGACGCCGGCGCACATGTCGACGTCATCTCGTCCGGCGATGTCGGTTCGATCAAGGGCTGGGACAAGAAGGACTGGGGCCGCAGCGTCGATGTCGACGTGGCGCTGTCCAAGGCGGACGCTGGCAGCTACGACGCACTGGTGCTCCCCGGTGGCCAGATGAACCCGGACGTGCTGCGCGCCGACAAGGACGCGGTGGCGTTTGTGCGCGCGTTCGGCGATGCCGGAAAGCCGGTCGCGGCGATCTGCCACGGCCCGTGGCTGCTGGTCGAGAGCGGCCTGGCGAAGGGCCGCAAGGTCACGTCGTGGCCGTCGGTGAAGACCGATCTCGTCAATGCGGGCGCACAGTGGGAAGATTCCGAGGTCGTCGTCGACGGCAACCTCATCACCAGCCGCAAGCCGGATGACATCCCGGCGTTCAACGACGCGATCGCAAAGGCGGTCGCCGGCTGACACCACGCAAGGAGCACGGACGATGACGATCGAACTGCAGATGCTCGGCTGGGCGATCGTCCTCGGCCTCGTGCACATCGGCGTCGCCGCCGCGTTTGCGACGGCGCAACGCGGCGTGCGCTGGAATGCCAGCAACCGGGACGGCGCGGACATCCCGCCGTTGACCGGTGCTGCGGTGCGTACCGCTGCGGCGAGCCGCAACTTCCTCGAGACGTTTCCGCTGTTCGCGGCCGCGGTACTCGCAGTCGTATTCGCGGGTCGCGCCGATGCCGGCACCGCACTCGGCGCGCAGGTCTATCTCTGGGCGCGCGTCGCCTATCTGCCGATCTATGCCATCGGTGTTCCCTATCTGCGCAGCGCGGTCTGGGTGGTCTCGCTGTGGGGCACGATCCAGGTCATCAAGCCGTTGTTTTGAGTTGCACTGCAGCAAAGCAGCCGCATGACTGCGCGCATATGCACACGCGTATCGAGTCGAATTCCTCGCGCTTCCGCGACACATCGCAGCCGTCGCTGAACGCATCTGCGCTGTCATCGAAATCGACTGTCGGGTTCACGGAAACGAGACGAACCGGACCGTAGCCTGCGCGCTCCCAACCGGCAGTACCTCCGCATGAAGCACGACTCGGACCGCACCCTCGTGATCTCGCTCGGCCGCAACGGCCGCGCGTCCTATCCCGAACGCCCGTGGGAAGACATCGAGCCCGTGCTGCGCCGCATGTGGGAATTCGACGGCCGCCTGCGCGCATGGCAGGACGTCCGTTCGGATGTGCAGGCTGCCTGGCGCGCCAGTGACGCATTCACCGGGACGCGTCGCGGGCGCCGTGCGCAGGACAGTCACGCGGCTTGAACGTCATCGCGGCGCCGGCCGTGCCAGCAATTCCCTGAATGCGGCTGCAGGCATGGGACGCCCGAACAGCCAGCCCTGCGCGTACAGCGGATAGTCCACGCTTCGCAGCCAGTCGCGCTGTGCTTCTGTTTCCACCCCTTCGATCACGACCGCCAGCCCCAGCGTGCGCGCGAGTTCGATGATCTGCGGCACCAGATTGACCTTGAGCGCATCGGTCCCGATCGTGCCGGTGAACGATCGATCGATCTTCAGCGCGTAGAGATCCAGCTCGGCGAGATAGGCGAGGCTCGAATAGCCGGTGCCGAAATCGTCGATGTACACGTGGTGTCCCAACGCCTTCAACCGCTTCGTGCCCGACATCGCAATCTCGCGGGCGGCAGTGGAGTGCTCGGTGAGTTCGATCCCGATGCGGCCGCGCGCGATGCCGGCCGCATCCAGGGTGCGCGCCATGTCGGCATGGAAGCGGCTGTCGTCGAGATCGGCGGCGGAAATGTTGACGTTGATGCGGAAGTCGCCCGGCGCTGAGAGCAGATCGCCGAAATCCGTCGCGACCCGCCGCAGCACCAGCTGGGTGATGCGCCCGATGCTGCCGTTCGCCTCGGCGATCGGTACGAAGCGCGTGGGCGGAATCAGGCGGCCGTCGTGGTCGCGCCAGCGCACCAGCGCTTCGGCGCCGACCAGGGCGCCGTCGGAGATCCGCACGACCGGCTGGTATTCGACGTCGAGCGCGTCGCGGTCGATGGCACGCAACAGGCGTCCTTCCAGCGAATGCCGCCGCAGATGCGACATCAGCAACCCGAGCCCGATCGCGGCACCCGCGCCGGCGCCCAGCAGCGTGCAGACCAGCAGCAAGGGCCATTGCGCCTCCAGCACTTCTTCCTTGGCGAGCGTGGCGACGACGCAGATCGAGCGCCCGGCCGCGCAGCGCGGATGCATCAGCACGCCGTCTTGATCGATCAGCGCACCCGCGCGCAACATCGCAGGGTCATACCGCGTGGCAGCCCCGTACAACGGCAGGAAGCCGGTGCCGGCATCGACATAGCCGATGGTGAAACCGATGTCCGGCCCCGGCCGCAGGTGAAACGCGAGTGGATCGAGGATCACCCGGGTATCGCCCGACGCCAGCGCGGGCGCCCGGCTGCCGCTGGCCAGCAATTGCAGTTCCATCGTCGCGACCTGCAGCCCGTCCGCGGTCACCAGCTGCGGCAGCGTGACCACCGGTGGCACCGGCAGGCGATAGAGGCTGGCCGTGCACTGCAGCCGTCCATCAAGCAACCGCCCGATGTCCTTGACGAAATACGTCCGGTAGACGGCTTCGCGCATCTGCTCGAACTCACGGTCGGAGCAGCGCGCCTGCGGCTGGCGGTTGAAGGTGTCGAGGGTGTCCCGGGACTCGTCGTCCAGCTCCTGCGCACGCTCCGCCAGCATGGCCGAGTAGCCGCCGAGCCGCTCCCCCGCGATGTGCACCACCATCCCCCACGACACCACCGCGGCCAGCAGTGCCCCGACCATCGAAAATCCCGCGACCGTCGCGATGCGCAGGACCCGTCGTCCCGCAGCCTCCGAATCGTCCACCCGCCCTCCCCGGTGATGCACGGCCGTGTCCTGGGCCGTTGGCGATTCACTATAAGCGGGGCGGGCCGGGATGCCCCGCGCTCTGAAAGCGCAAGCAGGCCGGTCCAGAAGTGCCGACGCGCGGTGGCCGTACATGTCGCATCGCCAGCTGACGCACAGGAAAGTACGCGTTGTCCATGTCTCTCGTCCGGACCGAGGCGGCCATCTGCGCGACTCGTACGCAGTCCTCGAGAGGCGGGCGTCGTTACGGAGCGACTGTCGGAACCTAGTCGGATCACAGCCGTTCGGCGCAAAAGCGCGTGCCGATGCTCCGGCACTCCCTGGTCATCTAGAGACGGTTGACGCGCAGCCGGCCGGATCCTGACCCCAAACAACCGCTCACTTTGCGCATTCGGCCCCCTGATTTGATCCAAATTACATCAATTTTTTCTTAAGGCCTGTTTTATTTCTTTTTAACAAGCGCTAGCATCGGGGGCACCTCATCCGGACGGAACGGTTGTCAAGACCGGCGGACCGGATGCAGTGGGGGATCATCAGCACGCATTCATGTGGAGAGAGAAGAAATGGCTTTGAGAACCAACAAGCTTCGTGACGCGATTACGTTCGCGCTCGTCGTCAGTGGCACCACCATTGCCGGCGTGGGCGCCGCGCAGGCGCAGGCCGTGCCGGCCGCTGGTCAGGAAGCGACCACGCTGGACCGCGTCGAAGTGACCGGTACCCGTATCCGCCAGGTCGATACCGAAACCGCTCAGCCGGTTGTCCTGATCGATCGCGCTGCGATCGAGCGTCAAGGCTTCCAGTCCGTCGCCGATATCCTGCAGAACATCTCCGCGGTCGGCACCCCGCCGATCAGCCGCGCTTCGCCGCTGTCCGCGGGCGAGAACGCAGGCGGCACGTTCATCAGCCTGCGCAACCTCGGCGCTGCGCGTTCGCTGGTGCTCGTGAACGGTCGTCGCCTGGGCATTTCGACCAGCGGCCTGGCCGACGTGTCGCAGATCCCCGCGGTTGCGGTCGAGCGTATTGAAGTGCTGAAGGACGGCGCCTCGTCGATCTATGGCTCCGACGCGATCGCCGGCGTGATCAATATCATCACCCGCGCCAACTATGACGGCGCTGCTGGCAGCATTTACTACGGCCAGTACAGCGAAGGCGACGGCGCGATCACCAAGGGCGACATGATCATCGGCTTCACCGGGGATCGTGGTTCGCTGACCCTCGCTGCCGAATACGCCAAGGAAGATCCGGTCAGCTCGTCTGATCGCCCGTACAGCGCGTTCCCGCGTGGCGATCTGCATCCGACCGACAACTGGACCACGGTTGGCCAGATCGGTGGCTTCACGAGCCCCTTCAGCGATGGCTTGGCCGGCGTCACGTATGTGCCTGCAAGCTCGTCCAACCCGGGCCGCAACACGCGTGTCATCTATGACCCTGTGACCAATACGTTCCGCAACCAGAACACAAACACGGGTAGCTGCCCGGCGTCGTCTGTCGCTCAGCCGGGCGCCCGCGACTGCCTCCCGGGTTCGGTTGCAGACAAGTCGAACACCGCAGAGCAGACCGATCTCCGCACCGCGCTGGAGAAGAAGGCGCTCTACGTCGACGGTACGTATGACCTGACCGACAACATCCGTTTCCGCACCAACTTCCTGTACAACAACCGCGTTTCGGATCGCACCGTGGCCGGCTACCCGATGCAGGCCGCTTCGTTCAACACCCCGCTCTCCGCTGACAGCGAGTTCAATCCGCTGACCCGGAATATCGGTAACTGGTGGCGTCGCACATGGGAAGTGCCGCGCGTCAGCACGGCCGATCTGACGACTTACCGCTTCTCTGCCGCGCTTGAAGGCAGCTTCGATATCGGCGAGCGGTTCTTCGATTGGGACGTCTCCTACCTCAACAGCACCAACAAGCTGGTGCAGAAGTCGTATGGCAACCTGAATCTGGCCAATGTCCGCGCCGCTGTCGGCCCGTCGTTCATCCAGACCGCAGCTGGCCCGACCCAGGGACAGGTCGTCTGTGGTACGCCTGGCGCGGTGATTGCCGGCTGCGTGCCGTGGAATCCCTTCCTGGCCTTCGGCCAGGTCGGCCCGGGTGGATTGACCGACAACCAGGCGCTGCAGAACTACCTGTTCCAGGAAGAACATTCCACCGGCGAAACCGAAACCAACGTGTTCGCGGCCAACCTGGCGGGCTCGATCTTCACCCTGCCGGCAGGTGACCTCGGCTTCGCAGTCGGCGTCGAAAGCCGCAAGGAAAAGGGCGAGTTCGTCCCTGACGCCCTGGCAGTGACCGGTGGCTCGACCAATCTGGCCGCTGGCCCGACCGGCGGCAGCTACCGCGTCAACGAGATCTACGGCGAGCTCGAGATCCCGGTCCTGGCCGACATGCCGTTTGCCCGTGAGCTGTCGTTCAACGTCGCTACGCGCTATTCCGACTACGACACCTTCGGTGACACCACCAACGACAAGTTCGGCGTCAAGTGGCGTCCGTTCGATCAGCTGCTGCTGCGTGCGACGGTGGCCGACGGCTTCCGCGCGCCGACGATCTCCGACCTCTATGGCGGTGGCTCGCAGACGTTCGCGTTCTACACCGACCCCTGCGATGTCTCGGTCGGCAGCTCGGCCACGAACCCGACGACGCGTGCCAACTGCGTCGCGGAGCTGGGTGCGCTTGCGAACACCTACCGCCAGCTCGGACAGGGTGGCACGCCGGTGACATCGACGAACACGCAGTCCCCGATCGCCTTCTCGTCCGGCTCCAACGCGGCGCTGACGCCCGAAGAATCGAAGTCGCAGACGATGGGTTTCGTCTGGAGCCCGACCTTCGCGCAGGGCCTCAACCTGGCGTTCGACTGGTGGAAGGTCCGCATCGACAACACCATCGTCACCGATGCTCCCAGCAACATCCTCGCGGACTGCTACGTTCGTGGCGACCAGACTCGTTGCGATGCGAGCGCCTCGAGCGAGTTCACGCGCGATCCTGCGACCGGCCAGATCAATTTCTTCCGGTTCAGCAGCATCAACGCTGGTTTCCGCAAGGTGGAAGGCTTCGACTTCGACATCAGCTATCGCTTCACGACCGACAACATCGGTTCGTTCGCAGTGGCGTCGAACTCGACCTATACGGCGAAGGACTATTTCACCAGCACTGACACCCCGCAGTTCCCGCTCACAACCGTAGGCGCCGCGGGTTCGACCAGCACCAACTTCCGCATCCGGTCCAATCTGAACCTGTCGTGGGACATGGGTGATTTCGGCGTCAGCTGGACCGCTCGCTATTACTCGAAGATGCGCGAAGGTTGCACCTACGTCACCGTGCAGCCGAACCCGAACCCGGCTGGTCTGGCTCCTGTGCTCGAACCGCATCTGGAGTGCACGGACATCGTGTACGCGCCGACTGGGGCGCTCAACGCGTCCGGCCAGCCGGCAAGCGGTCTGTCGCGTCGCCGCGAAGTGGGCTCGAACACGTTCAACGACGTGCAGGTCCGCTACAACACGCCGTGGGACGCCACGATCGCAGTGGGCGCCAACAACGTGTTCGACAAGGTCGGTCCGCTGATGTACACGCAGCCGAGCGCGAACACGTCGTACTACGGCGGTTTCGACATCGGTCGCTTCCTGTACATGCGTTACACGCAGCGCTTCTGAGTTCTGCAAGCTTGAAATAGACACGGCCCCGAAAGGGGCCGTGTTTTTTTGTGCCCGGGATTAGGCGCGATCCCGACCTCTCTAAGCGAGGAAAGCGCGCTGACCGTCAGACCACAGATCGCCGATACAGCGCTGCATTGATGCAGGCGAACACGCTGACGACGAACCAGCCGAACGGGAACAGGGACACCGTCAGCAGCCAAGTGATGGCGAAGGCCACGCAGGCGGCGACGAACCACAGGATGGCCGACAGGATGCGGCCCTGGATCAGTTGGCCGAGGCCGGGGACGATGAAACTGCAGATGGCGGCAATGACGTTGCCGGCAGAACCCTGTCCGCTCATGGGTGATCTCCAAAGGATGAATGCGCAAATGCTCGCGCATCGCGGAAATCGGGGGCGTGAAGGTGTGTCAGGTCGCGCCATGCGGCATGGCGCCCACCAGCATCCAGACCGCCATCGCGACCATCATCAGATTTTCGGTCAGTGACACGAAGCCCAGGGGCACGTTGCTGCCGCCTCCGACGCAGGCGCAGCGCAGGTCGCGCCAGTCGACGTATACCGCCTTGACCACTGACACGGCACCGATGCTGCCGATCGCCAATGCCAGCGGTGCGGACAGCCACGTCAGTGCGCCGGCGACCATCAGCACACCTGCGATGCCTTCGGCGAACGGATAGACGTACGCGTACGGCACCCAGCGCTGCGCGAGCAGGTCGTAGTTGAGGAACATGCTCGAGAAGCGCTCGATGTCCTGCAGCTTGAGCAGCGCGAGCACGCACATGCTCAGACCGACGAACCATTCGGCGGCGCGCACCGTCCACGTCGTGCCGTACACCGCATACGACAGTGCCAGCGCCATGGCTGCAGTCATCGCGAACAGCGCGGCGACCGGGATGTAGCTCGGCGTCTGCGGATCGCGCACCCGCAGTCCGAAATGCCGGCGAAGCGCGTCGTAGCCGCCGATGCGGACGCCGCCGATGAACACCTGCGGGGTCGTCGCAACATCGTGCGCGGCCTTGAACGCATCGACCTCGGCGCGCGTGGTCAACCCGTGGTCCTCGATCTCGAAGCCCCGGCGCAGGAGCAGATGCCGCGCCTTCTGACCGGACGGACAGCGATGGTCCGGCAGCATCATCCGATACAGCACGGCACGCGGTTTCGCAGTCACGGGGTTCGAGTCGGATGCAGTCGGGATTGCCATCGGAGCAGCCTCGTGGACGACGCCTGACGGCGCCGGGTGCGTGCTGTATACCGTCCGTACCCGGGTACGGAGTCAAGCGGATGGATCACATGACCGTGTCGCAACTGGCTGCCCGCGGCGGTGTGGGCGTCGAGACGATCCGCTTCTACCAGAGGCGCGGGCTGCTGGAGACGCCCTCGCGCGCAGCAGGAATCCGGCGCTACGCCGAGCGCGACCTGCGCCGTCTGCGTTTCATCCGCGGTGCCCAGGCGGCCGGTTTCACCCTGGACGGCATCGCCGAACTGCTCACGCTGGACGCCGTCGAAGACCGCGCGCAGGTGCGCGCCCTGGCCAGCGCGCGCATCGGCGATCTCGATGCCCGCATTGCGGAATTGCAGCAGGCCCGCGATGCGCTGGCCGCGCTGGCGCAACGCTGCAGTCGCGAGGACGGCGGACCCTGCCCGATCCTCGACGCCTTCGACACGGTGCCGCTGCTTCGTTGAGCCGCCCCGGAGTGACATCTGCGCGGCGCGCTCGCCCGGGGATCGATTACCCGACACGCGATCCACCCGCGACGAATGCACCACCCGCAGCCTGCGATCGCCCGAGGTACCGCGCTTTTCATGAATGCGCGATCGTGACGTGTCGATATCGATCGCCCTGATACGTCGTGCAGACGACCGTGGCAATCCGCCGCGTCGCCGACCGCGCATCCGCGCCTCTACCGGGAGACCCACATGTCCTACATCGATGGTTTCGTGCTTGCCGTCCCGACGGCCAACCGCAGCAAGTTCATCGACCACGCCAATCTCGGCGATGCATTCTTCGTCGAGCTGGGCGCGTTGCGCGTGCTCGAATGCTGGGCCGATGACGTGCCCGACGGCAAGCTCACCGATTTCCGCAAGGCCGTGCAGGCGACCGCCGACGAGACCGTGGTGTTCTCGTGGATCGAATGGCCGGACAAGGCCACGCGCGATGCCGCGTTCGCGAAGATGATGGACGGCAGCGATCCGAGGATGGATCCGGAAAAGAACCCGATGCCGTTCGACGGCAAGCGCATGATCTTCGGCGGATTCACCCCGGTGGTCGAACTGACCGGAGGCAAGCCGCGGTGATGCGCACCCACGTCGCCATCGCGCAGGCCTGCTTCCAGGCCTATGCCGAAGGCGACCGCGCGAAGTTGGATACGGTGCTCTCGCCCAGCCTGCGGTTCACCAGCCCCTTCGATCATGCGATCGACCTGCAGACCTATCTCGACACCTGCTGGCCCTCACACGCAGAGATCTCGGGCTACCGCTTCATACGTACGATCGAGTCCGGAGACGAGGTCGTGGTGACCTACGAACTGCAGCGTCGCGACGGCATCACGGTGCGCAATACCGAAGTCCTGACGCTGCGCGCCGGTCGCATCGAGGCGGTGGAGGTGTACTTCGGCTGGAACGTGCCACATCCGGTGCCGACGGGACGCCATCTGACCAACGGTACCTGAGCCGACGTGGGCTTGCTCGCGTCCGTACGCGGCCTGCGTACGGACGGTCGGAGCACGCGTCAGCGTGTCGCCGCGCGCCTCGTCCGTCGAGAAGCGATGGAGAATGCTGCAAACAAAAGGCGCGCCCCGAGGGGCGCGCCTGTTCCGGCTTGAATCGTCAGCTGCAGAGCTGCGCGATCAGCGCACCCGGAAACGATCGTTGTCGTCGCGACCGCTGTCGCTATAAGAGCCCGAGCTGTAGTGCTCGTGCGAGACATAGGCATCCTGCACGGCCGCCTTGGCGCGATCCCACTCGAGTGTGGACTCGCCGCGACGCGTCCCCCAGTCGCGCGACAGTTCACTTTCCAGCGAATCGTCCCACGCGCGGTCCGGATGGCGGCTGCGCGCGTGCGCGCCGTAGCGGTAGGCAGGCTGATAATCCTCGAAGCGGTCATCGGTATCACGATACGACGCCTTCTCGAAGGCACCGCTGTGATACGCATCGCTGCGCTCGTACAGATCGTAAGTGCGATCGGTGCGATCCCAGGCATCGCGAACCGCCGGCTTGGCCTCGTCCCACGGCAAACGCGATTCACTCCGCGCCGTTTCCCAATCGCGCTTCAGTGCCTCTTCGGAGTCTTCCCAGCCGCGGGCGCGATCGGCCTCGCGGGCCTGCAGTCCGAAACCGTAAGCCGGCGCGTAGTCACGGTCGTACTCGTAATCCGACTTCACGTACGGGCGATCCCGATGGGCTTCGCGCCAGTATTCGGCTTCGCCGGTCGGATCGACGCGTTCGGCCACACCCTTGCCGACCGCAGCGCCTGCCACGACGCCCACGGCCGCGCCGACGAGCGTGCCGATCGGGCCGAACACCGTGCCTGCTGCCGCACCTGCAGCCGCGCCGCCTGCAATGCCGCCGACACCGACGCCGATCGGGTGTGCGCCGGGTGTTTTGGTGATCGGATCGCGATTGAGATCACGTCCGCCATCGCGGATATCGTCGTGCTTGGTCATCGGAAAGCTCCAGGTGAGTTGTGGTTTCCACCCTGCGCGTCCACGCATGAAGCTGCCGTCGGCGTGACGCGAATACGCCGTCAAGACGTTCAGCTGTCGTGGCCGGAGATGTCGTCCGATGGCTTGGCCGGTTGCCGCGCAGGACGCTGGATTCTCGGAATCGCGCCGACTACCAGCAGGGCCACAAACGTCGTCGCCAGCGCGACCATCTCCTGCCCCATGCCCGCGGCCATGCCGATCGCCGCCGTCATCCAGACACCCGCGGCCGTCGTCAGGCCTTCGACGCGTTCACCTTTGTCGAGCTTCAGGATCGCGCCTGCACCCAGAAAGCCGATGCCCGACACGACGCCCTGCATCACACGCGTCACGTCCGCTCCATCGATGTCGGCCAGCAATGGCGCCAGCACGAACAGCGCTGATCCGATCGACACGAGAATGTGCGTCTTCAGTCCCGCCGCGCGGCCCTTGTGTTCGCGTTCCCAGCCGACCAGGCCGCCGAGGATCGCGGCCACCAGCACACGGACGACGATGGTGGTCAGGGTGTCGACGTCGGGCAATGCGAGTTCGCGCGCCACGGCCGTGCCGATCTGCGACCACACACTCATCGAACGCGCGCCGGCAGGTTCCACACGGAGATCGCAGGCATGACAGATCGGGACATCGGGCAATCTCGGATGGACTGGGCGGACCCTAGCGCCGCTGCGGTCGCATACCGGTGAACGGGGCTGTCAGGTGCAGGCAGCGCGTCGATGCAACGTTGCGTCCCGGCAGGCGTGTGTCGCCGCCCCTTGCAAGCCGCACGCCCGGCAACATGTCGGGAAGCCCCCACCCGGATCCCGCCCATGCCCAGCCTGTTTTCCCCCCTGACCGCCGGCGCACTGTCGCTCGCCAACCGCGTCGTCATGGCGCCGCTGACCCGCAACCGTTCGCCGGATGCGATTCCGCCGCCGCGTACCGCGCTCTATTACGCGCAGCGCGCGACCGCCGGTCTGCTGGTCACCGAGGCCACCGCGATCACCCATCAGGGCCAGGGCTACGCCGATGTGCCGGGGCTGTACGCGCCCGAGCAGCTCGAGGGCTGGCGCCGCGTCACCGATGCGGTGCATGCCGAAGGCGGCCGCATCGTCGTGCAGCTGTGGCATGTGGGCCGCATCTCGCACACCTCGCTGCAGCCCGACGGCCAGGCGCCGGTCGCGCCGTCGGCGATCGCGGCCAAGAGCAAGACCTTCATCCATGACGCCGACGGCAACGGGACCTTCGTCGACACCTCCACGCCGCGGGCGCTCGAACTCGACGAACTGCCGGGCGTCGTCGAGGACTACCGCCGCGCCGCGCGCGCCGCGATCGATGCCGGCTTCGACGGTGTCGAAGTCCATGCCGCGAACGGCTATCTGGTCGACCAGTTCCTGCGCAGCGGCAGCAACACGCGCACGGACGCCTACGGTGGCAGCATCGAAAACCGCGCGCGGTTCCTCGGCGACGTCATGCGCGCCGTGGTCGAGGAAATCGGTGGTGATCGTACGGGTATCCGCATCTCGCCGGTCACGCCGGCCAACGATGCGCACGATCCGGATCCGCAGCCGCTGTTCGCGCATGTCGTCGAGGTGCTGGCGCCGCTGGATCTCGCCTTCGTGCACATCATCGAAGGTGCCACCGGCGGTGCGCGCGATTACACGCAGGGCAAAGCCCCGTTCGATTACGCCGCTCTGAAAGCGACCTACGCGAAAGCGGGTGGCACCGGTGCGTGGATCGTCAACAACGACTACGGCAAGTCGGACGCGGAAGCCGCCATCGAATCGGGTCACGCCGATGCGGTGGCCTTTGGCCGTCCCTTTATCGCGAATCCGGATCTGGTACGACGCCTGCGCGAAGATGCGCCGCTCAACACGCCGGATCAGGCCACGTTCTATGGCGGTGGCGACGCCGGTTACACGGACTATCCGACGCTCGATTGAGGTCGGCACGCGCGCCGCCGGTCATCGACGGCGCGCTTCTTTCGGGAACCGGTTTACGGACGCGGTGTCGGCGTGGTCTGGAATTCCTGACCGGTCAGGGGATCCCGTGCCCGGCCGGGTCCGGTTTCCTGCGCGCCGGGCACGATGCGCCCCTGCGCGTCCCGCACCTGCGCGGGCACCGCACGTGGCGCCATCGGTTCGTTTGCAGGCGTTGCCGGCTGAGGCCGCATCGGCTGCGCAGGTCCTGTCGACGGAATCGTTCCCGGCGGCTGGCCACGCTGCGAAGGCGCAGCCGGAACCGCGGGGGTCACAGGCGCAGCCGGCTGCAAAGCCGGACGCGCCGGCGGGGTTGGTTGCTGCAGTTGCTGGGCGAATACCGGCGCCGATGCGATCGCGAGCAGCATCGGCACACCAAGCTTGAAGATGGGACTTGTCATGACGCCTCCGGGGCGCGGGTGAACATCGACCCTATGCCCCGCCCTATGCAGGCCCCATGAAGTTGCCGCAGTCATGGCCCGGCATTCCGCCGGGCCATGCGCGCCGTTCAGTCGACGCAGATCGTCGAGGCGACGCCATCACGCACGCGCTGCTGGCAGCCGAAGGGATTGGTATCGACGCTGCAGCTGCCACCGACCTGGGTGCCATCGACGCTGCCTTCGGGTGCGAGGCACTGGCCTTCGCACTGCTCGGACTCGGTGCACGCCTTGCCGGCATCGGTGGTCTGGCGCAGGCACTGCTTGACCGGCGCACGGCCGAGCTGGGTCCACTCTCCACCGACGGCAGCGCAGCCGGCCTCGTTGGTGACCGAAGCCCGGTCAGGACCGCCCACCGGCGTGACGGTGTCGGTACGCTCGGCCGGCGCACTGCAGGCAGCCAGCAGGCCGACGAGAAGAATGGAAGCGAGGCGCTTGATCATGGCGAGGGGTCCGCGGTTGGAATGGCGGCGAGTCTAGCCACGCCGATGTGAACCCGTCAGCACGCCTGCGTCCGGGCGCGCGACCCCGTGCGACGGGTTGATGCGTTGCAATCGCCTGCCCGCCGGATGTCGATTTCGCGGCCCGCCAGACGTCGTCATGATGAGGCCGCCCTTCGGCGGACGTTCCGTTACCGGAGACATCGCATGCGCAAACTGACCGTTGCCGCCTTCGTCAGCCTCGACGGCGTCCTGCAGGGCCCCGGGGGTCCGCAGGAAGACACCCGCGGCGGATTCGCCCACGGCGGCTGGACCGTGCCCTTCGCCGATGCGGTCTTCGGCGAGACCATGGACGCGCTCTTCTCGCAGCCCTTCGAACTGCTGCTCGGCCGTCGCACCTATGACATCTTCGCCGCGCACTGGCCCCGCGTGCCGGCCGACAGCGGCGACGCCGGCCTCGCGACGCTGTTCAACGGCGTGACCAAGCACGTCGCCACGCATCGGCCCGAATCGCTGGGCTGGCAGAACAGCCGTGCGCTCGGCGACGACGTCATCGGCGCGCTGCGCCAGCTGAAAGCGCAGGACGGCCCCGACCTGCTGACCCAGGGCAGCGGCGCACTCGTGCAGCAGCTGCTGGCGACGGATCTCGTCGACACCCAGCAGCTGATGACGTTCCCGGTGCTGCTCGGCGCCGGCAGGCGGCTGTTCGGCACCGACGCGCAGGCGGTGACCTTTTCGCTGCAGACGTCCGTCGTCTCCCCGACCGGCATCGTCGTGTCGCGCTATTCGCGCGCAGGCGCGGTGGAGACCGGGTCGTTCGGGCTCGATTGAACGTACCGCGGCTTCAGCACTGCACGTGCAGGGTGACGCCCGCAGCGCGAGATGCCGTGATCGAGCGCACCGCCTGCGTGCCGGTTGCGTAGTGCGGCGAACAGGCGACCGCGTCGCGCGTCGTGTGTGAGCACGTCCCCAGCGCATCCGAGCGGTCACGAATCGGCAGGCAGGCGTCGTTCGGAGATCACCGCCCCCCGTAAGCCAGCGCGCGCGCGCCGGGATCGGCGTGATCGTGGTGTGTATCAGACGGATGGCGACGCGATGCGGGGTGCTGGACGACGGGAGACGGCTCGAGCAGCCGCTGCAACTTCGCGTCCCGAGCGAGAGTCCAGGCGCCACCCCGCCATCCGTCGGAATGACTTCCCGCCTATTGAATACACCTGTAGTCAGGCGCAATCTGCCTACAGTTGTAGTCACCAGGGAACGCGCCATGCGCAATAAGACCGTCGGGGACCAGGAACTGGCCCTGCTGCAGCACATCGCCGAACACGAAGCCGCATCCGTCGGCGAGGTCGCCGCCACCTTCGGCGAGCCGCGCGGGCTGGCCCGTTCCACCGTGCTGACGATGATGGAGCGCCTGCGCGCGAAGGCCTACCTCAAGCGCAAGCTGGGCGACGGCGGCGTGTACCGCTACTCGGCCACCGCGCGCCAGGACGACGTGGTGCGCAACGCGGTCGGCAGTTTCGTCGAGAAGACGCTGCAGGGTTCAGTGTCGCCGTTCGTCGCGTGGATGTCGGAGCGCAAGGACATCAGCGCCGACGAACTCGCCGAACTCGAGGCGCTGGTCGCCAACCTGCAATCCAAGCGCAAGGAGCGTTGAGATGGCCCTCGAACTGATCAGCGACATCCTGCTGCCGCGCCTGCTGGCTGCGAGCGTGCAGTCCACGATTTTCGTCGCCGTGGTGTGGGCGCTGTGCCGCTTCGTGCCGCGCCTGTCCGCCGCGACCCGTTGCTGGCTGTGGTGGCTGGTCGCCTTGCAGCTGCTGGTCGGCCTGGCGTGGTCGAGTCCGATGGGGCTTCCGCTGCTGCCGGTCGAAGCGGTGCAGCCCGCGCTGCAGGTCGCGAAGGTCGCGCCGGCGATCACCTCGCACGAGGCCTCCATCGTCTTCGCCCCGACGCAGGCAGCTGCGGCGTCGCCCGCATGGTCGTGGCCGCTGGCGCTGGCCGTGGCGTGGCTGCTGGGCCTGAGCGTGATGGTCACGCGCAGCCTGCGCGGCTGTCTGGCGACGCGGCGCCTGCTGCGCACGTCGGCGCCCTGTCGCGACCGCAGCCTCCTCCATGCGTTCGCGCTTGCCGCAGAGGCCCATGGCCTGCGTGCGCCGCCGCGTCTGCGCCTGTCGGATACGATCGATTCGCCGCAACTCGTCGGCCCGTGGCGTCCGGTCCTGCTGCTGCCTGCGCACCACGCAGAGTCGATGCAGCCCGACGAGCTCGACATGGCGCTGACCCACGAACTGGTGCATCTGCAGCGCCGTGATCTGTGGCTCGGCCTGGTGCCGGCACTCGCGCAACACCTGTTCTTCTTCCATCCCCTCGCCCATCTGGCCGCACGCGAATACGGCCTGAGCCGCGAAGCCGCCTGCGACGCCGCCGTACTCGAGGGCAACCGTCACTGCGCACGCGAATACGGCCAGCTGCTGCTGCGCCTCGGCGTCGCGCCGCGTCCCTGTGCCGGGCTGGCCAGTGCCTCGCCCGACTTCACCCTGCTCAAGCGGAGACTCACCATGCTCCAGACCACCTCGTCCCTGCCGCGCGTCGTCGCGGTGCTGATGACCGTCGCGATCGGCGTCGTCGGTGTCATGCCCTATCGCCTGACCGCTGCGACGCCGGCTGTCGCATCGCAGACACCTGTTGCCGCAGCGCGCCCGGCGCCCGCATCGAAGCCGACGCCGACACCGCTGCCCGCACCGACGGCGACCGCGACGCACAACGGCGTGATCGTCACGAACCCCGCAGACATGCCCAGGCCGCCTGCGCCCGTCGCGCCGCCATCGCCCGTTGCACCGCCGGAGCCGCCTGCACCGGTCGCACCGCTCGAACCGCTTGAACCGCTCACCGGCGGCCTGCGCGGCACCTTCACCCTGGGCACGCAGCAGGTCGCGAACGCCTTCGTGCTGCTCGACGACGATCACAGCATCGCGGTCAGCGCGACGTCCGATCTGCGCGAAGCCCAGGCGGCACGGCGTGGCGATGCACCGGTGCTGTGGCTGCGCCGGGGCGATGCACGCTACGTGGTCCGCGACCGCGCCACGATCGAGGCGATCCGCGATGCCTACGCCGAAGTGACCGCCCTCGGAGAAGCGCAAGGCGAACTCGGCGCACGGCAGGGCAGCCTCGGTGGGCAGCAGGGCGCGCTGGGCGCACGCCAGGCGGAGATTGCCCTGCAGGCCGCGACGCGCGCACTCGCCGACGTCGACGTGCGGGCACAGGTGGATGCGAACGTGAGCGCCGCCCTGCAGCGCGAGCAGGTCGGCATGCAGGCGGAGATGCAGCGCCTCGCCACCCAGCAGACGGCATTGGCGCGGGAACAGGCTGCACTCGCGACGCGCCAGCAGACCGCCAGCGCGCGCGCCGAACGCGAAGCCCGTGCGTTGATGGATGCGGCGATCCGCACCGGCCTGACCGAGCGCCTCTGACTCCAGAGACCTGCGCAGCGCAGCCGACCGCTGCGCTGCGACCCGATATGCTTTTGCACCACCGGTCCGACACCACAGACCGGTGGTGATCACGTGCGCGACTGCGTGCCGGTCACGCAGGACGACCTCTTCCCGGAGCAGCCCGTGTCCGCATCGCGCGCGCGAAGGCGACACCCTGTTCGTCGCGCCATCGGCAGGCGTCAAGCTGTGAGCCGTTGCTGCCTCAGCGCTCCGGCCAGTGCCAGGCCGGCGCGTCCAGCATCCCCTGCCCCTCGATCGTCGTCTGGCTGTCGCGCTTGACCAGCTGGACCGGGTTGCAGTCGGGGTCCTGCTCCAGCGCCGCGATCAGCCGCGTCGCATGCGAGACCACCCAGACCTGGGTGCGGCGCGACGCGCCCGCGATCAGCCGCGCCAGTGCCGGCAGCAGATCGGGATGCAGGCTGGTTTCCGGTTCGTTGAGCACCATCAGCGGCGGCGGGCGCGGCGTGTGCAGCGCGGCGATCCACAACAGATAGCGCAGCGTGCCGTCCGACAGTTCGGCGGCCGACAGTGGCCGCAGCAGCCCGTGCTGGCGGAACTGCAGCGAGAAGCGTCCGCCTTCCACCAGCACCTCGACGCGCGCGCCGGGAAACGCATCGGCGACCGCGGCATCAAGCGCCTCGACATCGCCGATCTCGCGGATCGTCGCCCAGGCCGCGGCCAGATCGTGGCCATCGTGGCTGAGCACCGGCGTGCGCGTGCCGAGCTGCGGAAGACGCGCCGGTGCATCGGCATCGGCGCGGAAGTGATCGTAGAAACGCCAGCCGCGGATCGTCTCGCGCAGCTGCAGCACTTCGGGCGCATTGCGCGGATCGGCGATCTGGCCGAACAGGCTTTCGAACGGATTCAGATGTTCGCCGGCGACGCGCCAGGCGCGACCGTCGCGCACGCGGACCAGCGCCCCGCGGCGATCGACCAGCGTATTGCCCTGACGCAGGAACGGTCCGCCCCAGATCACCTCGCGCTTGATCTCCGGGTCCTGCGCGAACAGCGACTGCGAGGGCACCGGCAGACCGAGATCGATCGCATACCCGAAATCCTCGCCGGCGAAGCCGAGCTTCAGCGACACCGGCTGCTGACGCGGCCCACCCTCGATCGGCACCTCGCCGCGTCGCATGCGTGCGCTGAGTGTTTCCGGTCCCGCCCATAGCGTGGACTGCAGGCCGCCCTCTCGCGCCAGCGCCGACACCACGCCGCCCTGCGCGGTTTCCGCGAGCAGGCGCAGCGCGCGATACAGGCTGGACTTGCCGCTGCCGTTGGCACCGGTGACGAGATTCAGCCGCCCCATCGGCACGACCAGCGTGTGCAGCGAGCGGTAATGGGCAATGGCGAGCGTGGTGAGCATGGACGTGTGCGGTGCAACGGCGACCTGCGTTGTATTACCGCGACGTCGCAGGCCCTGCGATCTTCAGGCGCACCCGCGCAAGGAAGCTGTCCGATGCCAGATACAGCGTGCGGCCGTCGTCGCCGAAGGTGACGTTGGCGACGGCGCTGCCTGTTTCGATCCGACCCAGCCGCGTGCCATCCGGCGCGAACACCAGCACGCCGCCGGGACCTGTCGCCAGCACGGTGCCATCCGCGGCGACGGTCATGCCGTCGGGCAGGCCCGACGCATCATCGCCGACCAGATCACTGGCGTCGGCGAACACGCGACTGCCCTGCACCGCGCCCGACGCATCCAGCGTGTACGCCATCCAGACCGGACGCGCCGGATCGGAATTGGCGACATACAGCGTGCGCTCGTCGGGCGACAGCGCGAGTCCGTTGGGGAAGGTCAGGCCGTCGTCGAGCAGGTGCACGCGACCATCGGGATCCAGCCGGTAGACACCATTGAACGCCAGTTCCTTGACCGCCGAGTCGTCCAGGCCCTTCAGGCCATACGGCGGATCGGTGAAGAAGATCGTGCCGTCGCTGCGCCGGATCACGTCGTTCGGGCTGTTGAAGCGCTTGCCTTCGAACGCATCGGCCAGCGTGGTCTTGCGCTGCGTCGCCGGATCCAGCCGCGCCACGACGCGACTGCCCGAATCGGCCAGCAGCACCGTGCCTGCCGGTTCGGCATGCAGGCCATTCGCACCGGCCTCGCGCAGCACATCGGTCGGCGGGCCGTCGTAGCCGGACGGCTCGAGGAACACCGACAGGCCATCGGCCTCCGACCAGCGGTGGATGCGGTTCTCCGGCACATCGGTGAACAGCAGATACGCGCCATCCGGAATCCACGCCGGACCCTCGGCCCAGGTGAAGCCATCGGCCAGCCGCTCGATGCGCGCATCGGAGGCGACCACAGCGTCCAGCGCCGGCGCGTATCGGGTGACGCTGCCCACCTGCGGGAAGACGTTCGCGGAATCCGTGGACGATGCGCAGGCGGCCAGCGCGCCCATCAATGGAATCGCGAGCAGCGACATGGCGAGACGGGGCATGCGGACTTCCTGGTCATCGGGCAAGGCCGCCCACGTTACCGCGCTGCCCGGCACTCCGCAGCGGAGGCCGGGCAACACGCCGTCAGCGTGAGGGCCGCACGCGCTCGCGCATGTGCGCTTCGTCGTCGAGCCAGTTCTGGTCCTTGTTCTTCAGGAAGAACACGTAGACCACCAGCGAGACCGCGATGATGGCGGTGGCGTAGATCGCGAAGGTGATCACCTGGTCCGACTTCAGCGCCGCCTGGTACAGCAGCGGCGCGGTGCCGCCGAAGGCCGAGTTGGCCAGCGCATATCCCAGGCCCACACCCAGCGCACGGATGTGCGTCGGGAACAGTTCCGCCTTCACCACCGCATTGATCGACGTGTAGCCGGTCAGGATGATGAAGCCGATGCCCAGGATGATGAAGGCCGACAGCGCGCTGGTCTGCTGCGGCAGCGCCGTCACCAGGTACCAGGTGTAGAGCACGCCGCCGATGCCGAAAAACACCAGCAGGCTTTTGCGGCCGACGCTGTCCGACAGCCAGCCACCGATCGGCTGCAGCACCATCAGGAAGGTCAGCAGACCCAGATTGATCAGCGTGCCCACCATGACGTCGTCGCCGGCGAACGCGGTCTGGATCATCTTCGGACCGTTGACCGAGTAGGTGTAGAACGCGACGGTGCCGCCCGCGGTGATCAGGAAGCACAGCAGCAGCGGACGCCACTGGTTCACGAACAGCTCGCGGATCGAACCGGACGCCTGCGCGCCGCCGGTCTTGGCGGCTTCGATGGAACCCGATTCCAGCGATTCGTCCATCGTGCGACGCAGCCAGAACACCACGATCGCCGCCAGGCCACCGATGCCGAACGCCACGCGCCAGCCCCACTCGGAGATCTGCGAGGTGTCGAGCAGCAGCAGCATCGCCAGCAGCGTCGCCTGCGCCAGCACGTGGCCGCCGACCAGGGTCACGTAATGGAACGAGGACAGGAAGCCGCGACGGCCCGGAATCGCGGCCTCGGACATGTAGGTCGCACTGGCGCCGTACTCGCCGCCCGTCGCGAAGCCCTGGATCAGGCGTGCGATCAGCAGCAGCACTGCGGCCCAGATGCCGATCTGCTCGGCGGTCGGACTGATCGCGATGAGGAACGAGCAGCCCGCCATCACCGACACCGACACCGTCAGCGCCAGGCGTCGGCCGTAGCGGTCGGCGAAGCGGCCGAAGTACCAGGCGCCGATCGGGCGCATCAGGAAGGTCGCGGCGAAGATCGCCCACACGTACAGCGTGGAGTTCTTGTCGTCGGGCGAGAAGAACTGCGACTCGAAGTACATCGCGAACACCGAGTAGACGTAGACGTCGTACCACTCGACGAGGTTGCCGGCCGACCCCTTCAGGGTGTTCGACACGGACCGGCGCAGGCTGGCCGGTCGGGCCGCGTTGGGCGCGGCGGGTGGAGCGACGGAACTCGAAGCACTCATGGGGGAGCCTGCGTGGGGGAGCAAGGAGGCGAGTATAGGCACCGGACCGGGGGTGATCGGCGTCAATAGCGAAGAGGTAGTAGACGGCCGAAGGCCCTCGAACCGCAGGCCGGCGCCCGGCCCGGCGGACGATGTGCCGAATCGGTCGCCCGGACGTGTGATATCCGCCGCCTTCGGACGAACCACCTTCATGACAGACCCGACACGGATCCGGATGGACATCCCGCTGCCCCGCACGCACGACCGCGCCGCATTCGCCCGGCTGCTGCAGGACCACCACGGCATCGTCGCGACCGTGGCAGCCAGCTACTGCCGCGATCCGGACGACCGCGCCGATCTGGCCCAGGAAATCGCCGTGCAGCTGTGGCGCGCCTGGCCGAAGTACGACCCGGCGAAATCCTTCAGCACCTGGATGTACCGGATCGCGTTGAACGTGGCGATCAGCGCGGTGCGCAGCGCCACCGTCCGGCTGCGCCATGCGGTGCCGTTCGACGACACCCTGCACGACCTGGCCGATCCCGCCCCGCACGACCCGCAGGTGGAACAACAGGTCCGCGCCCTGCACCGCTTCATCCACGCCCAGGCGCCGCTGGATCGTGCCTTGTTGCTGCTCTACCTCGACGACCGCAGCCACCGCGACATCGCCGAGATCCTCGGCCTGTCCGAAACCAACGTCGCCACCAAGATCAGCCGGCTGCGCCAGCGCATCCGCCACGAACTCTGAGGATACGCCCATGGAACCCGATGACCTGAAGACCGCCTGGCAGTCGCTGGAAGCGCGTATGGCGCGCAGCGACCAGGTGCAGCTGGCGCAGCTGCGCGAGACGAAGTTGGCGCGGGCGAAAGGCCAGCTGCGCCCGCTGAAGATCGGTCACTGGCTGCAGGCCGCGCTCGGCGTCGGCCTGATCGTGCTGGGCGTCGCCTGCTGGACCCGCAATACGGATGTTGCAGGGCTGCTGGTCGCCGGTATCGCGGTGCACGCATTCGGTGTGCTGACCCTGCTTGGCGCCGCCGCGACGCTGGTCCTCGCCAGCCGCGTCGACTACGCCGCGCCGGTTCTGCAGATCCAGCGCCAGCTGGCTGCGCTGTTGCGCGTCCATGCACTGAACTCGGCGCTGTGCGGCGCGCCATGGTGGGTCATGTGGCTGCCGGTCGTGGTCGCCTTCGCCGGTCTCGGCGCTGCGCAGGCGACGGCAGGCACGCCGACCTGGATCGTCTGGAGCCTGTCCATTGGCGGCATCGGCCTCGCGGCGACCTGGATCCACGCCTGGCGCACTCGCACGCGACTGCTGGCCAAGCCCGAGGGACCGATCGACTGCGCCGACGGCGCGGACGGTATCCGTCGCAGCCAGCGGCTGCTCGACGAAATTGCCGCGTTCGAAGCCGGTTGAGCCGTCCGGTCAGGCCGGGCCGGCCTCCGCACCGCTGCGTGCCAGCGGGTCGGGCAGATCCGCGCTGGCATCCACGAACGACAGCGAGACCGAATTCAGGCAATGCCGCTCGCCGGTCGGCGGCGGGCCGTCGGGGAAGATGTGGCCGAGATGGCTGCCGCAGCGCGCGCAGACCTCTTCCACCCGGATCATCCCGTGGCTGGTGTCGCGGATGCGCGCGATGTGCGCCTCGTCGTAGGGCGCGAAGAAGCTGGGCCAGCCGGTGCCGGAATCGAACTTCGCGCTGGAGCGGAACAGCGGCAGCCCGCACAGCCGGCAGCAGTACGTGCCCTCGCGCTTGTTGTCGAGGAACACGCCGCAGAACGGCGCCTCCGTACCGTGCTGCAGCAGCACGCGCCGCTCGTCTGCGGACAAGCCGGCTTCCAGCGCGGTGCGCTGCTCGGCGCTGGGGGGCGTGAGATCGAAACTGGACATGGCATTCCTCATGCAAGCGCACGGCGCGGACTTTCAGGGTGGTGGCGAGCGTGCGCCGTCTCAACCCGTGGGTGCGTGAAACGGCTGGCGCTCCCTCCTGCGCCACTGCGCCAACCCATTGTGTAGTTCTGCCGCTACGCACCGCGCGCTTCGCCCGCTCGCTCCGCTTTGCTGGCTCGCTTTCCTGGTCCGCTTCGCGCCGCGGGCTCGCACTGCGTTCTTGATCGTCATTCCCGCGCAGGCGGGGCGCTCAACGGATGTACATCCGGTCATCCAACGGACGTACGCCGGGTCATCCAAAGATGTCGCCGTTCGATCGCGTCCAGACCACATGATGCGAAACGGCCCGAGCCCCGACAAGACAAGGCGTCACCGCGTCGACCCGCTTCGCCAGCCCACGAACGCCTGCACAGGCCACCCGCTGACCGCCCCGCTACGCCCCCGCCGGCCGCGCCACCTCCACCCACGTCGGCGCGTGATCGCTCGCCTTGTCCTCCAGCCGCACCCAGCGATCCACCCCGGCTGCCTTGACCGTCTTCGCCAGCACCGGATTGGCCAGCAGATGATCGATCCGCAGCCCCCGGTCGCGCTGCGCGTGCTGCCGGAAGTAATCCCAGAACGTGTAGATCGTCTCGTCGCCGAACACATCCCGCAGCGTGTCCGTCCAGCCCTGCGCCAGCAGCGCCTCGAAGGCGTCGCGCACCTCCGGCTGGATCAACGCATCCTTGCGCCAGGCCTTGGCGTCGTAGACATCGGCATCGGTGGGGATCACGTTGAAATCGCCCATCAGCACTGCCGGATGCGGCAGATCGACCAGCGTCTTCGCATGCGCCTGCAAGCGCGCCATCCACGCCAGCTTGTAGTCGAACTTCGGCCCCGGCTGCGGATTGCCGTTGGGCAGGTACAGCCCGCCGACGACGATGCCGTGCACTGCCGCCTCGATGTAGCGGCTCTGATCGTCCTGTGTATCGCCCGGCAAACCGCGCCGGCTCTCCACGGGCACCGCCCCGCGGCCCAGCAGCGCGACGCCATTCCAGGATTTCTGGCCCTGCCAGATCGCGCCATAGCCCGCCGCCTCCAGCGCCTCGACCGGAAACGTGTCATCGGTGGCCTTGAGCTCCTGCAGCGCGACGACGTCGGGCTTCGACGCCTCCAGCCACGCCAGCAGATGCGGCAATCGCGTCGTGATGCCGTTGACGTTGAACGTGGCGAGCTTGAGGGTCTTCCGGGTGGCCATGACGGGCTCGGGCGCAAAACGCGACGCTAGCCCGCAGCCCCGCGCGCGCAGGTGAAGCGGATGGCGCGCCGTGGACAGCCTCGGTCAATCCGCTGCGACAGACACGCCCGATGCGGCCGCGAGTGGACACGACCGGACCGCGCCGGGCAAGGTGTCGCCCTCCCTGCACATCCAAGGACCGCCTCCATGCGCCTGATTCCCCTGCTGGCGATGACCGCCCTTCTCGCCGCCTGCGCGCCCGACGCGTCCGACACGGCCGCCAGCACCGGCGCAGCGCAGGACACGACGACCGCGCCGGATGCATCGCCTGCAGCCCCGGCCGCTGGAGACGCCACCGCGACCGCCTCGACGCTCGCCTACCAGCGCGTCAACGACACCATGCACGCCGGCATGGGCGCCGGCTTCACCGGCGACGCCGACGTCGACTTCATGCGCGGCATGATTCCGCATCACCAGGGCGCCATCGACATGGCCCACGTCGTGCTCGAACACGGCGAGGACCCCGAAGTCCGCGAACTCGCCCAGCAGGTCATCGCCGCCCAGGAAACCGAAATCGCGCAGATGCAGCGCTGGCTGCAGGCGCGTGGCGTCGACGCCGATGCACCTGCTTCGGATGCCGACGCGCACGCCCATCACTGAGTGGTGGCGCGTTCGACGCGTTCGAGAGCCGCAGGAACGCGACGCGTGAATCGAGGGCAACGCTGATCAAGTCTGTCCCGTTCTTCATTCCCGCGCAGGCGGGCTCTTCAACGGACGCATGTCCGGTCATCCAAGTGCCTGTGTTCTCATTGGTTTGACAGCCTTGGATTCCCGCCTTCGCGGGAATGACAGCTTTTCAGCGTTGCCCTAGAAGTGTCCGACACGACCTGGGGAACGTCATGACCCTCGAAATCGCTTCAATACTTCGCGAGCGCCTCGGCCTCGCGCCGCCTGTGCCCGTCGCGTTTGAACGTGGCGATGTGACCGCGTTCGACGGCTACACCCGACAACGCATCGAATACCGCGGCCTCGAAGGCGACCCCATTCCGGCGTTCCTGTTTGCGCCGACAGCGCAGCGCGCTCACGGCGGCGTCGTGGCCTTCCACCAGCACAACGGCGAGTTCCACTTCGGCAAGAGCGAAATCGCCGGCGATGTCGGCAGTCCGTTCCAGGCCTTCGGCCCGGCGCTCGCGCGTCGCGGACTCGCGGTTCTCGCCCCGGACGCCCTCACCTTCGAGGATCGCCGCGGCCAGGTCAGCGGCGTCGAGCCGCACTACTACGACTGGCTGCAGCACTACAGCGCCATGAGCTACCGCCTGCTCGACGGCGACACGCTGATGCGCAAAGGCCTCGACGATGCCCAGCGGGCGCTGAGCGTGCTGATCGACGCCGCCGAACTGGACGAACGCCGCGTCGGCATCGCAGGCCACTCCTACGGCGGCTACACCGCGCTCTACCACGCCGCCGTCGACCCGCGCTGCCGCTTCGCCTGCATCAGCGGCGCGGTCTGCAGCTTCGACACCCGCCGCCGCGAAGAGACCGGCATCACCCTGTTCGAAGCCGTGCCCGGCCTCGCGCAGCTGGTCGATACGCACGACGTGCTGTCCGCCATCGGCCCGCGTCCGACACTGGTCGTGTCGGGGACCGAGGACAAGTACTCGCGTGATGCGGATCAGGTCGTGGCCAAGGTGGCCGGAGACTTCATTACCGAGCTCCGTGTCGAGCGTGGGCATGTGCTCGATCAGGAACGATTCGACGCGATCGTCGCGTGGCTCGTGCAACGCACCTCTGATGGAAGGCGTTGCGGCGCAGGCAAGTGAACCTGGAACCGTTAGTTCTTCTGGAACCGTTGGTTCTTCCGGTCTGACGCGCGAGCGGGTGGGCCAGTGAATGACCTGTGGCACCTTGCGCATGCGGGCGGCGGATCTACCATCACCTCACTTGCAGACGTGGCGATGCCGATGATCCGATCTTGGGCGGTACGCATGATGGTGGTGGTGGCGGTGGGTGCGGCGTCGATGGCCCACGCGCAGGAACTGGCAATCGTCAATGCGCGCATCCTGCCGGCACCGGATGCGGCGCCCGTCCTCCGTGGCACGGTGCTGGTGCGTGACGGACGGATCGCGGCCATGGGCGATGCGGACGGCATCGTCGTGCCGGAAGGAACGGCGATCATCGATGGCGCCGGCAGGACCGTCGTCGCCGGCTTGTGGAACAGCCACATCCATCTGACCGCGCCGCCGTTCGATGGTCCCGGCGGACAACCCGCGGACGTGCTGTCCGAGGCGCTGTCGTCGGCGTATCTGCACTGGGGCTTCACCACGGTCTTCGATCTCGCGTCGGCGCCCGGGACTGCATTGGCGCTGCGCGCGCGCATCGGCAGCGGCGAGGTCGTCGGGCCGCAGATCCTGACGGCCGATGCGCCGTTCTTCCCGAAAGATGGCGTGCCGAGCTATGTGTCCGGCGACGCGCATGATTCGCTGTCGCTGAAACAGGCCGAGGTGGCGACACCGGAAGAGGCGACCGAGCGCGGAGAGCGGCAACTGAGGCAGGGTGCGGACGGCCTGAAGATCTTTGCCGGATCGATCGTCGGCGGGGAGATCGGCGTGCTTCCGATGGATGTCGACATCGCAACGGCGATCGTCGAGGTCGCACATGCCGCGGGTAAGCCGGTGTTCGCGCATCCCAGCAATCTGGAAGGTATCCAGGTCGCATTCGACAGTGGCGCCGACGTGCTGGTACATACGACGCCGATGGTCGGCGCGTGGCCGGAGGGGCTGGCGGCGCGGCTGGTGGATCGCGGTATGGCGCTGGTTCCATCGCTGAAGCTGTTCGAGATCGAACTGCAGAAGGAGCACGCCCCGCCGGAAGCGTTCGAGTCCGTGCTGGCGGCCGCAAGACAGCAACTCGCAGCCTTCTCCGGCGCCGGCGGCAGGGTGCTGTTCGGCACCGACGCAGGCTACATCGCGTGGTACGACACCCGCGACGAACTCAGACTCATGCACGAGGCAGGTCTCGACTGGCGGCAGATCCTCGCGAGCCTGACCACGACGCCAGCCACCCTCTTTGGACAAGGTGAGCGCAAGGGCAGGATCGCCGAGGGGATGGATGCGGATCTGGTGGTGCTCGGTGGCGACCCGGGAGACGACATCGCTGCGCTCGCGGACGTGCTTTACACGCTGCGCGAGGGAAAGATCGTCTACCGCGCCGACTCCGAACGGCAGGCGCACCCGTCGGCGGACTGATCAGGTCTCCTCCGACAGTCCCAAGGCGGTGGGCAATCCGTGTACGAACTCGCTGGAACCACCCTGACCTGTCGAACGCAGATGCTCGACTTTGTCATGGCACGCAGAGATAAACGCCTGTCTTTCCAACGGAGTTGCCGCCAGCAATGTTGCGCCCAGACTTTCCATCGCCGCGATTGCGGCGTCCTCATTGACAACGTCACCTCCTGACCATCCAGGAAGCACGCCATATCGATAATCGCGGCGCAGAGTACGTCAAAGGGATTACGCGTCTCAGGTGCGAGCGGAGGTGTCATTTGCGGGTGACTCAGCGCCAGAACGCCCACCATGGCTTCGACGGGGCAACCGACGTCACTCGCGGAGCGACCGTCGCTGCCGGCAGACGATGCCTCGGCGCGAATGGCGCGGGCCAACTGGGACTCGAGTTCGCGCCCCCTACGAGTTCAAACGACTCGTACGCGTGCAGATCATCGGACCTGATCCCCGTGAGGTCATCGATGGCCTCGTTGATCTCCAGCATGCCGTCGATATCGGCCTGTTCCAGAAGATGCAGCGCCGAACGGAGCTGCGCCTCGAGTTGGCCCGCTTCGCCCATGCAGTCGAGTTCCTCGGTGCTCACCAGAATGTTCGCGTAAGGCTCAGTCGCAATGCGCGCCACCCAATCCTCGTAAAGCGCGAACTGATCATCTTCCAATGCGGTCTTCATCAGATGCGAGCGCGATTGCAGGCGCTCGACACCGGATGCCCGATCGCAGAGCAGATAGGCATAGTGTCGGGGCAAGTCTTCGTACCTGTCCTCGTTGTCGCTCTCTTGTTCAGCGTCGCCATCGCCGTAATCGACCTCGGCCAGTCGTACGTCGGAAGAACCGAAGAGAAGCAGCCAGAAGATCGGGATTCGCGCAGCGGCCTCGTACTCGACACCACACTGCTTGAAGAACGCGTCCGACTCTCCTGCCGTTGGCATGGCTCGGAAATTGGTGCAGTACAGATAGACACGGTTGGACATTGCAGGTGCCTCGGTCGGGCCGGCGATCGGCGCCGGCTTCGGAGATTTCGTGGCGTATTGCCGAAGGTAAGACCCCGTCCGCCTCGATGATCCGGCAGCCGCAGAGCGAAGCCGGACCAGTCCGACTACGTGGGAATTACAGGCTGGACACGCCCCGAACAGGGACGCTCGATACTCAATAGTGGACCCGAAAGAGGTGCGTCAGCACTCGACTCCGATGAGCCATTGCGTCTCTTCCGTATTGACCTGATCCAGATCGCTTCTGCGTGCGACCGGGGTCGTGCAGCCCCTCGGCTCGATGTACTCCACCGCGATCGATGACGCCTCGTCCCCGGTGAGTGGCGTGTCGGACAACTTGCGGACATGGATGTAGTAGGGACGCTCGAACAGGATGATGTAGCTGTCCAGGATGTAGACCTCGTCATTCTTGCTGATCTCTGCGTGATTCTCGTCGACGAGACTCAATCGGGAGGTATCGATCGTGCCCGCAGCCAGCACGCTGCTGGACACCGCGAAGAGGATGGTCAATGCGACCAGCCTGCGAATTGCATACATAAGAAGCCCCTGTCCCTGTGATGTGCGATAGAAATTTTCGATTCGAAGCGCCCACAGCCCGACCAGCCTCTCGTGACCAGCCGCACCTACCTGGATCGGAATCGAATTTCCGAGCGCCGCGGTGCGCCGTCGGGATATGAGTTGTCAGGCGTCTTCCACCGAAGCCCATTGCGAAAGATCGTCTACCGGCCGCGGCAGGCGCCCTTCCAGCCAATCCGTGACCGTCCCCGGTTTGAACGCTGGATTCTTGGACTCGATAACCCAGGACAGCGACTCCTCGGGTCCGCCGTTGAGATAAGGCGCTGGAGACACGGGCATGAACACGGTCGGCAGCCGCTCGGTGACGGACAGATAGTTGAGTACGCACCCGAGCTCCTGCACGACATGCCAAGCGAGCGGATGAGAGAGGTCAAGCGAGAACTTGACCCACCAATTGCCATCATCGAGCTTTCCAGTGCCAATGGGCGACGGACACATGGCAGGAACACGCCGGAGGTAACGCAGCAGCTTGTCGAAATCTCTTTGATCGCCCATGCCAAGCCAGCCCCCCTCGTGAAGTCGCACCGCCGAAACGGCGTCGGCTTGAATGATTTTTCAGACCGCCCCCGGTGACCGCGTCTCGACCCACCTAGAAGAAAACCAGCTTTGCAGCTTGTAGGCGAACCTCAGAGCATCGGGATAAACAATAGACCGGTCGCCTAGGCCCATTCCTTCGCCAACAACTTCGGCCAGATAGCTGGCGAGATCCTCCACTGAGGATCGCTGCACAAGCAAGTTCACGCAAGGCACGAGATAGAAATCGTATTCGTCCGGCGGGCACTCAGATTCTGGATCTTGATACACACCGATAGGGTCCCATTCTCTCCAGAGGGCGCGGATTTCGTGGATCTGCTGGGAAGCCTTTAGTGGATCAAGTGTCATGATCTTGGTTCGAGGTCCAAAAGCTCGATCAGCTTCGCAGAAGCACCGGTCTACAGGGCAACTGATCTTGGATCAGAGCTCTGCGTTCAATCGGCAGCGTGCCAGTGCCTGAAGCTCCGGAATGAAGTCATCCGGCAAACTGGATGACCGATCAGATACTTTTTCGATTTGCCTCGCGCACATTAAACGGGAATACCCAGATTGCGGACTGCTTGCACCCAGACGCATGCTGATCAGCGAACGGCGGGATCTGCTTGACCCAGACCTTTCATCAAGACAGTCGTTATCCCGGACTTGCGCCCGGCCCCGCCCCGGAAGCATCAGCCGCCTTCCCCGCCACGATCTCCCCCAACGCCCGCTCGAACACCTCCACGGGCTGCCCACCCGAGATCAGGTGCTGCTGGTCGATGATGATGGCCGGCACGCTATTGATGCCGCTGCGGATGAAGAACTGTTCTTCGGCGCGCACGATGTCGGCGTATTCGTCCGAGGCAAGGATCTCGACAGCGCGCTCGGCGTCCAGACCGGCGCTGGCGGCGATGCGCGCGAGGGTCGCGTGGTCCGAGACGTTTTCCGCAGCGCCGTGATAGTCCTGCAGCAGCGCGCGCTTGAGGTCGAGCGCGTGGCCCGACTGTCCGACCCAGTGCAGCAGGCGATGGGCGTCGAAGGTGTTCCAGATGCGCCGGCGCTCGCCGAAGACGACGCCGACTTCCGCGCCGCGGGCCTTGAGGGCGGCCTGGCCGCCAGCGAGCTGCTCGGGCGACATGCCGTACTTGCGCGTCAGGTGCTCGCCGATGTCCTCGCCTTCGGGCGCCATCTGCGGGTTGAGTTCGAAGGGGCGTACGTGGAACTCGACGTCGACATTGTCCGGCAGGCGCGCGAGCGCCTGTTCGAGTGTGGCCAGCCCGATGGCACACCAGGGGCAGACGACATCGGAGACGAAGTCGATGCGCAGCGGCACGCGGCCCGCGGGCACGGCGCTCATGCCTGCACCATCGGCAGCTTGAGGCCCTGTTCCTTCGCGCAGGTCTTCGCGATGTCGTAGCCCGCATCCGCGTGGCGCATCACGCCGGTGCCGGGATCGTTCCACAGCACGCGGGCGATGCGTTTGTCGGCTTCCGCGGTGCCGTCGCAGACGATGACCACGCCCGAATGCTGCGAATAGCCCATGCCCACGCCACCACCGTGATGCAGCGACACCCAGGTCGCGCCGCCGGCGACGTTGAGCATCGCGTTGAGCAGCGGCCAGTCGCTGACGGCATCGCTGCCGTCCTGCATGGCTTCGGTTTCGCGGTTCGGCGAGGCGACGGAGCCGGAATCCAGATGGTCGCGGCCGATGACGATGGGCGCCTTGAGTTCGCCGTTGCGCACCATCTCGTTGAACGCGAGGCCCAGCTTGTCGCGCACGCCCAGACCCACCCAGCAGATGCGCGCCGGCAGGCCCTGGTAGGCGATGCGCTCGGCGGCCATGTCGAGCCAGCGATGCAGATGCGGGTCGTCCGGGATCAATTCCTTGACCTTGGCATCGGTCTTGGCGATGTCCTCGGGGTCGCCGCTCAGCGCCACCCAGCGGAACGGGCCGATGCCGCGGCAGAACAGCGGACGCACGTAGGCCGGTACGAAGCCGGGGAAATCGAAGGCGTTGGTGCAGCCCTCGTCCTGGGCCATCTGGCGGATGTTGTTGCCGTAGTCGACGGTGGGAATGCCGACAGCGTGGAAGGCGAGCATGGCTTCGACGTGCACGCGCATCGAGGCCTTGGCGGCGTCGCGCACGACGTCTGGATTCGCGGTCTGTTCGGCGATCCAGCGCTCGACCGTCCAGCCGATCGGCAGATAGCCGTGCACGGGATCGTGCGCGCTGGTCTGGTCGGTGACGCAGTCCGGACGCACGCCGCGCTTCACCAGTTCCGGCAGCACCTCGGCGGCATTGCCCAGCAGCGCGATCGATTTCGCTTCGCCGGCCTGCGTGTACTTGGCGATGCGCGCGAGGCCGTCGTCGAGATCGGTGGCCTGTTCGTCGACGTAGCGCGTCTTGATACGGAAATCGATGCGGCTCTGCTGGCATTCGATGGTGAGCGAACACGCGCCGGCGAGACTCGCCGCAAGCGGCTGCGCACCGCCCATGCCGCCGAGGCCCGCGGTGAGAATCCACTTGCCGGTCAGGTCGCCGCCGTAGTGCTGGCGCCCCATCTCGACGAAGGTCTCGTACGTGCCCTGCACGATGCCTTGGCTGCCGATGTAGATCCACGAACCCGCGGTCATCTGGCCGTACATCGCCAGGCCCTTGCGATCGAGTTCGTGGAAATGTTCCCACGTGGCCCAGTGCGGCACGAGATTGGAGTTGGCGATCAGCACGCGCGGCGCATCGCTGTGCGTGCGGAACACGCCGACCGGCTTGCCGGATTGCACCAGCAGCGTTTCGTCGTCGCCCAGCGTCTTCAGCGATTCGAGGATCGCGTCGTAGCAGGCCCAGTCGCGCGCGGCGCGGCCGATGCCGCCGTAGACGACGAGGTCTTCGGGGCGCTCGGCAACATCGGGATCGAGGTTGTTCTGCAGCATGCGGAACGGCGCTTCGGTCTGCCACGAGCGGCAGCTGAGCTCGGAACCGCGCGGCGCGCGGATCGTGCGCGAGGGATCGTGGCGCGAAGCGGAGTCGGACATGGAAGGACGTTCCTGCAGGCTGCGTTGCGCCGATTATCGCATCGCATCCGCACGCGTCCTGACGCGCTGCGGCGTGAGTGCCGGTGTACACAACGCCTATGCTCCGCCCATGACCTCCACCTCCCCTCTCCTCACCGCGGCGATGCTGGCCAGCCTCGCCGGCTGCGCATCCTCAGCGCCCGTGGAAACGCCTGTCGCCGCCAGCGACGCCATCCCCGCGCGCGTCCTGGTGTTCACGCGCACTGCCGGCTTCCGCCACGACTCGATTCCGGTGACCGTGGAGACGCTGCAGGCGCTGGGCCGCGAAGCGGGCCTCGAGGTCGATGCCACCGAAGACCCCGACATGTTCGACGACGCCACGTTGTCGCGCTATGCCGCGGTCGTGTTCGCGCACACCACGCGCGAAGTGCTGGAGCGCCCCCAGCAGGCCGCGTTCGAACGCTACATGGCAGCGGGCGGCAGCTTCATGGGCGTACACGCGGCGGCCGACAGCGGCTACACCTGGCCCTGGTACGGCGATCTGGTCGGCGCATGGTTCGCGCGTCATCCCGAAGGCCTGCAGTCGGTGCGCGTGGTGTTCGAGCACGGCGCCGGTCCCGACGGTCTGCAGGACTGGCTGGTCACCGACGAGATCTACGATTACCGGCGCAATCCGCGGTCGTTCGTCGACGTGACTGCGTCGATCGATCCCGCCTCGCATCCCGACGGCCGCATGGGCGACGACCACCCCATCGCCTGGTGCCACCGCAACGCCGGCGGCCGCGCCTGGTACACCGGCCTCGGCCACGATCCGGCGCTGTACGCCTATCCGGTCTTCCGCGCGCAACTGCTGCGCGGGCTGCTGTGGACCACGGGACGCAGCGACGCCTGCTGATGACGTCGCGCGCACGCGCGCGCTAGACTCCGCGCCCCGCCGAGCGCGGGGTATCGCGCGGACCGATTCCGGCCCGCGTGTTTTCATCGACAGGGGACAACATGATCAAGTTTGGACGCGTGGCGCTGGTCGCCATCGCAGGTGTCCTGGCCGTGCCGTGCGCACAGGCCCAGGGTGGTTTCTTCGTCGGCGTGCAGGCCGGCCGGGCGACGCTGTCGGACACCGGTTTCAGGGACGATACGAGCAACACGCAATCGATCGGCGCGGGCTACCGCTGGCAGGCCGGCGCATCGCCGGTGCTGATCGGCGTGGAAGGCGGCTACGGCCGGTTGGGCGAGATCGGCGAGACCTTCGCCATCTCCGGCGTCTCCGAGCGCCGCGAGTTCGAGGCCGACTACGGCTATATCGGGGCGAACGCACGCTTCCAGTTCGGCGCCGACAGCCGCTGGTTCGCGCTGGCGCGCGCCGGCTACATGGCCTACGACCAGGAGTTCCGCTACCGCTTCGAAGCGCCCGGCATGCGCGAAGAAGGCCGCTTCAGCGACGATGGCGGCGGCGCGTACTTCGGCCTGGGTGTCGGCATGGACGTGACCCGCAACTTCAACGTCAATGCGATGGTCAACGGCTATGCGTACTCGTCGATCTACCGCGACGGCAACCGCTACCGCTTCGACGACGACGTCAGCACCGCGCGCACGGTGACGCTGGGCGCAGAACTCCGCTTCTGAGTTCCGGCGCAGGCATCAAAAAAGGGAGTGCGCCTCGGGCGCACTCCCTTCCAGTGCCATCGATGCCGGTCCTCAGAAGACCGACGGATCCAGACGGCGCAACGCGTCCTTGACGTCGGCCGAGCCGGTGCGTTCGATGTCCTCGCGGCTGTAGACCCGGCCGCCACCGCTCACGCATTCCTGCTCGGCGCGCCTGGAACGCGCATTGGCGTTCGCCGTTACGCGTGAACCGGTTTCGCGCACGCAGAAACGGTCGGATGCGCTGGCGCGCTGGCCGCGGATTTCTTCTTCCTCTTCCCGCTCCTGCGCCTGGGCGACATGCGAGACCGCACCGAAGGCGAGTCCGGCGCACATCGCGACCATCCATACTTTGCTGTTCATCGCGCACCTCCCGGGTGCTGCCAGTGAGTGGCGCCACGATACGCCGCCACCCGTCTGCTGTGGTCTGGATTGCCTGAACGTTCAGCCTGCGCGCATCGCTCACGCTGCGGGCGTGGGTGCGGACGAAGCGTCATGAAGCCCCGGTATCATGGCCGCATGCCCGATGTTGTCCGTGTGCGCGCTGCGGCGCTGCTGTCCATGCTGTGGCTCTGTGCCTGCAGCACGCTTCCACCCACCGCGCCGACCGGTGCCGTCCCGGCCGCCGATGACGATCCGCCGGTGCTGGTGCTGATTTCGCTCGATGGTGCGCGACCCGACGCACTGGGCCGCGGCGACACCCCGACGCTCGATGCGCTGGCCCGCGACGGCGTGCAGGCCTGGATGCGGCCCTCGTATCCGTCGCTGACTTTTCCCAACCACTACACCCTCGTCACGGGTCTGCGGCCGGACCGGCACGGGCTGATCCACAACGCGATGTACGACGAGGCGCTCGGCGATTTCCGTCTGTCGGACCGCGACGCCGTCGGCAACGGCGACTGGTACGCCGATGGCGAGCCTCTCTGGGTGACCGCCGAACGCGCGGGCCTGCCCACCGCCACGCTGTCGTGGCCCGGCAGCGAGGCCGCCGTGCGCGGCGTTCGTCCGGCGCGCTGGTTTCCGTTCGACGAAACCCGCCCGATCGATACGCGCGTGGACACCGTACTCGGCTGGCTGGACGAACCGGCGACCACACGGCCGCGCCTGGTGACGCTGTACTTCGAACATCCTGACAAGGCCGGCCACGACCATGGCCCCGGCTCGCCGCAATACCGGGCGGCGATGCGCGTCGTCGACACCGCTTTGGCCCGGCTGGTCGACGGCCTGCGGACGCGCGGCACGCTGGACCGGGTGAACCTGCTGGTGGTGTCCGACCACGGCATGGCCGAGGTGCCGGAGGGCCAGGTGATCACGGTGGAATCGATGGCGTCGATGACGGAAGCGCGCATCGTGTCCACCGGCCAGGTGATCGGCATCGTGCCGAACCCGGGCTTCGAGGCGCGCGTGGCCGACCGCCTGCTCGGCGCACACGCCCAGTACGACTGCTGGCGCCGCGAGGCGATGCCGGCACGCTGGCAGTTCGGCCGCCATCCGCGCGTGCCGCCGATCGTCTGCCAGATGCACCCGGGCTGGGACGCGATTCCCGAAGAGGCGCTGGCGCGCCGGCCGCAGCGCACCCGTGGTTCGCACGGCTACGATCCGGCGCTGCCGGAGATGCGCGCGATGTTCGTCGCGCATGGCCCGGCGTTCCGCCGCGGCGTGGTGCTGGACGGCTTCGACAACGTCGATCTGTATCCGCTGCTGGCGCGGCTGATCGGCGTGACCGCCGAAGACAACGATGGCGATCCGGCGACGCTGTTGCCTGCGCTGCGCGAGACGGCGCGTTGAGCGGAGTTGAATGCGGTGCAATGCGCGTCACCTGTAGCGCTGGCGCGGGCACGGTTTGACGGCATGTCGTGCGGGGACGCTGGCGGCCGCGCCACTGACGCCTGAATGATGCAATCCGGCGCGTTGCTGACGGCAGCGACGGGCGTCCGGAGGCGTTCGCGCTATGCAGATGCTGAGAACGATGCGCCGGTGCACACCGAGCGCGCCATCCAGGAAACGCTTCATTCGATCCGAAGCACGTGATGCGCACGCGTCCGATCGCCCGTCCTCGGCAGCGTTCCGATCAGCACGCCCGCACGCACCGGACCACCCGACATCGATGTCCGAATCCGGCCAGTCCAAACACGGCGCCGGTGCTAGCCTGCGTGCATGTCGACCGTGCCTGCCCTGCCCGACCCCGCCGTCTGCGAACAGGCGCGCCTGAGTCGCGATGCGCGGTTCGACGGCCTGTTCTTCACCGCGGTACGCACCACGGGCATCTACTGCAGACCGGTCTGCCCGGCGCCGGCGCCCAAGGCAGCCAACGTCACCTATTACGCCAATGCAGCCGCCGCCGAAGCCGCCGGGTTCCGCCCGTGCCTGCGCTGCCGGCCGGAGCTGGCACCCGCCGATGGCAGCTGGCATCGCGGCGACGACATCGTCGCGCGTGCGCTGGCCTTGATCGACCAGGGCGCGCTCACCGATGCACCGCTGGCCGATCTGGCGCAGCGGCTGCACATCGGCGAACGCCAGCTGCGGCGCCTGTTCGTCGACCGTCTCGGCGCCGCGCCGGTCGGCGTGCACGGCACGCGGCGCCTGCTGTTCGCCAAGCAGTTGCTGACCGAAACCGCGTTGCCGATCACCGAGGTCGCGTTGGCAGCGGGCTTCAACAGCCTGCGCCGCTTCAATGCCGTGTTCCAGGACGCCTACCGCATGCCGCCACGCAATCTGCGCAAGGCGCCGCGCGAATCCACCGGCGATGCGCTGACGCTGCGTCTCGGCTACCGCCCGCCCTATGACTTTCCGGCGATGCTCGATTTCCTGCGCGGCCGTGCGCTGCCCGGTATCGAAGTCGTCGACGAAGCCGCCTACACCCGCGTGATCGGCGATGCGGACACGCCCGGATGGCTGCGCGTGGAGGCCTGGCCGGGCATGCGCACCGATCCGGCACCGGCCGCGCTGCGCCTGCAGCTGCACGGCTGCCCACCATCGCGCCTGCAGGACACCGTGCAGCGCGTGCGCCGCATGTTCGATCTCGACGCGGATCCGGACACCATCGCCGCGCATCTCGGCCACGACGCGCGGCTGGCGCCGCTGCTGCGCGCACGGCCGGGCCTGCGCCTGCCGAGTGGCTGGGACGGATTCGAGATCGCGGTCCGCGCGGTCATTGGCCAACAGGTCAGCGTCGCCGCCGCGCGCACGCTGACTGCTCGGCTGTCGCAGCGCTTCGGCACGCCATTGCCGGAGACCTTTGCCGCGCAGGGTTTCGCGCATCTCTTTCCGACGCCGGATGCGCTGGTCGATGCCGACTTCGACGGCCTCGGCCTGATCGGCAGCCGTATCGCGACGATCCGTGCCATCGCTGCCGCGCTGCTCGACGGGCGCGTGGATTTCGATCGCGCACGCACACTCGACGACTTCGTCGAACGCTGGGTCGCCTTGCCCGGCATCGGCCCATGGACCGCGCAGTACATCGCGCTGCGTGCGCTCGGCCATCCCGATGCGTTTCCCGCCGAGGATCTCGTGCTGCAGAAGATGCTGCCAACCGATGGCACACGTATGACCGCCAAAGCGCTGCGTGCGCACGCGGGCGCCTGGCGGCCCTGGCGTGGCTACGCGGTCTTCCATCTGTGGCGCGAAGCGTCTGCATCCACACCTGTGCGCACCACGCCGTCGACGCGCGCACGTTCCACCCGGAGTCCATCGCCATGAGCCCAGACACCACCACGGTGTTCACCCGCACCATAGCCAGCCCGGTGGGCCCGCTGTTTCTGGCCGCCTCCGATGCAGGCCTGCACGCCGTCGAGTTCGCCGAGCACAGGCATCCGGTGCCGCGCGGTGACGATTGGCGCGATGGCGCGCATCCGGTACTCGATACGACCGCGCAGCAACTCGCCGACTACTTCGCCGGGACGCGCCAGACTTTCGACCTGCCGTTTGCCGCACGCGGCACGCCGTTCCAACGACAGGTCTGGGAGGCGCTGACGCGCATTCCCTACGGCAGGACCGCGAGCTACGTCGAACTCGCCCGCATGGTCGGCAAGCCCGGCGCCAGCCGCGCCGTCGGCGCCGCGAACGGCCGCAATCCGCTGTCGATCGTCGTGCCCTGCCACCGCGTCATCGGCGCGGGCGGTGCGCTCACCGGGTTCGGCGGCGGCCTGCCGACCAAGGAATTCCTGCTGACACTGGAAGGCGCCTGGCCGCGCGCGGATCGTCTTTTGTAGAAGACGCGCGAGGCTGCGATGCCGCCAGTCCAGTCCAACAGCGCGGAGTCACCTTGCCCCCGCCGCCTTCAGCGCGCCTGGGTCAGATGTCCGGCGATCAACCGCCGGAACGGCGCGATGCGCTGGGCGATGCGGAGCGTCGCGCCCCGCAGCAAGCGCGCAGGCGCGCGGTCGTCGGTGTAGAGACTGGCGACCAGTCCGGTCGCGGCATACATCGGCCAACTCGCCGCGCGGTGCGCACGCGCCCAGCGTTCCAGCAATCCCGAGCCGGCGATATCGCGGCCCGCCGCGTGGGCTTCGCGGATCAAATGCGCCAGCCGGTCCGCGCCCTGTAGCCCGAGATTGAATCCGTGCGCGGTGACCGGGTGCATGCCGACAGCGGCATCGCCCAGCAAGGCGGCGTGCCCGGCGACGAACCGGTCCGCGTAGACCCCGACCAGTGGATAGACATGCCGCGTGCCGATCGTCGTCATCGTGCCGAGCCGGTCGCGGAAGCGGCGCTGCATGTCGGCAGCGAACGCCGCATCGCCGAGCGCTTCGACCTCGGCCATCTGTTGCGGCGGCAGGGTCAGCACGACCGAGGCGCGGTCGCCGTTGAGCGGCAGCAGCGCCAGCGTCTGCCCGTGATCGAACCATTCCCAGGCCGCGTGGTGGTGCGGGCGCGTGTGCGCGACACGGCACACCAGCATGCGCATGCCGAAATCGCGCGTGCGCGCGCCGATGCCGAGCATGCGCCGCACCGCCGAGAACCGGCTGTCGGCGGCGATCAGCAGACGCGTCTCGACGCGCGTGCCGTCCTCCAGCACAAGCGTCACGCCGCTGGCGTGCTGGACGACATGGCGCACCGCTGCATCGCCGTGCACGGTGGTGTCGGGCGCATCGGCCACCACGTCGAACGCGGCCTGGCGGATGCGCTGGTTCGGCACCAGCCAGCCGAGCTGCGCACTGCGGCCGTCGCGCGCGGTGATCGTGAGACCGTCGCTGCGCTCGCCGTCGAGAATGCGCGCGTCGCGCAGGTCGGAGATGTCGGCCGGATCGAAGCGCGCCCAGAGACCGAGGCGTTCGAGGATGTCGCGCGAAGCATGCGTCAGCGCGATCTCCCGTCCGTCGAACGCCGGCTGCGCGATGGCCGCATGCGCCTGCCGCTCGAACAGCGCGACCTTCAGCCCGCTGCCCGCCAGCGCGCGGGCGAAACACAGCCCGACCGGTCCGGCTCCGACGATGGCGATGTCGACCTGCATCTGCGACTCCCGAGTGGAAGCGCGCAGGATATCGGGTGACACGTTCGCGACGCGTTGCGCAGGATCAATCGCGTACGAAGCGTTCTCGCGTCGCGGCGTCCCGGCGCGCAGTTCCGGACGCGCGGCGCAGCGTCAGCACGCCGACATCGACGCCGTTGTACGACGCCCGGTAGTGTCCGCCACGTTCGAACCCCGCGCGCCGGTACAGAGCGATGGCGACGGTGTTGGAGGCGACGACGTCGAGTTCGACCTCGCCGGGCAGGTCGGCGAGCATCCGCACCAGCAACGCAGCGCCGACGCCACGCCCGCGCGCGGGCGGATCGACGAACAGCATGCCGACACGACCGGGCGTGCAGGCACCGAAGCCCAGGACCTCGCCCTCCACCGCGACGAACACGGTCGACGCTTCGAGCGCGGCCAGCCGGTCCGGATCTTCGGGCAGCGGCAACAGCACGGGTACGACCGGTTCGCCGGCCAGCTCGTCGAGTTTGGCGCGCGCGTAGATCGCGACGATCGCGGCCTGGTCCTGCGGACCCGCGCGGCGGATCCGCAGACCGCGGCTCATGCCGCGTCCAGCAGCCGGCGCATGGCGACGGCATAGTCGACCGCGGCGGCATCGTGCAGCGCATGCCGGCCATCGGCCACGACCTGGCGGCCCTGTACATGCACCTCGCGCACCAGCGGCCGGTTGCCGGAGAAGACCCAGCGGTCGACGACATCGGCCGCGCGCGCGCCGGCCAGCAGCGGTGCATCCGCATGCAGCACGATGTGATCGTCAGCCGCATCGAAACCGCTGGATGCCGCCGCGCTGCGCACCACGCCGTCGAGCAGCGTGTCGCCGACGCTGGGCATGCCCGGGCCCACGGCGATATTGCGGCGGCGCGTCGCCAGCCGCTGGCCGTACTCGAGCCAGCGCAGTTCTTCGACCGGCGATATCGAGATGTGCGAATCCGAGCCGATGCCCCAGGCGCCGCCGGCGTCCAGATACGCGCGCAGCGGAAACAGCCCGTCGCCGAGATTGGCTTCGGTGGTCGGGCAGATCGCGACCGTCGCACCGCTGCGCGCGATGCCTTCGATTTCTGCCGTGTCGAGATGGGTTGCATGGACGAGAGTCCAGCGCGCGTCGACATCGGCATGGTCCAGCAGCCACGCGACCGGTCGCGCGCCGCGCACGGCGATGCAGTCGTCGACTTCGGCGATCTGCTCGGCAATGTGCACGTGCACGCGCGCATCCGCAGGCAGCGCGGCGAGCACAGCGTGCATCGCGTCGGCAGGCACCGCGCGCAGGCTGTGCAAGGCGCAGCCGACGCGCAGTCCGGCGTCCTGGCGCGCATGCAGATCGGCGAACAGGCGCAGGTAGCCGTCGACATCGTGGCCGAACCGGCGCTGGCGCTCACCCAGCGCGCGGCCATCGAAACCACCGCTGACGTAAAGCACCGGCAGCAATGTCAGGCGGATGCCGGTCGCACGCGCAGCCTCGATCAACGCATCCGACATCGCGCTGGCGGGCGCATGCGGCCGGCCATCGGGCGCGTGATGCAGATAGTGGAATTCGCACACGGTCGAATAGCCGGCCTCCAGCATCTCGACATACAGCTGGGTCGCGACCGCGCGCAGCAGATCCGGATCGAACCGCGCCGCCATCCGGTACATGGTCTCGCGCCACGTCCAGAACGAATCGGCGGGATCGGTCTGCACTTCCGCCAGCCCGGCCATCGCACGCTGGAACGCATGCGAATGCAGGTTGGCGATCGCCGACAGGCGCCAGCCCGCAGCGCTGCGCTGGACGTTGGATTCGACAGCGTCGGACATCGGCGGCGGTGTTCCGGAGGGAGTGCGTTAGGCTAGCGGTCTTTCGTCGGGAAGACACGAATGAGCGGTTCCCACCTGGCGTTGTTCGCCGCGTTGATTGCCGTGTTCGGCGGTCTGGTCGCGGTGTTCATCGCACTGTCGGCGGCGCGCAAGCCGCGTCTGCCTGCAGGGCACACGCCCGTGCAACCGCCACTCGGCGATGTTGATGTGCGCAATGACGGTTCGAGGGTCGACGATGACCGCTGAGCGCTGGGACGGCCTGCTGGTCGGTCCGACCCTCGTCACGCTGGATGGCGACGCCGGCTATGGCCTGATCGAGGACGGCGCCCTGGGCTGGCGCGATGGCGTGATCGTGCATGTGGGCACCCGTGAGGCCCTTCCCGATGCACCGGACCGTCTGGCCTCGCAGGTGATCGAGGCGACCGGCTGCGTGACGCCGGGACTGGTCGACTGCCACACCCATCTGGTGTTCGCCGGCGATCGCGCCGGTGAGTTCGAACAGCGGCTGCAGGGCGCGAGCTACGAGGCGATCGCCCGCAGCGGCGGTGGCATCGTGTCGACGGTACGCGCAGTGCGTGCGGCCGACGAAGACACACTGCTGGCGCAGTCGCTGCCGCGTGCGCGCGCTCTGGTCGCCGATGGCGCGACCACGCTGGAGATCAAGTCCGGCTACGGGCTGGACTTCGACAACGAACGGGAGATGCTGCGCGTCGCACGGCGCATCGGCGAGGTGCTCGGCATCACCGTGCGCACGACCTTCCTCGGCGCGCACGCCCTGCCGCCGGAGTTCGCGGATCGCCCCGATGCCTACATCGATGCGGTCTGCGACTGGCTGCCCCGGCTGCACGCCGAAGGCCTGGTCGACGCGGTGGACGCGTTCGCCGAGCGCATCGCCTTCAGCGCGGCGCAGACGCGGCGCGTGTTCGAGGTGGCCCGCACGCTGGGCCTGCCGGTGAAGCTGCATGCCGACCAGCTCAGCGACGGCGCCGGCGCGGCGCTGGTGGCCGAATTCGGCGGGCTGTCGGCCGACCATGTCGAGCACACCTCCGAAGCCGGCGTCGCCGCCATGGCCGCCGCCGGCACGGTCGCGGTGCTGCTGCCCGGCGCCTTCCATGTGCTGCGCGAGACGACGTTGCCGCCGCTGGACGCGTTCCGCGCGGCCGGCGTGCCGATGGCGGTCGCGACCGACTGCAATCCGGGCACGTCGCCGTTGCTTTCGCTGCGCCAGGGCATGCAGCTGGCCTGCACGCATTTCCGGATCACGCCGGAAGCCGCACTGCGCGGCGCGACCGTGCACGGCGCGGAGGCCCTCGGCCTGGCCGACCGCGGCCGATTGGCCGTGGGCCAGCGCGCGGATTTCGCCTGCTGGCAGGTCGGCCATCCGGCCGAACTCACCTACTGGCTGGGCGGCCCGCTGCTGGCGCTGTCGTATGCCGCGGGGCGGCGCCTGGTCTGATCGACCGAGCGTGCCGGCGCTGCCTGGCCGTGTGCATCCGCGCAGCCTGGGAGCCGGACTGCGCCCTCAGCCTGCGGACACGATGCAATCCGCACGGATGCGTGGATGCGCGCCAGCCCACGATGGTCGGCCCGAGGCAATCGTCTTCACCGACGCGACCTGCAGCGCCACTGCAGACACCGCGTCCGATCGACGCGCCCACCCTGGAACGCGAAAGCCCCGCACAGGCGGGGCTCTCGGCGGTGCAGCGCGGCGGCGGTTTACTCGGCCTTCGGCGCAGCCTTCTTCGCGACGGCCTTCTTGGCCGGCGCCTTGGACACGGTCTTGGTCGCGGCCTTCTTCACGACCGGTGCGGTCGCGGTGCCGGCGGCCTTGACGAGGCCCTTCGAACGGGAATTGCCATAGCTCGCGTTGTAGCGCTTGCCCTTGAGGGTCTTGCGGTCGCCCTTGCCCATTGTCTGCTCCTGATGTGCTGCGAATTGAATGCGATAGACGCGAAAGTGCGCCGCACGGGCGCACAAGGCCGCGGAGTCTAGCACGCGGCCGGATCGGTGAAGCCGCTCAGCGCGCCGCGCGGGCGTGGGTCAGCCGCAGGTTCAGCAGATGCGCGCCGGCCAACAGCAGGCCGCCGATCGTCATCACCACCGCGTGGGTGACCGTGTGATCGTGCAGATGCGTGAACGAGCCGGCCCAGACCAGCGCCAGACCCGGCACCAGCAGTGCCCAGGCGTGGAAGGCGCGATGGCGGCGCCAGCCCAGCGTCAGCGTGGTCGCGCCCAGCAGGGTGGCGAACACGACGAACGCCTGGTCGATGTCGACCCAGCCGCCCACGTTCAGACCGAACGCCGGCAGCAGCGCCAGCGCCACAGGCAGCAGCGCGCAGTGGATCGCACAGAGGAACGACGCGGCGAAGCCGACGCGGTCAGCGCGCTGCAAGGTGGAATTGTGTGCAGGCATGTCTTTTGGGGGGTGCGGGGATTTGCGTAACATTATAACATTCCCTCTTCGCCCACCAGTGTACTGCATCCGCAATGACCAGAAGCCGCCGTTCCGCCCCCGCCCCGACCCGCCTTGCCATCGCCGTCGCCCTGCTGCTGCCGGCCACCGTGTTCGCCCAGGCCACCAGCCAGACCCATGCGCATCCGACCACGCTCGACCGCGTGCAGGTCACCGCCACGCCGCTCGGCGGCGACGCCGAGAATCTCGCGCACCCGGTGGAGGTGCTGTATGGCGACGCGCTGGAGGATCGCAAGGCCGGCAATCTCGGTGACACCGTGTCCTCGCTGCCCGGCGTGCAGAGCGGCTTCTTCGGCACCGGCGTCGGCCGGCCCATCATCCGCGGCCAGGAAGGCCCGCGCGTGCAGGTGCTCTCGGGCGGCATCGGCAGCATGGATGCCTCGACGGTCAGCGCCGACCATGCGGTCAGCATCGAGCCCTTCCTCGCCGACCAGATCGAAGTGCTCAAGGGTCCGGCCAATCTGCTGTACGGCAGTGGCGCGATCGGCGGCGCGGTGAATGTGGTCGACGGTCGCATCGCACGCGAAGTGCCGGACCGCCCGATCAGCGGCCGCGCCGAACTGCGCGCCGCCAGTGGAAATGGTGAGCGCAGCGGCATGTTCCGCCTCGACGGCGTCAGCGGCGACAACCTGGTGCTGCATGTCGACGGCCTGGTCCGCAACACCGGCGACTTCGACATTCCGGGCTTCGCCCAGGTGCCGGAGGATCACGATCATGATCACGACCACGCGCACGGGGACGAAGAAAACGCCTTCGGCACCCTGCCCAACAGTTCCATCCGCACGCGCGCCGGCGCCGTCGGCGCCACGTATTTCGGCGAACGCGGGCATCTGGGCGTCGCGGTGAGCACCTACCGCACCAATTACGGCCTGCCGGACGGCGCGCATGTGCATGCCGAGGGCGATAGCGGTCATGATCACGATCACGACCATGATCATGACCATGACCACGACCATGACCACGGCGGAGACGAGCACGCGCACGACCACGGCTCGGTGCGCATCGACATGGTGCAGAACCGCGTCGACCTGAAGGGCGGCCTCTACGATCCGCTGCCCTTCCTCAGCGCCCTGAACGTGCGCGCGGCCTACAACGACTACGAACACGTCGAACTCGAAGGCGGCCTTGCGGCGACGCGGTTCACCAACAAGGGCACCGAGGCGCGCATCGAAGCCGTGCAGAAAACGTTCAATGGCTGGGATGGCGCATTCGGCCTGCAGATCGGGCGCGCGGATTTCAGCGCGGTCGGCGAAGAAGCCTTCGTCCCGCCGAGCGTGACCGACACCCTGGGGCTGTTCGTTGTGCAGGAGAAGGAATTCGGGCCGGTGAAGCTCGAATTCGGCGGCCGCCACGAGCGCGTCGAGATCGATCCGGTCTCGAACGAATCGCGCAAGTTCAGCGCCAGCAGCCTGTCGGGTGCGGCGATCTGGCATCTGTCGGACGTCTTCGACCTGCGCTTCGGCGCCGACGTCTCCGAGCGCGCGCCGACCAACGAGGAACTGTTCGCCGCCGGCCCGCACATCGCCACGCGCTCGATCGAGATCGGCGATGCGGATCTCGACACCGAGCGCGGCCAGCGCCTGGAAATCGGCCTGCACGCGCACACCGACCGGGTCGAGTTCAAGGCCGCGGTGTACCAGACGAAGTTCAAGCGCTTCACCTACCTCGCCGACACCGGCGTCGCCGAACAGGGCTTCCCGGTACGGCTGTGGACGCAGGGCGATGCGACCTTCCGCGGTGCGGAGGCCGAGGCGAAGTTCCATCTGCTGGAATCCGATGCCGGCGATTTCGACCTGCGCCTGTTCGGCGACATCGTGCGTGCCGAACTCGACGGCAGCGGCACCCGCCACGTGCATTTCGACGTCCCGCACGGCGACCACAGCCATCACTACCACGCCGACATCCCGCTGGGCGGCGACCTGCCGCGCATCGCACCGTCGCGCATCGGCGCCGACATCAACTGGACCCTCGGCGGCTGGCGCGCGAACGTCGGCGCGGTGCGCTACCAGAAGCAGGACCGCGTGGCCGCGCTGGAAGACGCGAGCGCGGGCTACACGCTGGTCAATGCCGGCGTCGCCTGGCGCGTCGGCGAACTGGATGGCACCCAGTGGGAGCTGTTCCTCGACGGCCGCAACCTGACCGACGAAGAAGCCCGTCCGCACACCTCGCTGCTGCGCGACTTCGCGCCGCTGCCGGGCCGCACCATTGCCGGCGGCATCCGCGTCTACTTCTGATCGGCACGATCCTGCAGACAGGCCTTGAGCTGCATGTGCTGACCGGTTTCCGCTCTCTCCAGTGACGCGTGCGTCACCGCCCCGCCCCGGTCTCCGGTGCGGGGCTTTTTGTGGGCCGCTGGCAACGATCCGACGCCCTACCCGGATTAGGTGTATATACATCCAAAATCCGATGCAGATACACGCAATGGCCGATTCCGCGCCCCACCCGCTCGACTCCCCCGCCTTCGGCTGCAGCTGCCACCGGTTGCGCAAGCTGAGCCGCATGATGACCCAGCGCTACGACCAGGCGCTGGCGCCGGCCGGGCTCAACGTCAACCAGTACGCGATCCTGCGCCGCGCGCAGATCCAGCCGCGCACCGTCGGTGAGCTCGCCACGACGCTCGGCATGGAGCGCAGCACGCTCAGCCGCGACCTCAAGCATCTGGTCGCCGCCGGCTGGGTCCGCCTGCAGCGCGATCCCGACGATGCGCGCCAGCGCCGGATCGACGTCCAGCCCGCGGGTGCCGCAGTGGTCGCGCGCGCCGAGCCGCTGTGGCGTGCGGCGCAGGTGCAGGTCGAAGCGCTGATGGGCATCGACGAGGTCGGCCGCCTGCACGCGGTGCTCGACCGCGTCACCCGGAAGCTCGCGGCATGAGCGCGCCCGTCGCCTCGCGCTGGTGGCCGCTGGTGCTGGCTGCCACCGCGATGATGATGATCACGATGGGCATCCGGCAGTCACTGGGCCTGTTCGTGCAACCGATCGCCGCGGATACGGGCCTCGGCATCGCCGCCATCAGTTTCGCGCTGGCCGTCGGCCAGTTCGTCTGGGGCGCGGTGCAGCCGGTGTTCGGCGCGATCGCCGACCAGCGCGGCAGCGGCCGCGTGCTGGTGTTCGGCGGCGTGCTGCTGGTCACCGGCATGGCGGCCGCGCCGTTCTTCGCCTCCGAATGGGGCCTGCTGCTGACGCTGGGTCTGATCAGCGCGGCCGGTGCGGGCGCGGGCAGTTTCTCGATCCTGATTGGCAGCACCGCGCGGGTAATTCCCGCCGAGAAGCGCTCGATGGCCTCGGGCGTGGTCAACGCCGGCGGCTCGTTCGGGCAGTTCCTCTATGCACCGTTCGCGACCACGATGATCGGTGCATTCGGCTGGGCGGCCGCCGCATGGGCGATGGCCGCTACCGCGCTGGCGACGCTGCCGCTGGCCTGGCCGCTGCGTCGGCGCAAACTGCCGCCCGCAGCACCAGGAGCAGCCGTTCTGCCGATCGCGGACGATGACATCGGCCTGCGCGCGCAACTGCGCATTGCCCTGCGCGACCGCAGTTACTGGCTGCTGCACCTCGGTTTCTTCACCTGCGGCTTCCACATCGCGTTTCTGGTCACCCACCTGCCGACCGAGATCGCGATGTGCGGCCTGTCGGCCGGCGTGTCGGCGATGGCGCTGTCGCTGATCGGCCTGTTCAACATCGTCGGCAGCATCGGCGCCGGCTGGCTCGGCCAGCGCTACCGCATGAAGTGGCTGCTGACCGCGATCTACATCAGCCGCGCGGTGATGATCTTCATCTACGTGCTGTCGCCGCCGACGCCGACCACGTTCATGCTGTTCGCGATCGGCCTGGGCATGAGCTGGCTGGCGACCGTGCCGCCGACCGCCGGACTCGTCGGCAAGCTGTTCGGCCCGCGGTACCTGGCGACGCTGTTCGGCCTGACCCTGCTCTCGCACCAGACCGGCGCGTTCTTCGGCGCGTGGCTGGGCGGTGTCGCGGTCGCGAAGACCGGCTCCTATCTGTGGGTCTGGTACGCCGACATGGCGCTGGCGCTGCTGGCGGCCGCGTCCAATCTGCCGATCCGCGAAGCGCGGCTGCCGAAGCGCGTACCTGTCGCGGCCTGAGGTTCGACGTCTGGCCCGCGAGGGCCGGCGCGCTCAGCCCGCGGCGGCGCCCGCGCATTGCGCGCACAGGCCGTGGACTTCCAGCGTCTGCGCCTGCGGCACGAAGCCCAGCGCGCGGGCGCGCTCGTCGAGCGAGGCGACGACGACCTCGTCTTCCAGCTCCACCGCGCTGTGGCAGCGGTCGCAGATCAGGAACGGCACCGAATGCTGCGCGGTGCTGGGGTGGTGGCAGGCCACGAAGGCATTGACCGACTGCAGCTTGTGGATGAAGCCGTTGGCCAGCAGGAAATCCAGCGCGCGGTAGACCGTCGGCGGCGCCGCAGCCCCCGGGCCGTCGCCCTCGCGCACCTGATCGAGCAGGTCGTAGGCCTTGAGCGGCTTGCCGGCCTTGGCGATCAACCCGAGCACGTAGGCGCGGATCGGCGTCAGCCGCAGGCCGCGTTCGCTCGAGGCGTGCTCCACCGCCCGGATGAAGCTCGCGGCGTCATCGACGTGGTGATGCGGATCCGTGCAGGGGTGGTCGTGCTTGGCCATCCGTCCATGATGGGTGCGGGGGGGCACTGACTCAAGCGTGCTTGACTTGCTGCCTGCGGATTCGCACGGCCGCTTCAGGTCTTGGCCCGGCTGCTCGACAAATATCGTTCTGTCAGCCTTTGGAGATCGGCGGCTTTGCTCGGCCTCTGCTCGGCTTTTGCCGCTGCTCTTCCACAACGGCAGGCTGAGCTCTCAAACCCGGAGGGCGCCGCACATGGATGTGCGGCGTTTTCCGACCGAGGCAGGATGCCGAGTCGGAAAATCCCGGTGCACGACAAGCCGCGGGCTTCGGACGTGTCGGGGGGACGTTTTTCTTTGGTTCCGTTTCTTTTGGCGTCAACCAAAAGAAATGAACTCGGCCGCGTCAGCGGACGAAAGCGTTTGATCTTCGCCTGCGCTTGTTGGCGCTTTGCCTTCGGCGAGAAGCAAAGTCCAGAGCTTCCACTCGCCTTGCGGCGAGCGGGTTCATTTCTTTTGCTGGCCCAAAAGAAACGGAACCAAAGAAAAGGGCCAGCCCCGACGGAGCAAATCCGGCCAGTCATTCGTTCCGGGATTTTTCGACTCGCCATCCTGGCTCGGTCGAAAAACGCCGCACATCCTTGTGCGGCGCCCTACGGGTCTGCGTCCTGCGTTGGCGCTGTCCTGAAAAGCGGACCGCCGCTGGCAGCGAACGGTCGGGCGCGCATCGATAAACAACGCACGCCGGAAAGAAGCAAAGTGCCCGCAAAAAACAGAATCCAGAGCGCGCGCCTCAGCCCGCATCCCCCTCCGGAATCATCCCGATCGCCACATCGATCCGCGCCAGCGCCTCCTCGCGCCCCGCCAGATACACCGTATGCCCGATATCCGGACTCACCTGCGTGCCGGTGATCGCGACACGCAATGGCTGCGCCACCTTGCCCATGCCCAGACCGAGCGTCTCGACCGTCTCGCGGAACGCCGCATCGATCGCCTCGACGTTCCAGTCCGGCAATGCGGCAAAACGCGCGCGGACATCGGCCAGCGGTGCGCGGGCTTCGGCCTTCAGGTGCTTGGCGACTGCCTTCTCGTCATACGCCGCAATCGGGCGATACCAGACCGCCGCGCGTTCGGACATTTCCTTGAGCGTCTGCACGCGATCGCGCAGGGCGATGACGACATCCGCCGGCGCCGGACCTGCGGACAGGTCGTAGCCGTCATTGCGCAGATGCCATTCCAGATGCGCGGCGACCGCAGCCGGATCATCGGACTTCAGGTACTGCTGGTTGAGCCAGCCGAGCTTGGCCATGTCGAGGCGCGCGGCCTTCGCGTTGGCGTCCTTGAGGTCGAACAGCTGCTGCATCTCGGTGATCGAGAAGATCTCCTGGTCGCCATGCGACCAGCCCAGACGCACGAGGTAGTTCAGCAGCGCGTGCGGCAGGTAGCCGGCGTCGCGGTACTGCATGACATCGGCGGCGCCGGTGCGCTTGGACAGCTTGGCGCCCTGCTCGTCGAGGATCATCGGCAGGTGCGAGAACGCGGGTACTTCCGCGCCGAGTGCGCGGTAGATGTTGATCTGCCGTGGCGTATTGTTGACGTGGTCGTCGCCGCGGACGACGTCGGTGATGTCCATGTCCAGATCGTCGACGACGACGGCGAAGTTGTAGGTCGCGTAGCCGTCGGGGCGGAAGATCACCAGGTCGTCGAGTTCGCTGTTGGCGATCTCGATGCGGCCCTTGACCTTGTCTTCCCAGACCACGGTGCCTTCGAGCGGATTCTTCAGGCGGATCACGCGATTGGGATCGTCGCGCTTCGGCTCGTTGCGTTCGCGATAGGCGCCGTTGTAACGCGGTTTGTCACCCGCGGCCATCGCCGCTTCGCGCATCGCGTCGAGTTCGGCCTTCGACTCGTAGGCGTAGTAGGCCTTGCCGTCGGCGACCAGCTGCTCGGCGACTTCGGCGTAGCGGTCCAGGCGATGCGTCTGGTAAATCGGGCCCTCGTCGTAGCCTAGGCCCAGCCACTCCATCGCCTCGAGGATCGCGTCGATCGCGGCCTGGGTACTGCGCTCGCGGTCGGTGTCCTCGATGCGCAGCACGAACTCGCCGCCGCGACGCCGCGCCTCCAGCCAGCAGTAGAGCGCTGTACGCGCGCCGCCGATGTGCAGGTAGCCGGTGGGACTGGGGGCGAAACGGGTGCGGCAGGACATGCGCGGAATCCGGTGCGGGGGACGGCACGCATTCTAACCGGCGCGCCCGGACCGGCCCCGGACGCGGATTACAATGACGGCTATGGCGACCCTCTTCATCTCAGACCTGCATCTCGATCCGGCCCGCCCGCAGATCACCGAGCTGTTCCTGGAATTTCTCGACGGCGAAGCGCGCAGCGCGGACGCGCTCTACATCCTGGGCGACCTGTTCGAATCCTGGGTCGGCGACGACGATCCGTCCGAGGCAGGCGCCGCGGTCGGCCAGCGCCTGGCCGCGCTGTCGGCGTCCCGCGTCCCGGTGGCTTTCATGCACGGCAACCGCGACTTCCTCGTCGGCCGCGCGTATGCGGAGCGCGCCGGCATGACGCTGCTGCCCGATCCGGCCGTGATCCTGCTCTACGGCCGCCCCGTGCTGCTGACCCACGGCGACCTGCTGTGCACCGGCGACGTCGAATACCAGGCCGTGCGCAACCAGGTCCGCGACCCACGCTGGCAGGCGCAGATGCTGGCGCAGCCGCTGGCCGCGCGGCTGGCCTTCGCCCAGCAGGCGCGCACTGCCAGCCAGGCGCGCGCCGCCACGCTGCGCGGCGAAGGCACGATGGAAACCGTCACCGATGTGGCGCCGTCGACGGTTGAAGACTGGTTCGTGCGCTACGGTCTCGACACGATGATCCACGGCCACACGCACCGTCCCGCGATCCATGACCTGCAGGTCGCCGGCCGCGACTGCCAGCGCATCGTGCTGGGCGACTGGTTCGAGCAGGGCTCGGTCTTGCGTGCGCATGCCGATGGGCGTCTGGAGTTGTCGGCGCTGACCAGCGCGATCTGATCGCTCCACCATCACTGTGGGAACGCGCTTGCGCCCGAAGGCGCTCCCGGTAGGGCCTATCGCGCGCAAGCGCGCTCCCACGGAAGCAGAATGCGGTCGCGTTCGGCGGTCGCCTGCAGCGCTGCCAATTCTTTCTCGCTGAAGCCCGTTGCGGCGTGCATCGATGTCGAGCTGCCCGTGCAGCCCCGCGCCTACTCGGCCAGACAGAGGTGGGAGCGCGCTTGCGCGCGAAGACGCTCCCGGTAGAGCCCATCGCGCGCAAGCGCGCTCCCTCAGCAGCGGGGATGCGGTCAGCGTTCGGCGATCGCCTGCAGCGCCGCCAGTTCTTCCGCACTGAATCCTGCTGCGGCGCGTGCGTCGATGTTGAACGGGCCGTGCAATACCGCGCGCGCGTATTCGGACAACAGATCGCGGAACGTCGATTCCGGCTGAACGCCGCGGCGTTCGCAGAACCAGCGGAACCAGCGGCTGCCGGCGGCGACATGCGCCACTTCCTCGCGCAGGATCACTTCGAGGATCTCCACCGTGGCCGTATCGCCCAGGCCCTGCAGTTTGACGATCATCCCCGGCGTCACGTCCAGCCCGCGCGCTTCCAGCACACGCGGGACCAGCGCCATGCGCGCCATGCCGTCATCCGCGGTCTTCTCGCACATTTCCCACAGACCGTTGTGCGCGTCGAAATCGCCGTAGTCGAAGCCGAGCGCACGCAAGCGGTCGCGCAGCAGCACGAAGTGCCGGGCCTCGTCGTCGGCGACGGACACCCAGTCGGCGTAGTACGCCGCCGGCAGGCCGCGGAAGCGATAGACCGCGTCCCAGCCCAGGTCGATCGCGTTGAGTTCGATATGCGCGATCGCATGCACGAAGGCCGCGCGCCCCTCGGTCGTGCCGAAGCCGCGGCGCGGCAGTTCGCGCGGATGCACCAGCTGCGGCCGCGCGGGCCGACCGGGCATGCCGATGGGATCGGGCGGCGGTGCGCCCGGATCGAGCGGCAATGCGCCGTCGCGAAACCGGCGCGTGTAGGCGTGGGTCAGGGCGACCTTGGCATCCGGATCACAGGCCGACAGACAGTGGTGCGCGGCCGCGAACAGGTCCGGCGCGGCCGCGACCCCCGCCGCGCTCACGCGCGGCGCTTCTTCTTCGCGTCGTCGCTGCGCAGCTGCTGCAGGCGTTCGAAATAGCCCGCTTCGATGCCGGTGACGTATTCGCCGCTGAAACAGGAGCTGTCGAACTTGCGATCGGGGAACTTGGGGCCGGCCACGGCCGTCTCGAGATCCGCGAGATCCTGGTAGATCAGCCAGTCGCAACCGAGGAACGCCTCGATCTCCTGTTCGGTGCGGTTGTGCGCAACGAGTTCGTCGACCGACGGCATGTCGATGCCGTAGATGTTCGGGTGACGCACCGGAGGCGCGGCCGAGGCGAGATACACCTTCTTGGCGCCGGCGTCGCGCGCCATCTGCACGATCTGCTTGGACGTGGTGCCGCGCACGATCGAATCGTCGACCAGCAGCACCACGCGGTTGCGGAATTCCAGCGGGATCGGATTGAGCTTGCGCTTGACCGACTTCGCGCGCTCGCCCTGGCCCGGCATGATGAAGGTGCGGCCGACGTAGCGGTTCTTGATGAAGCCCTCGCGGTACTTCACGCCGAGCGTATTGGAGATTTCCAGCGCCGCGTCGCGCGAGGTGTCCGGAATCGGAATCACCGTGTCGATGTCGTGGTCGGGGCGCAGGCGCAGGATCTTCTCGCCCAGCGTCACGCCCATGCGCATGCGCGCCTTGTGCACCGAGATGTTCTCGATCATCGAGTCCGGACGCGCGAAGTACACGTATTCGAAGATGCACGGCGCATGCGGCTGCTGCGGCGCGCACTGGCGATGGTGCAGTTCGCCGCGCGGCGTGATCACCAGGCCTTCGCCCGGCTCCACGTCGCGCAGGTGTTCGAAGCCGAGGATGTCGAGCGCGACCGATTCCGAGGCCACCGCGTACTCGGTGCCCTCGGCGGTTTCGCGCTTGCCCAGCACCAGCGGACGGATGCCGTGCGGATCGCGGAACGCGACCAGGCCCAGACCCAGCACCGTCGCGACCACGGCGTAGCCGCCCTTGGCGCGGCGGTTCACGCCTTCGACGGCGCGGAACGCGGCCTCGGGGGTCAACGCCTTCTCGCGGTCCAGCTCGTGCGCGAACACGTTGAGCAGGACTTCCGAATCCGATTCGGTGTTGACGTTGCGGCGGTCGGTCTCGAACACCTGCTGGCGCAGCTGGTCGGTGTTGACCAGATTGCCGTTGTGGGCGAGCGCGATGCCATAGGGCGAGTTGACGTAGAACGGCTGCGCCTCGTCGTGGCCTTCGCTGCCGGCGGTGGGGTAGCGGCAGTGGCCGATGCCCACGCGCCCCTTGAGCAGATCCATCGCCTTGGTGTCGAACACGTCTCGCACCAGGCCGTTGCCCTTGTGCACGCGCATCACGGTGCCGCTGGCGACGGCGATGCCGGCCGCGTCCTGGCCGCGATGCTGCAGCACGGTCAGGCCGTCATACAGCGCAGCCGCGACTTCAGAGGTTCCGACGATCCCGACGATCCCGCACATGTTCGATTTCCAGTTCTGCTGGGCGCGGAAACCGCGCCGGTGACGAAGGGAGTGAGATCGGCGCCTGTGGCCGGTCAGGGGTGTGCGCGGACGAGACCGTCGATGCCGACTGCGGCGCGCACGCGCGTCTTCAGCTGCTCGGCTTCGCTGCGACTGGTGACCGGCCCGGCCTTGACCCGGGTCAGGCGGCCCTTGTCGGTCTGCACGCTGTCGGTGAACGCGGTGATGCCGGCGCTCCGCAGACGGTCGCGCATGCCGTTGGCATCGGCGGCGTTGCTGAAGGCGCCGACCTGGACGATAAAACCGACGCCATCGGTCGCGGCAGGCGTTGCCGGGCGCGCGGCGGGCTCGGCAGCCGGCGGCGGCGTTGCCGGCGCAGGCGTCGGCGTCGCCGCTGCAGGCGTCGGCGCGGGCGCAGGTGTCGCGGCCGGTGCGGGTGCCGGGCTCGGCGCAGGCGGGGTCGCCGCCGGTGCAGGTGTCGACGCCGCAGCCGCAGGCGTGGCCGCATCGAGTGCGATCACGCGCGGCGTCACGTCGTCGCGGACCTGGGCCGCGCGCACCCGCACGATTTCGGCTTCGGCGCGGCTGGCATACGGCCCCAGACGCACGCGCTGCGCCGGCTTGCCGTTGAGCGTGTAGGCCTCGCGGTAGCCGGTCAGACCCGACTGGCCGATCTGGCGCAGGATCGCATCGGCATCGGCCTGGGTGGCGAATGCGGCGTAGTGCACCGCATACCCGCCGCCAGCTGTCGTGGCCGGCAAGGGTTCGGACGACGCGCCGGCATCGACGGTCGGCAGCGCATCGCCATCGGCGCGCGGCTGGGCCTGCGCCGGTGCGCGGTCTTCGGCCAGCGGCGCGCCACCACCCAGCACGCCACCTTCCGGCGCGGGGCCGGGGGCGACCAGCGGCAGATCCACGGTCTTGTAGTCACTGTCCGGCGCATCCGGCACGCCCAGGGGCATGTCAGGCAGGCCGCTTGCGGGCGCGGGGCCCTTGACCACCATCGGGAGGAAGATCACCGCGAGTGCGATCAGCACAGCGGCGCCGATCAGGCGCTGTTTCAGTCCAGGCGTCATGCAATGGCCGGGCGAGGGAACCGCGCGGATTATACGCGCCGCAGCCCCCGCGCTTCTTAACGCGCGCCCTGCAGTCGCGTCAGCGCGGCGGCTGCGGTGTGGAACGAGCCGAACACGAGGATACGGTCGCCGGCGTCGGCGTCCGCGATCGCCGCGGCCAGCGCTGCATCGACATCGGCATGCCGGGCGCCCTCGCCCGCGGCGGTGCCGGCCAGCCGTGTCGCGAGGGCCTCGGCCGCCTGCCCGCGCGCTCCTGCGTCGGCGAGGCCGGCCAGATGCCAGGCGCCGATGTGCGGCACCAGCGGCGCGACCACGCCGGCAGCATCCTTGTCCGCGAGCGCGGCATAGATCGCGACCGTGCGCCCGGTTGCCGGCTCGGCCGCCAGCCAGTCGGCCAGCGCGCGTGCTGCCTGCGGGTTGTGGGCGACATCGACGACGATCTCGACGCCATCGCGGACATGACGCTGCAACCGGCCGGGCACCTGCGCGTTGGCGATGCCGGAGACGAGCGCGGCGTCATCGACGGCACGGTCGGCCTCGACGTCGAGCGCGCGGATCGCAGCGACGGCGACCGCGGCGTTGCGCAGCTGCACCGGCGCGGCGAGTGCCGGCATCGGCAGTTCGACCTCGTAGCCGACTTCGCGCCAGGTCCAGACGCCCTCGCCCGACGGCGCATAAAGAAAGTCGCTGCCACCGCGGATCGCCACCGCACCGATCCGGTAGGCGTGCTGCAGCACGCTGGCGGGCGGATCGGTATCGCCGAGCACCAGCGGCTGCCACGCGCGGGCGATGCCGGCCTTCTCGAAGCCGATCGTCTCGATGTCGTGGCCCAGCCAGTCCTGGTGGTCCAGATCGACGGTGGTGATCACCGCGACATCCGGCGCGACGATGTTGACCGCATCCAGCCGGCCGCCGAGGCCGACTTCGAGCACCGCGAGATCCAGTTGCGCGCGCGCGAACAGCCACAGCGCGGCCAGCGTGCCGGTCTCGAAATAGGTCAGCGGCGTGTCGTCGCGTGCGGCCTCGACGGCTTCGAAGGCCTCGACCAGGGCCGCATCGTCCGCGTCCACGCCATCGATGCGCACGCGCTCGTTGTAGGCCAGCAGATGCGGCGAGGTGTAGGCGCCCACGCGCCAGCCCGCCGCGCGCGCGATCGCTTCGACGAAGGCGACGGTCGAGCCCTTGCCGTTGGTACCGGCGATGGTGATCACCTGCGCGGCAGGACGGCCGCAATCCATGCGCTGGTAGACCGCGCCGACACGGTCGAGCCCCATTTCGATTTCGGTCGGGTGGCGCGCTTCGATGCGCGCGAGCCAAGTGGACAGATCAGTCGACATGAACGTGTCCGGTGGGGGCGACGTGATGCACAGAGATGATCGCGAACCCCAGCGGGGTCACTTTTCCTTTGAGTTCGACGGTGATCGCCTGATCCGGATAGCGCTGATACAAGTCCGGGTCAATACAGATGAGCGGCGGAAAAGCGTCCCTGATGGGGCCGCCCGTCAGCTGATGATCGCATAGCTGTCTTGAGTACATATGCTCCGTCTGCATCATTGCCTGCAATTGGTGATCGCTGCCGAAAACACGCGTGATCATCCACGGCACCGCCACGATCAGGACGATCCAGACACAGATCCCAAGCATGGCCGCCAACCACGGAAACCACAGCCAGATTCTCCAACCCGCCTGCCTTACGCTCGTCCGCTCCCGCATGAATTTCTCGCGATAAAGCACAGCGGCCAGACACAGACCGATGGCTCCGAACAAAATCACCGCGCGTCGGTCACTAAACCCGATTGCAGGAATGAAGTCGACGACGACCCCGAGCACCAACAGGCCGATGGGCGCGAAAATGGAGACAGGCACCCATACGTTTCGCCGTCCAGGCCGGCGGGCACAAAGCGACGGGACGTGCGGGATTCTCATCGCCGGGCGGGCTGCTGAAGGACGAAGGCGACGGTCGAGCCCTTGCCGTTGGTGCCGGCGATGGTGATCACCTGCGCGGCGGGACGGCCGCAGTCCATGCGCTGGTAGACCGCGCCGACACGGTCGAGACCCACTTCGATTTCGGTGGGGTGGCGCGCTTCGATGCGCGCGAGCCAATGCGCAAGCTCATTCACGGGCGGATTCATCGGGGTGGGTGGATTCCTGCAAGGGTGGTCCGACAAAACCCGAGACCACGGCGAACCCGAGGGGGCTCGCCTTTCCGATCAGCCGCACTTGGACCTCGTGATCGGGATAGGCGTCATGGACGCGGGAGTTCACACAGAGATGGGCGGGCATCGTGTCCGCGAAAGGACCGCCGGTGAGCCGGTAATCGCATGATCGGCGCGAGGGCGCGTATGCGGTCCACATCGTGGCGTGTATTGATCGATCGTCTCCGAAGACGCGCGTGAACGACCACGGCAGCGCCTTTGCCAGGACCAGCCAGCAGAGCCCGCCCAGGAAGAAAGGCGCAAACGGAAATACAGCCCAGAGTTTCAGGTTCTCGCGAAAGGATTGCCGCGCCATGTGTCCACGGATGAGCAAAGCCCCGTAGAGCAGGATCGTCAGACACAAGCCGATGAATCCGAACGTGTGTTCGATGCGACCACGATGACGAAGCCACTCGGCCGGAATGAAGTCGACGAAGAGGCCCAGACACACCAATGCCACAAGCAGAAGTATCGACACGGTTACGATCACCTGCCGTCGCCGTGGCGTTTCCGAGCCGAACCACAGGGTTCGCCAGGTGATCACACCCGTCATCGCTCCGCGTGACCTACAGCGCCCGATGCACCGCCTCGCCGAAGAACGCCGTGTGGTGCGCGCAGTCGTTGAGGCGCACGACGTCGAGATGGTCGGCGTCCGCGCCTTCGAGCAGGTTCAACGTGGTCGGCGCCTGGCGGAACGTCCACAGCCTGGAGAACGGAATGCCGAGAATGCGGCACAGGATCACGCGGTTGACCGCATCGTGGGCCACGATCAGCGCGGTGTCGTCCGGGCCCAGCCCGTCGATGGCGGCGACGAATGCAGGCCATGCGCGGTCGAACACCTGCTGCAGCGATTCGCCGCCGGGCATCAGCACGGTATCGGGCGTATCGCGCCACGCGGCCAGGCGCTCGGGGTCGCGTTCGCGGATCTCGCTGGCCAGCAGACCTTCCCAGGTGCCGTGGGCGATCTCGGCGAGGCCCGTATCGGTGCGCAGCATGGCTTCGCGTTTGGCACCGAGCGCCAGACGCGCGGTGCGGTCGGCACGCGACAGCGGCGATGCGACGGCGCGGTCGATGCGCACATCGGCGAGTCGCGCGCCCAGCAGCGCGGCCTGACGTTCGCCGACATCGGACAGCGCGATGTCCTCCTGCCCCTGGTACCGGCCTTCGGCGTTCCACGGCGTTTCGCCGTGTCGGGCAAGCAGGATTCTCATGCGCGCGGGTTCCGTTCGTCGTGGGCCGGACAGTCTAGCGAAGGTCGGGCCGGGCGATGCGCGGCCGGGTGCGCGGGGGCTTCGATCGGCTCGCTATTCGGACGTCCGCCGAGCTTCAGGGGCGGAGGCGGAACCTCGAAATGCGCCTCGGCGTATCCCGCGCGAGCCAGTGCGGTCAGCGCGTTCTGCAACGTGGGCGATGAGGGGTCGGATCCGCGCATGGTGCGCGCGCGTCGCGACCACGCGCCAGTCAGAACCCGTCGGCTCGCTGCGCCTGCGCGACTCCCTCGAATCGCTTCGGGCGCACCGTCGTGCAGGCAGGCGCACATTTCGACCACGGGGCGGCTCGGCGCAGCGAACTCGACCGTCAGGCGACAGGTCCATGGGTGACCGGACATGCGTCCGTTGGACGCCCCGCCTGCGCGGGGATGACGAGGTCCAGATCCGATCGTTCGCGATGACCGGGAGGCGGCGCGGACATATGCGCGCTGCAGGCTGCTGTTTGCAGCCGCCGGTCCCGAACGCATCTCGTATGTGGACGCGCGCTTCAATCGCTGCATCGCCGCTCGATCCACCGACGTCGACCGTCGAACGCCTGGCCCGGGGATGACCGGACATGCGTCCGTTGGAAGCCCCGGCTGCGCGGGGATGACGGTCCTCGCACCGATCGAGCGAGATGACTTCGCTCGACGGCCGAGGCCAGCGCCCCTCAGTTACGCGGCGCGAAGCCCATTTCCTGCAGCAGGCGCGGCGCCGGATCGACTTCCTGCATCACCCAGCGGATGTAGCGCTGGTCGACCGAGATGGTGCGGGTCATCGCCGGGTCGAACACCCAGTTCGAGACCACCGCTTCCCAGGTCATGTCGAACAGCAGGCCGGTCAGGCGACCGTCGGCATCGAGCACAGGCGAGCCGGAATTGCCGCCGGTCACGTCGAGATCGGACAGGAAGTTGACCGGCACGCTGCGCAGGCGGCGATCGGCCAGGCCGCCCTGCCGGCCCGCGGCGATCGCATCGAGCTGCACCTTGGGTGCGTCGAACGGTTCGGCGCCGGTGGCCTTGGGCGGGATCTCTTCCAGCCGGGTGAACGGCGTATGCGCCGTGCCGGCGAGATCGGTGTACCCGGTGACGTTGCCGAAGGTCAGGCGCAGCGACGAATTCGCGTCCGGATAGACCGCCTCGCCGCGGCTGGCGCGGTAGTCCGCCACGGCCTGCAGATAGACGGGGCGCAGTTGCAGCAGATCGCCGGCGCGGGCCTTGGCGGCCTGTTCGATCTGCACCAGCTCCGGCACGACGGCCGCGGCGTACTGCAGCGCCGGATCGCGGCTGCGCAGGAAGGTATGGCGGTCGGCGGCGAACCAGGTCAGGCGCTCGTCGCTGTTCTTCAGCGCACTGCGGTCGAGACGATCCAGCGCGCGTTCGATTGCGGCCGCATCGTTGCCGCCGATGAAGGCGTCGATCGCCGCAACCCGCTGTTCGGCCGGCAGCTGCACGTACTGCTGCAGCGCGTAGCGGGTCAGCGCGCGGTCCATTGCGGGTACGTAGCGGCGATCCATCTGGCGCAGTCCGCCTTCGATCACCGGCAGGTCACGCTGCTGGAAGCCCTGCTCGCGCATCGCGTCCGGACGTTCCTTTTCGATCGACAGGCGGTACAGGCGCACGGCCGTGGACAGCAACCCGCTGTTGTCGAGCAGCGACAGCACCAGATCGCGGTCGCGCGTGGCCTGGCCCTGGGCGTCGAGCGCGGCGATCTTTGCGTGCGCATCGAGCGCCGCCTCCCCCTCCGCGCCGCGGCTGCGCAGCCATTCCAGCACTGCGGCCTCTTCGGCCTGGCGGCGGCCGAGCGCACCGATGCGCTCGAAGCCCTGCAGCTGGCCCTCGTAATTCTTGAGGGTGTTCTGCCAGCCGCGCACGGCGCTGGCGTAGCGCACTTCGATCTCGGGGTCCTGCTGGCCCTGGGTCTCGACCAGCCCGATCAGCGCCTTGTAGTGCAGCCCGATCTGCGGATAGCGCCAGCTGACGGTTTCGGCGAACTCGGCGGCCGAGGCGTAGCGGCTGGTGCGGCCCGGATAGCCGGCCACCATGACGAAATCGCCTTCGCGCAGCGGCTTGTCGGCGATGCGCAGCACATGGCGCGGGGTATAGGGCACGTTGTCGTCCGCCGGATCCGCCGGACGCCCGTCCGGACCGACGTAGGCGCGGTAGAACGCGAAGTCGCCGGTGTGACGCGGCCACATCCAGTTGTCGGTGTCGCCGCCGAAGCTGCCGATGCCGCCGGCCGGTGCATAGACCAGGCGCACGTCGCGGATCTCGAGGTTGCGGAACAGGCGATAGCTGGCGCCGCCGAGGAAGCTGTACAGGCGGCAGCGGTAGCCGGGCTCGGCCTCGCAGGCGCCGACCAGGGATTTTTCGATCGTATCCAGCGCGGTGGTGCGCGCCAGCGCGTCGGGCGCGGCGGCAATCGCGGCCTGCACCTGCTCGGTGACATCGTCGATACGCTCGAGCGCATAGATGCGCGCGTTCGGCCCGGCCGGGATCTCATCGCCCAGCGCCGCGGCATTGAAGCCGTCGCGCATCAGATTGTTCTCGGGCGTCGAGTTCAGCTGGATCGCGCCATAGGCGCAGTGGTGGTTGGTCAGCACCAGCCCCTGGTTCGACACGAAGCTGGCCGTGCAGCCGCCCAGCGAGACCACGGCGCCCAGCGGATCACCGGTCAGGTCGGCCAGGCGCTGCGGATCGACCTTCAGACCCGCCTTGCGCAGCGCCGGCGCGATTTCGGGCAGCTGCTGCGGCACCCACATTCCCTCGCCCGCCACACCCGGCGCACTGCAGCTGTAGAAGACACCCAGCAGGGTCGCGGCCAGAAGCGGATGGCGCATGGTGGTCCTGTTCGATCGAAACGGGGCGCCAAGTCTAACCGCAGCGAAACGGTGCTCCGTTGCGCCGCAGCGCAGCAGGGCGGCCGCGGGCGGCGTCGTATAATCGCCGGCTCTTTTCGCCCACGGCAGGCAGTCCCACGATGGCCCAGACAATGAAGGCGCTGGTCAAGCGCGAAGCGACCAAAGGCATCTGGATGGCCGAAGTGCCGGTGCCGGCGCCGGGTCCGAACGACGTGCTGATCCGCGTCGAGAAGGCCGCGATCTGCGGCACCGACCTGCACATCTACCTGTGGGACGAGTGGAGCCAGCGCACGATCACGCCGGGTCTGGTCATCGGCCACGAGTTCGTCGGCCGTATCGTCGAGCTGGGCTCGGCGGTCACTGGCTATGAAGTCGGCCAGCGCGTCTCGGCAGAGGGTCACCTGGTCTGCGGTCATTGCCGCAACTGCCGTGCCGGCCGCCCGCACCTGTGCCCGAACACCGTCGGCATCGGTGTGACCCGCAACGGCGCGTTCGCCGAATACGTGGTGATGCCGGCAACCAACCTGTGGCCGATCCCCGACCAGATTCCGAGCGAGCTGGCCGCGTTCTTCGATCCCTACGGCAACGCCGCGCACTGCGCGCTGGAATTCGACGTCGTCGGCGAGGACGTGCTGATCACCGGCGCCGGCCCGATCGGCGTGATGGCCGCGGGCATCTGCAAGCACATCGGTGCGCGCAACGTGGTGGTGACCGACGTCAACGACTTCCGCCTGAAGCTGGCCGCCGACATGGGCGCCACGCGCGTGGTCAACGTGTCGAACACCTCGCTCAAGGACGTCATGAAGGACCTCCACATGGAGGGCTTCGACGTGGGCCTGGAGATGAGCGGCAACCCGGTCGCGTTCAACGACATGCTCGACTGCATGTACCACGGCGGCAAGGTCGCGCTGCTCGGCATCCTGCCCAAGGGCGCCGGCATCGACTGGGACCGCATCATCTTCAAGGGCCTCACCGTGCAGGGCATCTACGGCCGGAAGATGTACGAGACCTGGTACAAGATGACCCAGCTCGTGCTGTCGGGCTTCCCGCTCGGCAAGGTGCTCAGCCACCAGTTGCCGGCCGACGAATTCCAGAAGGGTTTCGACCTGATGGAATCGGGCAAGTCGGGCAAGGTCGTGCTCGACTGGCGTTGAGCAACCGGCGCGTGGCGGAGCACCCGCTGACGCGCCCTGCCCCATGAGCAAGTGGCACGCTCCGGCGTGCCGCTGCTGCTTCCAGTCTCGCCGTTCCGGGTGTTCAGGCGTGGCGCATGCGGCGTCAATCCAGCCTCGTCGGTCGCTTGCCGTCATCGCGAACTGCGCCCTGACGCCGGGGGCATTCGGCAGCGTCACCGACCTCCGGTCCTGCACTCGCGGACCTGCCCGCGCTGCACTGCGTTGCGAACGCGCAGGGCTGTTTCCAGGTCGGCACACCCGAAGCCGCGGTCCATCTCGCGGATGACGCATCGGCAGCTGCCGCCGACTTCTCGCGCTACTTCGGCAGACCTGCGCCACCCGGTGCGGTGATCGCTGCCGGAGCCGGACAGGCGATCACGACCGCCGCAGGCGATGCATTGATGACGGCGGGCGCAAGTTCGCAGCCGCCGTGGCTCCACACCACCGAACGTCGTGCGACGCAACGCATCGCGGGCGAGCGCCAGTGCGCAGTCGGTTGCCGGATACCAGCGATGCCGACATCCGCGCCCGCGTCGTGCGGCGCTTCCGGCACCTTCGACATCGGGCAGCGATGCAACGGATCGCAGCGCGCGCCGGCGTAGATCGGGCACATGCTGTTGATGCGCACGTTCTGGCCTGCGCCGCGGGAAGCGTCAGCCGCGTCTCCGCGTTACGGCGGCCCGGACCCGGACTCGACGAACTCGCCGCGGTGCTGATGGAGTCGGATGCGACGGCGGACCGCCGCCGTGCCCTGCTCCCCCCCCGGGGCGCAGGCGCACCTGCAGCATTTCTTTGCGTAACCGCACCTCTTTGCGTAACCGCACCCGATGACCGCGCAGATCCCCGTGCTGCAGGCCGAGGCCGCGCCGGGCGGCAATGTCCGCATGATCTCGGACGACGCCGCGCGACGCCCGGCGGCAGACGTCCGATGGCTCTACGCGCAGTCCCGCAGCGTGGCCGATTTCCTGCTGGCGTCCGGCGACGACCCGGCCGTGTTCGGCGGCATCGCTGCATGCCTGGCCCACGGCGGCGACATGGACGGCTGGCTCGCCGTGCATGGCGCGCAGCACGGATTGCCGGCGTCGATCGCTGCACTGGACACGGCCTGGACGCAGTGGCGCGCTGCACATGCGCCGTTGCAGGGACGGAGGCGCCGCAAGTCCGTTGACGGCCGCTTGGTAGAATCGCGGCCTTCCCGTTTCCGGAATGCCCGATGGCCGCCGTCTCCAATACCCAGCGCTACGCCGACACCCTCGACGAGATCCGCGACGCCGGGCTGTTCAAGGCCGAGCGCGTGATCACCGGCCCGCAGTCGGCCGAAATCACGCTCGAAGACGGCCGCACGGTGCTGAACTTCTGCGCCAACAACTATCTGGGGCTGGCCGACCATCCGGACATCATCGCCGCGGCCAAGGACGCACTCGATACGCACGGATTCGGCATGGCGTCGGTGCGCTTCATCTGCGGCACGCAGGATCTGCACAAGCAGCTCGAGCAGACCATCGCGGACTTCTTCGGCAAGGAGGACACGATTCTCTACGCCGCGTGCTTCGATGCGAACGGCGGCCTGTACGAGCCGCTGCTCGGCGAGGAGGACGCGATCATCTCCGATGCGCTTAACCACGCCTCGATCATCGACGGCATCCGCCTGTGCAAGGCCAAGCGCTACCGCTACGCCAACTGCGACATGGCGGATCTGGAGAAACAGCTGCAGCAGGCCCGCGCCGACGGCGCACGCACGATCCTGATCTCGACCGACGGCGTGTTCTCGATGGACGGCTTCATCGCGCCGCTCGACGAGATCACCGCGCTCGCCGCGAAGTACGACGCGCTGGTGCACATCGACGAATGCCACGCGACCGGCTTCCTCGGCGACACCGGCCGCGGCTCGGCGGAGGTCAAGGGGGTGCTGGAGAAGATCGACATCGTCACCGGCACGCTCGGCAAGGCCATGGGCGGCGCGCTCGGCGGTTTCACGACGGCCAAGCGCGAAGTCATCGAACTGCTGCGCCAGCGCTCGCGCCCCTACCTGTTCTCGAACTCGCTGCCGCCGCACGTCGTCGCCGCCGGCATTAAGGCCTTCGAGATGCTCGACGCCGCCGGCGATCTGCGCACGCAGCTGGTCGAAAACACCCGCTACTTCCGCGAGAAAATGACGGCTGCCGGCTTCGACGTGCGCCCCGGCGTGCATCCGATCAGCCCGGTGATGCTCTACGACGCCAAGCTGGCGCAGCGTTTCGCCGAGCGCCTGCTCGAGGAAGGCATCTACGCGATCGGCTTCTTCTTCCCGGTCGTCGCGAAAGAGCAGGCGCGTATCCGCACCCAGATCAGCGCCGCGCACACGCGTGAACACCTGGACCGCGCGATCGATGCGTTCACCCGCATCGGCCACGAGCTGGGCGTGTTGAAGGCCTGAGAACGTGTCCAGCGTCCTGCTGCGCTGGGCATTTGACGCGCGTGCGGTGCTCTAAGTGCACACGTGCTGCCAGGGTCGTTGCGCTGTCTGCGTGCCGTCACGCGCCACCGGGCTGCGCTCGCGACGGCCGTTGAGCAGGTTCTGAGCCATGCGCGCCGCGCTGCGACGGCGCCTGCTGCGTGCGGCGCAGACCGATGCCCTCGCCGTGTTCGACGACGGCATCTGGTCGACGCGTTGCCTGCACTGCCGCAGTGCGTTGCAGGTGCGCGACGATGGCGCGCCGCTGGGACTCGCGACGCTGGAACACGTGGTGCCGCAGGCGTGGTTCGGTCGACGCGCGGCGGCAGCGTTGACGGCGCAGGTCGGCGACGATGCGGAAGATCCACGCAACCTCGCGCTCGCCTGTGCGCGCTGCAATCACGACAAGGGCAAGGGCCACGATGCCCGCGGCCCCGGCGACGCCCGCGCACGCGAAGTCGTCGAAGCTTTGCTGCTCAGGCGCCTCGGTCGCTGGCGTGTACCGGCGTAGGCGTGGACTGCAGCCACAGCGCCTCGCAACAACGCGCCTGTCTGGTACATGGAATCTGCCCGAACCGCACCGATCAGCGGCTGTCGCGGACGGTCGCTATGGGAATTTCATGTCCGCGCGCATCCCTGACGTCACGGAGCGCAGAACGCACCCCATCCGGTCAGCGCCTGCGCGCCCAGGCCTGCACGATGGCGGCGATCTGCGTCACGCCATCGGTCAGCGCCGCCGGCCCGGGCTGCAGGATCAGCGGCGATTTGATCTCGTGCAGTTCGCCGTCGCGCACCGCGGGAATCGCCTCCCAGCCCGGACGCGCGGCGACGCGCTCGGGGCGGAACTTCTTGCCGCACCACGAGCCGAGAATGATGTCGGGTGCGCGCTCGACCACCGGATCGCCGTTGGCGAGAATCCGCGCCTTGGCCAGTGATTCGGCCGACAGTTCCGGGAACACGTCGTCGCCACCGGCAATGCGCACCAGCTCGGCGACCCAGCGGATGCCGGTGATGATCGGCTCGTCCCATTCCTCGAAATAGACGCGCGGGCGCCGCGGCAGACGCGCGCTTTCGGCCTCGATCGCCTCCAGTCCGCGGCGCAGTTCGTCCGCATATGCATTGGCGCGCGCCGCGCAGCCGACCAGTGCACCGAGCCGGCGCACGTAGTCGACGATGCCATCGACACTGCGGTGATTGCTGATCCACACCTCGACCCCGCGGCGCACCAGCTCGGCGGCGATGTCGGCCTGGATGTCGGAGAAGCCGACGACGAAATCCGGTTCGAGTTTGAGGATCTCGTCGATCTTCGCGCTGGTGAACGCGCTGACCTTGGGCTTCTCCTTGCGCGCCTGCGGCGGCCGCACGGTGAAGCCGCTGATGCCGACGATGCGGTCCTGCTCACCGAGCGCGTACAGGACTTCGGTCGGTTCCTCGGTCAGGCAGACGATGCGCTGCGGTCCACGGGCCTTGCGCAATTGGTGATTGGCGATTGGTGATTCGGAAGAGCCGCAGCGCGCATTCGTGTTCGAATCACGATTCACCAATGACGAATCACTGCTCCTCACGGATACAGCATCCGCTTGCGGCAATCGCCGGCGCAATCGCACTCGTAGAGCCAGCGCTCGTGGAGACGGTACTCGGCGCCGTACCAGAACTCGACGCGATCCGGGCGCACGCGCAGGCCCGACCAGCGCTGCGGACGCGGCACGTCGCGGCCTTCGAACTCGCGTTCGAGATCGGCCAGCCGCTGCTCGAAGGTCTCGCGCGTATCGAGCACCTCGGACTGCTTCGACGCCCACGCGCCCAGCTGGCTGCCGCGCGGACGCGAGGCGAAGTAGGCATCGGCCTCCTCGTCGGCGACGATCACCACCGGCCCTTCGATGCGTACCTGCACGCCCTTGCGCACGCGCGGCCAGTGGAACAGCAGCGCGGCGTGCGGGTTTTCCTGCAGCTCGCGGCCCTTGCGGCCGTCGAGGTGGGTGTAGAAGACGAAGCCGCGTTCATCCCATGCCTTGAGCAGCACCGTGCGCGCCGACGGCCGGCCGTCCAGCGCGGCGGTGGCGACGGTCATCGCGGTGCGGTCGGGCTCGCCGGCGGCCTGGGCCTCGTCGAACAGCGTGGCGAAGGTGCCGAGGGCTTCAGACAGCAGGGTCGTGGTGGCAGTGGTCATGCGTCGATGATCGCCGCAGCCCGCCACGATGTCGAACCGCGGCGCAGCACGCGCGCTATCGTGCGCCGATGCACGCACCCACCGCCGCGCCCTGGCCCGACACCCTCGTCCACACCCTGCTGCACGGCCTCAAGCCGGGCGCCGCGCCGCGCGTGCTCGGCATCAGCGGCCTGCAGGGCACAGGCAAATCCACACTGGCCGCGCAGGTGGTCGCCGCGGCCGAGGCCCGCGGGCTGCGCGCCGCCGTGCTCTCGCTGGATGATCTGTACCTCGATCGCGATGCCCGGCAGGCGCTCGCCCGCGACGTGCACCCGCTGCTGGCGACCCGCGGCCCGCCCGGCACGCATGAGGTCGCGCTGGGTCTCGCCGCGTTCGAAGCCGTGCGCACGGGCACGCCGGTCCGCCTGCCGCGCTTCGACAAGCTCGGCGACCGGCGCCTGCCGGAAGCCGGCTGGCCGATGGTCCAGGGCCTCGACGTGCTGCTGTTCGAAGGCTGGTGCGTCGGCACCCCCGCCGAACCCGCGACCGCGCTCATTGAACCTGTCAACACCCTGGAACGCGACGAAGACCCCAGCGGCACCTGGCGCCGCTGGTGCAACACCGCCCTCGCCCGCGACTACCCCGCGCTGTGGGCCGGCCTCGACCGGCTGCTGTTCCTGCAACCGCCCGGCTTCGACGTGGTCTTCGACTGGCGCCTGCAGCAGGAACAGGCGCTGCAGGCGGCCGAACCGGGGCGTGGCGGGATGGATGCAACGGGCGTTGCGCGGTTCGTACAGCACTACGAGCGGGTAAGCCGGCAGGCGTTGCGGACGTTGCCGGATCTGGCGGATGTGGTGGTGACGCTCGATGCCGACCGGGGGATTGTTTCGGCGGGGTGAGCTCGCGGCTGGCCTGCGCTCTGCCACGTACATGATCTCCGCTTCTGAGGCCGGTCCCGTTGCCGTTGCCGTTGCCGTTGCCGTTGCCGTTGCCGTTGCCAGATCGAAAAGCGAACGTGCCCGCGCCAACCCGGAGGGCGCCGCCCATGGATGGGCGGCATTTTCCGACCGAGGCAGGATGCCGAATCGGAAAATCCCTGCGCACTACAAGCCGCGGGCTTCGGACGTTTCGGGGAGACGTTTTTCTTTGGTTCCGTTTCTTTGACTCACATCTCCGATGCTCGCCCCTTCGGGGTCGGCTTCGCCGTTCGCGCTAGGCGCGTGGGCGTCAACCAAAAGAAATGAACTCGGCCGCGTCAGCGGACGAAAGCGGTTGATATTGCTGCTCTTACTCTCTGCACAGGAGTGCATAAAACAACATCAAACGCTTCCACTCGCCTTGCGGCGAGCGGGTTCATTTCTTTTGCTGGCCCAAAAGAAACAGAACTAAAGAAAAGGGCCAGCCCCGACGGAGCTCACTCGGCGTGTCACTTGTTCCGGGATTTTTCGACTCGCCATCCTGGCTCGGTCGAAAAACGGCGGGCATCCATGCCCGCCGCCCTCCGGGTCTGGGCACAGCCGGAAGGCATCCGGTTTCAAGAAAGCCAGAGCAAACTCGATAAGCACCCAAACTTGCGCCTGCAACCTTCGGCGCCTCCCGCACCCGCTGCTAGCATGACGCCATGCATGCCGCCCCCAACCTCGTGCTCGTCGGTCCGATGGGCGCCGGAAAATCCTCGATCGGCCGCCGTATCGCACGGCGCTTCGGGCTGGCGTTCGTCGATGTGGACCACGAGATCGAAGTCCGCACCGGCGCGACCATTCCGATGATCTTCGACTGCGAAGGCGAAGCCGGATTCCGCGAACGCGAACGGCTGGTGCTGGTCGACGTGCTGGCGGGAGAACGCCAGGTCGTCGCCACCGGCGGCGGCGCGGTGCTCGATGCCGACAACCGTGCGGCGATGCGCGCGCGCGGCCTGGTGGTGCACATGCATGCCGACGTCGAGGCCCAGCTGACCCGGCTGGCACGCGACCGCACGCGGCCGTTGCTGGCGCATGGCGACCGGCGTGAAGTTCTCGAGCGGCTCGCGGCCGAGCGCGCACCGATGTATGCCGACGCCGCGCACCTGCGTTTCGACACAGGCCTGCACGCCTGCGGCGATGCGGCGGCGCAACTGGGCCATCTGGTGCAGGCGCACTGGCAGCCCCCCGCGCGGCCGGCACGTCCGCTCGACTGCGCATGACCCCTTCCCCCGACTCACTGCCCGCGCGGACGCGTTGCGCGTCGTCGCGGGCCGCATTTCCTGGATCCAGACGATGACGCCTACATCCCACGAGGTCGCCGTCGGCGGCGACAGCCCCTACGCCATCCACATCGGCCCCGCCCTGCTCGACGACGGTGCGCTGCTGACGCGCAGCCTGCGCGGCGGCGAGGCGATGCTGGTCAGCGAAGCCAATGTCGCCCCGCTCTATGCCGACCGCGTGGCCGCGGCCCTGCAGTCGGCCAGGCCGCAGCTGCGCGTGCACCGCCACGTGCTGCCCGCCGGCGAAGCCGCCAAGACGCTCGCCCACTTCGCCGAGGTCACCGACGCACTGGCCGATGCCCGCGTGCGCCGCGATGCCACGGTGTTCGCACTCGGCGGCGGCGTGATCGGCGATCTGGCCGGTTTCGCCGCGGCCTGCTGGATGCGCGGCATCGACTGCGTGCAGCTGCCGACCACGCTGCTGGCGATGGTGGATTCGTCGGTCGGCGGCAAGACCGCGGTCGATCTGCCGCAGGGCAAGAACCTGGTCGGCGCCTTCCATCCGCCGCGCGCGGTGATCGCCGATACCGCGGTCCTGCGGACGCTGCCACCGCGCGAACTGCGCGCCGGACTGGCCGAAGTGGTGAAGTACGGCGCGCTGGGCGATGCGGGTTTTCTCGACTGGCTCGACGACCATGCCGATGCGCTGCTGGCGATGGACGACGCCGTGCTGGCCGAGGCGATCGCACGCAGCTGCGCGCACAAGGCGGCGATCGTCGCGCGTGATCCTTTCGAGCATGGCGAGCGCGCCCTGCTCAACCTGGGCCACACCTTTGGCCATGCCATCGAAACCGAACAGCGTTACGACGGCCTCAACCATGGCGAAGCGGTCGCGGTCGGCATGGTGCTGGCGGCGCGCTTGTCTGAAGCGCTGGGACTGGCACGGGCGGCGGACACGCAGCGCCTGCGCGACCTGCTGGTGCGCCTGCAGCTGCCGGTCGACGTGCCGGCCGGACTCGATCCCGAGCGCCTGCTCGCCCACATACGCCTGGACAAGAAGGCGGTCGCCGGCGGCCTGCGTTTCATCGTCTGGCGCGGCGTGGGCCGCGCGGAGGTCCTGAGCGACGTGCCGGAACCCTCCGTTCTGTCGGTCCTGCAAGAGGCCTGAACACCCCACGCCGTACAATCGGCGCCATGCGCCTGTTCCTGCAACAGCACCCCGACGGCCACGAATCTCCGCGTTTCGTGCAGCTGACCCTGCAGCCCGATCTGCTGGGCGGCTGGACATTGCTGCGCGAGAGCGGACAGGTCGGCGGCCGCAGCACGCTGCGGCGCGACCAGTTCCTCGACCAGCCAAGCGCACTCAAGGCGCTGGAAGCGGCGCGCGATGCGCAGCTCAAGCGCGGCTTCCAGCTGATGTTCGCGCGTGGCAGCGACGCGCCCGCGTGATCCGACGCCTCCATCTTTCCCAGGAATCCACTCCGCGATGTCTCCCGCCGCCCTGCAGAACGACCGCTTTCTCCGCGCCCTCCGCCGTGAACCCGTCGATCGCACGCCCGTCTGGCTGATGCGCCAGGCCGGCCGTTACCTGCCCGAGTACCGCGCATCGCGCAAGGCCGCCGGCAGCTTCCTGGCGATGGCAAAGAATCCCGATCTCGCCTGCGAGGTCACGCTGCAACCTCTGGCGCGCTTCGACCTCGACGCGGCGATCCTGTTCTCCGACATCCTGACCATTCCCGATGCGATGGGTCTGGATCTGTACTTCGTCGAAGGCGAAGGCCCGAAGTTCCGCCAACCTGTGCGTGACGCGGCCAGCATCGCGAAGCTCGGCGTGCCGGACATGGAAACCGACCTGCGTTACGTCATGGATGCGGTCCGCGTGATCCGCCGCGAACTCGACGGCAAGGTGCCGCTGATCGGTTTCTCCGGCAGCCCGTGGACGCTGGCCTGCTACATGGTCGAAGGCGGCGGCAGCAAGGATTTCGCCCGCATCAAGGCGATGGCACTCAACGATCCGAAGGCGCTGCACGCGCTGCTGTCGGTCAACACCGATGCGGTGATCGCCTATCTCGCCGCGCAGCGCGCGGCCGGCGCGCAGGCGCTGCAGGTGTTCGACACCTGGGGCGGCGTGCTGTCACCGGCGATGTACCGCGAATTCTCGCTGCCGTATCTGACCCGCATCGCCCAAGAACTGCAGCGCGGCGACGGCGCCGAGCGCACGCCGCTGATCCTGTTCGGCAAGGGCAACGCCGCGTATCTCGATGAACTCTCGCGCTCGGGCGCCGAAGGTGTCGGCGTCGACTGGCTGATCGAACTCGGCGACGCCGCGCGTCGCACGGAAGGCCGCGTCGCGCTGCAGGGCAACCTCGATCCCACGACGCTCTACGGCGCGCCCGATGCAATCCGCGCCCAGGTCCGCCACGCGCTCGACAGCTACCGCGACGGCAACAACGGTTCGCGCGACGGCCACATCTTCAACCTTGGTCACGGCATGTCGCCGGACATGAATCCCGACCACGTCGGCGTACTGGTCGACGAAGTGCACGCGTACAGCGCGCGCTGAGTTTTCAGCCCGACACCTCGACCACCACATCCGGTGCGCACGCAAACAGGCGCGTGCCGGGCTCGCGATTCACACGCCAGCCGCCGGCGAACGCGGTGAAGGCCGGCAGTACGCCGGCGGATTCGCCGAACAGGAAAGCCGGCAGGCGCGGCACGCCCGGCAAGCGCACGACGGGATGTAGATGGCCGCCGAGCCGGTAGCCGGCGACGTCCGCGCCATGCGCCGGGTCGTGGACGAACAGGAAGGGCGCGAACGACAGCGCGTGTCCATGCATATGGATGCCGAGCGTATCGGCCACGGCGGGACGTGCAGTGAGCGCGCGGTCGTGATTGCCCCCCACCAGCTCCACCGACAGCGCCTGCCGGCCGCCGCGCCAGTCCATCCACGCATCGCGCCAGTGCGCATCGTGGACGGCCGCGTGCAGCAGATCGCCCAGCACCAGCAGACGCGTGGCGCGGGTCTGCGTCATCAACGCGTCCAGCCGTTCGAGATCGTGCGCGGTACCGCCCCTGGGCAGGGCGATGCCGGCGCGACGGAAATGATCGCCCTTGCCCAGATGCAGATCGGCGATCGCGAGCAGCGACATCCGCGGCCACCACAGCGCGCGGTCTGGCAGCAGCACCACGGATTCGCCAGCCAGCGTGATGCCGAGGCTGCCGGGCACCGGCAACTCAACCACGATTGCGTTTCTCCAGCTGCGCCGCAGCACGCTGCACGCGCGTGCGCCAGTCCTCGGTGCTGAGCTGGCCGCGCAGCGACTCGGCCCACAACGGAAACGACATCGGGGTGAATGTCTTGAGCGGATGCAGCGCGAGCGTGCGCGCGCTGCAGTCTTCCAGTGTCTCGCGCAGTCGCACGACTTCGAGCTGCGCGGCGAAGACTTCGCGTTCGGCCAGCGCGAGCAGCATGTGATCGGGATCGTGGCGGCGCAGCACGTCGAACAGCAGTCCACTCGACGCCTGCACCTGGCGCATTGAACGCGGCGCGCGACCCGGCAGCGATGGCGGCAGCAGACCGGCGACGCGGGCGATGTCGCGGAACTGGCGACGTGCAAGTTCGGCCAGATTGAGGCTCTCGCGCAGATCCTCGAGCAGCGATTCCGGCGTCAGCAATGCGGCGATGTCGTCGACATCGAGCTCGACATCCTGTGCGGGCGACAGCACCAGGCCGTAGTCGTTTGCCGAGAACGAGAAACTGTTGGGATGACGCCGGCCCCAGCGCAGCGACCACAGCGCGGCAAGTCCTTCGTGCACCTGCCGGCCGGCGAAGGGATACAGGAACAGATGCCGGCCGCCGCGCACGTGGATCCATTCCACCAGCAGGCGGCCCGGCGCCGGCAATGCCGACAGGCGCTGCTGCAGATCGAGCAGGCGCCCGATCGCGCGCAGTTCCGGCACGTCGCGCGGCGCTTCGAACAGGCGCTCGACCTCGTGCGCCAGCGTGCCCGACAGCGCCATACGCCCGCCCGACCATTTCGGCACGGTCCCGCTGCCGGACTTCGCCACGCGCACATAGGCGGTCATGTCTTCCAGCCGCACGAGTTCCAGTGTGCGTCCGGCGAACTGGAACTTGTCGCGCGGTCGCAGGCGGCCGATGAAACTTTCTTCCACCGAACCCAGACCGCCGCCCCGCATCAGCTTCACCCGCACCGAGCCATCGCTGGCGATGGTGCCGATCGACAGCCGATGGCGCAGTGCGATGCGCCGGTCGTCGACGCGGTAGACGCCCGCCTCGTCGCGCACGACGCGGCGGAACTCGGGATAGTGCGCGAGCGCGGTGCCGCCCTGCACGATGAAGTCGAGCACCGCGCGCCACGCGGTGTCGTCGAGTGCGCGGAAGGCGTGGGTGTCGCGCACTTCCGCGAGCAGCGCATCGGCCTCGAAGCCGCCGCCGAGCGCCAGCGTGACGCAATGCTGGGCCAGCACGTCGAGACTGAGCACCGGCGGCGGTCGCGACTCGATGGTGCCGGCGGCGACCGCGGCGCGCGCGGCGGCGTATTCGACGAGTTCCAGCGCATGCGTCGGCACGCAGACCACGTGCCCCGCTTCGCCGGGACGATGCCGCGCGCGGCCGGCGCGCTGCAGCAGGCGCGAGACCCCCTTCGGGCTGCCGATCTGCAGCACCTGGTCGACCGCGGGGAAATCGACGCCCAGATCGAGACTGGACGTCGCAACCACGCAGCGGATGCTGCCGTCGCGCAGGCCGTCTTCAGCGGTAGCGCGCAGCTTGGGTTCGAGCGAACCATGGTGCAGCGCCAGGGTTTCGGGCGCTTCCGGCCACACGGCATTCAAGGCGCGATGCCACAACTCGGCCTGCGATCGCGTATTGGCGAACAGCAGGCTGGTGCGCTCGGCCATCAGTCGTTCGAGCACGCGCGGCAACTGCGCCAGACCGAGATGACCGCCCCACGGGAAACGTTCGTCCTCGCCGGGCAACAGGGTGTCGAGGGTGAAGCGCTTGGGCGCGACGCCGGCGACCAGTGGCGCATTCGGCAGATGCGGCAGCAAGGCGTCGCGTGCTTCGTCCAGATTGCCGAGCGTCGCCGACACGCCCCAGATCCGCAGCGCAGGATTCAGGCGACGCAGGCGCGCGAGCGCCAGCTGCAGCAGCACGCCGCGCTTGTTGCCGAGCAGCTCGTGCCACTCGTCGACGACGACGCACTGCAGCTGCGACAACTGTGGCGCCATGTCGGCATAGGACTGCAGCAGCGACAGCGATTCGGGCGTCGTGACGAGCACATCGGCCTGCCCGCTGCGCGCGAGACGCCGGTCGCGCGCGCTCGCATCGCCCGTGCGCATCGCCACTACCCAGTCCAGCCCGAGCGCTTCGATCGGTGCCCGCAACGCGCGCGTGGTATCGACCGCGAGCGCGCGCAATGGCGTGATCCACAGCACCTTGAGGCTGCCGGGCGGACGCGTCACAGGTCGCTTGCGCGGTTTCGATGGTGCTTCGGCATGCGGCATGGACGCGACTGCTTCGAGCAGCGGACCGCCGATCGCGGCCAGCGTCTTGCCGCTGCCGGTCGGCGTCTGCAGCAGGCCGGACTCGCCGGCGAGATAGCGCTTCCAGACCTCGCGCTGGAATGGCGCAGCGGTCCAGCCCTGCGCTTCGAACCATGCGCGCATCGGCGCATCGGGGCCGCGCAGACGCTTCACCGGCTGTTCCCGTGGGAGCGCGCTTGCGAGCGATGGAACACTTCCGATACATCCTCTTCGCGCGCAAGCGCGCTCCCACACATGCACGTCATCGCGCCAGTGCCTTCAAGGTGTCCAGCCGGTCGGCCTCGGCCATCGGCTTGTCGTGGCGCCAGCGCAGGATGCGCGGGAACCGCACAGCGATGCCGGACTTGTGCCGCTTCGACACGTTGACCGCTTCGAAGCCGAGTTCGAACACGTGGTGCGCACGCACCGAGCGCACTGGTCCGAAGCGTTCCAGCGTGTGCGCGCGGATCCACTTGTCGAGCGCGAGAATCTCGCTGTCGTCGAGACCGGAGTACGCCTTCGCCACCGGCACCAGCGTGTCGCCGTCCCATAGGCCGAAGGTGTAGTCGGTGTAGAGCGTGCTGCGGCGACCGTGCCCGGCCTGCGCATAGAGCAGCACCGCATCGATGGTCAGCGGATCGATCTTCCACTTCCACCAGTCGCCGCGACGCCGACCGGTCTGGTACGGCGCACTCGCGCGCTTGAGCATCAGGCCTTCGACGCCGCGATCGCGTGCCTCCCCGCGCAACCGTGCCGCTGCCGACCAGTCCGCGACGTCGACACGGGGCGACACGACGATGCGCGGATCGCCGTGCGCGGTGATCAGGGCTTCCAGCGCTGCGCGGCGTTCGTGCTGCGGCCGGGCGCGCCAGTCTTCGCCGTCGCGTTCGAGCAGGTCGTAGACCTGCAGGCGCACCGGCGTGTCGGCCAGCGTCTTCGGTCCGGGCTTAAGCCGCTGGATGCGCGTCTGCAAGGCGGTGAACGGCAGCGGCGCATCGTCGTCCGCGCGCCAGGCCAGCAGTTCGCCGTCGAGCACGACGCCGTCGGGCAAGGCCATCGCGGCCGCTTCGATTTCCGGGAAGCGCCCGTCCAGACGCTCCTCGCCGCGCGACCACAGCGCGACCTCGCCATCGCGACGCAGCAGCTGCAGCCGGATGCCGTCCCACTTCCATTCGAGCAGCCAGTCCTCGATCGGACCGAGCGCACGCGCGACGGCATCGGGATCGTTGGCGAGCGCGACGATGTCGGGCGCGACCGTCGGCGCGTCGTCTTCGACCCGCTCCGCCTCGGGTAGACCCGCTTCCGCGCGCAATGCGGACTCCAGCGGCGAGGCGAGAAAGAACGGATACGGCTGCTGGCGATCGCCGGGCAGTTCTTCCGGCGACAGCAGATCGCGCAGGAACTCCGGTGTCGGTGCCCAGCTGCCGAGCATGCGTTGCGCGAGGCGTGCAATGTTGATGCCGGTCAGCTCGGCCAACGCCTGCTGCACCAGCCGCTGCGACACGCCGACGCGCAGCGCGCCGGTCAGCAGTTTGTTGAACAGCAGGCGCTCGTCGAAGCGCAGCGTGCGCCAAGCCTCGACGATGACGGCGCGACGGATCTCGACGTCCTTGTTGGCGACCGGCAGCAAGCGGGTTTCGATCCAGTCCGCGAGTGCGACGTCCGGCGACGCCTCCGCCGGATCGCCTAGCAGCAATGCCAGCGTCTCGCCCAGATCGCCGACCTGGTCATAGCTGTCGTCGACCAGCCAGTCAGGCGTGCCCGACTCGACCGCGATCCACTCGCGCAGTTCGCGGGTATTGGCGATCTTCTTGCGCGCACTGGCGACTTTGCCGCCCGAGAGCAGATACAGCGCCCATGCCGCATCGCGCGGCGGCGCCTCGCGAAAATAGCGGATCAGCGCCGCGCGCTTGTCGAGCGTGGCAGTGCTCTGGTCGAGCTCGCGATAGAGCTGCGCGAAGCGTTTCATGCGCGTGCCTGCCTTGTCGGGCTGCCGCACCCTTTTGCCCTGCCACGCAATTCTCTCAAGCCGTCATTCCCGCGCAGGCGGGAATCCATGGACGTTGAAGCTGTCAAGATCGAAGTCATTGGATTCCCGCCTGCGCGGGAATGACGGCACATCACCGTCGCTTCTGCGGTCGCTGCTGCCCTGGCCTTTGACTTATCGGGCCGTAGAGCGAACCGAGCACCGGAGCCTGACATGGCCAGAGCGCTGACAGCCATCACTCCTCGCCCCCGAAATCCGTCCGGAAAGCCTCGGCCGCGATCCCGTCCTCGCGCAGCGCGCGGATGATCGCGTCGGTATTGCCGTGCGTGGCGATCACCCGCGAAGCGCCGGTTTCGCGCACGGTGCGCATCAGGTCCGGCCAGTCGGCGTGGTCGGACACGACGAAGCCGCGGTCGTAGTTGCGGCGACGCCGGTTGCCACGGATCTGCATCCAGCCGGATGCGAAGCCCTGCTGCGCACGGCGGAACCGGCGGATCCAGGAACTGCCCGCAGCGGATGGCGGCGCGAGGACGAGCTTGCCGGCGAAGTCGGCAGCCTTGTCGGTGTCGGCCACCGGCAATGTGTCGATCAGTGACACGCCGGCGCGGCGATACACCTCGACGCCGGTGGCGACGGCGCCATGCAACAGCACAGGTTCGTCGGTGTGCACCGCGAGTTCGGCCAGCACGCGCTGCGCCTTGCCGAGCGCGTAGCAGTAGAGGATCGCCGCCTCGCCGCGTTCGGCGCAGTGGTCGCGCCAGGCGACGATGTCGCGTGCGACTTCGGACGTGTCTGGCCAGCGGTAGACCGGCAGCCCGAACGTCGCCTCGGTGATGAAGGTGTCGCAGCGCACGACCTCGAACGGGTCGCAGGTCGGGTCATGCTGGCGCTTGTAGTCGCCCGAAGCGACCCAGACTTCGCCTTCGACTTCGACGCGCACCTGCGCCGAGCCCAGCACGTGCCCGGCGGGATGCAGCGACACCGTGGCATGGCCCATCTGGAACTGCACGCCGTATTCGTGCGCCGCGTAGATCTGCTCACCGAGTCGCCATTCGAGGATCGGCAGACCGATCCGGGTCGTGTGATACGCGCCCATGCCGGTCCGGGCATGATCGCCGTGCCCATGCGTGATCACCGCGCGCGGCACCGGGCGCCACGGGTCGATGTGGAAATCGCCCGCGGGGCAATACAGCCCTTCCGGGCGCAGCTGGATCAGATCGTTGGACGCGACGGCCATGGGCGCAGTCTGGGTAGCGGCTTGTGCACGAGGCGGCAAGCCTGCAACCGCGCTGTCGCGGGATATGAGACGCCGGTACAGGGACGCCCACGCCGTTCAGGCGTGCCGACGTCTCCGACGTTTCTTACAACCCCGCGTCCGGACGTCCATCGCTTCGCGCGGGCCGCCAGCTCCATGCCAGCGTGTCCGACAGCATTTCGCCGGTCAGCGGTTTGCGCAGGAAGCCATTGAAGCCGGCCTCGCGCGCCGCCGCCTCGGCATCGGCGTCGGCGCGCGCGGTCACCGCGACCATCGGCTGCGTGAACCCGTGCGCACGCAGCATGCCGGCCAGCGTCAGCCCGTCGATGCCGGGCAGGTCCAGATCGAGCAACGCGAGATCGAACGACCGCGCGGCGACCTCCGACAAGGCCGCGAGCCCGTGGATCACGTGCACCACTTCATGCCCCTGCGATTGCAGCAGCCCGGAGATGACTTCGGCCACGGTCTGGTCGTCCTCGACCAGCAGAATTTCCAGCCCCACGGCCGCGGTGATGCGCTGATGTCCGATATCGAGACGCTGCCGCGGCGGGTCGGTGACGGTCGGCAGCGGGAGGCAGATCCGGAAGCGCGTGCCCACGCCAGGCGTGCTCTCGACTTCGATCTGTCCGCCCATCGCCGTCGATAGTTCCTGGCTGATCGCCAGCCCGAGGCCGCTGCCGCCGTAGCGCGAGGCGGTGCGCGCGCCGTCGGCCTGCTCGAACCTGCGGAACAGACGCTCGCGCTGCGCATCGCTCAGGCCGGGGCCCGTGTCGCTGACGAGGAAACCCAGGACACCGCTCGGATCGACATCCACATGCAGACCCACACTGCCGCTTTCGGTGAACTTCACCGCATTGCCGAGCAGGTTGAGCAGGATCTGGCGCACTCGTCCCGAATCGCCATACACCCAGGCAGGAACGTCCGGATGGGTCGAAACCTCGAATTCCAGCGCCTTCTGGCGTGCCATCGGTTCACACAGCGCGACGACGTCCTGCACGAGGCGCGCAACTTCGAAGGCCTGTGGGTCAAGCTCCAGCTTTCCGGCTTCGATGCGCGCGAGGTCCAGTGCGTCGTTGACCAGACGCATCAGGTGTTCGCCCGCCCGGCGTATCGATTCGGCATGACCGCGCTGGCGCACGTCTAGCGTCGTGTGCAACAGCAGTTCGCTCATGCCAAGGACACCCGTCATGGGCGTTCGGACCTCATGACCGAGCGTTGCGAGGAAGCGGGTTTTTGCAAGTGACGCCTGCTCGGCAACCTCACGCTTGTGCTCGGCCAACTGCCAGCCGGCTGTGCGGCGCAGGCGTTGGCGGTAAGACGCGGCGGCAATCGCAAGCATGATGAGAACGAGCGCGAGTGCACCCAGATAGGCCCAGATTGTTTGCCACCACGGAGGCGCCTGATGGATCTGCAGCGGTTCGAGTGCACTCCAGTCTCCATCTTCGGTCCGAGCCTCGACCTGGAGGACATAGCGTCCAGGCTCCAGGCGCGGAAAGACGCGTTCGGCCGTTTCGTCGGCGTGCACCCATTCGGTCTCGTAGCCCTCGAGCCGGAACCGGTAATGATGTGTATGTGCGTCCGTAAACGAGAGCAGCCGCGCCGCGACCCGCAGATCCCGATCGCCGTGCTGCAGTTCGATTTGCCCCTGCGTCGGCAATGCGACATTGTCGTCACCGCGACGCAGATTCAGCAGTTCGATGACCAGCGGCGGCGTTGTCTCGCGGCGATGCACATCCCGCGGATGGAACAGCAGAAGGCCCTCCGGGCTGCCGACCGCAAGATGTCCCGCCTGCGACACCCCGAATCTCTGGTCGCTGAAATCCTGGCTGGGAAGCCCGTCGCGGGCACCATAGATGCGGATACGGGACGTCGATGGTTCAACGCGTACGATGCCGCGCACGGTGGTCATCCAGACGGTGCCCGCTTCATCGATGGCCATGCCGCCGGACATCACCAGAGGCAGCCCGTCGGCCTGCTTGAACGTACGTTGCAGTTCGAGCGCGGTTCCGTTCCAGCGGTAGGCAGCGAGCACTCCGACACCCGAGATCCAGACCGTGTCCGGGTCCTGCTGCGCGAACGCAGCCGTGGCCCAGTCGGGTCCGCCGGGGACCGGCTCGAAATGTCCGCCTGCGCCGGTCCACCTGTAGATGCCGGCATTCGTGGCGAGCCACAGGGCGCCGTCAGGACCTCGGGTCGACTGCGTCGGCCGGATCGCAGTCTCCGGGCTGCTGAAATCGTTCCATCGGATCGATTCGATGACGCGCCCGTCCGGCGCTCGCGCCTGGATACCGTGGTAACTCGTGAACCAAAGGGTGCCGTCATCCATCTCCGCGATGTGATCGATATGGCCTTCGAGCGCAGGATCCTTGGCGTCATCGTGATGCCAACGCTGGATTGCACCGGTCCTCGGGTCGAACCGCACCGTCTGCTCGAAGCAGCCGATCCAGACCATCCCGCTGGCGGCCTCGTGCACGCTCCGGATCACAAGATTTCCACAGGCCTTCGGCTGGCGGTGTTCGACTCGCCCCGAGCTGGGGTCGAGATGCTCGAGCATGCCGCCGCTGCCGACCAGCCAGAAACCGCCGTCGGCGGCAGATGCGATGCCGCGGACAAAGGCATTCGCCATCGATGTCGGCTCGGACACCTGCCGCTGCAGGACCGTGAAATTCCGCCAGTTCGCAGGCAGATACCAGAGGGCCGCATCACTACTGCCGAACCAGAGTCCGCCTTCCCTGTCCTGGTAGGCGGATGTCCAGTACGGCCGCAAGGCGCCCCGACTTGCATAACTGATGAGCGGCACGTCTTCGACACGACCGTCCAGTACACGCGCAAGTCCGCTTCGGGTGTCGAACCATCGCGCGCCCTGTCGATCCTCGATCAGCATGTGCAACATCGGCTCGTACAGCACCGGATCGCGCAAGGGCACGCGCTCGATGCTTCCGTCGGCGCGAAGGACGACACTGTCCGCCGCGACCCCGATCCAGAGATCGCCGCTCCCGTCGAACGTCAGGCCATCCACCACGCGGGAGGCCCCCTCCGGCATTTCGATCGGTGCGAAATCGTGTCCCGTCCACGACGCGACACCATTACGGGTGCCGATCCAAAGGGTGCCGTCCGGTCCGATGGCGAAGTAACCCACGCTGTCCGAGGGCAAGCTGCGCGGATCGTCTGCGTTGGCCTGGAACCGCCGTAGACCACCATCGGGCGCGAGCCGGTACAGCCCGGACTCGCCGGTACCGAACCACACCGCGCCGTCAGAAGTCGAGATCACGCTCCATACGTCATCTACGCTGATCTCGGGATGCGAGGCGTTGTTGTAATGGGTAAACGTCGTCCGGCCGGCGTCCAGCATCGACAGGGAACCGCGACTTGTCCCGATCCAGACGCGGTCCTGCGCATCGACGTGTACAGCCCATACCAAGTTGTTCTGAAGGCCATCCTCGACCCGCCAGACGCGAAATCCGACGCCGTCGAACCGCGCAAGTCCATCGCGCGTCGCGACCCACAGATAGCCCTGACGATCCTCTGCGATCCCGTTCACCCGGTTCGACGGCAATCCGTCGAGCACACCGATCTGCCGCGGCTGCGGAATGCTGGCCGTTACCGCGGTGCCCTGCGCCCATGCCGCGCCAGCCCAAGGGCAGCACAGCCACGCCACCAGAATCATCCTTGAAAGAAAACGCATCCCGCTCCCCGAAGAACACGAACACCCGATCACCGCGCGTCCCGAGCGGCATCCTCGCAACGCTGCGTTGTCACCGCAAGTTGCGCCGTATACAGGGCCCGCGCCTAGAATCGGTACGAGCGCCCGCTCCGCTGCCATCCGGATCCTCCGATGCGACTGCCGTGCCAGCTTCTCCTGTCCGCCCTCCTGCTGTTCGGCACGGGCGCCGCCGTCATGGCGGCGCCGGCGCAGTACACGCTCGACCCGGTCCACACGCGCGTGCAGTTCGCGATCGACCATGCGGGCTTTTCGAAAGCGATCGGGACGGTGTCGGGCAGCACCGGCACGATCGTGTTCGATCCGGACGACTGGAGCACCGCGCGGGTGGAGGTGTCGATCCCGATCGCGCGCGTCGACCTCGGCGATGCCAAGTGGAACCAGGCGACGCTGGCGCGCAACCTGCTCGATGCCGAGCGGCATCCGGTCGCGACCTTCATCTCCACCCGCATCGAGCCGATCGACGCCCAGCGCGCGATCGTGCGTGGCGATCTCACCCTGCGCGGCGAAACCCGCGAGGTGGCGTTGCAGGTCGTGCTGAACGGGTTGAAGCGCCATCCGCTGCCGCCGTTCCGCCGCACCGTGGGCTTTTCCGCGACCGCTGCGCTGTCGCGCGCCGACTTCGGTATCGATGCCTGGCGATCGGTGATCGGCGATGCGGTCGAACTGCGGCTCGAAGTCGAGGCCACGCGCAGCCGCGGCGGCGCGGGTGCTGCGGATGCCGGAGACGATGCCGACATCCCTGACGACGCGGACGATCTCGATCTCCCGCCACCCGACGCGCCGCCGGCGGATGATCAGCCTGCCATGCCGCAGACGGAGCCGACGCCATGAGCCTGCGCAATCCGCCCGATCGCTGGGGCGGCGTCAGCCAGCTGCTGCACTGGCTGGTCGTGATGTTGATCCTGAGCACCGGGCTCATCGGCCTGCTGATGGGCGACATGCGTGCCAGCCCCACCAAGGTCGAGGTCTATGCACTGCACAAATCGCTGGGGCTGACGATCCTGGCGCTGGCGACGCTGCGGCTGCTGTGGCGTCTGTACGCCGGCGCGCCGCGCCCGGTGCCCGGCACGCCACGCTGGCAGCACCGGATCGCGTCGCTCACGCACTGGCTGCTGTACGGCCTGCTGTTCGCGATTCCGCTCAGCGGCTGGACCTTCAACTCCGCTGCCGGCTATCCGCTGCAGTGGTTCAAGCTGTTCAACCTGCCGGCGCTGGTGTCCCGCGACGCGGATCTGCGCCAGCTCGCCGGCAACATGCACGAGCTGCTGTTCTGGACCCTGGTCGGTGTGGCGCTGCTGCACGCAGCGGCCGCGCTCTATCACCACATCTTCCAACGTGACGACACGCTGGCGCGCATGCTGCCGCGTGGCTGGCTGCGTCGCCGCACCCCGACTTCCCCTCTCCAGGATTGATGCCATGCGCATGCTCCGCTCCCTCGCCCTCGGCGCGCTGACCGTCGCGCTCGCCATCCCCGTCTTCGCCGCCGATTACGTGCAGGCGCCCGGGTCCTCGCTGGCGTTTGCCGGCAAATACCAGGGCGAGACCTTCTCCGGTACCTTTCCCGGATTCCGCACGACGGTGCGCTTCGACCCGGCCGATCTGGCCGGCAGTCACCTGTCGGTGACCATCCCGCTTGCCACGGCGACCACGCGAAACCCGGATTACGACGGCGAGATGCGGGGTGCGTCGTTTTTCGACGCGAGCCGCTTCGCGCAGGCCACCTACACCGCGACCGGCTTCCGCGATCTCGGCAATGGCCAGTACGCGGCGGACGGCACCCTGGACCTGCGCGGCGTGCGCAAGCCGGTCACGCTGACCTTCACCTGGACGCCGGGCGCGCGCCCGCTCCTGGCCGGCCGCGCGTCGGTGGACCGGCTCGCATTCGGCGTCGGCAGCGGCGAATGGGCGGATACCGCGACGATCCCGGCCGCGATCGCGGTCAGCACCCGGGTCTATCTGCAACCGGCGAAGTGAGCCCGCGCGGCGCAGCTCAGCGACCGAGCCAGCGCCGCGTGGTGTCGGCGTCGAAGGGCCAGTCGAGTTCGCGACCATCGGTCGCGTTGCGCAGCACCGGGACGCGCACGCCGTAGCGGGCCTCGAGCGCGGCGTCTCCATCGATGAAGACGCTGTCGAACGCCGGCGTGCCGGCGGCGGCGAGGACATCGAGCGCCAGATCGCAGAGATGGCAGTCGTCGCGCTGGTACAGGATCAGGGTGGGAACTGTCATGCCGCGTCGCGTCAGGCCTGCATGCAGGCGCGGCCCGTAGAATAGCCACATGGCAGTCAGCACGTTCGACCTCTACAAGATCGGCATCGGGCCGAGTTCCTCGCACACCGTCGGGCCGATGCGCGCGGGCGCGCGTTTCGTGCGCCGCTGGCTCGACGTGCCGGGGCGACTGGACGACGTCGTCCGCGTGCGCGCCGAGGTCTTCGGTTCACTCGCCCTGACCGGTCGCGGCCACGGCACCGACAAGGCCGTGATGATGGGCCTCGAAGGCCACATGCCGAACCGGATCGACCCGGACATCATTCCGGATGCGTTGATCCGCATCCGCGGTGAGAAGCGCATCCGTCTCGGCGGCACGCACGAGATCGCCTTCGACGAGAAGTCGGATCTGGTGATGAACAAGCGGCAGAAACTGCCCTTCCACACCAACGGCATGCGCTTCACCGCGTACGACGCCGACGGCGCGGTCATCGCGACGCGCGACTACTACTCGGTGGGCGGCGGCTTCGTCGTCAACGAGGACGAGGCGGCCGAAGACCGCATCGTCGCCGACACCACCGACGTGCCCTACCCGTTCTCGAGTGGCGACGAGCTGATCGCGCAGGCGAACACGCACGGCCTGAGCATCGCGACGCTGATGCTGGAAAACGAGAAGGTCTGGCGCAGCGAGGACGAGATCCGCGACGGCCTGCGCGAACTGTGGGCGGCGATGCAGTCCTGTGTCGCGCGCGGCATCCGCCAGACCGGCACCCTGCCCGGCGGGCTGCACGTCACCCGCCGCGCGCCGGCGCTGCACGCCGAACTCTCATCCAAGCCCGAAGCCGGCATGCGCGATCCGCTGACCGTGCTCGACTGGGTGAACCTCTACGCGCTCGCCGTCAACGAGGAGAACGCCGCCGGTGGCCGCGTCGTCACTGCGCCGACCAATGGCGCGGCCGGCATCCTGCCCGCAGTGCTGCACTACTACGACCGCTTCTGCCCGAATTCCACCGAGCAGGGCATCTTCGATTTCCTGCTGACCGCGTCCGCCGTCGGCATCCTCTACAAGGAAAACGCCAGTATCTCGGGCGCGGAAGTCGGCTGCCAGGGCGAGGTGGGCGTGGCCTGTTCGATGGCCGCCGCCGGCCTGACCGCCGCGCTCGGCGGCACGCCGAGCCAGATCGAGAACGCGGCCGAGATCGGCATGGAACACAACCTCGGCCTGACCTGCGACCCGATCGGCGGCCTGGTGCAGATTCCGTGCATCGAGCGCAACGCGATGGGCGCGGTCAAGGCGATCAACGCCTCGCGCATGGCCTTCCGCGGCGACGGCAAGCACAAGGTCAGCCTCGACAAGGTGATCCGCACGATGCGCGACACCGGCCGTGACATGCGCGACAAGTACAAGGAAACCTCGCGCGGCGGTCTGGCGGTCAACGTCATCGAGTGCTGAGCGCGCGACGCGTCTGCGCGTACCCGCCTGTCTCCCCCCCCCCGACGGTCGGGCAGCATCCTGATGTCGCAAACGGTTCCGCATTAGTGCGGTCTTGGATTGTCTGCCATCCGCCATGCGCGCCGTGTACGAGCCAGCGCGACGCATCCGCGCTGCCCGCTCAATGAGCGCGCCTGCGTGACACGGACGGCCACGCATCCCCATTGATACGCATGCGCGCCGTCCGATACGCAAGGCTGGTGCGCGTCCGAGCCCGCGTCCGAGCCGGCGTCAGCCCACTTGCCCGTGCGAGATCGCCAGCACATCGTCCAGCAGCGCTGCCGCGGTGACCTCGGCGCCCGCGCCGGGGCCCTGGATCACCAGCGGCTGGTCGCGATAGCGGTCGCTGCGGATCGCCACACGATTGTCGGTGCCTACGCCGCTCGCGAGCGGATGATCGGGGGGCACCGCCTCCAGACCGACGCGCGCGCCCTGGCCGGCCTCGAAGCGCGCGATGAAGCGCAGCACCCGGCCTTCTTCAACCGCCGCGGCATGGCGCTGCGCCAGTGCGTCGTCGAGCAGCGACCAGCGCTCCTCGAGCGCATCGGGCGCCAGGGCCGCAAGCGCCGGCGGCACCAGCGAGTGGACGTCGACCTCATGCCCGGGCAGCGCGAAGCCGCAGGCGCGGGTGAGGATCAGCAGCTTGCGCCGCACGTCCTCGCCGGACAGGTCGACGCGCGGATCGGGCTCGGTGTAGCCGGCGTCGCGCGCTTCGGCCACGAGCGCACTGAGCGGCCGCGTGCCGTCGTAGCGCCCGAACAGCCAGGCCAGCGATCCCGACAGCACGCCTTCGATCGAATGGATGCGGTCGCCGCCGTCGACCAGCGCGCGCAGGCTGCGCAGCAGCGGCAGCCCGGCGCCCACCGTGGCGCTGTCGCCGTAGCGGCTACCGGTGTCGCCGAGTGCGTCGGCGATCGCCTGCGCGCGGCCGAGTTCGCCGCCGGTGCCGAGCTTGTTCGCGGTGACCACGTGGATGCCGCGCGCCAGCCATTCGGGATGCCAGTCGGCGACGGTTTCGCTGGCGGTGGCGTCGACGACGATGTCGCCGGGCTGCGGGCTCTCGCCCTCGGCCCATGGCGGAAATCCGCCGCGCTTCTGCGCAGCCGCGCGCGCCTCGCGCAGTGCGGCCGCAAGATCCTCGCCGCCCGTCACCTGGGTGCGCGAATTGCAGATCCACGACACCGCCGGCAGCACTGCACCGTTGGCGGCGAGGCGGGCATAGCGCGCCACGAACGCACTGCCGACACCGCCGGTGCCCAGCAACGCCAGCCGTGCAGGCCGCGGCGCGGTCTGGCGTGCGCGACGCAACGGAACGACGGTACTCATGCGTCCACTCCGGCGCGGGCGCGCTGGCCATCGACATCGGCGCAGCGCGCCGCGCGATCGAGCGCGGCCAGCAGATCCGCCTGCAGATCCTCCAGCGCCTCGATGCCCACCGACAACCGCAGCAGGCCATCCGAAATGCCCGCGGCCGCGCGTGCTTCGGGCGACATCGCGGCATGGGTCATCGTGGCCGGATGCGCGACCAGGCTTTCGACGCCGCCCAGCGATTCGGCCAGGGTGAACTGCTGCAGGCCGTCGACGAAGGCGCGGACGATCTCGACCGTGTCGACACCCGGCGCGGCGGCCAGTTCGAACGACAGCATCGCGCCGAAGCCCGTCTGCTGGCGCGCGGCAACCGCGTGACCGGGATGCGAGGCGAGCCCCGGATAGCAGACCCGCGCGACCGCCGGATGCATGTCGAGCAGGGCGACGATGCCGGTGGTGTTCTCCTGGTGCACGCGCAGGCGCGCATCCAGCGTGCGCAGGCCGCGCAGGGTGAGGAAGCTGTCGAACGGCGCGCCGGTGATGCCCAGCGCATTGGCCCACCACGCCAGCTGCGCGTGCAGTTCGGCGTCCTTGGCGATCACCGCGCCGCCGACGACGTCGCTGTGGCCGTTGATGTACTTGGTGGTCGAGTGCAGCACGATGTCGGCGCCGAACTCGATCGGCCGCTGCAGGGCCGGCGACAGGAAGGTGTTGTCGACCACCGCCAGCGCACCGGCGCGATGCGCGGCTTCGATGACGAAGCGCAGGTCGGTGATGCGCAGCAGCGGATTGGACGGGGTCTCGATCAGCACCAGCTTCGGCGACCGGGCCAGCGCATCGGCCAGCGAGCGGGGATCGGTGAGATCGGCAGTAACCAGTTCGAAATGCCCCTTGCGCGCCAGTGCGTCGAACAGACGCCAGCTGCCGCCGTAGGCATCGTGCGGCACCACCAGCCGATCGCCCGGCTCGAGCAGCGCGTTGAGCACCAGGGTGATCGCGGCCATGCCGGTCGAAGTGATCACGCCGCCCGCGCCGCCTTCCAGTTCGGACAGCGCCTCGGCCAGCAGGTCACGCGTGGGATTGCCGCTGCGGGTGTAGTCGTACTGCCGCTTCTGCCCGAACCCGGCGAAGCTGAAATTGCTCGACAGCACCGGCGACGGCGTCACCGCGCCGTAGGCGGGATCGCGGTCGATGCCGGCGCGCACGGCGCGGGTCGCGGGACGACAGCCGGTGGCGGCGTGATCGGTGGACGGGATGCTCATGCGGATTCTCCGGACGGAATGGGGGCGTGCAGCGCGGTGGTCAGCAGCGCGTCGATGCGATCGGTTTCCTTGAGGAAGGCGTCGTGGCCGTAGGGCGAGCGCAGCACGCGCAGGCGGCCATATGCGCCGAGCCCCTCCAGCAACGCGACCGCATCGGCCAGCGGCACGAGGCCGTCGCCTTCGACCGCGACGACGGTCGTGGGCACGCGGACCTGCACGGGGTCGACCCGATGCAGATCGATGGATTCGGACAGGCGCAGCCACGCGGTCACCGGCGTCCGGGCCACGTAGCGCGCGCCGGCGGCGTCGAGATAATCCTCGGCGGCGACGCGCACGCGGCCGTTGACCACCTCGGGCGCGGCGTCGAAGCGTTCGGCGAATTCTTCCGGCGTGCGGTAGCTGAGCATCGCGAACTGGCGCGCCAGCGACAGTCCCTGCGCATCGGCGCACTGCAGCTGGCCCAGCGCGACCGCGCGACGCTGCAGCGCACGCCACGCGGCGGCATAGGGATGTGCGCGGTGCGCACCGCTGACCGCGACCAGGCGCTGCAGCCGTGCGCCATGACGGACCGCGAACTGCAGGCCGACGAGCGCGCCGTATGAGTAACCCACGAAGGCGTGCAGCACGTCGATCCGCAACGCATCGAGCACCGCGGCTGCCGCGTCGGCCTGGTCGGCGGTGTCGATGGGCGCGTCGAGCGTGCCGTCGGCGCCGAGGAAATCGATCGCCAGCACCTGCACCCGCGCCGGATCCAGCGCGCGATCGGCCCCGACCAGATGCTCGGCCCAGCCGGCTTCGCGACAGGTCGCATTCGCGGCGACATGTCGATGGGCCGAGATGCCGCCCGCCACGAAGACGACCGGCGCACCGGCCGCACCGCGAAGTTCGTAATCGACCGCCACCCGGCGGGTACCCGCATGCCGCATCGGCAACAGCACCTGCACGCGCCCGCGGCTGACGGCGTCCGACGCGGCCACGAACGTGGCGGGATCGGCGGGTTCAGGCGGGGGATCGAAGGTGCGGACTGCGGTGTCGACGAAGCTCATGGCGATATCCGAAAAAGAAGGACAAGGCCATCGCGTGCTGCGGGAGAACCGGAAGCCGTCACTGGGACGGATGCACTGCGCGAAACCGCTGCGCGACGCATTGCCATCTTCCGGTGGACGCTCAGGTCCCCGCAGGACTTGGCACCGCGACGACACCGCGCAGTGCGCAGCGCCATCAGGTTGCCCCGGCATCAAAGGGCCTGTCCCTCCGCCGGTCTCGATGGATGTGCCGCAGGTTGCCAGCCCGCCGGACGGAAGTCAATCGCTTCATCCGCATTGAGCGATGGATTGATTGCGGATGTAAGTAGTTGCGCATCCGGCGGATCGCCGCATGGCGGCCACCGGTCATAATTCCGCGATGCGCTTCCTACCGTGTGTTCTCATCGCCCTGCTGGCCGGCTGCGCCACATCGCCGACACCGCCATCCCCTTCCACGTCATCGATGGCGCCACGCGACGGCGCCCTGCCCGTCGTCAACGAAGCCTGGCGCTCGGTGCCCGTCGCAGGGCACGAGCTCGATTCCCTGGCGGTCTGGCCCACGCCCGACGGCGCGACCTGGGTACTGGCGACCGACAAGCACGGCGACCAAGTCCTGGTGTTCGATGCCGACACCGGCGCGGCGCTGCACGCCTTCGGCGGCCTGGGCGGCGCGCCGGGCGACTTCGACCGGCCCAACGGCATCGCGGTCCAGGGCGACCTCGCGTTCGTGGTCGAACGCGACAACCGGCGCGTGCAGGTGTTCTCGCTGCCGGAGATGACGCCGCGTCTGGTGTTCGGAACGCCGGAGCTGCGCAGCCCCTATGGTCTGTGGGTCCACGAGGTCGCGCCGGACACCTTCGAGGTCTATGTCACCGACAGCTTCATGGATCCGCCCGCGCACACCGGCGTCCCCGCGTTCGACACGCTGGACCAGCGCGTGCGCCGGTATCGCGTCGCGCAGGCCGAAGACGGCACGGTGTCGGCGCAGCTGCTCGGCAGCTTCGGCGCCACCGATCCGGCGCAGGCGCTGCGCGTGGTCGAGTCGATTGCCGGCGACCCCGCGCACGACCGCCTGCTGATCGCCGACGAGGATCTGCGCCATCACGCCACCCTGCACGACTACCGTCTCGACGGCCGCCCGCGTGGCCGCACGCTGGCACCCGGCACGTTCGGCGGCGAGCCGGAGGGCGTCGCGCTGTGGGCCTGCACCGTGGACGACGGCTACTGGGTCGCTGCCGACCAGCTGCGGCCGCTGACCGTGTTCCACCTGTTCGACCGCCAGACGCTTGCGCCCTCGGGTCGCTTCACCGGTGCCGCGACTGCGCATACCGACGGCATCGCGCTGTATCCGGTGCCGACGGCGCGCTTCCCGCACGGCGCGCTGTTCGCCGTCAACGACGATGCCGAGGTGGTGGCGTTCGACCTGCGCGATGTCGCCGCTGCAGTGCGGCTCGAACACGACTGCACGGACTAGCCGGTCGATGCGCGTTCCGGCACTGGTCGCCTGTGCGGTCGTCGCGTTCGCCTGTACGGGCGCCGGGTGGGCGCAGACGCCGTCCAGCGGCGGATGGACCGACGCGGCCGGCGCTGCCCATGCAGTGCATGCGCCTGCCGTGCGCCTCCATCGCGTCGCCATGCAGGACGGCATCGAGCTCCGGGTCGAGAACACGCTGGCCGGGCCGGTCGAGGTGCGCCTGGTCACGCCCCGGCCGTCGCGTAATGGTGATGGCGCCCTGCCCGCATCCATCACCGTACCGGCGGGGGGCCGCGTGGTCGCAGCCCGGAGCGCGGATGGCCAGGGCCTGTCGACGCTGCAGCTGGAGGTCGTTCCCGGCGTGCCCGGCGCCCGCCATCGCAACATCGAATACGTCTATCCGCTGCGCGGCGCGCCGCTGCGCATCACCCAGGGCTTCGGCGGCGGCTTCAGCCACACCGATGCCGAGAACCGCTACGCGGTGGATTTCGCGGTCGACGAAGGCACGCCGGTGCTGGCGGCCCGCGATGGCGTGGTGATGCAGTTCGAGAGCGGCATCGCCGGACCGGCGCGCGGCGCGGTCGACGACGTGGCGCGGACCAATTTCGTGCGCGTGCTGCACGACGACGGCACGATGGCGCTGTACGCGCACCTGCAACGGGACGGTGTGATCGTCCGCCTGGGCGAGCACGTCCGCCGCGGCCAGATCATCGGATTTTCGGGCAACACCGGCGCCAGCAGCGGCCCGCACCTGCATTTCGCGGTGCACGCCAACGCGGGCCTGCAGCTGCAGTCGGTGCCGTTCCGCATGTTCGGCCCCGGCGGCATCCTGCGCTTCACGGCGCCTGGCGACGCCGCCGCGCCCTGACGGGTCGAGGCGGACGGCCGCGTATAATCCCTGCTTTCCCGATCCCGAGAGCACGCCGCGCGTGCACGCCCGCATGCCCGACGTCGCCTCCGAAAGCTCCCGCCGCCGCACGTTCGCGATCATTTCGCATCCCGACGCCGGCAAGACCACGCTGACCGAAAAGCTGCTGCTGTTCGGCGGTGCGATCCAGATGGCCGGCTCGGTCAAGGGACGCAAGGCCGCACGCCATGCGACGTCCGACTGGATGGCGCTGGAGAAGGAGCGCGGCATCTCGGTGACCAGCTCGGTGATGCAGTTCCCCTACGAGGGCCGCGTCGTCAATCTGCTCGACACGCCCGGCCACGCCGACTTCGGCGAGGACACCTATCGCGTGCTGACCGCGGTCGACTCGGCGCTGATGGTGATCGACGTCGCCAAGGGCGTCGAGGAACGCACGATCAAGCTGATGGAGGTCTGCCGGCTGCGCGACACGCCGATCATGACCTTCATCAACAAGCTCGACCGCGAGGGCAAGGACCCGATCGATCTGCTCGATGAAGTCGAAACCGTGCTCGGCATCCAGTGCGCGCCGGTGACCTGGCCGATCGGGATGGGCCAGCGCCTCAAGGGCGTGGTGCATCTGGTGACCGGCGAAGTGCATCTCTACGAGCCGGGCCGCAACTTCACCCGCCAGGATTCGACGATCTTCCCGTCGATCGACGCGCCGGGTCTGGCCGAGAAGATCGGCGAGAAGATGCTGGCCGACCTGCGCGACGAACTGGAACTGGTGCAGGGCGCCAGCCATCCCTTCGATCTCGAGGCCTATCGCGCCGGCAGGCAGACGCCGGTGTTCTTCGGCTCGGGCGTCAACAACTTCGGCGTGCAGCCGCTGCTGGACTTCTTCGTCGAGCACGCGCCGCCGCCGCAGGCGCGCGAGACGACCACGCGCGAAGTGGCGCCGCAAGAAGACAGGCTCACCGGCTTCGTGTTCAAGATCCAGGCGAACATGGACCCGATGCACCGTGACCGCGTGGCCTTCATGCGCGTGTGTTCGGGCCGCTTCGAAGCCGGCATGAAGGCCTTCCATCCGCGCACCGGCAAGCCGCTGAAGCTGGCCAATGCGCTGACCTTCATGGCCAGTGACCGCGAGATCGCCGCCGAGGCGTATCCGGGCGATGTGATCGGCATCCATAACCACGGCACGATCTCGATCGGCGACACCTTCACCGAGGGCGAGAACATCGCCTTCACCGGCATCCCGAACTTCGCCCCGGAACTGTTCCGCCGCGCGCGCCTCCGCGATCCGCTGAAGCTCAAGCAGCTGCAGAAGGGCCTGGCGCAACTGTCGGAAGAAGGGGCGACGCAGTTCTTCAAGCCGCTGATGAGCAACGACCTGATTCTCGGCGCCGTCGGCGTGCTGCAGTTCGACGTCGTCGCCTATCGACTGAAGGACGAATATGGCGTCGACGCCAGCTTCGAAGCGGTCCAGGTCAACACCGCCCGCTGGATCCGCTGCGACGATGCCAAGAAGCTCGAGGATTTCCGCGACAAGCATGCGATGAACCTCGCCGTGGACGCCGCCGACCAGCTGGTCTATCTGGCGCCCACGCGGGTGAATCTGCAGCTCGCACAGGAACGTGCGCCCGGCGTGGAGTTCCTGGCGACGCGGGAACACGCCCACGCGGTCTCCACCGACTGAGCACGCGCGGAAGGCGCGCCCGGACACACTCGTATGGTGTAATCGGGCGCCCCGCCAGCCCCATTCCGATGACATCCGAGATGACATCCGATCCCGTCACCCTGCGACAGCGGCGCGAGGAACTCGCCAGCGCGCTGACCCACGGATTGGGCGCGACCGCGGCACTGGCGGCGGGCGCGGTGCTGATCACGCTGGCCGCGCTGTTCGGCAACGGCTGGCAGCTGGGCGCATCGATCGTCTTCGGCATCACCCTGTTGCTGCTCTACCTCGCCTCCACCCTCTATCACGCGGTCAGCCATCCGATCGCCAAGGGCCGGCTGAAGGTCTTCGACCATTGCGCGATCTATCTGCTGATCGCCGGCACCTACACGCCCTTCACCCTGATCGGCCTGCGCGGCACCCTGGGCTGGTCGCTGTTCGCGGCGATCTGGACGCTGGCGCTCGCCGGCGTGGTGTTCAAGCTGTTCTACACGGGCCGCTTCCGCGGCCTGTCGACGGCGATCTACATCGCGATGGGCTGGCTGGTGATCCTGGCGATCGGCCCGGTTGCGGCTGCGCTCGATACCTGGACGCTGAGCTGGATCATCGCCGGCGGCGTGTTCTACACGGCGGGCACCTTCTTCTATATGCGCGATTCGATTCCCTACGCGCATGCGATCTGGCATCTGTTCTGCATCGCCGGCAGTGTCTGCCATTACGTCGCCGTGCTCGCCCAGGTCGTGCCCGCCCGCTGAAGCGCGCGCCATATTCCGCACCCGTCTCCCAGGAGGATGCCCATGTCGGCCCTGATCGCCATCCGCCCGTTCGCTTGCCTTGCCGTGCTGTCCCTCGCCGCCTGCGGCGCCGCCGAAGCGCCGCCTGCGCCGGCGGCTGCACCCGCGCCCCCGCCGGTCGCCGCTGCCGCGCCGGCCGCGGACACCGAAACCGTCATCGCGCGTTACGACTGCCCCAGCGCAGGCGAGATCGACATCATCCGTGAGGGACGTTTCGCGCGACTGCGCATGATCGACGGGCGCACGGTGCACCTCGGCGCAATCCAGGGCAGCCGTCCACCGGTGTGGTCGGAAGTCGGCCTGCGCTTCGTGGCCGACGGCGACTTCGTCGAACTGTCGCAGGATTCTGGGCGCACGATCGCCTGCACGTCGATCGCGGATGCGGACGATGGCGACACGCCGGCGACGTAATCCACACGGGGTGTTCACCCCTGCTTGACCGGGGCGCGTCGATGGTGGGTCACAAAGGACCGCCTGATGACCGATGCCCCGCTGCCAGCCCAGTCACCCCGTGAGCGACCACAGGCGCGCCTGAAGCGCACGTTCGCCGCCCACCCGGTCCGCGCGGTGCTGGCGCTGCTGGCGATCGCGTTGCTCATCCTCGTGCTGTTGTGGGACTGGAACTGGTTCAAGCGTCCGGTCGAGCGGCTGGTCGAGGCCCGGACCGGACGCAGCTTCATCATCGGCGGCAATCTCGACGTCGATCTCGGACGCGTCACCACCATCCGCGCCGACACGCTGCGATTCGGTAACGCGGACTGGGCCGACGAGCCGATCATGGCCGCGGCCGATCGTCTGGAACTCCAGGTCGAAGTGCTGCCCCTGCTGTTCCGGCGGCACGTGCGCCTGCCCGAGATCAAGCTCACCAAGCCCATTCTGCTGCTGGAAACCAATCCTGGCGGCGGCGCCGGCAACTGGGACATCGGCCTGGGCGGGGGCGACGGCGAACCGGTGCAGATCCGGCGTCTGTGGGTGGATGACGGGCGCATGCGCTTCCTCGATACGCCTGGCGACACGATGATCGACGTCCGCCTGGCCAGCCGGGAATCCAGTCACGCCGACGCCGCGCCGCCGATCGCGGTGGAAGGCGGCGGCCGCTGGACCGGCAACCCGTTCACGCTCGAAGGCATGGCCGAGTCCCCGCTCGAGCTCCAGGACAGCGACAAGCCCTACCGCATCGATCTGCGCGCGCGTGCCGGCGCAACCCGCGCCCACGTCCGCGGCACGCTGGTGGCGCCGTTCCAGCTGCGGGACTTCGATCTCCAGTTCGCGCTGGCGGGGCGCAATCTCGACGACCTGTATCCGCTTGTGGGCGTGGCGCTGCCCGATACACCGCCTTACGCGCTCGATGGCCGCCTGACACGCGAGGGCCAGACCTGGCACTACGACGGATTCACCGGAAAGGTCGGGCAGAGCGATCTCGCCGGCTCCGCCGCGGTGACCGTCGGCGGCGAACGTCCGCTGCTGAAGGCCGACCTCGTGTCCCGGCGTCTGGATTTCGACGATCTGGCCGGCTTCATCGGCGGCACGCCGGATGCGGAAGGCGACGAACTCGACCCCGAGCTGGTCGCGCGCGAGCAGGCGCTCGCTGCCAAAGGCCGGATCATTCCCGATACGCCTTACGAGCTCGACAAGCTGCGCGCGATGGATGCCGACGTCCGTCTACGTGCGCAGCGCATCAACGCACCCAAGTGGCCGATCGACGACATGGATGCGCATCTCGTGCTCGAAGCCGGCGTGCTCCGCCTCGATCCGCTGAACTTCGGCGTCGCAGGCGGCAACATCCGCTCGACGATCCGCATGGATGCGCGCGAAGACACCATCCGTACGCGGCTGCAGGCCAGCGTGCGCCGGGTCGATCTGGGCGGCCTGTTTCCCGATTCGACGCTGGCCAGTCAGGCGGTCGGCAAGATCGGCGGCGACTTCACGCTCGCGGCCACCGGCAATTCGGTCGCCGCGATGCTGGGCGGCGCCGACGGCGATGTCGCGATCGGCATGGGCGCGGGCCGGGTGAGCAACCTGCTGGTGGAACTTGCCGGCATCGACATCTACGAAACCCTGAAGTACCTGATCGGCAACGACAAGCAGATCCCGATCCGCTGCGCGTTCGCCGAGTTCGATGTCGAGGATGGCGCGATGACCTCGCGGACAATGGCGCTCGATACCACCGACACCATCATTCTCGGCGAAGGCACGATCGATCTCGGCGACGAGCAGCTCGATCTGCGGCTGCGCCCGCGGCCGAAAGATCGCAGCATTCTCGCCTTGCGCACGCCACTGACGATCGGCGGCACGTTTGCCTCGCCGAGCTTCCGTCCCGACATGGCCCGCCTCGGCCTGCGCGGCGCGATCGCACTCGCGCTCGGGTCCATCGCGCCACCCGCCGCGCTGCTCGCCACGCTGGAACTGGGCGGCGGCGAAGACAGCAATTGCGGCGGTCAGTACGCGAAATAGCGACGGACGCTAGGGGCTCCGTGGCCCGGCCATGACCGGCGGGCCCGAAGTCGGCGGCACGTCGACACGCACATCACGCGACGATCGCCAGTCACGCACCAGATAGAGCGGGCGCTGCTTCGACTCCTCGTACAGGCGACCGAGGTATTCGCCGATCACGCCCAGCGCGACCAGCTGCACACTGCCCAGGAACAGGATCACGGCCATCATCGTCGGCCAGCCTGCGACCGGATCGCCGTACATCATGGCCTTGCCGATCACCCACAACGCGAACACGAACGCGGTGCAGGCGGTCGCCAGGCCGACATACGTCGCCAGCCGCAGCGGCGCGGTGGAAAAACTGGTGACGCCATCGATCGCGAAGTTCCACAGCCGCCAGAAGCCGAACTTGCTGCGCCCGGCGATGCGCGCGTGGCGCTCGTAGGGGATCGCGATCCGGTTGAAGCCGATCCAGCCGAACAGGCCCTTCATGAAGCGGTGGCGCTCGCGGATCTGGCGGAGCGCATCCAGCGCCCGCGGCGACAGCAGACGGTAGTCGCCGGTATCGGCCGGCACCGGCGTTTTCGCCAGCCGCTGGATCACCCGATAGAAGGCGTGCGCGGTCGCCTTCTTGGTCCAGCTCTCGCCGTCGCGGCTGATCCGCGTGCCGTGCACGTCGTCGTAGCCCTCGCGCCAGCGCGCGACGAACTGCGGAATCAATTCCGGCGGATCCTGACCGTCGGCGTCGAGGATCATCGCCGCGCCTTCGGTGACCTGATCGAGCCCCGCGGTCAGCGCGATCTCCTTGCCGAAGTTGCGCGAGAGGCGCAGCAGCGACACCCGCGGATCGGCCTGCGCGATCGACTGCAGGACATCCCAGGTGCCGTCGCTGCTGCCATCGTCGACGTAGAGGACGCCCGCATCGACGCCTTCGGCGTGCAATGTATCCAGCACCGCGGCCAGCCGTGGCTGCACCGCCGGCAGCGCGTGTTCCTCGTCGTAGGCGGCGATCACGATGGTCAGGCGCGCATGCGCACGATCGGGTGCGGTCATCGCAGCGCCTCGAGATAGGAATCACCGCCGATCTGGCGGGCATTGCGCTGGATCCACTGCGCGCGGCGCTGGACGTACGGCCCCGGCTGCGCCGCGCTGTAGCGGCGCGGGCTCGGCAGTACCGCGGCCAGACGCGCACTCTCGGCCGGTGTCAGCTGGTCGGCGTTCTTGCCGAAGTAGCGCCGCGCCGCGGCCTGGGCGCCGTACACGCCATCGCCGAATTCGGCGACGTTGACGTAGACCTCGAGGATCCGCGATTTCGGCCACAACGCCTCGATCAGCAGCGTGTACCAGGTCTCCAGCCCCTTGCGCACCCAGCTGCGCCCGCCCCACAGGAACAGGTTCTTGGCCGTCTGCTGGCTGATCGTGCTGGCACCGCGTGTCGATCCACCGCGTGCATTGTGGACGCGCGCCTTTTCGATCGCGTCGAGATCGAATCCGCGGTGATTCGCGAAGTTCTGGTCTTCGGCCGCGATCACCGACACCGCGAGCGACGGCGCGATCTCGTCCAGATCCCGCCATTGCCTGTACAGGGTGAAGTCGCCGTCCCGCCTGGTCCAGGCTTCGACCTGGCGGATCGCCATGAAGGCCGAGACCGGCGGATCCACCACGCGCAGCGTCAGCACCTGCAGAACGGTGAACGCGACGAGGACCACCGGCAGCCACAACAGTCGGCGCAGCCAGCGTCGCCCACGTCCACGCCGTTCCGGTGCTTGCGCAGGCGCGTGTGCGCCCCCATCGTCGTTGTCTCGCTGCGTCATGGCGGCCACTCTATCGGGCGGCCCGGATGCCGCCAATCATTTCCCCTCGCCCAACACCCAGACATGACCGAATACTTCGCGCCGGATTCCGATCGCCTGTCCCGTTTCCTGCTGCCGCATGCCGGCGTGCGCGGCGTGCGGGTACACCTGTCCGACGCCTGGCAGCAGGTGCGCGCCAACAGTGCCTACCCGCCGCCGATCGAGGAAATGCTGGGCGAAGCCTGTGCCGCAGCGGCGCTCTTCACCGGTCATGCCAAGGTCGACGGTCGCCTCTCGGTACAGCTGCGCGCAACAGGCGCGCTGCGCACGCTGTTCGCCGAGTGCACCGCGGCCGGGACGATCCGCGGTATCGCCCGTTTCGATGCGGAGCAGGCGGCCACGATGTCCCGGGATCTGCGCGAACTGGGCGACGATGCCCTGCTGGCACTGACCGTGGAAAATCCGTCCCAGGGTCGCGAGCCGATGCGCTACCAGGGGCTCGTGAGCCTCGACGCCGATGCCCTCTCGGGCGCGTTCGAAGACTACTTCCGCCAGTCCGAACAGCTGCCGACACGGGTGTTGCTCGCGGTCGATGGCGATCACGCGGCCGGCCTGATGGTGCAGCGACTGCCGGGCGACGAAGGCGATGCGGATGGCTGGAACCGGGTGAGCACCCTGTTTGACACGCTCTCCACCGATGAACTGCTTCGATGGCCCGTCGATACGCTGCTGACACGCCTGTTTTCCGAAGACGAACCGCAGCTTCTCGGAGACCGGGCACTGAGCTTCGGATGCTCATGCTCGCGGGAACGCGTCGAGGCCGTGCTGACCTCGCTCGGAGCCGCAGAAGCGAGGGCTTCGATTGTGGATGGGGAAGTACATGTGATCTGCGAGTTCTGCGGTCGGGATTACCGGTTCACGCCGGAAGAAGTCGAAGCGGCATTGGAGACCGCCGCGGAGGCGGTGTCGCCGCCGGACCGGATCCAGTAGCTGGATTTCGAGTGGCGGGACCACGATTGTTAAATAAACATAAATGCCCTAGAGTCGACGTTCGAAATTGGGGAACTTCCCGGTAAAGGAACCGGTCACATCGGCCATGCGACGTCCTGTCACCCGCCTTCTTCTCGCCTGCTCGCTCGCGCTCGCCGCGATGACGGGCGCGCACGCACAGGAGAAGCGAAGCCAGACGGTGCTGCCGGTGCTCGATTCCTCGGGCAAGGTCGAGGCATTTCTCGTCCTCGAACCCGCCACCGCCAACCAGGCGGGCGGACGCTGGCGCTTCGGTGAAAGCCAGTTCGACGCCGCGTTTGGCCTCGAGGCCGGTCGCTCGCTCGCCCTGCTCTGCAGTCCGGGCAGCAGCTTCAACGGTGCCGTGGCCAGCCTGGCGCGGAACTGCCAGCTCGCGTCCCTCGGCAACAACTCGACCGGTAGCCGGCGCGCAAGCGCGACTGCCGCGTTCAGTCGACCCGGCGGCAACGTCGGCCTGAGCGTCAGCGACGGTCGAGACACCCTGCCCAACTGGGTCACGCCTTCGCGCGCGGCCGCCTCGGCCGGCAATGTGGACATCCACGATCTCACCGTGTTCGCGAAGAAGAACATCGGCGACGACGCATATGTCTCGCTGGCGGGCACGCTGGCCAAGGCCACACTGATTCCGTCCAGTGCCGCACCGGCGGATCTCAGTGACCAGTGGACCAGCCGCAGCCTGAGCGTGGGCGGCGGCATCGGGCGCTTCAGTGCCAACATCGTTGGCCAGGTCGTCGACACGCCCGGCCTCCCCAAGTGGGAAGGCCTCGGTCTCGGCGTCAGCTGGCGTACGCCGTGGAGCGGGCAGCTCACCGTCGGCGCCGACAACGTCGTGACTCGCGGCCGTAATCCGTTCTCGAAGATGGCGGAAGCCGCCGAGGACGAAGGTGCTGTGCCTTACATCCGGTACCAGCAGGATCTTTGAGCACTGAAGTTTGCCAGCGTCCATTGCTGCCAGCCGCTGCCGCGCTACAGGCAACTCAGCTCGGTTTATCCGGTTACTCGCCCTTGAGGACGACGGCCCTCTGTCGGTAAGAGCAAGTTCTTCGTGCCTTCCTCGAATCGCTCGCATATGCCTCGGCCGATTCTTCAATCGCGCAGCGAGTTGCTCTGCTGAAAGCGCTCAAGCCTTAAACACGTAGAGATCGAACTGTCAACTCGAATCCTGCGGGTCGAGCGATCGTGCGAACGAGCGTTCGCACATCGCCGTATCGCAGGCACTCCCATCGCAGCTCGGCCAGCTCAAAGCACGCCAGGTACTGATGGAGTCGGCTCCACACGATCTGCGTAACTGGAACAGCAGGCATCCTCTTTCGCGATGGGAAACGGACGCTTACACGCCCAACATTGCTATTTCGGGACAATTCTTAACGGGACTTTAATTTCCCCAGACAGCCAACTACTATCGGATAGACCTTGCGCAGTTTGGCGTTTCAATTGACGCCTTCAGCGGGTTCAACTGGAGAGTTCCGAAGTTTTCTATCTGGAGAGAGAGATGACCTTGAAGAGCAATAAGCTGCGCGATGCGATCACGTTCGCCCTTATCGCAGGCATGACCACTGTTGCGGGTACCGGCGTCGCGCTTGCTCAGGACGCGGATGGATCCACCGCTACCACGCGAGCGACCGAGCTCGACACCATTACGGTGACCGGCTCACGTATCAAGAGCCAGACGTTCACCTCATCCAGCCCGGTCACCGAGATCAGCGCCGAGGAGTTCAGGAATTACGGTGCGACCACGGTGGAGGACTTGGTCAACCAGTATCCGCAGCTCGATCTCAACTTCGACAACTTCAGCAACAACCCCTCGTACGGCCACGCCACCGTCTCGCTGCGCGGCCTCGGCCCGCAGCGCACGTTGACCCTGGTCAACGGTCGCCGCCTGCCCTCGAGCCGTAACGAACTCGCCGACCCGTCGATCGTGCCCGCAGCGCTGATCCGCCAGGTCGACGTGCTGTCGGGTGGTGCGTCCGCCGTGTACGGCGCCGATGCCGTCGCGGGTGTCGTCAACTTCATCCTCGACGACCGGTTCGAAGGCGTCAGCCTCAACGCCGGCTGGTCGGCTTACCAGCACGACAACGACAACAGGGAACTGCAGGCGCTGAACGAGGCAAGCGGTTTCCCGGTGCCCAAGGGCAACTCCGGATCCGACGGCATCAGCCGCAACGCCGATATCGTGCTTGGCGGCAGCTTCGCCGACAACCGCGGCCACGCGGTTGGCTGGCTGACCTGGCGCGAGAACGACGCGCTGTTCCACAGCCAGCGCGACTACTCCGCATGTTCGGTGTGGTACGACGACGCGGTGTGCGGCGGCTCGGGCACTGCCGATCCCGCCCGTTTCTCGGTCAGCGAATACGCCAATGGCGCCGCGCGCCCCTGGCCGACCGGCACGGCGGTTCCGCAGATGATCTACAACGGGACCGGTTACGAGCGGGGTTCGTACCTCTACAACTACGCCCCGGCCAACTACTTCCAGCGTCCGGACAGCCGCACGACCGCGGGCTTCATGGGCAGCTTCGAGATCAGTGAACACTTCGAGCCGTATATCGAGGCGATGTTCGTCGAACGCCGTTCCGGGATCCAGATCGCCGAATCAGGCGCGTTCGGCGTGCCAGTGGTCGTCGACTGCGTCAACCCGCTGATCGGCACCCTGTGCGCCGATGCCGGTGTCACCACCGCTCAGACCCAGGTCCAGGTGTGGAAGCGCAATGTGGAAGGTGGACCGCGCCGGACGGAGACCGACGACAACACCCACCGCATCGTAGCCGGTGTGCGTGGCAGCCTGTTCGACTCGTCCTGGAGCTACGACGTCTCGATGCTGTTCGGCAGAACCAAGACCGTCGAGATCGGCAAGAACGATTTCCTGATCAGCCGGATCGCGGCCGCTGCGACGGGCTGTGACGATCCGCGCTACGGCAGCTTCCAGGGGTGTATCCCTTACGACGTCTGGACCGACGACATTTCCGTCGAGGCGGCCAATGCGATGGCCGGCACCAGCTTCGGCGTGTTCAAGACCAGCTACAACGCGCTGTCCGCGGAAGCTTCGGGCTTCCTGGGCTTCGGCTTCCCGAGCGCCGGCGGCGAGGAAATCGGCCTGGCCGTGGGTATGGAGCGCCGCCAGTACACGTACTACAGCGAGTACGACAGCGATTCGGCTGCGGGCAATTTCGCAGGATCCGGCGCGTCCGACCTTCCTGTCGATGCGTCCAATTCTGTCAGCGATTTCTTCGCCGAGGTGGCACTGCCGGTCTACGTGGGCGAGGGAGCGTTCAACCGCTTCGACGCCTCGCTGGGCTATCGCTATTCCGACGACAAGACCATCGGCAATTACGATACCTACAAGCTGGGCCTGAGCAGCTCGTTCCTGGACAGCAAGCTGCTCGTGCGTGCCGGTTACAACCGCGCCGTGCGGGCTCCGAGCCTGAACGACCTGTACTACACTCAGCGTATCGCCCTGGGCGGCACGACAGACTTCTGTGCGGGCCCCGCCGCGGATCTCGACTTCACCCCCGAGCAGTGCGCGCGCACGGGCGTTCCGGTCTCGGCCTATGGCTCCGTGCCGACGAGTCCGGCCAACCAGTACTACGCCCTGCTCGGCGGCAACCCGAGCCTCGGTACCGAGACGGCGGATACCTACACCGTCGGTTTCGCGATCGAGCCCATCGACAATCTCAATCTGGCGGTCGACTGGTACAACATCGAGATCTCCGGCGCGATCGGCGGCGTCGGTTACAACAACATCCAGATTCTGTGCATGACGCAAAACCTGTACTGCGACCAGATCAAGCGTGATGCGCGCACGGGCCAGTACGATCTGTGGGTCGGATTGGCGGCCGATCCGGCGTCGGGCCACATCGTCAACGTGCCCGACAATCTGGGTGTGTTCGAACGCACCGGTGTCGATCTGAACGTCAACTACGGCTTCGATCTCGGCCCGGGCCGGGCGACGGCCAGCCTGGCAGGCACCTACGTGCTCAAGGACTACACCCAGGCGCTGGAGGACGACGCCTCGACTGGTTACGACTGCAAGGGCCTCGTCAACAACACCGAGATCTGTCAGACGCCGAAGTGGCGTCACGTGGCCTCGCTCGGTTACTCGTGGGACCGTTACGGCGTCCGCGCGCGCTGGCGCCATGTCGGCGGGATGGACTACCGGAATGCGGACGGCTCGGCGGTGACGGGCGTCAACCAGATCATCTGGCTCGACAACGGTGTGTCGTCCTACAACTACCTCGACCTGAGCGGCAGCATCGGGGTCGGTCCGGCGCTGATCACCCTGGGCGTGAACAACGTGCTCGACAAGACGCCGCCGTTCGTGGGTGATGCGGACGGCTCATGGGACAGCCACGCCAACTCCCTGCCGGGTTACGACCAGGTCGGTCGTTACCTGTTCGGAAGCGTCCAGCTGAAGTTCTGATTCGCGACGTTACAGGGTCAAAGAAAAGCGGCGGGCTTCGGCCCGCCGCTTTTTTGTGCCCGGTTGGAGACCACCGGGCGCATGTCTACGTGCCCCGCTCAGGATCCACCATCGGCCGCGATTTCCTTCCTTTCGAGTTCGCGGGCCGCCTCGCGTCCCGCATTCATGCGTTCATCGCGCTGCTCCTGCGTCATACACACCCGTTTTCTCATGCGACTGCCGGTGACCAGCTCGTAATCGCAGACCTTGGCGTGCCGGTCCTGTCCAGCGGCTTCGGGGGGGCGACGCCACAGCCGCTTCCGCCGACTGGCGCGCGAGTGCGGGCCCGATCGACAGAGATACGACGACACCCGCGACCAGGGCCGCACGACCAGCCGGAGAGCGCAGAAAGCGGGAGACACGGGCAGACGCGTTGCGCATGGCGGACACCTCGAAGTAGGCACGAATGGCTTGCGAGCGCGGCAAGCGGAGACTCAAGTATGTCCGGTTTGCCGGTGCGTCGCCCCGTCCCGCGGCTGCATGTCGAACGCCATCGTCAGGCGGGAACAAGGGGCAGCGAACGGCACCGTGCCGTGCCACATGAAGGACGGAAACAGCGCCAGATGGCCGGGCCTCGGCCGGAGTACCCGTCGGGGCGGCAGATCGAGACCCAGTTCGTCCAGAGGCTGGCCGAACTGGAGCCATCCGGCGCGCGACGCCTCGTCCGCAGCGAGCACACTGTCCGGCACCGCCACGTAGAACGCCGAACTCATCCAGCCTCGCGGATGGACGTGGTTCGAATGCCGTCCCGACGAAGCGAGCTTCACCGACCACGACCCGACGAACGCCACACTGCGCCGCTTGCGCGCGAGAAACGGATGCGTCGGGTCGTCCGGCAGCGTCGCCAGCCAGCGGTCCACCGCGGTGCACAAGGCGACTTCGGCCTCGCGGATGACCCGGTCGCCACGACCGAAAAGCTGGCCCGCCGTCTGCGTGCCCCCGCGCACGCTCTGGTGCACCGGCTCCCGGCTTGCGCCGTGCATCGCATCCAGCGCGACCTCCAGCACGCGCAGAAACGAAGCCAGGTCGGCATACCCCGCCGGCGGTGCGATCTCGACGACGCCCACCAGCCGCTCGTAGTCGAACAGCCAGTGCTCCCGCGGATCATCCGCCAGCCGCCATGCCGTGCCGAGCAGGCTCCAGCCTTCCTGATTGCGCGGATCGAGCGTGACCGCCCGTTGCGCGCACGCGGTCGCGAGCGCGAGCCGCTGCGTGCGCAATGCATGCCTCGCCTGCGCGTTGAGGAAGTCCGGCACGTCCGCGAGACCCGTGCGCGCCGCGGCCTCGTAGGCGCTCGTCGCGTCGTCGCCCTGCCCCAGGGCGTCCAGGGCATCGGCATAGAACCACGTCAGCACGCCATCGCCGGGATCGCGCCGGCGCAGCGGCTGCAACAGCGCGAGCGCCTCGTCCGCACGTCCGGATGCCCGCAGCATTCGCGCGAGCGCCAACAGCAGCGCACGGTTGCCCGGTTGTGCACGTGCCGCTGCACGCAACGGTGCAAGCGGTTCCTCATCCGGCGCGAGGTCCGCGCCGTACTCCCACAACAGGTTGCCCAATGTCTCGTGTGCCGGTGCATGAGCCGGATACCGGGCGACGAGACGACGCGCGTTCTGCAGCGCCTCGGCAGGACGGCCCGCATCGGCGAGCACGCCGGTGATGGCGTCCTCCACCTCGGGCGACGCGTTGCCGCGGCGGTGCAGCAGGTCCTGCGCGCTGCGAAATGCGGCCAGTGCCTCGTCGATGCGTCCGAGCAGGCGCAACACCACGCCAAGGTCGACCCAGGCAGCCGCGTGATCCGGATACAGCCCGAGCGCCTTGTGCAAGACCGGTTCCGACTCGTCCGGCCGATCCTGCTCGCGCAGGATCTTGCCGCGTCGCGCGAGCGCCACGCCGTAGTTGCGCGAGACGACCGGGCTTCCCGGCTGCAGCGCCAGGGCATGTTCGAACGCAGCATCCGAGCGCGCGTCGCGGCCACTGCCTGCCAGGCACATGCCCAGCAACTGCCATGCATCCGCTGCCCGCGGCGCCCGCGCGACGAGGGCCTCGGCGACCGCCAGCGCCTCGACCGCGCGCCCGGACTGCAGTGCCTGCAACGCGTGCCTGAAATGGTGTGCGTCCCCGGCATCCAGCGGCCGGTTGCCCGCTACGTCGGTCACTCAGCGCACACGGCGCACGCGCACAGACAGGCCGTTCGGCATCACCATCTGATAGCCCCCGAGCACCGCCCTGCGCATCTGCACCACACCGCCCGCCCGCATCTGGCCACCGCCGCTGTCGGACTGCGTCCAGACCTGGCCGTTCTCAAGATGGAACGTGCGCCGACCGCCGCTGCCATGATCGATCCGCGTGACCGTGCTTTCGATGCGTTCGGGTTCCTGCGTGCCGACGACGTTGCCGGCATCGCGCGTCGCCTCGAGGCCGAACGCCGCTTCTGCCTGCTCGCCCGCCGCCGCGATGACCTCGGGCGACGGCGGGAATGCCCGGTCGTAGCACGCCAGCCGCGCGGGCGCGTCGGCCACGCCGGCGCAAGGATGACCGGCCTGTTGTGCGGCCAGCGGCCCTGCGCACAGACCGAGACACGCCAGCAGACATGCGCGCATCGACATCGGAGCTCGGTGGTTCCAGAGCATGGTCAATTCCCTTATTCGCTCGTGCTCGCGGTACGCCACTGCCGCATCGCGTCCGCCAGCTCGCGCGCTATCTCCCGTTCCGCCGGGCTGAGCAGCGGATTCCACACATCGAACATCAGGATCACGCGCATCTGGTCGCTATCGTTGCGGGCCTCGTGCTCGATCGTGTCGTCGAACACCCAGCACTTGCCTTCGCGCCATTGCCGCCTGTCGTATCCGACCCGATAGCTGCAGCCGTCGGGCACCACCAGCGGCAGGTGCGCAACCAGCCGCGCGTTGGTTTCACCGGTATGGGGCGGAATATGTGCGCCAGGCGCCAGCGCGGAGAACATCGCATTCGGGCACAGCCCGGCGATCTGCGCGGCATCCACCAGCGCGAGGGCTTCGGCGGTACGCGGGCATTGCGACAGGTGCTCCTCGACCGGCTTGCCGTGCGCATAGAGATGGAAACCGCTCCAGTTGCGCGAGTGGTTGAGCTGGTCCCACTGGTTGACCGGATCGCCCGGACCGTACTGGATGTAGGGGACGAACTCGCTGCCCCGACTGGCCAGCATGTCCTGCAGCTCCGACTTGATAGCATCGGTGCGCGACTCGAGTTCGCGCATCCACGGGAACAGGGCGTCGTCATAGAACGGGATCGCCGGCAGGCGCGGCACGTGCAGCTGGTGGCATTCCGAGTGGTAGGGCCGGGTCTTGCCGGCGAGGATCGCCACAGCCTCGTCCCAGCGGCCCGAAGCGGCTGGCTCGACCGCCTCCCGCGTGGCGGCGACCTGATGCGCCAGATAGTCGGCCAGCGCATCGGTATCGTCGCGCACCACTTCACGGGCATGTTCGAGTCGCCGCCGAAGCGCAGCTGGCCACTGTGACTCTTCAGGCGCCACTTTCAGCGCATCGCGGAACACCGCAGCCGCGGAGCGGGTGTGGCGCTGGCGTTCGAGAAACTCGGCCCTGGCCAGCAGGCCAGGCAGGAAGTAGGCATCGATCTGCAGTGCGTCGATGATCGCGCGCCATTCCTGCTCGGGCTGGGCGAGTTCGCGGAACACCCGCGAGACGGTCAACGGAATCATCGGGTCGCGCGGCGCGCGCGCGCGCGCGTCCTGCAGCAGCGCGAGTGCCTCCTGGGCATCTCCACGCTGGAAGGCGTGGACACCGAGACTGAACAACGCTTGGACATTGCCGCGATCGAGCGCATGCACCTGTGTCCAGATGCGCTCGGCATCCTGCCAACGTCCCGCAGCCGCCGCGCTGCCTGCTGCATTCACCAGTCCAGCCAATGATTCGGTCACGCGTGCAATCCAGTGTGTTCCGGGATGTTCCTCGATTCTAGCCGCGTGAATCGGTCACGCGGCATCGCCGGGCACGCGATCGCGCCCGCCAGGCACAGGGCGCATCCGGGTCTTCGTCTGCTACTGCTGGATGGCGTCCGGCAATCGCGGGCGATACGCGGCCAGTGCATGCTCGACTTCGGCGCGCTCGACTTCCCAGGCCTCCGGCTCGTACGTCAGGATCCTCGTCAGCGACGTGCTCGCGTCAGCTGATGCCGGCAGGGCGATTGCGCCCGCACACGGCAACCGGCCAAGCGGCGTCTCCGATGCGGGGACCTCGCCCTCCACCCGCCCGATGATCCACTCGAGCACCCGCAGGTTTTCTCCGAACCCCGGCCAGAGATATCGGCCGGCCGCGTCCTTGCGGAACCAGTTGACGTGGAAGATCTTCGGCAGCGCGGCGCCTGGGCGATCGAACGAGAGCCAGTGGGCGAAGTAGTCGCCGAAGTGATAGCCGCAGAACGGCTTCATCGCCATGGGATCGCGGCGCACGACGCCGACCTGCCCGGTCGCGGCAGCGGTGGTTTCGGATGCCATCGCGGCGCCAACTGAAACACCGTGGGTCCAGTCGCGTGCTTCGAAGACCAGCGGCATCGTGGTGGCGCGACGCCCACCGAACACGATCGCCGAAATCGGCACGCCCTGCGGGTCCTCCGCATGCGGTGAGTAGGTCGGACACTGCTTCGCCGAGACGGTAAAACGCGCATTGGGATGCGCTGCAGGTCCATTCGCCGGATCGAAGGGGCGCCCGCGCCAGTCGGTCACCGGAACGCGATCGTCGAGGCCTTCCCACCAGGGCTGCCGGTCGGCTGTCAGCGCCACGTTGGTGTAGATCGTGTCGCGCTGGATCGTCGCCAGGGCATTGGGATTCGAAGCCGCGGAGGTCCCCGGCGCGACGCCGAAGAAACCGGCTTCGGGATTGATCGCCCACAGCCGCCCGTCTGCGCCGGGGCGCATCCAGCAGATGTCGTCGCCGACCGTCCAGACCTTCCATCCGGCCTCGCGGTAGGCCTCGGGCGGGATCAGCATCGCGAGGTTGGTCTTGCCGCAGGCGCTGGGAAAGGCCGCGGCGATGTAGTGGATCACGCCCTGCGGATTCTCGATGCCGACGATCAGCATGTGCTCGGCCAGCCAGCCCTCCTGGCGCGCCTGCCAGGAGGCGATGCGCAACGCATGGCATTTCTTGCCGAGCAATGCGTTGCCGCCGTAGCCCGAGCCATAGGACTTGATCGCCAGCTCCTCGGGGAAGTGCATGATGAAACGACGATCGGGATCGAGTTCGCCGATCGAATGCAGGCCGCGCACGAACACTGTGCCGTCCCCGCCCCGCGCCACGTGCGCCGCCTCGTCACGCGCGATGCGCTGGAGCGCGGCATCGCCCATCCGCGTCATCAGACGCATGTTGGCGACCACATACGGCGAATCGGTGATCTCGACGCCGCAGCGCGCGAGCGGCGAATCGATCGGTCCCATGCAGTAGGGGACGACGTAAAGCGTACGGCCCTGCATGCAGCCGTCGAACAGCGCATCCATCTGCGCGTGCGCGTCGGATGGCGCCATCCAGTGATTGTTGGGGCCGGCATCGTCGCGTTCGCGCGTACAAACGAAGGTCAGATGTTCAACGCGCGCGACGTCGTCGGGATCCGAGCGGTGCAGCCAGCAACCCGGATGCGTCTCCGGATTGAGGGGTATCAAGGTGCCGTCGTCCTGCATCCGCGCCAGTAGCGCCTGGTATTCGGCGTCGCTGCCGTCGCACCAGTGGATCGCCTCCGGCCGCGTCAGCTGCGCCACTTCGTCGACCCACGCCTCGAGCGATACGGGACCGCGGTTTCGATCGCCTGACGCATTCGACATCGGCTGCATGAAGACTCCTGGGCGACGGACGCGCCGAGTCTATTCGTCACACTTGCAACCAGTCGCGCTGCACTGCCGCAGCTACCGGTGTCAGTGGCGGCCCACGGCACTCCGCCGATCTGGAGACGCGTACTGCAGCGGGAGGTCTTGCGCGACAAGCACGCCGGGATCGGCTGCCTGGCATCGGTGGGTTTCAGCGCGCCGCAGGTCTCTGCAGAGCGACGCTTCGCTCCCCAGGACCGCAGCGCGGCGGCTCAAGATGCTCGAGAACGAATTACATGACGCAGGGGAGCGATCTTCGCCCTGCCGTCAATCAAGCCCTGATGTCGTTGACACTGCGCACGCATACACATCAGCCAAGCAAGCGACGTGGCGGCGCTCTACGGGGGCAGACCGCGGAGACGATCGCCCATGAAGCGCCACCTTCGCTCGCTGCATCGATTCCGGGTGCGGGGCCAGAAAGCCCCGCCGCCGCATCGATTCAGGCAGGCACCAGCGTCTGCGCCAGATGTTCGACGTAGGCGTCGAATTCGTCCTGCTGCATGCGCGCCTGGTGCAGCTGCAGATTGAGCTGCAGGAAGCCCACATACGCCGCATAGGTCAGCCGCGCACGGTGTTGCGCGTCCTCGCGGCCGAGACCGGCCTGGCGGAACGACGCGGTCAGGTAATCCAGGCGGCGCTTGGAGACGCGTTCGATCACGGGATTGACCGTCGCGTGGTCCTGCGCCTTCAGCAATGCGCTGTAGATCACGTGCGACTTGTATTCGCGCGCGACCATGTTGAACAACGCGCGCAGACGTTCACGCGCATCCGGCATTTTCTCGAGTGCACCGAACAGGGCCTCCTGCTCGACGTTCTCCCAGCGCTCCAGTGCGGCCTGCAGCAAGGCATCGCGGGACGGAAAGTGCCAGTAGAAGCTGCCCTTGGTCACGCCCAGACGCCTGGCGAGCGGCTCGACCGCGACCGCCTGCACCCCCGTTTCGGCGATGAGATCGAGCGCGGCCTGCGCCCAGTCGTCGGCACTCAGGCGGCCCTGGCGTTCGGCCGGCGGGCCATCGGTCTGCGGCGCTGCGGCGGCAAGCTTGGAGGCGGGTCTGCTCATCGCGACAGTCTATCCATACGCATCCATCCGCAACAGTATCGACGCGCCGGACACAGGCCGGGTGGCAGCATTGACAGCACCGGAAACCGTAACCATACTCGACCGTACGGTCAGCATCGGGACCCTCCCGTGCAGCCGGCCCAGCGCCGGTCCCGTTTTCTGTCACGCCGATTGCCGGAGTTGATGATGAGCGTCGCGATTCCCTTCCTCGCCTTTTTGCTGGCGGGCGCCTTCGCCGCCTACCACCGCCTGCGGCTGGCCTACTGGGCCGCCCTTACCGTCACGGTGCTGCTGGCCTGCTGGCTGCTCGGCGCCAACGGCACCGCCACTCTGATCGCCGCGCTGCTGGTGGCCGCGATTGCGGTGCCGTTGCTGATCGCGCCGGTGCGCAAGGCGCTGATCACCACGCCGCTGCTGAAGTTCTTCCGCAAGGTGCTGCCGCCACTGTCGCAGACCGAGCGCATCGCGCTGGAAACCGGCTCGGTCGGCTTCGAGGGCGAGCTGTTCACAGGCGATCCGGATTGGCAGAAGCTGCTCGACTATCCCAAGCCGCAGCTCACTGCCGAGGAGCAGGCCTTCCTCGACGGGCCGGTCGAAGAACTCTGCAGCATGATCAACGACTGGGAGATCACCCACGTCCATGCCGATCTGCCGCCGGAGCTGTGGCACTACATCAAGGTCAACAAGTTCTTCGGCATGATCATTCCGAAGGCACATGGCGGCCTGGGGTTCTCCGCGCTGGCGCACCACAAGGTGATCCAGAAGCTGTCGTCGGTGTCCAGCGTCGTCAGTTCGACGGTCGGCGTGCCGAACTCGCTCGGCCCGGGCGAACTGCTCAACCACTACGGCACCAAGGAACAGAAGGATTACTACCTGCCCCGTCTGGCTGTGGGTGAGGAAGTGCCGTGCTTCGGCCTGACCGGCCCGTTCGCCGGTTCCGACGCAACCTCGATTCCGGATTACGGCATCGTCTGCAAGGGCGAGTGGAATGGCGCGAACGTGCTCGGCGTGCGCCTGACCTTCGACAAGCGTTACATCACGCTGGCGCCGGTGGCGACGCTGATCGGCCTCGCGTTCCGCATGTACGACCCGGACGGCCTGATCGGCGACACCAATGACATCGGCATCACCCTGGCCTTGGTGCCGCGCGAAACGCCGGGCGTCGAGATCGGACGTCGTCATTTCCCGCTCAACTCGCCGTTCCAGAACGGCCCGATCCACGGCGAAGAGGTCTTCATTCCGCTGAGCCAGCTGATCGGCGGCGCCGAGATGGCCGGCAAGGGCTGGAACATGCTCAACGAGTGCCTCGCCGTCGGCCGTTCGATCACCCTGCCCTCCACCGCCTCGGGCGGCGCGAAGGCAGGCGCGGTCGTGACCGGTGCGTATGCACGCATCCGCAAGCAGTTCGGCCTGTCGGTCGGCCGCTTCGAGGGCGTCGAGGAAGCGCTGGCACGCATCGGCGGCAAGGCCTATGCGATCAGTGCGCTGGCCCAGGCGACCGCCGCTGCGGTCGACCGCGGCGACGTGCCGTCGGTGCCGTCGGCGATCGCGAAGTACCACTGCACCTCGATGGGCCGCGAGGTCGTCAGCGACGTCATGGATGTCGTCGGCGGCAAGGGCATCATCCTGGGCCCGAAGAACTTCGTCGGCCGCAGCTGGCAGGCCGCGCCGATCGGTATCACCGTCGAGGGCGCGAACATCATGACGCGCAGCCTGCTGATCTTCGGCCAGGGCGCGATCCTGTGCCATCCGTGGGTCATGAAGGAGATGAAGGCGGCGCAGGATCCGGACGCGCAGCGCGGGCTCGACGAATTCGACCGCAACCTCTTCGGCCACATCGGCTTTGCGATCTCCAACGCCGTGCGCTCGATCTGGTTCGGCCTGACCGGCGCGAAGATCGGCGCGGCGCCCGGCGACGATTACACCCGCCGCTACTTCCGCAAGCTCGACCGGTATTCCGCCAACCTCGCGCTGATGGCCGACGTGTCCATGCTGACGCTCGGCGGCAAGCTGAAGTTCAAGGAATCGCTGTCGGGCCGCCTGGGCGACGTGCTGAGCCACATCTACATGACCAGCGCGATGCTCAAGCGCTACCACGACGAGGGCGCGCCGCAGGCCGACCAGCCACTGCTGGCCTGGGCCTTCCACGACAGCGTGCACAAGATCGAGACCGCGCTGTCGGCAGCGCTGCGCAACTTCCCGATCCGTCCGGTCGGCTGGCTGATGTGGCTGCTGATCTTCCCGTGGGGCCGTCGTGCGGAGGCGCCGGGCGATCGTCTGTCGCGTCGTGTCGCCGCACTGCTGATGGCACCGAACGAAGCGCGTTCGCGTCTGGCCGAGGGTGTGTTCATGACCCCGTGCGAGAACAACCCCGGTGGCCGCATCGACAGCTACCTGGCCAAGGCGATTGCCGCCGAGCCGGTAGAGCGCAAGTTCCTCAAGGCGCTGAAGAGCAAGGGCATCGAGGCGCTGGACTACGACGCACAGCTGGACGAGGCCGTGCGCGAAGGCCACATCACGCCCGAGGAGCGCGCGCTGCTGGTCGAACTGCGCGAGATCACGCTCGATGCCATCACGGTCGATGATTTCGACACCGAGGAACTGCGTTCGGCCGGCTATCGCGCGCCGACGCAGGCGTCGAGCGAGTCGCGCGAAGCGGCCTGAGCGCCGCGCGTGACGTGACACCGGCAACGGCGGGCCAGTCCCGCCGTTGTCGTATCCGGCCTTCCGGTTCCACCCGTATTCGGAGCATGCGATGACTGCCCCACTGCTGACGCTGCGCAACCGCCTCATCCGCTGGCCGGGCGGCGCCTGGCTGTTCGGATATCTCGTCTGTCGCAAGGCGCCTTACTTTTCCAGCATCGCGCCCCGCATCACTGCGCTGCAGGAGGGGCGTGGCGAAGCGACGATGCGCCACCGCCGCGCCGTCACCAACCACATCGGCACCGTGCATGCGATCGCGCTGTGCAATCTGGCCGAACTGATCGGCGGCTTGACCACCGACGTCAGCATTCCGGCATCGATGCGCTGGATTCCCAAGGGCATGACCGTCGAATACCTGAAGAAGGCGGTCGGCACGATGCACGCCACCGCGACGCCTGCGATCGCGCCGGTGGAATCGGACGTGGGCTATGCCTTGCCGGTCCACGTGGTGATCCGCGATCCGGCCGGCGATGCGGTGTTCCGCGCGGAGATCGCGATGTGGGTCTCGCCGCGCAGCGCGCGAAGCGCTTGAGCACGCGCAAATGCCACCCGCCTTCGACTGGCTGATCCTCGCCTGCGGTCTGCACAGCGCGGCCTTCGCACTGTTCCACCTCGGCTTCTGGCGCCTGTTCGACTGGCCGCGGACGCTGCAGACGACCACGCGCCCCAATCGCGCCATCGTGCAGATCGCGAACGCGCAACTCGTCTGGGTGTTCGGCGCAGTCGCCCTGCTCTGTTTCGCAATGCCCGGCGAGCTGGACGGCACGCCGCTCGGGCGGGCCGTGCTCGCCGCGATGGGCGGATTCTGGTGGCTGCGGCTGGTGCTGCAGTTCGTCTGGCTGCGGCTGCGCCATCCGCTGGGGCACGGCTTGAGCCTGTCCTTTCTCGCCGGCGCGCTGCTGTTCACCGGGGCCGCGCTGCGCTGAAATGCGGTCTGTGGGCGCGTGCTTGCGCGATGGCGCTTTCAGGATGGAGCCCCATCGCGCGCAAGCGCGCGCCCACGGAAGAGCAGCGAGGCCTCAGCCGCTGCGCGCGTGCCACGCCGCCAGCACTTCGGCCTCGCGTTGCGGCGTCAGTCCGGACTTGAGCGCGGCGCGACGTTCGGCCGGCTGCGCGCGCCACCACGCCAGGGTGTCGCGCACCGTGTCGTCGATCGGGCGATGGGTGAGTCCGGCCGCGATCGCACGATCCACGCGCGTCCGGCCGAAGCCGGCGTACTCGCCCACCGGCGCGATCCACACCGGCATGTCGGACCACGCGTTCACGCCCTGCGCTTCGAGAAACTCCGCGGGCAGCCACGTCAGCCGCGCATCCGGCGCACCGCCGGCCGCCTTCGCCTGCCGCAGGCAGCTGTCGAGCAGCCGCCCCATGTCGAGCGTGCCGGGCGCCGCGTCGGCGTTGAACGTGCCGGTCGTGTCCAGTTCGATCAGCTGCAGCAGGAATGCCGCGAGATCGCGCACATCGATGCACTGGGTCGGATTGTCGGGCCCACCGGGCGCTGCGATCTCGCCGCCGCGGTCCGCGCGTGCGGGCCAGTACGTGAAGCGGTCGGTCGGATCGCCGGGCCCGACGATCAGCCCGGGCCGCACCACTGATGTGCGGCCGGGCAACGCGCTTTGCGCGGCGCGCTCGCAGGCGGCCTTGAGCCCGCCGTAGCTCTCGCCGGTGATCGTGCGTGTGGACGGATCCTCCAGCGTCGCCAGCGCGCTGTCCTCGTCATTGCCGATGTCGTTGCGGGCGTATACCGAAATCGACGAAATCAGCTGGTAGTGGCCGACGCGGCCGGCGAGCAACGACGCGCTGCGCGCGACGTCGTCGGGGAAATACGCCGAGGTGTCGAGCACCGCGTCCCAGCGGCGGTCGCCTTCGAGCGCGACGAGATCGTCCTTGCGATCGCCGCGCAGCTGTTCGATACCGGCGAGCGGCGTGCCGTCGAAGCGCGTCGAGTTGCTGCGACCGCGGTTGAACAGGGTCAGCGTGTGCCCCCGGGCGTGCGCCCGTTCGACGAAGTGCGGCCCGAGGAAGCCGGTGCCGCCGAGGACCAGAAGTTTCAGCGGACGCGTCGCGCGTCCGGTCGATGCGAAGACGGCGGCCGGCAGCGCGGCGAGCGCGCCGGCGGTCAGGCTGTGGGCGAGGAACTCACGACGGCTTGCCATGGGTGTGCTCCTGAGGCCGGGCAGGTGCCGGCTGTTCCGGCAGCCTGCGCTCGGCGCGGATCACGCGCCATGCGCCGAAGGTCATGCCCAGCGCGATGCCGATGCCGGCCACGAACACCAGCTGCGACCCCAGCGTTGCCAGCGCCTTGTGCACCCAGACGAAGGTCACGTCGCCGCCGCGGTACACGGCCGTGTCGATGACCGCCTTGGCCTTGTAGCGGGATTCGCGGCTCACACGGGTGTAGAGCGTTTCGCGCGCCGGCTTGGCCAGCGAGAACTCGCTGGCGCGCGTCATCACCTGCACCGTTGCGATCAGCAACGGCAGCGGCGAGGCCGACAGCAGCGAGAAGCCGATCAGGATCGCCACCGCCGGCAACAGCAGCAACGGCCCCACGCCGAACCGACGCAGCAGCCAGCGCGTCAGCAGCAACTGCACCAGGATCGTCAGGCTGGCGACGGCCCAGTCGATGATCGAGTAGTAACGCGTCGCGGCCTCGGCGGTGGGATACAGGCGTCGCACGATCGCGGCCTGCTCGTTGTAGAGCAGCGTGCCCACGCCGACGCCGAAGAACATCAGCATCGCGAGGCCGCGCAGCAGCGGATCGGCGGCAATGAGTTTCAGGCCGGCCCAGATCGAACCGCCGATCGCCTGCTCGCCCTGTTCGGCGCGCGTCGCCTCGTTGCGCCGCGCCCAGCTGCGTAGCTTGAGGATGCACAGCAGGCACACACACAGGAAACCGACCGAGACCAGAGTCAGATTCGCCACGCCGATCCGGCCGACCAGCATCGTCGTGATGAAGGGTCCGACGAAGGCGCCGATCGTGCCGCCCGCGCCGATGTAGCCGTAGTAGCGCTTGGCGTGCTCGTTGTCGAACACGTCGGCCATGAAGCTCCAGAACACGCTCACCGCGAACAGGTTGAACACCGCGATCCAGACGAAGAACAGCGCGCCGCGGCCCTGCAGATCCGTGTCGAACGCCCAGCGGAACCCCAGCAGGCAGACGATGAAGATCAGATACACCACCGGCAGGAACACCCGGCGCGGGAAGCGCGACACCAGCGCGCCGTAGAGCGGCTGCAACAGCAGCATCACCACGAACGTCGCGCTGAAGAGCGCCTGCAGCGTGAACTCGCCCAGTGCGATGCCGCGCGCCGCGGCCCAGTCCAGCAGGAAAGACGGAAACACCGCGGACGCATCCGACGACGCGCCCATCGCATCGCGCACCGGGCGCAGCACGTAATAGCCGCACAGCAGGCAGAAGAAATACAGCAGCGCCCACCACAGCGGCGGCGACTCGGCCAGCGCGGCGCGGAATGGACTGCGCCCGCGTGGCGGGGCAGCAACCGGCTCGATCATCGTGAGCACGCAGGCGGAAGACGACGCGCACGTTAGCCCAGCCCCGCGGCCGCCGCCAGCGCCGCGACCCGCCCAGCGCCTATGCTGCCCGCCTCTTCCGCCGTCGAACCCCAGCATGTCCAGACGCCCTGCCCCGGTCTACGACTACGTCATCGTCGGCGCGGGTTCGGCCGGTTGCGTGCTCGCGCACCGGCTCAGCGCCGATCCCGACGTCCGCGTGCTGCTGCTCGAGGCAGGCCCGCGCGACTGGCATCCCTACATCCACATGCCGGCCGGGCTGGCGAAGCTGGTCAACCAGCGCCAGCTCAACTGGAACTACGACACCGAACCCCAGCCGCAGCTCGACGGCCGCCGGCTGTGGTGGCCGCGTGGCCGGGTGCTGGGCGGTTCGAGCGCGATCAATGCCATGTGCTACACCCGCGGCGTACCGGCCGACTACGACGCCTGGGCCGCCCTGGGCGCCGACGGCTGGGACTGGGCGACCGTGCGGCCCTACTTCCTGCGCAGCGAGGGCAACAGCCGCGGCCGCGACGCGTGGCACGGCGACGCGGGGCCGCTGTCGGTGTCGGACCTGCGGCATGTCGATCCGCTCTCGCGCATGTTCGTGGACGCCGGCGCACAGGCCGGGCTGGCGCGCAACGCCGATTTCAACGGCGCAGCGCAGGACGGCGTGGGTCTGTACCAGGTGACCCAGCGCAACGGTGCGCGCTGCTCGGCGGCCGTCGCCTATCTCGATCCGGCCACGCGCGCGCGGCCCAACCTGACCATCGAGACCGGCGCACTGGCCAGCCGGCTGACGTTCGAACACGGCCGCGTAACCGGCGTGGTCTATGCCGGTCCGCGCGGCGCCTTCCATCAGCCGGCGCTGCGCGAAGTGCTGCTGTGCGGCGGCACGGTCAATACGCCGCAGCTGCTGATGCTGTCCGGTGTGGGCCCCGCCGATGCCCTGCGACGGCTGCGGATTCAGGTGGTCCACGATGCGCCCGGCGTCGGTGCGAACCTGCAGGACCACCTCGACATCTGCACCCTGCACCGCGCGAACCAGCCCATCGGCTACGACCGGCTCAGCGATGCCGCGGTCGCGTTCGACTATTACCTGCGCGGCCGGCGCGGACCGGGCACCAGCAACATCGCCGAGGCCGGCGGCTTCGTCCGTTCACGCTGCGCGCCCGATGCCCGCGCCGATATCCAGCTGCACTTCGTGCCGGCCATGCTCGACGATCACGGCCGCAACCGGCTGGCCGGTCACGGCTACACCCTGCACGCCTGCATGCTGCGTCCGCGCAGCCGCGGGCGGATCACGCTGGCCAGCCAGCGGATCAGCGATGCGCCGCGTATCGACGCCGGCTATCTCACGGATGCCGACGGATTCGACCTGCGCACGATGGTGGAATGCGCGCGCATCTCGCGCGACATCCTGGCCCAGCCGGCCTTCGATGCCGTGCGCGGTGCACCGGTCTACCCGGCACGCAGCGATCTGGACGACAGCGCGCTGGCCGCCTTCGTGCGGGCCAAGGCGGAATCGGTCTATCACCCCGTGGGCAGTTGCCGCATGGGCCGCGACGAGGCCGCCGTGGTCGATCCGGTGCTGCGCGTGCGCGGTGTCGAAGGCCTGCGCGTCGTCGACGCCTCGGTCATGCCGACGCTGCCGGGCGGCAACACGAACGCACCGGTGACGATGATCGCCGAGCGCGCGGCAGACCTGATCCGCGGCGTCGCCTGACGCAGGCGTCGCCTAGCGATGCGGCAGTTGTTCCAGGCTGGGCGGCAGCGGGCAGTGCAGCACGCCGCAGATCGTGCGCAGCAGTTCGGATTCGGCGACGCTGACGCGGCCGTCGTGACTGACCGCCGCGGTGATCGCTTCCACCATCACCTGCTTGGCCAGCGGATCCAGCGCGTCGAGCGGCTCCCAGACATCGTCCAGCGCCAGCACGCCGCGGGGTGACGGCGCATACGGCAGATGGTCGCGCGGCAGCACGCGCTGCATGCCGGCGAGATAGGCGCGCTGCGCGGCGGCGCGGTCGTCGGGATTGCCGGCCTCGGCGACGACCGACAGCAGGGTCGCGAATTCCTGCTTCACGTTGCCGGGCTTGCGACGCCCGAAACGCGCGTAGCGCGCGGGGTCGAGCGCCTCGCGCAGCTGCACCTCGAGCAGGCGCCCGAGGCAGTACTCGAACAACGAGACATGATCGTCGGCATGCGACATCGCGTGCACGGTGTCGAGGAACGCCGCCACGTCGGGACGCGCGCGCCGGCGCAGCACCGGGAACGCCATCGACGCCAGGGGCAGGCGCAGCATCGGGTGCAGTTCCAGCAGATGCGTCTGGCGCAGATGCTCGGCCTCGGTGGCGACCGCGGTGCCCATCCGGGCGACGATCTCCACACGCTGCTTGGCGCGCACGCCGGCTTCGGTGTCGAACAGCAGACCCAGCAGCAGCGGCATCGCGGCCTCGCGATGCATGGCCACGTCGTGCAGGGCGGGACTGACCGAGGTCACCAGCGCGTGTGCGCGTTCGTAATCGTCGTCATGCGGCTGCGCGACCTGGGCGGCGACCATCGGCGGTGTCACCGAAAGCGCACTGCCGGCCGGCGGCAGCGCCTCACCCGGCGGCACCAGGCCCATGGCGACGTCTTCCTGCAGACCGTCGGGTGGCGTCGACAGCCACTTCGCCTGCAGGCGGCTCATGTGCTCGGCGCGGAAGGCAGGCTCCAGCGCCTGGATGCGCTTGAGCAGCGGCGGATGCGTCGCAAACAGTCCGCTCAGCCCCAGGCCGTCGCCGAACAGCATGTGCGCGACTTCTTCGGCATCGTCGCGCTGGCTGAGCTGCGAACCCGATTCCAGCCCGCCGATCTTCTTCAGCGCACCGGCGATGCCCCGCGTCTGGCGCGTGAACTGCACCGCAGACGCATCGGCCAGTACTTCGCGGCTGCGGCTGACCCCGGCCTTGATCATGCGGCCGAAGAACACGCCCAGGCTGCCGACGGCGATCGCGACCATCGCGATGCCGAACATCAGCAGCGTGCCGCTGCCCCGCGCGCCACGTCCGTGCCACAGGATCTTGCGGCCGATGATGCCGATCATCAGGATGCCGAACAGCACGCCGACCAGCCGGATGTTGAGGCGCATGTCGCCGTTGAGGATGTGGCTGAACTCGTGCGCGACGACGCCCTGCAGCTCGTCCCGGTTGAGCCGGTCGAGCGTGCCGCGGGTCACCGCGACCACCGCGTCGGAGGTCGAGTAGCCGGCAGCGAAAGCATTGATCGCGCTTTCGTGTTCCAGCACGTAGATGCGCGGCACCGGCACGCCCGAGGCGATCGCCATTTCCTCGACCACATTGCGCAGCCGCCGCAGCTGCGGATCGGTGGTGTCTTCGGCGACCGGCACGCCGCCCATCTGCTGCGCGACCTTGTCGCCGCCTGTCCCCAGCGACGCGATCCGGAACAGCGAACCCAGACCGATCACGCCCAGCGTGATGAAGGCCGTGACCACCAGCGGACCCGGCTGCGGACCGATCACGACCAGTACGACGAGATCCACCGCGATCACGATGCCCAGCACGGCCAGCGCGAACAGCACGATCAGCCGGGTGCTGGCCCGGCGTGCCCGGGACTGGCGTTCGAAGAAGTTCATGGAGAAGCCGTGATTAGTGATTCGTGAGTCGTGATTGGGGAAGGCGGCAGTTGGCAGAATCCAACAGTTCTTCCGAGATATCCGGACAGGCAGTGCATGTACCTGCTCTTTCGAATCACCAATCCCGAATCACGAATCACAGCTCTCAGAACGACACCTTCGGCGCCTCGCGCACTTCGGCGCGATCGGCCGGAATATCGAGCAGCGCGGCTTCCTTGAAGTTGAACATGCCGGCGACCACGCTCGAGGGGAACACCTCGCGACGGTTGTTGTAGGCCATCACCGAGTCGTTGTAGGCCTGACGCGCGAACGCGACCTTGTTCTCGGTGCTGGTCAGCTCTTCGGTGAGCTGCATCATGTTCTGGCTGGCCTTGAGGTCCGGATAGGCTTCCGACACCGCGAGCAGGCGACCGAGGGCGCCATTGAGCATGCCCTGCGACTGCGCGAGCTGCGCCATCGCCGCAGGATCGCCGGGATCGGCCTTGGCGGCGGACAGGCCGGCCTGGGCCAGATTGCGCGCCTGGGTCACGGCTTCGAGCGTCTCGCGCTCGTGGCTCAGGTAGCCCTTGACCGTCTCGACCAGGTTCGGGATGAGGTCGAAGCGCCGCTGCAGCTGCACGTCGATCTGGGCGAAGGCATTCTTGTAGGCGTTGCGGGCCGTCACCAGCCTGTTGTAGATCGTGACCGCCCACAGCCCGAACACGATCACGATGCCCACAAAAACGAGCAGGATCATAAGGCTACCCATCAAACTTCCCCTTATTCATGCAAACGCGGAATCAGGCGCTATCATCGCCCCCATCCGCCAGAGCATACGCAGAGGGCAGGCCCGATGAAAAGCCAACATCCGGCGCGCCGGCATCTCGCCCGGCTCGGCCTGATCGGTCTGCTGCTGCCGGCAGCGCTGGGATCCGCCGCGCAGAGCCAGGTGCCGCCGGGCGCCGCCGTCGAAAGCGACGACATCGATACCGCACCTGCGGACATGCAGGCCGTGGTGCCGTTGAGCGAACGTCCCGCCGTCGTCAGCCGCGAAGATGCGGTCAAGCCGCAGCCGCTGATGCCGGTCAAGCAGGCGAAGCCGCTGGCGGCCGGATTCGATGTTCGCCTGTTCGAAGCGATGGCCCAGGACCTGGTCGCCAACCAGCGCGTGCCTGGTCTGGCGATGGCGATCGTGCATAACGGCCAGGTGCTGAGCGCGCGCGGCTACGGCATCACCGACGTCAAGTCGGCCGAGCCCGTCGACGGCCACACCGTGTTCCGGCTCGCCTCGCTGTCCAAGGCCTTCGCCGGCACCGTCACCGGCATGCTGGTGTCCGAAGGCGCGCTGCGCTGGGACAGCCACGTCGTCGACTACATGCCGTCGCTGCGCTTCTCCGATCCGCTCGCCGCCCAGCAGCTGACCGTGGCCGACGTGCTCAGCCATCGCGTCGGCCTGAGCCGCAACACCTACGATCGCGACATCGAACGCAACGCCGACTATCACGATCTCGTGCAGCGGCTGTCCGCGGTGCCGATGACCTGCCAGCCGGGCAACTGCTATGCCTACCAGAACGTCGCCTTCAGTCTGATCGGCGATGTGGTGTTCGCGACCTCGGGGCAGTTCTTCAGCGAGGCGGTATCGCGCCGGATCTTCAAGCCGCTCGGCATGAACGATGCCAGCTACGGTCTCGACGGTATCCAGGCGAGCGCACGCTGGGCCAAGCCGCATGTGCGCGCCGGTGGCGGCTGGACGTCGCTGATGCCCAAACCCACCTACTACCGGCTGGCGCCGGCCGCCGGCGTCAATGCCAGCATCGACGACATGGCCCAGTGGATGCTCGCCCAGACCGGCCACCGCACCGACGTGCTGCCGGCGCCGCTGCTGGCGACATTGCAGGCGCCGATCGTCGGCACCCCGCCGGAGATGCGCAATTCCTCGTGGCGCCGCGATCGCCTGGACGCCGCGGGTTACGGACTGGGCTGGCGCGTGTTCGATTATTCCGGCAACCGCGTGGTGTTCCACGGTGGCGCGGTGCAGGGCTATCGCGGCCTGATGGCGATGATGCCCGAGCGCGATCTCGGCATCGTGGTGCTGTGGAACTCGGAAAGCGGTCTGCCGTCCGGCCTGATGCCGACGATCCTCGACCGCGCCATCGGCCTGCCGCCGCAGCGCTGGCTCGACGTCGATCCCAACATCGAGGTGCTGCACGCGCAACGCGGGCGGCACGGTATGCCGGCGACCTCGGAAGGCGGCAGCACGTCGACACGGGCCGTTGCCACGCCGGAATGACCTGCACGGTGGCCGGCCGCCTGCGTCGCCACCGCTGACACGATCCACCGGGCACACGCGCCCGGATCCGATCCAAAAAAAACTCCTCCTCCGCCTGGGCCGCGGAGGAAGAGCTTCAGTATCGCGTGAGCCTGCGGATCAGATCAGCGGCGTCGGGGTCGTCGGAATCACGACCGGCGCAGCGGACTTCTTCGCGCGCTTGGCCGGCGCCTTCTTCGTGGCGGTCTTCTTGGAAGCGGTCTTCTTCGTCACCGACTTCTTGGTCGCAGCCTTCTTCGCGGTCTTCTTGGCGGCCGGCTTCTTGACAGCCTTCTTGGTCGCCGACTTGCGGGTTGCGGACTTCTTCGTCGTCTTCTTGGTCGCGGCCTTCTTGGTTGCCTTCTTGGCCGCCGACTTCTTGGTGGCCTTCTTGGCAGTCTTCTTCACGGCCTTCTTGGCCGTCTTCTTGGTGGCCGACTTCTTGGTCGCAGCCTTCTTGGTGGTCTTCTTCGCTGCCTTCTTGGCAACCTTCTTCTTGGCGACCTTCTTCGTCGCGGCCTTCTTGGTCGGACGCTTCACGGCCTTGGCGACCTTCTTGGCGACCTTCTTCACGGCCTTCTTGACGCGACTCACAACCTTCTTGGCAGCGGACTTCTTCGCGGTCTTCTTCGTCGCCTTCTTGGCGGGGGCTTTCTTTGCAGCTTTCTTCGTGGCCATGAGATGGCTCTCCTCGTCAGTGGACTTGCGTGTACAGCGGCCCAGTTCTCAATCGGCGCGCGGGAGTTGGACCCGCGTGCAACCGCCGACGCGCACCGCGCATCGGAACGGATTCGAAGGGAGTGTCGTCGGGCGCACGACGGGTTCCCGGTGATACAAAAACATCCGCGTCTTTCGGTCGGCGCGGATGTCGGCAAATTCGGTGTCGGATTTCTTCAGCGGTGACGATGCCCGCATCCACCGTGTGATGTTGCTGGCAGAGTTCCGGGTTGTGCTGCGCGTTGTTGTCGTGGCTCGACTCACTCGTCTGGCGGCAGGCGTCTGTTGCCGCGAAACCTAATCACGGTTTTTTCTACTGTCAACAGGCTGTCGCACTTTTTTTTCGACGGCGGTCCGGCGTGCGTGCCACGCGACGCACGTCTGCACGCGCATGCGTCGCCCGCAGGTGCCCGACCTCGCATGCATCACGCGCGAAGTGCATCGACGAAAGCGCACAAAACAAGTGGTATCGGATGCAGCGACTGCGCAGCGCGTCGACATCGACGTGTCGTGCGGAGCGTCGATGCCGGCAACGACGTCCGCGTCATCCACCCTGCCCACCGGTGAATGCTTCGATGCGCACGACGATCGTTTTGTGTGTCCGCACGATGGGTTTGCGCGGAAAGTGCGCAGCGTTTTCGACGTGTCCGGGCACGCGATGCAGTGCCGCGACAGCTCCGCATGCACCGTGCACCGACGCGCACGTCGACCTCGCATGTCCGCACCCCGGACGTGGACACCCCAAAACAAAACCGGCGCGCTTCTTGCGAAGCGCGCCGGTCGGGATCACCGATGCCGATACGGGTCGGCGATCAGTCCTCTTCGCCCTCGAGGAGTTCGGCATAGTCGTCCGGTGCCAGCAGGTCGTTGAGCTGCTCGCGGTCGTCGAGTTCGATCACGAACAACCAGCCTTCGCCGTAGGCGTCTTCGTTGATCGTCTCCGGCTTGTCGGCCAGCGCGGCGTTGACCGCCGTGATCGTGCCGGACACGGGGGCGTAGACGTCGGACGCGGCCTTGACCGACTCGACCACCGCCGCGCCGTTGCCGGCCTGCACGGTGTCGCCGACTGCGGGCAGCTCGACATAGACCAGGTCGCCGAGCAGGCCCTGGGCATGGTCGGAAATGCCGACGGTGACCTTGCCATCACCTTCGACGCGGACCCACTCGTGGGACTTCAGGAACTTCAGGTCACCAGGGATTTCGCTCATGGTCGCTCCGGGAAACAGGTGCTGTCGGGAAAGTGGCGGTAGTGTAACGACGAACGCGCAGCGCGCCCATCAGATGCCGTCGGACGGCCGGCCGCTGCGCACGAACGGGAACTTCACCACGCGCACCGGCACCTGCCGACCACGGATGTCGACGGTGACGTCGCCCGGCTCACCGGCAGGCACGCGCGCGAACGCGATGGCCTTGCCGATCGTCGGCGAGAAGGTGCCGGACAGGATCTCGCCCGCGCCGTTCGCCGTGGTCACCGTCTGCCCGTGCCGCAGCACGCCCTTCTCGTCCATCACCAGACCGATCATCTGGCGTGGCGCCGAGGTGCTGTGGGTTTCGAGCAGACCGCGCCCGTTGAAGTCGCGCCCGTCGTCGAGCGCGACCGTCCAGCCCAGTGCGGCTTCGTAGGGCGACACGGTTTCGTCCATGTCCTGCCCGTACAGGGCCAGACCGGCTTCGAGGCGCAGCGTGTCGCGCGCGCCCAGACCGGCCGGTGCGACGCCCGCTTCGAGCAGTGCGTCCCACAGCGCCACCGCGTGCGGGGTGTCGACGACGATCTCGAAGCCGTCCTCGCCGGTGTAGCCGGTGCGCGCCACGAACAGCGTGCCGAATGCGGTCGCGTCCAGCGTGGCGGCAGCGAAGCGACCGAGCTTGCCGACCACGCGGCCGTCGACCTCACCCAGCACACCGGCGACCTTGTCGCGCGCCTGCGGGCCCTGCACGGCGATCATCGCCAGCTCCGGCCGCTCGATGACCTCGACGCCGGTGCCGTCGGCCTGCGACTGGATCCACGCCAGATCCTTCTCGCGGGTGGCCGCATTGACCACCAGGCGGAACCAGTCGTCAGCCATGAAGTAGACGATCAGGTCGTCGACGATGCCGCCCTCGGGCGTGAGCATGCAGGTGTAGAGCGCCTTGCCCGGGACCTTGAGCTTGTCGACCGAGTTGGCGACGAGACGGCGCAGGAAATCGCGCGTGCCCGCGCCGCGCAGGTCGACGACCGTCATGTGGCTGACGTCGAACATGCCGGCATCGCGGCGGACGTGGTGGTGCTCCTCGATCTGCGAGCCATAGGCCAGCGGCATGTCCCAGCCGCCGAAATCGACCATGCGTGCGCCGAGCGCACGGTGGGCATCGTTGAGGATCGTCTTCTGCGTCATCTGACCGGCTCGCCTGCGGAAAGCCGGGATTATCGCAGGTCGGCCAGACACGCTGCGGGGCCGCTGCCCCCAGATGTCGACCGGGGGTCAGCGGCCGCGGCAAGGCAAATCGCGTCGAACGTGACGCGCCGGGCGGCACGTCCGATGTGGACGGCACGCATCCAGCGAACGGATCTGACGGCAGCGCGCGCGTTACACGCGCCCGACATCCCGTTCGATCAGCGCGGCACCGGTCCGGTGCCGCGCCTGCGCTCAGGCCGGCTCGACGTGCAGGTTCACGCCATCGGTGCCGACGACGCGCACGGGCGTGCCGGTGGCGAGGTCCGGACCTTCGACGATCCAGAACGCATCGCCGATCTTGATCCGGCCGCGGCCGTCGACGATGCCCTGCTCCAGCGGCAGCACGCGACCGACGTGCTGCTGCGCGCGACGGTTGAGCAGCGGCTGGTCGCTCTGGCGGGCGCGCTTGCGGAAGAATTTCTGGTAGACCAGCACCGACAGGAAACTCAGCACGACGAACAGCGCAACCTGTGTCAGCAGCGTCAGTCCAGGGGCGAACAGCGCGACCAGGAACACCGCCGCGGCGGCGAAGCCCATCCACAACAGGAATGCGCCGGGCGCCAGCGTCTCGGCCGCCATCAGCAGCAGGGCCAGCGCGCCCCAACCCGCGACATCCCAGCGCATCCAGTCCATGGCTCAGGCTCCGGTGCGCGGGTACTGGACCGGCGGCGGCGTGGGCGACGCCGGCTTGCCCGACAGCGCCTCGCGTGCGAGTTCGCCGATGCCGGCGATCGAGCCGATCAGGCCGCTGGTCTCCATCGGCATCAGCACGAACTTCTGGTTCGGCGCCATCGCCAGTTCCTTGAACGCCTCGACGTACTTCTGCGCGACGAAGTAGTTGATCGCCTGCACGTCGCCGTTGGCGATCGCGTTGGACACCATCTCGGTGGCCCGGGCTTCCGCCTCGGCCAGACGCTCGCGCGCTTCAGCCTCGCGGAACGCGGCTTCCTTTTTGCCTTCGGCCTGCAGGATCGACGACTGCTTGTCGCCCTCGGCGCGCAGGATCTCCGACTGCCGGTGACCTTCGGCCTCGAGGATCACCGCGCGGCGCTCGCGCTCGGCCTTCATCTGCCGGGCCATCGAATCGATGAGATCGCGCGGCGGCTGGATGTCGCGGATCTCGATGCGCGTGACCTTGATGCCCCAGGGATTGGTGGCGTGGTCGACGACGTTGAGCAGCTGCGCATTGATGCGCTCGCGGTTGCTCAGCGATTCGTCGAGATCCATCGAACCGATCACGGTGCGGATGTTGGTCTGCACCAGCGCGATCGTCGCGATCTCCAGATTCGAGACCTCGTAGGCCGCCTTGGCCGCGTCCAGCACCTGGAAGAACACCACGCCGTCGACGCGGACGACCGCGTTGTCACGGGTGATGACTTCCTGGCTCGGCACATCCAGCACCTGTTCCATCATGTTGATCTTGCGGCCGACGCCGTAGACCACCGGTACCAGGAAGTGCAGGCCTGGCGCCATCGAATGCGTGTACTTGCCGAAGCGCTCGACGGTCCACTCGAAACCCTGCGGCACCATGCGTACGGTCTTGAACAGCACGATGACGCCGGCGAGCGCCAGTACCACGGCGAGAAACAGTCCGGTTCCCATTGATCGATCCTTCTGTGCAGGCGGCCGATGCCGCTGGCCTCGAGTATAGGCGCTGCCCTGTCACGCCCCCCGACACACGAAAGGCGGGCATGGCCCGCCTTCCGGTTCACGTCCGCGCTGCGCTCACTCGCGCGGCGTCTCCACCCATTCGGCGAACACGGCGTCGATCTGCGCATCGCTGACGCTGCCGCCGTCCTGCACGGTCTGCGCCTGTTCGAAGAACGGAATGATCAGCGCCATGCCGTCGACCTTCGTCTTCAGGTGCACGCCCGCAGGCGCGGACAGTCGCGCATCCCAGCGCGCGCGTACCCGTGCCCAGTAGTCCTGGGTCGCCTTCCAGTAGTCGTAGGCGGGGGTGAAATCGATCGCATCGGTCTTCACGTAATCGTTGAAGCCGGTTTCGCGGACGATGCTGGCGGTGACGGCGCCGGACGCGTCGCGGACGTCCTTGCGGTTGTCCTGCTCATGGGTCCAGCCGCCGGGCACGATGGTGTGGCGGTTGACCGCGGCGAGCGCGTTGTAGTCCTCGCGCGTGGTGTATTCGCGGCGCGGCAGCGGACGCCAGCCGGCATCCGACGTCCACGTCGATGCGCCGTTCTCATGGACCCAGCGGCCGCTGCCGCAGTAGCGCGGGGCGTCGCTGACTTCGAACACGCACTGGGTCCAGCCGCCCTGCACCAGCTCGGCGGGCACGTTGCGCTGGCGCCAGGCCTGGTCGGATGTGAACTCCCAGCGCGTCGGCGCTTCGAAGGTCCAGTCCTGGCGCCAGTGCTTGATCACGTGGCCGCTTTTGACGTCGAGCAGCAGGTGCTGCAGCACGATCTTCGTCGGCGTGTCTTCGACCACGATGACGACTTCATCGCCGCCGCTGCGCTTGGGGTCCTTGCGCGTGTAATCAGGTGCGAGCACGACGGTCTCGTCGAACAGGAAGCGCACGGTGTATTCGCCCTGCATGCCGAGAATCGCGCTGCGGTCGGCCTCGGACGGGGTGGCGGGCGTGCGTGTGGCAGCCGGTGCGGCGGTGGAGGCCAGCAGGGCGGCGAGTGCCAGCGCGATCGCTTGCGGTGTCATGTCGGTGGAACCTCGTGGTCGTTGGAACGTCAGGAAAAAGGGATCAGTTGGCGATACGCGTCGGATGACACGGGTGCGCCGGCGGCGGCGGCCGCACGTCGGCAGCAGCAGTCGTCGAGTGAGGACGACGGGGTGATGCCGTGACTGCGCGCGATGCGACGCGCGCAGTCGATGCCGAGCGGCGACAACGTGCCGAGGCTGGCGACCAGCATCGGGCCGCCCGACTCCGGCGTTGCCGGAATGGACTGGAAACGCAGCACGCTGGCCTCCCAGACGCCGCCGCGGATGCGCTGGGCGAGTGCGCGCCACAGGTGCTCGCCGACGCCGCCCGGTGCGATGTCACTGCAACGCGGCAGATGCCTCGCGAGGCGCTCCCAGCCGAGGAAGTCGCTGTCGGGCAGCAGATGCAGCTGCCAGCAGCAGACATCGTCGGCATCGAAGAAGCGCAGGCTTTCCTGCATGCCGTCGAAGTCCAACCCGGCATGCGCCTGCGTGCGGCACGCCGCCGACCAGCCGCCGAGTTCACGCGCGGCGCCCGGACGGTGCAGGCACAACACCGTGCCCAGCGCCGCCAGCTGCGACGGCGCGGGGACGACGCATGCAGTGGACGACGACCAGACGCTGGCCATGGTCAGAAGTCGACCGACAGGCTGACCGCGACGTTGCGGCCCGGTGCGGTGTAGCGGTCGAGCGTGGCGCTGGTGTCGGCGACCAGCGGCACGAGGCCCGCCTGCCAGACCTTGCGGTCGGCGAGATTGAACACGCCGGCGTTGAGGCGCGTGCCGGGTGCGAAGGTCCAGTGCGCGTACAGATCGAGCACCGCGTGACCGGGGCTTTCGAAATAGGTCGTCCCGGTCGGCGGCGTCGGCAAGCGGTCGCGCCTGCCGACGAAACGCCCGGCGAGCTCGGCGCCCCACACCTCGCGATCGAAGGCGATGCCGAGCGTCGCGGTCAGCGGATCCACGCTCGCCAGTGCGTCTCCGGTGGTCCGGTCCTCGCCGCGCGACCACGCGGCCGCGCCGCGTAGCGACCAGCCCGCGAGCGCCGGTGCGACGCGGTCGAAGTACACGCCGCCCTTGAACTCGACGCCGCGAATGCGCGCATCGGCGATGTTCTGCGACTGGTAAACCATCAGCCCCGACACGGGATCGATGCCGGTGTAACGCGTCGACTCGATGAAGTCGTCGTATTGCGTGTAGTAGGTGCTGAGGCTGGCGTAGGCCGCATCGCTGGAATAGCGCAGGCCCAGTTCCAGGCCGTCGCTGGTTTCCGACTTCAGATCCGGATTCGGGATCGCCGTGTAGCCGAACTGGAAATTGGTGAAGCCGATATTGACGTCGTTATAGGGCGGCGCGCGGAAGCCGCGGGCGTAGCCGCCGTAGAGCGACCAGGCGTCGGCGAACGTCCACACGAAACCGAGCTTCGGCGACACACTCGTTTCGCTGAGGTCGGCGACCTGCGTGGCCGGGTTGTCCTCGCGGAAGATCGTGTCGACTTCGGGTTCCAGCCTGTAATGATCGACGCGTACCGCCGGCACGAGACGGAACGCGCCATCGGCGAATGCGATCTCGTCCTGCACGTACAGCGACGCCTTGGTGGTGTCGCTGATCGGGAAGTCGCGCACCGGAAAGGTGTCGGGCGACATCACGTTGGTGACCACGCCGGTGTCGAGGAAGATGCGGCGGCCGTTGCGCTTCTGTTTCGTTTCGGTGCGCTCGATGTCGATGCCGTAGGCCAGCGCGTGCTGCACGCTGCCGGTCTCGAAGGTCTTGCGCGCGTTCGCCTGCAGGCCATAACTGCGCTGGTCGAAATAGAACTCGCGTTCGCGCCGGTCGCGGATCGTCGCGGCGCCCGACGGCACGCGACGCACTTCCACGCTGTCCTGCCGGGTGCGGCTGTCCTGGCGGTAGACCTGCCAGTCGACGCTGTCGGCCAGCGCCGACGACAGGCCATCAATCTCGTGGCCGAAGGTGAGGCGCGCGCGCGACTGGTGGTCGTCGCCGAGGACCTGGGTATTGGTCGCGCGGGTCAGGCTCTGGAAGCCGTACGAGCTCAGCACGTCGGTCTCGACGTCATCCTCGTTGCCTTCGACCGTCAACTTGAAGCGCTGCGTGTCGCTGGGCGCGAACACCAGCTTGCCGAGCACGCTGCGGCCGCTCGACGACTGCGGATTGGCCTGCGTGCGGGCGGCACCTTCGCCGCCGATCTCGCCCATGTTCTCGGTTTCCTTGCCCTGGCGATGGCTGACCGCGACCAGGCCCGACCAGCGTTCGCCACCGAAGGCGGCGGTCGCGCCGGCGAACAGACCCTCATTTGCGCTCTCGAAGCCGATCTTCGCGCCGAAATGCGCGATCTCACCAGCGCGCAGATAGTCGGACGGATCCTTGGTCACGAACGACACCACGCCGCCCAGCGCGTCGGAGCCGTACAGTGAACTCGTCGGCCCGCGCACCACTTCGACGCGCTTGAGCGTTTCGAGATCGACGAAGTTGCGGTTGGCGCTGGAGAAGCTGCCGATCGCGAACGCATCCGGCACCGCGATGCCGTCGGTCTGGATGCGCACCCGGTTGCCGCCCAGGCCGCGGATGCGGATGTCGTTGAGCCCGAAGCGGCCGAAGCTGCTGCCTACGGTGATGCCCGGCTCGTAACGGAACAGATCGGCGATGTCGCGCACCAGCAGCGTGTCCATGCGCGCGCGGTCGATCACGTCGACGGTATTGGGGACGTCGCTGATCGCACGTTCGGTGCGGGTGGCGGTGACGACGATCTGGTCGAAATCACGCGGCGCGCCCTCGGGCGCGGCGAAGACGGCAGTGGACGACAGGCACAGGGCCAGAGACACGGACAGCAGATGGGGACGCATGTGGGCTCGCGAAAAAATGGATCGGCGAGCTGGCATGCGCGGGAGAGACGCGCGGGGCGGGCGGCCATGGCGGGGAGGGTGAAGCGCGACGGCGCGCGCGGTCCCGCGTCCGGGCGGGACGCGGGCTTCGACGGCGGGCAGACGCCCGCCACCGGACTTACTTGGTCAGGATCAGCTTGTCGTTGCGGGTATGGCGCAAGCGGTAGAGCTCGTTGCCGTGACGGATATAGAGCTCACGCTCACCGCGCAGCAGCTGGGCGCTGTCGAACTCGACCGGCTCGGCCTTGCGGACGGACCGTTGGACACTGCCGCGATCGTGGTGGTCGCGCGCCGTGTCCTGGACATCGTGCACCTGGGTCACATGGAACATCGTCAGATCCTCCAGAAAGGACTTCCGATGATAGTGATTCTCATTCCGGAGTCAACAACGGCGTGCGATCAGGCCACGGAAGCTTCCACGCAGCGCCAGGTCTCATCGTCGAACCGGTCGCGCAGGACCAGTGCGTCCAGGTTCTGCAGCAGCTGTTCGACGCGGCTCGCGCCCAGCAGCACCGACGACACCCGCGGGTTGCGCAGGCACCAGGCGATCGCAAGCGGCGCCGCCGCGACGCCCAGTTCGGCCGCCAGATCGGTGAACCGGGTGGCGCGGGCCAGCGGCGCGTCGGCGCCTTCCCCTGCATCGAGCACGCTGCGCTGGAGCCAGTCGAGCCCGGGCTGCGCCAGCCGGCTGTCGACCGGCACGCCCTGCGCGTACTTGCCGCTCAGCAGGCCCGAGGCCAGTGGCGACCAGGTGGTCAGGCCCAGGCCGAGCTCGTCATAGAGCGCGGCATAGTCCGCTTCGACGCGGTCACGTCGCAGCAGGTTGTACTCGGGCTGCTCCATCGTCGGGCCATGGAGATGGTGGGTGCGGGCAATCTCGGCGGCCTCGCGGATGGCCGCAGCCGGCCATTCCGAGGTGCCCCAGTACAGCACCTTGCCCTGCCGGATCAGGGTGTCCATCGCCCAGACGGTCTCGGCGACCGGGGTGTCCGGATCGGGCCGGTGGCAGAAGTAGAGATCCAGATGGTCGACCCGCAGCCGGCGCAGCGCGCCGTCGCAGGCGTCGCGCACATGCTTGCGGGACAGGCCCTTCTGGGTGGGGCCCGGCGATTCCACGGCGCCGAAGAACACCTTGCTCGACACGCAGTAGCCGTCGCGCGGCAGGCGCAGGTCGGCGATGACGTCGCCCATGACCCGTTCCGCGTCGCCGTTGGCATAGCCCTCGGCGTTGTCGAAGTAGTTGATGCCGTGGTCCCAGGCGGCAGCGACCAGGTCGCGCGCCTGGCTGCGGCCGATCTGGCGGCCGAAGGTGAGCCAGGCGCCGAACGACAGCGCGGACAACTGGAGACCGGATGCGCCGAGGCGGCGGTAGTGCATGGGACGGACCTGCGGGACGGATGCCCCAGTGTAAGCAAGCGCCCGCGCGCGACGCCGCCATCGCGCGCGTTCGCGGCATGAAAGACGGGGTTCGCCGCTGAACGACGGCATTTTCACGCTGCCTGTGGTTGCCCGGACCCGCCCGCTCGACTAGGCTGCGCGACTTGGCGAATGGCCCGGGGGCCACGATGGATGATTTGACGCGGATCGGCTTCGGCCTGTTCGGCCTGGCCGTGCTGCTCGCGATCACCTGGCTCTTCTCGAATAACAAGCGCGCCGTCGACTGGAAACTGGTCGGCATCGGCGTGGCCCTGCAGATCGGATTCGCCGCCGTCGTGTTGCGCGTACCGGGCGGCCGGGAGGTCTTCGACTGGCTCGGCCACGGCTTCGTGAAGATCCTCTCGTTCGTCAACGCCGGCTCGGAGTTCATCTTCGGCGGCCTGATGAACGTCGAGACCTACGGCTTCATCTTCGCCTTCCAGGTGCTGCCGACGATCATCTTCTTCGCCGCGCTGATGGGCGTGATGTACCACTTGGGCATCATGCAGTTCATCGTGCGGATCATGGCCTCGGCGATCACCCGGGTCATGCGCGTGTCCGGCGCCGAGACCACCAGCGTCTGCGCCAGCGTCTTCATCGGCCAGACCGAGGCGCCGCTGACGGTGCGCCCCTACATCTCGCGGATGACCGAATCCGAACTCATCACGATGATGATCGGCGGCATGGCGCACATCGCCGGCGGCGTGCTGGCCGCGTACGTCGGCATGCTCGGCGGCGGCAATCCGGAAGAGCAGGCGTTCTATGCCAAGCATCTGCTGGCGGCGTCGATCATGGCCGCGCCCGCGACGCTGGTGATCGCCAAGATCCTGATCCCCGAAACCCGCGAGCCGCTGACCCGCGGCACGGTGAAGATGGAGGTCGAGAAGACCACCAGCAACATCATCGACGCCGCGGCCGCCGGCGCCGGCGACGGCCTGCGCCTGGCGCTGAACATCGGCGCGATGCTGCTGGCCTTCATCGCGCTGATCGCGATGGTCAACTGGCCGCTGGAGTGGATCGGCGAGGTCACCGGCATCGCCGCCGCGATCGGCCAGCCGACCAACCTGGCGACGATCTTCGGCTTCGTGCTGGCGCCGATCGCGTGGCTGATCGGCGTGCCGTGGCAGGACGCCTCGGTGGTCGGTTCGCTGATCGGCCAGAAGATCGTCATCAACGAATTCGTCGCCTATCTGCAGCTGGCCGACATCGTCAACGGCCGCGTCGACGGCGTGGTGCTCAGCGAGCAGGGCCGTTTGATCGCGACCTATGCGCTGTGCGGCTTCGCCAATTTCAGCTCGATCGCGATCCAGATCGGCGGCATCGGCGGGCTCGCGCCCGACCGTCGCCAGGACCTCGCCCGCTTCGGCCTGCGCGCGGTGCTGGGCGGCACCGTCGCCACGCTGATGACGGCGACCATCGCCGGTGTGCTGACCTACATCGGCGCCTGATCGGAACAGTCGCGACCGTCCGCGCAAGCGGGCGCGCTACAGGGGAAGTGCGTGTGAGCCATGTCGTCGTCGTCGGGTCGTTCAATGTCGACCACGTCTGGAACTGCAGCACCCTGCCCCGCCGCGGCGAAACGCTGGGCGGGGTCTACCACACCGGTCCGGGCGGCAAAGGCTTCAACCAGGCCGTCGCCTGCGCCCGCTCTGGTGCGCGCACCACCTTCGTCTGCGCGCTGGGCGACGACGCGGGCGGCCAGCAGGCGCGCGACCTCGCCGCGGGCGACGCGATCGAACTGCGCGAACAGCGCAGCCCGCATCCCACCGGCACCGCCGGCATCTACGTCGACGATGCCGGGCACAACACCATCGTCATCGGCGCCGGCGCGAACGCCGACCTGTCGGCGGCCTTCGTCACCCGCCAGGCGGATACGCTGGCCGGCGCACGCGTACTGCTGGCCCAGCTCGAATCGCCGCTGGGCAGCGTGCTCGAGGCGATGCGCCTGGCCCGCGCGGCGGGCACCACGACGATGCTCAATCCGGCGCCGGCCAATGCCGAATGCCTGCGCGAACTGCTGGCCGCGGCCGACATCCTGACGCCCAACGAGACCGAATTCGCCGCGCTGCTGGAGCGCCACACCAGCACCCGCGTCGACAGCGACGCGATCGCCGGCAGCAGCGATGCACAGCTGCACCGCCTGTGCCGCACCCTGCTGCCGCGCGGCACGGTCGTGATCACGCTCGGCGCGCAAGGCGCGTTCGTCTCGCATCGCGAAGACCTGCTACGCGGCGATGACGCGCCCAGCTACCGCGTGCCCGCCGACCGTGTGGAACCTGTCGACACCACCGGCGCCGGCGATGCCTTCAACGGCGCACTGGCCGCTTCGGTGGCGGGTGCCACGACCACCGCCTTCGCGGTGCACGTGCGCTTCGCCACCCGCTACGCCGGCCTGTCGACCGAGCACACCGGCGCCGCCACGGCGATGCCGCACCTGCAGGCCGCCACGCCCTGATCCGCTGCTCCGGAGTCCACGCATGATCCGTCCGCTGTCCTTCTTGGCGTGCCTGTTGCTCGCCGCCTGCCAGCACACGGCGCCGACCCCTGCTCCGGCCGCGTCGCCTGCTGCTGCAGCGCCTGCGCCGTCCACGCCGGCACCGCCTGCGCCAGCTGCAGCGACGCCCTCATCCGTCGACTGGCGCGACCAGCTGTGGCCGGCGCATCGCGATGCCGTGCTCGCCCTGCCCCGGATCGTCCTCGCGGACGATGCGGCGCAAGACCATCTGGCCGTCGCCAGCGATGCCCGGGCCCTGCTCGCGCGTGCCGACCATCCGCAACCGCTCGGCGAGATTGGAGGCGCCTGGCGGGTCCGCTCGCTGCAGTTCGGCACCTATGGCGCGTTCGGCTATCCGTGGTTCGCGGCGGAGATCACCACGACTGGCGGCATCCAGCGCTTCACCAAGACCACGGGCTCGCAGCGCCGCAGCGGTCGGCTGGTGCCCGGCGACACACCCGACACGCGGGTCTTCATCGGCGGCGCGGCGGTCAACAACGACCCGATCCCGCCGTACAGCCTGGACGCGAACGCATCGGCAGAGGAGCCTGTCGCCAGCGACAGCATCGGCCGGCTCGTCCGCATCGGCCCGTCGGACCTGCTGATGGTCCTCGACGTCGACGGCCCGCGGTTCGAGCTCTACCACCTGCAGCGCTGACGCCGCCCCCGCCGCGCCGATCGGCGACAATGGCGGCATGCAGATCGGCCCCTACCGCATCGAACCGAACGTGATCCTGGCCCCGATGGCCGGGGTCACCGACAAGCCGTTCCGGCAGCTGTGCAAGCGGCTGGGCGCGGGTCTGGCGATGTCGGAGATGACGATCAGCGATCCGCGCTTCTGGCAGACCGAGAAATCGCTGCGGCGCATGGATCACGACGGCGAGCCCGCCCCGGTCGGCGTACAGATCGCCGGCACGGAGCCGGCCATGCTGGCCGACGCCGCACGCTACAACGTCGACCACGGCGCGCAGATCATCGACATCAACATGGGCTGCCCGGCGAAGAAGGTCTGCAACGCCTGGGCCGGCTCGGCGCTGATGCAGGACGAAGCCCTGGTCGCCGCGATCCTGCGCGCGGTCGTCGACGCGGTCGACGTGCCGGTGACGTTGAAGATCCGCACCGGCTGGGACGCTTGCCACCGCAATGCCCCGACGATCGCGCGCATTGCAGAGGACGCCGGCATCGCCGCCCTCGCCGTGCACGGCCGCACGCGCGACCAGCACTACACCGGCACCGCCGAGTACGACACGATCGCCGCGATCAAGGCGGCGCTGTCGATCCCGGTGATCGCCAACGGCGACATCGATTCGCCGGAGAAGGCGCGGGCGGTGCTGCAGCACACCGGCGTCGACGCGGTGATGGTCGGCCGCGCGGCGCAGGGCCGGCCCTGGATCTTCCGCGAGATTGCGCACTTCCTCGACACCGGCACGCATCGGCCGCCGCCGTCGCTGGCCGAGATCCGCGACATCCTGCTCGGCCATCTCGAAGCGCTGCACGGCTTCTACGGCGAAACCTCGGGCGTGCGCATCGCGCGCAAGCATCTGGGCTGGTACGCCAAGGACCGCCCGGAGAACGCGGCCTTCCGCGCGGTGGTCAATCGCGCCGACAGCGCCGCGATGCAGCTCACGCTGACCCGCGACTATTTCGACGCGCTGGTCGACGGCGCCGACCCGCTGGCTGCGCTCGCGGCCTGAATCCGTCGGATTTGCGGCGGCACCGTCCGGTCAAGGGCTTTCCGCAGCGGCGGCGTACACGATGCACGCGCCAGCGCGCTGCCAGTGCATCCGCTTTCCGCCGTGTGGCGCCGGTGGTGCGCACATCGGTAACGGAGGCGAAGGCGACCACCTGCCAGCGCACCTGTAGAAAGCGGCACCGGGAATACCAGCAGGCAAATTGCATCGCGCGTCGACCGCAGTCCGTGGCGTCACGTCGGACCGAAGCGCGCGCAACGCAGTTGCGCCGCACACCTCAGCCGATCGAACGACGCGACACCGCGTCGCTCAGTGGCCGCCCACCGCGTCGTTGCGCTCGAGGCCGGGCGCGGCCGGCTCGTGCCAGATCCGCGCCCAGGTGGCATTCCAGGTCGCGCCGAGATCGCGCGCCATCGGCGGCTGTGTCGGCGGCACCGCCGTCCAGGCGTCGCCGTCGCGGCGCGCGACATCGAAACGGAAGAAGTAGTCCGGCTCGTTGCCCATGCGCAAATCGCTGAGCTGCAGCGTGCCGTCGATGACTTCGGCGCCCATGAAACCGTGGTTGAACCAGGCCAGCCGCTGCACCGCGGGCAGGCCCGCGTTCTCGCGCAGGGCGTCCACATCCGAGGCGTAGGCCGTGAAGCGCATCGGTCCGCGATCGACTGCCAGCGAGCGGAAGCCTTCGACGTAGCCGTCGTCGGTCATCGCGACCACGCGCCACAGCAGGGTCGTCGCCGGCATCGGCACCGAGAACCGCGGCGCATCCTCCAGGCCCATCGCGACCAGCGCGCGATCCGCTTCGCGGTCGACCAGCCCCTTGGCCACCAGCGACCAGCCCAGATACGCCGTACTCAATACGAGACCCGCGGCGATCAGGCGACCCGCGATCAGGCGCGGGCCGGCGAACGCGGCCACCAGGACGCCGATCAACAACCAGATCGTGTAGAGCGGATCGATGATGAAGACGCTCGACCACATCGCCGGCGGCGGCTGGAACGGCCACCACAGCTGCGTGCCGTAAACGGTGAACGCATCGAGCAGCGGATGCGTGATCAGGGCCAGCTGGATCGCCCAGAACCAGCGCACCGGCGACGCCGCGACGCGACCGTTGCCGAAGCGCTTGAACAGCCACCAGATCGCCGTGGCGATCAGCGGCAGCACCAGCAGCGAATGCGTGAGCCCGCGATGCAGCGTCATGCGCAGCACCGGATCGTCGGTCATCAGCGCGATCGGAATGCCGTCGAGATCAGGCAGGGTACCGAGCGCCGCACCGGCCAGCAGCGCAGCGCGGCGATGTGCGGCCGGCACGACGGCCGCCGCGACCGAAGCGCCCAGCACGATCTGGGTCAGGGAATCCATCAGCGCGTTCCAATCGGTGTGTGGCGCACGGCGCGCGCGGGGCGGTCAGTGCAGGGTGACGGCACCGCAGCACTTCCGGTAGGTGCGGCCACTGCCGCAGCTGCAGGGATCGTTGCGCCCCGGTCGCGCATCGCCGCGGCGCGGCGCGGCCACGAACGACGAGGTCCGCAGTGCGTTGCAGTAGGCCAGGATGTCCGGAATCGTGCCGATCATCTCCAGGCGTTCCTCGAACGCCGGCACGTCGTCCACATCGACCCCCACGTCCTGCGCGTGCTCGGCGCTGTAGAGGCCCAACCGGGACAGCATGGAGACATCGTCGGCGAGATCCTCGTCGCCATCGATCCAGGTGTCCCACGCGGATTCCGCCAGACCGACGCCGGCGAAGAAGCCCTGCGCCCATTCGGCGCCCGCGGGAAAGTCCACCAGCGCATCGGTGTCCGGTTCTCCGGTGCCATCGGTCGCCGGAAACTGCACCAGCGGCATCAGCGGATCCGGGCTGGCGTCGTCCGCGTCCTCGTCGCCTTCGTCAGGCAGTGCCTGCGCGACGCGCCAGAGGATGTGGTCCCACAGCGCGGCCACCAGCGTCTCGCGGGTGCGGATCGCCTCGGCATCCGCCGGCGGCGGCGCTTCGCCCCAGATCGCAGGCATGTACTGCTCGGGCGTGGCCGCGAACGGACCGACCACCAGCGCGGAAAGATAGCCGTCGAGCATTTCCAGCGACATGCCGCCGTGGGGCGCGGCGTCGGTTTCCAGCAGCGTCTCGAGCGCGTCGAGGGCCTGTTCGGACATGGGTTGCATGGCGCGATTGTCGGGTTTCGAAGGGACGGCGGCAAATCGCGCGTGCCGGCTTAACCTGCAGGAAACAATCCGGACGCCAAGATGCACCGGACCGGAGCGCCGTGTATCATCTCCGGCCATCTTTTCATCCGAATATAGGGATATAGGCCTGATGTCCAGCTATCTCTTCACCTCCGAGTCGGTCTCCGAAGGCCATCCGGACAAGATCGCCGACCAGATTTCCGACGCGGTCCTCGATGCCATCCTCGCCCAGGACACGCGTGCGCGCGTCGCCTGCGAAACGATGGTCAAGACCGGCGTGGCGATCGTCGCGGGCGAAGTCACCACCAGCGCGTGGATCGACCTCGAGGCGCTGACCCGCAAGGTGATCCTGGACATCGGCTACAACAGCTCCGACGTCGGTTTCGACGGCGAGACCTGCGGTGTGCTGAACCTGATCGGCAAGCAGTCGCCCGACATCAACCAGGGTGTGGACCGCAAGAACCCCGAGCAGCAGGGTGCCGGCGACCAGGGCCTGATGTTCGGCTATGCGACCAACGAGACCGACAGCTTCATGCCGGCCGCGATCCACCTGTCGCACCGCCTCGTCGAGCGCCAGGCGCAGATCCGCAAGAAGAAGAACTCGGCGCTGTCGTGGCTGCGTCCCGATGCGAAGTCGCAGGTCACGCTGCGCTATGAAGACGGCAAGGCCAGCGCGATCGACGCGGTGGTGCTGTCGACGCAGCACGATCCGGGCATCAAGCAGAAGGACCTCATCGAGGCCGTCCGCGAAGAGATCATCAAGCCCGTGCTGCCGGCCAAGTGGCTGCACAAGGGCACCAAGTTCCACATCAACCCGACCGGCAAGTTCATCATCGGCGGCCCCGTGGGCGACTGCGGCCTGACCGGCCGCAAGATCATCGTCGACACCTACGGCGGCTGGGCGCGCCACGGTGGCGGTGCGTTCTCGGGCAAGGATCCGTCGAAGGTCGACCGCTCGGCCGCGTACGCCGCGCGTTACGTCGCCAAGAACGTCGTCGCGGCCGGTCTGGCCGACCGTTGCGAAGTGCAGGTGTCCTACGCCATCGGCGTCGCCGAGCCGACCTCGATCTCGGTGACGACCTTCGGCACCGGCAAGATTCCGGACGACAAGATCGAGAAGCTGATCCGCAAGCATTTCGACCTGCGCCCGTACGGCATCATCCAGATGCTCGACTTGATCCACCCGATGTACCAGCCGACGGCGGCCTACGGTCACTTCGGCCGCAAGCCCAAGGAATTCACCTACACCAACGGCGCTGGCAAGCAGGTCACCGCTACCGCGTTCTCGTGGGAGAAGACCGACCGCGCCGACGCGCTGCGCGCGGACGCCAAGCTGCGCTGATCCAGGCGCCACGCGTGAAACCCGGACGGGCCGCATCTGCGGCCCGTTCGCGTTTCCGGGTGCGGAACATGCGGACACGCGCGATGCGGCGCGCGCAAAGCGAGCGCCGCCGGAAGCTGCCGGTGTAGCCGGCGCGTGCCACACGCGACCGGCCACGCGGCATGATGCGGAGACGTCACCGGCAGACGATCGCCGGCCACCTCCACGCGGCCTGCATCGCGCGGACGCCATGCTGTCGATGCGGTGCGGCTCGTTTCCGCGCCCTTACCCGGAGCCAGTCCACGATGCCGCCCAGTTACGACGAGATGCACGACGCCAATGGCGGGGTCCGCCCGCACTACGAGGCGTTCGATGCATGGCTCCAGGCCACCCCGAGCGAACAGGTGGCGCATAAGCGGCGCGAGGCGGAGATCTCCTTCCATCGCGTCGGCATCACCTTCTCCGTTTACGGCGAGGAATCGGGCAACGAGCGGCTGATCCCGTTCGACATCGTGCCGCGCATCCTGCCGGCGTCCGAATGGAAGATGCTCGAAGCCGGCCTGCGCCAGCGCGTGCATGCCCTGAACCTGTTCCTGGGGGATGTCTACGGCGACCAGCGCATCCTGCGCGACGGCCGCATCCCGACCGAACTGGTGCTCGACAACAGCGAGTACCGCAAGGAGATGCAGGGCCTCAAGGTCGCCTGCGACACGTACTCGCACGTCTCCGGCATCGACCTGGTGCGCGCGGGTGATGGCGAGTACTACGTGCTGGAAGACAACCTGCGCGTGGCCTCGGGCGTGTCCTACATGCTGGAAAACCGCCGCATGATGGCGCGGCTGACGCCGGAGCTGTTCGAGCGCCAGCAGATCGCGCCGGTCGAACGCTATCCCGATGCCCTGCTCGACGTGCTGCGCCAGTGCGCGCCGGCGAACATCGACAATCCGGTGGTCGCGGTGCTGACGCCGGGCGCGGCCAACTCGGCGTATTTCGAACATGCCTTCCTCGCCCAGCAGATGGGCGTGGAACTGGTCGAAGGCGCGGACCTGTTCGTGCAGGGCGACATGGTCTACGCCCAGACCACGCGCGGCGCCCAGCGCGTGCACGTGATCTACCGCCGGATCAACGACGACTACCTCGACCCGACGGTCTTCCGCCCGGAATCGATGCTCGGCGTGCCCGGCCTGTTCGGCGCCTACCGCGCCGGCAACGTGACGCTGGCGAACGCGCCCGGCACGGGCGTCGGCGACGACAAGTCGGTGTATCCCTACGTGCCGGAGATGATCCGCTACTACCTCAGCGAAGAACCCATCCTGCACAACGTGCCGACCTGGCAGCTGCGCAACAAGGACGACCTGAAATACGCCCTCGAGCATCTGCCCGAGCTGGTGGTCAAGGAAGTCCACGGCGCCGGCGGCTACGGCATGCTGGTCGGACCGGCCTCGACCAAGGCCGAGATCGAGGAATTCCGCGCGCGCATCCTGGCCGACCCCGGCAACTACATCGCCCAGCCCACGCTGTCGCTGTCCACCTGCCCCACCTTCGTCGAAAGCGGCCTCGCGCCGCGGCACATCGACCTGCGGCCCTACATCCTGTCCGGCAAACGCATCCATGTGATCCCCGGCGGCCTGACGCGTGTGGCCCTGCGCGAAGGCTCGCTGGTGGTGAACTCGTCGCAGGGCGGCGGCACCAAGGACACCTGGGTGATGGAGGCATGAGCAACCGCACGCAGTACGCCCTCGCGCCGCACGCGCCCGTCCCGTCCCGCGCTTCGCGCGTCGCCACCCCGTACAGGCGCTGACCATGCTCTGCAGAACCGCCAACGATCTCTACTGGGTCTCGCGCAACATCGAACGCGCCGAGAACACCGCGCGCCTGCTCGACATGGCCCAGCGCATCGCGCTGCTCCCCGAACGTCTCGACCGCGGCAAGGCGCAGTCGGCGCCCTGGCGCCGCGCGCTCGATTCGCTCGGCATCGTCGACAGCTTCCTGCAGCAGCACGACCGCATCGACACCGAAACCGTCGTGCATCACCTGTTGCTGGCCCAGGACAATCCCGCGTCGATCTACAACTGCTTCCGCGCCGCACGCGAGAACGCACGCGCGCAGCGCGTGGCGATCACCTCGGAGATGTACGAGGACCTCAACAGCTCGTGGCTGGAGATCCGACGGCTGGACCCGCTGCGCCTGCGTCACCAGGGCCTGAGCAGCACGCTGGAATGGGTGAAGTCGCGCTCGGCCGCATTCCGCGGCATCACCATCGGTACGCTGGGCCGCGGTGAGGGCTACAAGTTCCTGCAGATGGGCGCCTTCATCGAACGTGCCGACTGGGCGATCCGCCTGCTCGACATGATCGGCAGCGACGACGACCTGCCCGAGACCGGCGAGGCCCGCGACGCCGTGCAGTATTTCCAGTGGAGCGCGCTGCTGCAGGCGTTGTCCGCGTTCGAAACCTATCGCCGTCTGTATCGCGATTCGGTCAGCCCGGCTGGCGTCGCGGCGCTGATGCTGCTCAATCCGGACAACCCGCGCTCGCTGCAGACCTGCGTGGGTTCGCTGCATCGCGTGCTGCAATCTCTGTCGGGCGGGGATTCGCTGGAAGTGGCGCGGATCGCCGGTGCGCTCGCGGCGCAGTCGCGCTATGCGCGCATCGACGAGATCATCGCCGGCGGCCTCGAACCGTGGCTGCAGGACACCCTGTCGCGCCTCGATCAGCTGGGCAGCGAGATCCATCGGCAGTTCATGACCACCCAGGCGATGCCCTTCGCAAGCGGTCCCGCGCGCCAGGTGCAGTGGCAGTCGAACGTGTGAGCGATGCCTTCCGCTGTCCCCGCTGGGCCCGGGCGGGCACAATGAGCGGCCTACGTCGCTTTCCGCCCGGCTCCTGCCCATGACCTATTGCATCGGACTGAACCTCGCCGACGGCCTCGTCCTCGCGTCCGACTCGCGGACCAATGCCGGCGTCGACCATGTCCGACGGGCCGGCAAGATGCGCACCTTCACCGGCGACGGCGACCGGGTGATCGTCACCCTGTCGGCCGGCAACCTCTCGCTGACCCAGAACGTGCTCAACCTCATCGAGCACCGCGACCGTCACGAATCCGACAAACCGGGGCTGCGCAATGCGCAGTCGATGTTCCAGGTGGCGCAGGTGATCGGCGATGCGATGCGCGAAATCCGCGCCCGCGACGAATCCTATCTGCGCGATGGCGGGATCGACCCGTCGGGCTCGTTCATCGTCGGCGGCCAGATCAGTGGCGAAGCGCCGCGTCTGTTCCTGGTCTACTCGGAAGGCAATTTCATCGAGAGCTCGGGCGAGACGCCGTTCTTCCAGACCGGCGAGATCAAGTTCGGCAAACCGATCCTCGACCGCGTGATCACCGCGCAGACGGATCTGGTGACGGCCGCGAAATGCACGCTGGTGTCGTTCGATTCGACCATCCGCTCGAACCTGTCGGTCGGCACACCGATCGATCTGCTGGTCTATCGCCGCGACAGCCTGAAGATCGAGATCCAGCAGCGCTTCGAGGACGACGATGCCTACCTGCAGTCGATCCGCGACGGCTGGAACGAGAGCATGCGCCGCGCGGTGTCGGACCTGCCGTCGCCGGACTGGGCGTAGCGCTGCGGCGGCGCGAAGACGTCGCTGTCAGTGGATGGACAGCGCGTACAGGGTGTAGTGCCGCCATGTGAGACTCGCGATGCGCCGGCTGGCGCTTCGCGCGTTCGGGCAGTTCGCTGCGAGGGTGTGCAGACGATCATGGGCTGCAGTCGACGCGGTCCAGTCGTGCGGTACATCGACAGACAGTCAGGCATCCAATGGCGCAAAAGCGCACATTGTCTCGAGTGCGGGACGTCGTTTGCTCCGCTCCTTTGCCGATGATGGGTCCGACATCCATGGACCGGACACATCTCCATTGAAAGCCCGCCTTCGCGGGAAAGACGGCCCTGCCTGATGACTCGGCAGCGACAAAGCGATTCATGCTGATCAATCCGGCGTCCAATTTACTGGACGCCGGAACACGGGCCTCTGGAACGGCTCAGCGCGCCGCAGCCTCCGCCGGCCGCTGCTTCACGTAACGGTCGAGCCAGGCGTTGGTCTCGTAGAGCATGTGCAGCACCGATTCGCGCGCGCGGTAGCCGTGCGACTCGTGGGGCAGCATGACCAGGCGTGCGGTGCCGCCCAGGCCCTTGATCGCGGCGAACATGCGCTCGCTCTGCATCGGGAAGGTGCCGGAGTTGTTGTCCTCCTCGCCGTGGATCAGCAGGATCGGATCCTTGATGTTGCCGGCGTAGTTGAACGGCGACATCTTCAGATAGGTGTCCTGCGCCTGCCAGTAATTGCGCTCCTCGGCCTGGAAGCCGAACGGCGTGAGCGTGCGGTTGTAGGCGCCGCTGCGCGCGATGCCGGCGGCGAACAGACGCGAGTGCGCGAGCAGGTTGCCGGTCATGAACGCGCCGTAGGAATGTCCGCCGATCGCGATGCGATGACGGTCGGCAACGCCGCGGCGCACCGCCTCGTCGATCGCGGCCTCGGCGCTGGCCACCAGCTGTTCGATGTAGGTGTCGTTGGGTTCCGCATCGCCTTCGCCGATGATCGGCATCGAGACATCGGCGAACACCGCATAGCCCATCGCCAGGAACGCCTGCGGCCCCCAGAAGCCCACTGCGTTGAATCGATACGGCGAATCGGTGACCTGGCTGGCGGCATCGGCGGATTTGAACTCGCCCGGATAGGCCCACATCAGCATCGGCAACGGGCCGTCGCGCGTCGCGTCGTAGCCGGCCGGCAGGTACAGCGTGCCGGTGAGGTCCACGCCGTCCTTGCGCTTGAAGCGCACCAGTTCCTTCTGCACGTCGCGCAGCTGCGGCGTGGGATGGGCGAACCGGGTCAGGGCGGTCGGCGCGGCACCTTCGGCGCCTGCCTGGAGGGTGCGGACGAAGTAGTTGGCCGGCTCGGTCGGCGCCTCGCGGGTGGTCAACAGGCGCGTGGCGTTGGCATCGAGCACCGCGACCGGCGCCTCGTAAGCCGGCGCCTGCGAATGGAACAGGCGCGCGGTCGTGCCGTCCGACAGGTTCTGGCGATCGAGGAACGGACGATCGCCTTCTTCCGATGCGCCCTTGCCGATGCGGTAGATGCTGTCGCCGTCGTCGGCGATCAGCAGGCGTGGATTGCCGGCCGCATCGGGCATTGTCACCGCCATGCCGGGATCGGCATACCGGTCTTCGTACGAGCCCTCGCGCACCAGCGTCGGCGCGGCGGATCCGTCCGGACGCACGCGCCACTCGCGGACCTCGCGCGTGCGCCACCAGTACTCGGTCACCACGGCCAGATCGGCGCTGCCCCAGTGGATGCCGGCGTAGCGCAGCGACAGTTCCGCCAGCGGTGCGGGGGCGGCGTCGAACGGCGCGGCCTGCGTGTAGACGATGTCGCGCACCGCGACCTCGCGCGCCGGATCGCCACCGTCCTGTGCCTCCACCCAGACCAGGGTGGCCGGTGCATCGCTGCGCCAGGCGACCGAACGCACGCCGGTCGGCACCGCGTCGTTGCCGACCGGCAGGCCTTCGATCAGCGGCAGCTGCGCGACGGTGTGCTGCACCCGGCCGTCGAGACTCACGACATCCAGGCGGCGCGGGAACCGGGTGTAGGGCACCTGGTAGGAGAACGGCCGCTCGATCGTCTGGCGCAGGAGGTGCTGGCCATCCGGCGACGGCGAGGCGACGGTCGTCATCGACGGCGCACCGATCTGCGTGACCGCGCCGTCGAGCGCAACGCGCGCCAGCTGCACCGTCATGTAATGGGCGAAGACGCGCGCGTCCTGGTCGCTGCGCAGCAGATCCTGGAACGTGCGCAGCTGCTGCACAGTGCCGGTGGACGCGGTTTCCTGCACGTTGGGACCCGCGGGCACGCCGCTGTCCTGCGGCGCGTCGCCCTGGCCCTGCGGACGCAGGCGGACCAGCAGGCCGCGTCCGTCGGGCATCCAGTCGAACCCGCGGCTGACGACCGCGTTGAGCGGCTGCGCCGTGAGCCGGCGCGCGGTGCGCGCGGCGACGTCCACCAGCCACAGCTCGACGCGGCCGGCGCGGCTGTCGACATGGCTGAAGGCGATGTGGCGCTGGTCGGGCGACCACGCCATCGACGCCAGCGCCAGCGGTTGCGGCAGGCCGGCGATGCGGATCTCGTCGTCGCCGTCGACGGGCTTGAGCCACAGGTCGGTCGCGAACGAAGACCGGCTGGCCGCGTAGGTGCGCGGATTGATGCGCACGCCGGCCAGTTTCAGCTCGGGCTGGGCGACTTCGGCGATACCCGGCAGCGTCGGCGTCTGCAGGAACGCGGCCAGATCACGCTGCGGGCTCAGCAGCAGCTGCGGCGGGCGCGGTGCATCGACGATCGCCTGCAAGGCTTCGGGCGGCAGCCGGTACGCGCTGTCCGACGCCGCATCCGCTGCGTCGGACGCCGTCTCCACCGGCGTCGCCTGCGCGAATGCGAGCGCGGGCGCCAGCAGCGCGATACCCATCCAGCCCCGGCGCCTGCGCGCCCCCGTCGAATGTCGTGTCGAAACCTGCATCGGAACTCCCGTCGTGTGGCGCAGGTACGCTGCTGCGCACCCGACTCCCGACCATACCAGCGCCCTGCCCGGCCCCGATGTCCCGAACGTCATGTGCGACGGGTGATGCCTCGTGCGTTCGCCCGATGGATGCGCGGCGTGGCGCACAGCGGTCATGGCGATGCATCGCCGGTATCGGGACAGCGGCCGCATCGCCTGCCCTTCCAGAACGCCGGACGCCCGCAGGCCGTCGCAGGCGATGTCGGGTGGATGCCAGACTCGCTGCAGCCGGATACGACTGCATGTCTGGCTCGCGGGCGCGATTCCCGACACGTTCGCAGTCCACGCGGGCGGGCACCGGTTTCCGACCGTGCATCAGGCGCGTCGAAACGCGGCCGCCCTGGGCTCACCGCAGTGCCACGCAGCACGCAGAAGCGATGGACCGCGCAGGCCGCGCGTTGGCTGTCCGCCATCGTGGGACACTTGGCGACATCCGGGGCCGGCCGATGTGCCCTGAACCCGCGTACAGCTGACGCCCGTTCGCCGTTTGGGCCCCGGACATGGAGTCGCCCGGCGTTCGCGATAGAATGCCGGCCTGCCTCGCCGAGGGGCGCTGCGACCGGTCCCCCCGCGTGTTCCATCCGCGGCCAGGACGGCCAGGCTCGGCGCGGTGTTCCTGCGACAACGGCGCCCGTAACGCGAATGCCCGATCCGGCATTCCACTACGGAGCACCTATGAACGCACAACTGAAGACCTTCTCGACCGAAGGCGACTACAAGGTCGCCGACATCACCCTCGCCGACTGGGGCCGCAAGGAACTCGACATCGCCGAGCACGAGATGCCGGGCCTGATGTCGATCCGCAAGAAGCACGCCGCCACCCTGCCGCTGAAGGGCGTGCGCGTGACCGGTTCGCTGCACATGACGATCCAGACCGCGGTGCTGATCGAAACCCTCAAGGACATCGGCGCCGATGTGCGCTGGGCGTCGTGCAACATCTTCTCGACCCAGGACCACGCCGCCGCCGCGATCGCCAAAACCGGCACGCCGGTGTTCGCGTGGAAGGGCGAGACGCTCGAGGAATACTGGGACTGCACGCTCGACGCGCTGAGCTTCCCCGACGGCAAGGGCGGCCTCATCGGACCCGAGCTGGTCGTCGACGACGGCGGCGACGTGACCCTGCTGATCCACAAAGGTTATGAGCTCGAAAAGGGCGACGAGAGCTGGGTCAACAGCGCCGGCGGCAGTCACGAAGAGCAGGTCATCAAGGCGCTGCTCAAGCGCGTGCGCAGCGAGCGTCCGGACTTCTGGACCCGCACCGTGGCCGAGTGGAAGGGCGTCTCCGAAGAGACCACCACCGGCGTGCACCGCCTGTACCAGCTGGCCCAGGCCGGCACGCTGCTGGTGCCCGCGATCAACGTCAACGACTCGGTCACCAAGTCGAAGTTCGACAATCTCTACGGCTGCCGCGAGTCGCTGGCCGACGGCCTGAAGCGCGCGATGGACGTGATGCTGGCCGGCAAGGTCGCCGTGGTCTGCGGCTACGGCGACGTGGGCAAGGGCTGCGCCGCATCGCTGCGTGCCTACGGCGCACGCGTCGTCGTCACCGAGATCGATCCGATCTGCGCACTGCAGGCGGCGATGGAAGGCTTCGAGGTCAACACGATCGAGTCCACGCTGGGCCGCGGCGACATCTACGTCACCACGACCGGCAACAAGGACATCATCACCGTCGATCACATGCAGGGCATGAAGGACCAGGCGATCGTCTGCAACATCGGCCACTTCGACAACGAGATCCAGGTCGACGCGCTCAATGCGCTCAAGGGCGTCGAGAAGATCAACATCAAGCCGCAGGTCGACAAGTACGTGTTCGGCAACGGCAACGCGATCTTTCTGCTGGCCGACGGCCGTCTGGTGAACCTCGGCTGCGCCACCGGCCACCCGAGCTTCGTGATGTCGAACTCGTTCGCCAACCAGACCCTCGCGCAGATCGACCTGTGGGCGAACAAGGACAGCTACGAGAACAAGGTGTACCTGCTGCCGAAGCAGCTCGACGAGGAAGTCGCGCGCCTGCACCTCGAGAAGATCGGCGTGAAGCTGACCACGCTTTCGAAGGAACAGGCCGACTACATCGGCGTGCCGGTCGAAGGCCCGTTCAAGCCGGACCACTACCGTTACTGATCCATCCGCTTCGGCGGTTGCGATACGGAACGGGCGCCGAAAGGCGCCCGTTTTCGTTTGGTGGCAGGCAGGCGAGATCGGTCCAGCGTGGCGCCTGAAATTTTTCTCATCCCGACCTGCGTCATGCCGCATTGGCGGGCGACGCCCGCACCCTTGAGGTCGGCGCTCTCCACCACGTCATTCTCCAAGCGGCGCTCTCCGGACAACCGAGCTGAACCTGGCGCGGACCTCGACTGGCTTGTGTCACACATGTGCTACTTTTCTTAAGCCTCAGCGTATCGGAGCCCCGCATGAGCACCACCACCATTCGCCTGCCCGAAGATCTCAAGGCCCGCGTCGCCAGGGTGGCGGAAGCGGCCGGCACTACTTCGCACAACTTCATTCTGGAAGCCATCGCCGAAAAGGCCGAGCAGGCCGAACGGCGATCCGACTTTCACGCAGAGGCTGAGCGTCGCTGGACGGAATTCCTGGAGACCGGGGAGAGCATTCCCTGGGAGGACATGCGCCGCTATTTGACGGGCCGCATCGAAAGCGAAGCGACGCCGCGTCCGGTTGCCCGGAAGTTCGCGAAGTAGCATGGCGCGCGTCGAGTTCCTGCCCAGCGTGTACGAGGACCTGCAGCGCGTCATCAGTCATCTGGAGCACCACGAGGCCGAGCACGTGCAGGATCGTCTTGGCGAGCTTGTCAGCGCATTCGACGTACTCAGGGCCAATCCGGTGATCGGCCGCCCGATACCTAGCGACCTGCGGGAACTGGTGATCGGCCGGAGTGCCCGCGGCTATGTGGCGTTGTACCGATACGTGGCTGCAGTGGATACGGTGTTCGTGTTGGCGCTACGCGCGCAGCGGGAGGCTGGCTATGCACGCGACACATGAGAAACCGAGGCCGACACCTGCGGCAGCCGCATCGATCCGCCGCGGGTCTATCGCGAACTGATCGACCGGGCGCCTAATTCAATCCTGCCCGTCGACACAGGCCTCAATCTCACGGCCGCCAGTTCGCGTTCCGCTGCCAGAACTCGACACTGCGGCGGTAGGCCTCGCGATCGAGCGGGACGCCGGAACCGCCCTCCTCCACGCCCAGCGCGTTGCGCAGCATCGTGATCGGGGCCATCGGAATCTCGTCCGGCTCAGCGGTGTAGATGCAGCCGACGATGCCCCAGTCGGCATCGATCGGAGAACCTTCCTTCGCGAGCTGTTCGGCGCTGTAGAGGATCACGACGAGGTAATCGGCACGCGGCGCTTCCACACCTTCGAACCAGCGCACGAGCACCGGCAGTTCCGCGCTGTTGCGGGCTTCGTAACCCGAGCGCAGCAGATGCCGGTTGGCCTCGGTGATCGGCACCGTCAGGCAGCGCGTCGAGGTCCAGTTGCGATGCACGTGCAGCTTGCAGAACGGCGCGTAGCCGTCGAGCACCGCGTGCGGCGTTTCGCCGTTGAGATGCGCTTCGAACTGTTCCGGGGTGATGTCCTGGATGGTGTTGCCACGCGGCGTGCGGGGAAACAGGCGCGGGCGGGCGAACGGTGTGAGGACGATGGACATCGGGCGGTCGTCTGCGAGGGCGCGACAGGGTAACGCGCCTGCATTACGCAAGAAAAAGGCGGGCCTCGCGGCCCGCCTGTTCGTGTCGATTACAGCGCCTGCATGCGCCGGTCGAGTTCGGCCTCGTCCGGGCCTTCGTCAGGGCCGTGCAGTTCATCGTTCGCGGCCGGCGGCTGGCCGTCGCCGATCGCGGCGCCCGGCACTTCGTGATACGGCAGTTGCAGCACGCGGCTGGTCATGCCCCGGATGCGGTTGGTCAGCGCGACATCGGTGTTGAGCGTCTGGCCGAACGACGGAATGATCTGCGCGATGCGTTCGCGCCAGGGGCCGTCCATCTGCGCCGGATACGCCTTGCGCATGACGTCGAGCATGATCTTCGGCGAGGTCGACGCACCCGGCGACGCGCCCAGCAGCGCAGCGATGCTGCCGTCGGCGTCGGTGACGATCTCGGTGCCGAACTGCAGGATCGCGCCCTTCTCCGGATCACGCTTGATCACCTGCACGCGCTGGCCGGCGGTCACCAGACGCCAGTCGGCGGGCTGTGCATCCGGGTAGTACTTCTGCAGTTCCGCGATACGGTCCGCGTCCGACAGGCGCGCCTGGCTGATGAGGTAACCGACGAGATCCCGGTTTTCCGCACCGACGCGCATCATGCCGGCGACGTTGTGGTTGTTGACCGACGAGAACAGGTCGAACCACGAACCGTGCTTGAGGAAGCGCGTGCTCTGCAACGCGAACGGGCCGAACAGCAGCACCGGCTTGCCGTCGAGCATGCGCGCATCGAGATGCGGCACCGACATCGGCGGCGAGCCTTCTTCCGCCTTGCCGTAGGCCTTTACCTCATGCTGCGCGGTGACGGCCGGATTGTCGGCGGCGAGGAACTGCCCGCCGACCGGGAAGCCACCGTAGTTCGCGGCTTCCGGAATGCCCGAGTGCTGCAGCATCGTCAGCGCGGCGCCGCCTGCGCCGACGAAGACGAACTTCGTGCGGATCGAGCGGGTGGTGTCGGTGGCGAGATCGTGCACGGCGACGGTCCAGGTGCCGTCGTCATTGCGCTGCAGCTTGCGCACCTCGTGCCGCAGATGCAGGCCGAAGTTCGGGCTGCGCTCGAGCGCCTGGGTCAGCTGGCGGGTGATCACGCCGAAGTTGACGTCGGTGCCGAGCGGCATCCAGGTCGCGGCGATCTTCTGCGCGGGATCGCGTCCCTGCATCATCAGCGGCGCCCACGCGGCGATCTGCGCGGGATCTTCCGAATACACCATGCCGTTGAACAGCGGCTCCTTCGACAGCGCCGCGTGGCGACGACGCAGATAGTCGATGTTCGCATCACCCCATACGAAGCTCATGTGCGGGGTGGCGTTGATGAAATCGGTCGGCGTGCCGAGGCGGCCGGCTTCGACCTGGTGCGACCAGAACTGGCGCGAGATCTCGAACTGCTCGGCGATGTCGACCGCACGCGCGGTCTCGATGCTGCCGTCCTCGCGCTCGGGTGTGTAGTTGAGTTCGGCGAAACCCGAATGTCCGGTACCGGCGTTGTTCCAGCCGTCCGAACTTTCGAGCGAGACGCCATCGAGGCGCTCGTACATCTCGATGCGCCAGTCGGGCTCGAGTTCCTGCAGGTAAGTGGCCAGCGTGACGCTCATGACGCCGGCGCCGATCAGCACCACGTCGACGGGCTCTGCATTGTCCGGCTCGGGGGGCGCGCGTTCGAACAGCGGCCAGTACAGGAACAGCACGCCGGCCAGGGCCAGCAGCACGAACAGACCCACGAGGGTCTTGAGGAGCTTCTTCATCTCGAGCGCATCCGGTTGGGCAGCGCGCCGCGTGCCCGATGCGCGCATGACGTCCTGCTGCAGTGCAGCAATTATAGGCCTTTAGCCGTGAGTGGCCGGCGAAAACGCGCAACGCTGTGTCCGGTGCGGCGGGCCGCGTGCACGGGTGCCGCGATACGCGGGACATGCTTCCATCGCGATAAAGCGATAAGATTTCGCGACACCCGCATGCCATGCCGCGATGATCCCGATCAGCTTCGAGTTCTACCCGCCCAAGACCGACGACCAGCGCGCGCAGCTCGACCGCACCGCGAAGAAACTGGCGACCCACGCGCCCGAATACGTGTCCTGCACCTTCGGCGCCGGCGGATCCACGCTGAGTCACACACCGGAAACCGTGCGCCGGCTCAAGCAGCGGCACGCCCTGGAGGCGGCGCCGCACGTGTCCTGCGTCGGCGGCAGCCGCGAGGAGATCCGCGAACTGCTGAAGCTCTACCGCGCGATCGGCTGCCGGCGGATCGTCGCGCTGCGCGGCGACCTGCCCTCAGGCATGGGCCGACCGGGCGATCTGCGGTATGCCTCGGATCTGGTGGCCTTCGTCCGCGCGGAGTTCGGCGACCTGTTCCATATCGAGGTCGGCTGCTATCCAGAGATCCATCCGCAATCCGACGATGCCCACAGCGACCTGCGCCATTTCAAGACCAAGGTGGACGCGGGCGCGGATGCGGCCATCACCCAGTACTTCTACAACGCCGACGCGTACTTCCATTACCTCGACAGTGCGCGACGTCTGGGCATCGATATCCCGATCATCCCCGGCGTCATGCCGATCTCGAACTTCAGCCAGTTGCGCCGTTTCTCCGAGGCCTGCGGCGCCGAGATCCCGCGCTGGATGCAGCGCCAGATGACCGCCTTCGGCGACGACGCGGACGCGGTGCGCGAACTGGGCGCCGACATCGTCACCCGCCTGTGCGAGCGCCTGATCGCAGGCGGCGCGCCTGCGCTGCATTTCTACACCTTGAACCTGGCCAAGCCGACCCAGTCCGTACTCGCGCGACTGTCCTGAACGCGATGGCCCGGGCGCTGGTCCGGGTCGACGCCACCGGCTAGGCTGCCGGGATGCCCCGCCTCCCCGCCCGCGCCCTGCTTCCATGCCTGCTGGCCGGCATGGCGGTCTGGCCGATGCCGGAGGCCGAGGCCCAGGTCCGCCGCTGTGTGGGTCCCGACGGCGGCACGGTCTATACCGATCGCGCCTGCACCTCGATCGGTGCCACCAGCAGTCCGCAGGACCAGCCCCGTGGGCAGGCTGCGCCTTACCGCGGCGGCTGCCAGCGCCAGCTGCGCGGTCTGATCCAGGAAATGAGCCACGCGATCCACAGCCGCGACACCAATCGCCTGGTCACGCTGTACCACTGGCGCGGCCTGAGCCAGAGCGGCGGATACCGGATCCTCGACCGGCTGGACGCGATCGCGCAGCGCCCGCTGCTCGACATCACTGCGCAGCGACCGGCGCAGGCGCGTGTAGCCGACACCGGCGGGCAGTTCTCCAGCTGGGTCAGCGCGCGCGACATCCCCACCGCTGCGCCCGAGCGTGCACCCACCTCGCTGCGCGTGGACCAGACCGGCCCCGGTGGCACAGGCGCCAGCCAGACCGTGTTCTCGCTGCACCGCTATCTGGGCTGCTGGTGGGTCAGCCTCTGAGCCGACGCGAGGCGCGGCGCGCCATGTTCCGCGTGATGGCCGATCGCGATGTTCGTGCGGTGGCCGCGGTCCATTCTTGAATTCGGTCTATCGGCCGCACGCGTTGCGCCGTTGCGTCGCGACCATTGATCTGCAGGGTGGCGAGAACACCAAACGCTTCAATGCATTTCTGAAGCCGCCACTCGCCCGGCTGCGTCAATCAGCCGGGCCGGAACGACAGGGTCGCGACGACGCCGCGGACCGCGCCCGGCACAACGCGCACCTGCCAGCCATAGAGATCGCAGAGACGGCGCACGATCGACAGGCCGATGCCGCCGCCCTGCGAATGCTCGGCGTGGGTGCCGCGGTAGCCGCGCTCGAACAGGCGCGCGGCGTCCTCGGCGCTGAGGCCGGGGCCGCTGTCGGCAACTTCGACGGTCCGCTCGCCCAGGCGCACGACCACCTCGCCTTCCAGCGTGTACTTGATTGCGTTGCCGACGAGATTGCCGAGCGCCACGGTGACCGCCGACTCCGGTGCATCGACCACCAGCGGGCCGTCACCTTCGAGACGCAGCACCAGCGGCTTGCCGACCAGCTGCGGCCGGTGGGCATCGAACAGCTGCTCGACGACCTTGCCGATGTCCGTCGCACCATGGCCGCGCTCGTTGCGCGACAGCAGCAGCAAGGCACTGATCAGGTCGGTGCACTGCTGCTCGGCGCGCTGGATGCGCAGCAGGCGCGTGCGGGTCTTCTCGTCCAGCTCCGGTCGCGACAGCAGCAGCTCGACCGCGCCGCGGATCACCGCCAGCGGCGTGCGCAGTTCATGGCTGACGTCGGCGTTGAACTCGCGGTCGCGCTGCACCACCTCGGTCAGGCGGAACGCGTAGTCGTCCAGCGCACTCGCCAGCTGGCCGACCTCGTCATCGGGGAAATGCGGCGCCAGCGCCTCCGGACGCGAACTGTCGCCCGAGCGGTTGAGCCGGTTCGCGAGTTCCGAGACCGGACTCATCACCCGCGACGCGGACCACCAGCCGATCAGCAACGACAGCAGCGACACCACCACCACCGAGCCGAAGATCGCCCGCTGGAACTGGGTCGACCCGCGCGCGGTCTCGGTCATGTCGTAGGCGAGGAAGAACCACTCGTCGGCGGTCTTGCGCACCGCGAGCTTGTACATGAAGGGCGTGCCGTCCTCGTCGATCCCGCTGAGGTTGTGGATGCCGTCGCGCAGCTGGTACCAGTCGGGCTGCTCGCGCCCCAGTTCCTCGAACCGGTCGCGCTTGACCACGCGCGCGTAGATCTGCTCCAGCGGCACCGCCGGGTTGCGCGCGGGATCGACGTAGTAGCGCCGTGCGTACTCGTCGATGTTGCGGTTCATCAGGTCCTCGACCAGCGTGTTCTCCACGCGGTCCCGCGCTTCCTGGGTCAGGAAGGCGAACAGGGTCGTGAGCCCGAGACCGAGCAGCACGAAGGACAGGATGATGCGGCTGCGCAGCCGCCGGCGGTACCGCCGGGCGCGCGTCCGCGCAGGACGCGCCGACGCGACGTCAGCTGGCGGCATCGGGAACCGCGATGCGGTAGCCGATTCCGTGGCGCGTCTGGATGTACGGCACGTCGAACGGCTTGTCGATCACCGCCCGCAGGCCGTGGATGTGCACGCGCAGCGAATCGGAATCCGGCAGTTCCTCGCCCCAGACGCGGGTCTCGAGCTCCTGCCGCGTGACCACGGCCGGCGAGGCTTCCATCAACGACTGCAGGATCTTCAGCGCGGTGGGATTGAGCTGCAGCAGCTTGCCGCCGCGGCGCACTTCCAGCGTGTCGAGGTTGTATTCGATCTCGCCGACGTCGAGCACGCGCGTGTGCGTGCCCTTGCCGCGCCGCGACAGCGCGTTGAGGCGGACCTCGACTTCCTGCAGCGCGAAGGGCTTGACCAGGTAGTCGTCGGCGCCCGAGTCGAAGCCGGCCAGCTTGTTGTCGAGGCTGTCGCGCGCGGTGAGCATCAACACCGGGGTCTGCTTGCGCGCATCGGTGCGCAGCTTGCGGCAGACCTCGAGGCCGTCCATGCCGGGCAGGTTGAGATCGAGCACGATCGCGTCGAAATCGTGGACCACCGCCAGATGCAGGCCGGTCACGCCATCGGCGGCGAAATCGACGGTGTGGCCGCGGTCTTCGAGGTAATCCCCGAGGTTCGCCGCGATGTCCTGGTTGTCTTCGATGACAAGGATGTGCATGAGGTGTCGGTTCTCTGGTCGATTCGGATGCACGTCGGACGGAAGGTCGCCGACGTCATGGTACAGCTGCGGATGTTTTCATGAACGGCGTCGCGACCGCGCATACAAAAAGGCCCGGGCGTCACCGCCCGGGCCGAAAGAGTATTGCCCCGATTGCCGTCATCCGCTGCGCCGGGCGTGAGCCCGGTTGGAGAGAGAGTGCGAGCGCATTCCGGACGTGCAGACTAGTCCCGGACGGCGTGGAAATTCGGAAAAAAAACGTTCACGTTCCGTTGCCGGCGACATTCTTTTTACGGCGTGCCGGACGCGGGGTGGCAACGTGCGCCACCAGGTGGTCGATGATGCCGCCGGCGATGTCGGTACCGGTCGCGGCCTCGATCCCTTCCAGCCCCGGCGAGGCATTGACCTCCAGCACCAGCGGGCCGCGCGCCGAGCGGATCAGGTCCACCCCCGCGATCCGGAGGCCCACGACCTGGGCGGCGCGCACGGCGACCGCACGCTCCGCCTCGGTGGCCTCGACCGGCGTGGCCACGCCACCGCGATGCAGGTTCGAGCGGAAGTCGCCCGGCGGCGCCTGGCGCTGCATGGCGCCGATCACCTGGTCGCCGACCACGAAACAGCGCAGGTCCGCGCCCTGGGCTTCGGCGATGAACTCCTGCACCAGGAAATTCGCGTACAGGCCACGCAGCGCCTCGACAACGCCGCGCGAGGCGGACGGCTTCTCGGTCAGCATCACGCCCGCGCCCTGCATGCCTTCGTTGAGCTTGATGACGTGGGGTGGCGGGCCGAGCATCGCCAGCAGGTCGTCGGTGTCGTCTGGGTTGTCGCCGAACACGGTCACCGGCAGGCCGATGCCCTGGGCCGCGAGCAGTTGCTGGCAGCGCAGCTTGTCGCGGGCGCAGGCGAATGCCGCCGAGGGATTTGGCGCGTAGCTGCCCATCAATTCGAACTGGTGCAGCACGGCATTGCCGTAGCGCGCGACCGTGGTCGCGAAGCGCGGAATCACCGCGTCGTAGGCCTCGATCGGCCGGCCCTTGTAGCGCATCTCGAAACCGCCACTGCTGATCCGCATGTAGCAGCGCAACGGATCGAGCACGCGCACCGTATGTCCCCGCTGGCGTCCGGCTTCGACCAGGCGGCGGGTGGAATACAGCTTGGTGTTGCGGGACAGGATCGCGAGCTTCATCGACGCACCATGGCATGCGGCAAGCCGCAACGAAAACGGCGACCCCTGCGCGGGTGTCGCCGTCCGATTGGAACGCAAAACAGGGTGGAGCGGGTGATGGGAATCGAACCCACGCTAGCAGCTTGGGAAGCTGCAGTTCTACCATTGAACTACACCCGCACAGGCGGCCAGTCTATGCCGGCCCCGCGCGCATTGGCAACGCCGCCGGAGCGGTCGTTGCCAAGCGCGACACCGGTCAGAAACCGGCGCCGAGCGTCGCGAACGCGGTGGTGTGACGGCCGGCTTTCTGGCCGACCGTCAGGCTGGCGCCGATGTTGGCATCAAGACCGAACAGCTTCGTCTGCGTGCCCAGCGTCGCGGTGGCGTAGCTGTTGTCGTAGCCGCGCGCCGGCACCGCGTAGGGCAGCGTCGACGGCAGCGACTGCGACTGCGCGAAGGCCTCGGTCGGTGCGTCCTCGAACTCGCGGTCGATGGTGAGACGCGCGTACGGACGGAACGCATCGCTGGCGGCGTAGGCGAACTGCCAGCCGGCACTGCCGATCAGCGAGTCGATGTCCTGCGACGGATACGCCAGCGAGCTCGACAGCGTCGGATCGCTTTCGGCGAAGCCGTCGACCTCGATGCGCTGCGCGACCAGCGACAGCACCGGGCCGTGCTGCAGCGCGCCTTCACCGAAGTTCCAGCCGGCGCCGATCGCGGCGGTGACGTTGCTGCCGTCGGCCTGACCGGAATGCACGCGCGTCACCGGGCCGATCTGCACGGTGCGGTCGGTGTCGAAGTCGAGCCAGGTGTAGCTGAGCTGCGCGTTGACCCAGGCACCGCTGTCGGCGCGCCAGCCGACGAAGCCGCCCACCGTCGCTTCGCTCTGGTCCCAGTTGCCGCGACGCAGGCCCCAGTCGTTGCCCTGCTTGCCGTAGCCGACGAAGCCGCCGAAGGTCGTGTTGCCCGAGGTCCAGTCCAGACCCGCGGTCACCGCCGGGCCGACGCCGTCGTAGGCATCGCCATGGTCGTAGCGCTGCATGTCGGCGCGCACGTCGGCCCACCAGCTGCGGCCCTCACTGCGAACAGGCGCCAGGCTCAGGCGGTTGTTGACGCGATCGGCGCGGGCGCGGCCGGTCACGGTTGCCGACTGCGGCAGCACTGCGATCTGTTGCGGACCATCGATCATCGCGATCGCGAGGTCGGCGATCATCTCGTGCGCGCGGGCGGCCGGGTGCACGCCGTCAGCGAACAGATACGTGTCAGCCGCGGACGGCGTGACATAGGAGTTCGGGTTGCAGAACACCGACGAGGCGCCGACGCCCGGCTGCGCGCGGCACGCGGCCGAGGTCACATTGGCGAACCCGTACGCCGCGGGGTTGGCGGTGACTTCCTGCAGGAAGTGGAAGGTATCGACCGGAATCACGCGCAGGCCCTGGCCGGCCAGGCCGGCGTAGAGCGCGGTGTTGTAGGTGTTGGCGAGCGCGGTGCCGGTCGCCATGCCGACCGCGCCGCCGGCGCGCGACTGCGGGGTCAGGCCGATGTCGGGGATCGACGGCACGACGACATAGCGGGCGCCGGCGCCCTGCAGCGTGCCGACAAGGGCGACCTGTGCGGTCACGGCCGAACCGATGATCTGCTGCGCCTGCGTTGGCGCATCGGCAACCGCGAAGAGGTCGTTTGCGCCGCCCCAGACGGTGTACAGCGCATTGGCATCGGCGCGGCCGCCGTTCGCGGCCAGATAGGTGTTGACCTGCGAGGCGAGCGAGGGCGCCCGACCCAGGGCGGTGACCGCGGGCGCTGCCACGCGTGCGCCGCCTGCCGCGTAGTTGTCGCCGACCTGGCCGTTGCCGTTCGCGTCAGCGCGGGTGCCGTAACGATCGGCGACGTGCTCGGCCCAGGTCAGCGCCGGGTTCGTGGTGAAGCGGCCGAGGATCGCGCCCGACGGGCCGACGGTGCCCACGATGACCGGGCGGAAATAGCCCGAGTCGGTCAGGCTGTCGCCGAAGAACACCGTGCGCGAGAAATCGTCGGCGACGGCGGGAGCGGCGGCCGCGGCGGCGAGCGCGATGGCGAGGGCGGCACGAAGGGGCCTGGACGGCATGATCGGATCTCTGATGAGGGGTGGTGAAAGGCGGGCGATTATGGAGATCCCCGCGGCCGCAGTCCCGTACGGGACCGCATTGCGGAATGGTCCCACGTCATCTTCCGCCGCAGCACGCCGCACTGCGGCATGACGTGCACCGCGGCGGCGGAGCGGAGACAATCGCGGCATGGATATCCAGCTCAACGGCGACACGCTCGCCATCGAACCCGCACGCACCATCGCCGGCCTGCTCGCCGACCAGGGCCTGGCCGGCCGCCGCGTGGCGGTCGAGGTCAACGGTGAGATCGTGCCGCGTGGCCAGCACGAGGCCCATGTACTGGTCGCCGGCGACCGGGTCGAGATCGTCCACGCGCTGGGCGGCGGCTGAGCAAGCAGCCCGCCGCCCACGGCCGGCGTTGCGATCTCCGCGCGGCATCCCGAGGACCACGTGTCGACCTGCGCGATCACCGGGCCGCGCGCCGCGCGGGCATCGCGACCGCCGAGCGCTCGCCACCCGCCCCGGTCCAACACGCATCCTGTGCGTCGCCAGCGCAGCCATTCCTGCAGATGCGACCGCCCGACGACGCATCTCCCGCCCGCTTCGGCGATAATCCTGCGATGAGCACCGCATCCCACGCAGACGCCGGCCTCGTCATCGCCGGCAAGACCTACCGTTCCCGCCTGTTGACCGGCACCGGCAAATTCAAGGATCTCGACGAGACCCGCGCCGCGACCGAATCCGCAGGCGCGCAGATCGTCACTGTCGCGATCCGTCGTACCAATATCGGCCAGAACCCGGGCGAGCCCAACCTGCTCGACGTGCTGCCGCCGGACCGCTACACGATCCTGCCCAATACCTCCGGCTGCTACACCGCCGAAGACGCGGTGCGCACCTGCCGCCTCGCGCGCGAGCTGCTCGACGGGCACAACCTGACCAAGCTCGAAGTGCTGGGCGACCAGAAGACGCTGTTCCCCGACGTCGTGCAGACGCTCAAAGCGGCCGAACAGCTGGTCAAGGACGGCTTCGAGGTCATGGTCTACACCAGCGACGATCCCATCCTGGCCAAGCGCCTGGAGGAGATCGGCTGCGCCGCGGTGATGCCGCTGGCCGCACCGATCGGCTCGGGCCTGGGCATCCAGAACAAGTACAACCTGCTCGAGATCATCGAGAACGCGAAGGTGCCGATCATCGTCGACGCCGGCGTCGGCACCGCGTCCGACGCGGCGATCGCAATGGAGCTGGGCTGCGACGGGGTGCTGATGAATACCGCCATCGCCGGCGCACGCGATCCGGTGCGCATGGCCCGCGCGATGAAGCTGGCGGTCGAAGCGGGACGCGATGCGTTCCTGGCAGGCCGCATTCCGCGCAAGCGCTACGCCAGTGCGTCCTCGCCGATCGACGGCCTGGTGGGCTGACGCGCGCGGCATGACCGATCCGTTTTCCAGCAGCGGCGCCAAGGCACCGCCCAAGCCGTTCACGGCGACCGAGGGCCGTCGCGAGATCCGCAGCTTCGTGCTGCGCCAAGGCCGGTTCACGCCGGCGCAGCAGCGCGCCTTCGACGCTGCGTGGCCGCGCCTGGGGCTGGACTACACCGGGCAGCCGCGTGATTTCGATGCGGTCTTCGGACGCAGCGCGCCGCGCATCGTCGAGATCGGCTTCGGCAACGGCGATGCGCTGCGTTTCTCGGTCGCGCAGGATCCCGCGCGTGACCACCTCGGCATCGAGGTGCATGCGCCGGGCGTCGGCCGCGTGCTCAATGCATTGAGCGACGACGGCCACCCCAACGTCCGCGTGTATCACCACGATGCGGTCGAGGTGCTGACCCACGAGATCGCCGACGGCGCGCTCGACGAGATCCGCATCTATTTCCCGGATCCCTGGCACAAGAAGCGCCACAACAAGCGGCGGCTGGTACAGCCGGCATTCGCGGCCCTGCTGGTGCGCAAGCTCGCGCCTGGCGGCCGTCTGCATCTGGCGACGGACTGGGCCGATTACGCCGAACAGATGTGGGACGTGCTGGATGCGACGCCGGGCCTACGCAACCGCGCCGGTGCCCGCGGCCATGTGCCGCGCCCGGCCTGGCGACCGCAGACCCACTTCGAAACCCGCGGACAGAAACTCGGTCACGGGGTGTGGGACCTGATCTACGACCGCGTCGACGACGCCCTGGCCACGGCGACCTGACGCCCATGGCCCGGACCGCAGGACGCCCGGTTCGACCTTCGCTGCAGTCTGCGGCGTGCACGGTGTGGTCGACGGAAGACCACGATTCCGCGCCACCGCCCTCCGGGTGGGACGGACCCCCGCGCTGATGGACACCGCGCTCGCGCTCACCACCGACATGAAGATCGTGCTGGCCCTCGTCGGGCTGACGATGGTCATGTTCCTGTTCCAGCGGGTGCGCGCCGATCTCGTCGCCCTCGTGGTGCTGGTGATGCTGGGCCTGACCGGTCTGGTCGCGCCGGAAGACGTGTTCAACGGGTTCTCGTCCAACGCGGTCATCAGCGTGATCGCGACGATGATCCTCGGCATGGGCCTGGACCGCACCGGTGCACTCAACCGGCTGGCCGGCTGGCTGCTGCGCCGCGCCAAGGGCCAGGAGGACCGGTTGCTGCTGCTCACCGCGGCGACCGCCGGCCTGAACTCTGCGGTGATGCAGAACCCCTCGGTCATGGCGCTGTACATGCCGGTGGCCGCGCGCCTCTCGTCGCGATCGGGCCTGCGTCTGGCGCAGATCCTGTTGCCGGTGTGCGTGGCGATCGTCATGGGCGGCACGCTGACCATGGTCGGCAGCTCGCCGCTGATCCTGCTCAACGACCTGCTGACGGCCGCCAACGCCAACCTGCCCTCGGGTTCGGCGACGCTGGAATCGCTGAACATGTTCGCGCCGTTGCCGATCGGCCTGGTGCTGCTGGCCTCGGGTCTGGCCTACTTCCATTTCCGCGGCCACCGACAGCTCGGCGAGCCCTCGGATGCGGCGGAAGGCACCGTCACCCCGGCGCGTACGCAGAGCTATTTCTCCAGCGCCTACGGCATCGAAGGCGACATCTTCGAACTGACCGTCACCGCCGAAAGCCCGCTGGTCGGCATGACCTTCGGTGAGGCCGAATCCATGTACGACGCGCCGATGCTGCTGGCGCTGAAGTCGGAGAACGACTCGCGGCTGGCTCCGCCCGCCGACAGCCGGATCTGGGTGGGCAGCGTCCTCGGCGCCATGGGGCCGCGCCAGCAGGTCTCCGATTTCGCGCAGAACCAGTTCCTGCGCATGAGCTCGCGGTTGCGCCATTTCGGCGACCTGTTCAATCCCAGCCGCGCCGGCATCGCCGAAGCCGTGGTGCCGCCGACCTCGAAGTTCATCGGCAAGTCTGCCGCCGAACTCAGCCTCGGCAAGAAGTACGGCGTGCGTCTGCTGGCGATCAACCGCGACAAGCAGGTGCTGCGCGAGGACGTGCGCAAGATGACCCTGCGCGCCGGCGACATGCTGGTGCTGCACAGCATCTGGCAGGACCTGGCGAAGACCGCGAAGTCGCTGGATTTCCTGATCGTCACCGACTATCCCAAGGGCGAGCAGCGGCCGCACAAGTTCAAGATCGCGATGGCGATCTTCGCCGTGACGATGCTGATTGCGCTGTCCTCGCGCATTCCCACGTCGGTGGCGCTGATGACTGGCGTCGCCGGCATGCTGGTGTTCGGCGTGCTGAAGATGGACGAGGCCTACAGCGCGATCAACTGGAAGACCGTCTTCCTGATGGCCTGCCTGATCCCGCTGGGCTGGGCGATGGACTCCAGCGGCGCGGCCGCCTGGGTGGCCGGCCATACGATCGAGCGCCTGCCGTCCGGCGTGCCGATCTGGATCCTGGAACTTGCGGTCGCGCTGCTGACCGCCGCGTTCTCGATGGTGATCAGCCATGTCGGCGCGACAATCGTCGTCGTGCCCCTTGCGATCAATCTGGCATTGGCGGCTGGCGGCAATCCCACCGCGTTCGCCCTGATCGTGGCGCTGGCCGCATCGAACAACTTCGTCACCCAGTCCAATCCGGTGATGTCGATGATCATCGGCCCGGCCGGCTACAAGGCCCGCGAGTTGTGGCGTATCGGTCTACCGATCTCGCTGATGTACACGGCGATCATCGTGCTGATGGTCAACCTGCTGTTCTGACCGGTCCGCCGCGCGGCGGCGACGCGCTCAGCCCAGATGCACCTGTCCGTCGCGCACGTGCACAGTGACCGGACGCAGCGATTCGCCGCGGCAAGGCCCGGCTACGCACATGCCGTCCGCGAGCGCGAAGCTGGCGCCATGGGCGGCGCAGACCAGATGACCGTCCTTGGACAGCAGGAAACGTCCCGGCGCCCAGTCCAGCCGGCGACCGGCGTGCGGGCAGATGTTGAACCAGGCGCTGACCCGATCGCCAGAGCGATGGAGTACCAGCGATTCGGCATCGCCGTCGATCGTGGCCTCGACTTCTGCGAAACCGCCGTCATCGATGGTGTCGAGCGCGAGGAGCGGCACGCCCTCACGCGGATTTAACGAAGACATTACAACTCCAGAGTGGCATCGACCGATACTGTCTTCCCGGCCGCGCGCCGCATTGTGTCACGAGCCTGACCCGACGATGTCCAACGCCTTCTTCCGCGATCTCCATGCCCGTTTCGACGCCTCCGGTGTGCGCGCGATGTTCGCGCCGCGCAAGCCGAGGCACCCGATGCTGCGCGCACTGCTGGGATTGACGGGGGTCGCGTTGCTGGCGGTGTTGCTCGTGGCGGGCCTGTTCATCGGTGCGGCGATGATCCTGTTCGGCATCACCCGCCGCCTGCTGGTGCGTGGCGGCAAGACGCCGCGCGAGACACGCGCGGTCGACGCCCGGTTCGTGGACGCCGAGTACCGCGTGGTCCGCGATCGCGACCAGCCGGTTCTGCGCTGATCCAGCTGCGCGCGGCGCGACCGTCGCCGCCCTCCTCTTCCATCGCCCGACTGGCGCGCCCGCGCCGAGGCCGTCCATGACCGAATCCACTGTCGACGTCGTCCCCGTCGCCGCGCCCGCTCGCGTGCCCGTCCGGGGCGGCGGCACGTTCCCGGTGCGCCGTATCTATTGTGTCGGCCGCAATTTCGCCGACCACGCCCGCGAGATGGGCGCCACCGCGCCCACCTCGATCGCCGATCGTGGTACGCCCGTGTTCTTCGCCAAGCCGGCGGATGCCGTCGTCACCGGCGGCGACGTGCCCTATCCGACGGCGACCCGCGACCTGCATCACGAGGTCGAACTGGTCGTCGCGCTGGGACGCGATGCACCGCCGGGCGTGCTGCCCGTCGATCAGGCGGACGACCTGGTCTACGGCTATGCGGTCGGACTCGATCTGACGCGGCGCGACCTGCAGGCGGCGGCGAAGGCCAAGGGCCTGCCGTGGGACATCGCCAAGGGGTTCGACGCATCCGCACCGATCGGTGCGCTCGTGCCCGCGGCCGAAATCGGCGATCTCGCCTCGCGCACGCTCTCGCTGACGGTCAACGGCGAGCACCGGCAGCGTTCGACCTTGGACCAGCTGATCTGGACGGTGCCCGAAATCCTGCACGAGCTGTCGCAGCTGTTCGCGCTGCGCGCCGGCGACCTGGTCTTCATGGGCACGCCCGCGGGCGTGGCCGCATTGCAGCCCGGCGACACCTGCGAAGCCCGCCTCGACGACGTGCTCGAACTGCACTGCAGAATCACCGCGCCGTCGCTATAGTCATCCGCGCATCCCTTCCTGCGCTGGAGACATCATGGGCATTCTGTCCGAATTCAAGGAGTTCGCGGTCCGCGGCAACGTCATCGATCTCGCGGTCGGTGTCGTCATCGGCGCATCGTTCGGCAAGATCGTCACGGCCCTGGTCGACCAGATCATCATGCCGCCGATCGGAATGCTGATCGGCAACGTCGACTTCACCGAACTCGCCATCACGCTGCGCGCGGCGACGGTCGATGCCGCCACCGGCGAAGAGATTCCCGCAGTCGCGATCGGCTACGGCATCTTCATCAACACCATCATCCAGTTCACCATCGTGGCGTTCGCGATCTTCCTCGCGGTCAAGTTCATCAACCGCCTGAAGCGCAAGCAGGCCGAAGCGCCGGAACCGGCCAAGCCGGCCGAGCCGAGCGAAGAAGTGAAGCTGTTGCGCGACATCCGCGATTCGCTCAGGACTCCGGGCGCGCCCACCGTCTGACGGCGCCGCGACCGGACACGTCCGGCACATCGCATCCGAGGGGGCCGCAGGCGACAATGCCGCGGCCCTTTCCTTTTGTCGTCGGAGACCGTGCATGCGCCCTGCCCCGTTCCTCAAGCCCCTCGTAAGCGCGCTGCTGTCGGGCGCCCTGCTGGTCGCTGCGCCCCTGTCCGCGCGTGATGCGGCATCCTCCGGCGCCATGCCGAAGTCCGCGCTCGATGCCGCCACCCAGTTGCGCGAACGCGCACTTGGCGACGGCACCGCCTACGCCCTGATCGAATCGCTGACCACCGAGGTCGGCCCGCGCCTGCCCGGCAGTGCGGCCGATGCGCTGGCTGTCGAATGGGCCAAGGCGCGGTTCGAGGCCCTCGGCTACGACAAGGTCTGGACCGAGCCGGTGACGTTTCCGAAGTGGGAGCGCCGCAGCGAACATGCGGCCGTCGTCGGCGCCCATGCGCAGCCGCTGGTGATCACCGCGCTTGGCGGCAGCCCGGCCGGCGATGTCACCGCGGAACTCGTGCGCTTCGACAGCGTCGCCGCGCTGGAAGCGGCCGATCCCGCGACGCTGCGCGGCAAGCTTGCGTTCGTCGACGTGCCAATGGCGCGTTCGCGCGATGGCAGCGGCTACGGCGCTGCCGGTCCGGTGCGTGGCCGTGGTCCGTCGATCGCCGCGCGCAAGGGTGCTGCGGGCTATCTGATGCGTTCGATCAGCACCAGCCCGCACCGCGTCGCCAACACCGGCATCACCCGGTTCGATGCAGACGTCACCCCGATTCCGTCGGCCGCGCTGTCCTTGCCCGACGCCGACCAGCTCGCGCGCCTGCTGACCCGCGGATCGGTGCAGGTGCATCTGGCGCTGGATGTCGGCTGGAACGGCGAGTACACCTCGCAGAACGTCATCGCGGAACTCACCGGCCGCGAAGCACCGGACGAGATCGTGCTGATCGCCGGACATCTGGATTCCTGGGATCTGGGCACCGGCGCAGTCGACGATGCCTCCGGCATCGGCATCACGATGGCCGCCGGTCACCTGATCGCGCAGCTGCCGCAGCGCCCGCGTCGCACGGTGCGCGTGGTCGCGTTCGCGAACGAGGAACAGGGTCTGATCGGCGCACGCGCCTACGCCGAGGCGCACGGTGGCGCGGACGTCATCGCGCAACACATCATCGGCGCGGAAAGCGACTTCGGCGCCGGTCGCATTTACGGCTTCAATACCAGCGCGCCGGCCGGCGAACGCGCGACCAGCGATGCGATCGCCGAAATCCTGCGCCCGCTCGGCATCGATTACCTGCAGGACAAGGGCAGCCCGGGCCCCGACATCTCGCCGCTGGCCGCCAAGGGCGGCGCGTGGGGCTGGCTGGGCCAGGACGGCACCGACTACTTCGACCTGCACCACAACGCCAACGACACCTTCGACAAGGTGGATCCGGATGCGGTCGCGCAGAACACCGCGGCCTACGCCGTGTTCGCGTGGCTGGCGGCGGAATCGGAAGGCGGCTTCGGCAGCGCGCCGAAGACCGAGGCGACGCCGGAGCACTGATGCCGGCACATCGCATCGCGCATGAGCGCGATGCGGCAGTCGAGCACTCGCGCGATCAGCGCGAGTGCCAACAACCGGTCATGTGGGGCTGTGCTGGGTCCACTGCGCCAGCAGCACGGCCGTCGCCGAGGCGACGTTGAGGCTCTCGACCTTGCCGCTGCCGGGAATGCCCAGCCGCAGATCGCAGGCCTTGGCGAGTTCGGGATCCATGCCCTCGCCTTCGGAACCGATGACGAACACGATGCGGTCGGGCAGCGGTTTGGCGAACACACTGTCGCCGCCGCGCACGACGGTCGCCGCGAGCGAGAAACCGGCGCTGCGCAGCTGGGCCAGCGAATTGTCGTCGCGACCGAGGCGCACGAACGGCACCGATTCGGCACCACCTTCGGCGACGCGCGCGGCCGCGCCGGACAGCGCCAGCGGCGAAGTCTTCGGCATCAGGATCGCACCCACGCCGAAGTGCGCGGCCGAGCGCAGGATCGCGCCGAGGTTGTGCGGATTGCCCACGCCGTCGAGCCACAGCGCGCACGCCGGACCGGCCGGCAGCGACTGCAGCCAGGTGCCCAGCGACTGCGGCGCCTCGCGCAGTACGTCGGCGACGACGCCTTCGTGGTGCGAGCTGGCCGCGAGCTTGCGCAGATCGTCTTCGGCGACGACGCGATAGCCGACGCGGTTCGCAGCGCACCACTTCAGCAGCGGCTGCAGCTGCGGGATGCGCGCCTCGAGCAGATAGAGCTTTCGGATCGCGTCGGGTCGACGCGCGAACACGGCGTCGATCGCGTTGCGCCCGTAGAGGCGCATCTCGCGCCGGTCTTCGGTTTCGCTGCCCGCCGCGTCGTCCGCGCGCACGTCGGGCCGCGGCGCAGCAGCGCGCGGCGGTGCAGGCGTGTCGGGACGCGAACGCGCGCCCCACGGACTGTCGCGGCCCGGCGCGGGTGCCGGCGTGCGGGGCGTGTCGCGGCCACCGCCGGACCAGGGGGACTTCGTCATATCAGGGGGCCTTGCGCCAGAAATCGGCATTGCGGATCCCGAGCTTGTCGGGATCGAAGATCGGGTCGAGACCCTGCTTTTTCTGCATCTCGTAATCGCGCAACGCGAGCATTGCGGGCTTCTGCAGGATCAGGATTGCGACGATGTTGAGCCAGGCCATCAGGCCGACACCGATGTCGCCGAGCATCCACGCCATCTCCGCGCTGCGCACCGCGCCGAAGATCACCATGCCCAGGATCGCGAGACGCAGCAGCAGCGTGCGGGTCGGCCGGGCGACGTGGTTGTTGAGGTAGGTGAGGTTGGTTTCGGCCATGTAGTAATAGGCCATGATCGTGGTGAACGCGAAGAAGAACAGCGCCACCGCGACCATCGCCGCGCCCCAGCCCGGCAGGATCGATTCGATGCCCGCCTGGGCGAAGCCCGAGCCCGCTTCCACGCCCGGCAACGCTTCGTGGAGCATCGTGCCTTCGGGTCCGACGATGTTGTACATGCCGGTCGCCAGGATCAGGAATGCGGTCGAGGTGCAGACCAGCATCGTGTCGAAATAGATTGCCCACGCCTGCACGTAACCCTGCTTGGCCGGATGCGAGACCTCGGCCGCAGCTGCTGCATGCGGACCGGTGCCCTGGCCGGCCTCGTTGGCGTAGATGCCGCGCTTGACGCCCCACTCGATCGCAAGGCCCAGCATCGCGCCGAAGCCGGCGTGTACGCCGAACGCGCTTTCGAAAATCATGCGGAACATCGTCGGCACGAAGTCGTAGTTGATGATCATCACCGCGACCGCGATGAAGATGTAGGCCAGCGCCATGAACGGCACGACCAGTTCGGCGAACGCTGCAATGCGCTTGACGCCGCCGAAGATGATCACCGACAGCATCAGTGCCACGGTGATGCCGATGCCGGCCTTGAGCGCGGTGCGCGCCTCCATGCCCATCCACTGCCCGGACAGGTCGCCGCAGACCGAGGTGCCCACGCAGGCGTTGGCGATGCTGTCGGCGATCGCATTCGCCTGCACGCCCGGCATCAGCAGACCGGCGGCGATCAGCGTCGCGAACGCGAACGCCAGCGCGTACCACTTCAGGCCCATGGCCTTTTCGATGTAGTACGCCGGGCCGCCGCGGTAGCGCCCTTCGCTGTCCTTTTCCTTGTAGATCTGCGCCAGCGTGCACTCGACGAACGAGGTCGAAGCGCCGAGGAAGCCCATCACCCACATCCAGAACACCGCACCGGGACCGCCGAAGGCGATCGCCGTCGCAACGCCGGCGATATTGCCGATGCCGATACGCCCGGCCATCGACATCGCCAGTGCCTGGAACGAGGACACGCCGGCATTCGAACTCTTGCCGCTGAAGGTCAGCCGGGTCATCTCGACGAAGCCGCGGACCTGCATGAAACGGGTGCGGAACGAAAACCAGAGGCCGGCGCCCAGGCACAGCGCGATCAGCGCCTTGCTCCAGATCAGCCCGTTCAATGCACTGAGTAAGGTATCCACGTGGCGCGATGCTCCGGTCGGGTGGCTGTCGCGATCCCCGTCGCAACTGGCGGACACGATACCTGCATTTCCGCGCGTCGTGCCGCGCCATGACCGCTTTTCGCGGGTGGATCAGGCGTCGGCAGTGTTGCGCAGCAGGCCGAAGACGCGCAGGTCGTGCAGACCGTCGGCTTTGCGGATCGCGCCGCGCAGCACACCTTCCTCGACGAAGCCGTTGGCCTGCAGCACCCGCGCCGAGGCCGGGTTGATGTCGAGCACGTTCGCCTGCATCCGCGACAGCGACAGTGCGTCCATGACCCAGGGCACGTAGGTCGCGACCACGCGGCGCATCACGCCGCGGTTCCAGTGCGTGCGGCCCAGCCAGTAGCCGAGTTCCGCGCTGTGCGCCCGCTCGCCGGCGGCGGCATGACGAATGCCGACGCTGCCGCAGGCCTCGCCGTCGATCTCGATCGCGAGCGCCGGCATCGCCAGGTCGACGACGCGTCCGGCGAGGAAGGCCTCGCCGTCGGCGCGCGTATAGGGATTGGGAAAGCGGTCGCTCAGACCGCGGACGATCGCAGGATCGTCCGCGTGGCGCAGCAGCGCGTCGAGATCACTGGCGCGCCAGCGGCGGAGCACGAAGCCCGCACCGTCGAGGCGCACCGCGTTCCAGCGCGCGGCATCAGGCATGGCCGCTGACCACGGGCGTCTCGTCTTCGAGCCGCTCGAGTTCGTTTGCCAGGGCTTCGGGCGAACGCGTGAACGGCGCCAGCAGCGCATAGAACGCCGGCACGACGAACAACGACAGCAGCGTCGAGAACGCGACGCCGAAGATCACCACGATGCCGATCGTCGCGCGGCTCGCCGAACCCGGACCGCCGGCCACGACCAGCGGGATCGCGCCCATGATCGTCGCCGCCGAGGTCATCAGGATCGGACGCAGACGCACCGCCGAGGCTTCGGCGATCGCTTCGCGCACGGTGCGGCCGTCGTCGCGCAGCTGGTTGGCGAACTCGACGATCAGGATGCCGTTCTTCGCCGCCAGGCCGATCAGCATCACGATGCCGATCTGACTGAAGAGATTCAGCGTGCCCCCCGTCGCCCACAGGCCGAGCAGCGCTCCGAGCACCGCCAGCGGCACCGTCAGCATGATCGACAGCGGATGGATGAAGCTCTCGAACTGCGCGGCCAGCACCAGATAGACGATCAGCAGCGCCATCGCGAAGGTCAGCAGCACCGCGCCGCCGGCTTCCTGGAATTCGCGGCTCTCGCCCTTCCAGTCGACCTGCGCGTAGTCCGGCAGCTCTTCGGCGGCGACTTCGTTGGTCCACGCGATCGCCTCGCTCATCGTGTAACCCGGCGCGAGGCCGGCGGCGATGGTGATCGAACGCAGACGGTTGAAGCGGTTGAAGCTGCCGGGCTCGGCGATCTCGCTGAGCGTGACCAGGTTCGACAGCGGCACCAGGGTGTCGTCGCGGCCGCGCACGAAGGTGCCGGTGAGATCGGACGGCGACATGCGGCGCTCGCGATCGGCCTGCAGCAGCACGTCGTATTCCTCGCCGTTGTCGACGAAGGTCGTGACCTGGCGCTGGCCCATCATGGTTTCCAGCGTGCGGCCGATCTCCTGCACCGACACGCCGAGATCGGCCGCGCGCGGGCGGTCGATGTCGACGCGCATCTGCGGACGGGTTTCCTTGTAGTCGGAGTCCGGATCCTGGATGCCCGGGTTCTCGCGCATGCGCGCGAGCATGCGGTCGCGCCACTGGGCAATTTCCGCATAGTCCGGACCGCCGAGCACCAGCTGGTAGCGCTGGCCACGGCCACCGACCAGACCACCCGGCACGTTGGCGCGTGCCTGCACGCCGGGCAGTTCGGCCAGCTGGGCGCGCAGGTCCTCGACAACCGACGCCGTGCTGACATCACGCTGGCGCCAGTCCTGCAGGAACACCACGATCTGACCCGTGTGCATGTCCTCGCTGCCGCCCCAGCCGCGCGGCACGCGCGAGTTGGCGCGCTCGATCGGCTGGTCCTCGCCGACCAGCGGCGCGAAGATCCGCTCGACCTGCTGCATCTGCGCCACCGTGTAGTCGTAGCCCGCACCTTCCGGACCATCGACGCCGATGAAGAAGCGGCCACGGTCTTCGGCCGGCGACAGTTCGCTGGGCACGCGCCAGTACAACAGCATCGCCGCCACGGCGCAGATCGCCATCGCGCCGGTCACCACCAGCAGCAGGCGGCCGCCCGACAGCGCGACCAGGCTACCGACGCGCCGGCCGTAGCCGTTGGACAGGCGGGTGAGGTGCCGGTTGGTCCACGCATTGAAGCCGGTCTTCTTGTGCCCCTGCGGGCGGACCAGCTTGGAGCACATCATCGGCGTCAGCGTCAGCGCGATGAAGGCCGACAGCGCGACCGCGCCGGCCAGCGCGACCGACAGCTCGCGGAACAGGCGACCGGAGTTGCCTTCCATGAAACCGACCGGCAGGAACACCGCGACCAGCACCGCGGTCGTCGCGATGACCGCGAACGCGACCTGCGCGGTGCCGCGTTTGGCCGCGACCAGTGGTGGCTCGCCGGCGTCCGCACGGCGCTGCACGTTCTCCAGCACGATGATGGCGTCGTCGACGACGAGACCGATACACAGCACCAGGGCGAGCAGGGTCAGCAGGTTGATCGAGAAGCCGAACGCGTACAGCGCGATGAAGGCCGCGACCAGGCACACCGGCACTGTGATCGCGGGAATCAGCGCCGCGCGAAGGCTGCCGAGGAACAGCCAGATGACGACGAACACCAGGCCCATCGCTTCGGCCAGCGTCCAGTACACGCGGCTGATCGCCGCATCGATGAAGACGGTGTTGTCGGCGGCGACGAAGATCTCGGTGCCTTCGGGCAGCGTCTGCTGGATGCGCTCGGCCTCGGCGCGCGCGGCATGGGCCACGTCGAGTGCGTTGGCGATCGAGGTGCGCACGATGCCAAGGCCGACGTTGGGCACCGAGTTGCTGCGCATGTAGGAGCGGCGCTCGGCCGTGCCCAGCTCGATCCGGGCCACGTCGCCCATGCGGATCACATAACCATCGGACCCACGGCGCAGCGGAATCGTCGCGAACTGCTCGGGCTCGCGGTAGCCGCGCTCCACGCGCAGGGTGAAGTCGCGCGTTTCCGACTCGATGCGGCCGGCCGGCAGTTCGACGTTCTCGTTGCGCAGCGCGGTCTCGACATCGTTGGCGGTGATGCCGCGCGCCGCCATCGCATCGCGGTCGAGCCAGATGCGCATCGCGTAACGCTGCGCGCCGCTGAGCTGCACGCGGGCCACGCCGTCGAGCGAGGACAGGCGGTCGATGACGTACCGGTCGGCGTAGTCGCTCAGCTCCATGGTGTCCATCACCGTGGAGCGCATGTTGAGCCACATGATCGCGTCGGCGTCGGCTTCGACCTTGGAGATCTCCGGCGGATCGGCCTCGATCGGCATGCGGTCCATGACGCGGCTGATCGCGTCGCGCACGTCGTTGGCCGCCGCCTCGATATCGCGGTTGAGGTTGAACTCGATGGTGACGTCGGAGCGGCCGTTGCGGCTGCGCGACTCGATGGTGCGGATGCCCTCGATACCGGCCAGCGCGTCTTCGAGAATCTGGGTGATCCGGGTTTCGACGACTGCGGCCGATGCGCCCGGATAGCTGACGTCGACCGAGACGATCGGCGGATCGACGTTCGGCAGCTCGCGCACCGTCAGGCGCATGAACGCCATGATGCCCAGCACGACCAGCAGCAGGCTGATGACGGCCGCGAAGACCGGCCGCTTGATCGAAAGATCGGACAGCTTCACTGGGTGTCACCCGCCGGCGCGACTTCTTCGGCCTGCTGGGCTTTCGCCTCCTGCACCGTGCCTTCGGTGATGCGCGTGCCCGGGCGCAGCTTGCCGGTGCCATCGACGACGATGCGGGTGCCGTGCTCGAGGCCCTCGAGGATCTCGACCAGCCCCTCGGCGCGCACGCCCACCGTCACCGGCGCCTGCTCGACGGTCTCGTCCTCGCGCACGCGATAGACGAAGGTGTCGCGGCCGACCTGGATCACCGCGATCTCGGGAATCATCAGCGCCTCGCGCGCCGCCTGCTGCAGGCGCACCTGCACCAGCATGCCGGGACGCAGTTCGCGGTCCGGATTCTCGAACGCACCGCGCACGGTGACCGCGCGCGACTGCGGATCGATGCGCGCATCGACCGTCTGCACCACGCCGTCGAAATCGCGGCCGGGAAACGCGGCGACGCGGCCGAACAGGCGCTGGCCGGTGATCACGCGCGACAGCTGGGTCTCGGGTACCGGGAAATCGACGTAGACCGCGCCGATGTCGTCGAGCGTGGCGATCGGCGTGCCGGGCGTGACCAGCGCACCCAGGCTGACCTGACGCAGGCCGAGCACGCCGGCGAACGGGGCGCGGATGGTGCGGTCGCCGATGTTGGCCCGCATCTCGGCGACGTTGGCACGCGCCGAATCGCGGTTCGCACGCAGGGTATCGACGGATGCCCGGGCGATCAGCTGGGTGTCGACCAGCTCGGTCCCGCGCCGGTACTGGCTGTCGGCATCGATGGCCGCGGCCTCGGCGGCCTGCAGGGTGGCTTGCTGCTGGTTGCCGCTGAGCGTGATCAGCGGCGCACCGGCCGCGACCTCGTCGCCGCTGTCGAAGTGCACGCCTTGCACGATCTCGCTGACCTTGGCCGTGACCGTGATCGACTCGCGCGCATTCACGGTGCCCAGCGCGGTGACGCTGTCGTTCCACTGCTGGGGCTGCACCACGGTCGTGGTCACCGGCACGGGCGCGGGCGCGGACTGTCCGGACGGCCCGGCGCCTTCCCCGCCGCAGGCAGACAGGACAAGGGCGGCGGCCAGGCCGAGGGCCCGCAGCGGAAACGCGGGTCGGACGGAGACGTGCTGGGACAAGAGAGCGCTACCGGTACGGAAAACCGCACGATCTTACCCGGTGGTCTGTGACACCGACCGTGCCAAGAGATGGTGTTGAAAAAACAGCGTTCCACGTCAACCGCTGGCACGGTCGTGCGTTTTGGCCCAGGCTGGGGAACCGCGCCTAGCGCGTTGCGTTGAGGTGTCCCCCATGGCCCTGTACGACAGCATTCTCGACACCATCGGCCATACGCCGATCGTCCGCCTGCACCGCCTCGCCCCGGACAACGTCCAGCTCTATGCGAAGGTCGAGTCCTTCAATCCCGGCGGCTCGGTCAAGGACCGCCTGGCGCTGGCGATCATTCTCGACGCCGAGTCCAAAGGGCTGCTCAAGCCCGGCGACACGGTCGTGGAGGCCACATCCGGCAACACCGGCATCGCGCTGGCGATGGTCTGCGCGGCACGTGGTTACAAGTTCGTGGCGACGATGGTCGAGACGTTCTCGATCGAACGCCGCAAGCTGATGCGCGCCTACGGCGCGAAAGTGATCCTCACCCCCGCCGCCGAACGCGGCAGCGGCATGGTCCGCCGCGCACAGGAACTGGCCGAAGAACACGGCTGGTTCCTGGCCAGCCAGTTCGCCAATCCCGCCAATCCCGCCTACCACCGCAGCACGACGGCGGCCGAGATCCTGCGCGACTTCGCCGGACGCCGGCTGGACCACTTCGTCACCGGCTGGGGCACGGGCGGCACGCTGACCGGCGTGGGCGAAGTGCTGAAGGTCGCGCGCCCCGAGGTGAAGGTGACGGCCTGCGAACCGGCCGGCGCCGCGCTGCTGCAGGGCAAGGACTGGGCCCCGCACAAGGTCCAGGGCTGGACGCCGGACTTCGTGCCCGAGGTGCTGAACCGCGACATCGCCGCCCAGGTGCTGTCGATCGACGATGCCGTGTCCATCGAGACGGCGCGCCGGCTGGCAACCGAGGAAGGCATCTTCGTCGGCATCTCCGCCGGCGGCACCCTGGCCGCCGCGCTCGAAGTGGCCAGGACTGCCCGCGATGGCGACGTCATCCTGGCGATGCTGCCCGACACCGGCGAACGCTATCTGTCGACACCGCTGTTCGCCGACATCAACGACGGCTCCGACGACGACTGGCTGGCCGGTCTGCCGTAAGCACGCTTGTTCCGTCGCGGCCTCGGGGCCGCGACGGGATCTGCAGTGACGGTTCTTATCCGGTCACAGCGCGTGGGTGCGCTGTCAGCCAACCGGAGCGGGAGAACGGCGCGATCAACGCGGCACATCGAGATCCGACGATTGCGGCTTCGGCTCGACCGCGCACACGAGGCGCAACTGTCGACATCGCGCCGCCGATGACCTGGCGCGCGTCGCTGGGAAACCGCTCAGCCCAGCCAGAGCGCCACGCCACCCCCGACTGCGACCAGCAGCAGGACCCAGCCCACCCAACCGTAGCGGCCGCTGTCACCGGGCACGACGGTGTCCTCGCGCGCCTCGCGGAGCAGCGGCGAGCAATGCCGGGCCACCGCGTCCCGCGCTGCGTCTTCGCTGAGCCCGGGCTTGGCATCGCGCAGACGGCGCGCCGCATCCACGATGTTGCCCGTCGCGATCTTGGCCGCCACTTCGCTCGGCAGAACGCCGGAATCGGCCGGCGCTGCACCGGCAGTCGTCTGGTAGGGATCGTTGTCGTCGAGCCGGTCGGAAGGATTCGCCGCGAGCCGCTGGATGGCATCGATCGCCTCCGCGCGGCCGAGGCCGGGATTGGCCTGGCGGATCAGTCCGGCCGCCTCCTCCGGGCGGGCGCGTCGCAGCGCATCGTGTACGGCCAGCGGCACGTGCAGGCGTCCGGCATGGGTGACGGCGGACATCGGGCTTCTCCACGTCTCAAGTGGCCGCGCAGTCTGGAGCACCTGGGGTGATGGGCCGGTGGTCATTGGTCCACGCGACGGCCGGATGCGACACTCGCGCCATGATCCGTGTCCACGCCCTGCGCGCCGACATCACCGGCTGCGATGTCGACGCCATCGTCAATGCCGCGAACGCCGCGCTGGCCGGCGGCGGCGGCGTCGACGGCGCGATCCAGCGTGCGGCCGGGCCTGCGCTGCTGCGTGCCTGCCGCGCCCTGCCGGAGGTCTCGCCAGGCGTGCGATGCCCGACCGGCGAAGCGCGTCTGACCCCGGGCTTCGAATTGCCGGCGCGGCATGTGATCCACACCGTCGGCCCGGTCTGGCGCGGCGGGCATGCCGGGGAGCCGGCGCTGCTGGCCGCGTGTTATCGCAACAGCCTCGCGCTGGCCCGGACCCATGGCATCGCGACCCTCGCGTTTCCCGCCATCAGCTGCGGTGTCTACGGCTATCCGCCCGACGCGGCGGTCGCGATCGCCGTGGAAACCGTACGCCGTTGGGCCGGTCCGCAGTCGCTGGACGTGCTGTTCTGCTGCCACGACGCCGCGATGCTGGCGCGCTACGAAACGGCGCTGGCCCGCTGAGCGCAGGACGTTCTGCACCGTTCGACAGGCATTGCGAATCCGCGAGACGGACGCAGACACGAAAACGCCGGCACGAAGCCGGCGTTTCCCCATCCGGTCAGGCCGTCGCCCGACTCAGCCCTTCTTCCACTTGCCCTGCGCGGCCAGGCCGTTGTCGCGGGCGCGTGCGAACACCGTGTCCTGCGCCTTGCCGACGTTGTTGACCAGGTCCTGCGACCACAGCTTCAGCGCGGCCTGCTGCATGGCGCGGCCGTAGGAGAACGACAACGGCCACGGATTCGGGCCCATGCGGTTCATCGCATCGAGGTGCGCGGTCGAGCGCTCGTCGCTCTGGCCGCCCGAGAGGAACACGACGCCCGGCAGGATCGCCGGCACCGAGGACTTCAGACACATCAGCGTGGCTTCGGCGACTTCCTCGACATCGGCGGTTTCGCCGCTGTCCTTGCCCGGCACGATCATCGATGCTTTGAGGATGGTGCCTTCCAGCATGACGTTCTGGTTGTACAGCGCGTCGAACAGGCCGCGCAGCGTGATTTCGGTGACCTCGTAGCAGGTCTCGATGTCATGGTCGCCGTCCATCAGCACTTCCGGCTCGACCATCGGCACCAGGCCCTGCTCCTGGCACAGCGCGGCGTAGCGCGCGAGCGCATGCGCATTGGCCTCGATGCAGGTGCCCGACGGCATGTCTTCGCCGATCTTGATCACCGCGCGCCACTTGGCGAAGCGGGCGCCGAGCTTGTAGTACTCCTCCAAGCGCGCGCGCAGGCCGTCGAGGCCTTCGGTCACCAGCTCGCCGGGGAAGCCGGCCAGCGCCTGGGTGCCACGGTCGACCTTGATGCCCGGGATGATGCCGCGCTCGGTCATGTACTTCGCGAACGGCACGCCGGCCTTCGTCGACTGGCGGATGGTCTCGTCGAACAGGATCGCGCCGCTGATGTGCTCCGACAGCTTGGGCGTGGTCAGCAGCAGCTCGCGGTAGGCGCGGCGGTTCTCTTCGGTGTTGGCGATGCCCACGTTTTCGAAGCGCTTGGCCAGCGTGCCGGTCGATTCGTCGATCGCGATGATGCCCTTGCCGGGGGCGACCATGGCCTGGGCGGTTTCGGCAAGCTGTTCGATGCTCATGGGGCGGATACGTCCGGCGGGGGAAAGAACGCGATTATAGCCTGCGGCTTCGGACCGGCCCGCCGCGCACGGCCCATCCACCGACAGCGCGGCAGGCCGGGTTCCGATGGACGTCCGCCATCACGCCGAGAATCGGTTCGACGCCCCCGTCCGGGCGCAGGCGAGGTCCCCGTCCTGCTGGCCATCCGATCCACCTTGGCGCTCGCCCTCGGCATCCTCGTCGCGCCGGGCCTGTGCGCGCAGACGACGACGCCCCGAGAGCAGGCATTCGAAGCCCGCGCCGCGGCTGCCGGCTACGCGATGACCATGATGGCCACACTCCAGGAGAGCCTGCGCCTGCGCTGCAGTCTCCTGCCCGGGCTGGCGGGCGAACAGTCGCAGGCGGCCTGTCAGCTCTGGATGGACCGCAATGCCGCGCCGCTGAAACTCGCGGCCGAGCAGGTGCATGCGATGGTGCGGCTGATCGCCGAGGTGCACGGCGAGGCGGCTGCGCAGCAATTCGGACAGGACCGGATCGCGGACACGGCCGCCAATGCCGCGCGTGAGAATGCGTCGCTGCTTCCCGGTGGGCTCGCCGACGCGCAGACCTGCCTGGCGGTCGCCCGCTTCGCCGCGAGTGGCGAGACGGACATCCTGCGGCATCCCGAGTTCGGCCCGACCCTGCAGCGGATCGGGACGAACGGGGACTGAGCCGCCGTCAGAGTTCGCCCAGGCCCTCGGCGCGCCCGTCTTCACCCACCTGCAGCAGACGCAGGGTGTTGGTGGCGCCATGGGTTTCCATGTGCTCGCCACTGGTGAACACCACGCGCTCACCCGCGCTCAGTAGGCCCGCCTCGACCAGCAGACGCACGCTGCCGCGGGCGGCCTCGCGCGGTGTCTGGCCGCGGCTGTCGTATTCGAACGGAAACACGTCGCGCATCAGCGTCATCCGGCGCCGGGCATCGGCATGGCGCGAGAACGCATAGACGTGCGCGCCGCCGCGGAAGCGCGACAGGTACCGCGCGGTGCCGCCGGATTCGGTCATCGCGACGATCGCGCCCACGCCCACGTGCTCGGACAGGAACATCGCGGCCATCGCGATCGCATGGTCCGCGCGCTCGAGGTTGCGCTGGGCCTTTTCGAAATCGGTGTCGTGCGCGAACTGGCGCTCGGCGCCGACGCAGATGCGCGCCATCGCCTCGACCGCGCGCACCGGATACGCACCGGCTGCGGACTCGGCCGACAGCATCACGGCATCGGTGCCGTCGATCACGGAGTTGGCGACGTCCAGCACTTCGGCGCGCGTCGGCATCGGGCTTTCGACCATCGACTGCAGCATCTGCGTCGCGGTGATCACCACTTTGTTGCGGGCCAGCGACTCGCGGATGATCTTCTTCTGCAGGCCTGGCAGCTCGGCATCGCCGATTTCGACGCCCAGATCGCCACGCGCCACCATCACGACGTCACTGGCATCGATGATCTCGGCCAGATTCTCGATCGCTTCGGTGCGTTCGATCTTCGATACCAGCGCCGCATCGCTGCCGTGCGCACGCGCGATCGAGCGCGCTTCTTCCATGTCCGCAGCGTTGCGGCAGAACGACACCGCGATGAAATCCACGCCGATGTCGGCAGCGACCTTGATCAGGTCGCGGTCGTGGTCGGTCAGCGCACCGAGCGACAGCCCGCCGCCCTGCTTGTTGAGTCCCTTGCGGTTCGACAACACGCCGTCGTTGAGCACGGTGGTGACGATGCGCGCGCCTTCGACGGCGGTGACCTGCAACTGCATCAGCCCGTCGTCGAGCAGCAGCACGTCGCCGGCCACCAGATCGCCCGGCAGACCGAGATAGCTCACGCCGACCTGGTCGACGGTGCCCGGAGGCGCATCGGCATCGGCCAGCAGATCGAAGCGGTCGCCGGTGCGCAACTGCACCTTGCCCTCGGCGAACTTCTCGATCCGGATCTTCGGACCCGGCAGGTCGGCCAGGATGCCGATCTCGACGCCTGCACGGTCGGCGGCGTCGCGGACGGCATCTGCACGCGCCTTCTGCGAAGCCGGATCGCCGTGCGAAAAGTTCAGGCGGACGGCGTTGACGCCGGCGGCGATGAGGGCATCGAGGATGCCGGGGGCGTCGGTCGCAGGACCGAGCGTGGCGAGAATGCGGGTGCGGCGACGATGCGCCGGCACGGGAGGAAGTTCAGTCGTGGTCATAGGCCGAGTGTAGTGTCCACCGGTGGTCAAAGGCATGTTGCGCAGCAACACGCGCCGCGCTGCGCGCTCCCCGCGCGCGGTCCGAGCTTACTGGGAAATCGAGGCAATCGGCGCGTGGGCCGCCATGACGCGACGTCCCGCGTCGATGCACGCCGCGGTGCACTCTGCAGCCAACGGAAAGACGCAGACGCCGTTGCATCGCGCGCACCGCGCACGGCAGCAGATGCGCGGGATCACACGTCGACGATGGCCAGGGGCGCGTACCGACGTCGAATGCGGCCATCCGGTGAGCCTGGGTATTCGAGCCGGGCCCGCACACTGGCCTGCGATCCGAATGCATTGCGCCACCACGGCGCAGACGGCCCGGCGCACGCAAAGCGCGTGCGCCGAAGCGCCAGGCGAATCGCCTCGCCCGACGCGGGTTTCAGGCCACTGCGACGCGCAGGGCGTCCGGCGTCTCGACCAGCCGATCGGCACCGGCTTCGCGCAGTTCGTCCGCGCCGCCGAATCCCCACAGCACGCCGATCGAACGCATGCCGTGCTGGCGGGCACCTTCGATGTCCATGCGCCGGTCGCCGATCATCGTGCACTGCGCAGGTGCCGCGCCGAGCCGGCCCAGGGCCTCGGCGATCAGTTCGCGTTTGTAGCGCCGCGTGCCGTCTTCGCTGGCGCCGACCACGGTGGTGAACGCATCGCCGAACGGCAGCGCGTCGAGGATCCGCCGCGCGAAGACTTCGCGCTTGGACGTCACCACGGCCAGGCGTCGGCCTTCGGCGGCCAGCGCCGTGATCAGGCCTTCGATCCCGGGGTACACGCTGTGCGCGCGCCAGCCTTGGGTGTCGTAGCGATCGCGATACAGATCCACTGCCTGCACCGCACGCCCTTGGTCACCGTCGAACAGGGCCGCGAAGCTGTCGAGCAGCGGCGGACCGATCCACGGCAGCAGCGCCTCACGCGGGAGCGGCGCGTGCCCCATCGCATCGAGCGTATACGCGATGCCGCCGAGGATGCCCGGCTCCGAATCGATCAGCGTGCCGTCGAGATCGAAGAACAGCGTGTCGCTCACGCCTCGCGCGCGTCCAGCGCCGCCACGGCCGGGAGGGTCTTGCCTTCGAGGAATTCGAGGAAGGCGCCGCCGCCGGTCGAAATGTAGGACACGTCGTCGGCGATACCGTACTTGTCGACGGCCGCCAGGGTGTCACCGCCACCGGCGATCGAGAACGCCTTCGACGAGGCGATCGCGCGCGCCAGCGCTTCGGTGCCGCCCCCGAAGGCGTCAAACTCGAACACGCCGACCGGGCCGTTCCACACCACCGTGCCGGCGGAGTGGATCATCCGCGCATAGCGGGCGGCGGTCTCGGGTCCGATGTCGAGAATCATGTCGTCCGCCTCGACCGCGTCCACCGCCTTGACGGTGGCCGGTGCATCGGCCGCGAACGCAGGTGCGACGACGACATCGGTCGGCACCGGAATCTCGGCGCCGCGCGCCCTGGCATCGGCCATGATCTGCTTCGCGGTGTCGAGCAGGTCGGTCTCGACCAGCGACTTGCCGACGCCATGGCCCAGCGCCGCAATGAAAGTGTTGGCGATGCCGCCGCCGACGATCAGCTGATCGACCTTGCCGACCAGCGACGACAGCAGTTCGAGCTTGGTCGACACCTTGCTGCCGGCAACGATGGCCAGCATCGGGCGCGCCGGGCCATCGAGCGCCTTGGCCAGCGCGTCGAGTTCGGCCATCAGCAGCGGGCCGCCGGCGGCGGTCTTCGCGAAACGGATCACGCCATGCGTCGACGCCTGCGCACGGTGCGCGGTGCCGAACGCGTCCATGACGAACACGTCGCACAGCGCTGCGTACTTCCTGGACAGCGCCTCGTCGTCGTCCTTCTCGCCGACATTCATGCGGCAGTTTTCCAGCAGCACCAGCTGGCCCGGCGCGACCTCGACACCGCCCACCCAGTCGCGCACCAGCGGCACGTCGATGCCCAGCAGCTCCGACAGGCGCGCAGCGACGGGCGCCAGCGAATCGGCCTCGCTCCAGCTGCCTTCCTTCGGCCGGCCGAGATGCGAGGTCACCATGACCGCCGCGTTCTGCGCCAGCGCCTGCTTCAGCGTCGGCAGCGACGCGAGGATGCGCTGGTCGGAGGTGACCTTGCCGCCGTCGACGGGGACGTTGAGATCCTGCCGGATCAGCACGCGCTTGCCGGAAAGGTCGAGGTCGGTCATGCGGACGATGGTCATGGCTCTGGGCTCGCTGTATTCGGAAGGAGAACGCGTGTGCGTCAGCGGCCCATTGTCCGCGGTGTGCCTGCGGGCAGGCAAACCGGCCCCGCAGTCGACGCCCGTGAGAGCGCGACTGCGCGCGAAGGCGCCTCATGGCACACCGCCCGCGCGCGCCCGGCAATTCTTAGCGCGGCTTCGGCGCCTGCAGCAGACTCAGGGCGAAGCCGCCGACCAGCAGCACGCCCAGCACCAGCACGCTCCACAGCAGCCAAGTGCCCCAGTCGCGCGGCGGCGTGGCGTCCAGCGCAGCAGCGCCGGCCAGTTCCGTGCGCGGGCCCAGGGTCGCGATCGCCGGCTGCCAGCGGCCGCCATTGCGCGCACGCAGATCGGCCAGCAGGGGCGCGACCGCGGCGTCGATACGCTGGGCGCGTCCACTGCCTGCCCGCAGCGCGAACGGCGGCGCACCCTCGGCGACGAACACCAGGCGTTCGGGGCGATAGCCGAGTCGCAACTCAGGCATGGCGCCGGCTGTCGGCGCGTCCGGCACCAGTCGCCACTGACGCGCGCGCACCATCGCATCGAGCGCCAGCGGCGGCGTGCGGGACGCCGCGTCCGCGCCAAGCCGGTAGACCAGCCAGTTGCTGGCAATCGTGCGCCACGGGGCGTCCTGGGTGTCGCGCACCGACAGCGTCCAGCGCGCGGTGGCGTTGCCGTCCAGGCCCAGATCGACGTGGGTGACCGGCAGCCGAGCATCGAGCTGGAATACGACGCCACCCTCGGCATCCGCCGGCCCGGCCGGTTCGAGTGCGCGCCAGTCGAGTGCAGGCGTCCCGGCCGCCCCCAGTGATTCGCCCGTGACCGAGTCGATCGCCGGCATCGTGCCCGCGCCGTCGCCGGGCGTGAGCCGCAGATACCGCATGCGTACCGGCGTGTCGAATACGATGCGCCGCTCGACCAGACGTTCGTCGCCGCGCTGCAGATCGAGCAGGCGCCCGCCGGCAGGCAGCGGGCGCCAGTCGCGCAGATCCGCCGACCCTTCGACACGCATCGTGCGCTCGAACGCCGCGTCCGCAACGCCCCAGTCCAGCACCAGCGCCTGCAGCGGCGCATCCGACGCGCCGGCATCCACCAGCAATGCCGCTGGCGGCGCATCGCCCGGCGAAGGCCGCCACTGGATGCGGCGCAGGCGGCCATCGGGATCGAGTTCGCTGATCGCCGCAATGTCGCTGCCCGCGCGCGCCGCCGTCGCCGGCAGCGGGAACCAGGCCAATGGCTGCGTCGTGCGACGCGCCGTCGGCGCAGGCGCGGACTGCAGCAGCGCCGGTACCTGCCGGCCATCGCCGTTGACCACCACCAGATCACGCAGCGCCGGCGACACCGTGGTCGCGTAGACCGCATCGTCGAGCTCGACCTGATAGGCGCCGGCATCGGACGCCGGCAGGGTCAGCGGCCATTGCGCGACGAAGACGTCGTCGCCCGCCGCGGCAATCGCCCCATTGCAGGCAAAACCAAGGGCGAGCACAACGAGGTGTTGCACAGGTCGCTTCATGCGCCGGTCTCCACTGCTTCAGCCGTCACCGCACGCGGCGGCGCGGGCGCGAAGAACCCGACGACGGTACACAGCAGGCCGTAGGCGATGAACGAACCGATGCCCCACAGGTTGCCGAGATGGCTGCGATCCACCAGCACCAGCTTGGCCAGCACGATCGCCATCAGCACCGCACCCGCCAGCCACAGCACACGCTGGCCACGGCGCGAGCCGATGACCCAGCCCAGCACGCCGAGCACGCTCCAGACCACGGTCAGACTGGTCTGCGCCAGACTGCTGCCCGCGAGCGCGCCGTCCCAGGGCACGCCGCCCCAGTGATGCGCGCCGCGCAGCGTGATCGCCGTGACCAGCAGGAAGGCGCCCGCCGACAGCACCGGCATGCGTGCTCGTGCCGGAAGCGGCGCATCGCCGCGCCACAACCAGCGCGCGATCAGCAGCAGCGCCGCGACCTGGGCAAGATCGAGCGGATTGACCAGCGCGATCCACGGCAGCGGTGAAGGATCGCCGGCACTGCCCAGCGCCGCCAGCCACCAGATCGCGAGCAGCACGCAGCAGACCGTGCGGAACGACGCACGCATCGGATCGAAGGCCGCGCCCAGCAGCGGCGTGAGCCACGACCAGCGCAACAGTGCGACCGCGGTGACCATCAGCCACGGCGCCACCACTGCGACCCGCCACCAGCCGTCGCCGCCATCGAAGCGGTCGACCAGATGCACCAGCAACAGCGACACCGCGGCCGGCCACAGCAGCCACCACCCGAACTGCGCAGCGCGTGCGAATCCACTGTCGCCTTCGCGCAGGCACCGCAGGCTGCGCACGCCCAACGCGGCGAAGACCAGCCACGCCCACAGGCCGTATCCGGAGAACGGCTGCTGATGGACGTCGGCCTGCCACAGCGCAAGTGGCAGCGCGGCCACCAGAGCGAGGCAGGCCGTACCGGCCAAGAGCGAATCGGACGCCCGCCGGTGGCGCTCGGCGGCCAGCCAGCCGGTCACGGCCGCCAGTGCCAACAGCGCGTCGGGGAATGCAGCCGCCGGCAACACGCGCTGCAACTCCAACGCCCACGCGCCAATCCACCAGAGCAACGTCCACACATAGGCCACGCGCGCCGGCACGACGGCGCCCGCCTGCGCATACGTCCATGCGATCGCGAGTCCGGCGATCACGAACAACATCGCGCCGACGAACAGCCCATGCACGAACGGGGCGGCGCCGACCGTCGCATTGCCCACCGCGAACGCGTAGGCGACCACGGCCGCCCCCTGCAGCGCGATGCCGGACCATCGTGGCAGGCGTCGCTGCTGGCGCAGGCCCAGCCACACCAGCGCAGCCCCTTCGAGCGCGAACACGCTGGCAGTGGCCTGCGCCGACAGTGCCAGGGGCACCGCCAACGTCGCGAAGCCCGCTGCCAGCAACGCATACGACTGCTGCAGTACTTCGAAGCGACCGCCGCGTCGCAGCCACCACGACAGGCCTGCATACAGCGCCGCCACGCCGAGGGCGCACAAGGCGAGCGCCGTGGTGTCGGTGCGCATCAGCCCCGCCTGCAGCGAGAACGCCACCAGCGGCGTGCCGAAGACCAGACAGCCATCGATCAGATCACGCCGCCCTGCCGGCCGTCGCCGCGCATGCAGCAGCGGCACCGCCAGATAGATCGCGAAGAACAGCGCGAGGAACGCCTGCGCGGACGTGTAATCGGCGGCCTCGTAATCCAGCACGCCCCACAGCGTGCCGATGCCGAAGGTGAAGACGAAGCCCAGCAGATTGAGCAGGCGCCACGCCCGGAACCAGGCAATGGCGACGATCGCCGCGTTGAGCACCGCGTAATAGCCGAACAGCGCGACATGGTTGCCGCTGCCGGTCGACAGCCAGATCGGTGCGAGGAACCCCGCCAGCACCGCGAATACCGCCAGCGCCATCGCGCCCTGGAGCACCGCCAGCGCGCCAGCGCCGAACACCAGCGCCACGCTTGCGGCGAACGCGAATCCGATCGGCACCAGTCCGAACATCCGCGATGCGGCAAACACCACCAGCAGCAGGATGCCGATCATCCCGCCCTGCAGGCTCAGCGCGAAAACACGATGACTGTCACGACGCATCCAGCCGAACACCAGTCCCGCGATCGCGGCCACCGCAACACCGGCCAGCCGCAGCGACACCGGCACCTGCAGCAGGCCTTCGTCGCTCGCGTACTTGAGCAGCGCGGCGACGCCGGCGAACAGCACCAGCATGCCGATCTTCACCGGTACGTTGCCGGTGGTGAACCACTGACGGACCAGACGCAGGCCACGCTCGAACACGTCCGGGCCCGTCTGTGCCGCATAGGTGGCCGGCCGCGCAACGGGCGTTGGATCGATGGGCGTATCCGCATCGCGCCAGGCACTGCGTGGCGGTACCGGCGGCAGTGGTGGTGGCGTGACGGACGCGGCCGGCACTGCGTCGAGCGGCGGCACACCCGGCGATGGCTGCGCGATCGACGGCGCTTGCGCGCTGGAAGGCGAAGACCGCGGTGCAGGTGTCGGTGAGGGCGTGGGCGACGGGACTGCTTCATCGCGCGACGGTGGCGTCGCGGCCGTCTCGGCCGGAACGGCTCGCGCGCCCGCTTCGCGGCGCATCACATCCACCGCCCGCTCCAGAGCGAAGACGCGGCGCCGCAGGCCCGCGATCATCACCAGCGCGACGACCAGCAGGACGGGAACCGTCAACAGCGCCAGCCCGACCAGTACCAGCAATTCTTCCATGCCCCGCCCCGCCCCATCCGCGCCGGGCGGCGCGCCTGCGACACCTTACCCGGCGACGCTCCGAACGCAAGAAGCCCCGCAGTTGCGGGGCTTCGGAGGTGCAACGATGATGCGGGCGATTACTTCGCCGCGACCACGCGGACCATCTCCAGACACTTATTGGAATAGCCCCACTCGTTGTCGTACCAGCTGACCAGCTTGACGAAGGTGGGGTCCAGCGCGATGCCGGCTTCGGCATCGAACACCGAGGTGCAGGTCTCACCGCGGAAATCGGTGGCGACCACCTTGTCCTCGGTGTAACCCAGCACGCCCTTCAGCGCGCCCTGGCTCTGTGCCTTCATCTCGGCGCAGATCTCCTCGTACGAGGCCGGCTTGTCCAGTTCGACCACCAGATCGACCACCGACACGTCGGACGTCGGCACGCGGAAGCTCATGCCGGTGAGCTTCTTGTTGAGCTCCGGAATCACCACGCCGACGGCCTTCGCCGCGCCGGTCGACGACGGAATGATGTTCTCCAGGATGCCGCGGCCGCCGCGCCAGTCCTTGTTGCTCGGGCCGTCGACGGTCTTCTGGGTCGCGGTCGCCGCGTGCACGGTGGTCATCAGGCCGCGCTTGATGCCCCACTTGTCGTGCATGACCTTGGCGATCGGCGCCAGACAGTTCGTGGTGCACGAGGCGTTGGAGATGATCGCCTCGCCCGCATAGGTCTTGTCGTTGACGCCGAACACGAACATCGGCGTGTCGTCCTTCGACGGCGCCGACAGGATCACCTTCTTCGCGCCAGCGTCGATGTGCTTCTGCGCGGTCTCCTTGGTCAGGAACAGGCCGGTCGACTCGATGACCACCTCGGCGCCCACCTCGTCCCACTTCAGGTTGGCCGGATCGCGCTCCTGGGTCAGACGGATCTTCTTGCCGTTGATGACCAGCGTGTTGCCGTCGACCGACACCTCGCCCTTGAAGCGGCCGTGCACGGAATCGTACGAAAGCATGTAGGCCAGATAGTCGGGCTCGAGCAGATCGTTGATCGCCACGATCTCGATGTCGCCGTCGAAGTTCTCCACCGCCGAGCGCAGCACGTTGCGGCCGATGCGGCCGAAGCCGTTGATGCCTACCTTGATCGCCATGAATCCGGACTCCTGCAGCCGCGCGCACGCGGCAAAAGTGGGAAAGACGTGTCCGCGTGGCGCGTGGGCACCAGCCCGGACAACCGCCGCACAGTCTACCAGCCGCCCCCGTGCACCCGCCGCCAGCGCTTCAGGCGGCAGCGCAATGATCCGGATCAAGGCGCAGGGCGTGACCGCGTCGAACACTGGCGCCACCCCAACGACCTGGAAGTCCCATGCGCCGCTTCGCGCCCGCCCTGCTCGCCCTCGCCTGCCTCGCCCCGGCACTGTCTACCGCCGCCCAGTCCGCCGGCGACTGGACCCTCGCCCTCGGCGCCCACCACGTCGCACCGAAGTCCGACAACGGCAGCCTGGCCGACGGCACGCTTCCCGTGTCGGTAGGCGGCAGCACACGCCCGACCGTCGCCCTCGAGTACTTCGTGCACGACCGGCTCGGCATCGAACTTCTCGCCGCCGCACCCTTCCGCCACGACATCGACATCGCCGGTCTCGGCCGCGTCGGCAGCACCAGGCACCTGCCGCCCACGCTGAGCCTTCAGTACCACTTCGCGCCCCAGGCCAACGTATCGCCACTGCTCGGCGTGGGCTTGAACTACACAAATTTCTTCGAGGAAGGCACCCGCGGCGCACTTGCAGGTTCGAGACTCGAACTCGGCGATTCCTGGGGGCTGGCAGTGCATGCCGGCCTCGACATCCGCGCAGGCAAGGGCAAGATCCGCATCGACACACGCTGGATGGATATCGACAGCGAAGTACGGCTGGATGGTGCGGCACTCGGAGCAGTTCGGATCGATCCGCTGGTGTACGGGACTGCTTATCTAATTAATTTCTGAGGCGGCCTCATCATCGGCAGGTCCGCTCTATCACTGCGCATTCAGAGCCCCCGCCAAACTTCCGACAGTTCTGCAGAGCGACCCGATCAGCATTGCGCTGTCGACTCCTTGCAGCGCCTCCCCAATGGCCGCCGCCACTAGCCAACGCAAAGCACGTATTTCGGAAAGTCAGCCTCGCCTCACAGTTCTGGCCTCCGCGCGTCTCACAAATATGGAGCGCCTGCTCCTGCGCACTCACCTCGTCATGCTGCTCGAGCGCAATGCCGAAAATCTCGTAAGGACGACTGATGGCGAGTGCGCCCCAGCCTCCACCTTGATCTCGCTGAGTAGGGCGATCTGTAGAAATCGTGTCTCCCATGCCTAGCGCAGGAAGCACAACGGTGTCTCTGTAATGCTGCGAATTTGGATCTTGCGCCCCCGCATTCTGCGGAAGGCCAGCGGACAACATCAGAAAAGATACAAAAATGAGGAGATTCCTTCTCATGAAAATTCCTTTAGCCAGCGTCCTAGCGACTATCCGCCGCCGTCAGTGTTTCTCTTCTCCGGATTATCGGCAACCCGCTGCTCGTAGTCGGTTCGTTGCCCCGAGCTGTTCCGACCGACATTACCAAAACTCGAATTCGCAGCGAACTGCCCGAGCGTTCCACTGAAGAACATGGCCGCCATCGGCGGCGACATGACCATCAGGACCGACATCAGCAAACCAATGCCGCCCTGCTGCATCGCAGCGGCATTGAGGCCGCCCGATGGTATGACGGCCGTCAAGTCGAGTGTGTCCTGCGTCATCAGGGTGTACTGCAGCAGCAAGGCGGCTGCGGTGATCGCGACCAGCTTGGTCGCCACGGCGACCATGAAGGACAGCACTGCGAGACTGAACATGGTGCCAAGTCCGTAGAGTAACCAGCGTTTGAACAGGTCCTTGGTCTGGTCGAACATCAGGCACATGATGAACAGCGGGCCGAAGCCGACGAACAGCACGAGTGCGATCTTGTAGAGCAGCAGCATCGCGCCGCCGACCACTGACGGTCCGGCAATGCCGATGCCCATCAGGGTGATGGCCCGGTCCTGACTCATCTTGCTCTGCGAATCGTCGGATGCACCGCCCACGCGGTCGACCAGCACGAAGATCAACCCCATGATCTTCAGATTCTTGTCGATCGATTCCTCCGGCTTCTCGTTGCTGCCGGTCACGAACTCGTTGATCGACCGGGGCAATCCGTCGGCGAGAAAGCTGGTCAGGTTGGTGCCCGCGAACGACATCGCGGTGGCGGCGGACACGATGAGGAAGACGCGCAAGGAACCGACGACCAGGCCCATCATCGACTCCCGGCTGCGACCGGTAACGATCATGAAGCCCTGCATGAACACCCACAGCGTGCAGAGCGTCAGCGCCAGCCCACTGACGAACTGGGTGCCACGCGCGATGAGGCCGTTCTGGAACGACGCGATCTGCGAATTCAGGAATTCGAAGACCAGCGCGAAGAATGCCCATTGCACCAGGCCTGCCAGACTGTCCATGTCGAGACTCCGGAATCGTTAGAGGGACGTGGGCAGATCCACGCCCGACCGGCCCTGGAACAGGTTCCGGGACAGCGCGATCTGGGTGTGCCGGATATGCGCCACGCGCGCCTCGTAGGCACGCATGTAGGTCTGATAGCGATCCCGGTCGTTGTCCATCAGGGCGGTCAGCGCCAGCAGTTCGTTCGAGTTGGCCTGCAGGTCGGCATAGTCGTCGGCGCCGAGTGCGTGGCGTCGCTGCTCGATCGCTTCCAGCCGGGCATGGTGCTCGGCGGCGCGCTCGAACATGCGCAAGGCGAATACGTACTGTGCACGTTCCGTCTGCACGAGTTCCCGGCACAGCGTGCGCTGCTTCTGTCCCAGCCCACTCGCCACGCCGGACGGGCACATGCGGCCGATGCTCAGGCCTGCAGTGGACGGTTCGTTGCGATCGAGCCTGGCGTCGCTCTCGGGCTCCTCGACAATCCCGGCAAGCGCACCGCCCGCTGCATGTGCGAGTTGCAGGCGCGTGTTGACCTTCTGCAGTTCACTCACGACCGTGGTCGAATTGCTGCCGCCGATGCGATTGCGCAGTTGCTGGAGCTCGCGTTGCACGTCCCGGTCTTGCACCTGCCACGCTGCCGCTGCAGCGCCGGTGGCGAAGACTGCGACGACCGCAGCCACGACGACCCAACGCCGACCTGCGCGCGGCAACGCAGGGCGCCGCCCGAATGTCCGTTCGAAGCCATCGGCCAGGCTGCGCGGCCTGTCTGCCGCGGTCGCTGTTGTTCTGCTCATGCTGCATCTCCAGGGTTCACGGACGGGTCTGGACGTTTCACACGGGGAGCCCACGCCGAACCGGGCTCGGCTGACGCGCAGGCGTTCGCCCCGACCCCTTGCGGTGTGCATAGAACGCCGGCAGCCATTGGTCGGGCTTCAGATCCCCGGGGCTGCCCCCCGACGCCACCGCATGCTCCGCCAGCAGCCGATGCATGATCTCGATGTTGTCGGTGCTCGACGAGATCACCGACAGTGCGTCGTCCATGCCGCGCAGATTGAGCTGGCACACCGTCGAAGCGTGGCCCTGCTTGACCAGAAAGCAGCGCGATCGCTCGTCCAGACTGCGCACCACCTCGAACTCGGCGTCGGTCAACTTGAGCCCCTCGACGTAGTCGTCCCGCGCCGCATTCGGATTGGGCAGCAGGATCAGGGTGGCGGTCTGCTCGATCAGTGCGGCGGAGATATCGCTGGCCAGCGCGTCCTCCGGACTCTGGGTCGCGAAGATGCCGAGGCCATTCTGCTTGCGGATGGTTTTCTGCTTGTTCTTGGCGAAATCCTTGAGCGCGCCGCCGCCGTCGAGGATCTTCCAGAACTCGTCCATGACATAGATCAGTCGGCGGCCATCGATCAGGCCCTCGAGTCGATGCAACAGGTAGCTGATGACCGGCACGCGCACTTCTGGGTTGTCGATCACCTCGGTGTAGTCAAAGCCGATGATGCTGGCGCGCGTGAGGTCGACGGTGTCCACCGGATTGTCGAAGACCCAGCCCAGCGCATTGCCGGACGTCCACTTCCGCAGCCGCGCATACAGCCCGTCGTCTCCCATGTTGGGCAGACTTTTCTGGAAATTGGTCATCGTGCGCAGGTGCGAGGGCATGTCGAGCAGGCTCTCGACCGCGCGGTAGATGTCCTCGTCCTCACGCGCCGAGTAGACGGACTTGGCCGCCAGCACCTTGATCAGCCCGGACAGGAACTGCACGTTCTCTTCGCTGGCCTCGCACTGGAAGGGATTGAATCCGGTGGGCTCGCCGTTCTCGAGTGCGAGGTAATTGCCGCCGCAGGCGCGGACGAAAATCTCGGCACCCCGATCCTTGTCGAAGAAGAAGATGGTCGGCACGGGATCGAACTTCTGCACCTGGCTGAGCAGGAAATTGATCAGCGCGGTCTTGCCGGTGCCCGACTTGCCGATGACCATCGTGTTGCCGATCGCCTTTTCGCCCAGCGAGTTCTCCGCCGGATGCGTGGCGTGGAAGTTGAAATAGTAGGGCTGGCCGTTCGTCGTCTGCAGGACGGTGACCGCCTCACCCCAGGGATTCTGGTCGCGCTTGCCGGTCGCGAAGTTGTGCAGCGGCGCCAGCCCGAGGAAGTTCAGCGAGCTCACGTTCGCCAGCCGCGTGCGGTATTTCCAGTTCGCGGGCAACTGCGAATAGAAGGATGCGCACACGGCGACGTCCTCCTTGGCCGACACGAATCCGGCATTCGAAAGTTCCGCACGGGTGGTCGCGATGTACTGCGAAAGCAGCTTCTGGTCGTCTGCGTAGAGCGCCATGATGAAGTGGTACTCGCCCAGGACGAAGTTGCCGGACGCCACCTGGTCCATCGCATTGTCGAGCTCGACGATCTGGCTCACGGCCTTGTCGCCCGAGGAAATCATCATGCCCTTCGTGCGATCCAGGATCTTCAGCGCATCCTGCCGTCCCATGGGGCTGAAGGAGTGGGTGATGACGTACTCGAAATCCAGATACTTCAGGTTGTTGAGGATGCCGGGCCAGGTGGCGTCGGTGTATTCCTTGATGTTGAGGATCGCTCCGTAATGGTTGCCGCCCCCCGGCGCACTGACCACGAAATCGCCGGTGCGCGCCGAGAACGTATGCCGACTCACGGCGAGGTAGTCGCAGACCGGTGCGTGCAGCACCGGCACCGGCTCGTCGATGCGGTTGAGCAGGTAGCCGAAGAATTCCAGCGTCTCGGAGAAGATGACCCCGTTCTCGGCTTCGTACATCCCGAGGCGCACGGGCGCGTAGTCCTTCAGGACGGCTTCCACGTTGCCCGACAGTTCCAGCAGCTTGGCCACCGACTGGTCCTGCTCGGCCTGCAGCCGTGCGATGTCCGTGGACCGCTCGACGAACTTCTTGCCCGACACGATGGGGCGATAGAGCATCGTCAGATACAGCTCGTTCTGCATGATCTTCTGCGACGACAGCGCGTCGAGATAGGCATCCGACAGGGTCTGGTTGAAGGCCTGCCGGAACCTGGCGTCCATCCGGATCCGCCCGCGGCGGCGGACGTCGTGCACCCAGAACGCCACGTTGACGAAGTCCGGCGCCCGGAGCGTCTGCAACATCCGGTTGAAGGTGCCGTGCCGGTGTTCGAGCTCCCACGCCTCCCGCCCCACGAACGGCAGCCCGTCCAGGCGCCACGTCAGCAGGTAGTCCCCGCCCGTGGTCTTGACCACCTGCGGCGCGACGTGGGCGGAGAACGGAACGAACTCGGAGATGGAGGTGTCGGGTGCTTGCATGGGCTCACCGCTTGCCGGGCACGCCGGGAAGTTGCGGACGGTAGGCATTCGGACTGAGCACCCACAGTCCGTCGTGCTGAGCGACGTTCCGGACGCGCAGCCGCAACATCCATCGCAAGCCCAGCAGCCGGAAGATCATCTCGTCGCGTCGTGCCATCTGGCGCATGACCATCACGACCACGGGCAGCAGGGCCAGGAAGAACATGTTGATGTAGAACGTGAGCAGCATGCAGGCCCCGGCGCCGATCGCGAACGGGACGTAGGGCACCCCCATGAACATGGGGGGACGCGTGCAGCCCTTGAAGAGCACGTTCTTACGCATGGTGCTGCAACAGCTGACCGACGATCAGCGCGGTCGAGGTCACGTCGGAGGGCAGCAGCATCTTGGCGATCTGCGCCGCCGCGCCGATCAGGAACCCGCCGATCAGCACGGGCGCGACATCGCTGATCCGCTTGTGATTGAACGCGATCTGGTAGCCCGCAAAGATGATCGCGATCGTGACCACGGCGATCGAGGCGACATTGAGCAGCGCATTGATGTTGCCGAAGAAGCTCTCGACGCGATTCGTCGCGCCGGACACGTCCTGCGCGAGGACGAGGCCGGGTGTCATGAGGACGCAGGCAAGCATTGCCAGGCGGGCGCGTTGGTGCATGTGCGGACGGTCGGTCATTGGAGTTCCCCTCGGGTTGGACTGGTTGGATGACGTGGCATTCGACGGTGATCCGGCACGACCTCAGAACACGAACGCGGCATCGCGCGCGTCGTTCTGCAGGCTCGTGGACGTGGTGGCGGGCAGGGCCTCCGCAGTTGCGGACATGGCCTGTACGCGGACCGGCCCTTCAGGATCGTTGCCGGTTTGCGCAGACGCGGCGGGGGATGCGAATCCGTACCCCGCCGCCTGCTGAGATGCAGGGAGCGCGACCGGCGCTGCAACCTGGGCCGAGGGCGCAGTCGGGCCGGCAGCGGTGTGCGCGGCGTCACCGGCAACTGCCATCGCGCCCTGGATGCGTCGCTCGACGAGCGTCAGGGCCGAGACCTGTGGCGCAACTCGGGGCGAACGAGATGCCGACGCATGCGTCGCACCCTGCCCCTGCCAGGACGCGAACACTTTCTGCACGTAGCCGTGTCGGAATCCGGTTTCGAAGTTTCCCGAGTAGTAGCAGCTGAATGCCTTGCCCCAGTCGCGGCCGGCGCGCCCGTAGCACTCGGCCAGGATCCGTGCGCCGGCGCGCAGGTTCGGGCAGATATCGAAGGCATGTTCGGGGCTGACGAGCCCCTGCTTCGCGAGGTTGTAGCGGTTGACCTGGGCCAGGCCGACCGAATAGTTGTAGTCCTCGCGCTCGAGCATGCGCATGGTCGCCACGGCTTCGGGCAGGCTTCTGGGCTGGCGCGCGAGGCGGCCACCGACGACGCCGATCGCGAAGGGGTTGTACGACGACTCGACGCGCACGACGTGGTGCATCACCTCGGCCGGCACCGCGAGGTCCGAACACCCCATCAGCTCCATTCCCGGCAGCATCAGTCGTCCCCCCGCATGCGGCGCGCGCGCGCGTGGCTGCTGGCGTCATCCCGTGATGTCCGGTACTGGATTGCCATCAGGCCACCAGCGCCCGTTCGGGATCGAAATCGATCCCCGTGATGAACCGGCGTCCTGCATGGGCCTTGATGTGCACCACGATGTCGATGGTCAGGCGCAACAGGCGCTTGATGACCTCGAACTCCAGGCCGGAACCCTCGACCGAGGCCTTCACCATCAGGGCCAGCTGGTCCCAAGTCTGCGCCGTGCTGCCGGCATGGCAACTGGTGATCGAGCCCGGATGTCCGGATGCGCAGTTCCGGATGAAATAGAAGGACTCGTCGCCGCGCAGCTCGGCGAGGATGATGCGGTCGGGTTTCATGCGCAGACAGGCCTCCATGCAGGTCTTCGCGGTGACGTTGCTCGCGCTCTGTCCGCCCTTGGAATACAGCAGGTGGACCACGTTCGGCTGGGCGAGGAACAGTTCGCGCGCATCCTCGATCGTCACCAGGCGCTCGTGTTCGGGAATGTGATTGACCAGTGCCTTCATGAAGGTGGTCTTGCCACTGCCGGTGGCGCCGGCCACGACGATGTTCTTGTGGTACTGCACCGCGCGGCGGAAGAAGCCGGCGTAGTCACGGGCGCGGCGCAGCTCGAGCAGTTCCCTGTCGTGGTCGCCGATGGTGGGCGCCTGCTCGAGGATCTCGGAGAAGAAGCCGTCGCTGTCGTACTGGTCGAGGGACTTGCTGAACTTTGCCGGCAGCCGGATCGTGATGGACACCCGGCCGCTGTCGCAGGCCGGCGGGATGACGAACTGGGCGCGCTGGCCGGTCGGAAACGTCAGCGAGACCATCGGGTCCACATCGGTGATGCGCTGGCCGGTATTGCTCTCGTTGACGATCGATGTGCAGAACTGCCGGGCGCGTTCGAAGGTGAGGGACGGCACCTCCGTACGCCGCCAGCCGTCGCGGGTTTCCAGATACAGCTCGCCGGGCCGGTTGATGCAGATCTCGGTGACCTCGTCGGACTGCATGTAGGACCCGATTCCGAGCACCTCGTACTGGTACTCGAGGAACTGGTTCGAGACCTGTGCGACCGCGGGGACACTGGCTGCCGATGCCTCCATGCTCAGCGCACCACCGCGGAGAAATCGACGTCGCGGGCGACGTACACGTTCAGCACCGCGCCCTGGTTGATGGTCACGGTGGGCGGGCGCCCCATGTTGCGCTCGAGCGCCATGTTGGCCAGACGCTCCATCGTCCGCGCGGTGTTGCTCTCGTAGGGGTTCTGGACCGCGAAGCCGCCACCGAACGTGGTCTGCGGCGGGCCGTTCTTCGCCCCCACGTACTTGAACGCGTCGCTCAGCATGCTGATCAGCAGTGCGGAGGTGATGCGCTGCCCCCAGTGCGCGGTGTAGTGGCCGGGGTTGCCGGCGGCGCCGAGTGCATCGACGCCCGGGCTCGCCATGTTGACGTCGAGGCCGGTCGGCGTCGTGATGCGGTCCCAGATGATGGCGGCGCGGTCGCCGATGACGCCGTCGGCGTTGTAGAAACCCATCACCTTCGAGCCGCGCGGCAACAACAGCCGCCGCCCGTTCACCGAATACACCGGCTCGGTGACGATGCACGACGTATATCCGGGGAAGTCGCTGACCACGCGCGACTGGAGAACGCATCGGATATAGGTGCCGCGGAGCAGCAGGGCATCGGGGTTGTAGAGCGGTTGCGCGCTGGTCGGTCCGGTGACGGGCGCCTGGGTGACCGGTGGTTGCTCCGGCATCTGCCCGACCGGCATGCCGCCCGGCGCAGGGCCGGCCGTCGCGCCGACCGCGCTTTCGCCCACCGCGTCCTGCACGCGACGCTCGAGCAGGCTCATGGCAGCGCCGGGCGAGAAACCGGAAGACGCGCCCGCCGCTTGATCCATCGAGCGGGCCGGCGCCGCGGCAGCTTCGATGACCGGCAGGGGCGGCAGCTCCGGGACGGGCGCCGGGCGCTCCGGCGGAAGCTCGGGCAGGTCGCGCGGGGCGGCCGGGATCACCAGTTGCTCGACCTGCGTACGCGCACGCTCGGTCTCCGGCGTCGCCCCGCTTCCGGAAAACAACCAGATCGCGAAGGCGCCGAGGACGAGCAGGATCGCGCCGAGAAACACCAGCGCCTTGCGGTTGAGTCGCTGGACTTCGGCGGACTGCAACGTTGGCGCATCCGCGTCCAGATCGGCCACGTTGCCCCGGGCGCGCGCTTCATAGGGATTGGCGCCTGGCGACCGGCGCGGAGCATCGGAATCGTGCGTGTGCTCGTTCACTGCTCTGCACTCCTGCGCAGGCCGACCACGTTGCGTCCATGACGGACAACGAGGAACGGATACGTGCCGTGCACGACGATCACGTCGCCCTCGACCGTGGAATTGACCACGAACTCGTCACCGTCCTCGCTGTCCCGGGCGAAAATCGCCGGGAAGTTGCCGCTCGGAAACCGGCTGCGGTCTCCCATCCGGATATAGGTGAAACGGCGGTCGTCGTAGACGGTCGATGGCACCAGCCAGTGCGGCGTGCGGCGATGGTGGGTGTAGTCGTAACCGAAGTGGTAGGCACGCGCCGGGTCGAGGTCGGTGCGCAGTTCGCCCTGCGGCGCATCGGACGGTTCCGCCTCAGACGCGAACCGCGTGTCACTGGGGTAGGTGAAGCGGATCTTGTACTGCACGCCCGCCGCACGCGCCTGCGCCAAGGCGCGCCAGTCGCTGGACACCACCTTCAGCTCGAAGATGTAGGAATGCGCGGCCGTCCGCACCAGCAGGTTGGTATCGACATCGACATTGCGCGGCTTGACGTAGAAAACATTGTCGCGACGGCTGATGTCCCAGCCCCCGCTGAAACCCGAGCTGTAATCGAGCACCTGCTCGTGCGGACTCAACTCGATCTGCGTGGTGATGCCGAGGCCGGCGCGCACTTGGTACACCTCGTCCGGGCTGTAGCTGTATTCCTCCACCACCTGGGCGGGGGCTGCCGACGACAGCAGAAATCCCGCGACGCAAGCCATCGTCATCCACCACACGCGCATCGCACCCCGCATCACGGCTGCTCTCCCATGGCGGAATCCGCCGTCATGTCGCGCGGCTGCTGCAGCAGCGGCACGGCGTACTCGTCCATGTCGTCGCCGACGCCCAGGCCTGCATCTCCGGACTGCGGCAGGTCCGTCGCAACTGGCGCGGATGCAGGCAACGCGGCGTCACGATCCGGGACCGGTGCGCCGCCGAAATCGTTGTCGACGCGATAGTTGGTCACCCGGAAGCCAAGGGGATTGAGCAACCGGTCTTCGTCGTTGAGCCGCAGGTCTGCGCTGTAGGTGAATTCCATCGTCGCGATCTTGCTGTCGAGCAATTCGGCGCGGCCGGTAGACCGGTCGAACACACTCCGCTGAAACCGCACGGTGGCACCGGTCGGCCGGTTTCCCTGGCCCCCGCCGATCAGAACGATGCTCTGGATGCGCACCCGCAACGCGCGATTCGGCCCGTACAGCCGCGGCGGTCGCTGCGGGTTGGACTCCGAGAACAGCGAGACATACGCGGGCGACACCGCCGGTCCGGCCATCGACAGCGTGGTGTGCCAGTTGCGCTGACCGATCAGTCCCGCATCGTAGGATTCCCGCGCGAGGACGAACTGCGCCACGTTGCTCTTGTTGATGGCTTCTTCCGCAGTGACGTCGCGATTGTGGAAATCGCCGCTCAGCTTCGCGACGCTCGCCGTGCCGGTATAGGGATCGGCCATCACCAGATAGGGCACGCGCTCCTTGAGCGGCAGAAACAGGAAGTAGCCACCCGCGAGCAGCAGCGACATCGTGACCGCACACCACGCGACGCCCCATGCGCGCTTTTCGCTGCGCCGCGCGCGCTCGGCCAGGGTCACCTCGTAGTTCACGCCCTGCTGGACGGCCTGTTCGATGCCGGGGGTGTGCGTCCGCTTCATGCCCAGCATGTCCGCGCTCACTCCCCGCCCGTCGCGACATCGCCGGCCTGGCGGACGACCCACCGGCCCTGCTCGGCCAGGATCTGCACCTGTTGCGCCGCATACGCGCCATTGAGCGCCGCGACTGCCTGCGCAAGGTCGGTGGTGCGGATGCCGGCGACTGGCGCATGCAGCGTGTAGTCGTTGGGATGCTGATAGGACAGGTCGACCCGCGTATCGCGCGACCAGCGCCCCAGAAGGCTCTTCAACGTTCCGTCCGCGGGTGACGCCTGGTAGACGTAGGCCTGCTGCAGCGGAATCGCGCTGGGTCCCTCGGCGAACTGGTGGACGGGCCGCCACCGGCCGCGCGGATCTGCAGCGTCCGGCGTGGCGCAACCCGCCAACACCATGCCGACACCGGCGCCTGCCCACATCAATCCCCGAATCATCCGCTTTGCAGTCATGGCATCCATTCGCAATTGGCAGGCTGCAGGCCACGGATCCCGTTGCAGCGCCAACGCGCTGTCGAGATCGATGCCTGGCATCGCCATGCCGGACCATCAAAGACACATTCGATCGCAGCGCGATGCCGCATTCGCACGCGGATTTCCGCTGCATCCCCGCTCACAATCCGATGCGTTCCCTATAAACCCCGCACCCTGAAACCCCGGAACACGCCCGGACTATATCGATCGTCTCGAGAAAACGTCAACGCAGGCAAAAGCCTTCAAAATCGCCATTTAGAAACCCCGCATTCATCATTCAAGCAATTGAAAACATAAGTAAAAATTTCGAATCGCACTGCGCTGCACACGGATTCCGGACACAATCCCCCGTGAGCCGCACGTCACACTTGTTTATCTTCCGGAAAATCCTTTAGGAGTTTTAAGATAATTCCGACGCCAGGATTTTGAATCAGGAATCGAAAGTCGAGACCGAATCGCTATGCTCACTCGCGTCGGACCAGGAAGGCGGGGAGATGGAACACAGGACGTTCGAGGAATTCGTTGCGAACGCGGCCCTGCTGGCCGCACATCTGACCCGGCAATGCGAGACCGCCGCCGCGGAGCAGGCCGATTCGGCCCGACGGCTGCATGAAGCGGCCGACGGCGTCGAGTCGAAACTTCTGGCAGGGCGCGCTGCCCTTCTTGACGTCGCGCGCGCCGCCACGCGTGACGCGGTCGCGACGGAAACAGCCGCCATCTCCAGCACGCTGGATGCGTCCGCCAAGCGCGCGCACGCAGCAGTGGCCGGGCTCGAACACAGTGCCGCCCTGCTGCGTGGTCGCGGCCGCCTGCTCGGCATCGGTGCATTCGGCGCCTTGTGCATCGGAGCCGTCGGCGTGATCGTCGGCACGGGCGTGCTGGCACGGCAGAACCTCGAGCGCGCACATCAGGCGCGCGTCCATGCCGATGTCCTACAAGCGCTGGAGCAGGTGACGGTCACGTCCTGCGATGGACAGCCGTGCATCAAGCTCGCCGACGATCTTCGCCGCTGGTCGGGGAATGGTGAATACGTGCTCGTCGATACACCGCGGCCGGGTCGCTGATCCAGCCCCCGACGCAGACACTTTCGCAGGACGCCTACTTTGAACCACTCACGCCTCATCGCTGCGGCGATTGCCACCCTGCTCGCAGTGGCTGGCGCGCTCTATCTCTCCGGCTATCTCGTACTGCTGCTGCTCGGGCTGGACACCGGCCTGCTGGGCCTCAGCACTTGGATCGGTTATCTGCGGGTCGTCGACGATCCGAGAGTCGCGCCGTACGCATGGCGGATCTGGACGGCCGGCGGCATCGGCTTCGGACTGATGACCCTCGTCTGGCTCGCCCTCATGATCATGCTGTTCAAGCTGCGCAGCCATCGGAACATCCATGGCGGTGCACGCTTTGCAGGCATGCTCGACCTTGCCGGCAAGGGATTTCTGGCGCAGAAGGACACCGGCATCATCGTGGGCCAGGCGAACGGCAAGCTCCTGCGCCTGTCGGGCCAGCAGTTCGTGGTGCTCGCCGCGCCCACCCGTTCGGGCAAAGGCGTCGGCGTCGTGATTCCGAACCTGCTGGACTACCGCGAGTCGGCGGTGGTGCTGGACATCAAGCAGGAAAATTTCGATCTCACCTCAGGCTGGCGCCGGTCGATCGGGCACGAGGTCTACCTGTTCAATCCCTTCGCCGAGGACCGGCGCACCCACCGATGGAATCCGCTCACCTACGTGACCGAGGATCCCGCGTTCCGGGTGTCCGATCTGCAGAGCATCGCGGCGATGCTCTACCCAGACGCCGACGACAAGGACAAGTTCTGGGTCAGCCAGGCCCGCAACGCGTTTCTCGCCTTCGGCCTGTACCTGTTCGAATCCCGCGACGCGCAGCGCCTGCAGGGTGCACCGGATGCGCGCGTGCAGACGCCGACGCTGGGCGCGATCCTGAGATTGTCCGCGGGCACTGGCGGTGAGCTGAAGCCCTACCTGCAGACGCTGGCCGATGCGCCATTCCTCGGGCCGCAGACGCGGACGGCGTTCGCCGGCCTGCTGTCGCAGGCGGACGTGACCTTCGCCTCGATCATCGGCTCGTTTCGCGAGCCCCTCAATCCCTGGCTCAATCCGGTACTGGACGCAGCCACCAGCGCCGACGATTTCGACCTCCGCGACGTCCGCCGCAGGCGGATGACCATCTACGTCGGCATCCAGCCGAACAAGCTGGCCGAGAGCCGGCTCATCGTGAACCTGTTCTTCAGTCAGCTGATCAACGTCAATACGAAAGTCCTGCCGCAGAACGACCCGTCGCTGAGGCACCAGTGCCTGCTGCTGATGGACGAGTTCACCTCCATCGGGCGCGTCGACATCATCGCCAAGGCGGTCGCGTACATGGCCGGCTACAACCTGCGCCTGCTGCCGATCATCCAGTCGATGGCGCAGCTCGACGCCGTCTACGGCAAGGAACTCGCGCGCACCATCATCACCAACCACGCGCTGCAGATCATCTACGCGCCGCGCGAGCAGCAGGACGCGAACGATTATTCCGAAATGCTGGGATTCACCACCGTGCGTCGCCGGGCGCGCACGCGATCGCATGGCCAGGGCCGCGGCGTGTCGGACAACGAAGTGCTGGAGCGTCGCGCCCTGATGCTGCCCCAGGAACTCAAGGCAATGGGGCCGGACAAGGAGATCGTGCTCTACGAAGGCCTCGCGCATCCGGTGCTGTGCCGGAAGGTCCGCTATTACAAGGATCGCTACTTCACCAGACGGCTGCTGGACAAGGTGATCGTTCCGCCCCTGGACTTGACGCCTGAAGCGCCCGGCCATGCCGCACGCATCCACGACACCCCCGGAGCCGAAACGCCAAGGCAGGCCACCGCCCGTGGCTAGCGTCGACAGCGTCCATCCAGGCAGATCAGCTGTCGACTACCTTCCGCCGCGCCGCCTGCATAAAGAACTCACTGACCTGAGGCAGATATCTAGTCCTGCCTGGCCACTGAGCGCACCGGCCTCCATGTGACCCGCTTCGCAGCCCAGGCTCCGATATCGACCACGACTGCGGAATCAGCCGATTCCGCAACGCCACGGCCCCATAAGCCGCCGGTCCGGCGCGTAGAATTCCCGGATGCATCGCCTTCTGTTCTGCTTCCTCGGCGTCGTCGCCGCACTTGCCCTTCCCTCGTCTGCCCATGCCTGGGGCAAGGCCGGACATCGCCTGGTCGCCCAGTTGGCCGAACGGGATCTCGATCCCGCGGTGCGCGCCCAGATCGATGCGCTGCTGGTCGGAGAGCCCGATCCCACGCTGGCCGGCGTAGCGGCATGGGCCGATGAACTGCGCGAGCGAGATCCGGGGCTGGGACGCCGGTCTGCAAAGTGGCACTACGTGAACATCGGCGAGTCGAACTGTCGCTACTCTGCTGCGCGCGATTGTCCGGGCGGCGACTGCGTGGTCGAGGCCCTGAAGACGCAGACCGCGATCCTCGCCGATCGCAGCCGGCCGCGCGCCGAGCGCGCGCAGGCGCTGAAGTTCGTGGTGCACTTCGTCGGCGATGCGCACCAGCCGATGCATGCCGGTTACGGGCATGACCGCGGCGGCAACAGTCACCAGATCAACTTCGGCGGGCGCGGTACCAACCTGCACGCGTTCTGGGACAGCGGCATGCTCAATTCGAAGCGGCTGTCGGGCGATGCCTGGCTGGCACGCCTGCAGGCGCGCAGGCCCACGCGTGACCGCACGCCGATCCTGCCGGTGCCGGCCGTGGCCTGGGCGCAAGCCGCCTGTCGCATCGCGGTCTCGCCCGGGGTGTATCCGCCGCGTCCTGCCATCGACCAGGCCTACGTCGACACCTATCTGCCGACGGTCGAACAGCAATTGCGCGATGCCGGTGCCCGCCTCGGCGCCCTGTTGAACGTGACGCTCGCCCCCTGATCCACGCGCCGGGATCGCTCCTCGCTGCGTAGCCCCGGCGGCCGTCTCCGTTCGACCCGCCGCGCGCGCGGCACACGCCGATATCGGCCACGTCCCGGACGTGCAGTCCCGCTCATCACCGACCGCGCCCGCGATCCGACTGCGTGATTGTCCCTTCGCCATGCCCTCGTTATGCTCGGATGGTCATAACGCGAAGCGGGACAGGTCGATGCATGCGCTCACGTCTCTGGCTGCGATCTCCTTGTGCCTGTGCCTGGCGACGGGCCTGCACGCGGCCGCGCACGCACACGACCCCCGCCAGCGCGCATCCGATCCGGCGCCGGGCGCGTCTCCGATCAGTGTGCCGCTGACACCTGCCGCGCGTGCCACGCTGCAGCGCCACCGCGTGGATGCCACGGCGCACGGCGAGACGCTGCGCTGCGAAGGCGTGTCGCTGGCCGCCCTGCTGCAGTCCAGCGGCGCAATGCCGGACGCGCCCGTGCGCGGCGCGCATCTCGATCGCTACGTGCTGGTCAGCGCGCGTGACGGCTACCGCGCGGTGTTCTCGCTCGGCGAGCTCGATTCGACGCTGGGCAACCGCGGCGTCTATCTGGTCGACCGCTGCGACGACGCCCCGCTCGACGCCGACAGCGGTCCGTTGCGCCTGCTGGTCCCTGACGACACGCGCCCGGCGCGCGGCGTGCGTCAGGTCGAACGCATCACCGTCATCGCCGCGCCCTGATCCTGTCGCCCTCCTACTGGAATCGCCATGCACATGCTTCGCTCCCCCCGCTGGCTGCGCACGTCCGCCGCCCTGCTGCTCACCGTCTTCACTGCGCTCGCCGTCCTGCCGGCGTTCGCCCAGGAACGCGCGCCGATCACGGTCTTCGCCGCCGCCAGCCTCAAGGAATCGATGGACGCCGCGGCCGCGCGCTATCAGCAGGACACCGGCCAGCCGGTACGCGTCTCGTACGCCGCCAGCTCCGCGCTCGCGCGGCAGATCGAACAGCGCGCGCCGGCCGACGTGTTCGTGTCCGCCGATCTGGAATGGATGGACTGGCTGCAGGCACGCAAGCTCATCGATCCCGCCTCGCGTCGCGTGCTGCTCGGCAACACCCTGGTGCTGGTCGCGCCGGGCGACAGCGCTGCGCAGCCGCTGACGCTCGCGCGCGGCACCGACCTGCTGCCGCTGCTCGGCGCGCGCGGCCGCCTGTCGCTGGCGTTGACCGCGAGCGTGCCGGCCGGCAAGTACGCCAAGGCGGCGTTCGAATCACTGGGCCAGTGGTCGGCCCTGCAGCCGCGCGTGGCCGAATCCGACAGCGTGCGGTCGGCGCTGACCCTCGTCGCGCGCGGCGAGGCGCCGCTGGGCGTGGTCTACGGCAGCGACGCGCAGGCCGAACCGCGGGTCAAGGTGCTGGCGACGTTCCCGGCCGACAGCCATCCGGCGATCGTCTACCCGGTCGCGCGCATCTCTGCCAGCCGCAACCGACAGGCCGATGCCTTCGTGCGCTGGCTCGACGGCGAGGCCGCGTCAGCGATCTTCCGCGAACACGGCTTCTCGATTCGCTGATCGATGGCGGACCCGGGCACGCTGCTGGGCTTCGGGCCCGATGAACTCGTCGCGATCCGGCTCAGCCTGAAGGTCGCGGCCGCTGCCGCGTTGTGCAGCCTGCCCTTCGGCATCGCGATCGCGTGGCTGCTCGCGCGCCGACGCTTCTTCGGCAAGTCGCTGCTCGATGCGCTGGTGCATCTGCCGCTGGTACTGCCGCCGGTAGTCGTGGGCTACGCGCTGCTGGTGCTGCTCGGCGGCAACGGCGTCATCGGCCGCTGGCTCGAAGAGACGCTGGGGATTTCGTTTGCCTTCCGCTGGACCGGCGCGGCGCTGGCCAGCGCGATCATGGGCTTCCCGCTGCTGGTACGCACGATCCGGCTGTCGATCGAGAACGTCGACCGCCGCCTCGAACAGGCCGCGGCCACGCTGGGTGCCAGTCCGTGGCGGGTCTTCTTCACGATCACTCTGCCGCTGGCGTGGCCGGGCGTGATCGCCGGCGCGGTGCTCGCGTTCGCGAAGGCGCTGGGCGAGTTCGGCGCGACGATCACGTTCGTCTCCAACATCCCCGGCGAAACCCAGACCGTGTCGTCGGCGATCTACGGGCTGATGCAGGTGCCCGATGGCGAAGCCGGCATCTGGCGTCTGGCCGCCGTGTCGGTGGCGATCTCGCTGGCCGCGCTGCTCGCCTCCGAGTGGCTGGTGCGGCGCCAGCGCGGCGAGGTGCACGACTGATGCTGCACGTCGACATCGACCTGCGCCGCGGCAGCTTCGCGCGCCACATCCGCATCGACGCCGTGCAGCGCGTGCTCGCGCTGACCGGGCCGTCGGGCGCCGGCAAGACCAGCGTACTCAATGCGATCGCCGGCCTCGTGCGTCCACGCGCAGGCCGCATCGAGATCGACGGCCGCGTGCTGTTCGACAGCGCCGCGCGCATCGACGTGCCCGCGCACCGTCGGCGTGTCGGCTACGTGTTCCAGGACGCACGCCTGTTCCCGCACCTCGACGTGCTGCGCAACCTGCGCTACGGCCGGCACCACGCCGGCGCCGACACCTTCGAACTCGATCAGGTGGTCGAACTGCTCGGCATCGGCGCGTTGCTGCAGCGCCAGCCGGCGAATCTCTCCGGCGGCGAAGCACAACGCGTGGCGATCGGTCGTGCGCTGCTGTCGCAGCCGGCGGTGCTGTTGTTCGATGAGCCGCTGTCGGCGCTCGACGAAGCGCGGCGCGAGGAACTGATTCCGTGGCTGCAGCGCGTACGCGACGAGGTGCGACTGCCGATGCTCTACGTCAGCCACACCAGTGACGACGTGCGACGTCTGGCCGACGCGGTGCACACGCTGGCCTGAGCAGGCGACGCGGCGTTCACCGCCAACCTGCGGCAATCGCAGGCCCGCCTGCAGGTCCGCGTCATGCCCCGCACCCACGCGATTCCGCCCGACCAGACGCGTCGCTTCCTCGAGCCCGGCCCCGTCGTGCTGCTGTCGACCGCGCACAAAGGCGAGCGCGGCATCATGACGCTGGGCTGGCAAATGATGCTGGGCTACGACCTTGTCGGCACCTACATCTGGTCGGCCAACCGCAGCCACGCGCTCGCGCGCGCCAGCCGCGAATGCGTCCTCAACCTGCCGACCGCCGACATGCTCGACACCGTCGTGCGCATCGGCAACAGCAGCAGCGCCGACGAGGACAAGTTCGAACGCTTCGGCCTGACCGCGATCGACAGCAGCGACGTCGAGGCCCACGGCATTGGCGAATGCCACGCACGTTTCGAATGTCGCCTGCACGAAACCCGCATCACCGCCGACTACCCGCTGTTCGTCTGGCGCGTCGTTGCCGCGCACGCCGCAAAACGCCCGAAATGGCCGCGCACCGTGCACTACCGCGGCGACGGGCAGTTCATGGTCAGCGGCGACGCGCGTTCGCGGCGGGCGCTGTTCAAGCCGGAGATGCTGGAATCCTAGCGCTCGCTTTCATCGCATCGCGCTACAGTTCTGCACGTACGGCATCGCCCGAAACATCTCGCTGATCACGACATGGAGTCCGGAATGCAGGTTCGATTTCATACTGCGCTGACCTTCGCTGCGTTCGCCGCGATCGTGATGGCGAGCGGCTGTCGTCAGGATGCCGACCCGGGAGGCCAGGTATCGACGGTTACGGCCGAAGCGCCAGCGGACGATGCCGCTGCGGATGATCTTCCCGAGGGGCCGGACCATGTGGCACTCGCGCGTGCGCAGGATGCGGCCTCGCGTGGCGGCTGGACACTTGCAAATCCAGAGGCGCTTTCGCGCGTGCCGCGCGTGCGGCGCGATCTCTCCGGTCTCGACCCTGCCGAAACGCTCGATGCGATCGCGCGCGACACCGCACTGCGCGCGCAGATCGAAGCCGGTCGTGTCCGTTTCGTGCGCGGCGCGCCTTACGCCGCGATCAACGCGCGCGCAGAACTCGATCTGCTGGTGCTCGACCAGCGCTTCGTCGATGTGCTGCAGCAGATTGCGACGGCGGGCGACACCGGTCTGGACGTCGCGCCCGGCCTCGATCTCGAGCGGCGTGTGTCGATGAACTTCACCGGTGTGCCCATACGCACGGTGCTGCAGCTGGCCGGAGACGAGACGGGCACGTTGATCACGCCGCACGCCGATGGCATCCGGGTACGTCCGCGTACGCCGCCCGGTGCCGGGTCCTGAATTCGCAAGCCGCGCATCGTGTCGTGCGCGTACGTCCACGCTTCCCATCCGATCCGTCGAACGCCAGGAGCTTCCAATGCGCAATGTCCGTTTTGGCCGTCAACCCACGCTGATGACGACGCTCGCGATTGCTGCCGTGCTGGCCGGCTGCAGCGGCGACACCGATAGCGTCGCAACAGCAGCGATACCGCCATACAGCGCTGCAGCAGCCCCTGTGGCCAACGCTGTGCCCACTCCGGACGGCACGAACAGCGAAGTGCGCTTCACCTCCGGCACCAGCTACGCAGCGACCGGCGCACAGGCGGAAATCGCGCTGTCCGTTACCGAGGTAAGCGCCCGAGACGTGCTGGAGCACATCGCCACTGCCGGTGGCGTGCCGCTCGAGATCGCAGACGGTGTCGACCTCGACCACAAGGTCTCGCTGCATTTCGACGGCATGCCGCTGAGCGCGGTGTTGACCCTGCTGGGCCAGGACGCGAATGCCGAGATCACCGCCGAGCCCGATGCCATCCGCGTGCGACCGCGGGCGACGCCCACGCGCTGATTGACGTGGCGCGCGTTGTACGTCCCGGCGCGAGCGCGATGTCGCCACCGCCGGCGCCCAGGCGGCCGCCTATTCACGTCCGCCTGCGTATCCTCTCGCCATGACCGCCTACGTCGACTCCATCGAAGACGCCGTCAGCCGCATCCATGCGCATGTCGACGGTGCCCTCCACATCGGTGCGCCACTCGGCATCGGCAAGCCGCACCGGCTGCTCAATGCGCTGTATGACGCCGCTGTCGCCGATCCCGCGCGGCCGATGACGCTTTACACGGCACTGTCGCTGGATCCGCCCAAAGGTGGCGACGATCTCGAAGGCCGTTTCATCGGGCCGTTCGCGAAGCGGCACTTCGGCGAGGACTTCGTGCGTCTGAAATATGTGGATGCGCTGCGCCGCAACGCGCTGCCGCCGCATGTCGAGGTCGAAGAGTTCTACATGCAGTCTGGCGCGATGCTGGGCTCGTCGCAGGCGCAGCGCCGCTACGCGAGCCTCAACTACACGCACGTGGCGCGCGCACTCGCCGACCGCGGCGTCAACGTGCTGGTGCAGAAGGTCGCGGCCAACGACGACGGCACGCGCTTCTCGCTGTCGTCGAACACCGACCTGACCTTCGATGCGATCGATGCGTTGGTGGCGGCCGGTCATCCGCGACCGCTGGTCGTCGGCGAAGTCGATCCCGCCTTGCCGTGGCTCGACGGCACCGCAGCGGTGGACGCGGCGTTCTTCGACGTCGTGATCGCGCCGCCACCGCCCTACCCGCGTCTGTTCGGCCTGCCGCGCCAGCCGGTGTCGGATGCCGACTACGCGATCGGTTTCTACGCCAGCACGCTGGTGCGCGACGGCGGTACGCTGCAGATCGGCATCGGCGCGCTCGCCGATGCGCTGTGCCATGCACTGGCGCTGCGCCATACCGACAACGCGGCGTACCGGCGCGTGCTGCACGCGCTCGATCCCGATCTCGCCGCGCATCGCACGGTGCAGGCGGTCGGTGGACTCGATCCGTTCGAGATCGGCCTCTACGGCTGCAGCGAGATGATCAACGAGGGCTTCAAGCGCCTGGTCGAAGTGGGCGTGATCAAGCGCCGCGTCGTCGACAAGGCCAGCATGATGCGCCGCGCCAACGACGGCACCGCGAGCGCGCTCGATCTCGATCTGATCGAGCGCAACGGCGAGTTCCTGCACGGCGCGTTCTACCTCGGCTCGCCGGATTTCTATGCCTGGCTGCGCGGACTCGACGACGAGACCCGTCGCGGCATCGGCATGAAGCGCGTCGGCGAGGTCAACGAGCTCTACGGTCTCGACGAGGGCCTCGAGCGCCTGCAACGCCGCGATGCGCGCTTCTTCAACAGCTGCATGATGGCGACCGCGCTGGGCGCGGCGGTGTCGGATGGACTGGACGATGGCCGCGTGGTGTCCGGCGTCGGCGGCCAGTACAACTTCGTCGCGATGGGCCACGCGCTGCCCGACGCGCGCTCGGTGCTGCTGCTGCGCGCCGCGCGCGATGCCGGCGGCGGCCGCGAGGCCAACATCCGCTGGAACTACGGCCACACGACGATTCCGCGGCATCTGCGCGATGTCTACATCACCGAGTACGGTATCGCCGACATCCGTGGCGCGACCGACGAGGACTGCACGCGCGCGATGGTGCGCATCGCCGAAGCGCCGCATCAGGCAGGACTCGTACAACGTGCGCAGGCGGCCGGCAAGCTCGACGCGCGTTTCGTCGTACCCGCGCCCTGGCAGCGCAACACGCCGGACGCGCTGCGCAAGGCGCTGGCGCCGCTGCGCGCCGACGGCAGCCTGCCCGACTATCCGCTGGGTAGCGATTTCGATGTCATCGAGCAGCGCCTGTTGCGCGCGCTGGCCTGGCTGCGCACGCAGACCGCCACACGACGCGGCAAGCTCACGACCGTGATCGACGCCTTGCGCGCAGGCATCGGCGACGACACGCCCGCGCTCGCGCGCATGCAGCTGCAGGCGCCCAGCGGCTTCAACGAACATCTGATGGCGCGACTGGTGTCGCTGGGACTGCGCCGCACTGAGCGGCCCAGTGCGCCGCAGGATGTGATCGCGCCGACATCCGCGGCCTGAAGCGCGGTTGCGAACGCGCAGCGCGCCTCCATCTCGTTCGACGACACCCGTGCAGGACCCGACCATGACCACCCGCGCCGACCAGCTCCGCGACGCCCTCGCCGCACTGCAGCCCACGCACCTCGATGTCGAGGACGAGAGCCACATGCACAGCCGCGGGCTGGAGACGCATTACAAGGCGGTCGTGGTCAGCGCGACGTTCGACGGCAAGCGTGCGCTGCAGCGGCACCAGGCCGTGTACCGCGCGCTCGGCCCGCAGATGCAGCAGATCCACGCACTGGCGCTGCACACGTTTACGCCCGAGGAATGGGCCGCGGAAGTGCAGGTGCCGGATTCGCCGCATTGCCGGGGTGGGAGCAAGCACGACACGCCGGTGGGCGGTATCTGAAGCCCTCCCCTGCTTGCAGAGGGCGAATCGTGAGCCGCAGGAAAGCGCCGCTCCTGATTCGTGGATGGGGCGCAGCGACGTTTGTAGCCGCAGAACCGCGCGCTGATCGAACTTCGCGAGCGTCAGCCCTCACCCCAACCCTCGCTCCGCGCCCCGGCCCTCGCGCTGGCGCGAGGGCGTTCGTCGACACGCGAGCCAGTGGCTCGCAAGCGTGCCGCCTCACCCCAGAGGGAGAGGGGCCAGAAAAAAAGCCCGCTTGCGCGGGCTTTTTCGTTCACTGCTGCAGATCGCAGCGACCGATCAAAGCGCCTTTGCCGCCTCGACGATCTTCTCGACCGTGATGCCGAAGTGCTGGAACAGCTTGTCGGCCGGGGCCGAGGCGCCGAAGGTGTCGATGCCGATCACGGCACCGTCGAGACCCACGTAGGCGCGCCAGAAGGCGGTGACGCCGGCTTCGATCGCAACGCGCTTGCGCACGGCGCTCGGCAGCACGGATTCGCGATAGGCCGCGTCCTGACGATCGAACACGTCGGTCGAGGGCATCGACACCACGCGCACTGTGTCGCCGAGCTGTTCGGCCGCCTGGGTCGCCAGACCGATCTCCGAACCGGTCGCGATCAGGATGATCTCCGGCGTGCCGACCGAATCCTTCAGCACGTAGCCGCCGCGCGCGATGTCGGCCACCTGCGCGGCGTCGCGTGCCTGGTGCGGCAGGTTCTGGCGCGAGAAGATCAGGCAGCTCGGGCCGTCCTGACGGGTGATCGCCGACTTCCATGCCACCGCCGATTCGACCGCATCGCAAGGGCGCCACACGTCGTTGTTCGGGATGTAGCGCAGGCTCGCGAGGTGCTCGACCGGCTGGTGGGTCGGGCCGTCTTCGCCCAGACCGATCGAATCGTGCGTGTAGACGTGGATCGCGTGCGCGGGGATCAGCGCGCTCATGCGCACGGCGTTGCGGGCGTAGTCGCTGAAGACCAGGAACGTCGCGTCGAACGGAATGAAACCGCCGTGCAGCGCCAGGCCGTTCGCGATCGCGCTCATGCCGAACTCGCGCACACCGTAATAGACGTAGTTCGCGTTGGCATCGGTGCTGGCCGCGGACGTGCTGCCCTTCCACAGGGTCAGGTTGGAATGCGCGAGGTCTGCCGAGCCGCCGATGATTTCCGGCAGCAGCGGCGCGAAGGCTTCGATCGCCATCTGCGAGGCCTTGCGCGAGGCGATCGTCGGGCCGTCGCTCTGCAGCTTGGCGATGAAGGCATCGGCCGCTTCGACGAAGCCGTCGGGCAGGTCGCCGTGCGAGCGGCGCACGAGTTCGGCGGCGAGCTCGGGGTACTTGGCCCGGTAGGCATCGAACTGCTGATTCCACTCCGACTCGCGTACCTGGCCGGCTTCGACCGCGCGCCAGCCGTCGCGCAGCGCCTGCGGCACGTCGAACGGACCGTGGTTCCAGCCGAGCGCGGCGCGCGTGGCGTCGGATTCGTCCTGGCCCAGCGGCGCGCCGTGCGAGGACTCCTTGCCGGCGCGGTTGGGCGAGCCGAAGCCGATCGTCGTGCGGCAGCACACCAGCACCGGCTTGTCGTCTTCGGCGGTGGCGGCTTCGATCGCACGCGAGATCGCCTCGGCGTCGTGGCCGTCGACGTCGCGGATCACGCGCCAGCCGTAGGCCTCGAAACGCGCCGGGGTATCGTCGGTGAACCAGCCTTCGGTGTTGCCGTCGATCGAGATGCGGTTGTCGTCCCAGAACGCGACCAGCTTGCCCAGGCCCAGCGTGCCGGCGAGCGAGGCGGCCTCGTGCGAAATGCCTTCCATCAGGCAGCCGTCGCCCATGAACACCCAGGTGCGATGGTCGACGACGGCGAACTCGGGACGGTTGAAACGCTGCGCGAGCAGGCGCTCGGCGAGTGCGAAGCCGACGGCGTTGGCGAAGCCCTGGCCCAGCGGACCGGTGGTGGTCTCGACGCCGGGCGTCTCGTGGCGCTCCGGGTGACCGGCGGTCTTGCTGTGCAGCTGGCGGAAGTTCTTCAGTTCTTCCAGCGGCAGGTCGTAACCCGACAGGTGCAGCAGCGCGTAATGCAGCATCGAGCCGTGGCCGTTCGACAGCACGAAGCGGTCGCGGTTGAACCACTGCGGATTCGCCGGATTGTGGCTGAGGTGGTCGTTCCACAGCACTTCGGCGATGTCGGCCATGCCCATCGGCATGCCGGGATGGCCGGACTTGGCGGCATCGACGGCGTCGATGGCGAGGAAACGGATGGCGTTGGCGAGTTCGCGACGGGTCGACGTGGTCATGGGCTCGGAGACGGGCGGCAGCGGGCGGGAGCCGCCAATTGTCCCACGAGCGCCGCGCCGCTGCCCGGGTGATGTCCCGGCAGCGGCGTGATGCGGCCTCAGGCCGGGCGCGGCAGCGCCTGGTCGGTCACCGCTTCGGCGTCGTCGTCCTCGTCCGCTTCGCCGCGGCCGATGACCACCGAGCCGACCATGTCGCCGCCGATGTTGACGGTCGTGCGGCACATGTCGAGGAAACGGTCCACGCCGAGGATGATGCCGATGCCCTCGGGCGGAATGCCGAACATCACCAGGATCGTCGCGATCACCGGCAGCGAGCCGCCCGGCACGCTGGCCGCGCCGATGCCGCCCATGATGCACATCACCAGGATCATCGCCTGCTGCAGCAGCGTGAGCTCGACGCCGAACAGCTGGGCGAGGAACAGCACGGTCACGCCCTCGTAGAGCGCCGTGCCGTTCATGTTGACGGTGGCACCGAGCGTGCAGACGAAGCGCGCCACGCGTCGCGGCACGCCGAGGTTTTCCTCGGCGGTCTTGAGCGAGGTCGGCAGCGTGGCCGCGCTGGACGACGTGGAGAACGCGGTCAGCAGCGCCGGCTGCGATTTCCTGAACACATCGAGCGGCGAGCGCCGGGCGAGCACCGCGATCATCAGCGAGAACGTGCCGAAGAAATGCAGCGCCAGCGCCAGCGCTGCGGTCAGCACGAACCAGCCCAGCTGCACCATCAGGCCCAGGCCCATGCGCGCGGTCAGCGTGAACAGCAGCGCGGCCACGGCGTACGGCGCCAGACGGATCACCCAGTCGATCAGCTTCAGGCTGATGTCGTAGATGCCCTGCACCGCGCCGACGAAGCTGCGCGTGCCCGGCGAATTGACCACGGTGGCGGCGATGCCGAACAGCAGCGCGAACACCATCACCGCGATCAGATCGGTCGCGGCGGCGGCGGCGATCGGATTGCGCGGCACCATGTTGAGCAGCATGTCGGCGAGGCCGATCGAGGCGGGCTCGGCGATCGTGGCGCCCGCGGCGACGGAATCCGACAGCATCGCGTCGCGCAACGCAGGATCGATACCCGCGCCCGGCTGGATGATCGACACCACCACCAGACCGATGATCACCGCGATGAAGGTCGTGCCGAACACCCACACCAGCGTCTTGCCGCCGAGACGGCCGAGCGCGCGCGGATCGCCGATCTCCACCACGCCCAGGATCAGCGCCGAGAACACCAGCGGCACGACCAGCATGAACAGCAGACGCAGGAACAACTGGCCGATCGGTTCGGTGACGTAGCGGATCAGGCCTTCGACCCATCCGGAGAACGCAGGCGGGACGCCGTCGACGGTCAGATGGCCGGTCAGCAGGTTGATCGCCAGGCCGGCGATCGCGCCGACGAGGAAGCCGATCAGCATCTTGGTGTGAAGCGGCATGCCGCCGGATCCGGGCGTCGAGGTCATGCGGAAATCCTAGAAGACTGCCGCGCAGCTTAACAAACGCCTTCCATCCGATCCGCCCCGCGCGGATGGCGGCTTCGATTACGCGCGATCGGCACCGGATTTTTCCGTCCCGTAATGCCCGGAACCCGCATTCCGCATCTCGGCGCGCGACTTGCTCTGCTGTCGGTGATGGCGGCTCCGGCGCCGACGGCCGGCGCCGCGCCGTTGTCCTCGCTGACGTCCATGACGACGCCGCCGCACGCGTGGTCATCCGGCGTCGGTGGTGCAGCCGGTATCCTTGCCTTATGTCTTCGTCCCCTGATGCCGACGCGCTCGAGGTGCTGCAGCGCGTATTCGGCCATGCCGCGTTCCGCGGCGAGCAATCCGCGATCGTCACCCACGTGGCCGCCGGGCACGACGCCCTGGTGCTGATGCCCACCGGCGGCGGCAAGTCCATGTGCTACCAGGTGCCGGCGCTGCTGCGCGAGGGCGTGGCGATCGTGGTGTCGCCCCTGATCGCGCTGATGCAGGACCAGGTGGACGCGCTGCTGCAGCTCGGCGTGCGCGCGGCGTATCTCAATTCGACGCTCGACGGTGAAACCGCGCAACGCGTGGAGCGCGAGTTTCTCGCCGGCGAGCTGGACCTGCTCTACGTCGCGCCCGAACGCCTGCTCACCCCGCGGTTCCTGTCGCTGCTCGACCGTGCGCCGATCTCGCTGTTCGCCATCGACGAAGCGCATTGCGTGTCGCAATGGGGCCACGATTTCCGCCGCGAGTACCGCGAGCTGACGATCCTGCACGAGCGCTGGCCCGAGGTGCCGCGCATCGCGCTGACCGCGACGGCCGATCCGCCGACCCAGCGCGAGATCGCCGAGCGCCTGCAGCTGGAAGACGCGCGCCGCTTCGTCAGTTCATTCGACCGCCCGAACATCCGCTACACCGTCGTGCAGAAGGACAACGCGAAGCGCCAGCTGCTCGATTTCGTGCAGGCGCATCGCGGCGAAGCCGGCATCGTCTACTGCCTGTCGCGGCGCAAGGTCGAGGAGACTGCCGAGTATCTCGCCGGCCAGGGCATCGATGCGATTCCGTATCACGCGGGTATGGACGCGGAGCTGCGCGCGGCCAACCAGCGCCGCTTCCTGCGCAGCGATGGTGTGGTCGTCGTCGCGACGATCGCCTTCGGCATGGGCATCGACAAGCCCGACGTGCGCTTCGTCGCGCACACCGATCTGCCGAAATCCATCGAGGGCTACTACCAGGAAACCGGCCGCGGCGGCCGGGACGGCGAGCCGGCCGATGCGTGGATGTGCTACGGCCTCGGCGATCTGGTGCTGCTGCGGCAGATGATCGAACAGTCGGATTCCGGCGACGAGCGCAAACGCCTGGAACACCGCAAGCTCGATTCACTGGTCGGCTACTGCGAAACGATGCGCTGCCGCCGTCAGGTGCTGCTGGCGAATTTCGGCGAGGACTACGCCGCGCAAGGTGCGGGCAAGCCCTGCGGCAATTGCGACAACTGCCTCGACCCGCCCGACGCGTGGGACGCGACCGTGCCCGCGCAGAAGGCGCTGAGCTGCGTTTACCGCAGCGGCCAGCGCTTCGGCGCCGCGCACATCATCGACATCCTGCGCGGCAGCGAGAGCGAGCGCATCCGCCAGTTCGGCCACGACCAGCTCAGCACCTATGGCGTCGGTACCGACGTCGATGCGCGGGTGTGGAAGAGCGTGCTGCGCCAGCTCGTCGCGCAGGGTCTGCTCGACGTCGACGCCGAAGGTTACGGCGGCCTGCGCCTGACCGAAGCCAGCCGCGCCGTGCTCAAGGGCACGACGCAGGTGATGCTGCGCAAGCCGACGAACACGAAGGAACGCGCACGCACCACGCGCGCCGCGACCGGCGCCGACATCGACCTCGCACCGAGCGACCGTCCGCTGTTCGAATCGCTGCGCGCCCTGCGCGGTCGTCTGGCACGCGAACAGAACGTACCGGCCTACGTGATCTTCCACGACGCCACGCTGCGCGAGATCGCACGCCAGCGCCCGATCAGCCACGGCCAGCTCGGCGGCATCGGCGGCGTCGGCGCCGGCAAGCTCGAGCGCTACGGCGATGCGGTGCTGGAAACGGTGATGGACGCGGACTGAGGCTGCGCTTCGGTCGCGTTCGATGATTGTTCGGACGACGCGCGCGCTTCGACCACGCCTGCGCCCAAAGCCGGACACGAGGCTTCAGCAATGTCTCGCGCATCGATACGAGCCGCGAGACGTCATGCCGGCAGGGCCGCGAAGGTGCGGCGCGCGAACTCCGAGAAGATGGTGGGTCGTGATGGATTCGAACCATCGACCAGCGGATTAAAAGTCCGATGCTCTACCGACTGAGCTAACGACCCGTCGAACTGGACGGTATGCGGACCGGGTGGCGAGCAAACGCTCGACGAATACCGGACCGCTCGCGGCCTTGACCGCGACCCGCGCATCCGGGTTCCGGACCGCGAGGGGTTCGCATTGTACCGGCTTTGCAGCGCGTGGGTGATCCGCCGCCTGCGCAAGTCCGCGCATCCGTTGGACGAGCGAATTCTCTCGGCGCAGTCGGGCGCAATCGCGCAAACCCAGTTGGGGTCAGTCCGCGCTGCCGAGCAGATCTCGCCCGGACTGGGTGAGATCGATGTCGCCGTCCTCGGCCAGCGCAGCAAAGCCTGCATGCACGGCCCAGTCGGTGTCGGCATCCGAGATCGGCGTGGTGGTGTCGATGGCGCGCAGGATGCGCAGCTGGTCGTCGTTCAGGGCCATGGGGACTCCGCGGATGGGGAAGACCCCTACCCTACCGTCGCCCACCGTGACGGGTTCGTCGCTTCCCGAGCACGACGTCGAGGCGCCTGGATGTGCAGCACCGCGGCCCCGCCAGGTGCGTGTGCCGCGCGATGCGGCCGTGGATCCGCGAAGCGTGTAACGCGCCGCGCTCAGACGCCCGCGACGTAGCGTGTGGGATCGGCCACGCCGGCACTGGTGAAGCCGTCGGCGCGCAGGCGGCAGGCGTCGCACTGCCCGCAGGCGCGGCCGTCGGCATCGGCGCGGTAGCAGGACACGGTCAGGCCGAAGTCGACACCCAGTCGCAGGCCCGCATTGACGATGTCGGCCTTGCCCATGTGCTGCAGCGGCGCGTGGACGCGGATGCCCGCGCCCTCGACGCCGGCCTTGGTCGCCAGGTTCGCCAGCCGTTCGAAGGCGTCGATGAATTCGGGGCGGCAGTCGGGATAGCCGGAGTAGTCGACGGCATTGACGCCGCAGAAGATGTCGGCCGCGCCGATGACCTCGGCCCAACCCAGCGCGAGCGACAGCATGATGGTGTTGCGCGCCGGTACGTAGGTCACCGGAATGCCGGCCGCGCCGGCCGCGGGCACGTCGATGTCGTCGGTCAGTGCCGAGCCGCCGAAGGCGCGCAGGTCGACATCGACGGTCTTGTGCGCCGCCACGCCGAGTGCAGCCGCGACGCGGACTGCCGCGTCGAGTTCGGACGTGTGCCGCTGGCCGTAGCGCACGCTCAGGGCATGGACCGCGAAGCCCTGCTCACGTGCGATGGCGACGACGGCGGCGGAATCCATGCCTCCGGACAACAGGACGACGGCTTTCTTCATGGGGCGATCGGGCTTCGGAATTCGGGGTGACCGGACAGGCGTCCGTGGGAGCCGGGACTCGGCAAAAGGCTAGCGCATCGGGGGCGGCGCGAAGATGCGGTGGACTCCGTTGTCACCCCGCCACCCGCGTCACCTGCCGGGTTCGTCGTTCCACAGCAGCTTATGCAGCTGCATCTGGAATCTGACCGGCAGGCGGTCGGCGACGATCCAGTCGGCAAGATCGCGGGCACTGATCTCGCCCTTGCTCGGCGAGAACAGCACGTCGCAGATGTGATGCAGGCCGCGCGTCTGCACCAGGTCGCGGGCCCATTCGTAATCGGCACGCGAGCAGATCACCAGCTTGATCTGGTCGTGCGCGGTCAGCAGCGCGAGGTTGTCCCACAGGTTGCGGTGGGCCTCGTTCGAAGCGGGCGTCTTGATGTCGAGCACGCGGCTCACGCGCGGATCGACCGCAGCGATGTCGAGCGCACCCGAGGTTTCCAGTGAGACCTGGTAGCCCGCATCGCACAGCCGTTTCAGCAGGCCGATGCAACGCTTCTGCGCCAGCGGTTCGCCGCCGGTGACGCAGACATGGCGGACGCCGTGCCGCGCGACTTCTTCGAGGATGGTGTCGAACGTCCACCACGCGCCGCCGTGGAACGCGTACGCGGTGTCGCAGTAGGCGCAGCGCAGCGGGCAACCGGTCAGACGGACGAAGACCGTCGGCCAGCCGGCGTCGCGCGCCTCGCCCTGCAGCGAGAGGAAGATTTCGGTGAGCTTGAGACGGTCGGTCGCGGCAGATGCGGCGACCGCATCGGACACGACGGCGGTCATGGCAGGCGCGGCGTCAGCGCAGCCGCGAGAGCTGGATCGCACGCAGCCGGTCGGCGGCGGTGCGGGCGGCATCGGTGCCGGGATACTGGGCGCCGACCTCTGCAAGCGTCGTCTCGGCGGCGTCGAGATCCTTCTGCCCGTACTGGGACAGACCGACCTTCAGCAGCGCACCGGCCGCCTTGTCGCTGGTCGGATACCGCTGGAGCAGCGCACGGAACTGTTCTTCCGCGAGCGGATAATTCTGGGTGACGTAATAGCTTTCGCCGAGCCAGTACAGCGCGTTCGGCGCGTAGCTGCCCTGCGGATACTGGTCCAGGAATCCCTGGAAACGCCGGGCGGATTCGGCGTAGTTGCCGTTGCGCAGCGCTTCGAATGCCTGGTCGTACGCGCCGCGCTCATCGGCGACACCGGCGATCAGGCCGGGTGTGCCGTGGACAGTCGGCGGACGTTCCGCCGCCGGCGCCGGTGACGGCGCGGACTCGACCGCCCCGCGACCGATTTCCGGAAGTTCCATGCCGCCGCTCCCACCACCTGCACCACCTTCGAGTCGATTGAGACGACCGTCGATGTCGAGGTACTGGCTGCGGTTGCTGGACTTGAGCTGTTCGTTCTGCTGCTGCAGCTCTTCGACCTGCGAGCGCAGGGCGGTCACTTCCTGACGAAGCTGGTTGAGCTGGTTGAGCATGCCCACGTTGGCGCTGGTATCGCTCGAACGCGCTTCGAGCGACGCCACGCGATCCGCGAGGCTTGCGCGCTGCGCGGACGCGGGCGCGGCAGCCACGAGGGCTGCCGCGAACGCAACTGGAAGTACCAGCCAATGACGCATCGACTGCATCAGCGAGCGGTGTAGATGATCTCGACGCGACGATTACGCGCCCAGCAATCTTCGTTCGACTCGGTGCAGACCGCACGCTCTTCACCGTAGCTCACGACCGCCAGCTGGCCGGCCGAACCACCGTTGGCCTGCAGGGCCGAGGACACGCCATTGCCACGGCGCTCGCCGAGACCCTGGTTGTACTCGCGGCTGCCGCGCTCGTCGGCGTGGCCTTCCAGCGAGATGCGGGCCGAGCTGCGGTCACGCAGGTACTTGGCGTGGCAGGCCATGATCGCCTGGAACTCCGGACGCAGGTTGTCCTGGTCCAGGTCGAAGTAGACGACGCGCTGGCGCAGGCATGCATCGCTGTCCAGATCGGCCGGGCCGTAGGCGCCAGCGGTCGGAGCGGTCGGGGCCACGGTGCCGGTGGACGGGCCGGTGTCGACCGGCGCTTCTTCCTTCACCTTCTTGGAACACGCGACGGCTGCGGTGCAGAGCAGCACTGCCAGCATCACACGGGTAGTCGTCTTCATCTCGTCGGTCCTTGGTCTTTGTCTGTCAACAGGGGGCAATGAGTATTGTTATAGGAACGTGCAGGGCGCGTCAGCGCTGTTCGCGGAACGGACCCCATGCCGGCTCGCGGACGTCACCTTCGGCGAGAATAAGACGCTGACGCACACGGCCATCCGAAGACACCGCGTACAGCACACCCCTCCTCCCCTCACGCGCCGCGTACAGGACCATGCCGGCGTTCGGGGCGAAACTCGGCGATTCGTCGAGCGACCCGGGCGACAGCGTGGACCAGCGGGGCGACCCCAAACTGCGATCCAGCAATGCAATACGGTACACGTTGCCCGACCCCTGCGCCACGGCGATTTTCTTACCGTCCGCAGACACCGTCGGATCGGCGTTGTAGCTGCCTTCGAAGGTCACGCGTGTCGCGCTGCCGCCACCAGCGCCCACCTGGTAGACCTGCGGGCGACCACCGCGGTCCGAGATGAAATACACGCTGCCGCCATCTGCCGCCCACACCGGCGAGGTATCGATGGCGAAATGGTCGGTGAGCTGGGTCAGGGCCTTGCTGCCGAGATCCATGATGTAGATCTCGGGATTGCCGCTGCGCGACAGCGAGAGGGCCAGGCGGCGGCCGTCCGGCGAGAACGCGGGCGCACCGTTGATGCCGCGGAAGCTGGACACCAGCTCACGGCCACCACTGGTGATGTCCTGGATGTAGATCGCCGAGTTGCCGCGCTCGAAGCTGACGTAGGCGATGCGACGACCGTCCGGGCTCCAGGCCGGCGACAGCAGCGGCTCGGCCGAGCGTACGACGGTCTGCGGGTTGTGGCCGTCCGAATCGGCGACGACCAGCGCGTAACGCGCGCTCGGGCCCACGCCCGTCTGGGTGACGTAGGCGATGCGGGTCCAGAAGGCGCCACGCACACCCGTAATCTTCTCGTAGATCGCGTCGGCCATCTGGTGGGCGACGTCGCGCATGGCGTTGGGACGAGCGGTCATCGCCAGCCCGAGGATGCGCTCCTGCTTGGCGACGTCGAACAGTTCGTACTCGACCCGGTAGCTGCCGCCGCCGGCGTCGACCACGCGGCCGACGACCAGGAAGTCCTGACGCAGCGCACGCCACGTCGGGTACTGGACCTCGCTGCCCCGCGTCGGACGCTCGACGATGTCCCGCTCGGGCAGCGCACGGAACTGGCCGGACCGGTCGAGGTCGGCGCGGATCACCGCGGCCACGTCGGTATCCGGCGCACCCGCGCTGCCCTGGTAGGGCATCGGGACGACGGCGATCGGCATCGCCTGCGCGCTGCCACCGGTGATGTCGATTTCGAGGCCCTGCTGCTGCGCGCTGGCGAGCATCGGCAGGCTCAAGGCGATCAGGGCCAACAGGCAACGGATCAGAATGGGTTTCATCGGGTTACCGGTTTTGATGGAAGTGAACCCGGGCAGCTTGGCCGCTGGACCGGGCGACAGGATGAATACCAGCGCAATCATCGCCCTTCGACGGTGAACGAGATGGTGAGGCTTCGGGAGAAAACGGATTCGTAGCCGGCATAGGGCAGTGGCGCGGCCCGGTATACGGCGCGCACCAGCGACTGACGGGCGACTGCGTCGAAGGCGCAGTCCTGCAATGCATCCACCGCGACCACGTCGCCGCCCGGCAGCTGCTGGATCGACAGCCGGCAGCGCGCGCCCGGCGCGATTCCATCGGGCAGCAACCACGCGGCGTGGATCGCATCGCGCAGGGCGGCGCCATAGCGCGCTTGCAGATCGTCGTCGGCCTGCGCCGGCTTGACGCCAGCCAGTGCCAAGCCAACCAGGCACACGCCACAGAGCCAGACAGCTGCCGCCTGCCTCGCGGCCGGCAGCCGCATCAATCCTGGGCCGTGAAGTTGAGGTTGAGCCGGCGGTTGAACACCGGCTCGAAGCCGGCGAACGGCAGTGGCTCCGCGCGCCGCACCGCCGCCTCGACCGAGCGTCGGCCCTGGGCGTCGTACGGGCACGAGGCATCGAACTCGACGTTGATCACTTCGCCGCCGGGCAACTGCGTGATGTAGATGCGGCAGCGCTGGCCCAGCGGCACGTTGTCCGGACGGGTCCAGTTGCGGCGGATCGCCTCCTGCAACGCCGCGGCGTACTTCGCTGCGAGGCCACTGTCGCCATCCGGGCGACCCGGCGGCGGGCTGGCGGCCGAGGCCGCAGCACGTTCGGATGCCTGTCGGGCTTCCCGGTCGGCGATCTGCTTCAGACGCTCCTCGGCCTGCCGGGCCTGCCGCTCGTTGCGCTCGCGCTCGGCGCGGATCTGCTCGAGCTCCTGGCGCGCGAGCCGCCGCTTCTCTTCGGCCTCGGCCTGCTTCTCGCGTTCGGCCAGTTCGACCTGGGCCTGGCGACGTTTCTCTTCCTGTTCCTTCTCGCGCGCCTCGGCGGCGATCGCGTCGCGGCGCACGGCGTCCTGCGAGACGGTATCGGGCTTGGGCACGATTTCCTGCAGTTCGGGCTGGCGCTGCTCGACGGCGTCTTCGGGACGCGGTTCGGGCAAGGGCTGCGGCGGCGCGGCGACCGGCTCCTCGACCGGTTCGGGTAGCGGCTCGGGCACGGGCTCCGGGACCGGTTCCGGCACGGGATCGGGCAGCGGTTCGGGCCGGCTGGCCAGCGCGCGCCGGTCGGCGGCACTCAGCGCGTTGGGATCGATGATGTCGGCCGAGACCGGTGAACCCATCGCCGATTCCGGACGCGACGATGCGCTCCACAGGGCGCCGAGGAAGATCAGTCCGAACAGCAGCACATGGACCAGGATCGACAGCCCGATCGCGATCGTGTTGTCGGCGCGCGACTCACGCATTCAGTTCGCGCCCTCCGCGGGGCGGCTGATCAGGCTGACCTTGGTGATGCCAGCCTCGTTGATGAGGTCGATGGCATTCATGATCCGCTGGTAGCTGGCCGCGCCGTCGCCGCTGACGAGGATCGTCGCGTCCGGGTTCTGCGTGTGGATACCGCGCAGCCGGGCCACCAGATCCTCGCGCGTGACCGAGGTGTTCTGCTGTTCGACCATCAGCGCCAGTGCGCCGTCGGGATAGACGCTGACCACCACAGGGTCCTGCGGCGAGCCCAGCGACATCGCCCGTGAATCGGGGAGGTTGATGTCGGTACCGAGATTCATCAGCGGCGTGGTGACCATGAAGATGATCAGCAGCACCAGCATCACGTCGATGTACGGCACGACGTTGATCTCGTTCTTCAGCTTGCGCCGCTTGCCGCGGCGTAGGGACATCGAGGACATGGCGGGATCCGGTGAGGGGGACGGTGCGGCGCCCGTGACGGGCGCGCAGGGTCAGTCGGCGTTGGTCTGCCGCTCGAGGATCGAGGAGAACTCGTCGGAAAACGCCTCGAAGCGCGAGGCGACACGCTCGACCTTGGTCGCGAAGCGGTTGTAGGCCCACACCGCGGGAATCGCGGCGAACAGACCCATCGCGGTCGCGATCAACGCTTCGGAGATGCCGGGCGCGACGGTGGCGATGGTCGCCTCCTTGACGCTGGCCAAGCCGTGGAACGAGATCATGATGCCCCACACGGTGCCGAGCAGACCGACGTAAGGTGCGATCGAACCGACGTTGGCGAGGTATTCGAGATTGCGCTCCAGGCCGTCGAGTTCACGGGCACCGGCCACGCGCATGCCGCGCTGCGCACCTTCGAGATGCGTGCGCGCATCGACGCCGCGGCGCTGGCGCTGGCGCGAATACTCGCGGTAGCCGGCCTCGAAGATCGCTTCCAGGCCTTCGACCTCGCGACCGCGCTCGGTGGCGGAGCCGTAGAGCTTGCTGATCTCGGCGCCGGACCAGAAGCGCTCTTCGAACCGGTCGGCTTCCTTCTCGGCGCGATCGAGCACGCGCTTCTTGCGGAAGATGATCACCCACGACGAGATCGACGCGAACAGCAGCAGCAGCATCACCAGCTGCACCGGGATCGAGGCATGCAGGATCAGCTCCATGATGCTCAGATCGGTCGGCAGCGGCGCAGAGGCCGCCGCAGCCGCGCCGGACGCGGCGAGATCGGTAGCGCCGACAGCGGCGTCTTCAGGCAGGGCCTGCACCTGGGCGGCGGACTGCAACAGCACGGGCATTGGGCTCATCCAGGACTACTCCACTGATGTTTCGAGTGACTTGAGTTGGGCATACAGCGCGTCGGGAATCGCCTGCGGCCGGAAATCGGACGCCGACAATGCCGCAACACGTACTTCGGCGTCGACCAGCAGCACGCCCTCACGGCGGACCTCCTGCACGAACACCGCACTCGCACGCCGGCAATCGCGCAACGCCACGCTGACTTCCAGCGCGTCGTCCAGCCGGGCGGGCGAACGGAAATCGATCTGCATCGCACGGACCGCGAACACCGTGCCATGGAGGTCGCGCAAGGAAGCCTGGCCGTGGCCGTGGGCACGTAACCACTCGCTCCGCGCGCGCTCCATGAACGCCACGTACTGCGCGTGGTAGACGACGCCACCGGCGTCGGTATCTTCCCAATACACGCGTGTCGGCCAACTGAATAGCCCGGGTGCTTCGGACTGACGGGACTTCAGGTCGCTCAACGGGGACTCCAGTGTGCAGGACAGGGGACCGGCCGGACCGGTCGCGGCGACTCGAGATCAGAACAGATCGCCGGGCACGGCGGCATCCGGCGTTCGCCGCGGCTCCAGACCGAGGTGGCGCCAGGCCTTCGTGGTCGCCATGCGGCCACGCGCGGTGCGCACAAGATAGCCCTGCTGGATCAGATAGGGCTCGATGACGTCTTCCAGCGTGCCGCGCTCTTCGCTGAGCGCCGCCGCCATCGACTCGACGCCGACCGGGCCGCCGTCGAAGTTCTCGATGATCAGATGCAGCAGGCGGCGATCGAGTTCGTCGAAGCCTTCCGGATCGACCTTGAGCATCTGCATCGCGGCGTTGGCCACGTCGCGGTCGATGCGGCCACCGGCGCGCACCTGGGCGTAATCGCGCACGCGGCGCAGCAGGCGATTGGCGATACGTGGCGTGCCGCGGGCGCGCTTCGCGATCTCGGAGGCGCCATCGGGCTCGCAGGACAGGCCGAGGATCTTTGCCGAGCGGCGCACGATCCGGGTCAGCTCTTCGGCGCTGTAGAACTCCAGCCGCTGCACGATGCCGAATCGGTCGCGCAGCGGCGCGGTCAGCAGACCCGCGCGCGTGGTCGCGCCGATCAGGGTGAAGGGCGGAAGGTCGATCTTGATCGAACGTGCCGCGGGGCCCTCGCCGATCATGATGTCGAGCTGGAAATCCTCCATCGCCGGATACAGCACTTCCTCGACCACCGGCGACAGACGGTGGATCTCGTCGATGAAGAGCACATCGTGCGGCTGCAGGTTCGTCAGCAGCGCGGCGAGATCACCGGCCTTCTCGATCACCGGCCCCGAGGTCACGCGCAGCGCGACGCCGAGTTCGTTGGCGATCACGTGGCTCAGCGTGGTCTTGCCCAGGCCCGGCGGCCCGAAGATCAGCACGTGATCGAGCGCCTCGCGCCGCTGCTTGGCGGCCTCGATGAAGATCGACATCTGCTCGCGGACCGGCTGCTGGCCGAGGTAATCGTCCAGCCGCTGCGGCCGGATGCTCGCCTCGATGGCGTCGTCTTCGCGGGTGGCGTCGGCGGCGATGATGCGGTCTGCGGTCATGCGCGCATGATCGCATGCCGCGGGCTGGCGATGATCTGTGGAAGCGCCGTGGACGCGATGCCTGTGCGTTGAACGGCATCGCGCCCAGGGGCGCTCCTACGACCCACCGGCCTCAGCCGCGCATCGCCTCCGCGGCCAGCGTGAAGCTGTGCTTGCGCGCGTCGTGGTCGAAGATGTTGGCGGTCAGCATCAGCTCGTCCGGGCGATGGCGCGCGACGAACTCGGCGATGCCGTCGCGGACATCCGTCGCGTCACCCACCACCGAGCACGCCAGGGACTGTTCGACCATCGCCTTCTCGGCCGGCGTCCAGAACGCCTCGATGTCGTCCACCGGCGGCGGAATCAGGCCCGGCGCACCGCGCCGCAGGCGCACGAAGCTCTGCTGCTGGGTGGTGAACAGGCGCTGCGCCTCGGCGCGCGTATCGGCCGCGGCCACGTTGAGGGCGAGCATCGCATGCGGCTGACGCAGGTGCTTCGACGGACGGAAATCACGGTGGTACAGCGCCAGCGCTTCCGACATTGCCGCCGGCGCGAAGTGCGAGGCGAATGCGTACGGCAGGCCGAGCGTCGCCGCGAGGCCGGCGCCGAACAGGCTGGAGCCGAGAATCCACACCGGCACATCCAGTCCCGCGCCAGGCACGGCCTGCACCGGCTGGCCCGGCTGGGCCGGCTCGAAGTAGCGCAGCAGCTCCATCACATCGGACGGGAACGCATCCGCGCCGGCGTAATAGCGGCGCAGCGCCTTCGTCGTGGGCTGGTCGGTACCGGGCGCGCGACCCAGGCCGAGATCGATACGCCCCGGATACAGCGACGCCAGCGTCCCGAACTGCTCGGCCACCTGCAGCGGCGCGTGGTTGGGCAGCATCACCCCGCCCGAACCGACGCGGATGGTCGAGGTGCCGCCGGCGATATGCCCGATCAGTACGGCCGTCGCCGCACTGGCGATACCGGGCATGTTGTGGTGCTCGGCCAGCCAGTAGCGGGCATAGCCCAGCGCTTCGGCGTGTCGGGCGAGATCGAGGGAACGGGCGAAGGACTCGGCCGGCGTGCTGCCCTCGGTCACGGGGGCGAGGTCGAGGACGGAGAACGGAATCTGCTGGGGGGAATTGGCCATGCGCGTGAGATGGGGTCGCGATGCGCGAAACCCATCCCACATGCCTGAACGGGTCGCCCGCCGGACGTCACGCGCCGCGCCGATGCGGACGGCACGTCACACCGGCTCAGCCGGTCGCGATCACCCGGTTGCGACCGCCGGCCTTGGCCAGGTACAGCCGCCGGTCGGCCTCGGCCAGCAGGCAATGCAGATCGTCGTTGGCGGCTGCCGTGCGCACGCCGATGCTCACCGTCATGCGCAGTTCGCCACCGGGCGAATACACGGTCAGATCCTCGATTCGCTGGCGCAGCCGGTCGAAATAGTCCGCCAGCGCGGCGCCGTCGAGATCCGGCGTGAGCAGGCAGAACTCCTCGCCCCCGAAACGCGCGACATGGTCGCCCTCGCGGGCGTGGCTGGACAGCGTCGCGGCCACGGCACGCAGCGCATGGTCGCCGGCCTCGTGGCCCCAGCCGTCGTTGATCCGCTTGAAGTGATCGATGTCGAGGATCGCCATCGCCAGCGGACGGCCGGCGGCGCGCATCTGCGGCACCAGACGTTCGGCCTGTTCCAGAAAATGACGCCGGTTGGGCAGGCCGGTCAGGAAATCGCGGGTGGCGAGATCCTGCAGGCTGCCGATCAGCTCCAGCTGGTCCACGTTCTGCGAGACGCGGCAGAAGAATTCCTCGCGCGAATAGGGCTTGCGCAGGAAATCGTTGGCACCGCTCTTGAGGAAGCGCGCCACCAGATCGGCATCGTCGCGACCGGAGACGCCGATCACCGCGACGCGGTCGCGTGCCCGCAATCCGCGGATGCGCCGGGTGAGTTCGACGCCCAGCATGCCGGGCATCTCCTGGTCGACCATCGCCAGGCGGATCGTCGGATCGCGCTCCAGCGCGTGCAGCGCCGCATCGCCGTCGGCGGCCTGGACCACGCGATAGCCGAAGGTCTCGAGCAGACCGGCCGTGTGCTGCCGCGCCGACGGCGAATCGTCGACGACCAGCGCCGAGATGCGCCGGTTGCGCTCCAGCCGCTTCACCAGCCAGACGATGTAATCGAGGCTGCCGGGCGTGCTCTTGAGCACGAAGTCGATGACCCGGCGGCGCATCATCCGCGCGCGCAGGTCCTCGTCGTAGACGCCGGTGACCACGACGGTCGACAGCCCGCGCTCCAGGAAGCAGTCGACCACGGTGTCGCGGTCGCCGTCGGCCAGCACCAGACCGGTGATGGCGAGGAACCAGTCGTCGTGACGGTCGAGCAGCGTGCGCGCCTCGGCCAGCGTGGAAGCGACGATGACCGGCAGTTCCAGCTGCTGCTCGATCGCCCCGGCCAGCGCCCGCACATAGGCGCGCGAGTTCTCCACCAGCAACACGCGCTGCGGCAGGGGCGAACTCGGGTCGATCGGGAGAAGCAGGGACATGCGGCACTGCACCTTCGAGGGCATCGAAGGGTGTTAGCGACCGCTGTCGCGCGGACTTGAGTCTCGCACCCGGTGCGGGCGCGGTCGCGCGCCGTGCATCACCGGTGCACTCGCCGCGCGAGCGCGCGGCTTCGCGGGTCAGATCTCGACGTGCGTGCCCAGCTCCACCAGCCGGTTGCCGGGAATCCGGAAGAAGCCCGACGCCGGCGCGGCATTGCGGTGCAGAAGCGCGAACAGCCGCTCACGCCACAGCGCCATGCCGGGTCGCGCCGCGGCGATCACCGTCTCGCGACTGGTGAAATAGGTCGTGTCCATGGGATCGATGCAGAACGCGCCCTCGATGTCGCCGCTGCCCATCAGCGCCAGCGGCACGTCCGGTGTTTCCATGAAACCGAAGCGGACCACCGCCCGGAAGAATCCGTCGCCGATCCGGTCGATCTTCAGCCGGCGCTGGGCGTAGGGCACGGTCAGCGTCTCGACCGTCAGGAACACGTTGCGCTCGTGCAGCACCTTGTTGTGCTTGAGGTTGTGCATCAGCGCATGCGGCACCACGCCGCGGTCGCTGGTCAGGAACACCGCGGTGCCGGGCACGCGCACCGGCGGCGCCAGCATCAGGCCGGGGATGAAGGTCTCGGTGCGGATACCGTGCTGCTGGACTTCCTCGTGCAGCAGCTGGCGGCCGCGCCGCCACGTGCGCAGCAGGGTGAACAGCGTCAGGCCCAGCACCAGCGGGAACCAGGCGCCCATGAACACCTTGGCCATGTTGGCGACCACGAACGCGATGTCGATCAGCACGAACACCGCGCAGCAGGCCAGGATCCAGTAGCGCGCCTTGGGCCACAGCGCGCGCGCGACGATGATCAGCAGCAGGGTGTCGATCAGCATCGTCAGCGACACCGAGATGCCGTAGGCCGCGGCCAGCGCCGAGGACGTCTGGAACGTCAGCACCAGGGCGAGGACGACGACCGCCATCGTCCAGTTGATCGCCGGGATGTAGATCTGGCCGATGGTGTCGCTGGACGTGTGCCGCACCCGCATGCGCGGGATGTAACCCAGCTGCATCGCCTGGCGCGCCACCGAGAAGCCGCCGGTGATCACCGCCTGCGAGGCGATGACGGTCGCGCAGGTGGCCAGCACGATCATCGGCCAGCGCGCCCACTGCGGCACGCCGATGTAGAACGGGTTCTGGATCGCGGCCGGGTCCTCGAGCACCAGCGCGCCCTGCCCCAGATAGTTGAGCATCAGCGACGGCAGCACGAAGAAATACCAGGCGTAGCGGATGGGCTTGGCGCCGAAATGGCCCATGTCGGTGTAGATCGCCTCGCCGCCGGTCACCGCCAGCACCACCGCGCCGAGGATGAACACCCCGCCCCAGCTGTGGTCGATGAAGAAGCGCGCCGCCCATAACGGGTTGATCGCCTGCAGCACTTCCGGTTCGTGCAGGATGTTGAGCACGCCGAGCACGGCCAGCGCGGCGAACCACAGCATGGTGATCGGGCCGAACACGCGCCCCACCTTGGCGGTGCCGAAGCGCTGGGTGGCGAACAGCACCGCCAGCACCAGCACCGTGATCGGGATGATCCAGGAATGCAGCGAAGGCGCGACAACCTCCAGGCCTTCGACCGCCGACAGCACCGAAATCGCCGGCGTGATCACGCCATCGCTGAAGAACAGCGATGCGCCGAACACGCCCAGGATGCCGACCAGATAGGCCGAGCGGCCCCCTTTGGCGAGGCTGCGCTGGGCCAGCGCCATCAGCGCCATGATCCCGCCTTCGCCGTCGTTGTCGGCGCGCAGGATGATGGTCACGTACTTGACCGTCACCACCAGCATCAGCGACCAGAAGATCATCGACAGCACGCCGAGCACGGTGTCGTGGTCGGCGATCAGGCCGTAGTGGCCGGAGAACGCCTCACGCAGGGTGTACAGGGGGCTGGTGCCGATGTCGCCGAAGACGACGCCGATCGCGCCGGCGATCAAGCCGGCCAGACCGATCTGACCGTGTCCGGAGGGCGACGGACGCGCGCCCGCCTGGGGCGCGCTGCTGGGGTGTGCCATGGCGAAGGAACCCTGCCGCCGCGTGGGGGGTGGTCAGCGAAGCGCGGACTGTAGCGCTTTTCGGATGATGGTTTCCGCGGTGTCGCCTTCACCTGACGCGGCCTTGGCCATCTTCTGTGCGTCGGCCGGTTTGTAGCCCAGTTGCTGCAGGGCCACGGTGGCCTCCGACAGCGGATCGTTGGGGACCGCGCCGCCGTGGATCGCGCCGCCGGCGCCGGCCAGATCGGCCGCACGGTCGCGCAGTTCGACCACCATGCGTTCGGCGGTCTTCTTGCCGATGCCGGGAATCTTGGTCAGCGCCGTCACGTCCGCAGTCTGCACCAGCCGCGCGAAGGCATCGACGCTGACGCCCGACAGCACGGCCAGCGCGATCTTCGCGCCGATGCCGGTGACCTTCTGCACGTCGCGGAACAGCCGCCGCTCGGACTCGTGCAGGAAGCCGTACAACGACACGCTGTCCTCCTTCTGCGCGTAGTGCGTGAACAGCGCGATCTCACGGCCGAGTTCGGGCAGGTCGTAGAAGGTGCTCATCGGCGCCTCGAGTTCGTAACCGACGCCGTTGACGTCGATCACCAGCCAGGGCGGCGCCTTGTGGGCCAGTGTGCCGCGCAGTCTTCCGATCATGGGATGAGGTCTCCAGTGTGGGGAACGGCGCGGGGGCACATCGCGTGTAGTCCGTCATTCCCGCGCAGGCGGGAATCCAGGGGCATTACAAAGCGCTTTACCGCCTGCGCACGATTTTCGGACGACAGCCACGTCCATGGATGACCAGCCCTTCGGGCTGTTGTCGAGCGCCTCCCGCCTGCGCGGGAATGACGGTCAACGTTCATCCCTTCCGCCCCCAGGCCTGCTTCACGTCGACGCCGAGCCGCTTCGCGGTCGCGCTGACATGCGCATGCGTGATCGCCACGGCCAGCGCGTCGGCGGCGTCGGCCTGCAGCTTGCCGCTCAGGCCGAGCATCAGCCCGACCATGTGCTGGACCTGGACCTTGTCCGCACCGCCCCGCCCCACCACCGCCAGCTTGATCTCGCTGGCCGCGTATTCGCTGACCGGCAGATCGCGCAGCACCACCGCGCCGATCGCCGCACCGCGGGCCTGGCCCAGCTTGAGCGCCGAGTCGGGGTTGCGCGCCATGAATACCTTTTCGATCGCGACCTCGTCGGGCCGGTGTTCGATGATCAGCGCGGTCAGGCCGTCGAGCAGGCGGCGCAGGCGCGCCGGGAACTCGCCGGCGGTCACCAGCACCAGCGGCGCATGGAACACGTGGGACACCTTGCCGCCCGCATCGACGTCGATGATGCCGACCCCGGTGCGCTGCGAACCGGGGTCGATGCCGAGGATGCGGGTCACGTGCGGAATCAGTCGTCGAACGCGGCGTTGGCGTAGACGTTCTGCACGTCGTCGAGGTCTTCGAGCAGGTCCAGCATCTTGCGCACCTGCTCGGCCGTTTCGCCGGACACGGCGATGTCGTTGTCGGCGCGGAACGTGATCTCGGCATGGCCCGGCACCAGGCCGGCATCGGCCATCGCGGCCTTGACCGTCTCGAACGCGTCGGCGCTGGTGATGACGTCGATCGCGCCGTCCTCGGCGTAGACCACCACGTCATCGGCGCCGGCTTCGATCGCCGCATCGGTGACCGCGTCCTCGCCGAGGCCCTCGAAGCTCAGCACGCCCAGACGCTTGAACATGAAGGCGACCGAGCCTTCAGTGCCCATGTTGCCGCCGCACTTGCCGAACGCATGGCGGACTTCGGCCACGGTGCGCACGCGGTTGTCGGTCAGCGTGTCGACGATCACGGCGACGCCGCCCGGGGCGTAGCCCTCGTAGCGGATCTCCTCGTATTCCACGCCTTCCAGCTCACCGGTCGCCTTCTTGATGGCGCGCTCGACCACGTCCTTGGACATGTTCGACGCCATGCCCTTGTCGATCGCCGCGCGCAGGCGCGGATTGTTCGCCGGGTCGCCGCCGCCGGCCCGCGCCGCGACGCCGATCTCGCGGATGATCTTGGTGAAGATCTTGCCGCGCTTGGCGTCGGTCGCGTTCTTGCGGGCTTCGATCGAAGGTCCTCGTCCCATGTGTGCTCAGTCTGCAGGCGCTGGAAAGCGTCGATTTTACCCGAACGACCGGTCCGCACCGCGCGCATCGGCGGCATGGTCGAAGCGGCCCGCGCGCAGGAACGCGACCGTCTGCCGCACCGCCTCGTCCGACAGCAGCAGGCCGCTGTGACTGGCCTGCACGACCACGTGATCGGCCAGGCCCGGCCCGCGGGTTTCGGCGACCGACACCGTGCCGTCGTGCGGGCCGTCGAAGCGCGCCAGCAACGCACCCAGGCCGCGCGGCACGCAGCCGGCCACCATGCCCACCTCCACGTCCGCCGGCCAGGTGACGCAGCCCGCGTGCAGGATCTCCGCGCTTCGGCCGAAGTACAGATGCGACAGCGGCACCCGCGCCAGTGCCCGCGCCGCGCCACTGCCGCAGACCGGCGAACCCAGGCAGACGATCCGGCCCACCGGCAATGCGGGCGTCCGTCGCGCCGCCTGCAGGGCCGAGAGGCCGCCGAGGCTGTGGCCGACGATGTGCGCCGGCCCGGCCGCGAGCGCCGTGGTGAGGCGCTCGACCGCGGCGTCCGGGCCGCCGGCGATGCTCGGGTAACCGATGATCTCCGGGGCGAAGCCGGCGTCGGCCAGCCTGCGCGCGAAGCGGCGCATGGTCAGCCCGACCATCCAGATGCCGTGCAACAGCAGTACGCGGTCCGGCCCGGCGCTCATGCCGCGATGTCGTCGTGGGCGCGTGCCTGCCGCCACGCGCGCGGCGAGACGCCGCTGTGCGCCTTGAATGCGCGCGACAGTGCCGCTTCGCTGCCGTAGCCGACCTCGTCGGCGATCAGCTTCAGCGGCCGACCTCGGCGCAGCGCGCGTTGCGCGAGACCGATCCGCCAGGCCTGCAGGTACTGGCCCGGCGTCTGCCCGACGGCTTCGCGGAAGGCATCGGCGAACGCGCTGCGCGACATGCCGGCGGCGTCCGCCAGCGTTTCCAGCGACCACGCCTGCGCCGGGGCCTCGTGCATCGCGACCAGTGCGCGCCGCAGCCGCGGATGCGCCATCCCGGCCAGCAGACCACCGACCAGCGCGCCGGCCTCCATCTGCTGGCGCAGCACCTGCACCAGCAGCGCCTCGACCAGACGTTCGATCAGGGCGGTGCGCCCGCAGCGCGCATCGAAGGCCTCCTCGAACAACAACGCCAGCAGGCCCTGCGATCCCGGCAGCGCATCGGGCGCGATCCACAGGGCGGGCGGCAATGCCGTCGCCAGCGGACTGTGGGCGCCGCCTTCGAACAGCAGGCGCACACGTGTCCACGCAGCGCCGGGCGCGGGCACGACCGCATCGCCTCCGTCCTCTGCCGGCCGCAGCAGCAGGCCCGGGCCGGTCCAGGCCCCGACGCCCGAAAGCGCGATACCGCCGTCGCGCACCAGCCACAGCGCGGCGCCCGGCACCCCGTCGCCGGGCGGGTCGACGCGCGCGGCCACCGGGAAGCGGTCGAGCAAGGCGGCGAGACGATCGACCATGACAGGACTCCAGGACAAGTTTCATGGACTTTGTATCACCAATCGTCGCCAGACGCGGGGCAAGATGGACACCTCGCCGAACGGTATTCCGCCGCCGGCACCACCGGAGATTCCCGATGTCCATCGAAACCGTGCTCTACACCGCCACCGCCAGCGCGACCGGCGGCCGCGAAGGCCGCACCACCTCGTCCGACAACGTGCTCGACGTCACCCTGTCGACTCCGCGCGAACTCGGCGGCGCCGGCGGCCCGGGCACGAATCCCGAGCAGCTGTTCGCTGCCGGCTATTCGGCCTGCTTCCTCGGCGCGCTGAAGTTCGTCGCCGGCCAGCACAAGGTCGCGTTGCCGGCCGAGACCACGGTCACCGGCAAGGTGGGCATCGGCAAGATTCCGACCGGCTTCGGCATCCAGGCCGACCTCACCGTGTCGGCGCCGGGCGTGGATCGCGCGCAGCTGCAGACCCTGGTCGACGCCGCGCACATCGTGTGCCCGTACTCGAACGCGACCCGCGGCAACATCGACGTGACGCTGTCGCTGGCCGACTGAAGGTGACGCAGGCAGGGGCACGCCGTGTCCCTGCCCTGCCGGCGTTGCGCAAGCGCGGATGGATCCGGGGACTGCCGTTGTTCGGCCCAGGCGGGATGCACGACACGTGTCGCGTCGATGCCTCGCACGAAACGGTGCGAGTGTCTGCATCAGCTGTTGACCCGGACGCGCATCGCATCACGAGACCGGCGTGACGTCCATGGATGACCAGCCCTCCGGGCTGTTGTCGACCGCCTCCCGCCTGCCCGGGGATGACGGCTTCCGCGACAACGCTTCGAAGCAGTGCCCGGCCGTCGACTCAGGCGTCCGCGGGCCGCCGCAGAATGAATTCCAGATCGTTGATCGAGCCCACCGGGAAGATGTAGTCGCCGACCCGCTCGAAGCCGTGCCGCGCGTAGAAGCGCTGCGCGCCGAGGTTCTCCGACCACGCGCCGACCCACAGCGTGCGCGGGCCGTCCCGCAGCAACCACGCCATGATCGCGTCCATCATCCGCGTCCCGGTGCCGCCGCCCTGGTGGCCCTGCAGTAGATACAGACGCTTGATCTCGCCATCGCCGCGCGCGACATCGGCATGCGGCAGGCCGCACGGTCCGGCGGCGGCATGCCCGACCGCGACGCCGTCGCGCTCCAGCAGCCAGACCGCGTAGTCCGGATGCGCGAGGATCGTGCGCTGCTTCTCCACCGCGTAGGCATCCGCGAGAAACGCCGCGAGATCGTCGGGCGGATACAGATGGCCAAATGTTTCAGTGAAGGTGCGCGCAGCCAGTGTCGACAGCGTCTGCGCATCGTCGACGGTGCCGCGGCGCAGCGTCGACGCGACGTTGGACGCAACGTCAGCGGATTGTCCGGTCATATGAAAACGCTCCGGCGTGGAGCCCCCCTTGCGTCAAGGGGGGCGCGGCGAAAGCCGTGGGGGATCTGGAGGGCTGCACCGGGGTCCACGATTCCGCTCAGCGGAATCGCGGCGGGCTCACTGGGCAGCAGGTGAGGCCACCTTCGGACGCACCTGGATGTGCACTTCGGCCAGCTGCACATCGGCAATCGGCGACGGCGCGTCGGTCATCAGGCATTGCGCGCCGGTCGTCTTCGGGAACGCGATGACGTCGCGGATGGATTCCGTGCCAGCCATCAGCGCGGCGATGCGGTCGATGCCGAATGCGATGCCGCCATGCGGCGGCGCGCCGTACTTCAGCGCATCCAGCAGGAAGCCGAACTTCGCCTGTGCTTCTTCCGCGCCGATGCCGAGCAGTTCGAACACCGCCGACTGCATCGACGAGCGGTGGATACGGATCGAACCGCCGCCGATCTCGTTGCCGTTGAGCACCATGTCGTAACCGCGCGACACGGCCGTCGCGGCGTTCGCGCGCAGGTCGGCCTCGTCGTCGACCGACGGCGCGGTGAAGGGGTGATGCAGGGCGACGTAACGCTGCGCCTCGTCGTCCCATTCGAACATCGGGAAATCGGTGACCCACAGCGGCGCCCAGCCGTCTGCGACCAGGCCGAAGTCCTTGCCGGCCTTCAGGCGCACCGCGCCCATGAAGTCGCTGACGGTCGAATACTTGCCGGCGCCGAAGAACACGAGGTCGCCATTGCCGGCGCCGACGTGCGACACGAGCGCAGCGAACGCGGCCTCGTCGAAGAACTTCTGGATCGGCGAGCTGACCTCGCCTGTCTCCGAAATCTTGATGTAGGCCAGGCCCTTCGCACCGTACTTCGCGGCGTGCGCGGCGTACTCGTCGATCTGCTTGCGGCTCAGCGTCGCGCCGCCCGGAATGCGCAGCGCGCAGACGCGGCCGCCGGCGTCGTTCGCCGGACCGGTGAACACCGCGAACTGGCTGTCCTTGACCAGATCGGCAACGTCGACCAGCTCCAGCGCGATGCGCAGATCCGGCTTGTCCGAACCGTAGCGACGCATCGCTTCGGCGTAGGTCATGCGCGGGAACTCAGCGGCCAGTTCGACCTTGGCGACGTCGAGGAACACATCGCGGATCATCGCCTCGACCGTGTCCTGCACGTCGCGCTCCGACACCCACGCGAACTCCATGTCGAGCTGGGTGAATTCCAGCTGGCGATCGGCGCGCAGCGCCTCGTCACGGAAGCAGCGCGCGACCTGGTAGTAGCGGTCGAAGCCGGCCATCATCAGGATCTGCTTGAACAGCTGCGGGGACTGCGGCAGGGCGTAGAACTCGCCCGGATGCATGCGCGCCGGCACCAGGAAGTCGCGCGCGCCTTCCGGCGTCGCCTTGGTGAGGATCGGCGTTTCGATGTCCTGGAAGCCGCGGGCATCCAGCCAGTGGCGCAGGGCGCTGACCAGCTGGGTCCGCGTGCGCATGCGGCGCTGCATCTCGGGATGGCGCAGGTCGAGGTAGCGGTACTTGAGCCGCGTCTCCTCGCCCGGGTTCTCGTGATGGTGGAACGGCAGCGGCTCCGCCTTGTTCAGCACCTCGATCGTCTCGGCGACCACTTCCACCTGACCGGTGCGGATCTTGGCGTTGACGGCATGGCGGCGGCGCACGGTGCCGGTGATCCGCAGCGCGTCCTCGTAGCCGACCTTCTCGGCCGCGGCGACCACTTCGGCGTTGCCGTCGGCATCCGAGGCCTCGGCGACCACCTGGACGATGCCCTCGTGATCGCGCAGATCGATGAAGCAGACGCCGCCGAGATCGCGGGCGACATCGGCCCAGCCGCACAGGGTGACCGTCTGGCCGATCAGCGCCTCGTCGACGAGGCCACAGAAATGGGTACGCATACAAACTCCGGACACGGGAATACAGGCCGCCCGTCAGGGCGGAACCGCATAGTCTAGGGCGTGCCGCCGGTCGCGGCACGGGCCGCGCGTCGCAGCGGTGCGACGCGGGCGCGCCCGCTCAGCGCGCGGGCAGACCACCCGGCAATGCCGGGCGGCCGCGGGGCTCAGTCGGCCGAAGCGGGCTTCGCGGCCGGGGCCGCTGCAGGCTTGGATTCGGCCTTTGGCGCGGCGTCGGCCTTGGGGGCTGCCGGGGCGTCACCGCCCGCGGGCTTGGCGCCGGTGCCGCTCTCGACCAGATTGCGCTTCTTGTCGCCGTCCTTCTTGAAGTCGGTCTCGTACCAGCCGCTGCCCGCCAGCCGGAACGAGGGCGCGGTCACCTGGCGCCGGATCGCGGCCGCACCGCAGGCCGGGCAGGTTTCGGGATCCGGATCGGACATCTTCTGCAGGCGGTCGTAACTGTGGCCGCAGTCGGCGCACTGGAAAGCGTAGATCGGCATGGCGAAGGATCGGGCGACGACGAGGGAGCCGGCATTCTGGGGCCGCGGGCCTGACTTGCAAGCCCGGCGTGTCGCCCGGGGCCCGCGCATGGCGCTTCTGCCTCAGGTCTGCAGGCCTAGACTGGCCGCCTTCCCCCACGGATCCCGCCATGTCCCAGCCCGCCAATTTCCGCACCGTCGCCGCCGCCGCGCTGATCGCGCTGGGCCTGATCGGCGCCGGCTGGTTCGCCGCCCAGGGCATGGCCAAGCTGCGGACCGCCGACCGCTACGTGACCGTCAAGGGCTCGGCGGAGCGCGTGGTCGAGGCGGACCTCGTGGTCTGGCCGCTGTCGCAGACCGTCGGCGGCGACGATCTGGCCGCCGTCCAGGCAGGCCTCGACACCAACACCGCGACGATCCGCCAGTTCCTGGGCAGCGCCGGCTTCGGCGATGACGAGGTGGTGGTCTCGCCGCCGCGGCTCGAGGACCGCTGGGCCTATTCCTATGGCGACAGCCGGCCGCCGGAGCGCTACCGCTACTCCAATACCGTGACCCTGCGCACCGGCAAGGTGACCGAGGCGATCGCCGCCCTGCGCCGCAGCGGCGAGATCGTCGCCCAGGGCGTGATGCTCAACACCGGCGAAGACGGCGGCCCGCAGTTCGACTTCACCCGGCTCAACGACATCAAGCCCGAGCTGATCGCCGAAGCCACGGCCAATGCGCGCGTGTCGGCCGAGCAGTTCGCCCAGGATTCGGGCGCGCGCATCGGCGGCATCCGCAGCGCGAACCAGGGCGTGATCTCGATCGGCGACCGCGACCGCGGCAGCCCGCACGTCAAGACGGTGCGCGTGGTGACGACGGTGGAGTATTTCCTGCGCGATTGAGCCGCGCGCCGGCGACCATTGCGGTCGCCCATGCAACAAGGCCCCGGACCTGCGTCCGGGGCCTTGGGCCGGATCAGTAACCCCAGGGGGTCGGCGGTGCGGCGACGGTCTTGGTCAAGTCGAACTCGACCTGGAACTTGCGGCCGCCCGGACGGGCCAGCTCGTAGACGAAACGCTGGCCGGGCTCGATTTCCATCGCCCAGGTGTTGGTGACCGACGCGGACAGGCCTTCGCGCTCGAACATCTCGATCGACTCGGCGTCGACCGGGAATTCCTGGCGCTGACCGGTGCCGGCGTTCTGGGTGTCGCCGCCGTACATGGTCACCGGATCGTCGCTGCCGTCGGGCAGGCGGTGATCGTGCTTGAGGCGCAGGCCGTGCTCGGTGCGGGTCAGGATCCAGGTGCGCGAATGGTCGTCGCCGACATGGAACGGAATGCGCAGCTCTTCTTCCTTGTTGCTGCAACCGCGCACGTGCATCACCAGTTCCTTGCCCTCGAACGGATCGGGCGCGGCGTCGGCGGCCGGCGCCGGTTCGTTGGCGACGATGCGACCGGCAAAGGCTTCACCGCAATGGCGCGCGATCGCGGCGAGAAACTCGTCGGCCGGCACGCGCTCGCGCGCGGCATCGGCAGCTGCGGCAGCAGCGGCCGCGTCGGCGGTGGGGTTGGCCGGCGCCGGGCCCGTGGGCGCGGCGGGATCGTTGGCACCGCAGGCGGCAAGCGCGAGTGCGGCGGCGAGAACTGTGCAATGGCGTGAGATTGTCATCGCTGCAAAGTAACCGCCGACGCCAGATGGCGCAAATCGCGGCACGCCGGTTGCACGCTGCAGCGACGACGATCGACGCGTCAGTTCATCACGCAACAGGCGATGCAGCGACCACCCGCATAGCTGCCACCACGCGCATGGAACGACGCCTCAGGCGGCTTCGTAGAGCTTCAGCAACTCGCCTTCGGCCTGCTCCAGCGCATCGCGCAGCGATGCCTGTTGCTGGCCCAGATCGCTCGCCTTGCCCGCGTCGGCGTAGGTGTCCGGATCCGCCAGCGCGCCGTCGATCTCCGACAGCGCCTGCTCCAGCTCCGCCACCCGCGCTTCCGCCTTCTGCAGCTTGTGCGGGTTGGCCTTGGCTTTCGGTTTCGCGGGTTCGGGCGTGGCAGCAGCCGCAACCGCCTGGGTCGGCGGCGGCGTGCGCAGTTCGCCGGAATTGCCGCGGGCGCGCAGCCAGGCGGCGTATTCGTCGAGGTCGCCGTCGAACGGGATGACCACGCCGTCGGAGACGCGCCAGAAGGTGTCGCCGACCAGGCCGATCAGATGGCGGTCATGCGAGACCAGCACGATCGCACCGGCGAAATCGCTGAGCGCTTCGGCCAGGGCTTCGCGCATTTCGAGATCGAGATGGTTGGTCGGTTCGTCGAGCAGCAGCACGTTCGGCTGCAGCCACGCGATCAGCGCCAGCGCCAGACGCGCGCGTTCGCCGCCGGAGAAGCCGTCGATGCTTTCGAAGGCGCGATCGCCGGGGAAGCTCCACTTGCCGAGGAAATCGCGGAATGACTGGATCGACGCATTCGGCGAGATCTCGCGCAGATGATCGATCGGCGACGTGCCGGCGACCAGCGATTCCACCGTGTGCTGGGCGAAGTAGCCGATGCGCAGATCCGGATGCGCGTAGCGCTCGCCGGCCAGCAGCGGCAGTTCGCCGACCAGCGTTTTGACCAGCGTCGACTTGCCGGCGCCGTTCGGCCCGAGCAGACCGATGCGGTCGCCGGCTTCGAGACCGAAGCCGACGTTGTCGAGAATGACGATTTCGGAATTGGGGATTGGGGATTGGGGATTCGAACCCGCAGCGTCGCCGCGCCCTTCCGAATCCCGACTCCCGACTCCCGAATCCCGGACCGTGGCGGCATAGCCGCAACGGCCATGATTGATACGCAGCAGCGCGTGCGGCAGCTTGACCGGCGTCGGGAAGTCGATCTGCACCTCGCGCTCGGCGCGCACGGCCTCGGTGTCGGCCATCTTGGCCAGACGCTTGACCCGCGACTGCGCCTGCTTGGCTTTCGCGGCGCTGGCCTTGAAGCGGTCGATGAACTTCTGCAGATGCGCCTTCTCGGCCTGCGACTTCTCGTGGGTGATCTGCTGTAGGCGCAGCTGCTCGGAGCGCTGGCGCTCGAACGAGGTGTAGTCGCCGGTGTAGAGCTTGGCCTTGCCGCCGTGCAGGTGCAGCGTGTGGGTGCAGACGTTGTCGAGGAACTCGCGGTCGTGCGAGATCAGCAGCAGCGTGCCCGGATACTTCAGCAGCCACTGCTCCAGCCACAGCACCGCGTCGAGATCGAGATGGTTGGTGGGCTCGTCGAGCAGCAGCATGTCGCTGGGCGTCATCAGCGCGCGCGCGAGATTCAGGCGCACGCGCCAGCCGCCGGAGAACGTCGCGACGGCGCGCTGGTGGGTCTCGGCCGGAAAGCCCAGACCGTGCAGCAGCTTGCCCGCGCGCGCGCCGGCATCGTAGGCACCGACTTCGGCCATGCGCAGGTGCACGTCGGCGACGGCCTCCCAGTCCTCGGCGGCCAGCGCATCGGCCTCGGCCTTGAGGACGGCGGCCACCGCGGCGTCGCCGCCGAGCACGAAGTCGATGGCCGGGTCCGGCAGCGACGGCATTTCCTGGGCGATGCTGGCGAGGCGCAGGCGATTGGGCAGATCGAGATCGCCCTTGTCGGCCTCGACCTCGCCGCGCACGGCCGCGAACAGGGAGGACTTGCCGGTGCCGTTGCGGCCGACGACGCCCACGCGCCAGCCGGCGTGCATGGTCAGGTCCATTTCGGACAGCAGCAGCCGTTCGCCGCGCCGCAGGGCGAAATTCTTGAAAGAGATCATGCCGCCAATTCTACCGGAGGCGGCCCGCGGCAGCCGGCACCGGCGATGTGGACCCCGGAAATCCGCGCCGATACCGCGCTCCGGCCACGCGTCGCTCGATACAGATGAAACCTTTGACCGAATTGTTAAGCGCGTGTTAAAGCGGAAAGGCAGTCGCTCGCATCGCATCGCTCTCCTACCCCACAAGGAATGCCGCATGACCCGACACCCGCTGCACCTCGCCCTGCTCGTCTCACTCGCGTCGTTCTCCGCCGCACCGGTCCTCGCGCAGGACCCGCCGGCCACCCAGCAGCCGCGCACGCTGGACACCCTGATCGTCACCGGCACCCGGGTCTCCGACCGCACGGTGGCCGAGTCGCAATCGCCGATCGACATCCTCACGCCCGAAACGCTGACCGCCACCGGCACGCCGGAACTGGCGACGGCGTTGTCGCGCGCGTTGCCGTCGCTGAACTTCCCGCGGCCGGCGATCAACGACGGCACCGACGCCGTGCGACCGGCGCAGATCCGCGGCCTGTCGCCGGATCACGTGCTGGTGCTGGTCAACGGCAAGCGCTACCACTCCGGCGCTCTGGTCAACGTCAACGGCTCGCAGGGCCGCAGCTCGTCGCCGGTCGACCTCAACACCATTCCGATCTCGGCGATCGAACGTGTCGAAGTGCTGCGCGACGGCGCGTCGGCGCAGTACGGCTCGGATGCGATCGCCGGCGTGATCAATATCGTGCTCAAGGGCCGCGCCGGCACCGGCGGCGTCTCGGGGCGCTACGGGCAGTACAGCGCCGGCGACGGCGCGCAGTACCAGGTGCTGGCAGATGCCGGCTTCGGACTCGGCGCCGACGGCTTCGTGCACCTGTCCGCGCAGGGCGCGCACCAGGACCAGACCAACCGCGCACGGCCCTACATCGGCGCGCCGGGCCCGACCACCGCGCCGCTGGGCCAGGTGGTGCAGCGCCAGGGCGATCCCGAGGTCGACCACGGCTCGGTGACATTCAATGCCGAACTGCCGGTCAACGACTCTCTGCAGTTCTACGGCACCGGCATCTACACCAAGCGCGACTCGCTCTCCAACGGCTTCTTCCGCCCGGCCGGCGACCCGCGCAACATTCCGTCGATCTATCCCGACGGCTTCCTGCCGCAGATCAACAACGTCACCACCGACCACCATTTCAGCGCCGGCCTGAAGGCCGAGACCGCAGGCGGCACCGCGATCGACTTCAGCTACACCTACGGCGACAGCGAGATGACGTTCGACATCCTCAACACGCTCAACCGGAGCCTGGGGCCGACATCGCCGACCGAGTTTTACGCCGGTGCGCTGGAGGTCAAGCAGCACGTGCTGAACCTGGATTTCAGCAAGGCGCTGGAATGGGGCCTCGCGTATCCGGTGACCTGGTCCTACGGTGCGGAATGGCGCGGCGATGTGTTCGCGCAGTCCGCCGGCGAACCGTTGTCCTACGCCAATGGCGGCGTGGTCGCGCCGGGCCAGCCGGGCGCGGTGCCGGGCGCCCAGGTCTTCGCGGGCTTCCGTCCCGGTGACGGCGGCCGTTTCGACCGCAATTCGCTGTCGGTCTACACCGGTCTCGAGGCCGAGCTGAGCGACAAGCTGTCGGTCGGCGTGGCAGGCCGCTACGAGGACTTCAGCGACTTCGGCGACACCAGCAACTTCAAGGTGTCGGCCCGTTATGCGTTCACCGACGCGGTCGCCCTGCGCGCCACCGCCTCCACCGGCTTCCGCGCCCCGTCGCTGCAGCAGCAGTACTTCCAGTCGACCGCCACCAACTTCATCAGCGGCGTGCCGTTCGACATCGTGACCTTCCGCGTCAACAACGCGGCGGCGATCGCGCTGGGCGCCGAACCGCTGCAGCCCGAGGAATCGACGAACTTCAGCCTGGGTCTCGTACTGCAGCCCGTCGACCGGCTGTACGTCACCATCGATGCCTACCAGATCGAAGTCGAGGACCGCATCACGCTGTCGTCGAATCTCGGCACCGGCACCAATCCCGCGATCCGCAACTTCCTCAATGCCGCCGGATTCGCGGTGGGCGGCGGCCGCTACTTCACCAATGCCATCGACACCACGACGCGCGGCATCGACGTGATCGGCACCTATGGCTGGGAGCTGCCTGCCAGCGCGCTCGACCTGACCGTCGGCTACAACTACAACAAGACGGAAGTGGACCGCGTCGCACCCGATCCGGCGCGCCTGCTGGCGATCGACCCGACCGCGAGCCGGGTGGACCGCATCGAGCGTGCGCGGTTCGAGGTGGGCGCACCGCGCGACAAGGTCCTGCTCGGCGGCACCTGGACCGCCGGCGCCTTCGAAGCCACCGCCACCGGCACGCGCTACGGCGAGTTCAGCGTGCTGGCCGGCAACGCGGCGCAGGACCAGACCTTCGACGCGGCGTGGACGCTCGACCTCGCGTTCTCGTACACGCTGGACAAGTGGAAGTTCACGGTCGGCGGCGACAACGTGCTCGACGAATATCCGGACGAAGTGCTGTTCGCGAATTCCACCGGCGGCCAGCTGCCGTGGAGCGGCAGTTCGCCGTTCGGCTTCAACGGCGCCTTCGTCTACGGCAACGTCGCCTACCGCTGGTAAACCTTTCGATCGGCGTGTGATCCCGACGCCCCGGTCCTGCCGGGGCGTTGTCATTGGGTCGGCTGTCATGCGTTCCAAATAAGGAACGATAGAATCACATTTTTATGATCATTGACGATTTCAGGACAACGCGCTCCAATCGCCTTTACGAATTTCCAACAACAGGCCTCCCCCGATGCTTCGTCCCCACCGTCTGACCCTTGCCGTTGCCGCGGCCCTGGTGTTCCCGTCCGTTGCTTTCGCCCAGCAGGCGCCGGTCGATGCGCCCGCCCGTACGTCCACGCTCGATACCCTGATCGTCACCGGCACCCGGGTCAGCGACCGCACGGTCGCCGAGTCGCAGTCGCCGATCGACATCATCACGTCCGAGACGCTGACCGCCACCGGCACCACCGAGCTCGCGACCGCACTGGCACGCGCCCTGCCCTCGCTGAACTTCCCGCGCCCGGCATTGACCGACGGCACCTCGGCGATCCGCCCGGCGCAGCTGCGCGGCCTGTCGCCCGACCAGGTACTGGTGCTGGTCAACGGCAAGCGTCGCCACGCCTCGTCGCTGCTCAACCTCAACGGCACGATCGGTCGCGGCTCGGCGCCGGTCGACCTCAATACGATTCCGGTCTCGGCGATCGACCGTGTCGAGGTGCTGCGCGACGGCGCATCGGCGCAGTACGGCTCGGACGCGATCGCCGGTGTCGTCAACATCGTGCTCAAGGGCGCATCGCAGGGCGGCAGCCTGTCGCTGACCGCGGGCCAGTACTCCGCCGGCGACGGCACCCAGACCCAGATCGCCGGCGACACCGGGCTTTCGCTCGGCGACGACCGCGGTTTCCTGCACCTGTCGGCGCAGCTGGGCCAACAGGAAGAGACGAACCGGGCGCGGCCGTTCGCGCTTTCGCCAGGTGCGACCGCGCCGACCGCAAGCCAGCCGGCCGTGGGCCAGAAGGCCTTCGTCATCGGCGAACCCCAGGTCGACTTCGGCGCCGTCGCGTTCAATACCGATTTCGCGCTGACCGACACCATCAGCCTCTACGGCTTCGGCACCGCGAGCAATCGCGACATCACCTCGTTCGCGTTCTTCCGCGCGCCGGGCAACGCCAGCCAGAACATCCGCAGCGTCTATCCGGACGGCTTCCTGCCCGAGATCAACAACATCTCCAAGGACCGTTCGCTGGTTGCCGGCATCAAGGGCCACGCCGGCGACTGGAACTGGGACCTCAGCTACAACTACGGCTACAACCACCTCGAGTTCTATACCCGCAACACGCTCAACGCGAGCCTGGGCGCGAGCTCGCCGACGTCGTTCTACGACGGCGCGCTGGAGACCACGCAGAACATCGTCAACCTCGACATCAGCCGCCCGCTGGAGGTGGGCCTGGCGTATCCGGCGACGCTGTCGTTCGGCGTGGAAGGCCGCAACGAGAAGTGGAACCAGTCGCCGGGCGAGCTGGGGTCCTACGTCGCAGGCACGGGCGGCGTGCCGGGCGCGGCCGCGGGTGCGCAGGGCTTCGGCGGCTTCGCGCCGACTGTCTCCGGCGCCTACGACCGCGACAGCTACGCGGTCTACGCCGGACTCGAAGCCGATCTGACCGACCGGTTCTCGGCCGGCGTCGCCGCGCGCTGGGAGGACTACGACGATTTCGGCAGTGAGCTGTCCGGCAAGCTGTCGGCGCGCTTCGCGTTCAACGACGCGGTGGCGCTGCGCGGCACGGTGGCGAGCGGCTTCCGCGCGCCGTCGCTGGCGCAGCAGAACTTCCAGACCGTCAGCACGACCTTCCTGCCCGGCGCGACCACGCCGTTCGAGATCCGCACCTTCGCGGTGGACGATCCGACCGCCCAGGCCCTCGGCGCGGAGGCGCTGCGTCCAGAAGAGTCGCTGTCCTACAGCCTCGGCCTGGTGCTGCAGCCGGTGGACCGGCTCTACGTGACCATCGATGCGTACCAGATCGACATCGACGACCGCATCATCCTGTCATCGAACCTCGTCGATCCGACCAGCGCCGCGCCCGCCGACCAGCGCGTGCGCCTGTTCCTGGAATCGCAGGGCATCTTCGGCGTCACCGGCGGCCGCTACTTCACCAATGCGGTCGACACGCGCACCCGCGGCATCGACGTCGTCGGCAGCTACCGCTGGGATCTCGCCGCGAGCAGTCTCGACCTGACCGCAGGCTACAACCACTCCAAGACCGAGATCACCTCGATCGCGCCGAACCCGGCCGAACTCGAGGCCAACGGCCTGAATCTGGTGCGCATCGACCGGACCGAGATCGGCCGCGTGGAAGAAGGCTTCCCGCGCAACAAGCTGCTGCTGTCGGGCACCTGGACCGTCGACGACTGGGCGTTCGCGGCGGCCGCCACCCGCTACGGCAGCGTGACCACGCGTCCGGCCTCTGCCGCCAACGACCAGACCTACGGCGCGAAGGTGCTGCTGGACGTCTCGGCCAGCTTCAAGCCGGGTGACCACTGGGCGCTGACGCTGGGCGCGGACAACGTGCTTAATGAGTATCCGGACGAGAACACCTTCCCCAACTCGACCAATGGGCAGTTCCCCTACAGCAACCTGTCGCCCTTCGGGTTCGGTGGCGCGTTCGCCTACGCGAAGGTCGCCTACACCTGGTAAGGCGTTCGAAGGTCCGCGCCCGCATCGATGCCCCGGCCTGCCGGGGCATCGTCGTTCCGGGGCTGGGCGCGCCGGGAGGAACGCGCTTGCGCGCGGATCGGTTCCGGCCCGGCTCCCATCACGCGCCCGCGCGCCCACCTCATCGACGGGTCGGGTTCGCCCGACCTCGCGCGCGCCTGGCCGCCGGCCCGTGGGGCGCGACCGCGTCACGGGCAGGCGTGTTCGAACACGCACATTCCCGTGCGTTCGGGGTGACTTCGTGCGCGGAATCCGGAATTCGACGAAGAACGCGCACATTCCTGCTTGCCCCTGTCGCGATGCGTCGGCGACACTGCAAGACCAGTCCAGCGCGAAGCCTCGATGCCGCACAACACCGACCTGATCAACATCGTCGCCGTCGGCCTCGGCATGGCCTTCGTGTTCGGCGCGCTCGCCAACAAATTGCGGCTCTCGCCGCTGGTGGGCTATCTGGTCGCGGGCATCGTCGTCGGACCGTTCACCCCGGGCTTCGTCGCCGACCAGGACCTCGCCAACCAGCTCGCCGAAATCGGCGTGATGCTGCTGATGTTCGGCGTCGGCCTGCACTTCTCGCTCAAGGACCTGATGGACGTGAAGTCCATCGCGATTCCCGGCGCCATCGCCCAGATCACCGTCGCGACCGTGCTGGGCTGGGTCCTGGCGTGGCTGATGGGCTGGCCGATGGTCAGCGGCTTCGTGTTCGGCCTCGCGCTGTCGGTCGCCAGTACGGTGGTGCTGCTGCGCGCGATGGAAGAGCGGCGATTGCTGGATACCCGGCGCGGCAAGATCGCGGTGGGTTGGCTGATCGTCGAGGATCTCGTGATGGTGCTGGCGCTGGTGCTGCTGCCGGTGCTGGCCGAGATCTACACCGACCGCGGCGGCGACGGTGCCAGCCCCGGCGCCGCGTCGATCGCGTTGATGATCCTGTGGACGCTGGTCAAGGTCAGCGCCTTCGTCGCGGTGATGCTGCTGGTCGGTCGTCGCGTCATTCCGTGGGTGCTCGAGCGCATCGCCGGCACCGGCCAGCGCGAACTGTTCACCCTGTCGGTGCTGGCGATCGCGCTGGGCGTCGCTTTCGGCGCCTCGGCGCTGTTCGGCGTGTCGTTCGCGCTGGGCGCGTTCTTCGCCGGCATGGTGCTCAACGAATCGGAATTCAGCCACGAGGCCGCGAACGATTCGCTGCCGCTGCGCGACGCGTTCGCGGTCCTGTTCTTCGTCTCGGTGGGCATGCTGTTCAACCCGATGATCGTGGTCGAACACCCGTGGCAGGTGCTGGCGACGTTCCTGATCATCGTGGTCGGCAAGTCGATCGCCGCGTACTACATCGTGCGGCTGTTCAAGCATCCGCGTTCGACCGCGCTGACCATCTCGACCAGCCTCGCGCAGATCGGCGAGTTCTCCTTCATCCTCGTCGGCCTCGGCGTCGCCCTGCAGCTGCTGCCCGAGACCGGACGCGATCTGGTGCTGGCCGGCGCGTTGCTGTCGATCGTGGTCAATCCACTGCTGTTCGCCTGGCTCGACCGCTGGCAGGCGAAGCAGGAACTCGCCGCGCGCGCGGCCTCGAACGCGCATGTCGCGCCGCTGCCGCCGGAACATGCGGTGCCTGCGGACCTGCACGGCCACGCGATCCTCGTCGGCTACGGCCGCGTCGGCCGCCAACTGGCCGAGCTGCTGAAGCAGCGCGGCGTGCCGCTGGTCGTCGTCGAGGACGACAACGAACTGGTCCGCCGTGGACGCGAGCGCGGCTTCACCGTCGTGCGCGGCAACATCGCGTCCGAGCCGGTGATGCTCGACGCCGCGCCCGATCGCGCCGCGCTGGCGATCTTCGCGATCCCGCAGGCACTGGAAGCCGGCGAGGCGATCGAGCGCATGAAGGCGATCAATCCGGCGATCACCGTGCTCGCCCGCGCGCACAGCGACGGCGAGGTCCGCCATCTGCTGGAGCACGGCGCCGACGGCGCCGTGCTGGCCGAACGCGAACTGGCCTATTCGCTGGCCGAGATGGTGATGTCGACGCCGCCGTTCCGCCCGGTGCGTCCGGGTTCGACGCCGGTCGAGGCGATCCAGCCCGTCTGACGATGCGCCTGGTCGTGCTCAGCGGTGCGGGCATCTCGGCCGAGAGCGGCATTCCGACCTTCCGCGATGCGCTGACCGGACTGTGGGCGCGTTTCGACGCCGAGCGCCTGGCGACCGAAGACGCGTTCCGCGCCGATCCCGCGCTCGTCTGGGGCTGGTACCGCTGGCGCGCGGCGATGGTGGCCGCAGCCGCACCGAATGCCGCGCACGTCGATGTCGCTGCACTCGTCGGCGACGGTCACGCGCTGACGGTGGTCACCCAGAACGTCGACGACCTGCACGAACGCGGCGGTGCGCGCGACGTGTTGCATCTGCATGGCCGCCTGCTCGCCTCGCGCTGCATCGGTTGCGGTGCGCGCATCACGCCTGATCCGATTCTCGCGGCGCCGCCTCCACCCGACGGCGGCGCACGCGAAACGCCACCTGCCTGCGCCGGATGCGGCGCCGCCTTCCGGCCCGACGTCGTGTGGTTCGGCGAAGCGCTGCCGGCCGAGGCCTGGGATGCGGCGGAAGCCGCCGTCGATGCCTGCGACCTGCTGGTCGTCGTCGGCACGTCTTCGCTGGTCTGGCCAGCAGCCGGTCTGCCCGAGCGCGCACTGCGCGCCGGCATCCCGGTGCTCGACATCAATCCGCAGGCGACGCCGCTGTCGTCGCGTGCGTCCGCGCACTGGCCACTGACCGCGACCGCCGGCATGGCGCAGCTGCGCGCGCGTCTGCAGCAGGCACCGGACGATCCGCGGCGCGTGCTCGCGGGCTGAGCGCCGCGCCTCAGTCCTCCAGCGGCAACAGGATATCGGCGCGCAGATCGGCTTCGGCGACCTGTTCGGGATCATCGAGGAAGTGGTAATGCAGCGGCGCGTCACGCAGGCGCTCGCCGCTGCCCGGCCACCACTGCGCCAGCAGGCGATCGGTCATGTCTTCCAGTCCCGAATACGCGCCGACATGGCGCACGCGCGCATGGCGACCGCCTGCGATCGTCAGCCTGTGCAGCGGTCGCGGCACTGTCGCCGGCATCGATACACGTACCGCGGCCTCGAACTGCAGGGCGTGTGGTGGCAGGTCGCGGTGATCGCCGAGCGGCACGCCGATCAGCGCATCGATGGACTCCACCAGACCCGCGGCTTCGGCCCAGCCGAACAGGCGCCCGAAGGCATCGTCGAGATCGTCGAAGGCGCCGCGCGCGCGCAGCGCCACGACCTCGAAGGGCGCGATCTCGACCAGCTCGACGGCCAGCGGCACGTGAACTGACGCCGGCGGCGGTTGCAGGCGGTCGAGCAACGCAGTCGCCTGCGCCGTATTGCCACGCAGTGCGGCAGGCGCAACGCCGAGCGTCAGCCGGAACGTGCGCGCCAAGGCCTGCGGGCTGGCATAGCCGACCGCGAGCGCGGCCCGCGTGACCGTCTCGCCCGCGACCAGCAACTGCAGCGCGCGCGACAGGCGCAGCCGCGTCAACGTGCGCCCCAGCGTTTCGCCAGTGGCCGCGCGCCACACGCGATGGAAGTGGAACGGCGACAGACTGGCCTGACGCGCGAGCGTCTCCAGCGGCGGCAGCGACGCACCCTCGGCAACGAGGGTCTGCAGTTCACCGGCGACGGCGGCGATGCGCGGCGCGAGACGGGACCGGGTATCGGCTTTCATGGCGGCGCTCGCAATGGGGTCGCCGTGAGTATCCGGTGCCGGCGCGCTGCGCGCGTACCCGATCTTGCGCAGTCCAGATTCAGCGCAGCACAGCGTCCAGACACGGCGACAGTACAGGCCAGGCGAAGTCGAAGCCACGCTGCTGCAGTCGCTTGGGCAGCACGCGCTGGCCATCGACGAGCAGCGTCGCCATCTCGCCCAGCCCGAGTTCAAGCGCCTTTGCCGGCACGGCCAGCAGCGCCGGACGCCGCAGGGCATCGGCCAGTGCGCGGGTGAAGCCGGCATTGTCGACCGGCGCCGGGGCGGTGAGGTTGAACGCACCGGTCGGCGCATCCGCTTGGCCGTCGAGATGCGCATGCAGCAGCGACAGCGTCGCGCCGACCCAGTCCTCGCGTGCGATCCAGCTCAGCGTCTGCTGTCCGTCGCCGAGCCGCGCGCCGAGGCCCAGCTGGAAGGGCAGTTGCAGACGCTGCAGCATGCCGCCCGCCGGATGCAGCACCACGCCGGTACGCAGACGCACGACCGGGACCCGGTCCTCGACCGCGCGCGCCGCCGCCTCCCAAGCTGCGCACAGCTGGTGCTGAAACTCGTCGTGCGGGGCGCTGTCCTCGTCCAGCGACGTTCCGTCCTGCGCGCCGTACCAGCCGATCGCCGAGCCGCTCAGCAGCACCTTCGGCGGTACATGGGCGGAACGGATCCACTCGGTGACCGCGCGCGTCGGGATCAGGCGGCTGTCGTGCAACAGCTGTTTGCGCGCCGGACTCCAGCGCCGGTCGGCGATACCCGCACCGGCGAGATTCACCACCGCATCGAAGCGGTCGTCGGACCACAGGGACGCGTAATCGCGCACCTCGACGCCCAACGGCGCGGGCGTGGACGCCCGGCGCGACAGCCAGGTCACACGGGCGCCATCGCGTTGCAGCCGCTCGGTCAGCGCGCTGCCAAGAAATCCGCTGCCGCCGGTGATCAGGATGTGCATGGGCCGTTCCGTGTCCGCGTGATCGCCATGCTCGCCCGGAACGGTGGACGCGGGCGTCAACACGCTTAGCGGCCGTGATGCTGCGCGGATGCTCTCGCCCAAAGGCACCTTGCGGGCGAAGCGACGCCGCCCGGATCGGAAGCGGTGACGCCGCTTCCAATCAGCACATCGCGATTGCCGTGCGCGCCGCCCAACGCACACGAGTTGCGAGCACAACCGCACGCAGCCCCGACAGGCGGCGATCCCTGCGAATCGCCGCCTGCACGGAGTCAGGCCTTGGCGAAGCCCAGTTCGCCGCCGGCCGCGTCGACCCGGATCGTGTCGCCGGCCACGAACGTGCCTGACAGGATGCGTGTCGCCAGCGGATTCTCCAGCTGCTGCTGGATCGCACGCTTCAGCGGCCGCGCGCCATAGACCGGATCGAAACCGACATTGCCCAGCAGTTCGAAGGCTGCATCCGAGACTTCGATGCGCAGCCCGCGTTCGGCCAGACGCTTCTCCAGCCCGCGCATCTGGATGCGCGCGATCTCGCGGATCTGGCGCTTGTCCAGCGGATGGAACACGACGATGTCGTCGAGCCGGTTGATGAATTCCGGGCGGAAGTGCGCCTGCACCACGCCCATCACCGCAGCCTTCATCTGGGTGTAGGCCTCGGGCGAATCGTCACCATCCAGCGCCTGGATCTGGTGCGAGCCGAGGTTGGACGTCATCACGATCACCGCATTGCGGAAGTCGACGGTGCGCCCCTGCCCATCGGTCAGGCGGCCGTCGTCGAGCACCTGCAGCAGGATGTTGAAGACGTCCGGATGCGCCTTTTCCACCTCGTCGAGCAGGATCACGCTGTACGGGCGACGACGCACGGCTTCGGTCAGATAGCCGCCTTCTTCGTAGCCCACATATCCCGGGGGCGCACCGATCAGGCGCGCGACCGAGTGCTTCTCCATGAACTCGCTCATGTCGATGCGCACCATCGCGTCCTGGCTGTCGAACAGGAATTCGGCCAGCGCCTTGCACAGCTCGGTCTTGCCGACACCGGTCGGGCCGAGGAACAGGAACGAGCCGGTGGGACGATCGGGATCGCTGAGTCCAGCGCGCGAGCGCCGCACGGAATCGGACACGACCTTGATCGCCTCTTCCTGGCCGATCACGCGCGTATGCAACTGCGATTCCATCGCCAGCAGCTTCTCGCGCTCGCCCTCCAGCATCTTGCTGACCGGAATGCCGGTCCAGCGCGCGACGACCTGGGCGATCTCCTCGGCGGTCACCTTGTCCTGCAGCAGGGTGAAGCCCTGGGTCTCGGCCTCCTGCGCGGCGTGCAGCTGCTTTTCCAGTTCGGGAATGCGCCCGTACTGGATCTCGCTCATCTTCGCGTAATCCTGCGCACGCTGCGCCGATTCGAGCTGCTGCTTCGCAGCCTCGATCTGCTCCTTGATCTTCGTTGCGCCCTGCACCGTGGCCTTTTCGGCCTTCCAGACTTCTTCCAGATCGTTGTACGCGCGCTCCAGCGTGGCGATCTCGGCTTCGAGATCGGCCAGACGCTGCCTGGACTCGGCGTCCTTTTCTTTCTTCAGTGCCTCGCGCTGGATCTTGAGCTGGATCAGCCGGCGTTCCTTGCGATCGAGCTCCTCGGGCTTGGAGTCGATTTCCATGCGGATGCGCGACGCCGCCTCGTCCATCAGGTCGATGGCCTTGTCGGGCAGCTGGCGGTCGGCGATGTAGCGGTGCGACAGCGTGGCCGCGGCGACGATGGCCGGATCGGTGATCTCCACGCCGTGGTGCACCGCGTAGCGTTCCTTGAGGCCGCGCAGGATCGCGATCGTGTCTTCCACGCTGGGCTCGCCGACGAACACCTTCTGGAAACGACGCTCCAGCGCGGCGTCCTTCTCGACGTACTTTCGGTACTCGTCGAGCGTGGTCGCACCGATGCAATGCAGTTCGCCGCGCGCGAGCGCCGGCTTGAGCATGTTGCCGGCGTCCATCGAGCCTTCGGCCTTGCCGGCGCCGACCATCGTGTGCAGTTCGTCGATGAAGAGGATGATCTGGCCTTCGTTCTTGGACAGATCGTTGAGCACGCCCTTCAGGCGCTCCTCGAATTCGCCGCGGTACTTCGCACCGGCGATCAGCGCGCCCATGTCGAGCGACAGCACACGCTTGCCGCGCAGGCCTTCGGGCACTTCGTTGTTGATGATGCGCTGGGCCAGGCCTTCGACGATCGCGGTCTTGCCTACGCCGGGCTCGCCGATCAGCACCGGGTTGTTCTTCGTGCGCCGCTGCAGCACCTGGATCGTGCGGCGGATTTCCTCGTCGCGACCGACCACCGGATCGAGCTTGCCGCTCTCGGCCCGCGCGGTCAGATCGATCGTGTATTTCTCCAGCGCCTGACGCGCGTCTTCGGCGTTCTCGTCCTTGACGCTCTCGCCGCCGCGCACCTGGGTGATCGCGGTTTCGAGGCGCGCCTTGTCGGCGCCGGCGGCCTTGAGCGCCTTGCCGGCATCGCCGCTGTCGTCGAGCGCCGCCAGCACGAACAGCTCGGAGGCGATGAACGCATCGCCGCGCTGCTGGGCCAGTTTGTCGGTGACATTGAGCAGGCGCGAGAGGTCGTTGCCGACCGACAGCTGGCCGGCCTGGCCGGTGACCTTGGGCAACCGGTCCATCGCTTCGGTCAGGCGCTCGCGCAGCACCGGCACATTGACGCCGGCCTGGCCGAGCAGCGGCCGCGTGCCGCCGCCCTGCTGGTCGAGCAGGGCCAGCAACAGATGCACCGGTTCGATGAAATTGTGGTCGCGGCCCACGGCCAGCGACTGCGCGTCGCTCAGCGCCTGCTGGAAACGCGAGGTGAGCTTGTCCATCCGCATGGGGAAATCCTCGGGAGATCGGGGCCGGCAGCGCCGGCAATGTCCAACAGATGCGGTCGAAGCGGCGTGTTGCAAGCGGGTCGGGGACCGCACTGCGCCCCGGTCTTGACGGAATCCTGCCACCGCCCTCACCCGTCGCTTGCGCGGGCGGTCCTAGGGTGGCGGCCTTCCCTCTGGCGGAGCGGCACATGACCTACCAGCTCTATTACTGGACCGGCATCCAGGGCCGCGGCGAGTTCGTGCGGCTCGCGCTGGAAGATGCCGGCGCCGATTACGTCGACGTGGCCCGCGTGGACGGCGACGATGCACTGCAGTCCTTCCTCGATGGCGACCGCAAGGGGGCGCACCCGTTCGCGCCGCCGTTTCTGAAGTCCGGCGATCTGGTCGTCGCCCAGGTCGCCAACATCCTGCACTTCCTCGGGCCCCAGCTCGACCTTGTGCCCGAAGGCGAAGCCGCGCGACTGCAGGCGTTGCAGCTGCAGCTCACCATCGCCGACCTCGTCACCGAGATCCACGACAGCCACCACCCGATCGCGAGCGCCGAATACTACGAAGACCAGCGGGACGCGGCAAAGCGACGCGCGGCCGATCTGCGCGCGCACCGGCTGCCGAAATTTCTCGGCTATTTCGAGCAGGTGGTCACCCGCGGCAACGGCCATGCGCTCGGCGCGCATTCCTATGTCGACCTGTCGCTGTTCCAGATCGTGCGCGGGCTGGACTACGCGTATCCGGACGCCATGCAGGCACTGGCCCCGAAGATTCCACAGCTACGTGCGCTGGAAGCGCGGATCGCCGAACGGCCCCACATGGCCGCCTATCTGGCCTCGGACCGGCGGCTGGCGTTCAACACCAACGGGATCTTCCGCCACTACCCCGAACTCGATGGCGCTACGGACGCCTGAGCGACACACGCGTCGGAACTGTGGCGTGCCGGAGATAGGTGCGCACGTGCGCGCGTCGGAGTTTGCAGACGTCAGGCCGCCGGGGCCGATTGCTGCGATCTCACTGAAGCCCCGGCGCGCCTGACACGACCGCGGCGCGGGCCACCCGTGCGCGATGCCGCTCGCGTTATCCCGCCTCGGCCAGCACCGCACGCACGCGCGTCGCCAGTTCGCCGAGGGTGAAGGGCTTGCCGATCAGGTGGACCCCGGGATCCAGCACGCCGTCATGCACGAGGGTGTTGCGGCTGTTGCCGGTGGCGAACAGCACCTTCAGGCCGGGATGCCGTGTCAGGGCGGCATCCGCCAGCTGGCGGCCGTTGACCTCGGGCATCACGACGTCGGTGAACAGCAGCGCGATGCCGGAATGGGCTTCGAGCGTCTTCAGCGCATTGGCCGCGCCATCGGCCGCGAGGACGCGGTAGCCCAGCTCGGTCAGGGCTTCGGTGGAGAACTGGCGCACCGCCGGATCGTCGTCCACCACGAGGATGAGTTCCTGGCGGCCGGGCACCAGCGACGTCGTGGCCGGCCCCGCCTGCAGCGCCGCATCGACGCCCGCGGCGAGCCGCGGCAGATAGATCCGCACGACCGTGCCCTCGCCCACCACGGACTGCATCCGCACGTGGCCGGTGGACTGCCGGACGAAGCCGTAGACCTGCGACAGCCCGAGGCCGGTGCCCTTGCCGATCTTCTTGGTCGTGTAGAACGGATCGAAGGCCTTGGCCATCACCTCGGCCGGCATGCCGCAGCCGGTGTCCGTCACGGTGATCATCACGTACTGCCCCGCCGGCAGATCCTGGTCCCCGGACGCGCGGCCCGCATCCACGTCGCAGTTGGCGGTCTCGACCGTCAGCCGGCCGCCGCCGGGCATCGCATCGCGAGCATTGACCGCCAGGTTGAGGATCACGTTCTCGAGCTGGTTGGCATCGACATGCGTGCACCAGAGCTCGTCCGCCAGCACGATGTCCAGGCGCACGCTGCTGCCCAGCGAATGCACCAGCAGATCCGACATGCCCGCGATCAGCCGGTTGGCATCCACGGCCACCGGCTGCAGCGGCTGCTGGCGGGAGAACGCGAGCAGGCGCTGGGTGAGCTGGGCTGCGCGGGTGGCGCCGTCGATCGCCATGTCGATGTAGCGCTTGGTGCGCGGATCCGGATGCTCGCCCAGGCGAGAGGCCAGCAGATCCAGCGGCCCGATCACCGTCGCCAGCATGTTGTTGAAGTCATGGGCGATGCCGCCGGTCAGCTGGCCCACCGCTTCCATCTTCTGGCTCTGGCGCAGCGCGTCCTCGACGCGCGCGCGCTCGGCCACTTCGGCCAGGACGCGGCTTTCCAGCTGCTCGTTGAGTTCCTGCAGGCGTGCGTCGGCGTGCTTGCGCGCGGTCACGTCGACCGCCACGCCGAGGACGCGCAGGCAACGCTCGCCTTCGAACAGGCCACGGCCCTTGGCCGCCACCCAGCGCACGACGCCGTCTTCCTTGCCGACGGTGCGGTATTCGACGTCGTAGTGCGCGCGACGCTTCGGATCGGCGGCCGCGTCGAAGGCGGCGCCGGTGGCGGCGCGGTCATCGGGATGCAGGCCGTCGAAGAAATCGCGCAGGGTGACCTCGGCCTCCGGCGAGATGCCGAACATGGCCTTGGTGCGCGGCGGCCAGATCAGCGCGTCCTGCACCAGATCGACATCCCAGAACCCCATGTCGCCGGCGTCCGTGGCGAGGCGCAGGCGTTCTTCGCTCTGGGCCAGCGCCGCCTCGGCGGCCTTGCTGGCCGACAGGTCCAGCATCGCGCCGATCATGCGCACGGGCGTGCCCGCCTCGTTGCGCAGCACGGTGCCGCGGTCGAGCACGGCCGCGTAACTGCCGTCGGCCCGCCGGAACCGGTACTCGCCTGACCACGCCGTGCCGTCGCCATCGATGACCGCATGAATCCGCGTGTCGATCCGGGCGCGGTCGTCCGCATGGATGTGGTCGAGCCACCACGCCGCATCGGTCTCGGTTTCGGTGTGACCGAACAGCGTGTTCAGGGCCTCGTTCCAGATGACGTGGCCATCGGCCATGCGCCAGTCCCAGATCGCGTCGTTGGTGGCACGCGCGGCCAGCCGGTAGCGCTCCTCGATCTCCTGGTGCCGCGCCTCGGCGGCCTTGCGGTCGGTGATGTCCAGCGAGGTGCCGACCAGCCCGACGACGTCGCCGTCGGCATCGCGCAGCGGCGCCTTGGTGGACAACCACCAGGCGTGGCGCCCGTCGGGGAAGCTCACCACTTCCTCGATCTGCTCCGCCTGCCCGCTCGCCATGATGCGTTCGTCGGTCGCCATCACCGCGGCCGCCTGCACGGGATCGCCGAGCAGCTCGGCATCCGTATGACCGATGTAGGCCTCGGGCGGGCGACCGATCAGCTCGGTGGTGCCGCGGTTGCCGATCAGCAGCCGGCCCTGGCGGTCCTTCGCATAGACCACGCCCGGCGCGGCATCGACGAACGAGCGCAGCAGGGTCTGGGCATGGTCGCGCTCGGACTCGATCCGCCGGCGCTCGTCGATGTCGATCAGCACGCCGGAGAAATCGAGTGCGTTGCCGTCGGCGTCGTGGTCCACCTGGCCGACCGCCTCGATCCAGCGATAACTGCCGTCGGTGCCGCGCGCGCGGTACTGGTGCGCATAGCGCCCGCCCTGGGCCATGGCGTCCTCGATGGCCGCCTTGAGGCCGGCCTGGTCGTCCGGATGCACCGAGGCCAGGATCTCCTCGAGGCGCAGCCCGCCGATGGCCGCATCCGGATCCAGGCCGAAGGCGCCGGTCAGCGCCTCGTCGACGGTCACATGGTCGCGGACGACATCCCAGAACCAGGTTCCGACGATCGCTCCGGCGGCAAGTGCCAGCTGGACGCGCTCGGTGTCGCGTTCGCTGCGGCCATCTGTCGGAGACGAAGAATTCAAGGTGGGCTCGGGGTTGGACCGGGATCAGGCTGGGGCATTGTCACAAATTGTCGACCGGATCACCGTGCGTTGGCGCGGCGCCATCCCGGCCGCGCCACAAGGCGGTTCCGGGCCGGCACCCGACGGGACGCGGCGATCACCTTCGCAGGGCCGCGCCGAGCTGCCACCGGCGCGCAAATGGCGACGCCACGCGTGCCCCGTCGCATCGTTGCGGCCGCGCGCCGGAAGACCCATCGCGCGCAAGTCGCAGTGATCTCACAGGAACCGCCCACCGGTGCCTGGCGGCGGCAGCATGCAGGTTTCGCCGCGTCCGGCGATGCGATAGCGGTTGCGCGCCAGCAGGCGGTACACGGCATCGCGCAGGCCGCGCGGCAAGACGCGCAGCGCGACCACCGCTTGCCAGGGGCCGCCGAGACGGCGCAGCACTTCGATCACGCCATCGCTGTCGTGCCACGCCGTGCCGCCGTCGACCAGCAGGAACGACACCGGATCCGCGGGGTCGATGCCGTGCGCCAGCAGCAGATCGTGGCCGACGCGGTCCTGCATCGCGGCGAATCGGAACACCGCGCGACGGTCGCGGCGCAGCAGAAACCGCACCCAGCCGCTGCACAGCGCGCAGACGCCATCGAAGACGACGACCGGGCCGTCGCCGGAGACCGCAGGAGTGGAACGGGACATCGGATTCACATCGGTTTTCCCGGAACGTGACCATCATGCTGCAATGCGCCAATCACCGGATACATCCCTGTCGGACTCCGCTGCGGCGATCGCCGCCCTGCCACCGCCTCCCGCATTGCCGGACGATGCGGCGCTGTTTCTCGATGTCGACGGCTGTCTGTTGCCGTTCGCGCCGCGGCCCGATGCGGTGTACGTCCCGCCCGCGTTGATCGAGCGCCTGCAGGTGCTGCAGGAACGTCTGCACGGTGCACTGGCCCTGGTCAGCGGCCGCAGCATCGCCACCCTCGACGCCCTGTTCGCGCCTGCCGTGTTCACGGCCGCCGGCCTGCACGGCGTCGAGCGCCGACGCGCCGGTCAGGCGATGGGCGCACGCGACGTGCCGCCCGCGCTGCGCCGCGTGCGCGATGCGGCGATGGAACTGGTGCGCGCGCATCCCGGCGCGCTGATCGAGGACAAGGGCCTGGCGATCGGCCTGCACTGGCGGATGGTGCCGGAAGCGCACAAGGCCGACACCGGCGCGGCGTTGCGCGCTTTCGCGGCCGGCGCACTGACCGGCCTGCCGGACTACCAGTTGCAGCCCGGCGACCACGTGATCGAACTGCGCCCACGGCATGCCGACAAGGGCAGCGCGATCCTCGCGTTTCTCGAAGAACCGCCGTTCGCCGGGCGTGTGCCGGTGTTCGCCGGCGACGACCTGACCGACGAACCCGGCTTCGCCGCCGTCGACGGCCACGGCGGGATCAGCATCCTGGTCGGCGACCGCAGCGGCAGTGCCGCGCGTCATCGCCTGGCCTCGCCGTCGGCGGTGCATCGCTGGCTCGGCGTTCCACCATCCCCTGCTCCGGAGACGACACGATGACCGCACCGCTCGCCCCCAGCCTCGATCTCGGCCTCGTCGGCAACGGCACCTTCGGTGCGCTGTTCGACCAGCGCGCGCGGCTGGTGTGGTCGTGCCTGCCGGCTTTCGACGGCGACCCTGCGTTCTGCGCCCTGCTGTCGCCGCACGCAGGACATGGTGACTGGTCGATCGAACTCGAGGATTTCGACCGTAGCGAGCAGAGCTACCTCGAGAACACCGCGATCCTGCGCACCGTGCTGTTCGATCGCCACGGCGCCTCGATCGAGATCACCGATTACGCGCCGCGCTGGCGCCAGCACGACCGCTTCTACCGCCCGGTGATGCTGATGCGGCGCGTGCGTCTGCTGTCGGGCAGTCCGCGCATCCGCGTGCTGCTGCGCCCGCTGGCCGACTGGGGCGCGCGCGCGCCCGACAGCACCTGGGGCAGCAACCACATCCGCTTCGTGCTGCCCGGCTTCACCCTGCGCGCGACCACCGACATGCCGATCCGCCTGCTGCGCGAGGGCCTGCCGTTCGTCGTCGACCGCGACCTGCATTTCGTGCTCGGCCCCGACGAGACCCTGACCCAGCCGCTGCCCGAATTCGTGCGCGACGGCCTGCACCGCACCACCGCCTACTGGCGCGAATGGGTGCGTTACCTGTCGATCCCGCTGGATTTCCAGGAGGCGGTGATCCGCAGCGCGATCACGCTGAAGCTGTGCCAGTACGAGGAGAGCGGCGGCATCATCGCCGCGATGACGACCTCGATTCCGGAGGCCGCCGACACCGAACGCAACTGGGATTACCGCTACTGCTGGATGCGCGATTCGGCGTTCGTCGTGCGCGCGCTCAACCGCCTCGGCGCGACGCGCACGATGGAGGAGTACATCCGCTACATCTTCAACCTGACCGTCAGCGACGACGGCGACATGCAGCCGCTGTACGGCATCGCCTTCGAGCACGCGCTCGACGAGGAAACGATGCCGGCGCTGGCGGGCTATCGCGGCATGGGTCCGGTGCGCCGCGGCAATGCGGCCTACGTGCAGCGCCAGCACGACACCTACGGCAGCGTGGTGCTGGCCTCGACCCAGCTGTTCTTCGACCGCCGCCTGGAACATCGCGGCGACGAGGCCACGTTCCGCAAGCTCGAGCCGCTGGGCGAACTGGCGTGGAAGCTCTACGACCAGCCCGACGCCGGCCTGTGGGAATTCCGCGGCAAGGCGCACGTGCATACGTATTCCGCGGTGATGTGCTGGGCGGCCTGTGACCGGCTCGCGCGGATCGCCGGCCAGCTCGGTCTCGACGACCGCATCGATTACTGGCGCGAACGTGCCGATACGATGCGCGCGCGCGTGCTGTCCGAAGCCTGGAACGCGGAACTCGGTCATTTCGCCGATGCCTTCGGCGGCGACCGGCTGGATGCCTCGCTGCTGCTGCTCGCCGACCTCGGCTTCGTGACCCCGGAGGATCCGCGCTTCGTCGGTACGGTCGAAGCCGTTGGCCGCGCGCTGCGACATGGCGACGGCCTGTTCCGCTACGTCACCCCTGACGATTTCGGCGCACCCGAGACCAGCTTCACCATCTGCACGTTCTGGTACATCGACGCGCTGGCGTCGATCGGTCGAGAGCACGAGGCGCGCACGCTGTTCGAGACCCTGCTGTCGCGCCGCAACCATCTGGGCCTGCTGTCGGAAGACCTGTCGTTCGACACCGGCGAGGCCTGGGGCAACTTCCCGCAGACCTATTCGCACGTCGGCCTGATCATGGCGGCGATGCGGTTGTCGCGGTCGTGGCAGGAGGCCGCATGAGCCGCCTGGTCGTCGTCTCCAATCGGGTCGCGCTGCCGGACTCGAGCCAGAACGGCGGCCTGGCGACGGCGCTCGACGCGGCGCTGAAGGAATCCGGCGGCCTGTGGTTCGGCTGGAGCGGCAAGGTGGCGCGCGCGCATTCGGGCGAACTGCACCGCACGTCGTCCGACGGCATCGAATACCTGACGATGGATCTGTCGCGCGAGGACTACGAGGGCTACTACAACGGCTTCTCCAACCGCACGCTGTGGCCGCTGCTGCATTTCCGTCTGGACCTGGTCGACTACAACGCGATGACCCAGGCCGCGTACCGCGGCGTCAACGCGCTGTTCGCCGAGAAGCTGGCCAAGGAAGTCCGCGACGAGGACATCGTCTGGATCCACGACTACCACCTGCTGCCGCTGGCGCAGGAGCTCCGCAAGCGCGGCGTGCGGGCGCGGCTGGGATTCTTCCTGCACGTGCCGTTTCCCTCGGCCGACATCATCGCGGGCCTGCCGCACCATGAGAAAACCTTCGGCGCGCTGGCCGCCTACGACCTCGTCGGTTTCCAGACCGAACGCGACCTCGAACGTTTCCAGGACTACATCCGCCTGTTCCGCGGCGGCCAGGTCGCGGGCCGCGGCGAACTGCGCGAACAGGACGGTCGCCGCTTCCGTGCCGATGCGTTTCCGATCGGCATCGACGCCGGCGGACTGGCCGCACTCGCCGAACACGCGGTGCGCATCCCCGCGGTCAAACGCCTGCAGGCCAGCCTCAACGGGCGCGCGCTCGCCATCGGCGTGGACCGGCTGGATTATTCCAAGGGACTGCCGGAACGCTTCCGCGCATTCGAACGTTTCCTCGAACGCCACCCCGACCAGCACGGCAAACTGACCTATCTGCAGATCGCGCCGGTGTCGCGCGGCGGGGTCGCCAGCTACCGGGCGCTGCGCCGGGAACTGGAGCAGTACGCCGGCCACATCAACGGCGGCCACGCGGACCCCGACTGGACGCCGGTGCGCTACGTCAACCGCACCTATCCGCACGCCACGCTGACCGGCTTCTACCGGATGTCGCGGATCGGTCTGGTCACGCCGCTGCGCGACGGCATGAACCTGGTGGCCAAGGAATTCATCGCCGCGCAGGATCCGCAGCAACCCGGCGCACTGGTGCTGTCGATCTTCGCCGGTGCGGCGCGCGAGCTGGACGGCGCGCTGCTGATCAATCCCTTCGACAGCGACGGCGTCGCCGATGCGATCGCGACCGGACTGAAGATGTCGGTGGAGGAACGACGCGAACGCTGGCAGTCGATGATGTCGCGGATCCGCGACTACGACATCCACGCCTGGCGCCGGGATTTCCTCGACAAGCTGTCCCAGGTGCGGCTCCCCGGAACCGACGGGGCCTGAGGCCGATCCCGCAGAGTGCGGGCCGGCCCTTCGATACACACACCGCGACGCGCCCCAGGGGACGCGTCGCGACGATGCGCTTACAGCGGACGCGGCTGGATGATCTCCACCCAGTAGCCGTCAGGATCCTTGATGAAGGCGAGCGACCGCATCGTGCCGTCGGTGAGACGCTTCTGGAAGGTGACGCCCAGTTCTTCGAAACGCGCACAGGCGGTCTGCACGTCGGGCACGGTGACGCAGATGTGGCCGAAGCCGCGCGGATCCGAATTGCCGTCGTGATAGACCGGGCCGTCCTGGGTTTCGGTGCCGTGGTTGTGGGTGAGTTCGAGCACGCCGCGCTGGCCGGCCAGCCATTCGCGACGCGCGGCCTCGTCGTCGGGCACGACGCTGGTGTCGTCGATCAGCACGAGGAAGAACAGCGAGAACTTGGCCTGTTCGAAATCGGCCTGGCGCACCAGGGTGAAGCCGAGCACGCGGGTGTAGAAATCCAGCGACGCGACCGGATCCTTGATCCGCAGCATGGTGTGGTTGAACACGAAGCCGTGGGTGGCGGCGTCACGTTGGGCGATGACGCCGGGAACCTGGGCGAGGTCGGCGCGGGTCTGTGCGGTCATGGCACGGCTCCGGGAACAGGATGGCCGGCCATTATCGACGATCGCGGCGTGGCGACCGCGTCCGCGGCATCACACCGTGGCGTCGGCCTCGACGTCCGCAGCAGCTAGCGGCGCGGGCGCCGCATCCGATTCCGGTGCCAGCCAGCCGCCGTAGCGGATCAGCGGGCCTGCCAGCGGCAGCGTCGCTTCGACCTCGAACGCGTAGTGACCGTTGATCTCGCGCTCGTTGCAGCGCACCTCGCGGAACAGCGCGGCCGGCAACGGCAGCACGCCGAGCAGACGCGCACCGACGACGTTCCAGTAGATCGTGCCCTCGTGCGTATGCAGCACGAAGCGCAGCTGGATCGCGCCCACCCGCTCACGCAGCTGGCCGTCGCGGTGCCACAGCCGCGAACGCATGCGCGCAGCGCGCGGCGGCGCACCGAACTGGCGGTTCCAGATCTCGCCCTTGGGGCCGGTCACGAACTCCACCGTCACCGGCGCTTCGGTCATCGCCGGCGGCAGACGGGCCAGGCGGCCGCACAGCCGCGACAACAGGCCACGCCCGCGCGTCACCGTCACCCGGCCGGCGTAGCGCGCACTGCCGTGGGCGCCGTGCAGCGTCCGCAACGTATCCGGCAGCCGGAAGAACGCCGCGCCGAGCAGCGTCTGGTACAGGGTGGGCGTCATGCGGTGGAGATCGACATCGGGCCGCGCAGGATAGCGCCGGATCAGGCTGGCGGGGACGGGTCCGTGCGTCGCTGCAGGGCCAGCAGGCCGACCAGCACCGCCAGGACCGCATACGCGGCCGCGAAGTTGAACGCGATCGCCTGGCGCAGGCCGTCGAGCTGCCACGGCAACACCAGCGCGCCGGCCGGATGTACCGAATGGATCACGCCGAACAGCGTGGCCACGGCGGCCGCGAGCAGGGTCGCGACCGCAACGCCGGTGCGCCGGTCGACCAGCGCGACCAGCGCGGTCGCCCAGAGCATCGCGGTGATGATGAAGCCGTTGCCGAGCACGACGATCGTCGCCATCTCGGGCAGGCCGTGACCGGCATCGACCTGCGCATACAGCGCGGCCATGCGCTCGGGATCGATCCACGCCGGATTGCCGAATTTGATGTTGAGCAGGTAGGCGATCGCCGGGAGGAAGGCCAGCGACACCGCGATCGCGTGCTCGCGCTTCGTGCTGTGGAAGGCCTGCACGGTGATGTCGATGCCGACGAAGACGATGATCGGCGCGAGTACCGCGACCGGCAGCCACTGCACCAGGCCGGAGACGAGACCGAGCATGCCGCCGATACCGATGAAAAGGCCCGTCAGCAGCGTGTAGCCGGTGCGCGCGCCCATGTGCTTGTAGGCCGGCTGGCCGATGTAGGGCGTGGTCTGCGCGACGCCGCCGCAGACGCCGGCGACCAGCGTCGACACCGCTTCGACCAGCAGCACGTCGCGCGTGCGGTAGTCGTCACCGGCGGCGCGTGCGCTCTCGCTGACGTTGATGCCGCCGACGACCATCAGCAGGCCGAACGGCAGCAGCAGCGACAGATACGGCAGCGTCACCGGCAGGCCGTCGACGAAGCCGAGATTCGGCCATGGCAGCGCGGGCGCCGGCCAGCTGGTCTCCGGCAATGCGAAGCCCGGCGACAGCCCGGCAAGACCGAGGCCGTAGTACAGCGCAAGTCCGACGAGCAGCGCGAACGGCACGCCGGGCAGGCGCAGCGGCACCGGACCGCGCGCGACCAGCACGTAGAGCAGCAGGCCGAGCGTCGCGAAGCCGGCGACCGGCGAGCGCAGCGTTTCGATCAGCGGCAGGAAGCCGAGCAGCATCAGCGCCGCGCCACCGATCGAACCCAGCAGCGCCGCACGCGGCACGACGCGGGTGATCCAGTCGCCGGCGAACGACAGCACGAGTTTCAGCGCGCCCATCACCACCAGCGAGGCCATGCCGAGCTGCCAGGTCGCGATGCCGGCCGCGTTCGCGTCCATACCCTGCTGGCGGAACGCAACGAATGCGGGACCGAGCACCAGCAAGGCCATGCCGATGCTGGTCGGCGCATCGAGGCCGAGCGGCATCGCGGTGACGTCGTCGCGACCGGTGCGCTGCGCGAGGCGCCGCGCCATCCACGTGTACATCAGGTTGCCGACCAGCACGCCGAAGGCCGTACCCGGGAACATGCGCCCGAACACGATGTCGGCCGGCACGCCGAAGATCCCGACCAGCGCCGCGGCGATGAAACCGAGGATGGAGAGGTTGTCGACGACGAGGCCGAAGAAGCCGTTGATGTCGCCGGGGACGAACCAGCGGGGGCGGTGCGTGGGGGTTGCGGGGGTGGACATCGGTTTCCTACGTATCGGTCGATACATCTACACCGTCATTCCGGCGAAAGCCGGAATCCAGCGACTTCGGCGCGATGCAGCCCACGCGCGATGTCACAAACGGCATGAGGCACTGGATTCCGGCTTTCGCCGGAATGACGGGACTGGCGCGCGCGAACTTCCCGCGCGCGCCAATCACCCTCAAAACCTCGCCGTGAACTCCACACCCCAGGTCCGCGGCTCGTTGATGAAGCCGGTGAGGTTGTTGAAGTCGATGCCGCCGACGATGCGCGTGCTGTCGGTGATGTTGCGGCCGAACACGGCGAGGTCGTAGTTGCCCTGGTTCCAGTTCGTGCCGACGCGCAGGCCACCTTCCAGTGTCGAGCGTCCGCGGAATTCCGGCGATTCGTAGAGGAAGAAGTTGACCTGGCCGCGATACGCCCAGTCGGTATAGACGTAGAACTCGGCGTCGTCGCCGACCGGCTTCGCCCAGCGCGCGGTGAGGTTGTGGATCCACTTCGGCGCCTGCGGCAGCGGGTTGCCGTTCAAGAGGGCAGAAGGCTGGCCGTCGATGACAACCGTCGGATCGGTGACCGTGCAGCCGCCGCAGATCGCGACCGCGAGATTCGGATCGCGGATCTCGGTGTCGTTGTAGCTCGTGCCCCAGGTCACCAGCAGCGTGTCGGTCAACCACGCCTGCAGATCGAGTTCGGCGCCCTGGCCGATCGACTTGTCGGCGTTGAGCAGGATCGCCTGGTTGGTCGCGCCGCCGACGGCAATCAGCTGCTGGCCGTCGACGTTGTAGCGGAACAGGTTGAAGCCGATGCGGCCGCGGCGGTCCCACAAGTCCGCTTTGATGCCGACTTCGTAGGAAATCACTTCCTCTGAATCGGCGACCGAGATGCCGCCGAACGCCAGACGTCCTTGGATCGACGGTGCGCGGAAGCCCTTGGCGACACGGCCGTAGACGTTGACGTCGTCATTGAGTTCGTAGACCGCGCTCGCGTCCCAGCTGATGTCGTCGACATCGGTGTTCTCGAAGAACGGGCCGCCGACCGGCGTACCGCCTTCAACCGCCTGCAGCACGCTGGCGCTGAAGTCCTTCTTGTCCTGCGTATAGCGCAGGCCGCCGCGCAGCTTGAGCTTGTCGCTGACGTCGTATTCGCCGGATGCGAACAGCGCCCACGCGGTATTGCGCTGTTCCTGCACGGCGTGGCCGGTCTGCGGATTGCCGGGGCTGAGCGAGTCGTAGTTGAGGCTGTCGACGGTCAGCTCTTCGCGAAACCAGAACGCGCCGGCCTGCCAGTCGAAGGGGCCGTCGAGATTCGATTCGAGGCGCACTTCCTGGGTGATCTGCTTGTGGTCGGGAATGCCATCGGCCGATTCGGCCGCGAACGGAATGAAGCCCGGGCCGGAAACGGGCAGGAACGCCGCGCCATAACCGCCGTCGATGTCGCCGCGATTCAAGGACTCCAGCGTCTCGTAACCCGTGATCGAGTACAGGCTGTACTGGCCGAAATCCCAGCGCAGGCGGGCGCTGCCGCCCCAGGTTTCGAGGTCGGAGAAATTGACGCCGTCGACCGAAACCGAATCGCGATCGAAGCCCGGCACGAACCGGTTGCTGCCCGGCTCGACGAGGTTCGCGCGGAACAGGCGCGCGGTGCCGTTGAGATCGCGGCGGTGCAGATTGAACAGACCTTCGAAGCCGTCGCCCTCGTAGAGGAACTGCACGCGCGCGGCGGACTCGTCGTAGCCCTCGAAGCCATCGTTGGGCGCACCGGCCAGCGTGTTGCGCACCGAATCGTCACGGCGCTGGTACAGCGCCGACACACGCGCCGACCAGCGCTCGGTCAACGCGCCACCGACGGCGCCTTCGAAGTTCCACATGTTGTCGCTGCCGTAGGCCAGCTTGCCGTAGCCCTCGAAGTCCTGGCTCGGACGCACCGAATCGAACTTCACCACGCCGGCCGGCGTGTTGCGGCCGAACAGCGTGCCCTGCGGGCCGCGGAGCACTTCGACGCCGGCGATGTCGAACACCGGGAAGCCCTTCAGCAGCGGGTTCTCCAGCACCACGTCGTCGTAGATCAGCGAGACCGGCTGCGAGGCATTGAGATCGAAGTCGGTATTGCCAAGACCGCGGATGTAGAAGCGCGGAAATGCACGGCCGTAGCTCGACTCGATGTTGAGGCTGGGCACGCGACCACTGAGGAACCGGATGTCGGTGCCGCCGCTGCCGAGCACGCCGAGCTTCTCGGCATCGAGCGTGGTGATCGACACCGGCACGTCCTGGATGTTCTCCACGCGGCGCTGCGCGGTGACCTGCACCGCATCGAGCGTCGCCGCCGCCGATGGCGGCGCGCCGTCGACCTGGGTGTTCGCGACCTGCGCGAAGGCCGCCAGCGGCAAGGCGCCTGCAAGCGCGACGGCGAGCCGGGACCGGCGGTAGGAACGCGTCAGGCGGACGGACGGGAGCGACATGGGAGAACCCTCGGGCAATGGAAGACGGGAAGGAAACGGTCAGAACGAAACGCGCGTGCTCAACTGCGAACGCAGCACCGACAGGTGCCCGGTGTCCCGCTTCCATGCCGTGCGGATGGCCTCGATCGACGCTGCCGCTTCGGCAGTATCGGCGTGCAGCACCACCAGTTCCTTCGACCGCAACCGGGTCGGCGTGGTCGCGCCCTCGGGCAGCCACTGCCCGTAGACGTCGACCACGCTGAGGCCCTGCGGAAAGCGTGGCGTGACCTCGCGATCCAGGAACGCCAGCCAGCGCTGCTCGTCCACGGCACGCTCGGCCTCGCTGGCGTCCCAGCGCCCGGTGGCGAAATACAGTTCCGTACGCAACCAGCCCTCGCCCTGCGCAGGCCGCGCCGGATCGCCATGGTAGGCCGCCGTCACCGGGCCGTGGGTGGGCGGCGTGACACAGCCGGCCAGACCGGCCATCAGGAGCACGCCACTGGCGCGCAGCAGTGCGCGGGAACGCGGGTACGTCATCTTCGATCTCCAGCCGGGCGCGCCATCGTAGGGGGATGCCGCCGGCAAATTGTTGCAGTGCCGCAACACTGTATCGCTTTATGCGGATGGACGCATGGAGGCTGCTGGGGCCCAATGGACCGCGCGCGTCTGCCGCGTCTCTCCCATACCGCCCGCCGAAATCCGGCCCGCCCCGCGCGGTGACCGGTGCGTTTCCGTCCCCGCCCAGGAGCCTGCATGTCCAAGTCGTCCATCGCCCGCCCGATCGCCCCGCTCGCGTTCGCCATCGCCTGCGCACTCGCGCTGCCGGCGGCCGCCCAGACGCGCGAGGCCGACGGTGCGACGCGCCTGGATGCGGTGATCGTCACCGGCACCCGCGCGACCGACCGCACGGTGCTCGAATCGACATCGCCGATCGACGTGCTCGACGAAGACGATCTGCGCCGCGCCGGCGCCGTCAACGGTGAGCTCGGCGCTGCGCTGCAGACGCTGCTGCCGTCGTTCAACATCCCGCGCCAGTCGAACTCCGGCGGCGCCGATCACATCCGCGCGGCCCAGTTGCGTGGCCTGTCACCGGACCAGGTGCTGGTGCTGGTCAACGGCAAGCGCCGGCACGTGTCGTCACTGGTGACCACGGGCTCGAAGGTCGGCCGCGGCACGACGCCGGTCGACTTCAACGCGATTCCGCTCAGCGCGGTCAAGCGCATCGAAGTGCTGCGCGACGGCGCCGGCGCGCAGTACGGCGCCGATGCGGTCGCGGGCGTGATCAACATCATCCTCGACGACGGCGGCGATGGCGGCGCGATCGAGGCGAACTACGGTCTGAACCACACGAAGTTCGAGCCGACCGACCAGCGCATCACCGACGGCCAGAGCGCTTCGCTCGCGGCGAAGGTCGGCACCGCGCTCGGCGAGAACGGCTTCCTGCGCGTGGGCCTGGAATACAAGGAACTCTCGCCGACCAACCGCGCGGGTTTCGACCAGATTCCGCCGTGGGACCAGACGCCGCGCAATCTCGAACTGCAGGGCCAGCGCAACTATCAGGCCGGCAACGGCGCGTCCAAGGACATCAACGGCTGGCTCAACACCGAGATCGCGCTCGGCGAGTCCGCGACGTTCTACGCATTCGGCACCTACCACCAGCGCGACTCCGAAGGCGCGAACTATTTCCGCTATCCCGATGGCGAAGCGAACTGGCGCGAGGTGTATCCGAACGGCTACCGCCCGGTGTCGATCGGCGAGAACCTCGACGTCGCCGGTGTCGCCGGCGTGCGCACGCAGTGGGGCGAGTGGGATATTGACGTCAGCCTCAACCACGGCCGCAATGAGTTCACCTATCGCCTGCGCGATTCGATCAATGCCTCGCTCGGCCCGTCCAGCCCGACGCGCTTCAAGACCGGCGACTACGCGTTCGACCAGACGCTGGCCAACGTCGACGTCAGCCGCCTGTTCGCGCAGGGCGACAACCTGCACACCTTCGCCACCGGCGTGGAATTCCGCGTCGAGAACTACGAGACCGGCGCTGGCGATCCGGCGAGCTATGCGGCCGGTCCGTTCACGGATCGCCCGACCGGCTCGCAGGCCGGCGGCGGCCTGACCCCCCAGGACGAGGCCGATCTCGACCGCGATGTCGCCAGCGTCTACGCCAGCGTGTCCAGCGGTTTCGGCGAGAAGCTGAGCACCGACGCCGCGGTGCGCTACGAGCACTACAGCGACTTCGGCGGCGAAGTCACCGGCAAGCTGGCCGCGCGCTACGAGTTCGTGCCGGCGTTCGCGCTGCGCGGCGCGCTGTCGAAGAACTTCCGTGCACCGTCGCTCGGACAGATCGGCTACGAGTCCACCGGCACCGGCTACAACGCCGCCGGCCAGCTGATCCAGAGCCGCCTGCTGTCGGTGAACAACCCGATCGCCCGCGCGCTCGGCGCGACCGATCTCACGCCGGAGCAGTCGATCAACGCCAGCATCGGTTTCACCAGCCGCGTCGGCGAGACCTTCGACTTCTCGCTGGACCTGTTCCAGATCGACATCGACGACCGCGTCGCGCTGTCGGAAGCGATCACCAGCGATGCGCTGACCGATTTCATCGACGCCGAGTTCGGCGTGCCGGGCGTGCAGAGCGTCAGCTTCTTCACCAACGCTGCCGACACCCGCACGCGCGGCGCCGAGGCCGTCGCCAACTGGCGCCATCCGCTGGCCGGCGGCTCGCTGTTGCTGACCGGCACCTGGAGCTACGCCGACACCGAGATCAAGCGCATCGTCGCGACCCCGGCGGCGTTGTCGGCCGTGGTGCCGGACGCGGTGCTGTTCGGCGTCGAGGAAAGCAACACCCTGACCGATGCCGCCCCGCGCACGCGCTCGGCGTTCACCGGCAACTGGGCGAACGACCGCTGGAACCTGCTCGCCCGCGTGACCCGCCACGGCAGCACCAAGCGCATCTTCAATTTCGGCGGCGGCTTCGAACCCGAGCAGGTCTACGGCGCGAAGTGGCAGCTCGATGCGGAAGCCGAAGTGCGGCTCGGCGACAAGTGGACGCTCGCCATCGGCGGCCAGAACCTGACCGACGAATACGCGGACCTGTCGAACGAGGACATCTTCTACTTCGGCAACCTGCCCTACGACGTGCTGTCGGGCATCGGCAGCAGCGGCGCGTATTACTACACGCGGGTGCGCTACAGCTTCTGAGGTCCGCCGCGTCCGCAGTCGTCATGCGCACCGCGTTACGGACGCGGCAGTGCGCGCGAATGCGCTGGGCTGATGCCTGCGATGGACGCGGCCGGCTCGGCCCGACACTGCCGCGGCGGTATTCAGACGGTTCCGCAGTGCGGGACCGTCAGGCCTCCGGCGCGATCCACACCAGCGTGGCCATGCGCCCGGTGCGCTGGTCGCGGCGGTGGGAGAAGAACGCTTCGGGCTCGGAGATCGTGCAGTGCTCGCCGCCGTGGATCGCATCGCCCGGCACGCCGGCGGCGATCAGGCGCAGGCGCGCGAGTGCGTAGAGATCCATGCGCCAGTGGTCGGCACGCGTGGGCACGAAGGCGGTCGCCGCGTCGGCATCGCGGCTGACGAAAGCCTCGCGGACTTCAGCCCCGATCTCGTAGGCGTCAGGCCCGGCCGCAGGGCCCAGCCAGACGACGAGATCCTGCGGTGCGCTGTCCATCGCCGCCAGTGTCGCCTCGAGCACGCCGGCCGCCAGGCCGCGCCAGCCGGCATGGGCGGCCGCGACCTCGCTGCCGTCGCCGGCCGCGAACACGACCGGCAGGCAATCGGCGGTCTGGATCGCCAGCACGACACCCGGTGTCCGCGTGACCGCGGCATCGGCTTCGACCGTCGCGGTTGCCTCGGCCAGCGCCGGTGCGGTGATCTGCGCGACTGCGATGCCGTGGACCTGGCGCAGCCAGACCGGATGGGCCGGCAGGCCGGCCAGCGCGACCAGGGCCTCGCGGTTGTGGGCCACGGCATCGGGCTCGTCGCCGTCGGCGGCGCTGCAATTGCCGAGATTGAACCGGTCGAAGGGCGCGACCGACACGCCGGCGCTGTGGCGCTGTGTGGTGAGCGCATGGACGCCGCGCGGTGCGGGCCAGCCGGCATGCAGCAGTGCGTTCATCGGCGTCCCGACTCCGCGTGTTCGGCGACATCGGCGCGCAGCGTCTTGAGCAGCGCCTGCATGTCCGCCGGCAGCGGCGCGGTGCAGCGGACCGGCTCGCCGGTGGCCGGATGACGGAATTCCAGGGTTTCGGCATGCAGCGCCTGCCGGCGGAAGCCGCGCAGCATGCCGGCGGTCGCGTCGGACGCGCCCTTGGGCAGCTTCAGCGCGCCGCCGTACATCGGATCGCCGAGGATCGGATGGCGGAGATGGGCCATGTGCACGCGGATCTGGTGCGTCCGTCCGGTCTCCAGGCGGCATTCCAGCGCCGTGTGCGCGCGGAAGCGTTCGCGCAGGCGGTAGTGGGTGACGGCCTCGCGGCCCTCGTCACGGACCGCCATGCGCAGGCGGTCGCGCGGATGCCGGTCGATCGGCGCATCGGCCGTGCCGCCGGAGACCAGCGCGCCGACGACGACGGCCAGGTACTGGCGATGCACGTCCCGCGCGGACAGCTGCTCGACCAGGGCGTTGTGCGCCTCGAGCGTGCGCGCGACCACCATGACGCCGGAGGTGTCCTTGTCCAGGCGATGCACGATGCCGGCGCGCGGCAGCGTGGCCAGCGAGGCGTCGCGGAACAGCAGGGCATTGACCAGGGTGCCGTCCGGATTGCCGGCGCCGGGGTGCACGACCAGGCCCGCCGGCTTGTCGACGACGATCACCTGGTCGTCCTCGTACAGCACCGACAGCGGGATGTCCTGCGGTTCGGCCTCGGTCTGGGTGTCGAGCACGACGTTCAGCTGCACGCGCTCGCCGCCCATCACCGCATCGCGCGGCCGCGGCACGGCGCCATCCAGCAGCACCTCGCCGGCCTTGATCCAGGTGGTCAGCTTCGACCGCGAGAACTGGGGGAAGAGGTCGGCCAGGACGGCGTCGAAGCGGCGACCTGCGGCGGTATCGGGCACTGTGGCGGTGCGTGCATCGTCGGTTGAAGCGGGCATTTCGGGCATCGGACGGCTCGGGTTCAGGCGTGGGGCGCCGGGCTGTGGGCCCGGACTGGTAGTATCCGCCCTTCGTGCCCAGACGCCCAATGCATCCATGACCCCACGCCCCGTTTCGTCGCCCCGCCTGCTCCGCACCCTGATGCTCGTGGTGCTGGCGGCGTTGATCGCGACCGGCTGCTCGCGCGGCAATACCCGTGACGACGAGAACGAAGGCGTCCCCGTCACCGAGCTCTACGACAAGGGTCACGAGTCGATGCGCCGGGGCAACTGGAACAACGCGGCGAACACCTTCCGCCGCCTGGTGGCGCAGTACCCGTACGGCCCGTACACCGAGCAGGCGCTGGTCGAGACCGCGTACGCGCAGTACAAGATGGGCAACAACGAGGAAGCGATCTCGGCCATCGACCGCTTCATCCGGACCTACCCCACGCACCGCAACATCCCCTACATGTACTACCTGCGTGGCCTGACCAACGCCAGCCGCGACACGGTGTTCCTGCAGCGCGTGTGGAGCCTGGACAGCAGCCGCCGCGACCTCGCCGCGCCGAACCAGGCCTACGCCGACTTCAACACCGTCACCGAGCGCTATCCGAACAGCCGCTACGCCGCCGACGCGCGCCAGCGCATGGTCGCGCTGCGCAATACCTTCGCGCGCCACGAGATCGAGACCGGTCTGTACTACCTGCGCCGCGGCGCTTACGTCGCCGCCTCGCAGCGCGCGACCTACCTGCTGGAAACCTACCCGCAGAGCGAGTACCAGAACGATGCGGTCGCGCTGCTCGCGGTGTCGTACGCCGGTCTGGGCAACGAGACGCTCGCCACCGATGCCCGTCGCGTGCTGCAGCAGAACGAGCCCGACCATCCGGCGCTGAGCGGCAACTGGCCGAACGAGCCGTGGAAGATCCGTCGCCTCAATCCGTTCGCCACCGAACGCACCGCGATCGACAACCAGCGCGACTGATCGATGCGCCGTGCGTGACCGCGAACGCCGCCTCCGGGCGGCGTTTCGCGTTGTGGGCTGCCCGACGCGGCTTGCGATCGCCGCGTGTCGCGGCACCGCGCCCTACCCCGCGATCGGCGACACCGCCTAGACTTCGGTCATGTCCGCATTCGCAGCCCGCCTCCTCTATCTGCTTGCCACCTGCATCGGTGCGCTTCCCGCGCCGGTGCTGCGCGCGATCGCCGCGTCGGTCGCCACCCTCGGCCGCCTGGCCGGCAGTCGCGAAAGCCGGGTCGCGCTGCGCAATCTGGAACTCGCCTACCCCGAGCTGTCGCCGGACGAGCGCAGCGCCCTGCAGCGCGCGATCCTGCGCACGACCGCGCTGCAGACGCTGGAGACGCTGCGCTTCTGGACCCGTCCGCACGCCCGCAACCTGGGCGCGCTGCGCGAGCAGCATGGCGTCGGCCTGTTCGATGCAGCGCTGGCGTCGGGGCGTGGCCTGATCGTGGTCGCGCCGCACCACGGCAACTGGGAGCTGCTGAACCAGTGGCTGGCCGCGCGCACGCCGATCTCGATCCTCTACCGCGCCCCGGATTCGGCGATCGGCGAGGCCTTCCTGCGCCTGGTGCGCGCCGGCGTTCCGGACCGCGTGCGCCAGGTGCGCGCCGAAGGGCCGGCGGTGCGCCAGCTGTGGAAGACGCTCAAGGACGGCGGCGTGGTCGGCATCCTGCCCGACCAGCAGCCCAAGGCCGGCGATGGCGTGTTCGCACCGTTCTTCGGCATGCCGGCACTGACGATGACCCTGGTCTCGCGACTGGCCGAGCGCACCGGCGCCGAAGTGCTGTACGCCTGGTGCGAGCGCATCGGCGACGGGCCGGAGTTCGCGCTGCACGTCGAATCCGCGCCCGATGGCATCGCCGATGCCGATCCGCAGCGGGCGGCCGCTGCGCTCAATGCCGGCGTCGAGCACATCGCGCGCCGCGACCCCGCGCAGTACCAGTGGACCTACAAGCGCTACAAGGCGCGGCCGTCGGGCTCCCATGACGACAACCCCTATCTCGACCTGGAACGCCGCCGATGAGCACGCGCCGATGACCGCCAGCGATTCCGACGCGCCGCTGCCACCGCCGCTGCCCCCGATCGCCCCGCCCGCACCCGACGTCTCCGTCGAAACCGATGTCTGGCAGCCGCTGCCGGTCCGGGCGCGCACGCTGACGACGCTCTCCACACTGATCGGCACGCTGTTGCCGCTGACCATCGTGCTCGGTGTCGGCACCCTCGCCAATGTGCGCGCGCCGCTGTCGCTGGCGACCCACGGACTGTCGTTCGCGCTCACCGGCGCGGCGCTGGTCCTGATTCCCGCGTGGACGGTATGGATCGCACGGCGACGCTGGCTGCGCACGCGCTGGCGCCTCGACGACGACGGCTTCGGCATCCGCCGCGGGCACATGTGGCGCAGCGACACGCGCGTGCCGGGTTCGCGCGTGCAGCATCTGGACATCCGCCGCGGTCCGCTGGAGCGCGCGTTCGGCCTGTCCACCCTGACCGTGCATACCGCGGGCACGCGCAACAGCGCGGTCACCGTATCCGGACTCGACCACGCCGAAGCCGAACGCCTGCGCGATGCGCTGGCCGCACGCGCCGCCCGCGACGACGACCATGACGACACCTGAGGCGGCCGAGGCGCTGCTGCCGGCGGACGTCGAACGCCGCCTGCATCCCGGCTCCTGGCTGTTCGTGCTGCTGCAGAACCTGCGGCAGTTCATCGTGCCGCTCGCGGTGCTGCTGTTCGCCGGCGGCCGAAGCGACAACGGTTACCCGTGGTGGCTGCCGATGATCGGCGTCGGCGCACTGGTGGTGGTGTCGATCTGGCAGTACCTGACGTTCCGCTACCGCATCACCGACGACCGCCTGGTCGTGCGCAGCGGACTGCTGGCGCGCAGCGTGCGGCAGATTCCGTATTCGCGCATCCACAACGTCGCCATCCACCAGTCGCTGCTGCACCGCCTGCTCGGCGTGGCCGAGGTCCGGCTGGAATCGGCGGGCGGCACCAGGCCGGAGGCGCAGATGCGGGTGCTGCGGCTGCCCGAGGCGCTGGCGCTGGAGCAGCTGATCCGCGATCGCGGCCACGCGACGGACACCGCCGCGCCCGACAGCACGGCACCGGTCGGCGACACACTGCTGACGCTGTCCACGCGGGAAGTCGTCAAGCTGGGGCTGATCTCCAACCGCGGCATGATCGTCGTCGCCGGCGGCATCGCGCTGTCGTTCCAGGTCATGCCCGAGCGCGCGATGGGGCGTTGGCTGGTCGAGTACGGCCGCGAGGCCTTCGGCTACGCCAGCGGATTCGCCACCACGTGGATCGCCAAGGCGCTGGTGGTGATGGCCCTGGTCGCCGTGGCGCTGGCGCTGATCCGCGCGTTTTCGGTCCTGCTGGCGCTGGTGCGCTATCACGGCTTCCGGCTGCAGCGGCAGGGCCGCCGGCTGACGGTCGAGCGCGGACTGCTGAGCCGCTCGCGCAGCAGCGTGCCGCGCCGGCGCATCCAGGCCTGGACGCTGACCGAAAGCGTGCTGCACCGGCTGTTCGCACGTCGCATGCTGGAGATCGACACCGCCAGCGCGCGCGGCGGCGACGGCCAGGGCGACGCCAACGGACAGCGCGGCCTGGATGCCCTGGCGCCGATCGCGCCGCCGGACACCTGCGACGCGATCCTGCGCGACGTGGCGAAGCTGGCGAACTGGCCGCCCGCGGCGTGGCAACCGCTGCATCCGCGTGCCTGGCAGCGCCTGCTTGCAGGCGATCTGGTGGTGACCGCGGTGCTGTGCGTGGTGCTGGCGTGGTTCTTCCAGTGCTGGGGTGCGCTGGGCCTGCTGTGGCTGCCGTGGTCGACGTTCGTCGCGCGCCGGCATGCCGAACGCGCCGGCTATGCGATCGATGACACCCTGGTCGCGGTACGCGAAGGCTGGTGGAGCCGGCACTGGCGCCTGGCGGAGATCGACAAGCTGCAGGCGGTGGAGCTGCGCCAGTCGCCGCTGGATCGCCGCTACGGTATGGCCTCGGTGTGGCTCGACACCGCCGGCGCCGGCGCGATGGCGCCGCAGCTGCGGCTGCGGTTCCTGCCGCTGGACGAGGCCCGGCACGTCCATGCGCGGCTCGCGGCGGCGATCGCGCGCAGGCCCCTGCGCTGGTGATCCTGGGCGCCGGCATCCGGCCAGCCATTCTTCAGCTGACGCTGGATAGGGTGGCGTCTGACCGCCCTGCCACTGGAATCCACATGGCCATCCGCCTGCTGCCTGCCCTGACTCTCGCCGCATTCGCGCTGTCGATGGGAGGCGTCGTGCACGCCGCCCCCCAAGATCACGACCGCCGGAATTCCAGCGACCGCGACGGTCGCTATGACCGTGGTGACCGCTACGACCGCGACCGGGACCGGGACCGCGGCGGCCGTGGCGACCGCAACAGCGGCTCGATCACCGTCTACGAACACGCCGATTTCCGCGGCCGCTCGCAATCGTTCGACCGCGGCATCCGCAACCTCAAGAGTGTCGGCATGAACGACATGATCAGCTCGGTCCAGCTGCGCGGCACCTGGGAGGTCTGCGAGCACGAGGACTACAACGGCCGCTGCGAGACCCTGTCGCGCGACGTGCGCAACTTCGAGCGCAGTGGTCTGAACGACCGCATTTCCTCGCTGCGTCCGGCGGAAGGACGCCGCCGCGGTCGCTGAAGCCGGTGGCTGCCTGGGAGCCAGCGTCAGCGTCCTCGGGCAGCCGCGATCTCCAGACTCGTCGACACGAGCCCAGTCCGGAACCGCCGGTCGCCTTCCACATAACGCGCACGCGCGGTCTCGCGCATCCGCGTGATCGCGGCATCGTCGAGCGCAAGCGCCTGTGCAACGCCCGCTTCGATGCCGGCGACATCGACGATGAAGCGCTCGGTCAGGCCTTCCTGCCGGCGACCGGCCGGCGTCAGCAGCACGCCGCAGTCCGGGGTCACCAGTTCATTCATCGGTGCACCGTCCGTCGCGAGCACGATCGCCCCGGCCGACAGCGCTTCGTTGAGGTAATGGCCGAAACCTTCCATCTCGGATGGACACAGGTGGAACAGGCTGCGGTTCTGCAGCCGGCGCAGCGCGGCGTCATCGATGTATTCCAGACGGTGCGCGACGTTCGCGCTGTCGACCCGGCGCTTCGCCGTCTTCGGGTTCTGCACGACCGTGAGTTGCGGCCACTCGGGATGCAGCGCCCAGGCGTCGAGCACCGCTTCGGTGCCCTTCGCGCTGCTGCGCCCGGCGAGGTGGAAGAACTCGCGCACGCGCTCCACGCCGGGGTCGAAGACATCGTCACTGGTGAACCCGATCTCGCGCACTTCGCAGCCCAGCGCCGAGAAGACGTCGGCGCCGTGGCGGGTCTTGCACAGCACCGCGTCGAAGCGGGGCAGGAACCGGCGCCATTTGTCCTGGAACCATTCCGGATTCGGAACCAGCAGATTGCAGGTGGCCAGCGGCAGGAACCGCGGATACACGCGCTCGAGAAAGATCTGCACGTCCACCCGCTTGCCCGCCGCGTGGCGCAGCCGCTGTCCGAACTCCATGCAGCGGTCGAGCATCCGGTTGCCGCCATAGGCCACCACCTCCACGGCATGTCCGGCGTCGCGGAACAGCCCGGCCACCAGGGCCATGTCGCGAGTCAGCCCGACGCCGTTGTCGCGGGAAATGATGCGGATATTCGCCATGCGCCGGCCGGGGTCCTGGAAGTTCATGCCGCGCAGGATGCCCGATGCGTTGCGGCATGGCGATCAGCGGCAGCGGCGCGCCTCCGATATCATCGATCGCATGTCTGCAGCCCTTCCCATCTCCGGTGTCGTCATCACGAAGAACGAGGGCGACCGCATCGGCCGCTGCCTCGATTCCATGCGCGGACTGTGCGCGGAACTGGTCGTCGTCGATTCCGGTTCGAGCGACGACACCGTCGCGGTCGCGGCTGCGCACGGCGCGCGCGTGGTGCACCAGGACTGGCTGGGCTACGCGGCGCAGAAGACCTTCGCCAACACCCTGGCCACGCACGACTGGCTGCTGCTGCTCGACGCCGACGAGTGGCTGTCGCCGGGCACGGACGCGACGATCCGCGCGCTGTTCGCCAGCGGCCGCGTCGAAGCCGCCGATGCCTGGCTGCTGACGCGGCGCAACTGGTTCCTCGGTCATCGCCTGCGCGGCGGCGAGCCGATGGAACGCCTGGTACGCGGGGGCTGGCGCTATCTGCCGTCGCAGGTGCACGAACGCCCGGATCTCGAAGGCAAGACGGTCGCGAAGCTCGACGCCGATTTCGAACACGACACCTCGCGCAGTCATGCCGAGCACATCGCCAAGCTGTCGAAATACGCCGCGCTGTGGGCGCAGCAGCGGCGCGATGCCGGCAAGCGCGCCAACGCGGTTGACGGTCCGCTGCACGCGGCGGCCTACCTGCTCAAGCAGTACCTGCTGCGTGGCGCCTTCATCGACGGCGCGGCCGGCTGGCGCTTCCACAGGGCGCAGGCGGATTACGTGCTGGAAAAGTACCGGCGGTTGCGCGCGCTGTCCTGAGTGCGTGCGCCGGTGGACGTGCGCGTACGCGTGAGCGACCGGTCCTGGCGAAGCACCATTGCGCGCAGACGCGCGCCCGCATCGGGTCGCGCGCTCAGCGCCTGGGGCCGTGCACCAGTCCGAATTCGGTCCACGTCAGCCGACCGGCCTTCACCGCGTCGCGGATCTTCTGGTTGGCGGCCTTCATTTCCGGCTTCACGTAGCCACGCGCGTGGTCGAGATGGATGCACACGGCCGAGAACCGGATCTGCTTGCCGGTGACGCCGGCATTGGCGAGGCGCTCGCCCAGTTCAAGATCCTCGCCGCCGTAGGTCATGCGCTCGTCGAAGCCGTTGACGCGCACCAGATCGGCCTTCCAGCCCGATGCGTTGTTGCCGGCCCAGCGCGGCGGCGTCGGCGTGGTGGCATTGAGCAGGCGCTCGCGCCAGCCGGGCCGCGCCCACAGTTTCAGCGAGCGCTTCTTGCGCGGCAGGCCATTTGCCGCCAGCCATGCAAGATCGGTATGCAGTCCGCGGGCGATGACGTCACGGTCGATCTTCAGGCTGACGTCCATCGGCAGCTTGCAGTAGCCGCCGCCGAGATACCGCCCCGGCTCGCGCAGGCGCAGGTGCTGGCTGACGAAGTCCGCGCGCGGCACGCAGTCGCCATCGGAGACGATCACGTAATCGGACTGCGCCGCTTCGATGCCGCGGTTGAGGATGGTGCATTTGCGGAAGCCGGCGTCCGCGTGCCAGACATGGCGCACCGGAAACGGCAATTCGGGCGCCATCCGCGCGACCAGGTCGCCCACCGCAGGACCGGAGCCGTCGTCGGTGACGATCAGTTCGAAATCCGTACGGTCCTGGCGCGCATAGCCCCACAGGCAGCGTTGCAGCCAGTCGGCGTTGTTGTAGGCGCTGATGATCAGACTGGCGGCGGGCATCGACATGCCGGCGATTCTAAACCGGGCCGGTCCAACCGGTCCGAGACGCCCCCGGCCGTCGCAACCGTCGCCGCGCTGCCCGGCTAGCCCGCGCGGACCAGCCGCGCATAGAAGAAGCCGTCCATGCCGTCGTCGCCCGGTAACCGTTGGTGACCCGCGCCGGTGTCGCGGCCGAAACGCGGATCCAGCGGTGCCAGCGCGAAATCCGCATGCCGCGCGAGGAAGGCCTCGACCTGCGCGGTGTTCTCGCGGCGCAGGATCGAGCAGGTCGCGTACAGCAGCGTGCCGCCGGGGGCGACGACCTCGGCCAGGGCATCGAGCAGGCCGGCCTGCAGTTCGACCAGCGCGTCGATGTCGCGCGGACGCCGGTGCAGCAGCACGTCCGGCTGGCGGCGCACGATGCCGGTCGCCGAGCACGGCGCGTCGAGCAGCACCGCATCGAAGGGCACGCCGTCCCACCAGCGCCCCACCTGCAGCGCATCGACCGTGCGCAGCGATGCGCGCTCACCGACGCCCAGGCGGGCGAAGGTCTCGGCGATCCGCTCCACGCGGCGTTGCACGACGTCCAGCGCGGTCAGCCGCAGCGCGGGATCGCGTTCCAGCAGATGCGCACTCTTGCCGCCGGGCGCCGCGCAGGCGTCGAGTACGCGGGCGCCGGCCGGCGCGGCCAGGGCCTCGGCGACCCGCTGCGCCGCGCCGTCCTGGATCGACACATCGCCGTCCGCGAAACCGGGCAGCGCGTCGACCGGAACGGGCGTCGCGAGCCGCAGGGCATCGGGCATGTTCTCGGGCACGTCGACCTGCAGGCCTGCATCGATCATCCGCGCGGCATAAGCCTCGCGCGTGCCGCGGCGACGGTTGACCCGCAGCCACTGCGGCGCGGCGGCCGCGCTCTGGTCGAGGATCGCAGCGATGTCCTGCGGCCAGTCGCCGCGCACTTTGGCGAGCAGCCAGGCCGGCCAGGCCGCGCCGGGATCGGCGGCCGGCAATCCGTCCTTCTGCGCGCGCCGCAGCAGCGCGTTGACCAGCTTGGCCTGGTGCGCGCGCCCGATCAGACGCGCGGCGTCGACGGTCGCATTGAGCGCGGCATGCGCTGGCAGCCCCATCGGATCGAGCTGCGCGAAGCCCGCGAACAGCAGCGCGCGCAGCGGCGCTTCGCGCTGCGGCAAGGGACGCGGCATCCACGCCGACAGCGCCGCGGCGTAGCGGCCCTGATGGCGGATCGCCGCGAAGGCCATGGCTTCGACCAGCGCGCGGTCGCGCACGTCATCGATGTCCGAAAGCGCCGTCGACAGTTCGCCCTTCAGCGAACGGCCGTGATGCAGCACCGCGTCGATGACCCGCGACGCCGCGGCCCGTGCAGGCGCGCCCTGATCCACGTCAGGCGCCGACGCCGCGCAGGTCGCTGCGCGCGTTGAGGTAGTCGGCCACATCGATCGCGCGGCCACCGGCGCGCTGCACGCGCAGCAGGCGCAACGCGCCTTCGCCGCAGGCGATGTCGATCCCCTGACGCCCGGCGAACAACACCGTGCCCGGCGCCTGTGCATGGGCCAGCGGCAACGCGGTCGCGGCATGGATGCGTATGCGTTCGCCGGCGACCTCGGCCTCGGCCACCGGCCACGGATTGAAGGCGCGCACGGTATCGGCAAGCGCCGACGCCTGGCGCGACCAGTCCAGCCGCGCCTCGGCCTTGTCCAGCTTGTGCGCGTAGGTGACGCCCTGCTCGGGCTGCACGCCCGGGCCCAGGCGCATGCCTGCGCGCAGCAGGCCGAGGCCATCGGCCAGCACCTGCGCACCCAGAGCGGCCAGGCGGTCGTGCAGGCTGCCGCCGGTGTCTTCGGGGGTGATCGGCGTGGTCTGGCGCAGCAGCACCGGGCCGGTGTCGAGCCCCTTTTCCATCTGCATCAGGCAGACACCGGTCTCGGTATCGCCGGCCTGGATGGCGCGCTGGATCGGCGCCGCACCGCGCCAGCGCGGCAGCAGCGAAGCATGCACGTTCCAACAGCCGTACTTCGGAATGTCGAGTACCGCCTGCGGCAGCAGCAGTCCGTAGGCGACGACGATCATCAGGTCGGGCTCGAACGCGCGCAGGGTGTCCAGCACCTCGGCGCCGCGCAGGCGCTCGGGCTGGTGCACGGGCAGGCCGCGCTCGATGGCCGCCTGCTTGACCGGCGACGCGGTCAGCGCACGGCCGCGACCGGCGGGACGATCGGGCTGGGTGTAGACGGCGACGACCTCGTTGCGCCCATCGGCGGCCAGCAGCGAAGGAACGGCGAAGTCGGGCGTGCCGGCGAAGACGAGTTTCATAGAGGCCGTGATTGGGGATTCGGAATTGGGGATTCGGAACGGCGACGGGCGGGATGCGGACCCTTTCCGAATCCCCAATTCCCAATCGCTATTCCCGGCCCTTGCGCATCTTCTCGAGCTTCTTCAGCGCGCGGTCGCGCTTGAGCGGCGACAGATAATCGATGAAGAGCTTGCCGTCGAGATGGTCCAGCTCGTGCTGCACGCAGGTCGCCAGCAGGCCGTCGACGGTCATCTCGAACGGCTTGCCGTTGCGGTCGAAGGCCTCGACGACGATGCCGTCGGCGCGGGTCACATCGGCGAACACGCCCGGGATCGACAGGCATCCCTCGGCATGCACGCGCAAGTCGGCGGAGCGGTCGCGGATGGTCGGATTGACGAACACCAGCGGCTGGTCGCGGCCCTCGGTGACGTCGATCACCATGAAGCGCTCGAACACGTCGACCTGTGTGGAGGCCAGGCCGATGCCCGGCGCCTCGTACATGGTCTGGAACATGTCGTCGAGCAGACGCTGGAACGCGGGGTCGGCGAAGCGGTCGGTGGCCAGGGGCGCGGCGTGCTTGCGCAGCCCGGCATGGGGATATTCGAGGATCGGAAGCAGGGCCATGGTGTCGAACAGCGAAGGCGGTCACAGCCGCGAGGACGAAACCGCGATTGTACCGTGCCGCACACTTGCCTCCGCGCGACCCTTTCAGGCTATATTGCGCCGCTGCAAGGGGAAAACTTCAAGGGGAGCAACACGATGGCCGGCAGGCTTCAGCGCCTTTCAAGGTCGCTTCGCACGGTTTGCGCCGTCGCGCTGCTGACCGTTACGTCCTATGCCGCTGCGCAACAGATGCGCGGCGACCATCCGGATACCTATGTCGTGGTACGGGGTGACACCCTCTGGGGTATCGCCGGCCGGTTCCTCGACAAGCCGTGGCTGTGGCCGGAAATCTGGCAGGCCAATCCGCAGATCGCCAACCCGCATCTGATCTACCCGGGCGACATCATCAGCCTGGCGTATCTCAACCGGGTCACGCTGCAGCCGGGCCCACGCGCGCCGACCGAAGCGCCGATCAATGCGATCTCGCTGTCGGACATCGAGCCGTTCCTCAAGAACCGCAGCATCGTGTTCGACTTCGACCAGCTGCCGTACGTGGTGGCCGCCGAGGACTCCCGTCTGCGCGGCAGCGTCGAGCGCGACATCTACGTCAAGGGTCTGGGCGACGCCCAGCCCGGTCAGCGTTACGCCGTGCAGCGCGCGGCGACCGAGTTCTACGGTGCACGCCGGACGCGTGACCTCGATTACCGCGGCAAGCGCATCCCGGGCGAAAGCAACCTGTGGCGCGAGACCACGCCGCGCCAGCGGGGCCAGGACGCGTTCCTCGGCTACGAGATGGTGCAGATGGGCGTGGGCACCGTCGTGCGGGGTCCGACCCCGGACAGCGACGTGTCGACGCTGACTCTGGACAACGACGGCTTCGAAGCGCGTCCGGGCGATCGCCTGGTGCCGGTGAACCCGCAGCCCTACGACCTGCAGTTCTTCCCGCACGCACCGGTCGCCGACGCACTCGCGACCGATCCGCAGGTGCTGGCCGTGGCCGACGCGCTGATCACCGGCGGTCCGCGCGACGTCATCGCGATTTCGGCGGGTCATCAGAACGGCATCGACAACGGCACCGTGTTCTCGGTGTGGCGTGAGGGTTCGAACGTCGTCGATCGCGTCCGCCATCCCAACACCTCGCGCATCACCGAGTCGCCGGAAGCCGGCACCCGCCGCGACCGCATGCCCGACGAATACGCCGCGCACGCGATGGTCTTCCTGACCTACGACTTCGTGAGCTACGCGCTGATCATGGAAGGCACCAAGCCGGTCCAGACCGGTTACCGGTTGAAGCACCCGGACGCGCAGTACTGACGTCCGCGGAGATCCGCTTCCAGAGAACGGCGCCTTCGGGCGCCGTTCTGCGTTTCGGGACACCGGACTATCCCTACTCCGCCGCCGTCACGGCGCCGACTGCCTGCCGACGCGACCGGTCCCTAGCCTCGGGTCATGCCGACCCTACTCACCGATGACGACGCGCTGCTGCGCCTGATCCATGCAGGCGGCGCAACCGCGCCGCGACGACGGCTGCTCGAGCAGGCCGGCGCGCCTGTCGCCGCACTGGACGCCGGCGCTGAGGCCTGGCGCGCGGTCGGCCTGGATGCCGCCCAGCAGCACGCGCTGCGCCAGCCCGATACCGCAGTCGCACGCTCGAACGAGTGGCTGACGGCGCAGCCCGCACGCCGGCTGATCGGCTGGCACGATCCCGACTATCCGGCGCTGCTGCGGCGCGCGCCCAATCCGCCGCTGGCGCTGTTCGTCGATGGCGACCCGATGCTGTTGTGGCGCCCGGGTATCGCGGTCGTCGGCAGCCGCGCGCCGACCGCCGGCGGACGCGACACCGCCGCACAGTTCGCCCGCAGATTCGTCGCCAGCGACCTGGTGGTGGTCAGTGGCCTGGCCAGCGGCATCGACGCCGCCGCGCATCTGGCCGCCCTGCAGGCGGGGGGTGCCACGGTCGCCGTGCTGGGCAGTGGCATCGACGTGGCCTACCCGCGCACCCACGCCGGCCTGCACGCACGGATCGCGGCCGAGGGCGCGGTGGTCAGCGAATACCCGCCGGGCACCCCTGCGCGGCGCGAGCAGTTCCCCAGCCGCAACCGCATCGTGGCCGGCCTGGCGCTCGGCACCCTGGTGGTCGAGGCCGCGCACCGGTCCGGCGCCCTCATCACCGCACGGCTGGCGGCCGAGGCCGGGCGCGAGGTCTTCGCGATCCCGGGCTCGATCCACAACCCGATGGCGCGCGGCTGCCACCGCCTGCTGCGCGACGGCGCCCAGCTGGTGGAATCGGCCGAGGAGGTCGTGGCCGCCCTCGCACCGGTCGCCCGGTCACTGGCCGACGCCTTGCGCGCGCGCCTCGACGCCCCCATTCAGTGCACCGGAACGACTCGCCCACCGGCGCCGGCGGCCCGCGCGAGCCCGGACCCTGACTACAACAGGTTGTGGAACGCGCTGGCCTTCGACCCCATCGGTATGGATGACCTGGTGGACCGCAGCGGATTGACGGTGGCCCACGTGTCGGCCATGCTGCTGGTCATGGAGCTGGATGGACGAGTCGAAGCCGCACATGGTCGGTATTCCCGAAAGTCCTGACACACCGCGCCCGAGGGCGCAGGCCGGGGGGAAATGAAAGAAAGCATCCTGGATGTCCTGCTCTACCTGTTCGAACACTATTTCACCGAAGACGCGGATCTCGCCCGCGATCGCGACTCGCTCCAGAGCGGGCTGCTGCAGGCCGGTTTCAGCCCGGCCGAGGTCAGCAAGGCCTTCGACTGGCTGGATGCACTGGCCGATCAGCGCCCTGCGGTGCCGACCGTGCGCGCCGACGGCCCGACCCGGATCTACGCCGGGCCGGAACTCGACCGGCTGGACGTCGAATGCCGCGGATTCCTGCTGTTCCTCGAGCAGCATGGCGTGCTGGATGCCGACCAGCGCGAGCTGGTGCTGGACCGGGCGATGGCGCTCGACCAGGACGAGCTGGACCTGGACGACCTGAAATGGGTCGTGCTGATGGTGCTGTTCAACCAGCCCGGCAGCGAAGCGGCCTACGCGTGGATGGAAACGCAGATGTTCGCCGACGAGCCCGAGGTCGTGCACTGACGCGGCCCCGCATCGCGATCGGGAAAGGGCGCCGCAAGGCGCCTTTTCCATGTCCGGGTGCCGGTCCACGGTGCACGGCGGAGACGGTGGGATTCGCCGGTCCGGGAATTCGATCCGCTGCGGTACAGCCCGCGGCAGAAGCGTCGGCGCCTGCGCGGGAAACCGCGCCGGGCCGCCCCGCGGTCGACGCCGCCGCACGCCATCCGGTGACCTCAACCGCGACCCGACCCGCCGCGCTACAGGGATACCTGCACCGCATCGCGGCGCTGCTGCAGGCCAGGCCCGTCCTCCCACCTTTCAATGCTCCGCACAGGATCCGCATCCGATGACCGACTGGTACTACGCCGACGCCGCCCACAACCGCCAGGGCCCCGTGCCGACGGAGGCCCTGCAGCGCCTGCGCGAGACCGGGGCGATCGACGACGGCACCCTGGTCTGGCGCGATGGCCTGGACGGCTGGCAGCCGCTGCGCGCCATGGCCCATGAGTTGCCGGGGAATGTCGCCACGGAAGCCCCGATCGACCCCTGGGCGCCAGCGCAGCCTGATGCCACCCCGATCGAGGCCGCGCCGGCCGATGCCTGGCAGCCCGCCGCAGGCGCTGGCGATACGCGCGGCGCGTCCGACCCCTGGCAGGCGCAGGCGACGTCCCACCCCGCCTCGCCCTATGCAGCGCCGGTCGCGGCGGTGGACCGCCCCGACACCGTGGTCCACGGCGGCGAGGTGGTCTACGCGGGTTTCCGCAAGCGCCTGGCCGCCTACGTCATCGACAGCCTCATCGTCGGCGTCGCCTTCATGGTCATCAGCACCGTCGTGGGCGTGTTCCTGGGCGGCCTGATGGCGGTCAGCGGCAGCAGCGGCAACCTGGGCTTCGTGCTGCTGCAGGTGCTGATCCAGCTGTTCTCGATCGCGATCACCGCGCTGTACTACGCGTGGTTCCACGCCTCCCGGTCGATGGCGACGCCCGGCAAGATGGCGGTCGGGATCAAGGTCGTGCGCGTCCAGGGCGAGCGGATCAGCTTCCTGCGCGGCATCGGGCGCTATTTCGCCTCGCTGCTCAGCGGCCTGATCCTGTGCATCGGCTTCCTGATGGCCGCCTTCACCGCGCGCAAGCAGGGCCTGCACGACCTGATGTGCGACACCCTGGTGGTCGACCGCTGGGCCTTCACCGAGTACCCGCAGCTGCAGCGCCGCGAGCTGGGCACGGCGGCCATGATCGTGCTGATTCTGCTGGGCATCCTGGTCGGCCTGGGCGTGCTGGTGCTCGTTGCACTCGGCATCGCTTCCCTCGGCCGCTGAACCGCAGACGCAGGGATCGCTTGACAGCCCACCCCTCGCGTGATTCCACTATAAAAGCAACCGACCGCCCGGGGCCTGTCCCCGGGCGTCGTCATCTTCACCTTTTTTAGGGACGCGCCGACCGTCGTCGGGTCCCGGGACATCGTCCGCCATGGCCAAGAACCTCCTCATCGTCGAGTCGCCCGCCAAGGCGAAGACGATCAACAAGTACCTCGGCAAGGATTTCCAGGTCCTGGCGTCCTACGGGCATGTGCGCGATCTGGTGCCCAAGGAGGGTGCGGTCGATCCGACGCAGAACTTCGCGATGCGCTACGACCTGATCGAGAAGAACGAGAAGCACGTCGAGGCGATCGCCAAGGCGGCCAAAGCCGCCGAGGGCATCTTCCTGGCGACTGACCCGGATCGCGAGGGTGAGGCCATCAGCTGGCACATCGCCGAGATCCTCAGGGAGCGCGGCCTGCTCGAGGACCGCACGCTGCAACGCGTGGTGTTCACCGAAATCACCCCGCGCGCGATCAAGGAGGCGATGCTGCATCCGCGTTCCATCGCCGGCGATCTGGTCGACGCCCAGCAGGCGCGCCGCGCGCTGGATTACCTCGTCGGCTTCAACCTGTCGCCGGTGCTGTGGCGCAAGGTCCAGCGCGGCCTGTCGGCCGGCCGCGTGCAGTCGCCGGCGCTGCGCATGATCGTCGAGCGCGAGGAGGAGATCGAAGCCTTCATCGCGCGCGAGTACTGGTCGATCGACGCCGCGTGCGCGCACCAGGTGCAGCCGTTCACCGCGCGCCTGACCAAGCTCGACGGGCAGAAGTTCGAACAGTTCACCGTCACCGACGGCGACACCGCCGAATCGGCGCGGGCGCGCATCCAGGCCGCGGCCCAGGGCGCGCTGCACGTCACCGACGTCGGCGCCAAGGAGCGCAAGCGCCGCCCGGCCGCGCCGTTCACCACGTCCACGCTGCAGCAGGAAGGCGCGCGCAAGCTCGGCTTCACCACGCGCAAGACCATGCAGGTCGCGCAGAAGCTGTACGAGGGCGTGGCGATCGGCGAAGAAGGCACGGTCGGTCTGATCAGCTACATGCGTACCGACTCTGTGAGTCTGTCGCAGGACGCGCTGGGCGAGATCCGCGACGTCATCGCGCGCGATTTCGGCACCAGCTCGCTGCCCGACCAGCCCAATACCTACCAGACCAAGTCCAAGAACGCGCAGGAAGCGCATGAGGCCGTGCGCCCGACCTCCGCGCTGCGCACGCCGGCCCAGGTCGCGCGCTTCCTCACCGACGACGAGCGCCGCCTGTACGAACTGATCTGGAAGCGCACCGTCGCCTCGCAGATGATCCCGGCCACGCTCAACACCGTGTCGGTCGATCTGGCCGCCGGCAGCGAGCACAGCTTCCGCGCCAGTGGCACCACCGTCGTCGTCCCGGGCTTCCTGGCCGTGTACGAGGAAGGCAAGGACACCAAGGGCAAGGAAGACGAGGACGAAGGCCGCAAATTGCCTGCGATGAAGCCCGGTGACCGCGTGCCGCTGGACCGGATCATCGCCGAACAACACTTCACCCAGCCGCCGCCGCGCTTCACCGAAGCGGCGCTGGTCAAGGCGCTCGAGGAATACGGCATCGGCCGTCCGTCGACCTACGCCTCGATCATCCAGACGCTGCAGTTCCGCAAGTACGTCGAGATGGAAGGTCGCAGCTTCCGTCCGAGCGACGTCGGCCGCGCGGTGTCGAAGTTCCTGTCCAGCCACTTCACCCAGTACGTCGATTACGACTTCACCGCCAAGCTCGAGGACGACCTCGATGCGGTGAGCCGCGGCGAGGAAGACTGGATCCCGCTGATGGAGAAGTTTTGGGGTCCGTTCAAGGAGCTGGTCGACAACAAGTCCGAATCCGTCGATCGCAACGAGGCGACCGGTGCCCGCGAGCTGGGCACCGACCCCAAGACCGGCAAGCCGGTCAGCGTGCGCCTGGGCCGCTTCGGGCCGTATGCGGCGATCGGCAGCACCGCCGAGGACGCCGAGGACAAGCCCAAGTTCGCGTCGCTGCGCCCGGGCCAGTCGATGCACACGATCTCGCTCGAGGACGCGCTGGAGCTGTTCCTGATGCCGCGCGCGCTGGGCACCGACAAGGGCGAGGACGTCAGCGTCGGCATCGGCCGCTTCGGTCCCTTCGCCAAGCGCGGCAGCGTCTACGCCTCGCTGAAGAAGGAAGACGATCCGTACAAGATCGATCTCGCGCGTGCGGTGTTCCTGATCGAAGAGAAGGAAGAAATCGCGCGCAACCGGATCATCAAGGAATTCGACGGCAGCGACATCCAGGTGCTCAACGGCCGCTTCGGCCCGTACATCAGCGACGGCAAGCTCAACGGCAAGATCCCCAAGGATCGCGAGCCGGCGTCGCTGACGTTCGACGACGTGACCAGGCTGCTCGAAGAGACCGGCAAGCCGGTGCGCAAGGGCTTCGGCAAGAAGGCGCCGGCCAAGAAGGTCGCCGCGAAGAAGGAACCGGCTGCCAAGAAGGCCGCGACCAAGAAGGCGCCCGCGAAAAAAGCCGCCAAGAAGACTGCGAAGAAGGCCACCAGGAAGGTGGCGAAGAAAGCGGTCGCCGCGCCCGAGCCCGAGAAGTCGCTGCTGACGCCGGCCAAGGTCGTGCCGGGCAAGAAGCGTGTGGTGAAGGCGTCGGCCGACGACGCCCCGTTCTGACGGCAGCACGTTCACCGTCATGCCGCCGACCGTGCGCCTGGACGCCACCGACGCCGCCGCCGTGCTCGCACGCGGCGGCGTCGTCGCGTATCCCACCGAGGGCGTCTGGGGACTGGGCTGCGATCCCTTCGATCGCGTCGCCGTCCAGCGCGTGCTCGATCTCAAGCAGCGCCCGGTCGACAAGGGCGTGATCCTGGTCGCCGGCGATCCGGCGCAGCTCGACGGCATCGTCGACTGGACGCGTCTGGATCAAGCGCGTCGCGATGCCGTATCCGCCTCGTGGCCCGGACCCAATACCTGGGTGGTGCCGGCGCGCGGCGACGTGCCGGGCTGGATCACCGGCATCCATGCCAGCGTGGCCGTGCGCGTGAGCGCGCATCCGGATGTCGTCGCGTTGTGCGCCGCATTCGCGGGGCCACTGGTGTCGACCAGCGCCAACCTGACGGGACAGCCGTCCGCGGCCCGGTTCGAGCAGCTCGATCCGCATCTGCTGGCACAGGTGGACGGCGTACTGGCGGGCGAGACCGGAGGCCGTGCGCAGCCCTCGACGATCCGGGATGCCGTGACCGGCGCAGTCCTGCGCACCTGATGCTCCGCGCGCGATTGCGCGCGCGGATCGGGACTGTTTCCACGCCCACGAACCGCGCCACGACGCGCGCCGGAAATGTTGCATCTGCAACGAAGAAATCGCCTGTCTGCGCGGTTGTCGCACCGCACAAACTATGGTCTAGTCGACGGCCCGGCGTGGACGCGTTGCCGACAAGGATTTGGCGCACCGATCCCTGCGTCGGGCCCTTTTTCCACGGCGTGACGACACATGACGACGATGCGGGCCACCCCGGATCGGGGCCTCTACGACCCCTCTGATGAACGCGATGCCTGTGGCTTCGGCCTGATCTCCACGATCGGCGGCGACGCCTCGCGCACGATCGTCGACGGCGCGCTGCAGGCGCTCGGCCGGATGGCGCATCGCGGCGGCATCGCGCCCGACGGTCTGTCCGGCGATGGCTGCGGCGTACTGCTGTGCGGCGTCGATGCCTTCGTCGCCACTCTCGCAGCGGAAGCCGGCTGCCCGCTGCCCGACGGCCTGCGTGCCGCCGGCATGGTGTTCCTGCCGCGCGACGCGGACGCGGCCACGCAGTGCCGGGACGCGCTGGCGGCGTGCCTGGCCGACAGCGGCGTCACCGTTGCCGGCTGGCGCACGGTGCCGGTGGATGTCGACGCCTGCGGCGCCCTCGCCCGTGTCTCGATGCCGCTGATCGAACAGGTGTTCGTCTCCGCCGAGGGCAGCGACGTCGACGCCTTCGAACGCACGCTCTATCTCGCCCGCCGCCGCGCCGAACAGACACTGCGCGAGGTCGACGACTTCTACGTGGTCGGGCTGACGCCCGGCCTGCTCGGCTACAAGGGCATGGTGCTGCCGAGCCATCTCACCCAGCTGTTCCCGGATCTCGCGCGCGCGGATCTCGCGGCGAAGACCGTCGTCTTCCACCAGCGCTTCTCGACCAATACGCTGCCGCGCTGGCGGCTGGCGCATCCGTTCCGGCGGCTGGCGCACAACGGCGAGATCAACAGCATCGAAGGCAACCGGCGCTGGGCGCAGGCGCGTCGCGGTGTGTGGGCCTCGCCGCTGCTCGACATCGGCGAGTTCGACGAAACCGTCACCATGCACGGCTCGGATTCGCAGACGCTCGACAACATGCTCGAGTGGATGCTGCTCGGCGGCATGGACCTGCTGCAGGCGATGCGCATCCTGATGCCGCCGGCCACGCAGTCGCTGGAATACAAGGACGCCGATCTCGCCGCGTTCTACGAGTACTACGCGATCAATTCCGAGCCGTGGGATGGCCCGGCGGGTGTGGTGATGTGCGACGGCCGCCATGCCGCGTGCACGCTCGACCGCAACGGCCTGCGTCCGGCGCGCTGGACGCTGTCGCAGGACGGCGTCTTCGTCATCGCGTCCGAAGCCGGCGTCTGGGACGTCGCGCCCGAACGCGTCAAGGCCAAGGGCAAGCTGGGCCCGGGCGAGATGATCGCGATCGATCTGACCACCGGCACGCTGCTCGACAACGACGCGATCGACGAAGTGAACCGCGCGCGTGCGCCGTACAAGCAGTGGCTCAAGCGCGGCATGAGCTATCTGCATTCGGAACTGATCGATCCGGCGCTGGCCGCCGAACCGTTCGCGCCCGATACGCTGCTCGCGTTCCAGAAGCTGTTCCAGCTCACGCGCGAGGAACAGGAATCGGTGCTGCGGCCATTGGCCGAAACCGAGCAGGAAGGCATCGGCTCGATGGGCGACGATGTGCCGATGGCGGCGATCAGCCAGCGCGTGCGCCCGCTCTACGACTGTTTCCGCCAGGCCTTCGCCCAGGTCACCAATCCGCCGATCGATCCGCTGCGCGAAGGCGCGGTCATGACGCTGTCCACGCAGATCGGCCGCGAGGGCAACATCTTTCTCGACTGCGCCGAGAACGTGCACCACGTGCTGCTGAATTCGCCGGTGCTGTCGCAGCGCAAGCTGCGCCAGCTGCTGGCGCTGCCTCGCTTTGCCGACGCCAATCTGCTGATGCACCTGTACTTCGATGCCGAGACCGAAACGCTGGAAGGCGCGCTGCGCCGGCTGTGCGCCGAGGCCGAAGCCGCGACGCTGGCCGGTGTCGAGATCCTGCTGCTCAGCGACCGCTATCCCAAGCGCGGCACCGTGCCCGTGCACGCGCTGCTGGCGACCGGCGCGATCCATCTGCACCTGGTGCGCGCGGGTCTGCGCTGCGACGTCAACCTGGTGGTCGAGACCGGGACCGCGCGCGATCCGCACCATTTCGCCTGCCTGATCGGCTTCGGAGCGACGGCGGTCTATCCGTATCTCGCGTTCCAGACCCTGCACGCGCTAGGCCGCCGCGGCGTGCTGGCGACCAAGGTCGGCAACGAACATCTGCAGCTCGGTCGCAGCTATCGCCGTGGCATCCGCAAGGGCCTGCTGAAGATCATGTCCAAGATGGGCATCGGCAGCATCGCCAGCTATCGTGGCGCGCAGTTGTTCGAAATCGTCGGCCTGGCGCCCGAAGTCGTCGACCTGTGTTTCGAAGCGACGCCCTCGCGCATCGGCGGCGCCGGCTTCGCGCGTCTGGAAGCCGACGCCCGCCATCTCGCCGAGCAGGGCTGGGACGACACCGCCCTGCCCGAGCCGGGCGGCCTGCTGCACTACGTGCACGGGGGCGAGTACCACCAGTTCAATCCGGACGTCGTGACCTCGCTGCAGCGCGCGGTGCTGACCGGCGAGCGCGAGGACTGGAAGCGCTACTCGGACTTCGTCGACATGCGTCCGCCTGCGGCGCTGCGCGACCTGCTGCGTCCGAAGGCGGCGACGCCGATCTCGATCGACGAGGTGGAGCCGGTCGCCTCGATCGTGCGCCGCTTCGATTCTGCGGCGATGAGTCTCGGCGCGTTGTCGCCCGAGGCGCATGAAGCGCTGGCGATCGCCATGAACCGTCTCGGCGGCCGCAGCAATTCCGGCGAAGGTGGCGAGGATCCCGAGCGCTACGGCACCGATCGCCGCAGCAAGATCAAGCAGATCGCGTCGGGCCGTTTCGGTGTCACGCCGGAATACCTGATCAATGCCGAAGTGCTGCAGATCAAGGTCGCACAGGGCGCCAAGCCCGGCGAAGGCGGCCAGCTACCCGGCAGCAAGGTCAATCCGCTGATCGCGCGCCTGCGCTACGCCAAGCCCGGCATCGGCCTGATCTCGCCACCGCCGCACCACGACATCTATTCGATCGAGGATCTGGCGCAGCTGATCTTCGATCTGCGCCAGATCAATCCCGACGCGCTGATCTCTGTGAAGCTGGTCAGCCACGCGGGCGTCGGCACGATCGCCGCCGGCGTGGTCAAGGCCGGCGCGGATCTGATCACGATTTCCGGGCACGACGGCGGCACCGGTGCGAGCCCGCTGGGCTCGATCCGCTACGCCGGTGCGCCGTGGGAACTCGGCCTGTCGGAGGCGCGCCAGGCGCTGCAGTTCAACGACATGCGCGACCGCGTGCTGCTGCAGACCGACGGCGGCCTGAAGAGCGGCCTCGACGTGATCAAGGCCGCGATGCTCGGCGCCGACACCTTCGGCTTCGGCACCGCGCCGATGATCGCGCTGGGCTGCAAGTATCTGCGCATCTGCCATCTCAACAACTGCGCGACCGGCGTGGCCACGCAGGACGAGCGTCTGCGCGCGCACCACTACAAGGGCCTGCCCGAGCGCGTGGAGACGTTCTTCCGCAACGTTGCCGAGGACGTGCGCGAACATCTGGCCGCACTCGGCGTGCGCTCGCTCGACGAGATCGTCGGCCGCACCGATCTGCTGGAGCAGCACCTGCGCCACACTCGCGACGCGGTCGACATCGACCTGTCGATGCTGCTGCGCCGCGATCCCGACAAGCCGCTGTCGTATTGCGGCACGCCGGCGCTGCAGTCGCCGCCCGACGGTCTGGCCGCGGCGCTAGACGCGCGCGTGTCGAAGGCGATCGAACGTGGCGACGGTGGCGAATTCGACTTCGAGATCCGCAACACCGACCGCAGCATCGGCACGCGCCTGTCGGGCCTGATCGCACGCCATCATGGCAATACCGCGATGAGCGATCGCCCGGTCACGCTGCGCCTACGCGGCACGGCCGGCCAGAGCCTCGGCGCGTTCAACGCCGGCGGCCTGCACATCGATCTCGAAGGCGAGGCCAACGACTACGTCGGCAAGGGCATGGCCGGCGGCCGCATCGTGCTGCGTCCGCCCGCGGGCAGCGTGTTCGAGTCGCGCAGCACGCCGATCCTCGGCAACACCTGCCTGTACGGCGCGACCGGCGGCGAGCTATACGCCGCGGGCCGCGCAGGCGAGCGCTTCGGCGTGCGCAATTCGGGCGCGGTCGCGGTCATCGAAGGCGCTGGCGATCACTGCTGCGAATACATGACCGGCGGCGCGGTCGCGGTGCTCGGCCGCATCGGCCTGAACTTCGGTGCCGGCTTCACCGGCGGCATCGCCTACGTGCTCGATCTCGATCGCGATTTCGTCGACCGCTACAACCACGAGCTGATCGACATCCTGCGCGTCACGCCTGAGGCCTTCGACAACTACCGCTCGCACCTGCGCGATCTGATCGAGACCCACGCACGCCTGACCGGCAGCGCGTGGAGCGGACGCCTGCTCGACGAGTTCCGCGATTTCGTCGGCAAGTTCTGGCTGGTCAAGCCGAAGGCCGCGAGCCTGGAAGCGCTGGCCGAAGATCTGAGGCGGGCAGCTTGAGGGCCGTGATTGGTGGATTGGTGATTGGTGATTCGGAACGGCAATCGGCCGCGCACGTCACGATCTCTGCGTGCTCACCAATCCGTCCCGTGCAACAAAGTATCAGTCGGTGCACAACCGCACTTTCGAATCACGAATTACGAATGACGAATCACCGCTCCTTCATCACGAATCACCGCCCATGAAACGCGACGTCTTCCGCTTCCTCAACGAACCACGCGAGATGCCCGACAAGGTGCCGCTGCCGCTGCGTACGGACGGCGACTGGAACGAGCTCTACGGCGGTTTCGAAGACCGCGAGGCGGCGCATCAGGCCGACCGCTGTCTCGACTGCGGCAATCCGTACTGCGAAGCCAAGTGCCCGGTGCACAACTACATTCCGAACTGGCTCAAGCTGGTGCAGGAAGGCCGCCTGCTCGAAGCCGCGGCGCTGTGCCACGAGACCAATCCGCTGCCGGAGATGTGCGGCCGCGTGTGTCCGCAGGACCGGCTGTGCGAAGGCGCGTGCACGCTCGACGACGGCTTCGGCGCGGTGACCATCGGCGCGGTCGAGAAGTACATCGTCGACACCGCGTTCGCGCAGGGCTGGCGACCGGATCTGTCCAAAGTCGTCGCGACCGGTCGACGTGTCGCCGTGATCGGCGCCGGGCCTGCCGGCCTGTCGTGCGCGGATCGTCTTGCGCGCGCCGGCATCGTGGCCGTCGTGTTCGACCGCTACGAGCAGATCGGCGGCCTGCTGCAGTTCGGCATCCCGAGTTTCAAGCTCGACAAGTCGGTGATCGCGACGCGCCGTGAAGTGCTCGAAGGCATGGGCGTGGAGTTCCGCCTCGGTGTCGAGATCGGCAAGGACGTCGAGATGGACACGCTGCTCACAGAATTCGATGCCGTGTTCGTCGGCACCGGCGCCTACCGCTACACCGATGGCGGTCTGCCCGGCCAGGATCTGCCCGGCGTGCTGCCGGCCCTGCCTTTCCTCGTGCACAACGGCCGCATCGTCACCGGCGGCGACACCTGGGGCCGTCCGGTCGCGGGCTGGGAAACCTCACTGACGCTGCCGAAGCTCGAAGGCAAGCGCGTCGTGGTGCTCGGCGGCGGCGACACCGGTATGGACTGCGTGCGTTCCGCGGTGCGCCTGGGCGCGGCCAGCGTGACCTGTGCGTACCGGCGCGACGAAGCCAACATGCCAGGCTCGGCGCGCGAGGTCGGCAACGCGCGCGAGGAAGGCGTGCGCTTCCTGTTCAACCGCCAGCCGCTCGGCGTCGACGCCAACGACGCCGGTGATGTCGCCGGCGTGCGCGTGGTCGAGACGAAGCTCGGCGAACCCGATGCCAATGGCCGCCGCGCCGCGGTGCCGGTCGACGGCACGGAATCGCTGCTCGACGCCGACGTCGTGATCATCGCCTTCGGTTTCTCGCCGGTGGTGCCGGAATGGCTCACGACGCACGGCGTCGAAACCAGGGGCAACGGTCGCATCGGCGTCGGCGGCGAACGCCGCCTGCCCTACCAGACCGCGCACCCGAAGCTGTTCGCCGGCGGCGATGCCGTGCGCGGCGCGGATCTCGTGGTGACCGCCGTGCAGGAAGGCCGGGACGCCGCCGCCAGCATTGCGCGGATGCTGCGTCGTGACGCGGCCCGCAAGGTTTCGGCGCTCGACGCGGCCTGAATCCGCATCGCGACCACCCGGGTCTGAACGGACCCGGGTTTCCCCACGCGCGCGCGCGCCGCATGATGTCGCCATGCGTGTCCTCCTTCTCCTGCTGTCTGCCGCTGCATTCGCGCCGGTCCCATCCGCTGCGGCCGCGCAGGACGACGTCCGCGTCTACCGCTGCACCGATGATCGCGGCCGCATCGCGCTGCGCGATTCGCCCTGCGGCGACGGCCAGCAGCAGGAAGTCCGCACGATGCTGCGCCCGGTCGACGGCAGGCCGCTCGAGCGGCCTGCGCCGCCGTCACCGCCCGCTCCCGCCTCCGCGCCGCCGCAGGTCATCGTGGTCAACGCGCCACAGCCGATGTACCGCTGCGTGCGTCCGGACGGCAGCGACTACACCAGCGATTCTGCGGACGGCAATCCGCGCTGGGTGCCGCTGTGGACGATGGGCTACGGACCACCGCGCGGCCGGCTGCCGTTCGCGGACCGCGGGCCGTCCGTGGATGCCGGCGCACGCACGCGCAATCCGCCGCGCCATGGCGGGGGTTACGGCGGTGGGTATGGCGCTGCCGGCACCTGGATCCGCGACGAATGCCGGCCGATGCCGCAGGCCGAGGTCTGCCGCCTGATCGTCGAACGGCGCGAGGTCATCCGGCGCCGCTTCTTCAACGCCCAGCCGACCGAGCGCGAGCAGCTGCGCGGCGAGGAATCCGCGATCACCGCGCGACTGGCGCAGGACTGCGGTCGATGACCGGCGGCAGATATCTGTCAGCCGGCCTGACCGCGCTGCTGGGATCGATCGTGCTGCTGGCACCGTCGCCGGGGCATGCCGGCCCGACGGTGATCTATCGCTGCACCGCGGCCGATGGCGCGGTGACCTTCCAGAACGGCACGCCCTGCGGCGCCGGCCTGCAGCAGCAGCGCCGCGTCATCGACATTGCCGCGCCGCTGCCCGCCTTCGTGGCGCCGCCGGCCGCGCCCGATCCGATGCCGTCGGTCCCGCTGATCTCGGTGACGCCCGCGCTGACGCCGGTCACGCCGCGCGACCCGGACGCCGAACCGAAGCCCGCGCCGCCGGCGCTGTATGCCTGCCGCGTCTACGACAACAGCACCTACTGGCGCGAGGACGATACCCCGCCCCCGCGTTGCCGGCCGCTGCAGACCGTCGGCATCGGCGGACTGCCGGGCATGGGCGCCGGACAGGCCTGCGAGCGCCACGAGGACGTCTGCCAGGCCGTGCCCGCCGAGGACCTGTGCCGCAGCTGGGACAACCGCGTGCGCGAGGCCGAGTTCCGATGGCGCTTCGGCGACGGTTCGGAACGCGAACCCGCACGCATCGAATACGAGCGTCTGTTCAACCAGCTGCAGGCCAGCGCCTGCAGCGATGCGCCGGGCTGATCGCGCGGCTTACAGCCAGCGCCGCACCGCGCGCCGGTACTCGGCGTATTCGGGGCCGAAACGCGCCTGCAGCTGCGATTCCTCGAACGGAATGATCGCGTACTGCAGCGACAGCAGCGGCAGCGGCAGCACCGCCAGCGTCCACGGCAGGTCCAGCATCAGCGCCAGCCCGACATAGGCCATCACCAGGCTGACGTAGACCGGGTTGCGACTCACCCGGAACGGACCGCGCAGGATCAGCCGGGCCGGCGTGTGTGCGGGAATGATCGTCGTGCGCCGCCGGTAGAACAGCGCGAACGACCACAGCGTCAGCACCAGTCCCGCGTTCGCGAGCACCGTGCCGGCCAGATGCAGGGACGGCCGCAGGCCTTCCGGCGGCAGCGGCAATCCGAACAGCTGCTGCAGCGCAGCGCCGGCGACGAACGCAACAACACACTGCACCGGCGACGTGCTGCGGACCAGCCACGACGCACGCGGCCCCCTGCCGACGGACTCAGAAACCATGGCGCAGGAATCCGCCGTCGACGGCAATGCATTCGCCGGTGATGTAGGCCGCCGCCGGCAGACACAGGAAGGCCACCGCCGCTGCGACCTCTTCCGGCTCACCGATGCGCCCCATCGGCGTGCGCAGCAGCACCTCGTCCAGATAATCCGGGTCGGCCAGCGCCTCGGACGTGCGCCGCGTGCGGATATACCAGGGCGCGACAGCGTTGACGCGCACGCCGTCCTCGGCCCATTCGACGGCCAGGTTGCGCGTCATCTGGTGCAGCGCGGCCTTGCTCATGCCGTAGACCGCACCGGTGCGCACATGGGTGATGCCCGACACGCTGCCGACGTTGACCACGCTGGACGCCGCATGCCGCACCAGCAACGGATGCGCGTACCGCGTGAGCTCGAACGCGCTGAACACGTTGACCTCGAAGATCTCGCGCCACTCGTCCTCGTTGTAATCGGTCGCGGCGCGCGGCGCGTTGCCGCCGGCGTTGTTGACCAGGATGTTGAGGCCGTCGCCCTGGTCCTCGACCCAGTCGAGAATCTCGCGGCGCTGATCCTCGTCGACGACGTCGGCGATCAGCGCGCGCACGTCGGCGTCGGGGAACTCCTCGAGCAGGTCGTCGCGCGTCGATTCCAGCGCGTCGCCGTTGCGGCCCACGATGAGCACGGTCGCACCGAAGCCCACCAGTTCGCGCGCGATCGCGCGACCGATTCCGGCGCTGCCGCCGGTCACCAGGGCCAGTTGTCCGTCCAGGCGCCAGCGCTGCGGATCCATCGACATTCCCCCGAAAACGAATGCGCGTAGCATAGCCGGCGAGTCCGCGCCGGGAGTGTTCCGATGTCGAAATTCCGACCATCCGCCTGCGTGCTGTCGATACCGCGCCGTCGTGCATCGACCGCCGCAGTCTGCGTCCTCGCGCTCTACGTCGCGGCGTGCACACCGCCGCCCGACACGCCGACCGACAAACCCACCGAACCGCGCGCGACCGGATTGCGCGATGCGGTGCTCGCGCCGCTCGACACCGCCGAGGGCGCACAGACGACGGTCGACGAGGCCGCCGCCAAGCAACGCCAGGCAATCGAGGACGCTGGCGGCTGAGCATTGCAGCGCGCTTCGCTGCGATCGGCGCAGACGCGCTTCGATAAAAACGGGTCTGGATCTTCGGCCGTGTCCGCGCAGTTGCGGGGTGATGTCTTCGCGACGCGCGAGGCGACGGCTGTGTCCGCGCCCGGCAACACCGCTCGCATCACGACATGGCCGCGAACGCGAGCTGATCCCGCGCGCACGGCCATGCGCGGCATCCGCCGCATGACGTCGCGCATGCATCGCAGCGAGTCTGCGAAAGACCCCCGGACAAAGTTACGCCGGCCTGCATCACGTTGACCTGCATCCGGTCGCGACGCGAACGCAGGCGTGCAGTGCGGCGATGCGATGGTGATCGTGTACGTCCGCATTGCGCGTGCCGTCATGCGCAACGAGCGCACATCTGCAATGCAGAAAAACCGCTGGAAACAGGGCGTTTTTCGCATGCTGTTCGGACGCCGCACCGGATGCGCTGCAGCGCGTTCCGACGTCACCTTCAAGGTCCGTACGGCACGGGATGTTATGATGCGTCCCTGTTGGACCGGTTTTCCGGCGCGATCTTCGCGTTTCCGATGTCTGGTCCACCCCTGCGCTGCCCCGCCGATGACCGGCACCGCCAGCGTGTTCTGCCTGGTATGCGCCCATTGCCGACTGCGGTCGGCACGGCGCACTGCGTGTTTGCATCGGCACCCGGCACGCGTCCACTTCTCCAACGACGAGGACCCCGCACACGATGTCGCATCCCTTTCCCGAACAACCTCTCCCGAACTGGCGCCGCGCCGTCATCAAGGTCGGCAGCAGCCTGTTGACCGATGGCAAGGGCCGGCTCGGCAAGCGCAACGCCGCCGCGCTCGCCGGCCTCATCGCGCAGTTCCATGCCCAGGGCCGCGAAGTCCTGCTGGTGTCGTCCGGCGCGGTGGCCGCAGGCCGCGGCCTGATGGCCGGCACGCGCACCGGCCTGGTCCAGCGCCAGGCACTGGCCGCGCTCGGACAGGCGCCGATGCTGGCGTTGTGGCAGGGCATGATCGAACAGCCAGTGGCCCAGGTGCTGCTGAGCCACGACGACCTGCGCAACCGTCGGCGCTATCTCAACGCGCAGAAGGCGCTGCTCGAGCTGCTGCGCATCGGCGCGCTGCCCATCGTCAACGAGAACGACACCGTCGCCGTCGATGAACTCAAGCTCGGCGACAACGACAATCTTGCAGCAGCCGTCGCGACGCTGGTCGACGCCGACATCCTGCTGATCGCGACCGATACCGGCGGCCTCTACAGCGGCCATCCCACGCATGATCCCGACGCGCGTCCACTGTCGCGCATCGACGCGATCACGCCCGAGATCATGCGCATGACCCAAGGCGGCGCCGGCACGCTGGGCACCGGCGGCATGTATACAAAGCTGGAAGCGGCGACGAAGGCCGCGGCCGCCGGCGTACACACCGCGCTGTTCTGCGGCCGCGACCCCGCCGCGTTGTCGGCCCTGGGCAACGACCGCCTGCGCGGCACCTTCATTCCCGCGCATGGCGAACGCCTGGTGGCGCGCAAGTTGTGGCTGCGGCACACGCCGCCGAGCGGCGGCGTGCTGCGCGTCGATGCCGGCGCGTTCGAGGCGATGACCGAGCGCGGCGCGTCCCTGCTGCCCGGCGGCGTGGTCGCGGTCGAAGGCGACTTCAATCCCTCGGCCATGGTCGACGTCATCTGCGTCAAAGGCCGCCGCCTGGCCCGCGGACTGGTCCAATATCATTCGGCCGACCTGCAGCGCATCGCCGGTCGGCACAGCCGCGAGATCGAAGGCGTGCTCGGCTTCCACAACGGCCGATCCGTCATCCGCCGCGAAGACCTGGTGCTGCTGAGCCCGGCTGCGTCGGTGCTGCAATGAACCTGAAGGAGTTCCCCATGACCGGTTACGTCCGCCCCCTCGCCGAGCGCGCCCGCGCCGCTTCGCACGTCATCGCCAGCCTGGAGCCGGCGCAGCGCGCTGCCCTGCTGGTCTCGATGGCCGATGCGGTTGCTGCAGGTCGCGACACCATCCTCGCCGCCAACGCCGCCGACATGGCGCGTGCGGAACAGGCTGGCCCCGTCGGTGCGATGCTCGACCGCCTGCGTCTCGACGCCGGCCGCGTCGACGGCATCGTGACCGCGATCCGCGAGATCGCCAGCCTGCCCGACCCGGTCGGCCAGATCACCCGGACCGAAACCCACGCCAACGGCATGGTGGTCGAAAAGGTGCGCATCCCGCTGGGCCTGATCGCGATGATCTACGAAGCCCGTCCCAACGTGACCGCCGACGCCGCCGCGCTGTGCGTGCGCGCCGGCAATGCCGTGCTACTGCGTGGCGGCTCGGAGGCGCGCGACAGCAACGCCGCGATCGCCGCGTGCCTGCATGCGGCGCTGCGCGCGCACGGGCTGCCGGTCGAAGCCGTCGCGCTGATCGAGGACACCGCGCGCGAGCACGTGCTGGAACTGTTGCAGCTCAGCGATCTCGTCGACCTGGCGATCCCGCGCGGCGGCGAACGCCTGATCCGCTTCGTCGCCGAAAACGCACGCGTACCGGTGATCAAGCACTACAAGGGCGTCTGTCATCTGTACGTCGACCGCGCGGCGGATCCGGCGCTCGCCCTGCAGCTGGCGATCGACGGCAAGCTGTCGCGCCCCGGTGTGTGCAACGCGCTGGAAACGATGCTGGTCCACACCGACCTGGCGGACGGCTGGCTGCCCGGCGCACTGGCCGAACTCGGCGCGCGCGGCGCCGAGATCCGTGGCTGCGAGCGGACACGTGCGCTGTTTCCGGACGCAAGCGCAGCGACGGAAGAAGATTACGCGGCGGAGTTCCTGTCGCCGATTCTGGCGGTGCGCGTGGTCGATTCGATCGACACCGCCATCGCGCACATCCAGACGCACGGCTCGGATCACACCGAAGTCATCGCCACCGGCGATACCGCCGCGGCCGACCGCTTCGTGCGTGGCATCCGCAGTTCCGCGGTGATGGTCAACGCCTCGTCGCGCTTCAACGACGGCGGCAGCCTCGGCCTCGGCGCGGAGATCGGCATCTCGACCACGCGCCTGCACGCCTACGGCCCGATGGGTCTGGAATCGCTGACCATCGAGCGCTACGTCATCCGCGGCGCCGGCCAGGTCCGGCATCCGGAATCGGCGCTCGCCGCCGGTTGAGTGCGGCCCGCGTGCCGGCGTCCTGTGTGGATGCCGGCGCGCTGCGTGAGATCGATGCTGCACCGGCGCACCCGCGTTGACACCACAACGCCCATCGAGACAGCGCGCGCGACGCGCATCCGGCAGCGTCCCGGGCAACGCTGATCAAGCCCGCCTCTGCCCGTCATTCCCGCGGCATTCAACAGACGCACGTCTGGTCAGGCGGGAATCCAGGGGCTTTCAAATCATTGGAAGTGAAGACACTGGATTGACCAGCCGTCCGGCTGCTGAAAAGCGCATCCGCTTTCACGGGAATGACGGATTTTTTCAGCGTTGCACTTACCAGTCCGTCGGCCTGTAATCCTTGAGGAACTGGCCCCAGACGTGGTTCCCGGTATTGATGCCGTCGATGATCGGATCGACGATGCGCGCCGCGCCGTCGACGATGTCGAGCGGCGGGTGGAAGCGCTCCTCGACAATCTTGCGCTCGGCGATCTCCACCGGATCCTCGTCGGTCACCCAGCCGGTGTCGACGGCGTTCATGTGGATGCCATCGCCGTGGTAATCCGCGGCCGAGGTGCGCGTCATCATATTGAGCGCGGCTTTCGCCATGTTGGTGTGCGGATGCTTGGTGGTCTTGAAGTTGCGGTAGAACTGCCCCTCGACCGCGGACACGTTGACGATGTGCTTGTCGCGTTCGGGCGTGCGCACCATCAGCGTCTTCAGGCGCGCGTTGAGGATGAAGGGCGCGACCGCGTTGACCAGCTGCGTCTCCAGCAGCTCGACCGCCGGCACCTCGTCCATCTGCAGGCGCCAGGAATTGCGCCCGCGCAGATCGACCTGCTGCAGATCCTTGTCGACACGGCCTTCCGGAAACAGATGCGCCTGGCCGACCAGTTCGTCGGCGAGCAGCGGCACCTGCGACAGTTCCGCGGCGCGTGCGAGACCGGCGCGCCCTGCGCTGCTCTCGACCAGTGACTGGCTGCCGCCCGGCAGCAGATCCGCCGCGCGCAGGCCTTCATAACCGCCGACGAGCTTGCGCACGTGCTCGGGCAGTTCGTGCAGCGCGGCGGTCTCGCCGGCCATCATGTGGGCGTAGAACGCCGGCGGACGGCGCACGGTCTGGCAGGCGTTGTTGACGATGAAATCGAGCCGGTCGCGCGTCGCGACGAGTTCGGCGCAGAACGCCTCGACGCTCGGCGTGTGGCGCAGGTCGAGGCCGAACACTTCCAGCCGGTCGCCCCACTCGCCGAAATCCGGCTCCTGCGCGTAGCGCTGCGCGGAATCGCGCGGGAAACGCGTGGTGACGATCAGCGAGCAGCCGGCGCGTAGCAGTTTCAGGCCGGCCTGGTAGCCGATCTTGACCCGGCCGCCGGTCAGCAGCGCGACGCGCCCGGTGAGGTCGGCGGTCTCGGTGCGCTTGATGAAGTTCAGCGCCGCGCAGGTCGGGCACAGCTGGTCGTAGAAATGATGGATCTGCGTGTACTTCTGCTTGCAGACGTAGCAGTGCAGCAGCTCCGGCGATTCGGCGAACCGGGGTTCCTCCGGCGCGGCATTGCGCGGATCGTGCTGGCCGGGCGGCTGCGGCGGGAAATAGTTCGGCGTGGTGAACACCGGTTTGCTGCGCAACACGCGGATGCCGGTCTGGTCGAGCAGCGCCTCGGTGCGGCGCGCCTTCTCGCGATTGGCCTCGCGCAGCGCTTCCTTGGCCTGCTTGCGCCGCGCGCGCGGCTCCGGATGGTGCACGACCGCCACCGCCTGCAGCAGACGGATGCGATCTGCGTCCGGCAGACCGTCGAGCACGCTGCGGTCGTCGCGGATCGCCTCGAGCAGTTCGAACGCGATGCGTGCGCGCTGCGGCAGGGAGTCGTCGGCGTCGGAGGCCGGAGGCGGAGCAGAGGTCGAATTCAAGAGCGTGTCCGTGGGCGTGCGCGACCCAGACGGCGTGGCGCGCCGGTGTCGAGCGGGGAAAGCGTGCGGTGCATCGGCGGGTCGGCCGTCGCGGGCGTGGAGTGGTCGCGATGCCGGCGCGGGGCGCCTGGTGCGTGACCGTGCCGGGATCGGATGGGATCCGCGACCCGGGCATTTTCGCCGATTGGCGGGGGCTGTGCCATTGGGGGACTGGGAGAGGTCCAAGGGGCGCCGGCTTTCACGGGCTTGGCCCTTGGATCCGTCATCCCAGCGAACGCTGGGATCCATTTTTTGTGGTGCGGCCGGCAGCCTCGGTGCACGCCTCCAGCAACGAGGGGCGTTTTCAGACAGCGCTGGGCAACCGCCGTCATCCCCGCGTAGGCGGGGATCCACGGACGTTGCGCCCTCCAGAGCCAAAGTCCTTGGATTCCCGCCTTCGCGGGAATGACGATTTCCGCGATTCGTGAACCGTTCGAAAGCCGGCCATCCCCGTCAGAACGTCCAAAACGATTCGCTAGAGATGGCGCTAGCGCTTCACCGGCTGATACACGATGAAGATCACCAGCTCCTCGTCGCCGATCTGGTCCAGCGCATGACGGTCCCCATTGCGGGTCAGGATCGCGTCCCCCGGCCCGACCTCGCGGACCGTGTCGTTCAGCGTCAACCGGCCACGGCCCGACAGCACGTAGTAGATCTCGTCCTTGTCGTTGACGTGGTCGCCGATCGTCGCGCCGGGATGAAAGGCGCGCTTGCGGAAGATCAGGTCGAAGCCGGTGGCGTCGGAGAAGAACGGATACGCCGTCGTCGTGCCCTGCCCCTCGTGAGGGCCGGGCTGTTCGATCGCGATGTCGCGCTCCTGCACGACCACCGATGGCGACACGGGCGCCAGAGGCGGCGCCGGCAAGGCATTGCACTCGTCGGCCGTCACGGCCGTCACCGGCGCCTCGGCGTCGATGCCGCGCCAGCCGGCGGCGACGAGACAGGCCACCGCCTCGGCGCCGGCCTCGCTGAAATGGGTGCCATCGGTCTTGCCCTGCGTGAACATGAAATAGGGCTTGGCGCCTTCTTCCCCGTGCACGCGGATCCAGTCGCTGGACGTGGCGTTGAGATCGATCAGCGCAACGCCTTCGCGTTCCGCCAGCGCGTGCATCGCCAGCGTGTAGCGGCCATGCGTGTCGACCAGCGAGCGGAAGTCGTAGAGCAGGCGCGCGACCGGGGTGATCAGGATCGGCGTGGCGCCTTGCTTGCGGGCGACCTCGATATAGCGCTGGAGAAAGCGCGGGTAGTCGGTCGCCGGATCGGTGTAGCGCGTGGCGTCCTCGCGCTTGGCATCGTTGTGGCCGAACTGGATCAGCAGCACGTCGCCTGCGCGAATCTCGCTGGCGATCGCGTCGAGCCGGCCTTCGTCGATGAAGCTGCGCGTGCTGCGCCCGCCCACCGCGTGGTTGCGGACCTCCCAGCCTGCGGCGGTCCAGTCGGGAAATTTCTGGCCCCAGCCGGCCTGTGGCGCGCGCTCGGCGCCGTAGGTCGCCGCGGTGGAATCACCGGCGATGAAGATGCGGTGCGGCGCGGGCGATGCGGCGAACGCGGTGCCCGTGGCAGTCAACAGCAGCAGCGACAACAGATATTGCATCGTGAGGGCGCTCCGCAGGAATCGGGGTGGCACCACAGGCCGCCGCACTCTGGCGGCGGCCTGCGTCGTGCAACGGTGTCGCGCGGGGCTTACTTGCCCAGCACACCCTTGACGTAGGCGACGATGGCGTCGTCCTGGGCGTTGTCGAAGAACGCCTTCTGGAAGCGCTCGCCGCCGACGGCCTGCTTCACCAGTTCCTGGTCGATCGCCTTCAGGCCTTCGACGAAGTCCTTCGAGGCGCCCTTCTTGACGTCGGCCAGGATGCCGGCGTTGGTCATCTGCGATTCCTTGCGCTCGGCCGGGTAACCCTGGCCGCGCTCGCCGTCGAACGCCTTCTCGAAGATGTAGCGGATGTTGATTTCCGCGCCCCAGCCGTAGCCCTTGGCGAACGGGAGTGCCAGTGCGTTGCCGTTGTTGACCTGCGCGAACAGGAACGCGTCGGTCGGCTCGATGCAGTAGCCGCAGTACACGCCCGGCCAAGCATTGAGCGACATCAGCGCGCCCTGGCCCGTGCCGCAACCGGCGACGACGAAATCGACGGCCTTCGCATTCAGCAGCAGCGAGGCGCAGATGCCGAGGTGGATGTAGGTCAGGCGGTGGTCGTTGTCGCCGTCCATGCCGACGTTGAAGACCGTGTGGCCCTTGTCGGCGGCGACGGTGTTGAGCTGCTCCAGCACGACCGGGTTCTTGGCGGCCTGGCTGAATTCCTGCATCAGTGCGATTTTCATTGCGTGTCTCTCTTGCGTGTTCGAAGGGATAAGAAACGACTGGCCCGCCGTCATGGCAGACCGGTCGGAAAACGTGCGTGGATCAGCGTGCGAGCCAGCCGCCGTCGACCGGGATCACCGCGCCGTTGACGTAGTCGGACGCGCGGCTGGCGAGGAACACCGCCGTGCCGCCGAGATCCGAAGGCTCGCCCCAGCGCGAGGCCGGGATGCGATCGAGGATCGACTTGTTGCGGGCTTCATCGGCGCGCAGCTGCGCGGTGTTGTCGGTCGCCATGTAGCCCGGCGCGATGGCGTTGATGTTGACGCCTTTGCCGGCCCACTCGTTGGCGAGCAGGCGGGTGATGCCGGCGATGCCCGACTTGCTGGCCGTGTACGACGGCACGCGGATGCCGCCCTGGAACGACAGCATCGACGCGATGTTGATGATCTTGCCGCTGCCCTGCGCGATGAAATGACGGCCGACGGCCTGCGACAGGAAGAACGCGGACTTGATGTTGACGTTCATGACGTCGTCCCAGTCCTGCTCGCTGAAATCGACCGCGTCGGCGCGGCGGATCAGGCCGGCGTTGTTGACCAGGATGTCGACGCCGCCGAGGCCGTCGAGCGTTTCCTGCAGCAGGCGCGCAACCGGCTCGATGCTGGTCAGGTTGGCTTCGATCGACACGAACTTGCGACCCAGCGCCTTGACCTTGGCTTCGGTCTCGGTCGGCGGGCTGATGCCTGCCGCAGCGATATCGGCGCCGGCTTCCGCCAGTGCCACTGCGATGCCCTGTCCCAGGCCGGTGTTGGCGCCGGTGACCAGCGCGACCTTGCCTTCGAGACTGAACGGATTCGTCATTGCGTTGCTCCCTGTTGCGATACGGGTGGTGGCCACGTGCGGCCGGTTACTTGAGCTGGCAGATGTCCAGCACGTGCATGTCGGTGTAGTCGAGGTTCTCGCCGCCCATCGCCCAGATGAAGCAGTAGTTCGACGTGCCGGCGCCCATGTGGATCGACCACGGCGGCGAGACGACGGCCTCGTTGTTCTGGACCACGATGTGGCGTTGCGCGTCCGGCTCGCCCATGAAGTGGTAGACGCGGTCGGCGTCGCCGAGATCGAAGTAGAAATAGACCTCGCTGCGACGGTCGTGCAGATGCGGCGGCATCGTGTTCCAGACGCTGCCCGGCTTGAGGATCGTCAGGCCCAGCAGCAGCTGCGAGGACTGGCAGGTCGCCGGCACGATGTACTGGTAGATCGTGCGTTCGTTGCTGGTCTCCAGCGCGCCGCGCTCGAGCGGCACCGCGTCGGAGATCGAGATTTTCTTCGTCTCGAAGCGCGCATGCGCCGGTGTCGAAGCGAGATAGAACTTCGCGGGCGAGGACGCGTCGTCGGACGCGAACACGACGTCGGCGCTGCCCATGGGCACGTACAGACCGTCCTTCGGCGCGAGCGCATACGCGGTGCCGTCGACGGTCACCGTGCCGGCGCCTGCACCGACATTGACGATGCCCAGCTCGCGACGCTCCAGGAACGGACGTCCGGCCGCGGAGGCGGGCTCGGTCTGCGCAGGCAGCGACAGCGGACCGGCGACCGGCGAGGCGCCACCGATGACGAAGCGCTCGTAATGCGTGTAGCTCAGCCGGATCGCATCGTCGGCGAACAGACCGTCGAGCAGATACAGATCACGCAGCGCGTCGTTGTCGATGCCCTGCATGACGCCCGGATGGGTCGCGTGGTAGGTCTTCTGGTACATGGCGGACTCCTGACGAGTGCGCGGATGCAGCGCGGACATTCGATTCTAGAGGGTTCGGTAACCGGTGTCATACCGCGCCGCGGCAAACCGCGACCGCATGCGGTCCGCGCCGGTATTCAGGATGGAACGGCGCCCGGTGCATCCGGCACGCCCGGCCTCAACCGGGCGGCTGGCAGGAATCGCGGACGATCAGGTGCGGCCGCACGCTGGCCAGCTGGCGCGGTGCGCCTTCGGCCTGCAGCAGCATCGCCGCCGAGATGCGGCCGGTGTCGCGTGTGTCGCGGCGGACCGAAGTCAATGGCGGCCACAGGCGCGAAGCGAGCGGACTGTCGTCGTAGCCCACCACCGACAGCTGACGCGGAATGCTGATGCCCGCGCGCATGGCGACGCGATAGACGCCCGCGGCCATTTCGTCGTTGCCGCAGAAGATCGCGGTCGGCCGCTTCTTGGCACCGATCAGGGTCTCGGCCGCCGCCACGCCGGATTCGAAGGTGTAGCCGGCCTCGACGACGCGCGCCTTGGGCAGCTCGATGCCGCGCTTCTGCAGCGCCGCCACGAAACCCTGCGACCGTTCGATCGAGGAGCGGTAGTCGCTGGGGCCGGTGATCATCGCGATGTCGGTATGGCCGAGCGACTGCAGGTAGTCCGCCACTTCCGCCGCGCCGTCATGGTCGTGGGTGACCACCATGCGCTCGGGCGTGTCCATCGACACCGCGGCGATGCGTACGTAGCGCACGCCGATCTCGGCCAGCATGTCGGCCAGCGCCTGGTCCTCGGACACACGCGGCACCAGCATCACGCCGTGCAGCTTCTGCTGCTGCACGAAGCGGCGTACGCCGTCGATGTAGTTCGGGCTGCGGCTGTCGCAGGGGTGCACCACCAGCTCGAAGCCCGAGCCGCGCAGGGTGTCCAGCGCGCCGTACTGCATGTTGACGATGAACTGCGCGGTCGGGTTGTCGTAGACCATGCCGATCAGGAACGAACGACGGAAGGCCAGCCCGCGTGCGAGGGGATCGGGCACGTACCCGACCTCCTTCATCAGCGTCTCGACCTTCTCGCGCGTGTCCTGGCGGACCAGCGGGGAGTTGTTGATGATCCGCGAGACGGTTTTCTTCGACACGCCGGCAAGCCGGGCGATGTCGTTGATCGTCGCCGGTCGCGCGGGTTCGCCCGCCTTCGGAATCTTGCTTTTTGCGGGCATCCGTGGCCCCCGGGGCCGATGGTCGTGCGGTGTCGCATTCTAGGCGAAGTGTGACGCCGTGCCGGCCGGCCGCTTCAGGAGGTGTTCCCGAACCCCGGATGCGCCGCGGCTGCGGGCATCCGGTCGAACCCGCACGCGCCGTCAGTCGAGGGCGCGGTAGCGGAAATTGTGGAAGGTGACATCGCCGTCGCCGGCGGCGTAGATCGCCGGCTTCAACGACAGGAAGCCGCCCGCGACGTTGTGGTGATAGCCCGAGACTTCCATCTGCACCGGGTACTTCTCCCAGGTCTGGCCGTCCTGGCTGGTGTGGATGGTCACGATGTGGCGGTCGTTTTTCACCCGCAGCCACAGCCGCCCACCGGAGCCCGGCGGCAGCACGGACGGCCGTTCCAGACCGTAGCGATGCATGACGAAGCGGTCGCCGTTGCTGCCCACGCCCACGTAGAGACGGTCGCTGTAGAACAGCAGCGCCCCGCCCTGCGCACCCGGCGCGATCTCCATCTCGACTTCGAACTCGTAGGCCTTGTCGCCGGCGATCGCGGTCAGCGGCGAGGTGTCGCGCGGCGTGCTGCCCTTGCCGCGCAGCGTCATCGCGCCATTGCCGAAGGACAGCCGGTCGTATTCGTCCTGGGTGGGATTGAAGAACGACCACTGGTGACCGAGCGCGTCGCCATCGAAATCGTCCGACAGCGCCATGCCGTGCGTGCCGACCGATTCGCCGGCGGGCATCGCCAGCGGCTGGCCGAGATCGCCGCCCTTGGCGATGTACCAGCCGTCGTCGGTCCACTCGATCGGTTCCAGCAGCGCCTGGCGGCCGAGCGTCCAGTAGCCGTTCTCGTAGCCGTGATAGATCATCCACCAGCGGTCGTCGATGCCTTCCACGATGGTGGCGTGGCCACGCGACCACCACGGTTCGTCGCGGGTGACGGTGCGCACGATCGGGTTGTGGGGCGAGTTCTCCCAAGGGCCATGGATGGACCGCGAGCGCGCGGTGATCACCATGTGCCCGGTCGGCGGACCGGCGGTGCCGCCGACGGCCGTGGTCATGTAGTACCAGCCGTCGCGGAAATTGATCTTCGGGCCTTCCTGCGCGTAGGCCTCGACGTCCCAGTCGTCCGGGTATTGCCAGCCGTCGTAGACGTGCTTGGGTTCGCCGACCACCGACAGACCATCGTCGGCCAGCTGCACGTAGGCGCCGCCGGACAGGAACAGATAGCGCTTGCCGTCCTCGCCGACCGCATGGCCGGGATCGATGTAGCGGCCGAGGCCGATGTTCACCGGCTCGCTCCACGGGCCGCGGATGTCGTCCGACCACACGACGTAGTTGCTGCGCTCGTTGCCTTCGGTGCCGCCGGTACGTGCGGGGAAATAGATGTAGTAGCGCTCGCCGTGCTTGATGATGTCCGGCGCCCAGATCGAGCCGACATTCTTCGTGATCGCATGGCCCAGCGGCTGCCAGTTCACCAGATCGCGCGAGTGCCACAGCGGCAGGCCCGGATAGGCATCGAACGAGGACAGCGTGAGGTAGTAGTCGTCACCGTCCTTGAGCACGGACGGGTCGGGCCGGTCGCCGGCGAACACCGGATTGAGGAAGGTGCCGTCGCCGAGATCGGCCTTGCGCTGATGCTCGATGCCCCGCGCCCAGGATTCGTTCGGGGCATCGGCGGTCTGCGCCGACGCCGCGAAGGTGGACGCGGCCAGGACGGCCGCACAAAGGGTGGCCGCGAGCATTGAGCGGGCAGGACGCATGCAGATCTCCAGAACGAACGGAACGGGATCGGCGAACACTCGGCCGATGACACCGCTGGTCATCGACCGTAGCAAAGCGCGACGGATTGGGCATTTTGCAATGCAGCACCGGCGCGCCCGTTCTGAACGCTCCATCGCATGGATGGCGTGCGCAATCGCAGGTGCAGCAAGCATGCGCAGCGCCCCTGCGGTACGCTCCGACGTCCCGTGCACGGCACCGAATACATGCGACGCGCGCTGCGCGCGTCCACCGGTGTCCATCGCACGCGGACTGGGGTCGGCCTGCGCATGCGGACCGACATGGGAGGGCGGCGTCGCGCCGCGACTGCATCGGGAACACAGCACATGGGCATCAGCACCAGCGGAAGCGCTACGGACGCACCGCGCGGCGGCAACACCGGCTTCATCATCCTCATCAGCTGCGTCGCGACGATCGGCGGCTTTCTGTTCGGCTTCGATTCCGGCGTCATCAACGGCACCGTCGACGGCCTGCAACGCGCCTTCAATTCCGATTCGGTCGGCACCGGTTTCAACGTCGCCTCGATGCTGCTGGGCTGCGCAGTCGGTGCGTTCTTCGCCGGCCGCCTGGCCGACCACTTCGGCCGCCGCAACGTGCTCGTGGTGGCCGCGGTGCTGTTCCTCATCTCGTCCTGGGGCTCGGGTATCGCGACCGGCTCGCTGGAATTCGTGATCTACCGCATCGTCGGCGGCCTTGCCGTCGGCGCGGCCAGCGTGATGTCGCCGGCCTACATCGCCGAGGTGTCCGAAGCGCGTTACCGCGGACGCCTGGCCACGGTGCAGCAGATGGCGATCATCGGTGGCCTGTTCGCGGCGTTCCTGAGCAACTACATCCTGGCCAACATGGCCGGCGCGTCCACCGCGGAGTTCTGGCTCGGCTACGAAGCCTGGCGCTGGATGTTCTGGGTGGAAATCGTGCCGTCGGTGATCTTCCTGGTCGCCCTGCTCTTCATTCCCGAAAGCCCGCGCTTCCTCGTTGCCAAGGGCCGCCGGGCACAGGCCGAAGCGGTGCTGACCCGCCTGTACGGCGCCGAGACCGGTCTGCGCACGCTGGGCGAGATCGAAGCCTCGCTCGCCACCGACCATCACCGCCCGCGACTGTCGGACCTGATCAACAAGGTCACCGGCCAGGTGCGTCCGATCGTCTGGATCGGCATCGGTCTGGCGACGTTCCAGCAGCTGGTCGGCATCAACGTCGTGTTCTATTACGGCGCAGTGCTGTGGCAGGCCGTCGGTTTCTCCGAAAGCGACGCGCTGCTGATCAACGTGCTGTCCGGCGCGCTCAGCATCGGCGCCTGCCTGGGTTCGCTGCTGCTGGTCGACCGCATCGGTCGCAAGCCGCTGCTGTGGATCGGTTCGGTCGGCATGACGGTGACGCTGGCGCTGGTCACCATCGCCTTCGCCACCGGCACGCTCGGCGACGACGGCCGCCTGGCGCTGTCCGACAACATGGGCCTGCTGGCGCTGGTCGCGGCGAACGTCTACGTGGTGTTCTTCAATCTCTCCTGGGGCCCGGTGATGTGGGTCATGCTCGGCGAGATGTTCCCCAACCAGATCCGCGGCTCGGGCCTGGCGGTCGCGGGCCTGTTCCAGTGGGGCGCCAACTTCCTGATCACCTGGACCTTCCCGATGCTGCTCGCGGGCATCGGTCTGGCGGGTGCCTATGGCCTGTACGCGCTGGCGGCGGCGATCTCGATCGTGTTCGTGATGCGCTTCGTCTACGAGACGCGCGGCCGCGCACTCGAGCAGATGGAGGGGTGATGCGCCTCGGCCTGGCCGCCAATCGGCGACACCACGCGAATGCGGATGCCGCACTGTTCCGCTGGCTGCAGGCCAGCGGCGACGGCCTGCGCGAGCTCGGCGTGACCCTGCATGCGGTCGGGCGGACGTTCGATGCGATCGTCCAGCGTCGCGCGCTCGCACACGACGCGCGCCTGGTGCGGTATCCCAACGGCCGCGACGGCGGCCTGATGAAACTCGTCGCCGAAGTCGTCGGTCTGGGCGAAGGGCGCACGCTCGACGGCGCGGTCTATCTGATCGATCCGGTGGATCCGTCCTCGATCTTCCCCGAAGCCATCGCGCTCAAGCGCCAGTGCGTGATCCAAGGCAAGCCCTTTCTCTCGACCGTCGCCTCCGCCCGCGACTGGGTGGAGAGCGAACGCATCCACGCCGGCCTCGCCCGCGACCCGGGCGCCGATCCGCTGCACGCGTTCGAACAGCAGACGCTGGCGCTGATCGCACACGATGCGATGAAGCCGCAGATGCTGGACTTCGCCGACCGCCATTTCGAGCTGCTGTCCCGGTTCGAGACCCGCATCGCGACCGGCACCACCGGCCAGCGCCTCAACGAACTCGCCTGGCGACGCGGCTGGCCCAGCGACCAGGCCTGGACGCAACGCTTCCAGAGCGGCCCGCTCGGCGGCGACGCCCAGATCGCCGACCTCGTCCTCGACCGCCGCTGCCAGCGCGCGGTGTTCTTCGAGGACCCGCACGTCGCGCGCCAGCACGAGGCCGACATCCAGCTGCTCGAACGTGCGGTCACCACGGTGACCGACGAGGTGGCGTGCCTGACGTCGCCGCGCGTGGCCGACCGGTGGGCGCAGGCGGCGGTGCGCCGCGCGGCGTCGACGCAACGCTGACAGCGCCAACACACCGGCGGTGAGACCGCCGCCCGTCGGACTTCGCAACCGCTCGCAGGTCGCCCTGCGCCGCGCGCCACACAGGCGCGGGTCGTCCTGCGTTGCGCATCGCCGGGCAGCGAACTGGGTCACGACGATTTCGACCTACGGACGCGCGTTCCCCGGCCTGCATGCGTGGCCGGACCGTCGGCAGCGACCCCGCGGGGTCAGTACGGGCACGACATCGACGCTCGATTGTTGTGACCGAGAATCATTCCCATTACTATCTGCGCGCCCGACGCCCGGCGCCGTCCTGTTCGAACAGGTGGCTGCAGGCGCCATCGGACGGCTCGCGAACGCGGGTCGCCTGCCCACATCTCCGCACTGGAACCCCCATGACCCGTTACGCCCCCCACCTCCCGGCCGCGCGCGCGCCGCTCACCTGTGCGTTGCTGATCGCGCTGTCCGGCCTGCCCGTCGCCGTGCTCGCGGACGACAGCACCGACAGCCAGGTCACCACGCTGGACTCGCTGCAGGTCAAGGGCGAGCGCGCGGAGGGGTATTCGGTGCGTCGCACCTCGGCCGGCACCCGTTTCGACCTGACCGCGCGCGAGATTCCGCAGTCGGTCAGCATCATCAGCCACGAGCGCATCACCGACCAGAACCTCGACGACATCATCGACGTGCTGGCCAACACCACCGGCGTGAGCAGCACCCAGTCCGACACCGAGCGCACCGAGTTCTACGCCCGCGGCTTCTACATCGACAGCTACCAGTTCGACGGCTTGCCCACGCAGATGGTGCAGAACTGGAGCTACGGCGATTCCGGCCTGGACCTGGCGCTGTACGACCGCGTGGAGGTCGTCCGCGGGGCGACCGGCCTGCTCAGCGGCGCGGGCAACCCCTCGGCATCGGTGAATCTGGTCCGCAAGCATGCCGACAGCCGGACGCTGACCGGCAGCGTGTCCTTGAACGTCGGCAGCTGGGGCCGGACCCGGACCACGGTGGACGTCACCACGCCACTCAACGCCAGCGGCACGGTGCGCGCACGCGCGATCGGCAGTTATCTGGAAACCGAATCGCAGATGGACCACTACGACCAGCGCAAGACGCTGGGCTATCTGGTGGTCGATGCCGACCTCACACCCGACACCCAGCTCAGCGTGGGCTACGACTACCAGCAGAAGCGCGCGAACGGTGCGACCTGGGGCGGCTTCCCGATGCTGTACTCGGACGGCACGCGGACGCCGTACGACGCTTCGTTCAACGCCAATCCGGACTGGACCTACTGGGATACCACCAGCAAGCGTGCGTTCGCCACCCTCCGGCATGCGTTCGCCAGCGGCTGGAACATCCGGGTCGGTGCGACGCACGACCGGAGCCAGGCGGACGACAAGCTGTTCTATCCCGCCTACAACGACTGGATGACCGGCGCATCGCTGCTCGATCGCGAGACCGGCGCCGGCGTTACGCCGTCGGCCGGTCTGTACAACACCGAGCGCGAGGTCAATGCGGTCGACGGCTACGTCGACGGCCCGTTCCGCCTGTTCGGCCGCGAGCACCAGCTGATGGGCGGCCTGAGCTACAACAGGCGCGAGTTCGCGAACTACGGCGATTACCAGGGCGGCTGGGCGCCGATGGCCTACCCCGATGACATCCGGAATTTCCCGCAGCCGGTGTGGAATCCGCTGACGCTGGCCAGCGAGGGCACGATCACCCAGAAGGCGGCCTACGCGGCCACCCGCCTGTCGCTGGCCGATCCGCTGAAGCTGATTCTCGGCGCGCGCTACACCGAGTGGAAGAGCGAAGGCGAGCTGGCGGACCGCAAGCACACCTCGACCACGCCGTATGCCGGCCTCGTGTTCGAGATCAACGACACGTATTCCACCTACGCCAGCTACACCGAGATCTTCCAGCCGCAGGTCGCCCGCGACATCGACTACAACTATCTGGATCCGATCGACGGCCAGAGCTACGAGATCGGCGTCAAGGGCGCCTGGTTCGACAACCGCCTCAACGCGTCGTTCGCGGTGTTCCGTATCGAACAGGACAACGTGGCCCAGATCACCAGCACGCCGATCCCGAGCCAGCCGAACGAGTTCGCCTACGTGGCGGCCCGCGGCACCGTCAGCCGTGGCATCGAGTTCGAAATCAATGGCGAGCTGGCGCCCGGCTGGAACGCGACATTCGGCGCCTCGCGTTACGTCGCCCAGGACGTCGATGGCGTCGACATCAACACGCGCCTGCCGCAGTCCACGATCAAGGCCTTCACCAGCTACACCCCGCGCAGCCTGCCGGCACTGACCGTGGGCGGCGGCGTGAACTGGCAGAACCGCATCTACTATCCGGTGCCGGCCTATGACCTCGAGCTGGAGCAAGGCGCCTATGCCCTGGTCAACGTCTTCGCGCGTTACCGGATCGCCCCGCAATTCAGCGCGCAGTTGAACCTCAACAATCTGCTGGACAAGACGTACCTCTCGCAGGTCAACGGCTACGGCGCGTTCGGCGAAGAGCGCAACGGCCAGCTGACCTTCACCTACAGCTTCTGATCCGGCACGGTCGTCGTGCGGTCACCCCGCATGACGACCGCCTGCATCTGCTGAGTGCACGGGCTCCATCCGGGCACTTGGCGGATCCGGCCACGAACGGCCTGACATGATCATCGGGCGCGCCTTGCACAGGTGCGCCCCCGCAGTGCCCGGATGTCGAACGTCGGCGTTCGTGTCTGTCCCGGCTGCGTCGTGGTCGCCGCGCTGGATCGGCAACCCGGCCTGGCGCCAGCCGTGGCATTCCTGATCGGAGAGTTGCTTCGGGCGCGGCCTACTCAACCCCATGCGGTCAAGGCGCGATCCGCCTTCGCTGCAACGTGGTCTCGACGCAGCGCCTCGAGCTCCGGAAGTGTCGCGTCGGACCTGGCGAGCAGCACTTCGATATCACGGGCCGCATCGGCGCACGTCCGACGGGACGCCTGTGTGGAACGCCCATGGGGACACGGCAGCTGCGCGCCTGGTCTGACAGCTTCGTCGCGCTCCCCGACCCTGCTTTTGGCGTGCGTGCGCACCTGAAACCCGGCGCAGGGCTGCGGCGAAACCGAGTGGACGCGGTGGCCGGCTTTCCGTTGAAGGACCGTCTCGCATGCGTGCGAGGCCTTGTCCGGCGCTGTCGAACACCTGCGACCAGGCAGATGCACTACGACGCACGATGCGAGACCAACGGACGAATGCAGCAGGCGGGCAGCGGCCTGCTTCCGCCGGACGCAAGCCGGGCCGGACTGCATGGCTTCGATGCGCGGCGCGCATGAGGTCCACAGTCGGACCTGCTGTGCCCGGACAGGGCTCGCCCTGCGACCCGATGCTCAGACGTCCAAAGCCGGATCCAGAGCCGGATCCAGAGCCGGAGCATCGCGTTCCAGCCGCAATGCGTCGCGGCCGACGCCAACATGCAGACGGCCCCGCAAGCGGGGCCGTCTCATCAATCCATCACTACCCGCCGATCAGGCGCGCAGCACACCCGGCAGCCACAGCGACAGGCCCGGGAACAGCGCCACAATCAGCAGCACCGCGAAGCCCGCCAGCCAGAACGGCCAGATCGTGCGCATGCTCTCGCCGACGGTGATCTTGCCGATCGCGGTACCGATGAACAGCACCGAGCCCACCGGCGGCGTCACCAGACCGAGACCGCCGGCCAGCACCAGCACCAGACCGAAGTGGATCGGATCGATGCCGTAGGCGCGGGCGACGGGCAGGAAGATCGGGGTACAGATCAGGATCAGCGGCGCCAGATCCATGAACGTTCCCAGCAGCAACAGCACCAGAATGATCATCAGCAGCACGGCGAGCTTGCTGTGGGCGAAGGACTGCAGGAAGTCGACCGCAGCTGACGGCACCTGCAGGTAGGCCAGCAGCCAGCCGAACACCGAAGCCGTCGCGATCACGAACAGGATGACGCCGGTGCTGCGCGCAGCGTGGACGATCGTCTCCTTGAACTCGCGCAGCCTGAGCTGGCGATACAGCACGATCGTCACCAGCAACGCGTAGACCACGGCGACGGCCGCACTCTCTACCGCGGTGAAGATGCCCATGCGGATACCGACGAAGATCAGCGCCACCAGACCCAGGCCTGGCAGTGCGGACACCAGGCGCAGCAGCACCGCGCGCCAGCCCGGGAAGATCTCAACGCCGTAACCACGGTGCCGGGCGACGAAATAACCCGTGACCATCAGCGCGGCGGTCATCAGCAGCGCCGGCATGATGCCCGCCGCGAACAGGTCGGCGATCGACAGACCGCCACCGGCCGCGGCGGTGTAGAGGATCAGGTTGTGCGACGGCGGCACCAGCAGCGCCACCAGCGCCGCGGTGATGCTGACGTTGACCGCGAAGTCACGGTCGTAGCCGCGCTTGACCATCTGCGGAATCATCGTGCCGCCGACCGCGGAGACGTCGGCGATCGCCGAGCCCGACACGCCGCCGAAGAACAGCGACGACAGGATCGAGACCTGCCCGAGACCACCGCGCATACGCCCGACCAGCGACGAGGCCAGCGAGATGAGCCGCTCGGAGATGCCGCCGCGCATCATGATCTCGCCGGCGAAGATGAAGAGCGGAATCGCGATCAGCGAGGCGGTGCCGATACCGGCCGACACCTGCTGCACCAGCACGATCGAGGGCAGGTCGAGATACAGCAGCGTTGCCAGAGCGGCAGCTGCGAGCGCGAACGCCACAGGCACGCCGAGCGTCAGCAGCAGTGCGAAGACGATGAAAAGAAGCGCGATGGCCATATCAGTGGCCCTCCCCGGCCGGCGCGGCGCGGAGCACGCCCACGAATTGATTGAGTGCGAACACCACCATCAACGCGCCGCCCAGCGACAGCGGCAGATAGTTGATGCTCTGCGGCATCGACGCCCCGGCGGTCTTGATGTGCAGGCCGTCGAAAAGTAGCACCGCGCCCCAGTACGCGATGACCGCACCGATCGAGATGATCACCAGCGGGATCAGCAGATCCACCAGCTTGCGGATGGCAGGACGCATATGCTCCTGCAGCAGGAAGAAACCGAAATGGCGGCGGGTATGCACGCCCGCCGCAGCGCCGAGGCTCATGGCGATACTCAGCAGCAGCAGGGTCACCGGCTCGGTCCAGCTGGGCGAATCATTGATGACGTAGCGGGCGAACACCTGCCAGCCCTGCACGATCACCAGCCCGAACAGGGCGGTGGCGGCAATGGCGATGACGGCGTCGGCCAGGCGATCGAGCGCACTTTTGGGAGCGTCTTCGAGCGCGAGGGTCGTGTCTTCGGACATGGTCGATTCCCGTGTCGGATTCTGTCGAATCAGGCGAGGTCGCGGATGCGACGGTAGAGGGTCTGCAGTTCCGGCTGCTGCAGATAGCGGTCGCGGATCGGCTGCGCCGCGGTGCGGAAGGCGGCCATGTCGACATCGTTGAACTCGATGCCGTAGTCCTGCACCTGCTGGCGCGCAGCGCCTTCGGACTCGTCCCACATTTTGCGCATCACCGGCACGGACGCCCGCGCGGTGTCGATCAGCAGGTCTCGATCGCCCGGACGCAGCGCATCGAGCGAGCTGCGCGAGATCAGCAGGATGTCGGGCGCATACGAATGCTCGCTCTGCGACCAGTAGTGCGCGGCCTCGAAGTGACGGCTGGAGTGGAAGCTGCGCATGTTGTTTTCGGCGCCGTCGATCATGTGCGTCTCCATGCCGGAGAACGTGTCGCCCAGCGACATCGGCGTCGGGTTCGCACCCAGCAGCCGCACCAGGTCGATGAACATGTCCGAAGAGGCGACGCGCAGCTTCAGGCCGCGCAGGTCGGCCGGCGTGATGATCGGATGGCGCGTGTTGTAGAAGCAGCGCGCACCGCTGTCGTAGACCGCCAGGCCGACGAGATCGCGGGTGCCGAAACCGTCGAGCACGGTCTGCGCCACGCCGGCATCCAGCGCATGCCGCATGTGCGCGACCGAATCGAATGCGTACGGCAGGCACAGCGCGGTGGTCAACGGAAACGCGTTGTTGAGCGCACCGGCGTACACGCGGGTGATGTCGATGGCACCGAAGCGCGCCATGTCGATCGCTTCCGACTCGCGGCCCAGCTGGCCGGAGTGGTACTGGCGCAGACGCACGCGACCGTTGGTCTCGCGCGCCATCGTTTCACCGATCCACTTCACCGCGTTGACGGTGGGGTAGTCGGCGACGTGGACGTCGGTCGCGGTGAGGACGGTGTTCGCGTCGTCGGCATGCAGGGCCGACGGTAGCAGGGGCGCGGCGCAGGCCGCGCCGATTCCGGCGAGGAAGGCGCGGCGCGTCGTCATGCGGCGTCCTCCTCCATACGCGCCGCCGCGGCGCGCGCGGTCAGCACCAGCTCGCCGTAACCGGCGAATACCACGCGGGCGCGCTGGCCCGGCAGGATGTCGTGGATACCGGTGGCATTGCCGGTGGCGATCAGGTCGCCGGCCTTCAGCGGACGTCCGCGACGCGCCGAGCGACCCAGTGCGAAGGCGATCGCCGTGCGCAGGCCGCCGGGCAGCGTGGTCGCGCCGCCGGTGCCGACGCGCGTGTCGTCGATCCAGCTTTCCGCGGTCAGCGTGGTCTCGTCGAGCGCGGTCCAGTCGGCGATCTCGCCGCCGACGACCAGGCCGTTGTTGTTGCCGAAGTCCGACACCACGACGCGCGGGCCGAGCTGGTTGATCGTGGCCAGCGGGCTGCTGGCGACTTCCATGCCGATGAACAGCGTGGAGGCCAGCGCCGCGGCTTCGTCCGGCGTCCACTCGGTCTTGTCGGCCGGTGCGTCGGCGTCGAGACGCAGCACGTATTCGGCCTCGATCGCGCCGAAACCGCCTTCGAAGATGTGGAACTCGGTCGCTGCATCGGCCTGCTGCAGACGTCCCTGGAACACCGGGCCGAGCAGGCGGTCGTCGCCGGACGCATCGCGCTTTTCCGGTGCGATGAAGCCGACCTTCCAGCCGACGACGGTGTCGGGCCAACCGGCGATCGCGGCGTCCTGCACTGCATAGGCGGAGACGAGATCAGCGGGGATCTCGCCCGGGAAGTCGGGCAGCGAGCGCCCTTTGCGCCGCGCGTCGAGGAAGGACTCGACGATGCCGCGGGTGGCGTCGTTCGACGTCGCCTGGGACGACGACGGATGCGCGGAGGCGTTATTCAACTCGTTACTCCTGGCCTGGGACCGTGTGCTGCACCGCAGATCGCGGTGGCTGGTGGTGTCTTGTATGGTAAACCGGTGTCATCTTCAATGTGCAGTGCGGCAAAAACACGCGGCCGCGGTTCGGTGAGTGGAGTGAATGCGGATGTTGCGATGCGGAATTTCCAGCGTTTTCGGCGCCTGCATGCTGGTTGTCATGACCACAGCAGTCGCAGCGCCCGCACTGAACGATGCCGTGCCGAAGATCGGGTTGTGGACGTCCTCCATCGATGACACCGCTGGACGGATTAACGAACGCAGCAACGATCCATCCGTTCCCGATCGCATCATCGAAGACGTCCGCGCGCCCTATCTCGCCGTATACGCACCCGAACGTCCGAACGGCCTCGCGCTGCTGGTCACGCCCGGCGGCGGTTACGCGCGCATCGTGCTCGACAAGGAAGGCACGGCGCTGGTGCCGGCCTTCGTGGAAGCCGCGGGCATCACCCTGTTCGTGCTGCGCTACCGGCTGCCGGACCGCCTCCACGCAGAAGGCGCCGATGCGCCGCTGGCCGATGCGCAACGCGCGATGCGGCTGATCCGTGCGCATGCATCCGACTACGGCATCGATCCGGCGCGCGTCGGCGTCATGGGCTTTTCCGCAGGCGGCCACGTCGCCGCGCGACTCGCCACGACACCCGATGCGGCCTACGCCGACAGCGATGCGGCGGATACGCAGTCGTTTCGACCCGACTTTGCCCTGCTCGTCTATCCCGTGATCTCGATGCACGCACCGCTGGCGCACGCCGGCTCCCGCGCGCGCGTCCTCGCCGCGGGCGACACGCCCGAAGCGATCGCGCTCGACCGTTATTCGCCCGATCTGCACGTCGACAGCCGCACGCCGCCGCTGTTCCTGCTGCATGCGCAGGACGACGATGTCGTGCCGGTCGGCAATGCGCTGGCGATGCATGCCGCCGCCGTGCGCGCTAGCGTGCCGGCCTCGCTGCACATCTTTCCCCGAGGCGGACATGGCTTTGGCACGCGTGGGGCCACCGGCGCCCTCGCCCGCTGGCCGCAGCTCGCCCTTGACTGGATCCAGGAACAGACCCGCTCCCATGACTGATATCCCGACCGATCCCGGCCGTCGCCACTGGTTGCGCGTCGGCGCCGGCGTTGCGGCCCTGTCCGCGCTGCCCGGCGCATTCGCCGCCGACACCGCGCCCCGCACCACCGTCGCGCGCGTGCGCGGTGGCCGCATCGGCGGCAGGATCGAGCAGGGCGTGCACGTCTTCCGCGGCGTGCCGTATGGCGCCGACACCGCGCCGCGTCGCTGGCAGCCGGCGCTGCAGGAAACCGCCTGGCGCGGCGTGCGCGATGCATTCGACTACGGCCCGTCGGCGCCGCAGCGCGGCAGCGACGGGCCCGGCAGCGAGGACTGCCTGCGTCTGAACATCTGGACGCCCGCGCTGCGCGATGGCGCCAGCCGCCCGGTGCTGGTCTACATCCACGGCGGCGCCTTCAACACAGGCTCGGGCAGCGATCCGCTCTATGACGGCGGCGCACTGTCTCGCAGCGGCGATGTCGTGGTGGTCACGGTCAATCACCGGCTCAACGCGTTCGGGTATCTGCACCTGCGCGATCTCGGCGATGCCTCGTTCGCGCATGCGGGCAACGTCGGCCAGCTCGATCTGGTGCAGGCGCTGGAATGGGTGCGCGCGCATGCAGCTGAATTCGGCGGCGATGCCGGCAACGTCACCGTGTTCGGTCAGTCTGGCGGTGGCGCGAAGATCGCGACGCTGATGGCGATGCCGGCCGCGCGCGGCCTGTTCCATCGGGCCTGGACGATGAGCGGCCAGCAGGTCACCGCCGCCGGGCCACGTGCAGCCACGCAGCGCGCGCAGATCTTTCTCGATGCACTGGGCATCGCGCCCGGCGAACTCCAGCGGTTGCGCACGCTGCCGATGCAGGCACTGCTCGATGCGCAGCGCGCGCGCGACCCGTCGCGCGTCGAAGACAGCGCGCTGTATTTCGGCCCGGTCGTCGACACGGTGCATCTGCCGCGGCATCCGTTCTGGCCCGATGCGCCGCCGCAGTCGGCCGGCATCCCGATGGTCATCGGCAACACGCGCGATGAGACGCGCGCCTTCCTCGGCAACGATCCGGACAACTTCGCGCTGACCTGGGATGCGTTGCCGGACAAGCTGCGCACGCAGCAGTTCGTCGATCTCGATCCCGCGGTCGTCGTCGCCGAGTACCGACGCCTCTATCCGGACTACACGCCGTCGGAGGTGTTCTTCGCCGCGACCACCGCTGGACGTTCGTGGCGCGGCGCGGTCGAGGAACTGGAAGTACGCGCCGCGCAGGGCACCAACACCTGGGCCTACCAGCTCGACTGGTATCCGAGCACCGAAGAAGGAAAGCGCCTGCGCGCATTCCACACGCTCGACATTCCACTGGTGTTCGACAACACCGCCGTGGCGGATGCGAAGACCGGCGACACCAAGGACGCCCGCGCGGTCGCCGCGACCATGCGCGACGCACTGCTGGCCTTCGCACGCAGCGGCGATCCCAACCACGCCGGCATGCCGGCGTGGGCGCCGTACTCGATGGCGTCGCGCGAGACGATGGTCTTCGATGCGGCGCCGCGTCTCGAGCACGATCCACGCGGCGGCGAGCGCCGGCTCTACCAACAGGCGCCGTTCGTGCAGCGCGGCACCCAGTAACCACGGCTTCGGCCTGTGTGTCCGCACTGCATGCGGCATACACGCCGTCTGATGCCGCGACACGGACCGTCGCCTCCCACTCCCTGACTGGAACCGTTCCGATGCGTCGATGTCTTGCTACCGCCCTCGCCTGCGCTTTGCTCGCCCCCTGGCCCGCGATCGCGGCCGATGACCCCATGCGGCCGCCGGTGACGCCGATCCGCGCCAGCAAGATCGTGCTGGTCGGCGATTCCACGACGGCCGTGCAGGGTGGCTGGGGCGGCGCATTCTGCGATCGCCACGTCGCCTCGTTCCTCGCCTGCACCAACCTCGCCCGCGGCGGACGCAGCACCTACAACTACCGCGCCGAAGGCTCGTGGGAGATCGCGCTGCACGAAATGCGCGCCGGGCCGTTCGACGCGGTCTACGTGCTGGTGCAGTTCGGCCACAACGACCAGCCGGGCAAGCCGGGCCGCTCGACCGATCTCGCCACCGAATACCCGGACAACCTGCGCCGCTACGTCGCTGAAATCCGCGCCGCCGGCGCACACCCGGTACTGGTCACGCCGCTGACACGCAGGCAGTTCGAGGCCGGTGCGTTGCTCGACGATCTCGCGCCGTGGGCGGAATCCACGCGCGCGGTCGCGCGCGAACTCGACGTGCCCTTGGTCGACCTGCACGCGCGCAGCCAGGCACTGGTGCAAGGCATGGGCCCGGTGCTGGCGATGCGCACGGCGCAGCGACCGGCAACGCCGGAACAAGTCACAGCCGCGCAGGCCGGCACCACCATCGGTACGCCGCCCGCCGCCACGCCCGCGGCGACCGCGGCAGCGCCAGTGACGGCGGTCGCGCAGGACAACGCCGCGACCGAGCCGATGGGCCAAGCGAAGCTCGCCTTCGATTACACCCATCTGGGCCCGGACGGCGCTGCGCTGTTTGCGGCGATCGTCGCCGACGAACTCGCGCAGCAGGTGCCGACGCTGCGCCGCAACCTGATCCCCTGACACCGCACCACATCTCTTTTCGAGGAAAGGACATCCGCATGGTCGATCTACAGCGTCGCGGTCTACTGGCCGCGGCCGCCTCCAGCGTGTTGATGGCACACCTGCCGTCGATGGCGTTCGCTCAGGCGCATGCCGAAGGCGTGCCACGCACACCCGAAGACGCGCTCAAACTCTGGTACCGGGTGCCGGCGCGCCAATGGGTCGATGCGCTGCCGCTGGGCAACGGCAGTTTCGGTGCGATGGTCTGGGGCGGCACCGCGCGCGAGCGGCTGCAGCTCAACGAGGACACGCTGTTCGCAGGCCGTCCCTATGACGCGAATCCGGACGATGCGCAGGATGCGGTGGCCGAGGTCCGCCGCCTGATCTTCGATGGCCGCTATGCCGACGCGGAAGCCCTGACCCAGTCGAAGCTGATGTCCGATCCGATCCGGCAGATGCCCTACCAGGCGCTGGGCGATCTATGGCTGGATCTCGACGGCCTCGGTGCGATCACGCAGTACCGCCGGGAACTCGATCTCGACACCGCCACCACGACCACCCGCTTCCGCGCCGGTGATGTGACCTATACCCGCGAAGTCTTCATCTCGCCAGTCGATCACTGCCTCGTGCTGCGCCTGCGCGCCGACCGCGCCGGCGCATTGTCCGGCTGGCTCTCGGCGGCCAGCGAACAGGCCAACACGATCACCGTGGAGAACGCCGAGCTGCTGCTGCGCGGGACCAACGGCACCCGCTTCGGCGTCGAGGGCGGTCTGCGCTTCACCCAGCGCAACCGCGTCTCCGCGCGCGGCGGCCGGATGGAGACCGTCGGCAACCGCTTGCGCTTCACGGGTGTCGACGAACTGCTGCTGGTTGGTGCAGCGGCGACGAGCTATGTGCGCTACGACGATGTCAGCGGCGACCCCGACCGCATCACCGCCCAACGCATCGCATCGGCAGCTGCAAAGACCTGGGACGCGTTGCACACCGCGCACGTCGACGCGCACCAGCGTCTGTTCCGCCGTGTGCATCTCGATCTCGGCACCACCGAGTTCGCGGCGCGCACGACCGACATCCGCGTCGACCGCTTCGCCACCCAGGACGATCCCGCGCTCGCCGCGTTGTACTTCCAGTTCGGCCGCTATCTGCTGATCGCGAGTTCGCAGCCCGGTTCGCAGCCGGCGAACCTGCAGGGCATCTGGAACGACCTGCTCGACCCACCGTGGTCGAGCAAATGGACGATCAACATCAACACCCAGATGAACTACTGGCCGGCGGAAATGACCGCACTGCCGGAGCTGGTGGAACCCCTGCAGCGGATGATCGAGGATCTCTCTGTCACCGGAGCGCGCACTGCACGTCAGATGTACGGCGCGCCCGGCTGGGTGGTGCATCACAACACCGACCTGTGGCGGCAGACCAGCATCATCGACGGCGCGCGCTTCGGCACCTGGCCCATGGGCGGCGCCTGGCTGCTGATGCATCTGTGGGACCACTGGGATTACGGCCGCGACCTGGACTATCTGCGTCGCGTCTGGCCGCTGTTTCGCGGCGCCGCCGAGTTCTTCGTCGCCGCGCTGCAGGAAGATCCCGCGACCGGCGAACTGGTCACCAATCCATCGACGTCGCCGGAGAACCGGCATCCCTTCGGCTCCAGCCTGTGCGCAGGCCCTGCAATGGACTCGCAGCTGCTGCGCGACCTGTTCGACTGCTGCATCGAAGCGACCGCATTGCTGGAGACCGACGCCGGTTTCGCCGAACAATTGCGCGCCATCCGCGACCGCCTGCCGCCGGATCGCATCGGCAAGGCCGGGCAGTTGCAGGAGTGGCGCGAGGACTGGGACATGGATGCGCCGGAGATCCACCACCGGCACGTCTCGCATCTGTATGCGTTGCATCCCTCGAGCCAGATCAACATGCGCGACACACCGGCGCTCGCGGCCGCGGCGCGGAAGTCCCTGGAGATTCGCGGCGACGACGCGACGGGCTGGGGCATCGGCTGGCGCCTGAACCTGTGGGCGCGCCTGCGCGACGGTGAGCACGCCTACAAGATCCTCGAAATGCTGCTCAGCCCGGAGCGCACGTATCCCAACCTGTTCGACGCGCATCCGCCGTTCCAGATCGACGGCAACTTCGGCGGCACGGCCGGCATCACCGAAATGCTGATGCAGAGCTGGGGTGGCACGATCTTCCTGCTGCCGGCGCTGCCGAAGCGCTGGACGCGTGGCGAGGTGCGCGGCCTGCGCGCGCGCAACACTGCGACCGTGGATATCGACTGGGCGGACGGCGCGCTGTCGACAGTCACGCTGCGCAGCGGCAAGGGCGGTCGCTACCGGCTCGATTACGGCAACGTCGAAAGTGTCTGGTCGCTCGATGCGGGCCAGGCGCTGACGCTGCACTGGGCGGATGGCGCGCTGCGACAGCGCTAGACCGCGAGTCGAGTGCGCCCGGGATGTTCGCCCGGGCGCATCGGCTCAGCGCACGCGGAAGTCGTCGAAGTCCGCGTAGCCGACGCGCGTCGCAGTGAACGCCGGTGTGCCGGCCGGACTCTGCGCGAACAGACCCAGTTGCGCGCCCACCCATCGACCCGGCAGCACAGTCACCGGTTCACCGAGGGCGATCCAGGCCTCGCCGTCGAGGCTGTAGTGGAACTGGGCGCGTGCGTGGTACGCGCGTTCCATCGACGGCCAGTAGCGCGTGGGATCCGCCGGCGGCGCGACCGCGACTTCGACCGGCGCCACATCGACACGCAGGTGGACCGGCCCATCGATCGCGACATCTGCAGTGACGCTGCGCGCATCGCCCTGCCCGGCCGCGTCCTCGCGCGTGACCTGCACGAGGCGCGTGCCGTCCGCGGTGTGCTCGAGTCCGATCCAGCCGTAGGCCGCGCCGAACAGCGTGAGCCCCGCGCGCTCGCCGACCGCGACCGGTGCGAACTCCAGCGTCGTCGTCGCACTGAAGGTCATGCCCGGCAGCTTCTGCGACAGCACGTGGCCGGCTTCCCACAGGTTGGCCGGCGACGACGCCGACTTCAGCCGCAGCACGCCCTTGGCCGATGCGTCATGCCAGTCGGCCGCCGGGTTGGATTGCCATTGCCAGCCGAGGTGGAAGCCACCATCGAAGCTGTCGTCGACGACGGGCGCAGTCGCAGGCTGCGGCGGCAATGCGGGCTTCGCGTGCGTCAGCACCGGTTGCCCGCGATGCGTGCCCGGCTGCGGCGTACCGATCAGCGGCCAGCCGTCGGCGTTCCAGGTCATCGGCTGCAGATGCACGCGGCGCCCGTACGCATCCGCATCGGAGAAATGCACGAACCAGTGCTCGCCCTGCGGCGTGTCGACCCAGCCGCCCTGGTGCGGACCGTTGACCGGCGTGTCGCCCTGGTCGAGCACGTTGCGCGCTTCGTAGGGGCCGGCGATGTCGCGCGACCGGAACACGCCCTGCCAACCGCCCTTGACCCCGCCAGCCGGCGCGAACAGCCAGTACCAGCCGTCGAGCTTGTAGAGCTTGCCGCCTTCGATGACGACCCAGGTCTTGGGCCCGTCCGAGGTCTCGACCTGCGCCAGCGTGTCGCCGTCGACGATGATGCGTTCCGCGCCGACCGCGCGCGTGCCGCTGTCGTCGAGCTGTTTGAGCGCGACGAGATTGATCTTGCCCGAGCGCGATTTCGCGTACGAGTAGACGATCCAGCCCTGGCCGTCGTCGTCCCAGAACGGCGCCGGATCGATCGCGCCGCCGGGATTGTCGACGAGGATCGGATCGCTCCACGGACCGGCCGGATCTTCGGCGGTCACGGTGTAGATGCCGAAATCCGGATCGCCCCAGAAGATGCGGAACAGGCCGTCGTGATGGCGGATCGCCGGCGCCCACACGCCGCCGCCGCGGCGCGGCACGTCGTGATGCGCCTGCGGCAGGCGCGTCAGGGCGTGGCCGACCAGCGTCCAGTTCACCAGATCGCGCGAATGCAGCACCGGCAGGCCGGGCACGTTCGCGAAGCTGGACGCGGTGAGGTAGTAGTCCTCGCCGACGCGGACGATGTCCGGATCGGAGTAGTCGCCGGCCAGGATCGGATTGGCGTAAGTGCCGTCGCCCTGGTCCGGCATCCACACGCCCGGCGCCATCGGCGGCTGCGCGAAGGCCGGTGCCGTGCAGGCACCGGCGATCGCGACCGCCAGCAGCGCGGCCCGGAGACCGCGATGCGCCGGCATCAATGCACCTCGGCGATGTTGTTGAGTCGCGTCACTTCCTCGCCGTCACCCGGCAGCGCGATGCGCACGCGGCCACCACGTGGATCGACGCCGGCGGCGTGTTCCAGACGCAGCGTCGCGTTGCGCGGCTGCAGGTCACGCGGCGCTTCGAGTGCGGGAATCTCGGCGCGGGCGAGTTCGCGGCCGCGCGCGTCCTCGAGAATCGCGACGCCGCCCGGCGCATCGGCATGGCCGAGGCTGTGCACGGTCACCTCGACCGCACCGTCGACCACGCGCACATCGCCGCGACCGATGCCGATGTCGGCGCGCATCTCCACCGGCGTGCCGGCTTCGATCAGCTCGAACTCGAAGACCTGGGTCTGGCCGGACGCGAACGACAGGTCCACCGATGCGCTCGATTCCAGCAGCACCTCGCGCGTCTGCGCGCGGCCGTCGATGGTTTCATCGCCGTTGCGGTCCACACCGCTGGTGATGCGCCAGCGGCCGGGCGCGACGTTCCAGCCGGTCATCGCCGCGTTCGCGGTGCGCGCGCCGGCGTTGTGCGCGATCACCTTGAACGACTCGCGCGACGGCGCCGACACCAGCAGCGCGACGTCTTCCGCCTGCGCGTCGTCCGCGAAGCGCCAGCTCACCGTGTGGCCGGGATACGTCGTGTTGCGGCGCAGGGCCAGACCGCCGAGGCGGGCACGCTGCAGGAACTCGCTGGGCGCATCGACACGGTCCGACCACCAGTGGCCTTCGGTGTTCATGTACTCGCGCATCGCCTTGGCCTGGATGCCGTCCGCATGCAGGGCTTCGAGATACGCCTTGTTGCCGGTCTGCTGCCAGGCGAACACGCTCTGCACGCCGGTGTCGCCCTTGTCCGCCGACTGCTGCAGACGCGTGCCCCACTCCTCGCGCTTGCCGAGCACGTCGACGTAGTTTTCGGCCAGATTCGACAGACCCGCCGGTCCGCTGCGGTCCACGCGGTACTGCAGCGGCTGCAGGTACTTGTCGTCACCGGTCCAGCGCCACGCGGCCCAGTACAGGTGCATGGTGTCGGCGCCGCCGGAACCGTCGAACAGATCGCCGCCACGGCGCTCGCCGGTTGCCCAGTTGATCTCGTTAGGCAACTGCCAGGCGCCCTTCTCGTCGGTGTAGGCATGGGCGAGATAGCCATCGGCCAGGCCGGTGATCATCGCGCGGCTGGTCGGGTCGGCATTGAACACGCCGAGCAGGAACGCCGGATGCAGCACCGGGAACGAATACGGCTTCTGCCACTGCCAGCGCGGCTCGCGGTAGACCTTGTTGCCGCCGAACCAGTTGCTCGAGAACAGCACGTGGCCCTGCGGGTTGCGCAACACGATCTTCTCGTCGAGATCGCGCACGGTTTCCATCAGCCGCGTCGTGGTCAGCGGGTCGCCCCAGTTCAGCAGATACATCGCGCTGTTGGTGTTGATGCCTTCCTCGTAGGCATGCAGCTCGTCGGTCTCGATGGTCGACAGGCCGCCGACGAACATGTCGTTCTCGTAGGCCGCATCCGCGAGTGCGGTGATCGAGGCGTTGATCTTGTCCGGGATCACGCCCATCAGCGCCAGGCCCGGCCACTGCTGCGACAGATCGCTGTCGTCGGAAATGCCGCCGCCGAAATCGCCGAACTCGACCTGGCGCTCGTCGATCCACCATTCGATGAAACGGCGCACGGCCTTGAGGTCTTCCAGCTGGCGGAACGCCCACAGCGGCACGCCGGCCGGCGCTTCGGGCTGTTCGAACGGCGGCAGGCCCTGGCTGTTGTAGCTCATGTAGTTCCAGTAGCGCCGGCCCAGCTCATGATCCGGATCCACCCGCAGCAGATCGCTGATATCGGCGAACGCACGTGCGTACAGGCGCTGGCGCTTCGACGTGGTGTGCTCCTCGACCAGGAAGCCCCAGTTGTCGCGGACCTGGTTGAAGCGGTCGGCAACATGCTCGGCGATTGCCTCTTCGCGCGGCTTGTAGACCATGCGCACTTCGGCGCCGTCGAGCGCGGCCGCATCGAAGCCCGGCGCTGCCGAGGCGATGCTGATCCACAGGCTGTCCTGGGTCAGGATGCGGTCGCGCATGTCCAGCCACAGCGTGCGCTTCCCGCCCGGCGTCACCGAGACCGACACGTCGATCATGTCGCGCGCGGGCCAGATCGGATCCTTGACGCGGATGTTGAGCGGAATGGCCTGGACGCCGTCGACACTGTGCGTCGCGGGCAGATCCAGTGCGGGAATGTCGATGGCGATGCCATCGAGCCCGTCGTACATGTTTTCCCAGCTGTGCGCCCAGCTGCGGATCAGCGGCTGCGCGGCGGGCGCATTGCCGATGCCCGACGGAATCAGCACGTGCACGATCGGCTGCTTGGCCTCGCGCACCGGCGGCGTGGTCCGTTCGCGGAACGCCGCGCGTCCCGGCAGCGCCAGCACCATGCTGCGCTCCTCGGGGGCGTAACGGCCTTCGATGAATTCACGCAGGTCGGCGAGGTTGGTGTAGTCGATCTCGGCATTGCTGCGGATCGTGTACGCCTGCTTCACCGAGCCCTCGGGTTCGGCGGCATCGCTGACGTGATACGCCCAGATCTCCTGGATCGGCGTTTCCTGCGCGGTATTGGCGAAGCGCAGGTGACCGCCCTGGCGGGTCTCGAACTCGTCGACGCTGCGCACCACGCCCTGCGGCCGCGCGAACAGCGGCTGCTGCGTATCGGCATCGGCGCCGTAGGTCGCTTCGCCGTAGGCGGCGCCGCGCAGTTCGATGCGGTTGAAGGGCTCGTCGGGCAGGGTCAGATCCAGCGCCTTGCCGCCGTCGACATAGGTGTTCCAGTCGGGCAGCTGGAAGTAGTCGTCGCGCCCGCGCAGCCGCGAGCGGTTGTAGACGCCCGGCCATGTGGTCTCGGCGATGCCGTCGGTCGCCTTCCACATCCACTGCTTCAGGTCCTTGGTGTCGGCGAACTCGACCTTGCGGATCGTCGTCACCGGCGTGTCGAGCACCGGCGGCGCGGCGCCGTTTTCCCAGCCGTGGCGGAACAGCCACGCGGCATGGCGATCATTGGGGGCGACAGCAGCGGTCGGCGCGCGGAAGTTGCGCACGGCCTGCACGCCACTGGCGTCGAGCATGCGGTCGTGCACGCGGATGTCATCGAAATCGCTGCCGCGCAGGAAGTTGTAGCGGCTCTGCACCTGGTGCGGCGCGAGGATGCGCGCGGCCAGACCGAACTGGTCCAGGCCCGCGTCGTAGTCGAAGCCGGCCTGCGCATTCGCCGGACGGTCTTCGCGCGCGACCTCGCGGCCGTCGATGTACAGGCGCACGCCGATGGTCTCGTCCCAGGCGAAGGCGACATGCGTCCACGCATCGGCCGCGGGCGCGGCGTCCATCTTGAACGACACGCGCGTGCGCGCCAGATTGGCGTCGGTCACGAAGGCGTCGAAGCCTTCGCCGTTCCAGTCGATGCGCAGCCAGGCCATGTCCCAGCTGGAGTGGTCGGCATAGCCGACGCGGAAGATCACGAACGGCGCCTCGCCGACCGGATCGCGCGAGCGCCAGAAGAAGCTCAGCGTGCCGCGCGCGGCATCGATGTTGCCGGGCGCGTTCCACGACAGCACGCCGTCGTCGTCCCATTCGATCGCGCGGCCACGCACGCCGTCATCGACCAGACGCACCTTGTCCTTGAAGTTCGGCACCGGATCGCCGGCCGCGGTATCGGCGACGAAATCCTGGTCGGCCGATACGTGGAACAGCAGGCGCGGACTGTCGGCGGCATGTGCGGCGGCGATGGCCAGCGTCAGGACGCTGGCGGCGAGGATGCGGCGACGGTGGAATCTGGACATCGAATCTCCCTGTTTCGGCGAATGGCGCGGCCGCCCGGGACGGCGACCGCCTCCGTGCGCTCAACGCACGGCGTGTGAAGGTGTGGGCGGCAGACCGTGGCGCGTACGCCACGCCGGCAGGTCGCGCTCGAGCAGGCGCTGCGGCCAGATGCCGTACCAGGCATAGCCGTCGCGTCGCTCGCGCGACATCGCATCCAGCGTCGGCACGATCACGCCGCCGCGGTCGACCAGCAGCGGCTGCTGGTGTTCCAGATCGTAGAAGCGCGCCCACAGCGTGGCGCCGGGCTGCGCCAGCAGGCGCGCGCCCGCGGTCTCGCCGCGTCCGCTGCGCTCGAAGGCGATGTCGGGCAGGCCGTGCGCACGGAACCAGATTTCGGCCGCATCGACCGCCGCGACCACGCGCGGCGACGGCGCGGGCTGGCGCAGCAGCAGGCGCACGATCGACACCGATTCCGCACTCGCCAGCGAGGCCAGCTCGTAGCTGCGCGCGGTCGCCGGCTGCAGGCTGTCCTGGTCGTACTGCGCGGCCCAGATCGTCGGCACCCCGTCGATGCGGACCTGCAGCTCGAGGATCAGTGCGAGTGCGCGCTCGACCGCCGCCTCGGCCTGCGCGCCACGATCGGGCGTCAGCGCCGACAGCGCGCCTTCGCCTTCGGCGATGTCCTGCAGCAGATCGACGACCCGGACGATCGCATCGTCGTTGAACGTCACCTGCGCGCGGTAGCCGGAGCGATCGGGATGGAACTGCGGCCAGCCGCCGTTGGCGTACTGCGCAGCGAGCAGATAGTCGACGCCGCGGCGCGCGGCATCGAGATAGGCCGGGTTGCCGGTCGTCGACGCGGCCTCGGCGAGGTGGCGGATCTCGCGCGTGGTCGCGTGGTTGTCGATCGTCGCATCGTCGGCGCGATCGGGCGCGTCGAGTGCCGCGCGCGTGGCGGTGTCGAACGGGACGTCGTAATCGACCGCACGCCCGTCGACGTGCTTGGGCCATCCGCCGGATGCGGTCTGCACGGCCAGCATGCGATCGGCGACCGCGTCATGACGGTCCGGGACGACATCCGCTGCCGACGCGCGCACCGCTGCGCCACAGAACAGCCACAGGAGGGTGAACGCGACGATCCGGATCATTCGAACGGACTCCAGGTGCCGAACAGGGTGGCGGGCATTGGAACATCGGGATGGACGTGTCGCCATGACACGCGACCGGATTCGACGCTGCCCGGGCCGGTGTTGCCGGATTCGCCGAAGCGCGCGGTGGCGTGGTGTTCGGGCTTGCCCCAGTCATGCCAGCCCGCGTCCGGCACAGGCGCATCGAAGCGGCAGCCGGCGAACAACACGGCCGCATGCGGTCGCCACGGGCGTCCCAGATAGACCCGCGACACACCGGGCGCGGCCGTCAGGCTGCAGTCGCGGAACACGAAACCGTAGGCCTGCCCGTCGGGCGTGGAGGCGGCCGTGACGTAGCCATCGCCCACCGAATGCAGGGTGCAGCCTTCGAACAGGGCAGTGGCCGCGCCGAACACGTAGTCGACTGTGCCTTCGATGCGGCAGTCGCGGAACCAGGCCAGCGTGCCCGCCTTGCGCAGGTAGAGCGTGTCCTGGTGACCGCGCAGATGCACATCGCGGAATGCCGCGCGGGTGCCGTCGACCACTAGGGCGACCGCCTGCCCCACCGGGCCGGCGTCGTTGGCGATCGTCAGCGATTCGGCCGTGAAATCGTCGGCGCGCACGAACATCGTCGCCGAGCCATAGGTCCCGAACGGCTGTCCCGTCGCGGGGTCGATACGTGATGCGAAATGGTCGTTGACCAGATGGGTGGCACTGGCACCGGCGCCTTCCAGCGTCAGCGGCGGTGCATGCGGCGCCACGTCGACGACGCCGCGCCAGGTGCCCGCGGCAATCCGGATCCGCGCCGGCGCGCCGGTGTCGATCGCGGCATCGATGGCCGACTGCACGTCGCTGTAGCCACGTCCATCGCCGACTTCGAACACGCGCTCGCCGGCATGGGCCGCACTGCCGCAGACCGCCAGCAGCGCGAGCGACAAGACACGCCCCCACGACCACCGCCGGAGCGGCGGCCGCGGGTGACGTGGGGAGGCATCAGAAGCTGTAACGCGCACCGACGTAGTACTGGCGACCGGTCACGGTGTAACGGTCGGGCAGCATCAGGTCCGAATCCACGTAACGGCGATCCGGGGTGTCGAGCAGGTTGATGGCTTCGAAGGTCAGGCTGAGCTTGTCGTTGACCTTGTACGAGGTGTTGAAGTCGACGTTGCGCACGCTGTGCTTGCCGGTGACGTCGGCGGTACCGAACTGGTTGCCGTCCAGGTCCCAGACGTTCTCGCGGCTCAGCACTTCGCCGATGTAGCCGTCGCGGTAGCTGGTGGAGACGCGGGCGCTGAAGCGGCCGTCGTCGTAGTACAGCGTGGCGTTGTACGAGTTCGGCGACAGGTTCACCAGCTGGTTGTCGGTGACCTCGGTGACAATCGCGGTGTTGTTGCTGGCCGATGTGCTGAACAGGTACTCGATGTCGGAATCGACATGCGTGTAGTTCATCTGCACGCCGAAGTTGCTCCAGAAGCCCGACAGGAAGGTGAAGGGCTGCTGGTAGGTCAGCTCCCAGCCCTTCAGCGGACCACCGGGGGTGTTGTAGTAGCTCTGCACGTTGAACACCGTGTCGGGCGTGAAGCCCGGCGGCAGCAGGTCGAGCGAATAGCCCATGTCCGACCAGGTGCTCAGCAGGCGCGTGCGCTGCACATAGCTGTCGATGTCCTTGTAGAACACCGCCGCCGACAGCAGGCCGCCCTCGCTGAAGTACCACTCGGCGCTGAGGTCGTAGTTGGTCGAACGGAACGGATCGAGCTTCGGATTGCCGAGGTTGATTGAGTAAAAGCGGCCGTCGTCGAAGAAGTTGGTCGGACCGCCGCTGACCGACGGCGACATGTAGGCCAGCGTTGGACGCGCCATGGTCTTCGCCGCGCCGAAGCGCAGGATGACGTTCTCGGCGATGTCCCACGACAGGTTGAGCGACGGCAGCACGTCGGTGTAGCTGTGGCCGACCGAGGTGCCCACGACGAAGCGGTCGCCCGCTTCGGAGGTCGCATTCGCGACGCCGAACACCGACGTGCAGTTGGCCTCGCCGCCGGTCGGGCACGGGGCCCAGCCATTGGCTTCGATCTGCGTCTTGACCAGACGCGCGCCGACATTGCCGCGCAGCGCGCGACCCATCAGGTCGGTGTTGAAGTCGAGCTGCGCGTAGGTGGCCAGGCTGCGCTCGGTCACGTCGAAGTTGTTGTTCGACGCGCCGAAGTGACCGACGCCAGCCAGCCGGTAATCACCACCCGGCACGCCGCTGTCGGCGTTGGCGTAGATGTTCAGGGCTTCGGCGATGCGGTCGAAATCGGGGATCAGCCAGCCCGTCGGCATGCTGCCCGACAGGTTGCTGCCGAAGCCGTCCAGCGTGGTGCTCAGATCGCCCAGCGAAACGCCGGCCGGCAGCGCCTGCGGCAGGCGGCCGTAGCTGATGTGGCGGTATTCCTCGCTGCGCATCTCGTAGTCCTTCCACGCCAGACCGGTGCGGAAGGTCACGCTCGGATTGATGTCGAAGGCCAGGTCCACCTTGGCGGTGTCGAACGCATTGCGCACGTAGCTCGGGTTGAGGCGCACTTCGCTGATGTTGGCGCCGCGCGCGGTGCCGTTGCTGTTGACCGGCACTGCACCGTAGCCCCGCCACTGCCAGGCATCCGGGCTGCTGGGATCGAAGGGGAAGGTCATGCTCGGCATCTCGGGGTCGTCGCGCAGGTCGAGCACGAAACCGTCGAGGTTGGCGTTGTCGAAGCTCACCATCGAGAACACCGGACGCGCGTAATCCGACTGCGAGGTGCCCACGGTCGCGTCCAGGCGCACGGCATCATTGAAGGCGTGTTCGAGTTGCACGCTGAACTGCTTGAACTCGGTCGACTCCTCGATCTGGCTGGACTCGGTGCGGAAGTCGACGTTGTCGAACACGCCGTACTGCAGGCGATTGCGCGCGTCCACCTGGGCCTCGCGCACGACGATCTGGGTCTTGCCGCCGAGGTTGGCGGTGCGATGCAGGTTGGCGCCCAGCGAATCCTCGCGCTGGTCCTTCTCGAGCTTCGAGTACAGCGCATCGACGCTCAGCAGGGTGTCGTCGCTGATGCGGAACTGGAAGGCACCGGTGACGCCCAGGCGCTCGATGTCGTGCTGGGTGCGGATGTAGCGCGGATAGCGCGGCAGCCACGCATTGGTCGCGGTCTCGTAGGCGGCGATGTTCTCGGGCGTCGCGGCCGGGCGCGGCAGGCCGGTGCCGCAATTGGCGGCATTGATGCCGTAGCTGCCCCAGCCGTTGTTGCGGTCCTGGTTGGCCTGACTGCCGACACCGGCCGCCGTCTCGTTGGACAGCGGATTGCGCGGGGTCTGCGGGTTGTAGCCGGCCGGCGAGCAGAAACCGTAGGTGCCGTTGTTGTTGGCGTTCGACTGGTTCGAGTTGCGGTGGTTGCCGTGCTCCCAGCGAACCGGGTTGTAGCCTTCCTCGAAGACGGTGCGCTGGCTGTAGGACGCCGACAGCAGCGCGCCGATGCGGCCGTCGGCCCAGGTGTTGCTGATCAGGCCGGAGACGCGCGGATCGGTTTCTTCCGACAGCTCGCTGTAGCCGAGCTGGCCGCTGGCCGAAGCGCGGAAACCGTCGAAATCGAAGGGACGCGAGCCGCGCAGATCCACCGTCGAGCCCAGCGAACCTTCGTCCATCTGCGCCGACTGGGTCTTGCTGACCTTGACCTGGCTGAAGAGCTCGGAGGCGAAGGTGTTGAAATCGAAGCCGCGCGAGCGGTTGACGCCGGCACTGCCGCTGCCGGCGGTCGCCAGCGCTTCGAGGCCGTTGAGGCGCACGCGGGTGAAGTCGGAGCCCAGGCCGCGCACCGAGATGCGCTGGCCTTCGCCGCCTTCGCGATCGATCGAGATACCGGCGATGCGCTGCAGCGATTCGGCCAGGTTCTGGTCCGGGAACTTGCCGATGTCCTCGGCGAAGATCGCGTCGACCTGCTCCACGCTGTAGCGCTTCTCGTCGAGCGACTTCTGCAGGCTCTCGCGGTAGCCGGTCACGGTCACGGCGGCCATGTCGGACACGCGGGTGTCGTCGGTCTGGGCCTGCTGGGCAAGCGCGGGCTGGGTGAGCGCGATGGCGATACCGACGGCGAGCAAGGTAACCGGTGTCTTCCGGGCCTGGGACATGCGATCCATGGGATTTCCCCTCCTGGTTGGATCATTGACGCGAAATGCGCGAAGCCGGAAAGCGGGTCCGCGACACCACCGAATGACACCGATGGTCAAAGTGGCGCGTAACGTAACAGTCACATCTGCGCGGGGCATCTTGCAGCGCAACACGCACAGACCGGTTCGCGTGCTGCAAAGCTCGAAATGCGGGGCCATTCGCACGGTTCGAAAGCCGCAAAACGCAGAACGCCGGAGCGGTTGCCCGCTCCGGCGTTGCCGGTGATCCCTGGAGAGAAGGATCAGAACTTGTAGCGCACACCCAGCAGGTACTGGCGACCGGTCTCGCTGTAATCCAGCGGCAGCCGCGAGTTGGCGCCGACCCACGACTCGGACGGCTCGTTGGTCAGGTTGATGCCTTCCAGGCTCAGTTCGATCTGCTCGCTGATGCGATAGCGCAGCGACGCATCGATCGTCGTCGTGCCGTTCTGGCCGTGCACGTCTTCGGTGAAACCCTGCTCGGTGCCGGGCACCTGCAGCAGGTAATCATCACGATTGGTCGCCGAGACGCGGCCGGAGAACGCGGTGCCCTCGTAGTACAGCGTCGCGTTCCATGCGTGCTTGGACAGGCCCACCAGATCGGTTTCGAGCGAGCTCGCACCCGACGGCAGGACATACTGGATCTGCGAGTCGACGTAGGTGTAGTTGAGCTGCGCGCCGAAGTTGCTCCAAGCGCCCGGCAGGAAGGTGAAGGGCTGGGTGTAGTTGGCCTCGAAGCCCTTCAGTTCGCCACCCGGCGTATTGAGCGGAACGCTGAAGACGAAGTCGTCGTTGACCGTTGCGCCGGTGCCGTCGAGGAGGCTGGCCGGCAGACCGCTGGAGGCATAGCTGCGGACCTCGCGCGTGGTCTGGACGAAGGTGTCGATGTCCTTCCAGAACAGGCCGAGACCGAGCATTGCGCCTTCGTCGAAGTACCACTCGAAGCCGAGGTCGACGGTGTTGGCGCGGATCGGATCCAGGGTCGGGTTGCCGCCGCTGACGGTACGCGCGCCGCCGCTGACGTTGACCGTGACGCCCGGCGTCAGGAAGCCCAGACCGGGACGCGACATCACCTTGGCCGCGCCCAGACGCACCAGGAAATCAGGCGTGATCTCGGCAACGAGGTTCATCGACGGCAGCGTGTCGCTGTACTCGCGCGTCACGGTCGAAACGACCGGGGCGCCGCTGGCCGTGGCCGTACCGGTCGACGACTGCTCGGTCCGCACATAGCGCACGCCGAAGTTGCCCGAGAACGGAATCGAGCCGAGGTCGGTCGAGAACTCGCCCTGCAGATAGACGCCGCGATCCTTCTCTTCGACACTGCGGCTGTTGACCGCGCGCTCGCTGACTGCGAACGCACCCTGTCCGCTATAGATGTCGTAGAAATCCACGAGACCCTGATAGCTCGGGATCACCCAGGAGCCGGGCGAACCGTCGATGCCGCTGAGGTTGGCCTGGCCGGTCAGATCGACCGGCACGATGCGGCTGCCACCGGCGAAGGTGGGCACACCGGTCAGGCCTTCGGTCGAGCGACGCAGTTCGCGGGTGCTGAACGTGTAGTCCTTCGCCTGCACACCACCCTTGAGGCGGAAGCCCGGGCTGATGTTCCAGTTGAAATCCAGCTGGGCGGTGTCGAACGAGTTCTCGACGTACTGCGGCCGGATCCGGATCTCGGCCAGCGTCCAGCCGGTGGGATCGGTCGGATCGATGCCGTAGTCGAGCACCGGCTTGTAGCGATCGCCCCGGTAGTCGTAGCTGTAACCAGAGACGTTGTTCTTGTCCATGATCATCGTGGTCTGGATCGGGTTCTCGTGCTCCGACTTGGACGTGCCGATCTTGCCCGAGATGGTGAAGTCGTCGGTGACGTCGAACTTGCCGTCCAGCGTCAGCTGCGTGAACACCGTATTCCATTCGTCGTGGCGGCTTTCCGAGCGGAGATCGACGTTGTCGAACTCGCCGTAGACCAGGGCGCCGTTGCTGTCCACGACACCGTCGCGCACGATCGTCTGCGGCTTGCCGGTGCCGCTGCGGCTGAAGGAAATGGCTTCGATGTACTTCTCGTCGCGAACGGCGTCGATCTTGGAGTACAGACCGTCGAGCGAGAACTCCATGCGATCGGTCGGCTTGAACTGCAGCGACGCGGTGACGCCGGTGCGCTTCTGCTCGTGCTCCATCAGCGTGTAGCGCGGGAAACGCGGGTGGAACGTGTTGGCGGACAGCGCCGGCGTGAACGGCGAGTTCGGCGCGAAGCCGCCGTTGCTCGGTCCGTTCGCCCAGCGGCCGGTGCCGCTGCCTTCTTCCAGCGCCTGACGCTCGCTGTAGGCGACCGACACCAGCGCTCCGAAGCGGCCGTCTGCCCAGGTATTGGCGAGCAGGCCGGCCACACGCGGATCGGCCTTTCCGGCCATGTCGCTGTAGCTCGCCTGCCCGCTGCCGACGATGGTCAGGCCGTCGTAGTCGAACGGACGCGCGGTGCGCAGGTCGACGGTCGCACCGAGCGAGCCTTCTTCGACCTCGGCCGATGCGGTCTTGCGCACGATCAGCTGCGAGAACAGGTCGGACGCGAACACGTTGAAATCGAAACCGCGGCCACGATTGGAACCGCCACTCTGGTCGGACGCGCCGACGGTGGTTAGCGCCTCCATGCCGTTGATGCGCACGCGGGTGAAATCGGGGCCGAGACCACGCACCGAGATCGCGCGGCCTTCACCGGCGTCACGGGTGATCACCACACCCGGAATACGCTGCAGCGATTCGGCCAGGTTGAGATCCGGGAACTTGCCGATGTCCTCGGCGACGACCGCGTCGACCACGCCGGCTTCGCCGCGCTTGATGTCCAACGCCTTCTCGACACTGGCGCGGTAACCGACCACGCGCACGGTATCGAGCTCCTGCGCCTGGCCTGCCGGAACCGAAGCGGCCTGGTCGGCATTGACCGGCGTACTCGCGGTCTGCGCGAACGCGGGCACCGCGGCGACCTGCAGCGCGAACGCGATGCTGGCGGCCAGGACGGTAACCGGTGTCTTTTTGCTACGGAGCAACTGCGTCATCTCTTCCCCTCCCAGGGTGCGGAGCTCATGGTGTGGCGCGTCTTGACTGCGAGGGCGCGCTTGCTAAGGTGGCCGCCGGTGCCCGGAATGACACCGCGGGCCAAACGCTAGCAGATGGTCTTCGGGGAAGCATGCTGCGGCGCGACAGACTTTCAACGCCGCCTCGATCCGCGGCACGACGCGAGGGGTGGTTCGGCGATGGGTAAACGCATTCTCTGTTTCGGCGAGCTGTTGCTGCGCCTGGGGGCGCCCGGGCGCGAGCTGCTGCTGCAGTCACGCCAGCTGCAGGTCCACGTGGGCGGCGCGGAGGCCAATGTCGCGGTGTCGCTGGCCCGCTTCGGGCACGACAGTGCGGTGGCCGGCACGGTGGCCGACAACGCATTGGGCGAGGCCGCGCTGGGCGAACTCCGCCGGCACGGCGTGGATGTCACGCGCGTGCAGCGCGTGGGCGGGCGCATGGGGCTGTACTTCCTGGCCACCGGCGCGGGCGTGCGCCCGAGCGATGTGGTCTATGACCGCGCGGATTCGGCCTTCGCCCGTGCCGACGCCGCCGCTTACGACTGGCCTGCCCTGCTCGACGGGATCGATTGCCTGCACGTGTCCGGCGTGACACCCGCGGTCGGCGCCAACAGCGCCGAGGCGGCGACCCAGGCGGTCCGCGCCGCACGCAAGGCCGGCACGCTGGTGTCGTTCGACGGCAACTTCCGTCCGAAGCTGTGGGCGACCTGGAACGACCAGCCCGCGCCACTGCTGCGTGCGCTGCTGGCCGAGGCCGATATCGCCTTCATCGACCATCGTGACGTGGATCTGGTTCTCGGCGCCGCCGCGCCGACGGCATCGGGCACGTCGGCCGAACGCACGCTGGCCGCCGCGACGCGCGCCTTCGAGGCATTCCCGCATCTGCAGCGCATCGCCTGCACGCAGCGCGACGTGCGCAGCGTCGACGCGCATACGCTGGGCGCCCTGCTGGTGCATCGCGACGGCGCCGTGCATCGCATCAAGCCGCAGCCGGTCGACGGCATCGTCGATCGCATCGGCGGCGGCGATGCGTTCACTGCCGGCGTGCTGCACGGCGTGCTGACCGGCATGGACGATGCCCGCGCACTGGCCTTCGGTCTTGCCGCCGCGCGGCTCAAGCACAGCGTGCCGGGCGACTTCAATCTGGTCGGCGTCGACGATGTGAGCGCGCTGGTCGACAGCGGGCGTCTGGACGTCAAACGCTGAGCGGACGCGCCGCGTCGCCGGCGCACCCATGAAACGGAACGGCCCGCCAATTGGCGGGCCATTCGCGTTTCAGATGCGTCGCGGACTCAGAGTTCGCAGAAGCAGTACGCGACCGACTTGACCGGACGGCCGGGCACCGGCGTCATCACGCTTTCCAGCAGGCGCAGGTCCTGTTCGGCACGCGGCGCGGCACGGGCCAGCAGGCCACGCGCCAGATCGCTGTGACCGACCAGCAAGCCACCCGCGCGGCTGCCGATGAAGCCGCTGAGCAGACGTCCGAACGGCGTCGCGCTCTTTTCGACATAGCGCACGCGGAAGCCGTCGGCCTCCATCCCGCCGAGTTCGGCAGCCTTGGCGATCGCCGTGCGCAGACCGCCGAGTTCGTCGACCAGACCACGATCGAGCGCCTGGGTGCCGCTCCACACGCGACCGCGCGCGACGGTGTCGATCTCGTCGGCGCTGCGGCCACGCGCCTCGCCGACCTTGCCGATGAAGTTGGCGTAGCCGCGATCGATGATCGCCTGGATCGCCTGACCCGCCTCGGGCTGCAGCTCACGCGTCAGGTCGAATGCACCCGCGAACGGCGTGGTGCCGACACCGTCGGTGCGCACGCCGATCTTCTCCAGCGTGCGCGGGAAGGTCGGCACCAGCGCGAAGATGCCGATCGATCCGGTGATCGTCGACGCATCGGCATAGATGCGATCGGCGTTCATCGAGATCCAGTAACCGCCCGACGCGGCGACATCGCCCATCGACACGACCACCGGTTTGCCGGCGGCCTTGAGCGCATCGACCTCGCGGCGGATCTGCTCGGACGCGAACACTTCGCCGCCGCCCGAATCCACGCGCAGCACCACCGACTTCACGTGCTCGCTCTCGCGCGCCTCGCGCAGCAGCGCCGACGTCGATTCGCCGCCGATCGTGCCCGGCGGCTGATCGCCACCGGTGATACCGCCTTCGGCGACCACTACGGCCACCTGGTCGCCGCGATCGGCCGCGCCGGCCTTGGGTTCCACGTGCGCCAGGAAGCCGCGCATCGAGATCTGGCGGAACCCGCCCTCGGCATCGTCGTCTGCGACGCCGCGCTCGACCAGCAGCTGCTCGACCTCCTCGCGGGCCTTGAGCCCGTCGATGAAGCCCTGCGCCATCGCGTACTGGGCCAGGTCGCCCTGGGCGGCCGCGATGCCGGCCGGCAGCGTATCGATGCCGGCATTGATCGCCGCCGGCGTCAAACCACGCGCGGTGGCGATGTCGGCGACATGCCGCTGCCAGATGTCGTTCATCCAGTACAGGTCGGCTTCCTTCGATTCCGCCGAAGCGCCATCGAGGATGTAGGGCTCGGCCGCCGACTTGTACTCGCCCACCTTGAACAGATGCATGTCCACGCCGAGCTTGTCGGCCAGCGCTTCACGGTAGTACTGGCGATAGCCGCTGAGGCCTTCCAGCAGCATGCCGCCTTCGGGATCGAGGTAGACCTCGTCGGCCTGCGCGGCCAGCAGGTACTGCTGCTGTCCGAAGTACTCGCCGAACGCCACGACCTGCTTGCCGGCCGCGCGCACCTCGGCGATCGCATCGCCGACTTCGCGCATCGACGCATAGCCGGAGAACGTCAGCCGGTCGGTGCGCAGCAGCACGCGTTCGATGCGCGCATCGACCTTCGCGGCTTCCAGCGCGCGCAATACGTCGCGCAGCTGCACTTCGCCCACGCCGCCACCGCCGCTCTCGGCCAGCGCGCGCATGAAGGGATCGGTGCGGTACTGCTCGACCAGCGCGCCTTCGGGGGCGATGACCAGCGTGGTGCGCTCGAGCAGCGGCGCCGGTCGCGATCCACCGCCGATGACGGCGATCAGCACGATCACCGCGATCAGGAACAGCAGACCGAAGAACAGCAGGTTGAGGGTCAGCCGACGGATGAAGTTCATCCCGTCCCAGAGGCCGATGAAGACGCGCGCCAGGGGCGCGCGGGGCGGCACAGTACTCATGCTCGATACGACTCCAACAGAAAAGAGATGCAGGCGCCGCGGACCGCTGTCCGCCGCGACCGCCAGGGTCCCGCCCAGGCGGGCAGCCTAACCCGCCGGCGCACGCGGATGCATGCGCCACAGGTCATCGGGACGGCCGGTGCGGGCAGCGCGGGTTCAGGCATCGACCGCATCGGGCGGTGGCAAGGCGGGCACCACCACGCGGCGGCTGCTGCGCAGGAACCGTGCGCCCAGCAGCACGGCGGCGACCGTGAGTCCGGCGATCAGGCCGATCCACATGCCGCGCGGCCCCCAGCCGAGGCCGAGACCGAGACCGGCCCCGAGGCTCATGCCCACGCCCCAGTAGGCCGCGGCCGCCAGATACATCGGCACGCGCGTGTCCTTGAGGCCGCGCAGCGCACCGGCCGACAAGGCCTGGATGCCATCGGGAAACTGGAACGCCGCGGCATACAGCAGCAGCGTGCCGGCCAGGCCGGCAACGGCGGCGTCCTGGGTGTAGATGCGGACCACGTGGTCGTGCCCCAGCAGCAGCAGGATCCCGGAGACCGTCTGCGTGCACAGCACCAGCGCCAGTCCGGCGAAACCGGCGCGGCGCACGCCCTCGCTGCCGAGGCCCTTGCCCAGCGCGTGGCCCACGCGGACCGTGGTCGCTTCGGCCAGGCCGAAGGGAATCATGAAACACAGCGCGGCCACGTTGATCGCGATCTGGTGCGCGGCCGCCTGCACTTCGCCCAGGCGTCCGATCAGCAGCGCGGTGACGACGAATAGGCTGCCCTCCATCGTCACCGTCACCCCGATCGGCAGACCGGTGCGCAGCAGGGCGCGGATCGCCGGCCATTGCGGACGGTCGAAGCGGGTGAACAGCGCATAGGCATCGAACCGGCGCGAGCGCGCGAGATACAGCGCGAACGCCAGCGACTGCATCCACATCATCAGCGCCGAGGCCAGGCCCAGCCCGCCCGCCCCGCCCTCGGGCAGCGGCCCCCAGCCGAACGCCAGCGCATAGCCCATCGGCACCAGCACCAGCAGCCCGCCGAAGCCGAACACCATGGTCGGCATCGTCCAGTGCAGGCCGTCGCTGAGGTAGCGCATGCAGTAGTACAGCGTCAGCGCCGGGACGCCCCAGCGGATGCCGTGCAGGAAGGCGGTGGCGCCGGGCACGATCTCCGGTGCGATCCCGAACGGACCGAGCGCGGCCGCCAGCGCCGTCAGCAGGCCGAACAGCAGCAGGCCCAGCCCGGCGGCCAGCCACAGCGCCTGACGGAACAGCGGCCCGACCTCGGACTGGCGACCGCTGCCGTCGAGCTGCGAGACCGACGGCGGCACGGCCATCAGCGTGCCCATCGGCACCATCATCGGCAGCCAGAAGATCGCGGTGCCCACCGCCACCGCGGCCAGCGTGGTGGTGCCATGGTGGCCGGCGATGACGCTGTCGACGAATCCGATCAGACCGGTGGCGAGATGTCCCAGCACCAGAGGCGCGGACAGGACAGCGGTCCTGCGGACTTCGTGACCGAAGCGCGGAACGGAAGGCGAGGCGGACATGGGCGGCGTCTGCGACTGCGGCCGCGCGAACGAACCGATGCGTGCGCTGGCGCCGGGGCGCGAAGGACCGGTATGGTACGCCGCGCACGCGACGCGCGCCGGGGAGCGCGCGCACGACCTTCGTGATCCGCTTTCGAGCCGCCCATGTCCGACCCTCTGTTACCGGCCCACCCGCCGGCGCCGCCGGCGTCCGTCGCCGCGCATGTCGCGCCTGCCCGATGCGAGAACTGCGAGGCGCCGCTGCAGGGCGAGTACTGCCACGTCTGCGGCCAGTCGACCCACAGCCCGGTGCGCCATGTCGGCCATGCGGTCGAAGAGGTGTTCGAATCGTTCTGGCATCTCGATGGCCGCATCTTCCGTACGCTGCGCGACCTGTTCGTGCCCGGACGCATCGCCACGCGCTATCTCGGCGGTCATCGCGTGCGCTACGTCGCGCCGATGCGGCTGTTCGTGATCCTGACCCTGCTGACGTTCTTCGTCGCCCGGTTCGTCGTGCAGGACGCGATGCAGGATCTCGCGCCCGGGCAGATGGTGCGCACCGACGACGTCGCCAGCCAGTTCGCGCAGGCGCGGACCGTCGGCGACGTGGAGACGATGCGCGACGACGCACTGGCCGGCCTTGCCGAGACGCGGCGCACCGTCGGCGCGCTGCCGGGCGTGTCGCCGCAACTCGACGTCGCCGAAGACGCGGTCCGCGCACAGGCGCGCCAACGCATCGCCGCCCTGGCGCCCGACGCAATGCCCACGGCCGAGATCGCGACCGGGGCAGACGGCGCGCCCGCGGCCGAGAGTTCCACGGCCGGCGCACCGCCCGTCCCCGATGCCGCCAGTGCCGAGACCGAGATCGAAACTGCACGTCGGCCACCGACCATCGGCGGCCCGCTGGGCGAGCGCATCGAGCGCAACCTCAGCCGCCTCAACGACGAACCGCAGATCTACGTGCGCGCCCTGCTGGCGGCAGCGCCGACCGCGCTCTTCATTCTGGTGCCGCTGTTCGCGGTCCTGCTCAAGCTGCTGTACCTGTTCCAGCGCCGGCTGTATCTCGAACACGTCGTGGTCGGCCTCTACAGCCACGCGGCGCTGATGCTGGGTCTGCTGCTGGTGTTCTGCTGCGCCCTGGCCGGCCCGTGGCTGGCGACGCACGCCGCCTGGGCCGCGCGGGCGACCGGCCTGCTGTCGACCCTGCTGCTGTGGGGAATGCCGGTCTATCTGCTGGTGATGCAGAAGCGCGTCTACGGACAGTCCTGGCCGTGGACGGTGTTCAAGTTCCTGGTGATCGGAATGTCGTACTTCGCGCTGTTCCTCAGCGTCGCGGTGCCGATGGCCGGCTACGCGGTCTACGCGATGTAGCGCGACGCATCCGCGCCCGCGCGGATGCGCGTGGGCCGGTCAGGGCGCAACGCGCGCGCGCAGCCACGCGTCGCGGGCATCGGCCGGCACGGCCAGCCATGCGCTGCGCAGCGCTTCGCGCTCATGCGGCGGCGTGCGCTGCGCCAGCACCACCAGATCCGCCCGCGCCTGCGGCGAGGCCGTACGCAGCGCCAGCATGGCGGGCGCGTGCTGCTCGACCGGCATCGCCGCGAACAGGGCGTGCAGTCCGGGCCATTCGGCGCCCAGCGCCGGTCCCAGCCGCCAGCCGCGCTGCAGTCCCAGATCGAGTTGTTCGAACTGCAGGCGCAGCGCCTTGCGTTCGTCTTCCGGCAGAGCGGCGAAATGTTCGGCGGCCTGCTGCAGGCGCATGCGCTCGGCATGCGGCATCGCCTCGACGGCATCGAAGGCCAGCCGTTGCTGGGCGCGTTCCGCGGCCGGTGCTGCGTGCCAGGCCGTCGCCCGCGCGGTCAGCGCCGCGCGCTCGGCGGGGCTCATCGCGTCGAGCCGCGCAGCGCGCGCGGTCAGGCGTTCACGGTCGGCCTCGGGCAGGGTATTCCAGGGCACGCCGGCCGGCAGCGCGAGCGCCGCGCCCGTCAGCAGCCACAGCAGCGTGCCCACGGCCACGCCGCGGCGCTCAGAGATCCGCATCGCTGGTCTCCGGTTCGTCTTCGCCTGCATCGCTGCGCGTTTCCAGGTGGGCGTCGGCGGTCTGGTCCTGCGGCAGTTCCAGCTGCGACGCGAGCCAGGCGTAGAACGCCGGGTCATCGCGCCACGCGGCGCCGTCGTCGGGCGCGGCCAGCAGTTCGAAGTCCGGTTCGGTCAGCAGGGCGATGTCGTCGTCGTAGCGCGCGGCGGGGCCGCCCGATTCGGGCAAGGCCTCGATTCGGATGCGCTCGTCGTCGTCGACGCCGCCGTAGCCGCCGCCCCACCAAGTCCAGCCCAGCGCGGCCAGCATGGCCACCAGCACGGCGGCCATCGCCGGCCACAGCCAGCGGGCGCGGGTGTGCGGGACGGCGTGGAGCCGTTCGGGTTCCGGCGCGGCAGGCGTCGCCAGCGGGAAGCGCCGCGGCGGCAGCACCTCGCCGCGCAGCGCGGCCTCGCGCAGTCCGGCCAGGCGGGCCAGGCGGTCCGGCGGCAGCGCACGGATCTGCGCCTGCACGGTGGCCGCCAGGTCGCGCCAGGCGTCGGCGTCCGGCGTGCCGTCGGTCCGGTGTGGCAATGCACGCTGCAGGCCCAGGCGATAGGTCGCCCGGGACACGCCCAGCACTGCCGCCGCCTCGTGTTCGGGCAGACCGGCGACCAGACGCAGCAGCACGGTGACCCGCGGGCCGCCGGGCAGCGTTTCCAGCCCAGGCAGGCCATCGCCGCCCTCGCCCAGCGCCTGCGGCGCGCGCAGGCCCGGGACCGCGAGCAGCAGGCCCCAGAAACGGCGAGGCCAGTCCGAGAACGCGGTCGTCGGGGCCAGTTCGACGAAACCCGCCATCGCCCGGGCCAGCGCCGCGTCGCCGGTCTCGACATCGCCGCTCTGCCACTGGGCGAACATCGCGGCGCGCCGCTCGATGCCGCGCAGGAAAGCGGCAGCCGCGGACGAGGCGCCGGAAGGGGTGGTCTGGGGAGAAATGCGCGTCGGAACCTGCGGATGGGACGGGGAATCATAGCGGCCCGGCTGCGCCACCCGAGACTTGACAGCAGCGCCTGCAGACGTTCCACAGGCGGATCGGCGGCGGAAGGTTGTTCACAGGGTTCACGATGCTGTCATTTCGCTGAAGTCAACCGGCTGCGGATGCTGCATGACAACAATGTTTCACGGCCAAGCAATTGATCCGTAAGGCATTTGATGCGATGGCACTTTTTTGTCCAACCGACTGTTTTGCCCGCTGAACGCAGCACATCCGAGCGCTTCTGCAACTTCATGCACAGGCTTATCCACAGCTTGTGTGGATAAGCCGGAATCCTTTTGAAACCGGCGACTTGCGGCCGACATGTGTGACGGCGCGCAGCTTTGTGCCGCAAGCGAAAGGCGTGGGCAGCCCGGACGGGACGAACCGCTAGACTGCGCCGGTGTCCGCGCCGTCCGACTCCCTGTCCGTCCTCCAGGTCGCCCTGCCGCTGCCGCTGCCGCAGCTGTTCGACTACCGCGCGCCGCCCGGCTCGCCGCCGCCGGCTGCGGCCGATGTCGGCCGCCGCATCCGGGTGCCGTTCGGTCCACGGGCGCTGGTCGGTGTGGTCGCAGGGGTCGCCCCGGCGGCGGTCGACGGCCCGACGCTGCGCGACGCGACCGAGTGGCTGGACGCCGCGCCCCTGATCCACGGCGAGCTGGACCGCTCGCTGCGCTGGCTCGCGCGCTACACCCACGCGCCGCTGGGCGAAGTGCTGGCCACCGCACTGCCGGCACCGTTGCGCCGCGGCGAGGCCCTGCCCGACACCCACACCTGGGCCTGGCGCCTGACCGGTCCGGGCGCGGACGCCGTGCCGACGCTCAAGGCCGGTGGCCGGCCGCGTCGGCTGGCCGACCTCCTGCTGGCCACGCCGCGCGACGAGGATGCGCTCGACCTGCTGCTCGAAGGCTGGCGCACGGCCGCCCGGACACTGGCCGGCCGCGGCCTGGCCGAGCGCATCGCCCTGCCCGCCTCGCAGCTGGCGCCCGTGCCGCAGCCCGGGCCGACGCCCAATGCCGAACAACAGGCTGCGATCGACGCGGTGACGGCGCAGACCGGGTTCGCCTCGCTGCTGCTCGACGGCGTGACCGGCAGCGGCAAGACCGAGGTCTATCTGCAGGCGATCGCCGCCTGCCTCGCGCGCGGCCGTCAGGCGCTGGTACTGGTGCCGGAGATCGGCCTGACCCCGCAAACGCTGGCGCGGTTCCGCGCGCGTCTCGGCGTGCCGGTGCACGCGCTGCATTCGGGACTGGGGGACAGCGAACGGGCCCGGGTCTGGGCGGCCGCACTGCGTGGCGAGGCGCGCGTGGTCGTGGGCACCCGTTCGGCGGTGTTCCTGCCGTTGCCCGACGCCGGCCTGATCGTCGTCGATGAAGAACACGACGGCAGCTACAAGCAGCAGGACGGCATCCGCTACCACGCCCGCGATTTCGCACTGGTGCGCGGCAAGGCGCTCGACGTGCCGGTGCTGCTGGGCAGTGCGACGCCCTCCCTGGAAAGCCTGCAGAACGCGATCAGCGGTCGCCATGTCCACCTGCGCCTGTCGCGCCGCGCGGGCAATGCGCAGCCGCCCGCGGTGCGCGTGCTGGACGTGCGCAAGCGGCCGCTCGAAGCCGGCCTCGCGCCCGAACTGCTGGGCGCGATCGACGCCGCGCTTGCGGCCGGCGGCCAGGTCCTGGTGTTCAAGAACCGCCGCGGCTACGCGCCCGTGCTGCTGTGCCACGACTGCGGCTGGAGTGCGCACTGCCCGCGCTGCAGTACGCCCGAACGCGGCCATCCGATGACCGTGCACGCCGGCGGCCGGCGCCTGCAGTGCCACCACTGCGGGCATCGGCAGAGCGCGCCCCCGGCCTGTCCCGATTGCGCCGGCCTCGCCCTGCAGCCGCAGGGCGTGGGCACCGAGCGCATCGAGGAACTGCTGGCCACGCGTTTCGCCGACGTGCCGGTGCTGCGCGTGGACCGCGGCAGCACGCGCCGGCGCGATGCGCTGGAACGCCTGTTCGCGGATCTCGGCACGCGGCCCGGCATCCTCATCGGCACGCAGATGCTGGCCAAGGGCCACGACCTGCCCAACCTCACCCTGGTCTGCGTGGTCGGCGTCGACGAGGGCCTGTTCTCGGCCGATTTCCGCGCCGGCGAGAAACTCGCGCAGCTGCTGATCCAGGTCGCCGGCCGTGCCGGCCGCGCCGAGCGCCCGGGCCAGGTGCTGCTGCAGACGCATCACCCCGAGCACCCGCTGCTGCTGACGCTGATCCACGGCGGTTATCACGCCTTCGCGGGCGGCGAACTGGAGCAGCGTCAGGCCGCCGGCTTCCCACCGTTCGCACCCATGGCCCTGCTGCGCGCCGAATCACCGCACGCCGATCCGCCCATGGCCTTTCTGCAGGCGGCGCGGCGGGTGCTGCAGCCGCTGGCCGGTCGCGATGCCGACGGCATGCCCACCCTGATGCTCGACGGCCCGGTGGCCGCACCGATGCCACGCCGCGCCGGTACCTACCGCGCGCAGCTGGTGCTGGCCGCCGACCACCGCGCGCGTCTGCACGGTGTGCTGGATGCGGCGCTGCCCGCGATCCATGCCCTGCCCGAAGCGCGCCGCGCGCGCTGGTCGCTGGATGTGGACCCGGTGGATCTGTATTGAGGCCGGGATTGGGGATTGGGGATTCGAAAAAGCGGAAGCGCGGACGTCGCTCGAGAATGCTAGCGCCGCTTCGCCGAGGATTTTTTCGCGGCGGCTTTCTTCGGCGCCTCGCGGATCTCGACCGCCTGTCCGACCCGGCGCACTTCGAACAGCCCGGTCGCATCGATCAGGGCGCTGAGATTGCGGTAGCCGTAGTTGCGCGCGTCGAACGAGCCCTGGTTGCGGACGTGGCTGCCCACTTCACCCAGATGCGACCAGCCGCCATCGTCGGCGCCCGCGGAGACCGCATTGCGCAGCAGCTGCACGAGTTCGCGATCGGCCTGCAGTTCGGTGCCGGTGCGCGGCTTGATCGTGCCGCCGGTGTCCGCCTCGTCGGCGGCGCGGAGTTTCTCCAGATACAGGAACGTCGAACATGCCTTGACGAACGGCGTCGGCGTTTTCTCCTGCCCGAACCCGTAGACCGCATAGCCGTCGTTGCGCAGGCGCATCACCAGCGGGGTGAAATCCGCATCGCTGGAGACGATGGCGAAGCCGTCGAGATTGCGTGCGTACATCAGGTCCATCGCGTCGATGACCATCGCCATGTCGGATGCGTTCTTGCCGGTGCTGTAGGCGAACTGCTGGATCGGGCGGATCGCATATTCGTGCAGCACCTTCTCCCAGCCGACCAGATGCTGGCTCTTCCAGTTGCCGTAGGCGCGGCGCACGTTGGCGACGCCGTGGCGCGCGACTTCGGCGAGGATCACGTCGATCTTCGCGGCCGGCGCGTTGTCGGCATCGATCAGCAGCGCGATGCGTTTTTCGTTGTCGATGCGGGTGTCGCGCATGGTGGGCACCGTGGCTCGTAAAGCGACAGTCTAGGCAGCCCGGTGTCGACGCGCCGCGTCGAAGGTCGCGTTACGGAAACGCCAGCTCGCGCGCCATGACGATCGCGTCCTCGCGCCCGGCGTGCGCCGGGTAATAGCGCGGACGCCGGCCGATCTCGTTGAACCCCTCGTCGTGGTACAGCGCGATCGCCGCCGGATTCGACGGGCGCACCTCGAGGAACACGCGCGCCGCGCCGTGGCGCTCGGCGTCGTCGATCAGCGCGCGGAACAGATGTCGCCCGTAGCCGCGGCCCTGCGCGGTAGGGTCGACGCAGACGTTGAGCACATGCGCCTCGCCCGCCGCGATGCTCAGCACGCCGTAGCCGAGGATGCCGTCACCGCCGTGCAGCACCCAGGCCGGATAGCTGGCGCGCAGGCAGTCGTCGAAGATGCCCCGCGTCCACGGAAACGGATACGCGCGCAACTCGATCGCCATCACCGTATCCAGATCGGTCGCACGCATCGGCCGCAGCGCGATGCCGACCGCCGGATCGATGCCACCCGTGCGCGCGTACATGTCTCAGCCTGCGCGCAGGCGCCGCAGCCGCGGCCACAGCGCGCGCTTGGCCGCCGCCGCGCGCAGGCCATCCAGCGCGCCCAGGCTGCGGTAGACCGCGAACGCATCCGCGTCGTCGCGGCCGCGCCCGCAGGCCCGCAGCAGCGCATCGAGCAGCGCATCGTCGGGCAGCGTCTGGCCAGGCACCTGCACGCGATAGCGCACGTGCCCCATCGCATCCAGCGCCGCGCACTGCAGCGCGTCCCAGGTCACGACGTCGCTCCGGCCGCGCCCCCGCGCCGACGCATGAGCCACAGCACCGGCCCCGAAGCCGCATAGATCAGTGCAGCGCCGAGCAGGGTCTTGGGCGGATCCACCCACAGCGCGATCAGAATGCCGACCGCCACCACCAGCGCCACGAAGGGCACGCGGTCGGCCTTCGGGCCGGTGCCGCTGCCCTTGAAGCTGGTGTAGCGGACGCGGCTGACCATCAGCAGGCCTGCGACGATCGTCACCGCCAGCGCGGCATAGCGCAGGTCGCCGCCGGACAGGCCCAGCTCGTGACAGGTCCATACGAAGCTCGCCATCAGGCCCGCAGCCGCCGGACTGGCCAGGCCGACGAAATAGCGCTTGTCGACGGTCGCGACCTGGCTGTTGAAACGTGCCAGCCGCAGCGCCGCGCAAGCGGCATACAGAAAGGCGCCGAGCCAGCCGATCTTGCCGAGCGTCGGGCCATCCAGACGCATGTCGATCAGCGACCAGTGGTACATCACCAGCGCCGGCGCCATGCCGAAACTGACGAGATCGGCCAGCGAGTCGTACTGCACACCGAACTCGGTCTGGGTATTGGTCAGCCGCGCGACGCGTCCATCGATGCCATCGAGGACGCCGGCCACGAAGATCGCGATGCACGCGGCGCCGAAGCGGCCCTGCGATGCGGCGATGATCGCGAAGAAGCCTGCGAACAGGCCTCCGGTGGTGAACAGATTCGGCAGCAGATAGATACCGCGTGCGCGGCGCGGCAAGGGATCGGGTTCGCTCATGCCACGAGTGTAGCGCCGCGCGCCGCGCCGGAGGAGCCGCGGTTGCGCCTGCGGCCGGGGGATGCTGGAATCGCGACTCCTGCACGCCCTACCGGATCCGCCATGCGCCGCACCGCTCCCGTCGCCCTCCTCGCGCTGCTGGCCGTCGCGGCGCTTCCGCTGTCCGCCAGCGAGGTCTACAGCTGGAAGGACGCCCGCGGCGTCACCCACTATTCGCAGACACCGCCGCCGGCCGGCACGCGATTCGAAGTACGCAATGTCCGCAACGATGGCGCCGCCGCGGCCGCGACACCGGCCGCTGCGCCTGCAGCGGCAGCGCCGACCACGGCCGCGGCGGATTCGAATGCCGCCAGCCAGTGCGACGTGGCACGCGCGAACATCGCCGCGCTGGAAGACGCCGCGCCGGTGCAGCAGGTGGGCGCCGACGGCACCCCGCGCGAACTCGATGCGCAGGCCCGCAGCGCGCAGCTGGAACTGGCCCGCGCCGCCGCCCGCGCCTACTGCGGCTGAGCCGGCGCGACACCCGCGCGGCCACGGCAGGCCGCGCACGGCCGCGTGGCACAATACCGGGTCCAATCCGACCCAGAAGCCGCCGATGCGCCTGTCGCAGTTCCATCTCCGCACCGAGAAAGAAACCCCCGCCGATGCCGAGGTCGTCAGCCACAAGCTGATGCTCAAGGCCGGCATGCTGCGCAAGCTCGCTGCGGGTATCTACACCTGGTCGCCGCTGGGCCTGCGCGTGCTGCGCAAGGTCGAAGGCATCGTGCGCGAGGAAATGGACGCCGCCGGTGCGATCGAACTGCTGATGCCGTCGGTGCAGCCGCGCGAGCTGTGGGAAGAAACCGGCCGCTGGGAAAAGTTCGGCGGCCAGCTGCTCAAGCTGCAGGACCGCAAGGACGCCTGGTACTGCTACGGCCCGACGCACGAGGAGGTGATCACCGACTTCGCCCGCGCCGAACTGGCCAGCTACAAGCAGCTGCCGGTGAATTTCTACCAGATCCAGACCAAGTTCCGCGACGAGATCCGCCCGCGCTTCGGCGTCATGCGCTCGCGCGAGTTCCTGATGAAGGACGCGTACTCGTTCGACATCGACGAGGCCGCGATGGCCACCTCGTACCAGACCATGCACGCCGCCTACACCCGGATCTTCAGCCGCCTGGGTCTGGATTTCCGCGCAGTGCAGGCCGATTCCGGTGCGATCGGCGGCGACGCCTCGCAGGAATTCCATGTCCTGGCCGATTCGGGCGAGGACGCGATCGCGTTCTCCACTGCCAGCGACTACGCGGCGAATGTCGAGACCGCGCGCGCCGCCGAGCCTGCGCCGCGTCCCGCGCCGGCCGAGACGATGCGCCGCGTCGAAACGCCCACGCAGAAGACCTGCGAGGACGTCGCCGCCCTGCTCGACATTCCGCTGGCGCGGACCGCCAAATCAGTCGCACTGATGGCTGGCGACACCTTCGTGCTGGCGCTGGTGCGCGGCGACCATTCGGTCAATCCGATCAAGCTCGCGAAGGTCGCGGGCCTGGCCGACACCCGCTCGGCGAATGAAACCGAGATCCGCGACCACCTCGGCAGCGAACCCGGGTTTCTCGGCCCGGTCGGGCCGCAGCGCGACATCCGCGTCGTCGCCGACCGCGAAGTCGCGGCGATGGCCGACATCGTGTTCGGCGCGAATGCAGCCGGTTATCACCTCGCCGGCGTGAACTGGGGCCGCGACCTGCCGGAGCCGGCGGTCGTCGCCGATATCCGCGACGTGGTGGCTGGCGACCGCGCCGAAGACGGCGGCGAACTGAAACTGGTGCGCGGCATCGAGGTCGGTCACGTCTTCCAGCTCGGCCAGAAATACGCCGACGCGATGGGATTCAAGGTGCTGGATGCCAACGGCAAGGCGGTCGTGCCGTATATGGGCTGCTACGGCATCGGCGTGTCGCGCATCGTCGCCGCGGCGATCGAGCAGAACCACGACGCGAACGGCATCCTCTGGCCGGCGGCGATGGCGCCCTGGCAGGTGGCGGTGTGCGTGATCAACCCGAAGCACGAAACCCATGTCGTCGAAGCAGCCGAGGCGCTGTACGACGCGCTGCGTGCGGCCGGCATCGAAACGGTGCTCGACGATCGCGGCCTGCGCCCGGGCTCGATGTTCGCCGACATCGAACTGGTCGGCATTCCGCATCGCGTGGTGGTCTCGGCGCGCGGCCTGGCGTCGGGCACCTACGAATACCGCGCGCGGACGGCGGCGGATTCGGAGAATCTCGATCGCGAATCGCTGTTTTCCCGTTTGAATGCCTGAAACCCCATGCCGCGCGACCGCGCCCGGCACCGCTGGATTTTCCGGACGATTCACCCGCCCTGCATTTCGGCGGACGGCGACGCCTGCCCGGCATTTGTGGATCGGGATTTTCCCGATTATGATGCGCGCGATGCCACGGACCGGTATTCCCCTCATTAACCAGCCGGAGCGACCAGAATGGCGTTTGATCTCAATGCATTTTCCCCGCAGCAGCTCGATGCGCTGATCACGCAGGCCAAGCAGCGCAAGACCACGCTGAAGAAGCGCAAGCCGATCACCGCGGTGCGCAAGAAGCTCACCGAGCTGGCCGCCGCCGAGGGATACAGCGTCGCCGAACTGTTCGGCGCTGGTGGCACCGCCGCCGCGCGTGCGCCGGCCGCCGGCAGCACCGGCCGCACCAGCCCGGCCAAGGGCCGCAAGCTGGGCAAGGTGGCGCCGAAGTACCGCAACCCGGCCAACAAGGCGGAAACCTGGACGGGCCGTGGCAAGCAGCCGCTGTGGCTGGCCGCGCAGATCAAGAAGGGCAAGAAGATCGAGGAATTCCTGATCAAGTAATCGATCGGATTCCAGTGGAATGAAAAAGGCGCCCTCGGGCGCCTTTTTCGTGTCCGCCCGAGGAGATTCCCCGACGACCGCGACTCAGAGATTCTTGCGCGCCGGCAACAGCACGTTGCCGAACAGCAGACCGGCCACCAGCGCCAGCACGATGTTCATCACCAGCAACGCGGCCTGCTGCCCCGCGGCGACATCCTGCTGCTGCACCAGGGTCATCAGCCCGCGCAGGCTGTTGCTGCCGGGCACCAGCATGATGATGCCCGGCACCCGGATCAGCGCACCGGGACGATCCGCCCAGCGCGCGTAGCCATTACCCGCCGCGGTAATGACGAGCGCCGCCACGAACAGGCCGATGTTGGCGCCCAGCGCCGCACCCACCCAGCGCGAAATCAGATAACCGGACGCTGCGGCCGCCATCACCAGCAGGACGTCGCGGCGCGCGGCGCGGAACAGGATCGCGAAGGCGGTCGAGGCCGTCAGCAGCGCGGCCCACTCCACCCAGTCCGGCTGCGGCCGCAGCGCGCGCACGTTCGGCGACACCCCGAACAGCTGCGCCAGGCCCAGCGCGATGATCGTGCCGATGGTGAGTTTCAGCACCGTCGTCACCGCGCCCGCCACCCGCGCGGTGCCGGAGACGAGATGCTGGCTGGTCAGCTCGTTCATCGCATTGGTCAGCGCCATACCGGGCAGCATGACAATCAGCGACGCGATGATCACGGTATTGAGATTGAGCGGCACCACGAAGGCCGACACCAGGATCGCGACCGTGCCGGCAACCATGCCCGCCAGCGCCTCGCCGGCTTCCTTCAGACGTGTGCCGGTGCGCGTGACCAGATCGAGCAGGCCGATCAGCAGACCGATGGTGCCGGCGGTGGCGATGTCCGGCCACGGCAGCCGCCACAGGCCGGCCACGCCGGTCGCGACCAGGGCGAAGCCCAGCACCATCAGCGCCTTGCCCAGCGCCCGCGGCTCCCGGGCATCCAGCGCACGCAATGCGGCGTGGCCCTCGGCGATGTCCATTTCGCCGGCCATGACCAGGCTGGTGATGCGATCGGTCTCGCAGAGCGAGTAGAGATCGACGTCGCCGGGCGGCATCCGGATCACGCGGGTGGTGTCGCTGTCACCGGGCGGCCGCAGCGGATCACTGAAGGACAGGATCATGCCGGTCGGGTTGACCCAGGGCTCGCAGTCCAGCCCCAGACGCTGGGTGACGGCGATCACCGCGCCTTCCAGACGCTGCGCGGTGGTGCCATAGGCGTGCAGGTGCTCAGCCAGCTCCACCACGAAGGCGATGCGTGCAGCGTAGTTCGCGGAGGTGAAGGACACGGGCTGGGACATCGCGACAGGATCGCACGGCGCCCCTGACCGCCGGTAGCGCGGCGCGCGTGATGCACGGACTCACACCGGTTTTCGGTATCCTCGCGGCACTTCGTCCCCATCCCGGCCCCGCGTCCACCGCATGACCGTACCGTCCCATGCCATGCCCAGCGCCGAGGCCGACGCCGATCACGGCACGCTGCGGCTGCACGGCCATTGGACGCTCGAGCATGCGGGCGACATCGACACGGTGCTGCGCGGCACCGACACCTCGGTGCAAAGCATCGATGCGACCGGGATCGACCGGCTCGATTCGCTCGGCGTACTGCAGCTGGTGCGCTTCGCCGAGAAACGCGGGCTCGACTTCACCACTTTCACATTCCGCGACGACCACCACGCGCTGGTCGAAGTGATCGAGGACGTTTCCGACGACCGTCCGAAGAAGAAACGCGAGTACGGCTTCGCCGCGGCGCTGGGCCGGCTCGGCTACACGATGCACGACAACGGCCGCGAGATCGTCGCGCTGGTCAGCTTCATGGGCGAGACCTTGGTCAAGCTCGCACGCCTGGTGACCTCGCCGCGCCGGCTGCGGGTGACGTCCACCGTGCACCACATGGAACAGGTCGGCCTGGACGCGGTGCCGCTCGTCGCGCTGCTGTCCTTCATGGTCGGCGCGGTGATCGCGTTTCTAGGCTCGACGGTCCTCGCCGATTTCGGCGCGACGATCTTCGTCGTGGAACTGGTGTCGATCGCCTTCCTGCGCGAATTCGGTGTGCTGCTGACCGCGATCCTGCTTGCCGGTCGCACTGCCAGCGCGTTCACCGCGCAGATCGGCGCGATGGTCGGCCGCGAGGAAGTGGACGCGATCCGCACGCTGGGCCTCGATCCGATCGATCTGCTGGTGATCCCGCGCGTGCTGGCGCTGCTGGTGATGCTGCCGCTGCTGACCTTCATCGCGATGGTCGCCGGCCTCGTCGGCGGCCTCACGGTCGGCGCCTTCAGCCTCGACATTCCGCCGCAGGCCTACATGGCGCGCATGCACGAGCAGATGGAACTGCGGCACTTCCTGGTCGGCATGTCGAAGGCACCGGTGTTCGCGATGATCATCGCGCTGATCGGCTGCCTCGAAGGCCTGCAGGTCCAGGGCACGGCGCAGTCGCTGGGCGAGCGCACCACTTCCAGCGTGGTGCAGACGATCTCGCTGGTCATCGTGGTCGACGCCTTCGCGGCGATCTGGTTCATGAACGTGGGTTGGTGATGGTGCCGGGACCGGGGCTTCAGGATTCGGGATTTTGGACGTCGCAACCGCAGGGTTACGGGTGATTCGTGATCGGTGATTCGAAAGAGCAGAAGCGTCATGACTTGCCCGGTGTGCGGGAAGGCGATGCTTTGCCCGATGCCGAATCTCCGGCCACCAATGCCGAGGTCACAGACGGCGACTTCGCCATCCGCGTACGTGGCCTGACCAACCGCTTCGGCGAACAGACCGTGCACGACAACCTGGACCTCGACGTGCGCCGCGGCGAGATCCTCGGCGTGGTCGGCGGTTCGGGCACCGGCAAGTCGGTCCTGATGCGCGCCATCCTCGGCCTGCGCACGCCGCAGGCGGGCAGCATCGAAGTGCTCGGCGCCGACGCGCTGTCGCGCGATCCCGCCGATCGGCGGCACATCGAACGCAACACCGGCGTGCTGTTCCAGGACGGCGCACTGTTCTCGTCGCTGACGGTCGGCGAGAACGTGCAGGTGCCGCTGAAGGAACACCATCCCGACCTGCGCGATTCGCTGCGCTATGAGCTGGCGCTGCTGAAGATCAAGCTCGCCGGCCTGCCCGCCGATGCGCTGGACAAGGTGCCGTCGCAGCTGTCGGGCGGCATGCGCAAGCGCGCCGGCCTGTCACGCGCCCTCGCGCTCGACCCGCCGCTGCTGTTCCTCGACGAGCCCACGGCCGGGCTGGATCCGATCGGCGCCGCGGCCTTCGACCGCCTGATCCGCACGCTGCAAGAGGCGCTCGGCCTGACCGTGTTCCTCATTACCCATGATCTCGACACTCTGTACGCTATCTGCGACCGCATCGCGGTACTGGCCGACAAGCAGGTCATCGCGGTCGCGCCGGTGGACGAGATCGAACGGATCGACCATCCGTGGATCCAGGATTATTTCCACGGCCCGCGTGGCCGTGCCGCACGCGATGCCAGGGCCCAGGGCCCGGGAGCCGACTGAGTCATGGAAACCAGAGCCAATTACGTCCTCATCGGCGCATTCACGCTGGTCGCGTCGATCGCCCTGCTCGGCTTCGCGCTGTGGGCGGCGAAGTATTCGTCCGACCGCAGCTGGAACGAGTTCGATGTGATTTTCCGCGAGCCGGTGACCGGCCTGAGCGAAGGCAGCAGCGTGCAGTACAACGGCATCGCGGTCGGCACGGTCGACAACCTGCAGCTGGCGCCGGAGGATCCGCGCCAGGTGATCGCGCGCCTGCGCCTGCAGGCCAATGCGCCGGTGAAGACCGACACGCGCGCGCGCATGTCGATGACCAGCCTGACCGGTTCGCCGATCATCCAGCTGACCGGCGGCTCGCCCGAGGCGCCGCTGCTGGTGTCCGAAGACCGTGACCAGGTGGCGGTGATCCAGACCGAGGCCTCGGCGCTGCAGAACATCTCCGACACCGCGAACCGTCTAGTCGAGCGGCTGGACCGGGTGCTCAGCGAAGAGAATGTCGCGCGCATCGCCAACACGCTGGAGAACATCGAGGGCATGACCGGCTCGGTCGCCGGGCAGCGCGAGGATCTGGCCGCGATCATCGTCAATGCGCGCACCGCCAGCGAACAGCTGGAGCAGACGCTGACGACGACCAACCGCGCGATGACCAACTTCGACCGCGAACTGGTGCAGAAGCTGCCGACCCTCGTGGCCAGCCTGGAAAGCACGCTCGCGCGCATGGATTCGGCCGCCGGCGGCGCCGACACCATCCTCAACGAGAACCGCGCGGCGATCAGCAGTTTCGCCAACGACGGCCTGTCGCAGCTCGGCCCCACCCTCGGCGAGCTGCGTTCGCTGGTCCGCGACCTGCGCCGCATCAGCGACCGCCTCGACGCCAATCCTGCCCGCTACCTGCTCGGTCGCGACGCGCCCAAGGAGTTCGAACCCGAATGAGCACGCCGAACCCGAACCCGATGTCCGTATCGCGTCGCCTGCTGGCCGCGTGCCTGCTGCTGCCGATCCTCGCCGGCTGCTCGTCGCTGCTCGGCGGCGGCGGCGGTGACCGCGACCGCGCCACGATCTACGCGCCCGATCCGCGCGTCCAGGCCGATCCGGCATGGCCGCGCGCCGACTGGCAGCTGACGCTGAGTCCGCCGACCGCCGCGCGCATGATCGACAGCTTCCGCATCGCGGTGCGCCCGACCCCGAGCGAACTGCAGGTCTATCGCGGCGCCAGCTGGGCGAAGACGCCGACGGACATGCTCCAGGACGCCGTCCTGCGCACGCTGGAAGATTCGGACCGCATTCCGGCCGTTGCCCGCCAGGGCGCCGGCATCACCGCCGACTACAAGCTGGTCATCGACCTGCGCCGCTTCGAAGCGGATTACGCGGGCAACGTGCTGCCGGCGGCGACGATCGAGGTCAACGCCAAGCTGATCCACAACATCGACCAGACCGTCGTCGGCTCACGCACCTTCCTGGCCGCCGCACCCGCCAACAGCACCGAGGTGGCCCAGGTCGTCGACGCGTTCAATGCGTCGCTGCAGACCATCAGCGGCGAGATGGTCGGCTGGATCCTCGAAGTGGGCAACGCGCACGAGGCCACGCATACGCGGCCCGCGGTGCCGGTCCGCCGCTGACGCTCATCAATGGCGCAGCGGGGCGTCTGGTCAGGCTGGCGAGGTAACGCCTCCCGCCTGCCGCTGACGCCCGCGCCGCAAAGCCCTCCATCACGATCCCAGCTCAGCGCAGGATCTTCCGGAACGTGAGATTGATCCGCGGCCCCACGGGGCGCGCGGTTCGCGGCAGCGCGTGCCGGTACCGGGACTGGGTCTCGCCGCGCATCAGCAGCAGGCTGCCATGCCCCAGCTCGAGCGCCACCCGTTCACTCCCGCCCTCGCCCACCGGCTGCCGTGCCTTGAGCAGGAAACGCCGCGTTGCCCCCAGGCTCAGCGAGGCGATGACCGGCCGCGGACCGAGCTCGCGCTCGTCATCGCTGTGCCAGCCCATCGCATCGCGGCCGTCGCGATAGAGGTTGGCGAGCACGCTGTTGAACCCGACGTCGGCCGCCTGCGACACCGATGCCAGAACCGGACGCAGAACATCCGGCCAGGGATGCGGCGAGAACGTCGTGCCCGAATAGCGGTACGTCGCCTCCGGATCGCCGATCCAGCAGCTCAGCCGCGGCGCGTCGATGTCACGTCCGAACATGCGCAGGCGGTGGTGGGACCAGGGCAGGCCGTTGAGCAGGGCGCTGAACAGCGCCGTCGCCGCATCTTCGGAAAGCCAGGCCGGGTGCAGGATCCAGTCGGCGGTGTCGGCGACGTCAGGCATCGCAGCACCGTAGCAGTTCGGCACACCGAGCCGCGTCGTCCGGCCCAGGAGATGCCATGCCGCCGGGACGACTGATTGCTCGTCCCCTGCGCCTGTGCATCGACACCCCGGAGCGACACGCCGGGCGTCCCGGACGGCGCGTGCTCGCACGTGTGTCGACGCTCACCAAGTAACAAGTTGCGCGCGACGAACGACCGGCCGCTTCCGTGCAATCGCCCGTCCTGACGCACCGATCCGCGAAGAAGTCCGGTGCGTCCGACATCCGTGCCCGCAGGCGCTGGGGCCTGCAGGCGCAACGCCGATTCAGCTGACGCTGCGGAACTCCACACCGGTCTGCGATTGCAGCGCCGCGGGATCCACGCCCTCCGCGGTCTCCACCAGCACCAGGCCATCCGGCGTGACGTCGAATACGGCCAGATCCGTGATGATCCGGTCGACCACGCCGACGCCGGTCAGCGGCAGCGTGCACTCGGGCAGGATCTTGTGGCTGCCGTCCTTCGCGACGTGCTCCATCAGCACGACCACGCGCTTGACGCCGGCGACGAGATCCATCGCGCCGCCCATGCCCTTGACCATCTTGCCGGGCACCATCCAGTTCGCGAGATCGCCGCTACCGGTGACCTGCATCGCGCCCAGGATCGCCAGATCGATATGGCCGCCGCGGATCATCGCGAACGAGTCGTGGCTGCCGAAGTAGCTCGCGCCCTTGCGTGCGGTCACGGTCTGCTTGCCAGCGTTGATGAGGTCGGCATCGACCTCGTCCTTGGACGGAAACGGGCCGATGCCGAGCAGGCCGTTCTCGCTCTGCAGCCACACGTCGACGCCATCGGGGATGTGGTTCGCCACCAGCGTGGGCAGGCCGATACCCAGGTTCACGTAGGCGCCGTCGGTCAGCTCGCGCGCAGCACGCGCGGCCATTTCGTCACGGGTCCAAGCCATTACTTCGCTCCTCGCACGGTGCGCTGTTCGATGCGCTTTTCAGGCGCCGTGTTGACGACGATGCGGTCCACGTAGATGCCCGGCAGATGCACTTGGTCGGGATCGATCGCACCGATCTCCACCAGCTCCTCGACCTCGGCCACGCAGACCTTGCCGGCCATCGCGCAGGCCGGGTTGAAGTTGCGCGCGGTCTTGCGGAACACGAGGTTGCCAGCCGTGTCGGCCTTCCACGCCTTGACCAGCGCGACGTCGGCGACCAGCGCGGTTTCCAGCACGTAGTGCTTGCCGTCGAACTCGCGCGTCTCCTTGCCCTCGGCGACGATCGTGCCGTAGCCGGTCGCGGTGAAGAACGCCGGGATGCCCGCACCGCCGGCGCGCAGGCGCTCGGCCAGCGTGCCCTGCGGGTTGAATTCCAGCTCGAGTTCGCCGCCGAGGTACTGGCGCTCGAACTCCTTATTCTCGCCCACATACGACGAAATCATCTTGCGGATCTGCCGGGTCTCCAGCAGCTGGCCGAGGCCGAAGCCGTCGACGCCCGCGTTGTTGGAGATCGCGGTGATGTCCTTGACGCCCGAATCGCGCAGTGCGGCGATCAAGGCCTCGGGAATGCCGCACAGGCCGAAGCCGCCGACCGCGAAGGTCTGGCCATCGACCACGATGTCGGCCAATGCCGTCGCGGCGTCGGGATACTGCTTGCCGCGTCGGGCGGCGGAACTCTGCTCGCTCATCTCGAATCTCGGGGGCGCGTTGGCCGTCCATTCTAGCGAGTGCACTCCAAGGCCGCGTCGACGACAAATGCGGCTGCACGGGTTGCGCCCGGGTCGCGGGCTAGAATCACGGCAGTCCCCCTCGAACGGAACGTCCATGCCCCTGCCCGCCTTCAAGGCCTACGACCTCCGCGGCCGCGTGCCCGACGAACTCAATCCCGGCCTGGCCCGCGACATCGGCATTGCGCTGGCCGCGCAGCTGCCGCCCGGCGCGATCGTGCTGGGCCGCGATGTGCGCCTGAGCAGCCCGGATCTGCAGGCTGCACTGTCGGAAGGGTTACGCAGCCAGGGGCGCACGATCATCGACATCGGTGTCGGCGGCACGGAAGAGGTCTACTTCCAGGTCGATCACCTCGGCGCAGCCGGCGGGGTGATGGTGACCGCCAGCCACAATCCGATGGACTACAACGGCATGAAGCTGGTGCGCGAGCATGCCCGTCCGATCAGTTCGGACACGGGCCTGTTCGCGATTTCCGATGCGGTCGAGGCCGGCGATCTGCCTGCGCCCGTCGCCACGCCGGGTACCGAAACCGCAGCGCCCGACAAGTCGGCCTATATCGACCATCTGCTGGGCTATGTGGACGCCGCGGCGTTGCGTCCGCTCAAGCTCGTGGTCAATGCCGGCAACGGCGGCGCCGGCTCGATCGTCGACCTGCTCGCGCCCCACCTGCCGTTCGAGTTCGTGCGCGTGTTCCACGAGGCCGACGGCAGCTTCCCCAACGGCATTCCGAACCCCCTGCTGCCGGAGAACCGTCAGGCGACGGCTGACGCGGTGCGCGAACACGGCGCGGACTTCGGCATCGCCTGGGACGGCGATTTCGACCGCTGCTTCTTCTTCGACGAAACCGGCGCCTTCATCGAAGGCTATTACCTCGTCGGCCTGCTGGCCGAGGCGATCCTCGCCAAACAGCCGGGCGGCAAGGTCGTGCACGACCCGCGCCTGGTCTGGAACACCGTCGAGCAGGTCGAAGCCGCCGGCGGCGTGCCGGTGCTGTGCAAGAGTGGCCACGCCTTCATCAAGGAGAAGATGCGTGCCGAGGACGCCGTCTACGGCGGCGAGATGAGCGCGCATCATTACTTCCGCGAGTTTGCGTACGCCGACTCCGGCATGATTCCGTGGCTGCTGATCGCGGAACTCGTGTCCACGAGTGGCCGATCGCTAGGCGATCTGGTGGCCGAGCGGGTCGCGAAGTTCCCGTGCAGCGGCGAAATCAACTTCCGCGTCGCGGATGCGAAGGTCGCGGTCGACCGCGTGATGGCGCACTACGCCGCGCAGTCGCCGACGATCGATCGCACCGACGGCATCAGCGCCGACTTCGGCGACTGGCGCTTCAACCTGCGCAGCTCCAACACCGAACCGCTGTTGCGGCTCAACATCGAGACGCGCGCCGACCGTGCGCTGCTCGATGCGCGCACCCGCGAACTGTCCGACCTGTTGTCCGCCTGAGGCCTGCCATGTCCACGATCGTCCCGGTTCTGCTCTCCGGTGGCTCAGGCACACGCCTGTGGCCGCTGTCGCGCGAGATGTACCCGAAGCAGTTCCTGCCCCTGGTCGGCACGGACACGATGCTGCAGGCGACCTGGTTGCGCGCCGCGCCGCTGGCTGGCAAGGCCGGACCGATCGTCGTCGCCAATGAAGCGCATCGCTTCGTCGTCGCCGAGCAGCTGCAACAGGCCGGTGCGACGCCGGCAGCGATCGTGCTCGAACCGGTCGGCCGCAACACGGCGCCTGCAATCGCCGCCGCCGCGCTCGAAGCGCTCCGTGCGACGCCGGATGCGGTCCTGCTGGTGCTGCCGTCAGATCATGTCGTACAGACGCCCGAGGCCTTCCATGCCGCAGTGCGCGCCGCGCTGCCTGCGGCCGAGGCCGGCAAACTGGTGACGTTCGGCGTGGTGCCGCGCGGACCGGAGACCGGCTACGGCTACATCAAGGCGGCGCCCGGCAACGCGGAAGGCCCGGCGCCAGTCGAAGCCTTCGTCGAGAAGCCGGATCTGGCGCGCGCCCAGGCCTACGTCGCGTCCGGCGATCATTTCTGGAACAGCGGCATGTTCCTGTTCCGCGCCGACGCGTACCTCGCTGCGCTCGAACGCCATGCGCCGGCGATGCTGACCGCGGTGCGCGCCTCGTGGGCGGGCGCGCGCAAGGACGTGGACTTCACCCGGCTCGACGCCGATGCGTTCGCTGCGAGCCCGTCGGATTCGATCGATTACGCGGTGATGGAAAAGACAGATGCGGCCGTGGTGATGCCCTTGGACGCCGGCTGGAGTGACGTCGGCTCATGGGCGAGCCTGCGTGAGGTCTCTCCGCAGGACGCCGACGGCAATGCCCATCACGGTGAAGTCGTGTCGATCGACTGCCGCAACACCTACGCCTATGGCGAGCGCCTGATCGCGATGATCGGACTCGAAGACACGATCGTCGTGGAAACAGCGGACGCGATCCTCGTCGGACGCAGCGACCGCATCCAGCAGGTCAAGGACGTCGTGGCCGAACTCAAGTCACGCGAGTTGCCGCAGGCGGCGTGGCATCGCAAGGTCTACCGCCCGTGGGGCGCCTACGATTCGATCGACAACGGTCCGCGTCATCAGGTCAAGCGCATCACGGTCAAACCGGGTGGCGTGCTGAGCCTGCAGATGCACCACCACCGCGCCGAACACTGGATCGTCGTCAGTGGCACGGCCGAAGTCACGCGGGGCGATGACGTGCTGCTGTTGAGCGAGAACCAGAGCACTTACATTCCGCTCGGCGTGACGCATCGGCTGCGCAACCCCGGCAAAGTGCCGCTGGAACTGATCGAAGTGCAGTCGGGCAGCTATCTGGGCGAGGACGACATCGTGCGTTTCGAGGACACCTACGGGCGCGCCTGATTCCGGTCGCCCCCCCTCCAATGCAAAACGGCGCCAGAGGGCGCCGTTTTCGTGTGTTCGCCGGCAGCGCCTCAGCGCTGCGTGGCAGCCAGGGTATCGAGCACATCGCCCAGCGCAGCCTGCCAGTCAGGCAACGCGATCCCGAAGTCGCGTTCGAGCGTCGTCGTGTCCAGGCGGGAATACGCGGGACGCTTCGCCGGCGTCGGATAGTCGGCTGTGGTGATCGGCTCCACCGTCGGCGCACGTGCGATCAGGTCGCGCTCGACCGCGCCGTCGAAGATCGCCTCGGCGAATCCGTGCCAACTGGTTTCGCCTGTCGCCGTCAGATGCCAGGTCCCTGAAGCCTCAGCGTCGGAAAGCAGAATCTGCGCGGTGACATCCGCAATCAGCGCCGCCGGTGTCGGTGTCCCGATCTGGTCGGCGACCACGCGCAGCACGTCGCGCTCGGCACCGACCCGCAGCATCGTGCGCAGGAAGTTCTGGCCGTGTGCGGCATACACCCAGGCGGTGCGGAAGATCAGATGTCGGCCACCCGCCGCGCGGATCGCCTCTTCGCCCGCGAGCTTGCTCGCGCCATAAACGCCGAGCGGCGCCGTGGCGTCATCCGGGCGATACGGATGCGTACCGCTGCCGTCGAACACGTAGTCGGTGGAGTAATGCACTAGCGGCACATCATGCGCGGCGCACCAGCGTGCGATCGCGCCCGGGGTCTCCGCATTCGCGGCCTGCGCCGCCGCGGGCTCGCTTTCGGCCTTGTCGACTGCGGTGTAGGCGGCTGCGTTGATCACGCGTGCCGGCTGCGTTGCGTCCAGCAATGCAAGTACCGAATCGGGGTCTCCGAAGTCCGCGGTCAGGCACGCACTGCCGTCAGGCAGCGTGCCGGCACGGGTCGTACCGACCACATCACCCAGCGGTATAAGTGCGCGCAGCAGTTCCTGGCCGACTTGCCCGTTCGCTCCGAAGAGCAGCACGCTCACGGCACGAACACCGGATGCCGCTCTTCCGGCACATCCGCTAGCAACGGGGCCATCGCATCCTTGTCCGACAGCAGAGGTGCTTGGACCGGCCATTCGATCCCGATCGCCGGATCATCCCAGCGTACCCCGGCATCGGCGTCCTTCACGTACACATCCGTGCACAGATAGCTGAACACCGCGCGCTCGGAGAGCACGGCAAAGCCGTGTGCGAACCCTTCGGGGATCCAGAGCTGCCGCTTCGACCTGCTGTCGAGAATCGTCGACGTCCACTTTCCGAAATACGGAGAGCCGCGCCGGAGGTCCACGGCGACGTCGTATACCTCGCCCTCGATCACGCTGATGAGCTTCCCTTGCGGCCGGGGCCACTGGTAATGCAGGCCACGCAGCACCCCTCTCGACGAGGAAGACACATTGCTCTGCACGAACTTTCCGGGAAGACCATGCGTCCCGAACCGTTCCGAATTCCACGCTTCGAAGAAGAATCCACGCGCGTCTTCGAACACCGGCTGCTCGATGATTACGCAGCCGGGCAACGATGTCTCCAGCACCTTCATCCCATCGTTCCACGCTTCACAAGTGCGGACAGATATTGCCCGTAGCCATTCTTGATCAGGGGCGCGGCCAACGCCTCGAGCTGGGCCGCATCGATCCAGCCCCGTCCGAACGCGATTTCTTCAGGGCAACACACCTGCAGGCCCTGACGCTTCTGGATGGTTTCGATGAAATTGGCCGCCTCGTGAAGCGACTGGTGCGTTCCGGTATCGAGCCACGCATAGCCGCGACCAAGGGCTTCGAGATGCAAGGCGCCTGCATCCAGATAAACCCGGTTGAGGTCGGTGATTTCCAGCTCGCCCCGTGGTGACGGCCTGAGCTCCGCAGCGTAGTCGCTGGCGCGGCCGTCGTAGAAGTAAAGCCCGGTGACCGCATAGTTCGAAAGCGGTTTTTCCGGCTTCTCGGCAATATCCACCACCTTGCCCGACGCGTCGAACTGCGCGACACCGTATCGTTCCGGATCGTTGACCCAGTAACCGAACACGGTTGCACCATCGGTGCGCGCATCTGCCCGCCTCAGCATGTCGGTCAGTCCATGCCCGTGGAAGATGTTGTCACCCAGCACCAGACAGCTCGGCTTGCCACCGACGAAATCCCGGCCGATCAGGTAGGCCTGCGCCAGGCCGTCAGGACTCGGCTGCACTGCGTATTGGATGTCCATGCCCCACTGCGAACCGTCGCCCAGCAGGGTCTGGAAGAGCACCTGCTCGTGTGGCGTGTTGATGATCAGCACTTCGCGAATACCGGCCAGCATCAGTACGCTGAGCGGGTAATAGATCATCGGCTTGTCGTACACCGGCAGCAGCTGCTTGCTGACGCCCTTGGTAATGGGATACAGCCGGGTGCCGGAGCCGCCGGCGAGGATGATGCCCTTGCGTTGGGTCATGGGTCTCGTTCCTTGGCAGCCCGCGCGCAGCGCGGACCTGGATGGAGGATGGATCAGGCGGCGGTGCCGATACGCTCGAGGCGGTAGCTGCCGTCGAGAATGCGCTGGACCCATTCCTGGTGGTCGAGGTACCAGTCGACGGTGGTCTCGATGCCGCTTTCGAAGGTGTGCTCGGGCTTCCACCCCAGCTCGCCCTGCAGCTTGGACGCATCGATTGCGTAACGACGGTCGTGACCGGGTCGGTCCGTCACGTAGGTGATCTGGCTACTGCGCGGCTGACCATCCTCGCGCGGACGACGCGCATCGAGCAGGCGGCAGATCGCTTCCACCACTTCGATGTTCTGGCGTTCGGAGTCGCCGCCGACGTTGTAGGTTTCGCCCACGCGGCCCTTCTCCAGCACGGTGCGGATCGCGGCACAGTGATCCGTGACGAACAGCCAGTCGCGGACCTGCTTGCCGTCGCCGTAGACCGGCAGCGGCTCGCCAGCCAGCGCCTTGGCGATCACCAGCGGAATGAGCTTCTCGGGGAAGTGATACGGCCCGTAGTTGTTCGAGCAGTTGGTGGTGATCACCGGCAGCCGGTAGGTGTGGTGAAACGCACGCACCAGGTGGTCGGATGCCGCCTTGGACGCCGAGTACGGCGAATTCGGCGCGTAAGGCGTGGTCTCGGTGAACTTGCCTGTCTCACCGAGCGTGCCGTAGACCTCATCGGTCGAGACATGCAGGAAGCGGAATGCATCGCGCCTGCCGTCCGGCAGCGCCTTCCAGTAGTCGCGCACAGATTCGAGCAGTCCCAGGGTACCGACGACATTGGTCTCGATGAACGCGGCAGGGCCGTCGATCGAACGGTCGACGTGACTTTCGGCTGCGAAGTTCAGCACCGCGTCCGGCTGATGCTCGGCCAACAGCCCGGCCACCAGCGCCCGGTCGCCGATATCCCCATGCACGAACACATGATCGGGATTGCCATCGATCGACGCCAGCGTGTGCAGGTTGCCTGCATACGTCAGGGCATCGAGATTGATCACGCGAACGCCAAGGCGCACGGCCTCGAGCACGAAATTGCCGCCGATGAAACCGGCGCCGCCGGTAACGAGCCAGGTTGGCACGGGCACACGCTCCTGTGGTGACTGTAAGCCCGCCGTTAGGCGGGGCGACAGGATACCGGGTCGCACCCATCGGCATGGAGGCCCAGCTGAACACGCCGTCTTTTGACCACAGGCATCATCGTTCGCAGTCCAGGCTGCCCACCGCTAGAATCACGTGTTGCCCCAGCCAGCCACAGCGGCCGGGTGTTCCACTGTCATGAAGGAAGCTCCGCACGATGAAGATCCTCGTCGCCTACAAGCGTGTGGTGGACTACAACGTCCGCATCCAGGTCAAGCCGGACGGGTCCGGCGTGGTCACCGACGGCGTCAAGCTGTCGGCCAATCCGTTCGACGAGATCGCGCTGGAAGAAGCCCTGCGCCTGCGCGACAAGGGCGTGGTGACCGAGGTCGTGGTGGCGACGATCGCCCCCGCGGATGCCCAGGCCCACCTGCGCAATGGTTTGGCGATGGGCGCCAACCGCGCCATCCACGTGGTCTGCGACCAGCCAATCCAGCCGCTGACGGCCGCGCGCACCCTGCTCAAGCTGATCGAGAAGGAGCAGCCGGACCTGGTGATCCTCGGCAAGCAGGCGATCGACGACGACGCCAACCAGACCGGCCAGATGCTGGCCACGCTGTGGGGCCGGCCGCAGGCAACCTTTGCTTCGAAGGTCGAGATCGCCGACGGCAAGGCCACGGTGACGCGCGAGGTCGACGCGGGGCTGGAGACGCTCGAAGTCGACCTGCCGGCTGTCATCACGACCGATCTGCGCCTCAACGAGCCGCGCTTCATCAAGCTGCCCGACATCATGAAAGCGAAGGCGAAGCCGATGGAGTCGATTCCGTTCGCCGATCTCGGCGTCGAATCGGCCGACACGCTCAAGACCACGCATTACGAGGCGCCGACCAAGCGCGGCAAGGGCGTCATGGTCAAGGACGCCGCCGAACTGGTCGCAACGCTGAAGGCCAAGGGCCTGCTCTGATTTCCGCCGCTCCCGCACAGGCGGGAGCCCAGTGACGTCCGGCTTGGTGCCGGATCGCAGGAGAACTTCATGTCCAACGTCCTCGTCATCGCCGAGCACCTCGACGGCACCCTGAATGCCAGCGCGACTGCCAAGACCGTCGCCGCGGCGCAGGCGCTTTCGCCCGAGTCCATCGATGTCGCGGTGTTCGCCGCGGATCCGGCCGGCGCCGCGGCCGAGGCTGCAACGATCGCCGGCGTCTCGAAAGTCCTCGCTGTGGCCAATCCGGCCAATGCGCAGGCGCTGGCGCAGGTGCTCGGCCCGCAGATCGCCAAGCTCGCCGCCGGCTACAGCCACGTCTTCGCGCCGTCGACCACTTTCGGCAAGGATCTGCTGCCGGTTGTCGCCGCGCTGCTGGGCGTGAACCAGATCTCCGACCTGATGACAGTCGAGAGCAGCCACGTCTTCAAGCGCCCCATCTATGCGGGCAATGCGATCATCACCGTCGAGGCGCCGTCCGACCAGACCGTGGTCGCAACCGTGCGCACGGCGTCTTGGCAGGAAGCGGCACGCGGTGGCAGCGCCGCGGTCGAAGCGACCAGCGTCGAGGCCGAATTGCCGACGCATACGCGCTTCATCGGCCTGGCTGCCGGCAGCACCGACCGTCCCGACCTGCAGAGCGCCAAGCGCGTGGTGTCGGGCGGCCGCGGCGTGGGTTCCGAAGAGAACTTCAAGATCATCTTCGACTTCGCCGACAAGCTCGGCGCCGCTGTCGGCGCGTCGCGCGCCGCGGTCGATGCCGGCTACGTGCCGAACGAGATGCAGGTCGGCCAGACCGGCAAGATCATTGCCCCCGAGCTCTACATCGCGATCGGCATCTCCGGCGCCATCCAGCACCTGACCGGTATCAAGGACGCCGGCACCATCGTCGCGATCAACAAGGACGCCGACTCGGCGATCTTCGAGATCGCAGATATCGGACTCGTGGGCGATCTGTTCAAGGTGCTGCCGGAGCTGGAAGCGGCGCTCTAACGGCATCTCCCGTCGCGCGGCGGCGACGCGACCCGCCATCGCTTGGCCTCCTCATATTTGTAGGGTTCTGGATGAAAAAAGTAATGGTGGTTTTCGGTACACGTCCCGAAGCGATCAAGATGGCGCCGGTAATTGAAGCGTTACGCGCCACTGAGGACATCCAGACGCTGGTGGCCGTCACAGCCCAGCATCGCCAGATGCTTGACCAGGTTCTAGGCCTTTTCGACATCAGGCCGGATGATGACCTGGATGTCATGGAGCCCGGCCAGACCTTGCCGGGCTTGTTTGCCAAGATCCTCACAGGCATGACCACGGTGATCGAGCAGCGGAAGCCCGACCTCATTCTGGTTCACGGCGATACCAGCACCACACTCGCCACTTCGCTGGCCGCCTTCTACGCCAAGGTGGCGGTGGGACACGTGGAAGCAGGGCTGAGGACCGGAGACATGAGCGCACCGTGGCCCGAGGAAGCGAATCGCCGCCTTACGGCGCCGATCTCCGCACTTCATTTCTCGCCGACCGAGCGCAGTCGGCAAAACCTGCTGCAGGAGAACATTCCGGAAGACTCGATTCACGTCACCGGAAATACCGTGATCGACGCCCTGCTTGCGGTGGTGAAGAAGATCGAGCTTGACGACGGCCTCTCCGCCGAAATGGAAGCTCTGTTTCCGTTCCTAGATCCGGCCAAGCGTCTGATTCTGGTCACGGGACACCGGCGGGAGAACTTCGGCACGGGATTCGAGCAGATGTGCCGGGCACTCGCAGAACTCGCGGCCAGGGGCGACACGCAGATCGTCTATCCCGTCCACCTCAACCCGAACGTCCAGGAACCGGTCAACCGGATCCTCGGTGAGGCGCCGAATGTCACCCTGATCGATCCGCTCGATTACCTGCCCTTCGTCTATCTTATGTCGAGGTCGTACCTCATCATCACCGATTCCGGCGGAGTGCAGGAGGAGGCACCCTCGCTCGGCAAGCCGGTCCTGGTCATGCGTGACACCACTGAGAGGCCCGAAGCGGTGGATGCTGGCACCGTTCTCCTGGTTGGCACATCCCAAGCCAGAATCGTCGAAGCGGCAACAAAGCTTCTCGACGACCCGGCCGCCTATGAGCAAATGTCCCGAGCTCATAATCCTTACGGCGACGGGCAGGCTTCGCGACGCATCGTCGATGCCATCTTGGCGCAGGCAGGTGCGGCCGCCGGCAAGCCAATGAAACCCTGAAGCTTTCGAAAGGCCTGACGCCATGTCCATCACGATTCCGCTCAATTCTCTCCTACGCCACACCCAGCCACTCCACGATGAGCTTGCGCGCGTTGCCGACGAGGTGATTCGCAGTGGTTATTACGTACTGGGTCCGCACGTCAAAGCATTTGAGCAGGCGTTCGCTCGCTACTGCGGAGTATCCGACTGCGTGGGCGTCGCCAACGGCACGGATGCACTTGAGCTCGCATTGCGGGCGGTGGGTGTGGCCGCTGGCGATCCAGTCGCCGTCGTCGCCAACGCAGCCATGTACAGCACGTCTGCGGTGTTGGCCATTGGCGCGACGCCGGTGTTCGTCGACGTCACGGATGAAGCCAACATGGACCCCGTCGCCCTGTTGGCCGCAGTCGAGGCCGGCGGCGTTCGGGCGGTCGTCGTCACGCACCTCTATGGAAGGTTGGCAAAGATCGAGGAAATCATCGCGATTACGGCCCCCCACGGCATTCCGGTTGTCGAGGATTGCGCGCAGGCGCACGGCGCGAGGGGCGCCACAGGTCGGGTCGCCGGCGGCTACGGCACCATCGCGAGTTTCAGCTTCTATCCGACAAAGAATCTGGGTGCCCTGGGCGATGGCGGTGCCGTGGTGACCAATGACGCGACACTGGCCGGACGCGTCAGGCAATTGCGTCAGTACGGCTGGGGCCGCAAGTACAGCAACGAAGTTCCGGGCGGACGCAACAGTCGCCTCGACGAATTGCAAGCGGCGATGCTGGGCATAATGCTGCCCCACCTTGATGCCTGGAATGAGCGCCGACAGCAGATCGCCAACCACTACAGCGCCACCATCCGCAATCCCGCAATTACCGTTCCCGTCGAAGCCGGACGCGAATATGTCGGCCACCTGTATGTTGTTCGCTCGGAACAGCGGGACGCGTTTCGGGAACACCTTGGGTCCCATGGCGTCGAAACAGATGTGCATTATCCGATTCCTGACCATCGTCAGCCGTGTTTCGCAGGCCGGCTCGAACAGGTTCATCTTCCGCGCACTGAATCGTTCGCCGCCACTGTCCTTTCACTGCCATGCTTCCCCGAATTGACCGATTCTGAAGTAGAACGGGTGGTGGAAGCATGCAACCGGTTCTGACCCCGCGTTATTCGCTCGTCATACCTGTCTATCGCAACTCCGGGTCCATAGACGACCTCCTGGAGGCCTGCATCGGGCTCGATGAAGCGCTGCAGAAGCGCCTGGAAGTCGTCTTCGTGGTCGATGGCAGCCCCGACGATTGCTACGCGCAACTGCATGCGAAACTTCCGCAAAGCGGCATTCGAGCACAGCTGATTCTGCTCACCCGGAATTTCGGTTCGTTTGCGGCGATCCGTGAGGGCATGCAGCACACGCGAGGTGAATACATCGCGGTTATGGCTGCCGATCTGCAGGAGCCGCCGGAATTGGTGATCAATTTCTTCGAGAGGCTCGAACAAGGGGGGTGCGACGTGGTCTTCGGCGTACGCGAAGCCCGGGAAGATCCCCTGGGTTCGCGGGTCTTCGCCTCGATTTTCTGGTGGATCTATCGGCGCTTCGTACAGCGTGACGTTCCAGTCGGAGGTGTCGATGTATTCGGCATCAGCCGCGCATTGCAATCCAGGGTCATCGGCTTCTCCGAAGCCAACAGCAGTCTGCTAGGTCTGCTGTTCTGGATCGGCGGGCGCAGAGAGTTCGTCAGCTACCGGCGGCGCGAGCGCACACACGGCAAGAGCGCCTGGACCTTCCAGAAGAAGTTCACTTACCTGCTAGACAGCGTCTTCGCTTTCACCGACGCGCCAATACGCCTGCTGCTCGCGAGTGGCCTCGTTGGCATGGCACTCACAGCAGTATTCAGCGTTGCCGTGCTTGCAGCTAAGGTATCGGGCCAGGTGGCGGTGCCAGGCTACGCCGGCACAATGCTGGCGGTGCTGTTCTTCGGAGGACTGAACGCGCTGGGCCTGGGACTGGTCGGAAACTATGCGTGGCGCGCCTACGACAATACGAAGCAGCGTCCGCTGAGTATCCCCATGCTGACCGAACGCTTTGGCGAACCCGCGGAAATAAACGGACAAGAAATCCCATGACACGCCACGTTGCGACCGAAGCAAACCCGAGCACCGTCGAGATCAGCGCAACTGCACAGGTAGGCCCGGGCGGCGTTATCCTCCATCATTGCCGGATCGGCGAGAACTGCCAGATCGGTGCGGGTGTGATTCTCGACTCGGGCAACGAAGGCCGAATCGTCTTGGACGCGGATGTCTGCATCCAGGCGGGGGCGATCGTTTACGGTTCGGTGACCATCGGTCACGGAGCGCTAGTCAGGGCTGGCGCGGTGGTCAACCGGGACGTGCCTCCGCACGCCGTGGTCGCGGGCAGTCCCGCACAGATTGTCGGTTACACAACGAGCTTTCCCAACGGGAGCGGCTTGGCGAGCACCGCCCAGAGGTCAGCAACGCCGGATCGTATTGCCAGCGGCGTGCGCGGCGTGACGGTGCACCGTTTGCCCAAGGTTCTCGACCTCCGCGGCAACCTCACTGTAGGCGAGTTCGGACAGTCGGTGCCATTCGAGGCAAAGCGCTATTTCATGGTGTTTGGTGTACCCAATGCCGAAGTGCGTGGCGAACATGCTCATCGCACCTGTCATCAATTCCTGATCTGTGCGCATGGCCGACTATCTGTCGTGGCCGACGATGGCACGAACCGGGAGGAATTCGAACTCGACGAGCCGTCGATCGGCCTCCACCTGCCTCCTCTGACATGGGGTGTCCAATACAAGTACTCCAGTGATGCGGTGCTTGTTGTGTTCGCGTCCGAGCATTACGACGCGAGTGAATACATCCGCGATTACGCGGAGTTCATGGAACTCACCTCCCGGAAGAGCCAATGAGCATCGGCGATCTTCAACCGCTGTCTGACCTCCATACGCGGGAAGTCATCCACAAGGGACTGCGCGGAGCCGGCATTGAGGGTCCGCACGCGTTTATCCGGGGAATCGATGTCGACTACGACCGGGACGTTGTGATCGGCGGCTGGCTCGACACACTTTCGAGCAAGAACGATCTCAGTTTCAGCGTGGTTTCCGGAGGTCAGGAGTTCTGGGTATTACTCGAGATCCTACCCTGGGACTCGGAGTTCTTCGGCCGCGGTATGGCGCGGCTCAACGCGGTGGTTCGCCCCGGCATCGTGGCTGACCTCCGTGAGGACAGCCGGCCGGCGACGGAGGCACTCAGTGCCGTTCTAGCCGAAGCAAAGCGCCGCGGCATCGACTACGTCCTGTCCCCGGCAGCACCGGGCGACCTGTACTTCCTGCGGGCGCTCGCCGGAAGCGGCTTCGAGCTCATCGAGACGCGCTGTCATTATCATCGCGCACTGATCGCACCTCCCCAGCAACGCTTCGCCACTCGTTTGGCGACGCCTGATGACGTCGCGGCGCTGGCGCAAGCCGCAAGAACAATGGTCAACCCATTCGACAGATTCCATGCCGACCCTGCGATCCCGCCTGCCGATGCAGACCGCATGATGGAACGCTGGGTAGAGGCGTCGATCCTGAACGATTTCGCGGATGCCACCATCGTTCCAGACGTGGATCAGCCCGAGGCCTTTTGTACCGCGAAATATCATCGCGAGCACTGGGCCGGCTGGAAGCTCAAGCTTGCGCAGCCGGTGCTCAGCGCTGTTGCCCCGCGGCATCGCGGCTGGTACGTACGCATCATCACCGAGCTGGACGAACACCTGCGCAGCAGCGGCGCCGAGCACTCCTTTCTGGTCACCCAGATCACGAACAATGCGGTGATCCGAAGCTGGGAGAAAATCGGTTACCACTTCGGTAAAGGGGAGCACATATTCAGGAGGCTTCTGTGACGTCGCATCCGCGCGCATTGACGTGGAATCTAGACGAGGCGCCACTTCGTGACCTGGCCGCACATATCGTCACGGAACGGGTCGACGAAGTGATCGTCCTGGCATCGGATCTCCTGACGGTTCAGACGGTGCAACGCCTCGGCTACCCTGTCGCCCCAGCGGCGGCAACCGCGGGCTCGACGACGCATGCCTGCCTTCTGTTGCCACAACTGAATCTCTCGCTACTCCCGCCCAAGGAGTACGGCTATGTTGTGACCCATGATCAAGTGAGGGCTTTCGGTGAGATCACCGGAGACATGAATCCGGTGCACTTCGATGATGAAGCCGCGCGCGCATCGGGGTTCGAGGGTCGCATCAGCCATGGCATGATTTTCAACGGCTGGCTGACCCGGCTCTTGGGTACGGAATTTCCTGGCGCAGGCACGATCTACCTGTGGAGCAGCTGCGTCTACTTGGCGCCGGTTTATCCCGGAAGGAAGTACGTCGTCCGGGTTTCGGTTCCAAGATACGACGAGCAGCGGGGCACTTACCGAATTGTCGCTCAGCTGAACCAGGCGGGGAACGGCCTGGCCGCAGTCGCCTATGCCGACGTCATGAAGCGGCCGAGCTGACGTGCCGATGGATGCTTCACATCCGACACAGAGGTCACGACTCCGCGGGGAGTCACTGCGCTTTTTGCTAGGAGGCGGATTCAATACCCTCCTGACATACCTGTTCTACTGGATTCTACTGTCTTGGCTTGCCTATGGGGCTGCTTACACCCTCAGCTATGCAGCTGGAATTTTTACAGGCTTCGCAATCAATACATGGTTCGTGTTCCGCTGCACATGGTCATGGAGGAAGCTGGCAGCATTCCCGCTGGTGCATCTTGCAAACTACGCTCTGGGCATGGCGGTGATCTTCATCTGCGTACGATTCTTTTTGCTCGATCCACGAATAGCTCCCGTCGTTGCGACTGCAGTCGTCCTGCCCTTCAATTTTCTACTGACGCGTTCTCTTCTGCGCTCAACCCGGTAACGCAGGATTGCGCTCCCCAAGGCATAGCATCGGTCTGCGGCACTTTCACTTCTCCCTGATACCTTGCATGCTCTTGAACAGTGCCTTTCTCTGCTCTATGCACAGCCCCAGCACGGCGGGATGATTGTCCTGCCGCCATCGCGTGCGGCGCTGAAAGCACCAAGTCTTGGACTAGTCGGAGTGCACGACCACCCGAGGGAAGTAAATCTCCGTTCGCGAAGCGTTGACCCACGACGCATCAGAGGTGCCCCTGTCAGCCGACAACCGGAAGGTAAACTCCAGGCACCCCTCCGGAAGATCAACGGCCGCATGCTGGATGCCCGGAGCGCTTGGAAGGGCAACACTCCACCGCGGAGTGCCATCCACAAGCAGAGTCAGATCGAAGTAGCCAAGCGCGTAGGTCTGGTGGTAAGGCATGTAGTAGAAGAAATCCAGCGTACTCTTGCTTGCGGTGCAGGCTTGTGACTGGGCCTCGCCGGACACAGGCCCAGAAGATTCCGGCAATTGCATCGCAAATCCAAGTGCACCGATCGCATTGAATCGTTCGTCACCCATCAGCGCGGCAAAAGCCGCACCCTGCGCAGGCCGCCCAGCGGGAAGTGACCACTCAAGAACGCGACCGTCCATATGGGAATAGCGGCGGTCGACAATCTTCCACCCGGCGTAGACCAACAAGCCCAGCAGGGCAAGGTACGCCACGGGTTTCAGCAGCCGGAACGGCTGCAAGCGCGTTACCTGTGGTGCGAGAGATGCCACCATCATTGATCCCGTAATCCACAGGGGAATCAGGTAGCGGGGTTGCACCTCGCCCACCAAGACAAGGCCTGCTGCAAGGATCGACGAGAACAGGATGGGATACAGATAGGGCTGCCAGTACCCGCCCCGCCACATACCGATGAGCGACCAGAGGACAAGCAACGCAAATGCCGCTGCGTGCCAGCTTGTGAGACTGGCGATGCCCGCGGCCAGCCTAGGGTGCTCTCTGTCCAGTCCGGGTACATAAAAATAGGTCTGGCTACCCAGATAGGAAAGTGTCTTCATCCTGTGCAGTGCATTCGGCACACGACGCTCTGGCTGCAGCACCGTATCAGACAAGGCTACATCGCTTGCAAAATCGCCACGCTCAGACGGATCAAGAACTTCCAGAAAATTGTCCGCGAATACCCGTCCGTCTCCGTAGGTACCGCGGAAAGCCGATGGCGTCACTCCGCCCACCCGTGCATGAACTAGATTCTGGTAATCGGCGAACATCCCAATGCTCCGCGCAACCGCGGACCCAGCCGGATAGATCAGAACCAGCGCCAAGGCGCACGCAAGCGCACTGGCGGCTGCCTGTCGGCTTTGATGCGGCAGGACCTCGCTTTGCTGACCCAGTGGGGATTTAGGGACCAAGGCCGCAGTCACGATATAGGACAGCAACGCCGCCAGGAACGCCACGTGACCAATCTCGCGTTGAACCTGTAGTAGGACCATGGCAAACGCACCGACCGCCGCCCACAGCACGGACTTCTGCCATTTCACCTCGCGCAGTGATTGCTGGATGGCCAGCGCCGAGAGCACGATCCAAGGCAGTGCCCAAATGTCGTGTGTCGGGATCCCAAGTGCGAGCAGAAGTTCAGGAACCGAAGCCAGTACGATGCAGAAAAGCAGAGCTGCAGCTGGCCCAGCCACACGACGCACCCAGATGCTGCCTGCAAACAGTGCAGCGCCAAGGCAGAAAAGATTGAGTACTGGAACCACCCACTCGCTCGTACCCAATGCACGTACTGCAGGAACCAACAACAACTGCACCCGCTGGTCATAGATATCGCGCACCACAAGGTCAACCGACCTGAACTCCTGCGCACGTGCCCACATCGTTGCGAAGTCGCTGATCCACTCCGGCCGCAGAACAAAGACTGACGCGAGCGCTGCGATCAAAGGAGCTAGCGCACTGACGACAGCGGAGACAACGCGACGGGACTTCACCTGAAGCAGGAGAACTGTGACGCAAGCGGCAACCGCCAAGGCCACCAGAGCCAAAGCATCAACCTGCCAAACCAGCCCCGCTGTCACTCGGTCGAAACGTAATGTCACGTTGAAGATGAGCGCCGTTACAAGGAGCATGACGAGCGCAATCGCGACGACGAAGACGCAAACCTTTGCGAGTTCTTCAATGCGGCATAGCCAGAACCTGACAAGAAACATCGCTTTGTCACGGGCGTAGGGCATTGACACACTCCGGTGTTGAGAACGTAGGGGGCGTTGGATACCAAGTGATCATATTGCGGCTCTTGTGCCCGTGCATGAGCCCAATGCAGGATCCTGCGTGGACGAGCGACAAAAGCGGCTTGTTAGCCCATCCAGAATACCGATAACACGCCCTTCTAACGGCATAGCTAGACATCGTGACTCGAAGCCCGGCGGCAATGAAGAGGTAACCGAACTGCCTCTTACGCCAGCACACCACAGCTTCATGACGGGCGGGCGAACGCTGCTTGTGCGCGACCAAAAAAGGCCTCTAAGAATCCCCTGTCGTGGCTGTCCAATGCGGGCGTACGCTGCGCCCCAATGGCTTCTTAGGTAAATGAGAAGGTGAAGATCCGAACCGAGCCTAGCCCTTCAAAGCTCGAGACTCATCGGTCCACGCCAAGTCGAGCGCAAGCGGACGCTTCTCATTTGACCGCGACAGAACCGAATAGAAATATCTAAAGTATGCGGATCGAAGATGTGCTGAGAGCAACACCCTCCACGACAACATCAACCAGGTACTCACCGGAAGGCAGCTCAACCCCTTCAAAATCAAAATTCTTCCGAATAGCCCCCAACACACCGCCAGCATCGTAAGCGACACGATGGAGAACCCTGCCGCCGGAGGCCCTCATTACAATTTCCAGATTCAAATCATCTACAAATCCAGAAATATCCAGATACCCGAAGAATCTTTCCCCTTCGCTGAACTCTTCGGACACCCCGACGACCCGATATCTGCTGTCAACATAACGCCCGAACACGAGGGGCGATACGATAACTCTATCGACCACTTCACCGAAATTCACGGAAAAGGCCCTATGCGCTTTATCTAGCCTACGAGGGAAATCGCCGTTCATTCTGGCTGCATCGACACTCCTGTGAGCCGAATCGAGACTTGAAACCCAGTGAGAAGGGCTTGCAGGGGGTGCTTGGGGCGATCTCGTGAGTGTAACAATCTCCGTAGGCAGCGCGTACTTCATCGCGTAGTAGAAATCACCAGGCGTGTTTGAGGCATTTTTTATGAATCCCGGGATCTTCCACGACGCCATCTTCATCGAGTCCGGAGGACAGCCGGTTGCACTGATCTCCACGCACATCCAGACCGACGGTGCAGAGGTTTCGCTATGTTCTCCAGAAATCCCTAGCTCGCCAAAAACGTTCGGCAGCGCAGGAAGATGATCCCCGTAAACGTAAACTAGTGCTGGCCGATCTCGCATTCTGAGAAAATCAACGAGCCTTAGCAGCTGCGCCTCGCCTTTCGCGAGATGATATAGATAGGTTCTGAGCTCCCTGGCGCCGTCTGCCGACAAGGAAGCCGGAACCCAGAAATCCGACAACTGCTCGTCAGTCAAAGAGTAGTGCCAGAGGTAAGGGCCATGATTCTGAATCGTAATCAAGAACATAAAAACTGGATCTTCGGACTGCAATTGCAGCAACGAGATCGCCTCATCCATTAACGATTCGTCGGACCCGTATGGACCATCATTGACCACTGGCGCCGAGAAGCCATTCTTCCAGATACTTGCTTCGAAACCGAACGAACGGAACACGTCCCCTCTACGCCAAAAATCGGAGTTATTTGGGTGGATAGCAAACGTGCGATAGCCGGTGTCGGCCAAGAGGTTTACGATCGACGGGGCAGAGTCAATATCAAGCTCCAGGTAAGGGTATTGGACTCCAGGTAGATTTCTTAAGGAGATTCCCGTAAGCGCCTCGAACTCGGTTCGGATTGTCCCACCTCCATATGTCGGCGTATACATGGGACCACCTGAGCGCCATCCTTGGGCTACAAGCTTCGGCATAAAGGAGAACCCCTGCATCCCTTCGATACGTGCCGGATCGAAAAGCGCTTCGCTCTGAATAACAATGATGTCGGGCCGCTCCCCGTCCAAACCTGCACGCTCGCCGACAACAGGGAGTAAACGCCCCACGAAATGCGCAGACTCATCCTCGTCTTCGTCGAACGCGCCCCCACTTTTCGCTCGAATGCGTCCAAAAATTGTAAACGCATTGACCAGACCGGATCCATCGACTGACATTTGCGGCGTCCAAGCTTCGAACTTGATGCCGGCGCGATCGAATGCGTCGCCCGAAGGGTCGAGACCATTCCACCAGAAGTGGAACAAGCATGCGGCCGACAACGCCAATAGCCCACGCGCCAGATTAAGCGCCGAACAGATCCTAGGTTCGATCTTGAACAGGGCGTAGAACGCAGCCAAGGCGCTCAGAGCAGAAATCGCCTCCTTGAGGCCGAACTCCATATAGTTCGCAAAAAGACCAATCGAAGAAATCGAGATGATCTGCAGATCCTGGGGCATCAGCGGAGCCCCCAGCTGGACTGTTTTGGCTCGACTGACCCAATACATGGCCAAGTAGATCGATCCGCTGACAATGAACGAAAATACAGGACGCCGCGTCAGTAGCGTCAGAAGTGTTGCAAGGATGAGCCCTGGCGCGGAGTTGAGTATCAATGCACGAGGTGGAAACATCCCTTCCCACAGCAAGGGCGGCGCGCTATCAAGCAGGGTCACGAAGGACACAAATAGCACCATCAATAAGACGGGCATGCCCAGGCCATAACTCGCGCTGACATAACGGAAATTTCCCGACGTCTGCACGCTTCGATCCATCGATATCACTACTCAAATCTCCAGGCCACACGAATACTCAAACTCAACTTCAGCTCGCACGAATCCAATCTCGCCAGGCCCTCAGCAGACATCTGAAATACTTCAAATCCCTACGTGCAGCGTGCCGCCCCATCCCCTCCGACCGGACAACCCGAGATCTTCCGATGCTACCGCTCGAGAGCAACTAGGCACGCAATGAAAGGTTAGACACCGCAGCATCGATCGCCGCCGCTTTCGACGCCCAAGTATTCTGAAGCGCTTCTTCGTCGAGTAGTCGCAAATATGCGGCATCGGCACGATAGCTGAGAGCGTCACCCACCTTTCGTACGAAGTCGTCGTGATCCTCACCAATGAACGCAGACTTGTACTTTCTGCATTCCGGCATGGCCGTCGTTACGATGGGATGCCCCAGAGCCATGTACTCGAACAGCTTGATGGGCGACGTCGACTCCGTGACTGCGTTGATTACGAATGGAATCGTGGACACGGAAAAATGCTGCGCGTATCGCGGAAGCACAAGATAAGGAATGGGCCCGATAACCTTAATGTTTTCGTACTGACCGATACGGGAAGACTTAATCGAACCATCGTAATCAACACCGATGAGCAGGATCTCGTAATCCGGGTAAGCTTCGGCGACCTTACATACAAGCTCGTAGTCAAACCAAACGGCAAAAGCGCCAAAATAGCCGATAATCGGCCTGCCAGAGGCCACTAGCCCAGCAATCTCTTCAGGAACGCAATCTTCGACCTCCCGAAAATGGGCAATGTCAACGCCATTGGTCGCAGTGACTACATTAATTTGCCGGAACTCTAGAATTTCATTAAGGAGCTTGTCGGCACTGGCGACGCAGACGACCCTTGAATCGGAAACAAGCGCCTTGTGCTTTTCCCAAACCTTCTCTGGAATCTCCATTCCGGAAATCGTCGGATCAATCTCGTCGATATATTCGTACAGCACAGGGTCGCCCGCGGCGCGGCGCGGATCGATGAAATCCAGCGTCCTCAGATTGTCAGTGGAGTATAGATGGAGGATTTTTCCCGGCAGATTTTCCACCAAGTAGTGCTGGTCCGTGACATAAAGTCCGTCCTCGACCTCTTTGAAACCGTAGATCTTGTCGGACACATTCCAGGTGCAGAAAAAGTAGAGATAGCCCTTCTTTGCAAGCTGAGAGGCAATATGATGCGGCCGCTGGAACAGCGGCAGATCCCAGTCAACCAGCGCAGGCAGCACGATGATCGGCTTGCCTGCATGACGGGCGACGATACGGTCGAGCTCCACTACGTTGGGATCAGGCAGGGCGGACACGCCACCGACCTCACTTGCCGTCGCCGTGGAGCCACTCACGGCCCGTGGTGACGGTGCACGCCCGGCGAGACTGCGAGCACCTGTGATCAGTCGACGCGCCGGGGCTGTAATCCGCCAAGAAGTACTCTGGTGAAGCTCACTAAGCCTCATGGTCGCCACTTCCAACGCCCGCTCCAAGCTCCTGACCTCTGCTGCTGATTTGGCGATTCGATCCTCAGCGGCCGACAGGTTTGTGGCCTCCTTCGCCCGCATCTCTAAGCGCAGCCTATCTAACGCTTGGCTTGCGATCGCTTTCTCGTCAGCCATTCGCTGGCGCGCTGCTGCCAGCTCCCCGTCATGACGGGACTCCAGGCGAGCATATTCTCCACGCAGAGCGTTCAGCTGGTCCCGCAGATCTTCTGTGATCGCACGCTCGGCAGTATTGATTTCCTCTGCTCGAGCACTGATCAAGCGACGTAGCTGCGTCAACTCGTCCATAAACAGGGATTTAAGCTCAGAATGCAAAGAGGCGCTCTGCTCCTTGACCGCCCAGCCGATCTGCTCACGGCGTGAGTCACTGCGTTCGAGGCTGGTCAGAATGGCCGCATCTGCGACACCGCGATCAGGCGCAGAACCGCTTTGGCGCGCAACGCTAGGATCGACCTGTGTCACCTGCTGCAGGTCGCTGAACGGAAGGCTGCGCAGGCTTAACCCTTCTACCATGTCAGCCGCGGTAAGGCCGCAACGCGCAATTGCCTCGGGAGCGCTATAGACGACGATCGCCTGCCAACCATTCCAGAACGCCACCGGATAAGCCGCAGTGTTGACCACATCGAACGCGCTGATGACCTTTCCGTCCCCCAGAATCGCGGGGAAAGAAGACAGCAGGAACGTGGACTCATGTTCTTCGTGCCTTTGCATCTCCCAGATCGGGACTTGCACTATCACGTGGTCGGATGCAACGTCGGAAAGGCGCCCTACAAGCGCCATCGGCTCCTGGAAGTGTTCCACGACATTCGAACAGAACACGACATTGAACGACCGCGACATCGCGGTCGCGTCCTGGCAAAAGAACTCGTAACCCGGAAACTTCTGCTTTGCGCTGTCAATTGCGACCTGTGAGAAATCGCATCCACACACATCGGAAACACCAAGTTCCTGGGCCAGAAGATTGACCGCCTCGCCCTCGGCGCAACCGACATCTAGAATCGAAAGCGCACTTCGGCGGATGTCGTCACGAAGCCATCGCGGCAGCGCGCGCAATGCGACGCGCGCGAACATTTCGGTCTGGAACGGGCCCTGCGCACTCTTCCAATCACCCGAAAACCGGCCATCCCAGTATTCGCGGCTATTCATCTCACCACTCATTCTATTCTCCCAACTCCACGCTGACGGGTACGTTAAAAACGCCGAAACGCGCCCCTGAGGATAGCGAGGCGAAATATTCGACGCCTTCGATGTACTCGAAGTAATGAATTGCCGGCTCCGATCGGTCCTCGACCGCGACGGCAAAATAGTATTTCCCTTCAGTCAGAAGATTCTTGAATCGGAATTTCACGATAGTCCGGCCGGACTGGCCCACAAACAGGCCCGGATCCTCGAGAGCCGTCGCACAGACAAGCAGATCCGCACCGCGAAGATCCTTGATCGCGAACGCGACGCTCAAGCCTGCATTATCTATACCATCGGGGATGTCCAACTCTACGGATACGTGGAGGTCCTCACCGTACTCGAACACACGATCCAGGCCCTTGGCACCCTCGATACGGAAGCCGGTGACGCAACCGAGACGCGTCCCCCAATGGTTCAAAATCCCTGACCTCAGAAGCTTTTCCGCATCCTTCTCCGCGTGCACCACTTCCTCGGTTGACGGGCCCTCAGCTGGATGAACCTGCCCCACAAGGGAACCGGTGTCCCCGGGACCGCCACTCGCGGCCTGGGCAGGCGTCTCACCGTCGCTCGTTTCATCCGCGAACAGGTACTCGGAGTACCGAGCGGTGACGTCAGGCACGTCACCAAATTCTCTCGTCATCCCTCCATGCAACCACATTGCGTGATCACACAAGGCACGAACAGCGGACACATCGTGACTGACAAAAAGCAGCGTTACGCCATCTTCCCGCAGCTTCGATATCCGGCGCATGCACTTGGCAGCAAAGCGCGCATCCCCTACCGCGAGAGCTTCGTCGACGATCAGAATCCGGGCGTCCGCGTGAATCGCTACGGAAAATGCCAATCGGACAAACATCCCGCTTGAGTAGGTTCTGACCTGCTGATTGATGAAATCGCCAATATCTGCAAACGCAGCGATGTCATCGAAACGCGCCTCGATTTCCTGTTTGGAGAGACCCAGCACGGCGCCGGACATGAAGACATTTTGCCGCCCCGTGTATTCCGGGTCGAATCCCGAGCCCAGCTCCAGAAGCGCGGCGATCTTGCCATGGACCTGCAGACTGCCTTCGGAAGGCGGGTAGACGCCCGCAATCATCTGCAGAAGCGTACTTTTCCCGCTGCCGTTCTGACCGATGATCCCGACAGCCTCCCCCTCGCGCACCGTGAGATCGCAATGCCGAAGCGCCCAGAAAGTCTGCGCGTACTTCGTGCCTCCGCCGAGCAACTCGTGCTTCAGCACTTCAGCAGGCTGACGCTTCCCCATGGGAAACGCTTTCCCGAGGTTGGCGCACTGGATGACACTTGTCATAGAACCTCCGCGAACCCGGATTTGGTGCGGCGGAACCATAACCAGCCCACCCCGAGCAGTACGCCACCCAATAGCATCTGGCTAGCCCACCACTGCCAATCTACCGGCGTATCGAAATACAGGATTGATCTCGACTGCTCGATCACTTGGCTCATCGGATTGAGCTTGAGCCAGGGCTGCATCAACCGTGGGGATTGCGCGATGGGATAGAAAACGGGCGACAGGAACATCATCGAGAAGAGCACAGGTTGGACGATCTGACCCACATCGCGAAAATACGTCCCCAAGGATGCCAACAGGAAACTCACCCCGAGAGACGACAGGCACAAGGGAAGATACAGGATTGGGATCAGCAGGCCTTGCGCAGCAGGCATTCCCCGATGGATCAGCACGTAGAAGAAGAGCCACACAGCTAGTGAAATCACAACCCCGATAACTGCCGTCGCCTGCGTCATGTACGGCAACAACTCCAGTGGGAACTGGGTGCGCTTGGCATACGACGTATGCGCAACGATCACCGAGGGCGCTCGGCCAACTGATTCAAGCACGTAGATGTAGACAATCTTTCCCAGAAAAAGAATCAGTGCATAATCCCAGATCGACTCGATCCCTTTCCAGCGCGGCTGAAAAATCAGGCCGAACACGAGTGTGTAAATCGCCAGCATGAGCAACGGCTGGGCGACCAGCCAGAACACGCCACCAAAAGTCCCCTTGTGCTTTGACTCCAAATCCCTGACAGCGAGCTGTCGAAGCAGGAACCAACTGTTTGACCTGAGCGATTTCAATCTATGAGCCTCGTTTAAAACCAAACGCGCGAGCGGGAGCCAACACATACAGAGGCGCCAAATACCGCGACCTCCAACCTCTGGGATCGAACCAAATCACGCATTGGAACCCGCCGACAAATGCCCCCAGCTTCCAAGACGACATAGGCCAACGAACATGATCGCCTCTAACTCATCGACTGCTTTTATATCGACCGCCTCCCTGGTCTCCGGCAGTTCTTCGCAGAAACACCGGATCCAGCGATTGCACCTGCTTCAAACGTATTTCGATCCATTTCAGTCCCAGGGCGACCGCTAGCGAGGTTTCAACGAATTCACTAGGTCATCCCTGAGATCTTCGACACCCTCCACCCCCACACTCAACCGCACCAGATCATCATGCATGCCCAGCTCGGCACGCCGTTCTGCCGGCACCGACGCATGCGTCATCACCGCCGGATGGTTGACCAAGCTTTCCACGCCGCCGAGCGACTCCGCGAGGGTGAACAGTTCGGTGCGTTCGCAGAATCGCTTCGCGGCCTCGAAACCGCCTTTGATGCGGACCGAAATGATGCCGCCGAAACCGTCCATCTGGCGCTTGGCGAGCGCGTGCTGCGGATGCGAGGCGAGCCCCGGATAGATCACCTGCTCGACCGCGTCGTGACCATCGAGGAACTCGGCCAGCGCCTGCGCGTTCTCGCAATGGGCCTGCATGCGCAGGTGCAGCGTCTTGAGGCCGCGCAGCGCGAGGAAGCTGTCGAACGGCCCCTGCACCGCGCCGGCGGAGTTCTGCAAAAACGCCAGCTGCTCGGCGAGTTCGGCGTTGTCGCCGACCACCAGCATGCCGCCGACCATGTCGGAGTGGCCGTTGAGGTATTTGGTGGCCGAGTGCATGACGATGTCGGCGCCGTGTTCGATCGGGCGCTGCAGGATCGGCGAGGCGAAGGTGTTGTCGACGACGACGATCAGGCCGCGCTTGTGCGCCAAGTCCGCGATCGCGCGGATGTCGACCAGCTTGAGCATCGGGTTGGTCGGCGTTTCGATCCAGACCAGCTTCGTCTTGTCGGTGATCGCGGCCTCGAACGCCGACGGATCGGTCATGTCGACGTAGCTGAAGGACAGACCGGCGCTGCGGGTGCGCACGCGTTCGAACAGGCGGTAGCTGCCGCCGTACAGGTCATCCATCGCGATGACGTGGTCGCCGCTGTCGAGCAGTTCCAGCAGGGTCGCGGTCGCGGCCATGCCCGAGGCGAACGCGAAACCGCGCGTGCCGCCTTCCAGGCCCGCCACGCAGCGCTCGTAGGCGAAGCGCGTCGGATTGTGCGTACGCGAATACTCGAAGCCCTGGTGCTCGCCCGGGCTGGACTGGGCGTAAGTCGAGGTCGCATAGATCGGCGGCATCACGGCCCCGGTCGACGGATCGGGCGACTGGCCGGCGTGGATCGCCAAGGTGGCGAGCGCAAAGCCACTCGAATCGGGGCGCTCGGGCGTGGAACGGGACATGGACGCTTCCTGGAAAGACGGGGGATTCTAGTCGCCTGGACTGAACGCAAGGTTCGGCCGGCGACGGCGGCGTCGCGCGCTTACTGCACGCGGCGGCGCAGGTAGTTCAAGAGGTCGATGCGGGTGATCAGGCCGAGGAACCGGTCGCCATCGGTGACGATCGCCACCTGGCCACGGTCGAAGACCGGCAGCAGGGCCTCGACCGGGGATTTGACGTCGAGGAAGTCGAGCTTGCTGACCATCGCCGACGACACCGGCTCGCGGAAGCGCGCTTCGTCGCCGTAGACGTGCAGCAGCACGTCGCTCTCGTCGAGGATGCCGACGATGCGGTCGCCGTCCATGACCGGCAGCTGCGAGATCTCGTACAGCTTCATCCGCTGGTAGGCGGTGACCAGCAGGTCGGTTGGTGCCAGCACCACGGTGTCGCGGCGCGAGTACGGGCGCAGGATCAGGTCGCGCAGATCGCCGTGCTGCTCGCGCTCCAGGAAGCCGTTGTCGAGCATCCAGTAGTCGTTGTAGAGCTTGCTCAGGTATTTGTTGCCGGTATCGCAGACGAACACCAGCACCTTCTTCGGTGTGGTCTGCGCCTTGCAGTACTTCAGCGCGGCGGCCAGCAGCGTGCCGGTCGACGAGCCGCCGAGAATGCCCTCGGCCTGCAGCAGCTGGCGCGCAGCCAGGAAGCTCTCCTGGTCGCTGATCGCGTAAGCCTGCTTGACGCGCGAAAAGTCGGAAATGCCCGGCAGGAAATCCTCGCCGATGCCCTCCACCATCCAGCTGCCCGACTTGTCGTTGAGCACGCCGTCGTTGATGTACTCGGCCAGGATCGAGCCGACCGGATCGGCCAGCACCATTTCCACATCCGGCGCATGCACCGCGAAGCAGCGCGACAGACCGGTCATCGTGCCCGAGCTGCCGCAGCCGAAGACCACGGCGTCCACGCCGCCGACCTCGGCCATCTGCCGCAGGATTTCGGGACCGGTGCCGTGTTCGTGCGCCGCGGGATTGTCCGGGTTGCCGAACTGGTTGATGAAGTAGGCGCCCGGGGTCTCGCGCGCGATGCGCTCGGCCAGATCCTGGTAGTACTCCGGATGGCCCTTGGCGACGTCGGAGCGGGTCAGCACGACCTCGGCGCCCATCGCCTTGAGATTGAAGATCTTCTCCCGGCTCATCTTGTCGGGCACGACGAGGATCAGCTTGTAGCCCTTCTGCTGGGCCACCAGCGCCAGACCGATGCCGGTATTGCCGGCGGTGCCCTCGACCAGCGTGGCACCGGGCTGGATGTCGCCGCGCGCCTCGGCGGCGGTGATCATGCTCAGGCCGATGCGGTCCTTGATCGACCCGCCGGGATTCTGGTTCTCGAGCTTGAAGTAGAGCTCGCACACGCCGGTGTCGAGGCTGCGGGCCTTGACGATGGGCGTGTCGGCGATGAGATCGAGAACGGAGTCGGCGATCGGCATGGGGATCCGGGTCCTGCGGGGAAAACAGTCCGGGATTATCGCATCGCCACGGCACGGGCGCAGCGCCCATGCCCGATCAAGACACCCGCGGGCGATGACGGTCGACGAGGATGACCGCCACCGCCCGCGACTGTGGGAACTAGTGCTGCAGCGCGTCGTACATCGAGGTCAGGCGATCCTTGGCTTGCAGCTTCTCGCGCTTCATCTGTGAGAGCGTGGTTTCGTTCACCGGCAACACGCCGAGCTCGGCGTTGAGCACCTTCTTGTCGAGCTCCTTGTGGCGATAGAACAGCTGCCGGAACTCGACGTTGTCCTTCATGAGCTCTTCGAGTTCTGTCTGCGAGTGCGCTTCGAACATGAAATCCTCCTGACGGAAATGCGAACGCCCCAGCCGGGGACGGCAGGGGCGTTGCGGGGGCGACATCCAGAACGAGGCAGCGGACGATCCGGTCAGGACGCCATCACCGCGCGGAACGCGGGGATCGGGGACCTCGTGGGGGATCATCTCGGTCATCGGCCTGGCTCGTTGACCAGGTGGCGGACTGGAAACGTTGCCACCCGGGAGATCGACCCTACTCCCCCCGTTTCGAGCCGGCAAGGGTCGATCGGCCCGCTGACGATCGAGCCGCGCAGTCAGCCCGACCGCTTCACGCCAGCGCAGGCCGTGAATCGCGCAACCACGCGGCGCGCCTGGCCAAACACGCGCAAGCGATTGATTCCATATGGATTCAGGCTGCCGGATCGCGCAGCCCGCGGCGTTCAGGGTTCGAGGCTTCGCATCAGCTCGGCTTCGCGACGCTTCAGCTCGGCCTCGCGCTGGCGTGCGGCGCGCAACTTGGCGGCTTCGCCACTGGCCACGCCCTGCAGCACCGTCTCGGCCTGCTGGCGGGCTGCGCCCTCTTCCTCGGCCGCCAGACGCAGGCGCGCGGCTTCCTCGGCCTGGATCTGGGCCTGGATCCGCAGGCGCTCGGCTTCCTGACGCGCGCGCACCGCATCCTGCCGACTCGCTTCGACCAGCAGTTGGCTTCGCTGGCGTTCCAGTTCGCCCAGTTCACGCCGGCTGCGCTCGGTGCCGGCCGCGATCTCGGCGGTTTCGACGCGCCACTGCGCGATCTGCAGCGCGGAGGCACGCTGGCTGCTGCGCGCAGTGGTCAGGGCCTGCAGCGCCTGACGCGCCTGCAGGCGCTCATAGGCGGCGGCACCTGCGGTGGACGAATCAGCATCGATCGCCTGCAGCCGCTGCTGCAGTCCGGCGGCATCGCTGGCCGTGTCGGACTGGGCGTGGACGGCCGGAACGGCCAGCAGGGATGCGATCAGCAACATCGACAGACGCATGGTCATCAGTTCTCCGTCTGCAGCCGCTGGCGCAGGGTCGTGATCTCGGCGCGACGTGCGGCCAGTTCGGATTCAGTCGCGGCCTGCAACGCACGTGCGTGCGCCAGGTCGGCCAGTGCGCTCGCCGACAGGGCCAGCGTGCGCGCTTCGGACTCGCGCTGGCTGCCCATCGCGGACTGCGCCTGCTCGAGTGCGCGACGTGCCTGCGCGATATCGGTGGGCGCGTACTGGTCGGCATCGGCATCGCCGGCGCGGGCGACGGACAGGCGGGCGGCCGCCAGTTCTTCGGTCGGCGGCGGCGTACTGGCGCAGGCGGTCAGCGCGAGTACGAAAGCCAGCGTCGATGCCTGCAGCAGCGGCCGGATGTATGCGAAGCTTGTATTCATCGAGGCATCGTGTTCCGGACTTTAACCCGGGGCATTGTGGTCAGCCGCACCGGGATACGCAACGTGGCCTGGGCGATATTGGGGATTCGTACATGGATATCGGCTATTTCCTGAAGCTGATGACCGAGAAAAATGCGTCCGACATGTTCCTGAGCACGGGCGCGCCGGTCTACATCAAGGTCGAGGGACGGCTTTACCCGCTGGGGAGCACCGGCTTGCCGCCGGGGATGGTGAAGAAGATCGCGTACTCGCTGATGGATGAGAGCCAGATCCAGCAGTTCGAGCGGGACATGGAAATGAACATGGCCTACTCGCTGCAGGACGCGGGCCGCTTCCGCATCAACGTGTTCCGCCAGCGCGGCGAAGCGGGCATGGTGGTGCGTGCGATCCGCAGCAACATTCCCAGCATCGAGGAACTGCAGCTGCCGCAGGTGCTCAAGGACATCATCATGGCCCCGCGCGGGCTGGTGCTGATCGTCGGCTCGACCGGTTCGGGCAAGTCCACGACGTTGGCCTCGATGATCGACCACCGCAATGCGAGCACGTCGGGCCACATCCTCACCATCGAGGATCCGATCGAATACCTGCATCGCCACAAGCGCTCGCTGGTCAACCAGCGCGAGGTCGGCCTGGACACGCAGACCTTCCACAACGCGCTGAAGAACGCGATGCGCGAAGCGCCCGACGTGATCCTGATCGGCGAAATCCTCGATGCGACCACGATGGAAGCGGCGATCTCATTCGCCGAAACCGGTCACATCTGCCTGGCGACGCTGCACTCCAACAACGCCGACCAGACGATCGAGCGCATCCTCAACTTCTTCCCCGAGGCCGCGCACAAGAACGTCCTGATGAATCTCGCGCTGAACCTGCGTGCGGTCGTGTCGCAGCGCCTGGTGCAGGGCGTCGACGGCCGTCGTCTGCCGGCGACCGAGGTGCTGCTCAACACACCGATGATCCGCGACCTGCTGCGCCGCGGCCAGGTGCACGAGATCAAGCAGGCGATGGAGGAATCGCTGGAGGAAGGCATGGAGAGCTTCGACCAGTGCCTGTTCCGGCTGCACAAGGAAGGCCGGGTCGAGCGCGAGACCGCGCTGCGCGCCGCCGATTCACGCGACGGGCTGGACCTCAAGTTCCGCCTGTCGGAAGGCGGCATGGGCGCCCACGACCCCTACGCGGACGTGTTCGCAGACCAGAACGGCTGAAACGCCAAGGGCCAGACGCGCCTCAGGGCGCGTCTGGCTGCGTTTCGGGACGCGCCGCGTCGAATGCGGGCAGCGCCAGGCAGGCGGCTTCGATCGCGCGCAGCCGTGGGTAGGGCGTGAGATCGATGTCGAAACGACGCGCGTTGTAGAGCTGCGGCACCAGCGCGCAATCGGCGATCGTCGGCGCATCGCCGACGCAGAACCCGCCCGTCTGCGGCCACTGCGCGAGCAGGGCCTCGAACGCGGCCAGACCATCGCCCACCCAGCGCTTGATCCAGCGCATGCGTGCGGGCTGATCCAGCTGCCACTCGCGTTCGAGAAACTGCAGCACACGCAGATTGCCGAGCGGATGGATATCGCAGGCCACCAGCTGCGCCAGCGCCCGCGCGCGCTGCCGGGCGATCGCCTCGCGCGGCAGCAGTGGCGTTGCCGCCCACACGTCTTCCAGATACTCGATGATCGCCAGCGACTGGGTCAGCACGACATCGCCGTGCTGCAGTGTCGGCACCAGCTGCTGTGGATTGCGCGCCGCGAACGCGGGCGTCCGCTGCGCGCCGCCGTCCTCCACCAGATGCACCGGCACGCTGTCGAACGCGAGCCCCTTGAGATGCAGCGCGATCCGCACGCGATAGGCCGCGCTGGAACGCCAGTAGGTGTGCAGCACCAGCGCGTCGGACATCGCGCTTACTCCGGACGCGCCTGGCGTTCGATCACCTGCTCGATCGCGCCGAAGATGCTGCGGCCTTCGGCATCGAGCATCTCGATCCGCACCGTGTCGCCGAACGACATGAAAGGCGTCGTCGGCGCGCCGTGCTCGAGGGTTTCGACGGTGCGCTTCTCGGCGAAACACGAGGCACCCTTGGACGTGTCCGCGTTGGCGATCGTGCCGGAACCGACGATCGTGCCGGCCGCGAGCGGACGCGTTTTCGCTGCGTGCGCGACCAGCTGGGCGAAGTCGAACTGCATGTCGACGCCGGCTTCGGGCGCGCCGAACCATTCGCCGTTGATGTGGGTCAGCAGCGGACGGTGCAGCTTGTTGTCCTGCCAGGCATCGCCCAGTTCGTCCGGCGTCACGAACACCGGGCTGAGCGCGGAGCGCGGCTTGGACTGCAGGAAGCCGAAGCCCTTGGCGAGCTCGCCCGGGATCAGGTTCCGCAGCGAGACGTCGTTGACCAGCCCGACGAGCTGGATGTGCCCGGCCGCCTGCTCGGGCGTCGCCGCCATCGGTACGTCGTCAGTGATCACGACGATCTCGGCTTCCAGATCGATGCCGTAGTCCTCGCTGACCACCTTGACCGTATCGCGCGGGCCGTAGAAGCCGGCGCCCGTCGCCTGGTACATCAGCGGGTCGGTGTAGAAGCTCTCGGGCACCTCGGCACCGCGCGCGCGGCGCACGCGCTCGACGTGGGGCAGATAGGCGCTGCCGTCGACGAACTCGTAGGCGCGCGGCAGCGGCGCTGCCAGCTTGGCCACGTCGAGGTCGAACACGCCGTCGGCGTCGCCCGCATTGAGCGATTCGTACAGCGCATTGAGGCGCGGCGCGGCGTTGGACCAGTCGTCGAGCGCCTGCTGCAGCGTGGCGGCGATCCCGGTGGCCCGCACCGCGGTGCCCAGGTCGCGCGACACGACGATCAGGCTGCCGTCGCGGCCGCCTTCCTTCAGTGAACCCAGCTTCATTGGCAACTCCGTGGCGTCTGCTATTCGTTGCGATTGTAACCAACAGCTTGCATGGTCCGCAGGCCGCGCTCAGTCCTCGCCCTGGAAGGCGCCGCTGCGGTAGGTCAGCACCAGCGTGTCACGGTGACCGCTGGCATGGACCGGCTGGATCGGGGTGGACTCGTGGATCACGCGGGCGTCGTCGAGCAGCAGCAGCGACCAGGGCGCGGTCAGCGTGAACCGCTGACCGGTCGGCCCGTCGGCCTCGAACACGCGCGTCTCGCCGCCCTTGATGCCGTGTCGCCCGACCAGCAGCACGGCGACGAAATCGACGCCGTCGCGATGCGCGCCCTCGGGTGTGGGCCGGCCGATGCCGTCGGTGGTGTCGATGCGGAACTGGTGCGCTTCGACATGCCAGGGCGCGCGCGCCTGCACCTGCGAGAACACGTGGCCGAGACCGACCAGCAACTGCGTCCAGACCGGCTGCGCGACGACGTCCTCGCGCAGCGGCTCGAACCAGCGGTGCATGCCCCCATGCAGCGCGTTGTAGTCCTCGGACTGCCAGTGCGCGCGATGCGGCACCTGCTGCAAGGCGTCGCCGTCCTGCACGAAGCACGAATGCCGGCGCCGGCGGTAGCGGCCGCCGTCCCTGAGATAGCCGTCTTCGGGCAGGTCGTCCCAGCTGCCGCGCAACGTGTCGAGGTCGGCGACTGCGACACCGCACAAGGCCGCGAGATCCTGCGGTGCGACGACGGCGTCGCCGCGGATACGCAGATCGTCGGCGACCTGCGAGACGGAAGAATACGGCGGAGGATAAGCGTTCATCGGCGGATTCTAAATCCGCAGGCCGACCGACGCGCATCACTGCATGCGTTCGCATGAAACAGACAGAAACGAAAAAACCCGCCGTGAGGCGGGTTTCTTCGTGTAGATGGCAGCCCCGGAAGGATTCGAACCTCCGAATGCCTGAGTCAGAGTCAGGTGCCTTACCGCTTGGCGACGGGGCTATGGTGCGTATTCTAACGCCGAAACCGCGATTGTTCGCAAGCTTCGGCGCCAACGATGCCACGCATGTCGCGCGGCACCGCAAACCACGATTAGCGCTTCGAGAACTGCGTGGCGCGACGCGCCTTGTGCAGGCCGACCTTCTTGCGCTCGACTTCGCGTGCGTCACGGGTCATGAAGCCCGCCTTGCGCAGCTCGACCTTCAGCGTCTCGTCGTATTCGACCAGCGCGCGCGAAATGCCGAGGCGGATCGCACCGGCCTGGCCGGTCGTGCCGCCACCGGTGGTGGTCACCAGGATGTCGAACGTTTCGGTGTTCTGGGTCAGCTCGAGCGGCTGGCGCACGATCATGCGCGCGGTCTCACGGCCGAAGAACTCGTCCAGCGGACGGTCGTTGACGGTGATGTTGCCGCTGCCCTTGCGCAGGAACACGCGAGCGACGGAGGACTTGCGACGGCCGGTGCCGTAATTCTGGGTGATTGCCATGACTTAGAGTTCCAGGGGCTGCGGCTGCTGTGCGGCGTGCGGGTGTTCGGCACCCTTGTAGACCTTGAGCTTGCGGTACATGGCGCGGCCGAGGGTGTTCTTCGGCAGCATGCCCTTGACGGCAATCTCGATCACGCGCTCCGGGTGGCGCTCAAGCGCCTGGCCCAGGGATTCGGTCTTCAGATTGCCGATGTAGCCCGTGAAGCGGTGATACAGCTTGTCCGTCAGCTTCTTGCCGGTGACGGCGATCTTCTCGGCGTTGACCACAACGATGTAGTCGCCGGTATCGACGTGCGGGGTGTAGACGGGCTTGTGCTTGCCGCGCAGGCGGTGGGCGATTTCCGCGCTCAGGCGGCCCAGCGTCTTGTCGGTGGCGTCGACGAGATACCAGTCGCGCTGGACGGTCTCGTTCTTGGCAATAAAGGTCTTCATGGAAATACTCGATGGGTGACTGGTCGGGCTGGTTGCGCCGGTGGCCGGCGGAACGTCGCCTCGCGTTGTTAAAGCGTGCAACACAGAAGCGGAATGATAGCCGCGCACCCGATTCCGTGCAAGCCGGCGGGTGGAACCGCCCGCGCTGCTGGCGCGTGTACAGGCCAGGCCCGAGAATGATACGTCACGTCGCACCCGCTTCGAACCGCAGGACACCCGAGCCGATGGCCCTCCCCCGCTCCCGCCTGACCCCTTTCGACCAGCTGCTGGTGGAAACCCAGCGCGCGCTCGACACCGTGTTCGGCAATCCGCCCGCGACGCGCCCCAATCCCGCCGCCGACACGCCGGATGTGGTCCTCGACGATGCGGAGCGGCGCCATGCGGCCGGGCTCATGCGCATCAACCATGTCGGCGAGGTCTGCGCCCAGGGCCTGTACTTCGGCCAGGCGGCTGTCGCCCGCGAGGACGCCACCCGCGCCCACCTGCTCGAGGCCGCGCAGGAGGAAACCGACCACCTGGCCTGGTGCGCCGACCGGTTGCACGAGCTCGACAGCCGGCCCAGCCTGTTCAACCCCCTGTGGTACGGCGGCAGCTACGCGCTCGGCGTGCTGGCCGGCCTGCGCGGCGACGGCTGGAACCTCGGCTTCGTGGTCGAGACCGAACGCCAGGTCGAGGCGCACCTGGACGAACACCTGGAAACGCTGCCGGCCGCCGACCAGCGCAGCCGCGACATCCTGCGGCAGATGAAGGACGACGAAGCCCGCCACGCCGCCCATGCCGAACAGGCCGGCGCGCGCGTCCTGCCCTGGCCGGTGCCGACGCTGATGGCCCGCGCATCGGACGTCATGAAGACGGTGGCGTATAGGCTGTAGCGCGGGCGCTACCGCCCGTGATTGGTGATTCGTGATTCGTGATTCGACAGAGCAGATACGAACTGCCCAGACACGCCGCACGCGTCCGACCTCGCGCCCTCAAACGGAAACGGCCCCGCATTCGCGAGGCCGTTCCTGTCAGGCGATCCGCTGACCCGAATCACCGATCACGGGCCCCCGTCAGTCGACGAGGTTCCGGCCGTGATACAGCTCCTCGATCTCGCGCTTGAGCCGCGCCTCGATCTTCATCCGGTCCTTGAAAGAGAGATTGCGCGCCTTCTCTTCGAACAGGTACTGGTCGAGGTCGAAATCCTTCAGATGCATCTTCGTGTGGAAGATGTTTTCCTGGTAGACGTTCACATCGAGCGCGTCGTAACGCGACTTGATGTTCTTGGCTAGGTAATCCTGGATCGAGTTGATCTTGTGGTCGATGTAGTGCTTGCGGCCCTTCACGTCGCGGGTGAAGCCGCGCACGCGGTAGTCCATCACCACGATGTCCGACTCGAGGCTCTCGATCAGGTAGTTCAGCGCCTTCAGCGGCGAGATCACGCCGCAGGTGGCGACGTCGATGTCGGCGCGGAAGGTCGCGATGCCGTTGTCCGGATGCGTCTCCGGGTACGTGTGCACCGTGATGTGCGACTTGTCGAGGTGCGCGACCACGGCGTCGGAAATCACGCCCTTGGCGTCCTTGCGGTCGATCACCGGCTCCTCGGAGATGAGGATGGTCACCGACGCGCCCTGCGGCTCGTAGTCCTGGCGCGCGACGTTGAGGATGTTCGCGCCGATGATCTCGGCCACATCGCTGAGGATCTGCGTCAGCCTGTCGGCGTTGTAGACCTCGTCGATGTACGCGATGTAGCGCTGCCGCTCGTCCTCGGACGAGGCGTAGCAGACGTCGTAGATGTTGAACGACAGAGCCTTGGTCAGGTTGTTGAAACCCTGGAGCTTGAGGCGCGGGAGCGGTTTGACCACAGCGGTCGACCCTCGGGGGTTGGGCGAAAGCGGGATTATGCGGCAAACCGTCCTTCGCCCGCGACCTTACCGCCATCACGGTTTGCCCCCGGGGGCCCTGAGCGCCTACTCTTCGGCATTCTCTGTGCCGATGGCCCCATGACCCCGACGCCCGTGGCCCTGATCAGCTCCCCTGCCCGACCGCCACATCCCATGTTGCCGTCGGCCGCCGCCCTTGAACGGTTCCTCGCCCATTGCCATCGCCGCCGCTATCCGCCGCGCAGCGATATCTTCCGGCCGGGTGATCCGGCGGGGACGCTGTATTACGTGGTCACCGGCTCGGTCAGCATCATCACCGAGGAAGACGACGGCCGCGAACTGATCCTCGGCTACTTCGGTCCGGGCGAGATGGTCGGCGAGATGGGGCTGTTCATCGAATCCGACGTGCGCGAAGTGATCCTGCGCACGCGCACCCAGTGCGAGCTGGCCGAGATCAGCTACGAGCGCCTGTATCAGCTGTTCGAAGGCTCGCTGGCCAACGATGCGACCTCGATCATGTATGCGATCGGTGCGCAGCTGTCGCGGCGTCTGCTCGACACCAGCCGCAAGGCCGGACGTCTCGCGTTCCTCGACGTGACCGACCGCATCACCCGCACCCTGCACGACCTGACCCGCGAGCCGGAAGCGATGACCCATCCGCAGGGCACGCAACTGCGCATTTCCCGTCAGGAGCTGGCGCGCCTCGTGGGTTGCTCGCGCGAGATGGCCGGCCGCGTGCTCAAGAAGCTGCAGGCCGACGGCAAGCTCTCGGCGCGCGGCAAGACCGTCGTCCTGTTCGGCACGCGCTAGGCGCAGCTGCGATGAGCCTGGGCCACTTCGCGCCACGCGGCGATCTGCCCGACGCCGACCTGCGCAGCGCATCGGTGATCGACGCCGACGACGTCGCAGCCCTGCTGTCGGAACTGGGCTATCCCTGCACCGAACACGAGGCGCGCGAGCGCATCCGCTCGGTCACCGCGAACGACCGCCAGGCGCTGGTGCTCGCGCGCAGCTCGGGACGCGTCTGCGGCCTGGTCGCGCTGGACTTCATGTATTACCTGCCCCTGGGCACGACCACCTGCCGCATCACCGCACTCGTGGTCACCGGCGACGCCCAGGGCCATGGCCTCGGACGCCAGCTGCTGAAGGAGGCCGAACGCCGCGCCCGCTTCGGCGGCGCCGCGCGCCTGGAACTGAGCAGCGGCTCGCAGCGCGCCGACGCGCACGCGTTCTACAAGGCCTGCGGGTTCTCGGACGGCACCCTGCGTTTCATCAAGCGCCTCGGCGACGCCTGACGCACGCCGCCACGCCGCACTCACGCGGCGACGCCAGACTCGCTGCATCCAGCGGAGCGCAGCATGGAACTCGGCGATCAATTCCTGTTCTTCGTGATGGTCGGTCTGGCCGCGCAGCTGATCGACGGCGCGCTGGGCATGGCCTTCGGCCTGGTGTCGTCGTCGGTCCTGCTGAGCATGGGCGTGCCGCCGGCGGCGGTCAGCGCCAGCGTGCATACGGCCGAGGTGTTCACGACCGGCGCATCGGGCGTGTCGCATCTGGCGATGCGCAATGTCGATCGGCGACTGTTCCTGCGACTCGCGATTCCCGGTGTGGTCGGCGGCGTCATCGGTGCCTATGTGCTGACGCGGCTGCCGGGCGACGTGGCGCGCCCCTTCATCTACGCCTATCTGCTGGTGCTGTCGGTGGTGATCCTGCTGCGCGCGGCCGGACGGCTGCGGCCGAAACGCGAGGTCCAGCGGGTGCCGGTCCTGGGCTTCTTCGCCGGCCTGCTCGACGCCACCGGCGGTGGCGGCTGGGGACCGGTGGCGACCTCGACCCTGCTCGCGCGCGGCGGCACCGCGCGCACGACCATCGGCACCGTCAACGCGGCCGAGTTCCTGGTCACGCTGGCGATCTCGGTGACCTTCTTCCTGACGATGGGCCTGCAGCACCTGGACGTGATCCTGGGGCTGCTGGTCGGCGGCATGATCGCCGCGCCGCTGGCGGCGCTGTTCGTGCGCCACGTGCGCGAGCGCTGGGTGCTGCTGGCGGTGGGCCTGCTGGTGATGGCGATCAGCCTCTACCAGATCGGTCGCTCGCTACTGGGCTGAGGCGACCGGCTCGCCCGCGCGATCCGCGCAGCCCCAGTTGAGGATCGGCGTGCCCGGCGGCAGCGCGCGCCGGAACATGTCGACGGTGCCGGCCTTGGGATTGACCACCACCGGCGCCTTCGCAGCCTTGAGCAGCGGCAGGTCGGCGGAGGAATCCGAATACGCGATGTCGATCGCACCGTAGCCGCGCTCGCGCAGCATGCGCATCTTTTCTTCGGCGTGGCAGTGCCGCGTAGCGACGACGGCACCGAACTTCGGGCCGACCGCGGTGCCGATCACCGGCACGGCCTCGTGCGCGACGAAGGCGAGGATTGCGCGTGCAAGCTCGGGCGGCGCGCCGGTGGCGATGACGACGCGGTCGCCGGCCTCGCGATGCGCGTGCAGCACATCGAGCGCCACCGGCAACAGCCGCGGGCGGATCTCGTCGGCGTGCAGTTCGACGTACTGGTCGATCAGCGTGTCCAGCACGCCGCGGCTGTGCAGACCCACGGTGCCGATCCACACGAAACCGGAAATCCCGTAACGCCGGGTGGGCAGGCACGCGATCATCGGGCCGAGCACCGGCGTCGCCAGCAGGGCCAGCGCGGTACGCCAGGCACTGCGACGGATCAGCCAGCGGAACAGGTGCGTGCCCGAGTCGCCGTCGTACAGGGTGTGGTCGAAGTCGAAGACCACGGTCTTCTCCGTGCCCGGCTCGGGCGTCTGCCTGAGCAGCTGCGCCATGACGGGCGAGCCGTCGGCCTCGGGCGCCGCGGTCTCCGTCGACCGGGCATCGGCGGCGGTGGCCGTGGCGATCGCGATGGACGACAGGCTCGTGGCGGCCTGCTCGACGGGCGCGGCCGGCGCTGGCGACGCAGGTTCGGCCTGCACACCGTCGACATCGGCCGCCACAGGCGCGGCGAACAGCCGCCGCAAGGCGGCGCCCGGATCCGGCTCGCGCATGAAGGCCTCGCCGACCAGGAATGCGTCGACGCCCGCATCGCGCATCCGCGCGACATCGGCGGCGGTGTGGATGCCGCTCTCGGTCACCAGACGCCGGTCGCGCGGCACCGCATCGCGCAGGTCGAGCGTGGTGTCGAGCGAGACCTCGAACGACCGCAGGCTGCGGTTGTTGATGCCCAGCAGCGGCGCCGGCACCTGCAGCGCGCGCTCCAGCTCGTCGATGTCGTGCACTTCCACCAGCACGTCCATGCCCAGCGACATCGCCTGGCCCGCGAATTCCACCAGTTGGCGGTCGTCGAGCGCGGCGACGATCAGCAGGATGCAGTCCGCGCCCAGCGCGCGCGCCTCGACCACCTGATAGGGGTCGACGACGAAATCCTTGCGCAGCACCGGCAGCGAACACGCCGCGCGCGCCTGCTGCAGATACGCGTCCGCGCCCTGGAAGAAGTCGATGTCGGTCAGCACCGACAGGCAGGCCGCCCCGCCGGCTTCGTAGCTGCGGGCGATCTCGCCCGGCTGGAAATCCGCGCGGATCACACCCTTCGATGGACTGGCCTTCTTGACCTCGGCGATCACCGCCGCCTCGCCGCCTGCGATCTTCGCCTCGATGGCGCGCGCGAACGCCCGCACCGGTGACGCATCGGCGGCGCGGGCCTCGAGCTCGGCAAGCGGATGCGCGGCGCGGCGCGCGGCGACTTCTTCGTGTTTGCGCGCCAGGATGCGCTGCAGGACGTCGTTCAAGATCGGCACCATGGGCCGGCGTGTCGGCGCCGGTCGAAAAGGCCGCTCACGATACCGCAGGCGCTGCCGGCACGCCGGCTGTGGATCAGTCGCCGTCGACCGCTCCGTCAGCCGACCCGTCGCCGGCGTCCCAGCTGTAGGCGCGGTCGACCCGGGCGATCTGCAGCGTGTAGCCCGCATACCAGTCCCGGCGCCCGGTTTCGCGGACCACGCCGTGTGCGTCGTCGGCGCGCCAGGCGCGAATCGAAGCCTCGTCGCTCCAGTAGCTCAGCGTGATGCCGTCACCGCCGGGGTCGCGGACCGAATGCACGCCCAGGAAGCCGGGCTGCAGCCGCGCCTGCTCGAACATCTGCGCGCTGGCGTCGCGATAGCCGGGTTCGTCGTGTGCATTGCGCATCGAACGGACGATCGCCACGAAATACGGCGGACGGGGCAATGCGGAATACGGCATACACGCGGCAGGAAAACGACGACCCGGCACGATGGGCCCGGCGCCGGCACGGCGCCACTGTTCATCTACCAAACTGCGACACGGTTCGCAGTCGTGGCTAGGGCTGCAGGTCCGCGGTAGCCGCTACGAAGGCATCCAGCCGGGCGCGGGCGGCGCCGCTGCGGATCGTGTCGCGCGCCAGGACCACGCCCTCGGCAATCGTCGATGCCACGCCGGCCACGTACAGCGCCGCGCCCGCATTGAGCGCAACGATGTCCTGCGGCAGTCCCGCCTGCCCGCCCAGCGCTTCGAGCAGCAGCACCCGCGAGTGTCCGGCGTCGTCGACCCGCAGGTTGCGGCTGGCCGCCATCGAGATGCCGAAATCCTCGGGATGGATCTCGTATTCGCGGACCTCACCATCGCGCAGCTCGCCGACCAGCGTGCCCGCGCCCAGCGAAATCTCGTCCATGCCGTCGCGGCCCCAGACCACCAGCGCGCGCTCGGCGCCGAGTTCGCGCAGCACGCGCACCTGGATGCCGACGAGGTCGGGATGGAACACGCCCATCAGGATGTTGGGCGCGCCGGCCGGATTGGTCAGCGGGCCGAGAATATTGAAGATCGTGCGCACGCCCATCTCGCGGCGCACCGGCGCGACCGCCTTCATCGCGGGGTGGTGGACCGGCGCGAACATGAAGCCGATACCGGTGCGCGCGATGCATGCGGCCACGTCATCGGGCTGCAGATCGATCCGCGCGCCCAACGCTTCGAGCACGTCCGCACTGCCCGACTTCGACGACACGCTGCGGTTGCCGTGCTTGGCCACCTTCGCACCGGCCGCGGCGACGACGAACATGCTGGCCGTGGAGATGTTGAACGTGTGCGCGCCATCGCCGCCGGTCCCGACGATGTCGACGAGATGCACGCGATCGGCATCGGCCAGCGGCACCGGCAATGCAAACTCGCGCATCACCTGCGCCGCGCCGGCGATCTCGTCGACGGTTTCCTTCTTGACGCGCAGGCCGGACAGGATCGCCGCGGTCATCAGCGGCGACACCTCCCCGCGCATGATCTGGCGCATCAGCTCGACCATCTCGTCGCGGAAGATCTCGCGGTGTTCGATGGTGCGTTGCAGGGCTTCGTGGGGGGTGATGGGCATGTGGGAACTCGTGATTCGTGATGACCGGACGTTCGTCGGTTGAAAACCGTGATTCGTGATTCGTGATTCGTGATTCGTAATTCGTTAAAAGCGTCGCTTCTTTTCCGTCATTTCCGCGAAAGCGGGCTTTCGACAGCCGAATGGCTGGTCACCCGGTGACTTCTTCGGTCAGCTTGCGGGGGACCGGATTGTCGGCCTGGAAGCGGACGTTCCTGGATTCCCGCCTTCGCGGGAATGACGGGGATCGTGATGCCGACGCCTCACCTCTCCAGAAAATTCTGCAGCAGCGCATGCCCATGCTCGGTCAGGATCGACTCGGGATGGAACTGCACGCCTTCGACCGGATGCGTGCGATGGCGCAGGCCCATGATTTCTTCGCGGCTGCCGTCGTCGTGCTCGGTCCACGCGGTGACTTCGAGGCAGTCCGGCAGCGACGACTGCTCGACGACCAGAGAGTGGTAGCGCGTGGCCTCGTACCCGTCCGGCAGGCCGGCGAACACGCCGCGGCCTTCGTGGCGTATCGCCGAGGTTTTGCCGTGCATGATCCGCTGCGCGCGGATCACCTTGCCGCCATAGGCCTGGCCGATACCCTGATGACCGAGGCACACGCCGAGGATCGGCGTCGTCGCGCCAAGACGTTCGATGATCTCCAGCGATACGCCCGCCTCGTTCGGCGTACACGGGCCGGGCGAGATCACGATGCGCTCGGGCGCGAGCTTCGCGATCGCATCGACCGACAACGCGTCGTTGCGCTCCACCCGCACCTCGGCGCCCAGCGCCTGCAGGTACTGCACGAGGTTCCAGGTGAAGCTGTCGTAGTTATCGATCATCAACAGCATTTGAAAAGTCCGGCGGATCGGGCGTGGAAAGATTGATCGGCGTGTCGCATCACAGCCCCTTCGCCGCCTGCGCGACGGCGCGGAACAATGCACGGCCCTTGTTCATGGTCTCGGCCCATTCCATTTCGGGATCCGAGTCGTAAACGATGCCGGCGCCGGCCTGCACGTAGAGGCGGCCGTCCTGGATCACCGCGGTGCGGATCGCGATCGCGGTGTCGGCGTCGCCGTGCCAGCCGATGTAGCCGACTGCGCCGGAATAGACGTTGCGCTTCACGGGTTCCAGGCTGCGGATGATCTCCAGCGCGCGCACTTTCGGCGCGCCGCTGACGGTGCCGGCCGGGAACGTCGCGCGCAGCACGTCGGCGTAGCTCAGCCCGTCCTTCAGGCGGCCGGTGACTTCGCTGACGATGTGCATGACGTGGCTGTAGCGTTCGATGACGAAGCGCTCGCCCAGCTCGACCGTACCCGGCGCCGACACGTGGCCGACGTCGTTGCGGCCGAGGTCGATCAGCATCAGATGCTCGGCGCGTTCCTTGGGATCGGCCAGCAGTTCGGCTTCCAGCGCCTGGTCTTCGGCCGGGGTCGCGCCGCGCGGGCGGGTGCCGGCGATGGGCCGCACGGTGACCGCGTCGCCCTGGAGGCGCACGAGGATCTCCGGCGAACTGCCGACGACCTGGGTGCCGCCGACATCGAGGAAATACATGTACGGCGACGGGTTCAACGCGCGCAACGCGCGGTAGACGTCGACCGGGCGCGCCTGGAACGGCACCGACATGCGCTGCGACAGCACGACCTGGAAGGCGTCGCCGGCGGCGATGTATGCCTTGGTCTTGGCGACGGCGTCGATGAAACCTTCGCGGGTGAAGCCGGACACGAAGTCGGCCTCGTCCAGCGCGGCGGGCTGCAGCGTTTCGGGATAGCCGGCGCCGCCCTGGCGCAGGCGATGCACCAGCGCGTCGAGGCGCCGGTTGGCGCGTGCCCAGGCCTGCGGCTCGCGCGGATCGGCGTGGACCACGAGGTACAGGCGGCCCTTGAGGTTGTCGAACACCGCGACCTCGGTGCTCAGCATCAGCAGGATGTCCGGCGTGCCGAGTTCGTCGCGAACGTCGGCGCGCGCGCCGTCGCGCAGGCGCGGTTCGATGTACTCGATGCATTCGAAGCCGAACCAGCCCACCAGGCCGCCGGAGAAGCCGGGCAGGCCGTCGATCGCCGGTACCGAATGCGCCGTGCGCAGGCGCTCGACTTCGGCGAAGGGATCTTCGACCTCGCGCGTCTCGAGGGTTTCGCCGTGCTCGGTGACCGTCAGCGTGTGGCCGTGGAAGGCGTACACGCGCGAGGCCGGCAGGCCGATGATCGAATAACGGCCGAAGCGTTCGCCGCCTTCGACCGATTCGAACAGATAGGTATACGGCCCGTCGGCGAGTTTCAGATAGACCGAGAGCGGCGTATCGAGGTCGGACAGGACCTCGCGGACCACGGGTACGAGGGTGTGGCCTTCAGCGGCGGACTGCTGGAACTGGGAGTGCGGGATCACGCGGCATTTCCTGGAAGGTCGGACGGACGGCGGAGTGGACGGAGGCGGTGCGCCACCATCGCCAGCCGGTGCCGACGGAACGGAAATGAGGGAGAGCGGACGCGTGCATGGCGGCTACTGTAGCGACTCGACGGCAGCCGCGCGACCGGCTCACGCCGCCGGCGATGCCGCCAGCAGAGGACAGTCCGCCGGCAGGTGCAGGCGCACGCGGGCCGGCACGCAGGCGATCGCGAAACGCGTCGACCGTCGCGGCTCGCCGTCGAGGTTGAGCACCAGCGGCGCATCGGACTCGATCACCAGTTCCGACAGCCGCGTGCGCACCGCCACCTGGTCGAGCGCGGCGACCTTGCCTTCGGTCAGCGCGGTGCGCAGCGTGTTGACGACCTCGCCTTCGAGCTCGGGCACGATCGTCAGGTCGACCAGTCCGTCGTCGATGCACGCATCCGGACACAGCGCCTGGCCGCCGCCCGCCTGGCGCCCGTTGCCGATGCCCAGCGCGATGAAGCCGCCGGTCCAGTCGAAGCCGGGGCCGCTGATGCGCGCGGCGATCGGTTCGATCTGCCCCAGGCGCGACAGGCCGGTAATGAAATAGGCCAGGCCGCCCAGCACCTTCTTGAGGCCGGCATGGGTCTGCACGGTGACCTCGGTCCCGAAACCGCCCGACCCCATGTTGGCGCACCAGTGCACGCCGTCCGCGGTTTCGATGCGCAGCACGTCCACCGGCACTGCCGGTGCATCGGCGATCAGGGCGAAGGCGTCCGTGGGAACGTCGGGCAGGGACGCGGCGGTGGCGAAATCGTTGGCCGTGCCCAGCGGCAGCAGGCCCAGCGACGGCAGCGCGTCCACGTCCGACGTGCTGGCCGCGAGCACCGAGACCACCGCATTGAGCGTGCCGTCGCCGCCGGCCGCGACGATGGTGTCGACCGTGCCGTCCAGCGCTTCGGACGCGTAGCGCTCGGCATCGCCGGCCTCCCAGGTCACGCGCACGTCGACGCGGATGCCGCGCGCGCGGATCGCGGCGACCCCTTCTCGCACGGCCTCGTCGCCCGCGGATTTGCCGTTGAGGATCAGGCGCCAGTGCGGAGCGGTCATGCGGAAAGGGCTGCGGGCGGTGGAGGTGGCGCGGAGCGTAGCCGACGCCACAGGCGGCCCTGTTAAGCCGCCCTCACGCATCGCGTCATCACCCTGTCATCGGCGATCCGGAGCATGGAAGGCCATAGCAGGGACGACGGGCGGAGGCAGGATCAGCCTCCAGTATTTCCGGAAGGCCGCTTCGCAGGACGCGGCCTTTCTTCTGCCGGTGCGTCAGCCGCCGGTGGCCTGTGCGATCTCGGCGCGCATCGCGTCGACCACGGCGCGGTAGTCGGGCTTGCCGAAGATCGCCGAGCCCGCGACGAAGGTGTCGGCGCCGGCCGCGGCGATCGCGCCGATGTTCTCGGGCTTCACCCCGCCATCGATCTCCAGCCGGATCGGCTTGCCGGTCGCGTCGATGCGCGCGCGCACCCGACGCAGCTTGTCCAGCGTCGACGGGATGAAGGCCTGGCCGCCGAAGCCGGGATTGACCGACATCAGCAGCACCATGTCGAGGTCCTCGAGCACGTAGTCCAGCACCTCGATCGGCGTCGCCGGATTCAGCACCAGGCCGGCCTGGCAGCCTTCCGCCTTGATCAGCTGGATCGTCCGGTGCACGTGGCGGCTGGACTCGGGATGGAAGCTGATCAGGGTGGCGCCGGCCTTCGCGAAGTCCGGCACCAGGCGGTCGACCGGTTCGACCATCAGATGCACGTCGATCGGCGCGGTCACGCCGTGCTTGCGCAGCGCTTCGCAGACCAGCGGCCCGATCGTCAGGTTCGGCACGTAATGGTTGTCCATGACGTCGAAATGCACCCAGTCGGTGCCTGCCGCCAGGACGGCATCGACCTCCTCGCCGAGGCGGGCGAAGTTGGCGGACAGGATGGACGGAGCGATGACGGCGGGCTGCATGGCGGTTCCGGCTGTGGGGGGTGGGCAGCCGCAGGTGGCGGCCGGTCGCCATTCTAGAGGTCCGCTGCCGGCCAGGCCCCGTCGTCGGGCGATTTGCGCTCGCACCGCGGTTCTCGCAACGAAATCTGAACATTCCGGCGACGTCCGTTCATGGGCATGCATCCGTCGTCACGGATGGCCCCGTATCACCTCTCGCGCTGCCGCCCCCTGGCCGCATTCCAATCCAGGCCACACCCCGATGGCCGACACGACAAGACCGGAGATGACCCCCATGAAGACGATCCACGTCGCAACCGCCAGCCTCGCGCTGCTCGCCGCCAGCACCGGCGCCGCATTCGCCCAGTCCGCCGACGACACCTGGACCGGCGGTTACGTCGGCCTGTACGGCGGCGTGGTCGACAGCCCGGAAGACAGCGGCAGCGACCGCTTCGTCTTCGACACCAACCTCGATCGCCGCTACACCGATACCGTGCGCACCGCCGCCGGCGCCGACGCGTTCTCGCCCGGCTTCTGCAACGGCGCGGCCCAGGGCGCGACCCCGGCCGCCGGCTGCACCAAGAACCGCGGCGGCGCCGATTACGGCGTGCGCGGTGGTTACGACTGGCAGATGGGCAGCTGGGTGTTCGGTGTCGTTGGCGAATACGGCGCGAACGACGTCCGCGACGCCGTGAGCGCCTTCAGCACCACGCCGGCCTACTACACGATGTTCCGCAAGGTCGATCGCGTTGCCGCCCTGCGTCTGCGTTCGGGTTACGCCTTCGGCGCCGACTCGGCGAACCTGATCTACCTGACCGGTGGTATGGCGCACGCCAAGATCGACAACGAATTCACCACCAGCAACGCCGCCAACTCGTTCACCACCAACGGCGACACCACCGGCTTCGGCTGGCAGGCCGGTGTGGGTTACGAGCGCAAGCTGGGCGAGAACGTCTCGGTCGGCCTGGAATACCTGTTCACCAGCCTGGAAGCCGACGACCAGCGCGTGCGCACCGGCCCGGGCACCGCGCCTGCGACCAACCCCTTCCTGATCGTCGACCGCGCCGGCACCGACATGCGCCGCAGCGACAAGGACTTCGAGTACGGCGCCGCGCGCGCCACGGTCAACTGGCGCTTCTGATCCATCGCACCCGTGTGATCGCGTGACCTGGAAGCCGGCGCAAGCCGGCTTCCTCTTTCTGTGCATTCGCTGAGGCACCGTCGCGCGTGCCAGCTGCAATCGGATGGCAGATGGCGACCGCCGTGCCTGTCGCCGCCATGCGAGGCGGACAGTCCGGAAACGGTGTGGCGCATGGAGAAGTGCTTGCGCAGGAATGCGGCGCGGCGTGGATCTACGCGCGCGGCCTGCCGGCCCGACTCAGGAGCGGCGGCGTTTCTTGCCGTCGCGGCCGCGGCGGATGCGGTCGTAGGCCGCATTGATCTCGGCCGCACGCGCTTCGGCCTGCGCGCGCAGTTCCGGCGCGGCGCCGGCAACGCGATCCGGGTGGTACTGCGAGATCAGCTTGCGATAGGCCTGGTCGACCTCGCCCTGCGAGGCATCGGGCGGCACGCCCAGCACGTCGTAGGCCTTGTGCTGGCGCGGCGCCAGCCAGCCGGCATCGAAGGCATGCCCGATGACCAGACCGATGACGCCGCCGGCCGGATGCCGAAGCAGCAGCCAGCCCGCGATGAAGCCCAGCAATTTTCCGTACCAGCGTCCCATGCCCGACAGTGTAGCCGGCGCATCGCCACGCCGTATCGGCCGATGACTGCACCCCGCACGCGTTCGCACTACACTTGCCGGCCGCATGCGATCCACCCGGATGTCAACCGTGTCGACGACCCTGCTCGAAGCGAACCTCCCCGGCCTCCACCTGCGTCATCGCGGCAAGGTCCGCGACGTGTTCGACCTGGGCGACGAGCGCCTGCTGATCGTGGCCACCGATCGCCTGAGCGCGTTCGACGTGGTGCTGCCCGATCCGATTCCCGGCAAGGGCGAGATGCTCTGCCAGATCAGCAATTTCTGGTTCGACCGCACCGATTCGCTGATGCCGAATCATCTGACCGGTATCGATGTCGCCAGCGTGCTGCCGTCGGGCGTCGATCCGGCGCTGTACGCGCAGCGCGCGGTGGTGACCAAGAAGCTCAAGCCGGTGCCGGTCGAGGCGATCGCCCGCGGCTATCTGATCGGCAGCGGCTGGAAGGATTACCAGCGCACCGGACGCGTCAGCGGCATCGCGCTGCCCGGCGACCTGCGTCAGGCCGAAGAACTGCCGCAGCCGATCTTCACCCCGTCGACCAAGGCCGCCGTCGGCGACCACGACGAGAACATCGACTTCGACACGATGGTGCGCAGCATCGGCGCCGATCTGGCCGAGCAGGTCCGCGACGCGACGCTGCGGCTGTACGCATTCGCAGCGGCGCACGCGGCCGAGCGCGGCATCATCCTGGCCGATACCAAGTTCGAGTTCGGCACCGACGCCGATGGCCGTCTGTACATCATGGACGAGATGCTGACGCCGGATTCGTCGCGCTACTGGCCGGCTGACGACTACGAAGTCGGCACCAGCCCGCCGAGCTACGACAAGCAGATCGTCCGCGACTATCTGGAAACGCTGGACTGGAACAAGACCGCGCCCGGTCCGCGGCTGCCGGCGGAAGTCATCGAGCGCACCCGCGCGCGCTACGCCGAGGCCCTGCGCCGTCTGGCGGACATCGCCATCGCCTGAGTTCCGCGCATGCGGCAATGACCGCCGTCGTGCGCAGCGCGGCGCCGGTTGCGCAAGCCCCGGACGCGTGCCGTCCGACAGCCTGGATTCACCGCGCCGCCGTTTAGCATCGCGCCCTCTTCCATGCGGGGCACGGCGATGCACATCGGCTATCTCTATCTTGGCCTGGCGATCGTTGCCGAGGTCATCGCGACCAGCGCGCTCAAGGCCTCCGACGGCTTCAGCCGCCTCGGCCCCTCGCTGCTGGTGGTCGTCGGCTACGGCATCGCCTTCTATTTCCTGGCCCAGGTCATGCGCACGATTCCGGTGGGCGTCGCCTACGCGATCTGGTCGGGCGCGGGCGTCGTCCTGATCGCCCTGATCGGCTGGCTGGTCTTCAGGCAGCCGCTGGATCTGGCGGCGGTGATCGGCATCGGCCTGATCATCAGCGGCGTGCTGGTTTTGCAGCTATTCTCGAAGTCCGGCGCGCATTGACCCTCGGGAGGGGCGGATGGACGCGACACACCAGCCTGCGCAGGCACGCCCCATCGACCGCTGGTTCGCCAGCTACGCGGGCGACCACCGCAATGGCACCAACCAGTGGATCCACATGTTCGCGGTGCCCGCGATCCTGTGGACCGTGATCGCGCTGCTGTGGTGCATTCCCACCGGCACCTGGTTCAAGCCGGGGCTGTGGGCGGGCCTGGCGATGTTCGGCGCGTGGATGTTCTATTACCGCGCCTCGCGCCCGCTGGGCCTGGGCATGCTGCTGGTCTTCGCCGCGCTGTCGGCGCTGACGTGGTGGCTGCAGCAGACGTTCGGCACGCGCACGCTGCTGTGGCTGGCGATCGCGGTGTTCGTCGTCGCCTGGATCGCGCAGTTCGTCGGCCACAAGATCGAAGGCGCCAAACCGAGCTTCCTCACCGATCTCGTCTATCTGCTGATCGGGCCGGCCTGGGTGCTGTCGAAGCTCTATCGCCGGCTGGGCCTGCGCTACTGATCCTGCACGCCGGTTCTTTCGGCACGGGCCGGCGCCGCGACGCCGTGCGATGCTTGCGCGCCCGCTCAAGGCCAACGCCGTGTCGCCGCGCGACCTGTTCCTCATCCTGCTGGTCTGCGTCGCCTGGGCGCTGAATTTCCTGGTCGCGGCGCATGCGCTGCGCGAGATCCCGCCGTTCCTGTTCACCGCGCTGCGCTTCGCCCTGCTGGCGATTCCGCTGCTGTTCCTGCTGCGCCCGCCGGCGCCCGGCCAGTGGCCGCGATTGCTGGCCGCGTGCCTGTGCATCGGCGTGCTGCACTTCGGCCTGAGCTTTCTCGCGCTGCGGCTGTCGAGCGACCTGTCGTCGCCGGCAATCGTCATGCAGAGCTATATCCCGATGACCGCGCTGCTGGCCTGGTGGGTGCTGGGCGAGCGCTTCGCCTGGCGCACGGGCCTGGCGATCGCGGTGAGCTTCGGCGGTGTGCTGGTGCTGGGCTTCGATCCGGTGGTGCTGTCGAATCCGGCAGCGCTGCTGACCATGCTGGCGTCGGCACTGATGCTGGCCATCGGCACGGTGCTGATGAAGCCGCTGCGCGGCGTCGACGTCTGGAACATGCAGGGCTGGACCGCGGTGATCGCGGTGCTGCCCTTGCTGGGCATGAGCCTGGCGTTCGAACCCGGCGCGCTCGCGACGCTCGGCCAGGCCGGCTGGATCGGCTGGGGCGGCGCCGTCTATGCGGCGTTCGTGTCCTCGCTGCTCGGCCACGGCCTCTATTACGTGCTGGTGCAGCGCTATCCGGTCGCGATGCTGACGCCGTGGCTGCTGCTGGTGCCGGTGTTCGCGATCGCGCTGGGGATCGTGTTCTGGGGCGACCGTCCGGGCCCGCGGCTGTGGATCGGCGGCGCGATGGTGCTCGGCGGCGTGCTCGCGGTCGCCCTGCGCGCACTGCACAAGGCGCGCGTGCTGGTCGAGGAACCGATGGCCGGACCCTGAGCCGCGCTAGGCCTTGGGCGCGCTTGCGTCGGGGAACATCCCGGCATCCGGCTGGAACGGGCGCGGCGCATAGCCGAACGCGTCGCGCGCGGGCGCCGCATCGAACACCAGATCCTCGCGCATCCGCGCGACCGCGCCCGGGGGCAGGCCCTGCAGCCGGCCGGTGGCATGCGCGGCGCGCAGGGCGAGCGCGAACAGCGGGCGCGGCACCGTCAGCAGGCGGGGACGCGGCGACAGGACGGCGAGCGTGCGCGCCACCATCTCGCGATAGGGCAAGGTCTCGCCGCCGGGCAGCGCATAGGCCTGGCCCACAGCCGCGGGCGCGTCGACAGCCAGAGCCGCAGCCGCGCCCAGATCCCCGGCATGCACCGGCTGGCGTCCACCGGTCGCATCGGCCGGCAGCACGAAGAGTCCGCTGCGCCGGGCCAGTGCGACGATCCGGCCGAGATTGCGGTCGCTGCCCGCGCCGTAGATCAGCGTGGGCCGCAGCAGCGTCGCCCCGGCGCCGCGTTCGGCGGCAGCCGCGAACACCCGCGCGCCCGCATCACGCAGCCGGCCGGCGAGCTCGCGTTCGCCGGCATCGGCGGCCTCGTGCTTGGTCGCGTCGCTGGTCGAACCGAAAGCGACGACCCGCGGGCATTCGATCGTCGCCGCGGCGTACCAGTGCGAGAACCGGTCCAGCGGTCCGCAGCTGAAGATGGCGTCGACCTGCGCCGGCAGCGGCGGCAGGTGATCGAAGTCGCCAAGGTGCCAGCGCAGGCCCGGCGTCGCCGGCCGCGGCGTGCGCGACAGCGCATCGATCGTCCACTCTGCCGCCTGCAAGCGCTCGATGAGCGCCCGGCCGATCGCACCGCTGCCGCCGAAGACCAGCGCCCGGCGCGTCATGGCGGACTGCCCGAAGCATGGGCGGCGAACTGGATCGGGGGCGATTCGAACGACATGGGACATAGCATATCGGCCCGCCTGCACGATCTGCCCACGCGCTTCGGGTAAACTGCCCGGCCCTTGCGTGACCCGCCGGCCAGCTGGCCGACCTGCCTCCACAAGGAGCCCGATGCTCGAACTTCTCTTGGCCCTGCCCTTCGTGCTGGCGCTCGTTGTAGCGCTGTCCGCGAATGCGTCACGGCGCACCGTTGCCTGTCTGGCCGGCCTCGTGCCGTTGCTGGGTCTGGGTGTATTGGCCCTGCTGGCCGGTGACGTCTTCGACGGCACCATCCTCAAGACGCAATACGCGTGGATTCCGGAAGCCGGGCTGGATTTCAGCCTGCGCATGGACGGGCTGGCCTGGACGTTCGCGTTGATGGTGCTGGGCATCGGCGGGCTGGTCGTGCTCTACGGCCACTACTACCTGTCGGCCAAGGACAGTCCGCGGCGGTTCTTCACCTATCTGCTGCTCTTCATGGGCGCGATGCTCGGCATGGTCATCGCCGGCAACCTGCTGCTGCTCGCGGTGTTCTGGGAACTGACCTCGATCAGTTCGTTCCTGCTGATCGGCTTCTGGTCGCACCGCCAGGACGCCCGTCAGGGCGCACGCATGGCGCTGACGATCACCGGCATGGGCGGCCTGGCGCTGCTCGGCGGCGTGCTGCTGATCGGTCGCATCGTCGGCAGCTACGACCTCGACGTGGTGCTGGCCTCGGGCGATCTGATCCGCGCCAGCCATCTGTATCCGTGGGCGCTGGGCCTGGTGCTGCTGGGCATCTTCACCAAGAGCGCGCAGTTCCCGTTCCACTTCTGGCTGCCGCACGCGATGGCCGCGCCGACGCCGGTGTCGGCGTACCTGCATTCGGCAACGATGGTGAAGGCCGGCGTGTTCCTGCTGGCGCGCCTGCATCCGGCGCTGGCCGGCACCGACCTCTTCTTCTATGTGGTGAGCGGCGTCGGCGCGACGACGCTGGTGATGGGCGCGTGGTTCGCGATCTTCCAGCACGACCTCAAGGGCCTGCTGGCGTATTCGACGATCTCCCACCTCGGTCTGATCACGCTGCTGTTCGGCCTGTCGACCGAGATGGCCGTTGTCGCGGGCCTGTTCCACATCCTCAACCACGCGATGTTCAAGGCCTCGCTGTTCATGGCCGCCGGCATCATCGACCACGAATGCGGCACGCGCGACATGCGCCGGCTCGGCAACCTCAGACGCCTGATGCCGATGACCAGTGCGCTGGCGATCGTCGCGTCACTGGCGATGGCCGGCATTCCGCTGCTCAACGGCTTCCTGTCGAAGGAAATGTTCTTCGCCGAGGCGCTGGAGATTGGCGGCCACGGCACGATGCGCTGGGTGATCAGCATCGCGGCGCTGCTGGCCGGCGTGTTCGGCATCGCCTACAGCCTCCGCTTCGTGCACGACACCTTCTTCGGCCGCGGCCCGCGTGCGCTGGACGTGGTGCCGCACGAGCCGCCGCGCTGGATGCGTATTCCCGTCGGCGTGCTGGCGATCCTGTGTCTGGTGATCGGCATCATTCCGGCGCTGACCGTCGGTCCGCTGCTGCAGACCATGGCGCGCGGCACGCTCGGCGCTGCGACGCCGGAGTTCAGCCTGTCGGTGTGGCACGGCATCAACCTGCCGCTGATGATGAGCGTCGCCAGCCTGGTGTTCGGCGTGCTGCTGTACTTCGGCCTGCGCAAGCTGCTCGACTTCCATGCCGTGGTCACACGCTCGACTGGCCGCAACATGTTCCACGTCAACCTCGAGGCGCTGTTCGCGCTTGCGCGCCGCTTCACCGCGCGCGTGGCCAATGGCAGCCTGCAGCGCAGTCTGTTCTGGTTGCTGTTGGTCGCGATGCTGCTGGCTGGATGGCCGATGCTGGGCAGTGTCCTGTCATTGCTGTCGGACGCGCCCGCGCCGCGGACCCTGGCCCCGATGGGCTGGATGATCTGGGCGGTCATCGTGGCCGCCTCGATCGGCACCGTAATCATGCACGGCAAGCGCCTGACCGCATTGATCGTGATCGGTGGCGTCGGGCTCGCGGTGAGCCTGATGTTCGTCTATCTCTCCGCGCCCGATCTCGCGCTGACCCAGTTGCTCGTCGAGATGGTGACGATCGCGCTGATGATGATGGCGCTGAACTATCTGCCCACGCAGTCCAAGATCTCCCGTCGTCCGATGCGCAAGCTGCGCGACATCGTGATTTCGATCGGCGCGGGTGGTGGGCTTGCGGTGTTGGCCTATCTGATGATGCTCACGCCTGCCGACACGGTGTCGAGCGAGCTGCTGGTGCGTTCCTTGCCCGAAGCCTACGGCCGCAATGTGGTCAACGTGATCCTGGTCGACTTCCGTGGCTTCGACACGTTCGGCGAGATCGTCGTCTTCGGCACCGCGGCGATCGTAGTGCACGCGATGCTGCGCTTCGCACGTCTGCAGCCTGACGAGCGCACCGTCGGCCCACCCGCCCAGCTCTCGGTGGCCGCCGATCTGACCCAGCTGCTTTTCCCGCTCGTGTTGACCATGTCGATCTACCTCTTCCTGCGCGGGCACAACGCGCCCGGCGGCGGCTTCATCGCCGGCCTCGTGTTCGCAGTACCGGTACTGGTGAAGTACGTGCTGCAGGGCGCGCGCGCAGTCGAGGCGACGTTCGGCTTCGATTACCTGCGCGGCATCGGGGTGGGCCTGCTGCTTGCTGTCGTCGGCGGGGTGGGGTCGTGGTGGTTCGGCCTGCCGTTCCTGACCAGTGGCCACCTCGACGTCGAACTGCCGGTCCTCGGCGTGTTGCCGCTGGCCAGCGCGCTGGTGTTCGACACCGGCGTATACGTGGTGGTGTTCGCCGGCGCCTTGCTGATGCTCTCCACCATCGGCACCGCGCACCAGCGGCAACCTGCAGGAGCGACGTACTGATGGAGTTCGCGATCGCCACCGCCATCGGCGTGCTCACTGCCTGCGGCGTCTACCTGCTGCTGCGCGCCCGGACGTTCGATGTGATCCTCGGCATCACCCTGCTGTCGTATGCCACCAACCTGCTGATCTTCGCATCGGGCCGGCCCGTGGTCGGCAAGCCGCCAGTGCTGCGGGACGGCGTCGCCCAGACGCTCGCCAACTACACCGATCCACTGCCCCAGGCGCTGGTCCTGACCGCGATCGTCATCGCGTTCGCGATGACGGCGGTGACCGTGGTCGTCGCGATGCGTGAGCATTCCGACCTGCATACCGACCACGTCGACGGCAAGGAGCCCGACGACGCGCCTTCGACGGAGGACCGGCGATGAACCATCTTCCGACCGCGCCGATCCTGATCCCGATCGTCACCGGGGCGGTGCTGCTGCTGCTCGAGCGCACGCATCGCACATCGGTGCTGCGTCTCTGGGCCTGGCTCGGCACTTCGGCGCTCGTGGCCGCGAGCGTCGTGTTGCTGCTGCAGGTGCAGCGCGACGGCATGCTGGTCTACCTGCTGGGCGACTGGCCGGCCCGGCTTGGCATCGCGCTGATGGCTGATCGCCTCTCGGCGATGATGGTGATGACCACCGCACTGCTCGCCGTGCCCTGCCTGCTCTATGCCTGCGCGGGCTGGGACAAGCGCGCCCTGCACTTCCACGCGCTGTTCCAGATGCAGTTGGCGGGTCTCAACGGCGCGTTTCTCACCGGTGATGCGTTCAATCTTTTCGTTTTCTTCGAAGTGATGCTCATCGCGTCCTATGGCCTGCTGCTGAGCGGCGCGCGCGGTGCCCGGATCAAGGCAGGCCTCCACTACGTGGTGTTCAACATCGCCGCGTCGGTGGTGTTTCTGCTGGCGCTCGGTCTGCTGTACGGCATGCTCGGAACATTGAACATGGCGGAGATGGCGGTCCGAGTGGCCGAACTCGGCGAGGAGGAGGCGCTGCTGGTGCGCGCCGGCGCCGGCCTGCTGCTGCTGGTGTTCTGTGCCAAGGCTGCCCTGCTGCCACTGTATCTGTGGCTGCCGGAGGCCTACGCACGCGCGCCAGCCGCGGTCGCCGCGCTGTTCACCATCATGACCAAGGTCGGCCTGTATGCCGTGCTGCGCGTCGGCACGCTGGTGTTCGGCGCGGGCGCAGGCCTGCTCGCGGATTTCGCCTGGTCCTGGCTGTTGCCCGCGGGTGCGGCGACCCTGGTGCTGGCGGCGCTCGGCGTCGTCGGTGCACCGCGGCTGCGCATTGCCGTGGCTTATCTCGTGCTGATGTCGGCAGGCATGCTGTTCGTCGCATTCTCGCTGGGGACGGCGGGCGGTATCGCGGCCGGCCTGTACTACCTGCCGCACAGTGTCTTCGTCACCGCAGCGCTTTTCCTGCTTTCCGACATCATCCAGCGCCACCGTGGCGGTACCGGCGACTACTTGATGCCGATCGCCTCGATGCCCGGCAAGACGCTGCCTGCGATCCTGTTTCTGGTCGCCGCGGTGTCGGTAACCGGCCTGCCACCGCTGTCCGGGTTCATCGGCAAGCTGCAGCTGCTCAATTCGGTGCCTGAAGCCGTCATCGGCTGGGTCTGGGCCGCCGTGCTCGGCAGCGGGCTGATGGCGCTGATCGGGCTGTCACGCAGCGGTACGCGCCTGTTCTGGCGCGTCGACCCTGCGCCCGTAGGCGTCAAACCGCCGCCGCTGCGTCGCTCCGAGCTCGCCGCGACGATGCTGCTGATCGGCTACGGCATCGCGATGACGGTATTCGCGAGTCCGCTGCTGCGCTACACAGAAGCGACGGCGGCGCAGTTGCTCGACACGGATGCGATCATCGAGCGCGTCGGCGGCACGACACCGCTGCTGCGGGAGCCCTCGCGATGAGACGCCTGTTTCCCTCCATCCCGCAGAGCCTCATGGTCTTCGCCTTCTGGCTGCTGATGGCCGAGGACTACAGCCTCAGCGCCATCGCCATGGGGACGCTGCTCGCGTTCCTGATGCCGCTGGTCGCTGCGCGTTTGGAACGTGAATTCGCACAACTGGGGCGCCTGGGCATTCTGCCCCGCCTCGGTGTGATGCTGATCGGCGACATCATCAAGGCGAACGTGACGGTGGCGCTGCAGGTGCTCAACCGCGAGTCCAGACTCAAGTCAGATTTCGTCTGGGTGCCGCTGGACCTGACCAACATTCACGCCATCTCCGCACTGGCGGCGGTCATCACACTCACGCCCGGCACCGTCACTGCGCAGCTTTCGGCCGACCGGCGTTATCTGTTGATCCACTGCCTCAACGTGGACGATCCGGAGGCCACGATCGCCGACATCAAACGGCGTTACGAGGCACCGCTGAAGGAGGTTTTCCCATGATCGAGATCGCCATCGTGGTGGCGCTCCACGTCGTCGGGCTGTCGATGCTGCTCGCGCTGTGGCGCCTGCTGCGCGGCCCCACCGCGCCGGACCGCATCCTTGCGCTGGACACGCTTTACGTCAGCACCATCGCGCAGCTGATCCTGTTCGGGATGCACCTCAACACGGAGATCTATTTCGAGGTCGCGTTGATCATCGCCATGCTCGGCTTCGTGGGCACCGTGGTACTGAGCAAGTACGTGATCCGCCGGGACATCGTCGGATGAGCACGCTGGTCGACATCCTGCTGGTCCTGATGCTCGCGGCCGGCTCGTTCTTCATCTTGCTCGGCGCGTTCTCGCTGGTGAAGCTGTCGAGCTTCTTCCGCCGTATCCACGGCCCGACGAAGGCGAGCGTGCTCGGCGTGGGCTGCATCCTGATCGTGTCGATCGTCTATCACATGCTGCACGGTGCCGGCTTCCATCCGCGCGAATTGCTGATCACGCTGTTCGTGTTCCTGACTGCGCCGGTCAGCGCGATCCTGATGTCACAGGCCGCGCTGTCGCGGATGGACAGCGACAAGCCACTGGATCCGTCGCACACGCCCGATCCGGAGGCGCCGGTTAAGGAAGACGCCGACAACCGCAACCGGCGACGCGACGGCCACTGAGCGACTGTCGCGTCAGTCGGCGCGGTCGTTCGTTACCGTACCGGTTTCGGCATCCACGACCTTGCGCAGATCCTCAGGCCGATATGCGTGACGCGTGGCCGCTCGGGCCAACATGTGCGATGCGACCGGCAATGTAATCAGCAGCATCAGCAGAATCACGGCGATACGCCCCCACCAGGCGGCGTCGTTGAACTGCACACCCACGCCCAGCAGGATCAGGCCCAGCGCGAGGGTCGCGGATTTGGTCGCCGCGTGCTGGCGCGACAGCGCATCGCGGAGCAGGAACAGGCCCAGCGCCGACACCAGCAGCAGCACCACACCGAGCACGATCAGGACGGCGGCCATCTCAGTCTCCGTCCACAGGCGAGGCATCGATCAATCGCGACCAGACGATGGTCGCGACGAAGCCGACGACCGACAGGCCGATCGCCACGTCCAGGAACAGTACCCGGCCACTGACCAGCGCCGCAGCGGCGGCCAATGCGATCGAGGCGGAGAAGACAACGTCCAGTGCGACGACGCGATCCGCCTGAGTCGGGCCGCGCAGCAGGCGCGCGAGCGCGAGGAACAGGGCGCCTAGCGCACCGGCCACGATCGTCGTGGTCATCCAGCCTCCCTCAAACATGGTGCTGCTCCTTTGCGGGAAACATGCGCTGCAGCGGCGCTTCGAATTCCTTGCGGATACCGGCCACCGCGCCGGCCGGATCCGAGGCGTCGAGCATGTGCAACAGCAGCTCGCCGCGCGCCGTGTCGACATCGACCGTGGTCGTACCCGGTGTGAGCGTGATCAGGCAACCGAGCACGGTGACGCCAACATCGTCGAGATTCGAGTAACGCATTCGTACGAGGGCGGGAACCGGCCGACGACCAGGCCGGACGATCCACCACGCGGTGGTGAAGCCGGACACGACCACTTGCCACAGGAAGCGTGCGGCCAGCTTCAGCAGCTCGATGACGAACCTCACGGCGTGCCTCCCATCGCACGCGCAGCCGCCTCGGCGAACATGTAAAGCGGCTGCGGCATCAGGCCGATCGCCACGGTGATCAGCGCCAGGCCGATCGTCACGCACCACGCCGGGCCCAGGCGTACGCCCCCCGGCAGCGCCCAGTCGCGGTCCGGGTGCGGCGACCAGAAGGCTTGCATCCAGATCTTCATCATCGAATACAGGGTCAGGAACCCGACCAGCAGTGCGGCTGCCGCCCACACCGCATGCCCTTGGGTGATCGCTTCACGCACGACGATGTACTTCGCCCAGAAGCCCGACAGCGGCGGAATGCCGACCAGCGACAGCGCCGGCACGAGGAACAGGACGCCGAGCCACGGCCGGGTCTTCCAGAGGCCGCCGACCCGGCGCAGGTCATAACTGCCCGCGAGCGCGAACACGATCGCGCCGATCAGGAACAGGTTCGCCTTCACCACGATGTGGTGGAGGATGTAGAACACCGTGCCGATGGTGCCCTGCGTCGACGCCAGCGCGATACCTAGCAGCATGTAACCGATCTGGCTGACGATGTGGAACGAGAGGATGCGCCGGATATCCCAGTGGTACGCCGCGCCAAGCACGCCGGTGACCATCGTCGCCACCGCGACCCAGCCCAGCGCTTCGTAGGCAATGGCCGGCGTCACGACGAACACGTCGGCGAGCATGCGAAGCACCGCGTAGACGCCGACCTTGGTGAGCAGGCCGGCGAACAGCGCCAGCAGCGGCGCCGGCAGGGTGTGGTAGCTCGAGGGCAACCACGCGAACACCGGGAACGCGCCGGCCTTGATCAGGAACGCCAGGCACACCAGCGCGATCACCGGCATCAGGCGCATCGGCTCGACGCCCGCGGCCGCGCCTGCGAGCGCGTCGTAATTGACGTGCCCCGTTAGCGCGTACACACCGGCGATGCCGATCAGGAACAGCAGCGTGCCCACTGCGTTGAGCACGAAGTACTTCAGGGTGGCCTCGAAGTGCCGTCGCGCCATGCCCAGTGCGAGCAGGCCCAGTGACGCCAGCAGCATCACTTCGAACCACACGTACAGGTTGAACAGATCGCCGGTCACGAACGCGCCGCCGACGCCGGCCAGCAGGGCGTGCACGAGCGGGTGCAGGGTCGGCCCCTCCGGCGCGGGATCGGCGTCCGAGCGCTGGAACACCAGTGCCGCGACACCCATCAGCGCGGTGATCACCGCCATGCTCGCGCTCAGCGGATCGACGACGAACTCGATGCCGTACGGCGCATCCCAGCCGCCGAACGCACTGCGCTGAGTGCCGTGTTCGATCACCGTCACCAGAAGAGCGAGGGTCGAAACCAGTAGCGCGGTTGCGCCGACCAGGCTCAGCTGCGCCACAAACCGCGGACGGGTATGGAACAGCGTTGTGAGCAGCGCGAAGGCTAGCGGCACGACCACGGGCGCGGCGACGAGGAACCCGTTCATGCGCGTTCTCCGTCGTCATCGCGGTCATCGAGCACTGACGGCTTGCCGTCGGCGCCAGACGGTGGTTCGGCCACGTCGAGTGCATCCGCATCGCTGCGGCCGCCGGACTGGCGCACGACGAGCGCCAGGATCAGCGAGAAGCACGTCAGCGCAAAACCGATGACGATTGCCGTCAGCACCAGCGCCTGCGGCAATGGATTCGTCCCGCCGACCAGCGCGACCGATCCAGCCTCGATCACCGGCGGAGCGCCGCCCAGTCGGCCGGACACGAATAGCATCAGGTTGGCGGCCGCGCCGACCAAGGAGACGCCTACTACGATACGCAGCAGGTTGCGCGACATCGCAAGAAACAGGCCGGCCGCAAGCACCGCGCCGATGGCGATCACCAGCACCCAGCTCATCGCGCGTCCTCGTCGATCGCGACCGCGCCCGCGCACAGCCCGCCGAGCGCGCCCCAGACCGCCGCGAACACACCGATATCGAACAGCAGCACAGTCGAAAGCTTCAGATCGGTGAATCCGAGCGGCACGCTCGCCCACAAATGGGTCATGTACGGCATTCCGAGCCACAGCGCCGGCACGCCACTGAGCAGCGCCAGCAGGACGCCCGCGCTCGCCATGCGCATGGCACCGCCGGGCAGTTTGCCGAGTGCGGTATCCGCGCCATGCGCGACCGCCAGCATCGAGGTCGCCGAGACCGCGACCATCCCGCCGATGAAGCCACCGCCCGGTTCGTTGTGCCCGCGCAGCAGGATCCACACCGACATCAGCAGCATCAGCGGATAGATCATCCGTGCCGCGACGACCAGAATCAGCGCGCGCGGCGTCACGGTGTCTCTCCCTTCGGCGCGCGCCGACGCAGCAGCGCGAGCAGCGGCAGCAGTGCGAGCAGCGCGATCGCGACCACTGCGATCTCGCCCATGGTGTCAACCGCGCGGAAGTCCACAAGGATCACGTTGACCACGTTGCGCCCGTGCGCCTCCGGATAACTGGCGGTGGCGAAGAAGTCGGGCAGCGTCGTGTCGAGCGGACCGGCCATGCCGCTGAGCAGCACCAGCATCAGCACGACCGCGCCCGCGACCGCCACCAGCGCCCGCGGCCAGACCGGCGCATCGTCGCCCGCGTCGACACCGAGGCGCCGCATGCGCAGCAGCACCGCGGCGATCACGACCACGAAGGCCACCTCCACCGCGAACTGGGTGAACGCCAGATCCGGCGCCGCGAGGAACAGGAACATCAGCGCCGAACTCAAGCCGACGAAGCCGGACACCAGCAGCATCACGAATGCGTCGCGGATCAGGCACACCCCGATCGCGGCGACGATCATGGCCACCGCGGCGCCCGCGACGGCCAGCGACGGCGTGTCCATGACCGGCATCGACAGGGGCGCCGCCCACCAGAGCGGCAGCGCGACCGCGGCCAGCAGCGACAGCACGAGCAGCAGCATCGCCGTGGTCATCCGCCCGTTCTGCAGACGACGGGTGCTCGCGGCGGCGAGCGCAGGGATCGCGGCCATCAGGCGGTCGTACCAGGCGATGGCCGATACGGTGTCGACGCGCAACAGGATGCGTTCGATCAGGCGATGCAGGCGATCCCAGAACAGGAACACCACCGTACCCAGCGCCGCCGCGATCGCGATGGCGGTCCAGGCATGGAAGTGCGTCACCGCCATCTCGACGCCGTCAAAATCGGCGGTGGGATCACGCGACGTCACGGTGCCGCCGATCAGCGGATCGAGCAGCCAGGGCAGAATGCCGAGCGCGATGCCGAGGGCCGCGACGATCAGCGGCGGCCAGCGCATCGCGAGGCCGGCCTCGTGGATGTCACCCGGAATCCGTTCACCACCGCGGTGCCAGAACACGCGGATCGCCGCCACGGCGGCCACGGCCACGGTGACCGCGTTGACGAACACACTGCTATAGCTGATCCAGAACAAGGCACCGCCGTCGGTCTTGGCGATGTCGATCAGGTCCTTGGCCACGAAGCCCATCGAGAACGGCATGCCGGCCATCGAGACCGCCGCCAGGGCCGCCGCAGCCGCGGTCCACGGCATCCGCGGTGCGAGGCCGGCGATGCGACCGATGTTACGGGTGCCGGTGCAGTGATCGATGTTGCCGGCCACGAAGAAGAGCGGGGCCTTGTACAGGGCATGCGCCAGCAGGAACGTGCCCATGGCGGCCGCCGCGGCGTCGCCCGGCAGCCCGACCAGCATCACCAGCGTGCCGAGCGCCGACACCGTCGACCAGGCGAGGATGCGCTTGAGGTCGCGTTCGCGCAGGGTGAGCAACATCGCCCACGCGGCCGTCGCAGCACCGACCGGGACCAGGATCTGCTGCCACAGCGCGAGGTCGTCGAACGCGGGATCCAGCCGCGCGAGCAGGTAAACGCCCAGCTTCACCATCGTCGCCGAATGCAGGTACGCACTCACCGGCGTCGGCGCCGCCATGGCGTTCGGCAGCCAGAAATGGAAAGGCAGCTGCGCCGACTTGGTGAACGCGCCGATGCACACCAGCACGATCGCCGTGGCGACGCGCGGATCGTCGCGCCATTGCGGCGCGGTTGCGATCAGCTCGGAAATCGTCAGCGTGCCTGCGATGTTGCCGAGCACGATGAACCCTGCCAGCAGCACCAGACCGCCACCTGCGGTCACCATGAGCGCCTGCTGCGCGGACCTGCGCGACGCCTCGTACTCGTGCTTGAACCCGACCAGCAAGAAGGACGTGAGGCTGGTCATCTCCCAGAACAGAAACAGCACCAGCAGATTGTCACTGGTGACGCAGCCCAGCATCGCCACCATGAACAGCAACAGGCACACGAACAGGCGCTCGCGCTGTGCCATGCCGGCCATGTATCCCCCCGCATACACCATCACCATCGTGCCGATACCGGTGATCAGCAGGACGAACTGGAGCGCGAGCCCGTCGAGAAGGAAATGGAGGTCGATTCCGGCAGAAGGAAACCAGCGCGCTTGGAGCGTCAAGGCAGGCTGGTCGCCAATCAGCTGGTAGAGCGCCAGGCCGAACAGCGTCAGCGGCAGGAGGGCCAGCCAGCCGAGCCGCGACGCGCGATGCTGGGGCGGCGACGAAGCGCTGTGGGTCTCGGCCTCGGCCATAGGTCTCCAGACACGGATGTAAAAGAAAAGCGCCCGGACGGGGCCCGGTCAAGCAACCGATGGTACCAAACGTGCTGTTTTTGCAGGAAAGCGCGACATCAGCGTCGGGTGTTCGCGATGCGCTCAGGTCAACGCGGCGAAGCGTTCCACGCGGTCGGTGGCGCCAGACACGATCAGGATGTCGCCCGATTCGATGATGGTGTTCTCGCGGGCATACGCGAAGTCGGCCCGACCGCGCTTGTATCCCACGATGGTGACGCCGTAGCGCGTCCGTAACGCTGATTCAGTCAGGGTCTTGCCGGCGGCTTCGCGCGGCGCACGCGTCTTGGCAATCGCGAATCCGTCATCGAATTCAATGAAGTCGATCATCTTGCCGGTCACCAGATGCGCGACCCGCTCACCCATCGCCGCTTCCGGATACACGACATGGTGCGCGCCGGTGCGCTGCAGGATCAGCCCATGCTTGTCGCTGTTGGCCTTGGCCCAGATGTCGGGCACGCCGATTTCCTCCAGGGCAAGAACCGTCAGCACGCTGGCCTCGATGTCGGAGCCGATACCAACGACGGCACGTGCGGTCTCGTGAACGCCGAGCTGGCGAAGGGCCTGCACGCTGGTGCTGTCGGCCTGCACGACGTGAGTCAGACGGTCAGCCCATTTCTGGACGGTATCAGCGTCCTCGTCGATACCCAGAACCTCGTGACCCAACCTCAACAACGACGTCGCCACCGCGCTGCCGAACCGGCCGAGTCCAATGACCACGACGCCATCGTCGCGCCTCACATTCGAGTTGCGATTAACCAACGATGGGTTGCTCCTCTGGATAGCGATAGGCAGTAGGCGCCCGGCGGAGTGCCAGTGCGGTTACCAGCGTCACCGAACCGACACGGCCGACGAACATCAGCGCGACGAGAATAGCCTGCCCAGCCGGTGGCAGGTCCGCGGTGATGCCTGTCGACATGCCTACAGTCGCCGACGCGGAGATGGCTTCGAAGATTGCATCTTCGACCGCCACATCCGTCACGCTCAACAGGCCGAGCACGCCGAACGCCAGCACCGTGAGCGCCATCAGCACCACCGCCAGCGCCAGCCGCAGCGTCTGATGCGGCACACGGCGCCGGAAAACCACGGTGTCCCGGCTGCCGCGCACCTCGGCCCAGACTGCATAGCCCAACAGCATGAATGTCGTGATCTTGATGCCGCCGGCAGTGCCGGCACTACCGCCACCGATGAACATCAGCACCCAGTTGACCGTCTGCGTCTCCACCTGCATCGCGCCCACATCGACAGTGTTGAAGCCTGCAGTACGGGCCGCGACCGAATGGAACATGGCACCCAACACGCGTTCCGCTCCCTCGAGTCCGCCGAAGGTGGCGGGATTGCGCCACTCGTAAAGCCCGATCAGCAGAGCACCTCCGCCGAGAAGCAACCCGCTGCCATAGAGGGTGAGACGGGTGTGCATCGACCACCGGCGCCAGTCGAGCGGGCGCCGCCGCAACTCGTTGAGCACGGGGAAGCCGAAGCCCCCGAGCAGGACCGTCACGGTGATGGGGACGATCACGAAGGCGTCGCCCGCCCATCCCGTCAGACTGTCGGATCGGGTAGAGAACCCAGCGTTATTGAACGCGGAGACCGCATGGAAAAATCCGTCCCACAACGCCTGACCCCAGGATGCGTCGTAGCCAAATCTGAAGCGGAGCGTCAGCATCAAAGCAAGAACTGCTTCCACGACCAGGGTCAGCAGCAGGACGAGGCGCAACACGTCGCGCAGATCGCCAAGTTGCACACCGCGCGTCTCAGATTGCACCGCAAGCCGCGACTCCAACCCGAGGCGACCGGCCACAAAAAGACCCAGCACGGTAGCCCCGGTCATGATGCCGAACCCGCCAACCTGGAACAGCCCCAGAATTACCCATTGACCGAACAGCGACCAGTACATCGATGTATCGACGACCACAAGGCCCGTCACACACACTGCCGACGTCGCGGTAAACAACGCGGTGAGCCAAGGCGCAGCTTCCTCGCCCGCGCGTGACACGGGCAGCATCAGTAGACAGGTGCCTAGCGCGATCAGCGACGCGAAACCCAGCGGAACCAGACGCGCAGGATGGCGTAAACCTCGTGGCAAGGGCTTGTCCGTGACGACGCGACGATTCGTGCGGCATGCATTGTAGGCCGGTGATGCCAGGCACTTCAGCGCCCCCTCCTACAGCCAGCTGCCCTGCGATGCTGCCTGGAGGGCTTGCACCTGCGATTTCAGCCGCAGCCTTCGACGTAATCGACCTGCGGCGGCGTGCCGACGCGCCATTCGGTGACCTTGCCCGACGGGTCGGTCTCGAACACCAGCGCGTTGTCGCCGTCGCGCACGCGCAGGTACTGGGCACCATCGACGTACTTGTGCGGGGTGGCCTCGAGTCGACCGGTGTACAGGCGCTCGATCTCCGCGCGGTCCATGCCGACCTTGCCGCCACCCGGGGCCGCGTAGCCGTCATTGCGTACGTCGATCCGCGAGAAGCGGTCGCCGTCGATCATGAAGGCGATGTTGTAGCCCGCCGTGCCCAGCGGCTGCGGCGTCAGGTAATAGCAGCCGCCCGGCTCGGCCGGCTGCGCATCGCCGAGGTCGTTGCCCCAGGCCATGCGGACCTGTTCCTGGTCGGCGCCGAATGTGGCCGGGCCGAACCCCTGGAAGGTGATGACGTCCTCGACGACTTCCGGAATATTGCTGCCGGCCGCGTTCGTGGGCGGAACCGGTGCGTCCGTGGCCGAGACCGCAGGCGCGGGTTCGGCCTGTGCGGTGGGCGCAGGGACGCCGGGATCGGCGGGTGGCGCGTCGCGCTGGCAGGCAGCGAGGGCCAGGACGGCGATGGCAGGCATGATGAGCTGGGCACGGCGCATGGGCATCTCCTCGAAGGGGTCGGCTGCGAGACTAGCGCGGGCGCGTGAACGGCCGGTTCCGGCGCCGCGGCTGTCATCGGGGTTTCATCGCGGCTTCCCATGCTGCAACACCTCTGCAGGAATGCCGCCGTGCCCGCGCACAAGACCGATCTCGCCCGTCAGGCCCTGGCCTCGCATGGCGCGGCGCTGGACCTCCGGCAGCGCCGCGCGCTGATCCTGTGCGACGGGCGGCGCACCGACGCCGAACTTGTCCGCCTGCTCGGCACAGATACGCCCGCGCTGTTGCAGCAGCTGCGCAGCGCCGGCTATCTCGAAAGCCTCGAGTCCGCGCACGAGGTGCCGGCGGCCGTCGCTGCCGCCCCGACGGCTGTTGTGATGCCGACACCCACCGCGTCGGCACCGGCCGCGCGTCGCCGCTCGCTCAGTGCGGCGCGCATCTACCTGCAGGGCATGCTCGACCTGCAGCGCGCGCCCGCGGCGCAGGCGCTGCGCACGCAACTGGTCGGCGCGACGGACGAAGCCGCGACGATCGCGGCGATCGTCGATATCCTCGCGGCGTTGCCGGCGATGACCCGGCCCGGTTACGCGCAGCGGGTCTGCGAGCGCGTGGCCGAAGTGATGCCGGAAGCCCATCTGCCGGCACTCGCGGCGCTCGACCTGATGCCCGCCGCCAGCGACGTCGCCTAGCGCGTCCGGAAGTCCGGACGCAGCCCCTGCCACACCGCCTGGTAGTCGACCTGGCGATGCGCGGCCGCCAGTGCCTGCAGGGTCGGCCGGATCACCGCACGCGTCTCAAACATGAAGGCCATCGTCTCGGCAATCACGTCGGGCTTCGACAGGTCGGCGGCGCTGGCCTTGTCGAAGGTCGCCGCGTCCGGACCATGCCCGCTCATGCAGTTGTGCAGCGAACACGCGCCGGGCGCGAAGCCGTCGGCCTTGGCGTCGTACTGGCCATGCACCAGACCCATGAACTCGCTGGCGATGTTGCGGTGGAACCACGGCGGCCGGAACGTGTGCTGCGCGACCAGCCAGCGCGGCGGGAAGATCGCGAAATCCATGTTCGCGGTGCCCGGCGATTCGCTCGGCGAGGTCAGCACGGTGAAGATCGACGGATCGGGATGGTCGAAGCTGATCGAGCCGATGGTGTTGAAGCGGCGCAGGTCGTATTTGTAGGGCGCGTAGTTGCCATGCCAGCCGACGACATCGAGCGGCGAATGGTCGATCGGCGCCTGCCACAGGTGGCCCTGGAACTTGGCGATCAACTTGAAGTCGCCGTCGATGTCCTCGTAGGCCGCCACCGGCGTCAGGAAGTCGCGCGGATTGGCCAGGCCGTTGGCGCCGATCGGACCGAGATCCGGCAGGCGCAGCGCGCGGCCCTGGTTCTCGCACACGTAGCCGCGGCTCGGCCCGTCCGGCAGTTCGACGCGGAAGCGGATACCGCGCGGGATCACCGCGATCTCCTGCGGCTCGACCTCGAGCACGCCGAGTTCGGTCGCCAGCACCAGGCGTCCCTGCTGCGGCACGATCAGCAGTTCGCCGTCGGCGCTGTAGAAGAAACGATCGGTCATCGACGTGTTCGCCGCATAGACGTGGATGCCCACGCCCTCGTGCGCGCCGGCGCCGCCGGTGCCGGCCACCGAATACAGGCCGTCGATGAAATCGACCGGCGTTTCCGGAATCGGGATCGGGCTCCAGCGCAGCTGGTCCGGCGACACCGGGCCGCGATCGAAACCGTCGTGGAAATGTCCCGCGCAGCCGGGCGCCTGTTCGAACGGCACGAAGCCGCCGTGCATCACCGCAGGACGGATGCGGTAGAGCCAGCTGCGCCGGTTTTCGCCGCGCGGCGCGGTGAATGCCGTACCCGACAACTGTTCGGCATAGAGCCCATGCGCCACGCGCTGCGGCGAGTTCTGACCGACCGGCAGCGTGCCGGGTTCGGCCTCGGTCGCGAATTCGTTGCCGAAGCCGGACATGTACGCCGGAGTGGATGGAGTCATGGCGCGTTCCTTTCAGACAATGCAGCGGCTAACCTGCGCGGACCGCCGAAGGAAAGGCGGCATTCAAGGGGAAAACATTTGATAGACACGACGGACAACGCCGTGCGGGCAATCGTGCGTCCGCTGTTGAACGGCAAGCTGTGGATGAAGTTGCTGGGCGTGATGCTGATGATCTCGGGCGCGCTGCAAGTGCTCAGCATCATCGGCATCCTCTGGGCCTGGGTCCCGATCTGGTTGGGCGTGCTGCTGTTCCAGGCAGCCAGTGCCGCGGAAGAAGCCGCCGCGACAGGACGGCTCGATGCCGCCGTCCGTTCGACCGACAAGCTGCGCCTGTTCTTCATGATCCAGGGCATCCTGCTGCTGATCGCACTGCTCATCATGGGTGCGTTCTTCCTGCTCGGCGGTGCGGCACTGCTGGCAGGTCTGGCGGGCATGGCGAACGCCTGATCGCCAGCACCGGCGCAGCGCTGTCGCGCTTCATCCGAAGGCGGCTCCGGCACGTTCCGGGGCCGCCTTGCCTGCACTGCGTCAGAGCACGCCGCGCTGCATCTGGTCGCGTTCGATGCTCTCGAACAGCGCCTGGAAGTTGCCTTCGCCGAAGCCTTCGTTGCCCTTGCGCTGGATGATCTCGAAGAAGATCGGGCCGAACGCGTTCTTGGTGAAGATCTGCAGCAGCTTGCGCTGCTTGGTTTCGGGATCGGCGTCGATCAGGATCTTGTTGCGCTGCAGACGCGCGACGTCTTCGCCGTGGTCCGGAATGCGCTGGTCGATGACGTCGAAGTAGGTCTCCGGCGTGTCGAGGAAGTCGATGCCCTTTTCGCGCATCTGCTCGATCGACGCATAGATGTCGTCGGTGAAGCAGGCGATGTGCTGGATGCCCTCGCCCTTGTAGGCGTCGAGATATTCGTTGATCTGCGACTTGGGATCATTCGACTCGTTGAGCGGAATGCGCACCACGCCATCCGGCGCAGTCATCGCCTTCGACTTCAGGCCGGTCTTCGCGCCCTTGATGTCGAAGTAGCGGATCTCGCGGAAGTTGAACAGCTTCTCGTAATAGTCCGACCACTTCTGCATGTTGCCGAAGTAGAGGTTGTGCGTGAGGTGGTCGATGAAGGTCAGGCCGAACCCGGTCGGGTTCTGGTCGGCGCCTTCGATCGCGACATAGTCGTCGCCGTAGATCGAACCCGACGCGCCGTAGCGGTCGACCAGATACAGCATGCAGTCGCCGATGCCCTTGACCACCGGCGCGTCGACAGCCTTGCTCGATTCGCGCGCACCGATCGCTTCGCCGCCATTGCCCAGCACCTTGCCGTAGACATCGCCTGCCGGCTGCTGGAAGCGGATCGCGAAGCCGCAGGCCGAGGGGCCGTGCGCTTTCGCGAAATCGGCCGCGAAAGAATCCGGATCCTCGTTGAGCAGGAAGTTCACCCCGCCCTGGCGGTACACGGTGATCGCCCGCGTCCTGTGCTTGAGCACCGCGGAAAAGCCCATGTTGCGGAAGTACGCATGCATGAAATCCGCCTGGCCTGCGGGCGCGGCGAACTCGACGAATTCGAAGCCGTCGATGCCCATCGGGTTCTCGAACGTGGTCACTTCCATGCCGAGATTGGGACCGGGATTCTGTGCTTGGGCGCTCATGGGATACTCCGTCGCGATGGGGCCGCGGCAGGGGACGCGGCTTCAGACCTTCCTTTGTAGTTTCACGTGCAACCAATTGCAAGGCGCACCGCACCATGACGCAGCCGGCTTCCACCGCGTCCGCCTCCGCCGCTCCGGCAGGGCGCGACCACGCGGGTCACGACCACGCAGAACTCGATCTCGACCAGTTCCTGCCCTATCGCCTGAGCGTGCTCACCAACCGCATCAGCGGCGGCCTGGCCGAACTCTATTCGGAACGCTTCGGCATCAGCGTCACCGAATGGCGGGTCATCGCGGTCCTCGGGCGGTATCCGGGCCTGTCGGCGAACAAGGTGGCCGAGCGCACGGCGATGGACAAGGTCGCGGTGAGCCGCGCGGTGGCGCGCCTGCTGGAACGCGATCTGCTGCTGCGCGAGATGCACGACACCGATCGCCGTCGTTCGGTGCTGGAACTCAGCGAGGCCGGCTACGCGGTCTACGACGTGATCGTGCCGCTGGCGCTCGACTACCAGCGCCGTGTGCTGGCGCCGCTGGATGCGGACGAGCGCGCGCAGCTGGTGGACCTGATGGCGAAGCTCGAAGGCCCGCTGTCCGACTGAGCCCGCCTGCCCGGCGCCACGTCCGGACCGCACAGACGAAAACAGCGCCCGAGGGCGCTGTTTTCGTGTCGGAACGACCGTCCCGTTACGGACGGCGTTCCTGGTCCAGCGTGGTTCCGGCCGCGATCGGCTCGCCGATCCCGTCCTGGCCCGCCAGCGACGGCTCGTCGTCCTTGAGCGTGTCGAGATGCATCAGGCGACGGATCAGCGGGGAGACGAGCATCATCAGGATGCCCACGCCCACCGCCAGCCAACCCACGTTCGAGTAAACCTCAAGCACGCGGCCCGGACCTGCACCTTCACCGCCTGTGGCGGCCGAGATCAGGCCCGCGGCGAAGTTGCCGGTCGCCGAGGCGAAGAACCACGTACCCATGATCAGGCTGGCCATGTGCGCCGGAGCCAGCCGGTTCATCGCCGACAGACCGACCGGAGACAGGCACAGCTCACCCGTCGTGTGGATCAGATAGATCAGGAAGATGAAGACCACCGGCGTCATCTGGCCCGGGCCGACGCTGTTAGCGCCCCACACCAGGATCAGGAAGCCGAGGCCGACCTGCACCACCGCGAACGCGAACTTCATCGGCGTCGACGGTTCCCAGCCGCGGCGGCCAAGCCACAGCCACAGCATCGCGAACAGCGGCGCAAGCAGGATGATGTAGATCGAGTTCAGCGCCTGGAACATCGCCGCCGGAACAGGCCAGCCGAAGAGATGACGGTCCACCGAGCGATCGGTGTACAGATTCAGCGACGCACCCGCCTGTTCGAACAGCGCCCAGAACAGGATCGAACCGACGATCAGGATCAGGGCCGCGAAGATGCGGTTGCGCGCCTCGCGCTCGAGCTTGAACACGGCCGTGTACAGCACGTAGCCCATCAGCAGCGCACCGGTGCCCATCAACAGGCCGCCGACCAGCTTCTGATACTGGATGAGGAACCAGACCACGCCGACGGCCAGCACGCCGAAGACGTACAGCAGCCACTCGAAGCGGATGCCCATGACCGGCGCCGCGAGACGCTCGGGCACCTTGGACTCGCCGCGGCCCATCAGCAGCGGCTTGCCGAGCACGAACACGATCAGGCCCAGCAGCATGCCCACGCCCGCCGCGCCGAAGCCGTAGGCCCAGCCGTAGGTCTGGCCGAGATAGCCGGCGATCAACGCGCCCATCGCCGCGCCGAGATTGATGCCCATGTAGAAGATCGTGTACGCCGGGTCCCGACGGATGTCGGTACGCGGATACAGCTGACCGACCATCACCGAGATATTGGCCTTCAGGAAGCCCGAACCCACGATGATGAAAGCCAGCGCCAGCCAGAAGATGTTGATCTCGGCCGCGGACTGGCCGCCGTCACCTTCGAACGCCATCAGGAAGTGACCGAACGTCAGCAGCACGGCGCCGAACACCACCGCCTTGCGTTGTCCCAGATAACGGTCGGCCAGATAGCCGCCGACCACCGGCGCGATGTAGACCAGCGCCGTGTAGGCGCCGTAGATCACCGACGCCTCGGAGTCCGAGTACATCCAGTGCTGCACGAGATAGAAGATCAGCAGCGCGCGCATGCCGTAGTAGGAGAACCGCTCCCACATTTCGGCGAAGAACAGCACGAACAGGCCGCGCGGATGGCCGAGGATGGTTTTCTTTTCCTCGGCGGCGTACGGATTCATTGACACGTAGGGCGACTCCTGACGTTGATCGATGCCACGGACCGGGCCGGGCGACGCGCTAACTTAGCCGCGCCCGGACCGCATGGAAAGTGACCATTGCCACCCCTGCCCCGTGATCGCGTGCCCGCCCGGCGACGCGATCCGACGGTGTTGCGTATTCAGACTGCCGGGTAGACGTAGCTCGCGCCAACGCCCAGCGGCAGGCCGAGCGCCCAGAAGCCCAGCAGGAACGCCGACCACACGATCAGCAGCGTGATCGAGAACGGCAGCATCAGCGCTAGCAATGTGCCGATGCCGCTGGACTTCACGTAGCGCTGGCAGAACACCACGATCAGTGGAAAGTACGGCAGCAGCGGCGTGATGATGTTGGTGCTGGAATCGCCAACGCGATACGCCGCCTGGGTGAGGTCGGGCGAGATACCCAGCTGCATCAGCATCGGCACCATGATCGCGCCGATCAGCGCCCACTTCGCCGATGCCGAGCCCACCAGCAGGTTGACGAAGCCCGACAGCAGCACGATGCCGATCAGGGTCACGCCGGTCGGCATCCCCAGCGCCTGCAGGCCATTCGCTCCCTTGATCGCCAGGAGCGCGCCAAGATTGCTCTGGCCGAAGGCATAGATGAACTGCGCCGCGAAGAACGCCATGACGATGTAGTAGCCCATGCCGCTCATCGCCTTGCTCATGCCGGCGATGATGTCGCGATGTGATTTCACCGCGCCTGACGCGTAGCCGTAAACGATGCCGGGCACAACGAACAGGATGAAGATCAGCGGCACGATCGACTGCATCAGCGGCGCGTTGGCCACCAGGAGTTCACCGGCCCCGGTCGCCGCGTCCGCAGGCGCGCGCCACGCCGAACCGGCACCCAGTGCCGTCGTCGCGACCGCAACCGCAACCATGACCATCGCCAACACCGCCAGCCACAAACCACGACGCTCGCCCGCGGTCAGCGCCGACATCGTCGGCATGTCGCTGGCATCGCCGTCGACGATCGTGTTGCGCAGGCGCGGCTCGATGACGCGATCCGTGAGGAACCAGCCGACCAGCACGATCAGGCCGGTCGAAGCGGTGGTGAAGTAATAGTTGTTGAGTGGGTTGACGATCACCGACGGGTCGATCAGGTTCGCCGCTTCTTGGGTCAGGCCCGCCAGCAGCGGATCGAGACTCGAGGGAATGAACGTCGCCGAGAAGCCACCCGACACGCCGGCGAACGCGGCCGCGATGCCGGCCAGCGGATGGCGACCGGCGGCATAGAAGATCACCGCGCCCAGCGGGATCACCAGCACATAGCCCGCGTCCACTGCGACGTGGCTGAAAATGCCGACTGCAATCAGCATCGGCGTCAGCAGCATCTTCGGGGTCACCGACAGCACCGCGCGCAACGCCGCGTTGATGAAGCCGGTGTGCTCGGCGACACCCAGGCCCAGCATCGCAACCAGCACCACGCCCAGCGGCGCGAACGTCACGAAGGTGCGGACCATGTCCGCCATGAACGTGGTGAAGCTGGTGCCAGCGAGCAGGTTGCGGATCTGCAGCGGATCGCCGCTGCGCGGATCGATCTCGGCAAAGCTGACATTGGCCAGCAGCGCGGAGACCACCCACACCAGCAGCATCAGGCCCAGGAACAGCACCGCCGGATCCGGCAGTTTGTTGCCGACCCGCTCGACGGCGTCGAGGAAGCGGGCGACGGCACCGCGCGGGGCGGCGACTTCTGGAGTGGGCTGACTCATTCGGCGGGATCCCCTGCTGGCATGCGATGCGACCCCGAATCCTACCAGCACGAAACCGGCGCCCGCCCCGGCGCGGACGGCGCGCGTAGCCGGATCCGCCTCGCCCGAAACGCAAAACCCCCGGCACCGGGCCGGGGGCCTGCGTCGCGCCGCGTGGCTCAGGGCGTGTAGCTGGCGCGGATCAACAGCCGCTCGAATGCACGCTCGCCCTGCACGCGCACATACCAGGTGCCCGCCTCCGGCACCGCGCGCTGCACGACTTCGTTGTTGCCCGGCCGCTGCGAACGCAGCTGCCAGGCATCCGCGGTCGGCAGCGCCTCGTGGCTGGCGTACAGCGTGACGTCGCCGCTGCCGCCCGCGGTCAGGATGCGCAGGTTGCGCGCGCCGGTCGGCACCTCGATGCGGAACAGCAACGACCCGCCGGCATCGGCCGACAGGCCGGTGACCTGTTCGCCGTTGACCAGCGGCTGCGCGGCCGACTGCGGGTCCTCGACCACCGCGATCGCCGCGACCGCGCTGTTGTCGGACGCATCCGGATCACCGGTCTGCGATGCGGCGGCGACGGTCATCGTCACCGCACGCCCGATCGCGGCCTCGGACGCGGTCGCCGTCAGTGCGAACAAGGCCTCCGCGTCGGCCGCCAGCGTGTCGTGGCTGCAGGAGACCGTCGTCGTGCCGTCGGCGACCGTCGGTGCATCGCAGGTCCAGCCGGCCGGCGCCGAGATCGCGAGATCGTCGACCTCGAGATCCAGCACCGCGCCCATGCCCGGGAAGCGCGCGGCGTCCGGACCGGCATTGCGCAGGGTCGCCGAGAACGCCAGCGCGTCGCCCGCGAACACCTCGGCATTGGCCGCGGTCGCGGTGATGCCCAGATCGGCGATCTCCACCGGCGCAAGCCGCAACAGCAGCACCGTCGGGTCGTGATCCGAGAGGCGCGTCGGCGTGGCCGCATCGTTGCGCGCGACTTCGGGGAAGTCGGCATTGATGCGCGCGTGGCTGACGTCGAGACCGACGACCAGCGGCGAGTCGACAACGGCCTGGTTCACCAGCACGTGGTCGAGCGACTGCGCCTGGTAGTCGAAGACGAAGGAATAGCGTTCGTCGTTGGCCGCTTCCAGGGTCATGTTGAGCAGCGAGGGCGACACCAGCACCGCGCCGTCGCCGTCGATCGCGGTCTCGCCGTCGGGCGACGGCAGACCGGTGACCACGCCCATCGCATCGACATAGCCGTCGTTGAACTCGAAGGCGTTGAAGTCGCCCAACACCACGATGTGCCGCGCCGGGTCGGCCTGCTGCATGCCCTGGATCAGCGTGGCCAGGAATTCGGCCTGCTTCTGGCGCTTGTCGCGCACGCGGGCGCCGCCGCTGGGCCAGCCGTTGCTGCCGCCGTCGTCGGCCTCGATGCCGCTGAGCGAACGCTGGTGCACCACGATCGCGGTCAGCGGGAAGGTGCGGCCGTCGGCGAAATGCGCGACGCCGTCGAGCACCAGCGGCGGCCGGTCGTTGAGCACGCTGGTCGAGCCGTTCGGATTCTGCAGCAGCGCGTCGGCGCCTTCCTGGACGACGCGGGTGACCGCGATGCGGGCCACACCCGCGCCTACTTCAGCGGTGCGCACCAGGAAACCGACATCGATGCCGCCGACGTCGAAGCCTTCCTCCAGATACGCGACGTAACGCGGATCCGGCTGCCCGGCCGCGACCGCATCGGCATTGATGCGCGTCGCCAGCGTCTGCAGCACCGACAGGTTCTCGACCTCGGTGACACCGACGATGTCGGGCGCGTGCAGATAGGCGCGGATGCCCAGCGAGGCCTTGGCCAGCCGGCGCTCGAGCGCTTCTGCGGTCAGCGTCGGCCCGCTGTTGGCGTCGTTCACCGTGTCGAAGAACCGCTGCAGGTTGTAGGTCGCGAACGTCACGTGGTCGGGGCCCGGCGCCATCGACGGCCGCACTTCGCCCGCGCCACTGCAGTCGCTCTGCAGTTCGCCTTCGGGATAGATCGTGTAGCGGCGGAAGGTGTAGTCCAGCGGCCCGGTCAGCGAGCCGTCGACGATGCGGCAGCCGGCGGCGAGATCCGCGGCCGGTGCGCCGATCGTGCTGCTGTTGACGACGATGGTCTCGGGATTGAAATCCCAGCGCGGGATCGACGGCGCGCTGCTGCCCAGCGGATCGGGATTGGGCGTGGCGATGCCGGGCTCGCGGAACGGCCGCGGCGTGCCGGTGACGACGACCGCGAACCGGCCGTTGCTGGTCGCCGTGGCCTGGGCCTCGTTGACGTTGCCGCCGGTCGGCGCGACCACGGTGAAGCTGGGCGCGGTCACGCGCATGCCTTCCAGATGTTCCAGCTGGCCGAGGCCGCCGTCGGCGCTGGGCATCGCGGTGGTGAGCACCACCGGCGCGGGCAGCGCATGGCCCTGCGACAGCATCACCACCGAAGCATCGGTGATCTCGGTGAGCGGCAGCTGGTGCGGATCGGCGGCCGGCACGTATTCGATGACCGTGCCCTGCACCAGCACCTGGTTGCCGACCGCGGCATCGGCCGGCGGCGCGCTGCCGGTGAACACGAACAGGCCTTCGGACGTCGCCGGATCGCCATCGTCCTCGCCGTCCGGCGTCTGGATGAAGAAGCCGTTGTTCTTGCGGCCGGTCACGATACCGGTCGTCGCCACCGGCTGGTTCTCGTAGGGCGAGCGCTCGCCGCTGCCCTGGATGGCGTGGATCGCCAGCGTGGTCATATCGTCGTTGACGATCGTGCCGGTGCCGCGCGCCTTGGCGATCAGCGCGCCGTCGGCGTTGTCGAGATCGACGTAGAACACCTCGTCCGGTTCCACGGTCTCGTCGCCGACGACCTCGACGTGGATCGTCATCTCGCGCTGGCCTTCGGCAAAGGTCACCGTGCCGCTCTTGGCGATGTAGTCGTTGTCGGCCACCGTCGCGGTACCGTCGGCGGTCGCGTAGTCCACGCGGACGCCTTCGGCGCCGGCAGGCTGGTTGAGGCTGACGGTGAAGAAGAACGGTGTCGTGCCGCTGTCGCCCTCGGCGCCGCTGGCGTCGCCGATGCTCAGATACAGCGTGCCGCCGCCACTGCAGATGTTGGGGACGCTGGCGCCATTGCGCGGCGCCGGTGCGCCGGCGCTGAAGTCGGCCGCGTTGTTGTCGGTATCGGTGCAGCCGTCGCCGGCGCGGAACACGGCCGTGGTGTTGCTGGCCGCCGGTGCGGGCGCGGCGCCTTCGAAGAAGTTCGCACTGCCGAAGCCGACCAGATCCAGGATCAGCGCCTGCTGCGCAGGCGTACACGCGGTGCTGCCGCCGTTGCAGCCGAGGCTCGACGTGGTGTTGGCCAGCGCGACCTTGCCCGCGGTGCCGGACATGTTGATGGTGCCGCTGGCGTCGGGTGCCGGCAGCGGCACGCCATTGGCGCCGCCGGCCAGGCCGACGAGGAAATAGCCGCCCGCGGGAATCTCGACCCCGGGCAGCACCACGATCTGGCCGGCGGACGCGCCGAAGTTCCCGGTGCCGCTGGCGCTGGTGTACTGGACCGATGTGCCCGCCAGCGACACCGGCAGGTCGCCGGTGTTGAACAGCTCGACGTAGTCCGCGTTGTAGGGCGCACCGCTGTTGCCGCCACCGCCGTAGACCTGGCTGATGACGACCTCCGCGTGCGCCAGTCCCGCGCCCCCGCACAGCAGCAACGCCGACAGCAGCCGGCCGTGGAATCTGGTCATGTCGTGTGTGTCCCTTCGCGCCCCGGGCCCGATGCCCCGGACCGAGTGTGCCGCCATTCCGTGTCGCTTGCATGACGCGCAGCGACACATGTCGCCGCCCGGGGTCACCCGCTCGGACCATGGAGTACGCTTGCCCGATGACGATCGATCGCAACCAGCGCCCGCTCGAAGCGGGCATCCACCGCGACCTCTCGGGCCGCGTGACCTACGGCGGTTACCTGCGCCTGGACCTGCTGCTGGCCGCCCAGCAGCCGCTGTCCGATCCGCCGCAGCACGACGAGATGCTGTTCGTCGTCCAGCACCAGGTGTCGGAGCTGTGGCTGAAGCTGATGATCCACGAACTGTCGGCGGCGATCGGCCACCTGCGGCGCGACGAGGTCTGGCGCTGCCGCAAGGTGCTGGCGCGCTGCAAGCAGGTGCTGCGGCAGCTGACCGAGCAGTGGTCGGTGCTGGAGACGATGACGCCGGCCGAGTACATGGAATTCCGCGACGTGCTGGGTCCCTCGTCCGGCTTCCAGTCGCTGCAGTACCGCACGGTCGAGTTCCTGCTGGGCAACAAGAACGCGGCGATGCTGGACGTGTTCGCCCACGATCCCGAGGGCCAGGCGGGCCTGGCGGCCGCGCTGGACGCACCGGGTCTGTACGACGAGTTCCTGCGCTATCTCGGACGCTGGGGGCACCCGGTCGACGCCCGTCATCTGGAACGCGCCTGGCGCGAGCCGCATGCGCACGACGAGGCCCTGGTGCCGGTGTTCGAAACCATCTACGAGGACACCGACCGCTACTGGCGCGAGTACGCCCTGTGCGAGGACCTGGTGGATCTGGAAACCCAGTTCCAGCTGTGGCGCTTCCGCCACATGCGCACCGTCATGCGGATCATCGGATTCAAGCGCGGCACCGGCGGCTCGAGCGGCGTGGGCTTCCTGAAGCAGGCGCTGGAGCTGACGTTCTTCCCGGAGCTGTTCGAGGTCCGCACCCACATCGGCCCCGGACGCGGCAGCGACGCCTGAACGCCTCGCGCATACGCGATCGACGGCACCGCCGTCATGCGGCAGCGCGCAACGGGCGTTAACGGGCCCGCCGGTATCATCGGCAACCATTGTCCCTGACCGGTTTGCACGATGACCGTTGTCGCGAAATTCGAAATCGAATACCTGCAGTACCTCGGTGCCGACGGCACGCCCGTCGCCGAGTTTCCCGAGGCCTTTTCCGATCCCGCCACGCTGCTGCCGCTGTTCAAGCAGATGCTGTTCGTGCGCACCTTCGACAGCAAGGCGATCGCCCTGCAGCGCACCGGCAAGCTGGGCACCTATGCCGCCTGCCTGGGCCACGAGGCGACGCACGTCGGCATCGGCGCGGCGATGCGTCCCGAGGATGTCTTCGCCCCCAGCTACCGCGAGTACGGCGCGCAGATCATGCGTGGCGTGCAGCTGCGCGAGATCCTGATGTACTGGGGCGGCGACGAGCGCGGCAACGACTTCCAGCACCAGCCGCACGATTTCCCGTGGTGCGTGCCGATCGCCACCCAGTGCCTGCACGCCGCCGGCGCCGCGCTGTCGTTCAAGCTGCGCAAGGAACCGCGGGTCGCGGTGACCTGCTGCGGCGATGGCGGCAGTTCGAAGACCGACACCTACGCCGCGATCAACTCGGCCGGTGCCTACGCGCTGCCGTTCGTGCAATGCATCATCAACAACGGCTGGGCGATTTCGGTACCGCGCAAGTCGCAGACCGGTGCGCCGACGCTGGCGCAGAAGGGCCTGGCCGGCGGCCTGCACTGCCTGCAGGTCGACGGCAACGATCTGATCGCCGTGCTCGAAGGCATGCGCCGCGCGCTCGAGCGCGCACGCAGCGGCGAAGGCGGCAGCGTCATCGAGTTCATGACCTATCGCCTGCACGACCACACCACCGCCGACGACGCGCGCCGCTACCGCGACGATGCCGAGGTCAAGGACGCCTGGACGCGTGATCCGATGACGCGCCTGCGCACGTATCTCACCGCGCGGAAGCTGTGGGACGAGGACCAGGAGAAAGCCTGGATCGCCGACTGCACCCAGCGCATCGACGTCGAGATCAACGCCTATCTGGAACTGAAGGTGCAGCCGGTGGAAGCGATGTTCGATTACCTCTACGCCGATCCGCCGCCGGACCTGCTGGAACAGCGCGCCAAGGCGATCGCCGCGGAGGGCCGCGCATGAACGTCGCCGTCAGCAAGACCACGGCCGCCGTCGCGAAGTCCGACACGCCCGCCGCGATCACGTTGATCGAGGCGATCACCCAGGCGCTCGCCTACGAGCTGCGCGCCGACGATTCGGTCGTCGTGCTCGGCGAGGACGTCGGCGTCAACGGCGGCGTGTTCCGCGCGACCGCCGGCCTGCAGGCGCAGTTCGGCGCCGAGCGCGTGCTCGACACGCCGCTCGACGAGACCACAATCGCCGGCCTGACCGTCGGCATGGCCGCGATGGGCATGAAGCCCGTCGCCGAAGCCCAGTTCGACGGCTTCATGTACCCGATGGTCGACCACATCATCTGCCACGCGGCGCGCTTCCGGTACCGCACCCGCGGCCGCCTGACCTGCCCGATGGTGCTGCGCGTGCCGTGGGGCGGTGGCATCCGTGCGCCGGAGCACCACAGCGAGGCCAACGAATCCATCTTCACCAACGTGCCCGGCCTGCGCGTGGTCATGCCCTCGTCGCCGGCGCGTGCCTACGGCCTGCTGCTGGCCGCGATCCGCGAGCCGGATCCGGTGATCTACTTCGAGCCCAAGCGCATCTACCGCCAGTACAAGGAAGTGGTGCCGGACGACGGCGAGGCATTGCCGCTCGACGTCTGCTACGTGCTGCGCGACGGCACCGACGTCACGCTGATCAGCTGGGGCGCGCAGGTCAAGGAAGCGCTGGAAGCGGCCGAGAAGCTGGCCCAGGACGGCATCAGCGCCGAGGTCATCGACGTCGCCACGCTGAAGCCGCTGGACTTCGCGACGATCGCCGAATCGGTGTCGCGCACGGGCCGTTGCGTCATCGTGCACGAGGCCCCGAAGACCGCGGGCTTCGGCGCCGAGATCGCCGCGCGCCTGGCCGAGGAGTCGATGTACGACCTCGTCGCGCCGGTCGAGCGCGTTACCGGTTACGACACGCACATCCCGCTGTTCCGCCTGGAAATGAAATACCTGCCGAGCGTCGAGAAGATCGTCGCCGCGGCGAAGCGGGCGATGGCGGCGGGCTGAGACGCGATGGCCGCGCCGGTCGTTGCCCGTGTCGCCACTGCGCACCGCGCCCCCGGTCACCCGCCGATCCGGGTGACCGCCGGCGAGGTGCTGACGCCGGGGCGCGTGGACACCGACTGGCCGGCTTTCACCTGGGTCGTCCGCGCGGACGGCGCAGGGGGCTGGATGCCCACCGCCCTGCTGCAGCGCGCGCCCGGCACGCCGGCGCATGCGGTCGCGAGCGCGGATTACGACACGACGGAACTGGAAGTGGACCCGGGCGACCGGGTCCGGCTCCATCGCCTGCTCGCCGACTGGTGGTGGGCGGAAGACGACACGGGCACGCGCGGCTGGCTTCCCGCCCGCGTGCTCGCACCGCCGGCCCCCGCCGGCACGACCGATTGAGGACTGCACGCATGGCCAACACGACTTCCTTCCGCCTTCCCGATCTCGGCGAAGGTCTGCCCGATGCCACGATCGTCGAATGGGCGGTCAAGGTCGGCGACACGATCCGCCTCGACGATGCCCTGGTGTCGATGGAAACCGCGAAGGCGGTCGTCGACGTGCCGTCACCGGTCTCTGGAAAAATCCTCAGGCTCGCGGGCGAGGCCGGCGACATCATCGAGACCGGCGCCGTGCTGGCCGAGTTCGAAATCGACGCCTCGGCGCCGCAGCGCGCGGAAGGCCAGGACACCGGCCACCACCACGGGCCGCCCAAGGACGCGCCCGGCAAGAGCGTGGGCAGTCAGGATCCTGCGCCGGACGACAAGGTCGTCGCCTCCACCGAAGGCGGCGCGATCGCCGAAGGTGACGGCGCCCAGCCCGAAGCCAAGTCCGAAGCCGGCGGCCAGCGCGCCGACACCGGCACCGTGGTCGGCGCGATGCAGTCCTCGGATACGGTCCACAGCGAACAGGCCAGCTCGGCCGGCGGCGTCAAGGCGATGCCGGCGGTGCGCGCACTGGCGCGCAAGCTCAAGGTCGACATCGCGCGCGTGCGCGGCACCGGCGCCGATGGCGTGGTGACGATGGCCGACGTCAAGCAGGCCGCCGCGGACGGCTCGGCCGTGCCCGGCACCGGCGCTGCACCGGCGCCGCGTGCGGGGGAACTGCGGGTCACCCAGGCCGCGCCCGCGCCGCGCGCCGAGACGCGCCAGGCCGGCGAGCGCACCGCGCTGTCGGCCTCCGGCAAGCCGATGCGCACGCAGCCGCCGTCGGTCAGTGCATCGGGCCAGCCCGAGCCGCTGAAGGGCGTGCGTCGCAACATGGCGCGCGTCATGGCCGATGCACATGCCAAGGTCGTGCCGACCACGCTCAGCGACGATGCCGACATCCACGCCTGGGCACCGGGCAACGACGTCACCGGACGGCTGATCCGCGGCATCTGCGTCGCCGCGCGCGCCGTACCGGCCCTCAATGCCTGGTTCGACGGCGACAAGCTCACGCGCACGCTGCATCCGCATGTCGACATCGGCATCGCGGTCGACACCGATGACGGCCTGTTCGTGCCCGCACTGCGCAATGCCGACGTGCTCGATGCCCGCGGCGTGCGCGAGGGCATCAACCGCCTGCGCGCGCAGGTCGAGGACCGCAGCATTCCGGCCAGCGAACTGAGCGGCTACACGATCTCGCTGTCGAACTTCGGCATGTTCGCCGGTCGCTACGCGACGCCGGTCGTGGTGCCGCCGTGCGTGGCGATCGTCGCCGCGGGCCGCGGCCGTCACCAGATCACTCCGGTGATCGGCGGTTTCGAATCGCACAAGGTCATTCCGCTGTCGGTGACGTTCGACCACCGCGCCGCGACTGGCGGCGAGGCGGCGCGCTTCCTCAAGGCGCTGATCGACGATCTCGCGCTGCCGAACTGAGCCGATGACCGACGCTGCGGCCACGCCCTCGTTCACCGGTCGCCGCGTGCTGGTGGCCGGCGGCAGCCGCGGCATCGGATTCGCGATCGCCGATGCGTTCGCGCAGGCAGGCGCCGCCGTATCACTGTGCGCGCGTGATGCGAACCGGCTGCGGGACGCGTCCGATGCGCTGTCCCGCCACGGCGGCACCGTCCACCCGGTCGTCTGCGATCTGGCCGATGCCGCGCAGATCGACGCCTGGATTGCGGAGGCCGCCGACGCGCTCGGCGGCATCGACATCGTGGTCAACAACGCATCGGCGCTGTCGCACGCGCAGGGCGATGCCGCGTGGCAGGCCGGCTTCGACGTCGACCTGATGGCCGCCGTACGCTGCAACCGCGCCGCCCTGCCGCACCTGCAGCGCAGCCGAGCGCCGGCGATCCTCAACATCAGCTCGATCAACGCCCTGAATCCGACGCCGCGCGCGCCGGCCTATTCGACGTTCAAGGCCGCGCTGAACTACTACACGACGACCCTGGCCGCGGACCTCGCGCGCACACGCATCCGCGTCAACGCCATCGCCCCCGGCTCCATCGAATTTCCGGACGGCCTGTGGGAACGACGCGCCGACAGCGACCTGGCGCTGTACGCACGCATCCGCGACTCGATTCCCTTCGGCGGCTTCGGCGCGGTGGAGGATGTCGCTGGCGCCGCGCTGTTCCTGTGCGGGCCGCAGGCGCGCTGGATCACCGGCCAGGTGCTCGCGGTCGACGGCGGGCAGTCCCTGGGCGTGTAATGGCCCTCTGCGGCGGCCGGTGCCGTCGCGCGCGCCAGGAGACCCGCCATGCCGCATCGCAGCCGCCTGTCCACGTTCGTCCTCGACTGCGAGGTCGACGATCTCGCACCCCATGTCGAATTCTGGAGCCGCGCGCTCGGCAAGCCGGTCAAGGCCGCCGACGAGGACGGCGACGGCCGCTACGCAGTGCTCGACACCGCCGACGACGAACCCATCCTGCTGCTGCAGAAAGTGGACCACGCGTCGCGCATCCATCTCGACATCGAGGCCGACGACATCGATGCCGAGGCCGACCGGCTGGCGCGCCTGGGCGCGAAGAAGATCGCCTTCGTCAAACGCTGGTGGGTGATGGAAGCGCCCAGCGGCCATCGCTTCTGCGTGGTGCGCCCACAGCGCGCGACCCTCGGGCCGCACACCAACCACTGGGATTGACGCAGCGATCGCGCCGCACCGGTGCGTCGACGCGCCGCCGCAAACCGGGACGTCCGCGCGTCACGCCGCGGACGCCGAAATGCTCAGCGCGACGCGCGATCCAGCCACACCGCCAGGCCCTGGGCGTTGATCTCGATATCGTTGCCCAGCACCTCGGCCACACGCGCGGACGCGTCTTCGACGCCGTGGTCGCGGGCGCGCCCGGTGTAGAGGCTGGTCAGCCCGTCGACGATGCGCGCGTGACGATCGGCGTGCCCGTGCGCGGCGCGGGCGATGGCGACCATCGCATCGATCTGTTCGTGCAGGTCCGCGCCCAGGCGCACGCAATCGTCGACTTCGCCGTAGTGCGCGATGCGGATGGTCTCCGGCGCACGCGCGAGCAGCGTCTGGATGGAGTCGTGCATCTGCTGCGGATCGAACTGCACCGGCGAGGTCGTCGGCACCGTGAACGCACCGGCCGAGGTATCGAGTTCCCGGTACGACAGCCCGAAGGTGTCGCCGGCGAACCAGCTGCGCGTGGCGGCGTCCCAAACGCTGTAATGGTGCAGTGCATGGCCGGGCGTATCGACGCACAGCAGCGGACGCCCGGCGAGTTCGACGACGTGGCCGTCCTCGGCGATCACCACGCGCGCCGCGTCGACCGGCAGCATGCCGGCGTGGTCGCGCTCGAACATCGCCTCGCCGTACACCGCCTTCGCGCCGGCGATGAGCTTGGTGGGATCGATCATGTGCGGCGCACCGCGCGGGTGGACGACGAGCCGTGCGTTCGGCAGCGCCTGCATCAGCGGCCCCGCCGCGCCGGCGTGGTCCAGGTGCACGTGCGTGACCATCAGCCAGTCGACCGCATCGCGCGCGACGCCGGCGGCGTCGATCGCATCGAGTACCGTCTGCGCGCAGGTCGCGGTGCCGCAGTCGATCAGCGCCGCGCGCCCGCCGGATTCGACGAGATACGCCGCGCACAGGTTCGGACGGACATAGCCGGTGTCGATGATCGTGATGGCGTGTGTCGGATCGGTCATCGCATCGCTCCTGCTGACTGGACCCGCAGTCTAGGCCGGGGATGCGCGCGGGCGAACCCGGCTTTGGTCGATGGGCCGCAGTCCCGTCGAACGCTGGTGCAGCGCAGTGGGAGCGGCCTTGGCCGCGATTCCCGCATTGCCGTGCGCGGACACGCCTGCGGAATCGCGCGCAAGCGCGCTCCCACGGTCAGTGCGCGCGCAGTACGCGTCGGCGCAGCGCGAAGGCGGTACCGAGCACCGCGAGAAACACGCCGTAGCCGGTGGCCGTCGCCAGGATCTGCGCCCACATCGTGCCGTGACCGCGGTCGGCGACCGCGTGCGCCCAGTGGATCGATAGCAGGAACGCGATCACCGACAGCGCAAGACTGACGAGATCGAACAGCACGCGGCGCGCACCGCGCGGCTGGCGCGGATACACCCAGAACAGCACGCCCAGAATCAGGAACCATGGCAGGAACAGCAGCAGCGCCAGATTCTGGGCGACAGTCGGGTTCACGAGGCGGCCTTCTCGGCATCGGCGGCGGCCAGCGCATCGAATGCGGCCTGCACGGTCGCGGCGTCGACGCCGTCGCCGAGCGTGGCCGGTGCGTCGGCGAGCGCGAGTTCACCGCGGCGCAGGCGCGCGATCGTCTGGCCCGCATCGCGCGGCGCATCGAAGGCCGCGCTCTGCAGCAGCACGCGTTCGCCGTCGACGAGCTTGAAATAGAACTTCCCGTCGGCTTCGCGGTACTGCTTGAACACCGGCGGCGCAGCCTTGGCGGATGCCGGCGCATCCGATGGAATCGACGCCGCGCTGCCGAGGTTGCGCAGGCCGACCGCGTCGCGCAGTTCGCGCAGCAATGGAATTGCATAACGCTCGCGCAGGCGCTGGCCGCCATCGCGCAGGATGTCCTCGATGTCACCCGGCTTCGCGATCAGGTCTTCATAGCGTTCGCGCATCGGCGCGATCTCGCGTTCGACCACATCGAACAGCTGCTGCTTCGCATCGCCCCAGCCGATGCCGTCCGCGAATGCCGCCGCGAAACCCGCGGTTTCGTCCGGCGTCGCGAAGGCCTGGTAGAGCTGGAACAGCGCCGAGCCGTCGGTCGATTTCGCTTCGCCCGGCATCTTCGAATCGGTGAGGATCGAGAACACCAGCTTCTTCAGCTGCGCCTGCGGCACGAACAGCGGAATGGTGTTGTCGTAGCTCTTGCTCATCTTGCGGCCGTCGAGACCCGGCAGCGTCGCCACGTTGTCGTCGATCGCCGCTTCCGGCAGGTTGAACCAGTCGCGGCCGTAGACGTGATTGAAGCGCTGGGCGAAATCGCGCGCCATCTCGATGTGCTGGATCTGGTCGCGACCCACCGGCACCCGGTCGGCGTTGAAGATCAGGATGTCGGCGGCCATCAGCACCGGGTACATGAAGAGGCCGGCCGTCACCGCGGCATCGTCGTCCTCGCCGTCGGCGCGGTTCTTGTCGACCGCGGCCTTGTAGGCGTGCGCGCGGTTGAGGATGCCCTTGCCGGCCACGCAGGTCAGCAGCCACATCAGCTCGGTCGTCTCCGGCACATCGCTCTGGCGGTAGAACCAGACCTTCGACGGATCCAGTCCGGCCGCGAGCCACGTCGCCGCGATCTCCAGCGTCGAGCGCTGGGTACGCGCCGGGTCCTGCGCCTTGATCAGGCTGTGCAGGTCGGCGAGGAAGTAGAAGCTCTCGGTGTTGGGCGCGCGGCTGGCGTTGATCGCCGGACGCACGGCGCCGACGTAGTTGCCGAGGTGCGGCGTGCCGGACGTGGTGATGCCGGTGAGGACGCGCTGGGGACGCTGGGACATGGGTGGCGAACGGCTTGAAAAACAGGCGTCCAGTCTAACCGCTGGGGTCGATGGACCGGCCCCGCCACCCGCGCCTCGACCCCGCGCGCCGCGCCCGGGCGTTCAAGTCAGGACCCGCCACCCGGAGCACCGCCATGCACCCTCGTCCCCTCCGCCGCCCCGTCTTCACCGCTGTCGCCGTCCTGGCCCTCGCCCTGCTGCTGCCGGCCGCGACCCAGGCCCGGCGCCCGATGCCCGAGCCCGATCCGCTGGTCGCGATGACCCTGATCGATCGCGACACCGGCGCGTCGCTCGTCACCGCGTCGCAGCGGGGCACGCACTGGGTCGCCGGCGAACCCGGCCGCCCCTATGCCATCCGCCTGACCAACACCACCGATGCACGGCTGCTGGTGGTGCTGTCGGTCGACGGCATCAATGCGGTCTCGGGCGACACCGCGGATCCGTCGCAGGCCGGCTACGTGCTGGCGCCGCGACAGACGACCGAAATCGCAGGCTGGCGCAAGTCCTATGACGACATCGCGGCCTTCGTCTTCACCGCCCTGCCCGACAGTTATGCCGCCCGCACCGGGCGTCCCGACAACGTCGGCGCCATCGGCATCGCGGTCTTCCACGAACGGGCGGTGCCACGCCCCGCAAACCCGGCGCCGATCGCGCGTGGACAGGCGGACGCCATGCGCGCGCCTGCCCCGGCGTCCGAAGCCGCATCGGCTTCGCAGCCATCCGGCGATGCGCGTATGGAACGCGCGATGCCGGCCCAGCGCATCGGCACCGGCCACGGCGCGCGCGAATGGGCCCCGGTCACGCAGACCGCCTTCGTGCGCGCGACGCGTCACCCGGCACAGGTCTCCACCCTGCGTTACGACGCCCCCGATGTGCTGGCACGCATGGGGCTGCAGCCCTGGGCACGCGACCGCACCTCCGTCGCGGCGCCGCGCGCGTTTCCCGGCGGCTTCGTCGCCGATCCGCCTTCGCGCTACTGAGCCCCGGAACGCAAACGGGCCGGCGTAAAAGCCGGCCCGTCTGGAGGGATCAAACAGTCGCGTCAGTCGTTGAGCGTCTTCTCGAAGTCCGCCACTTCCTTCTCGGCGCGATCGCGTTCCCAGCCGTACTTCTCCTGCAGCTTGCCCGCGAGATACTTGCTGTCGCCGGCTGCGACATCGAACACGTCGTCGGTGAGGTCGCCCCACTTGGCCTGCGCCTTGCCTTTCACCTGGGTCCACTTGCCGGCAATGATGTCTTTGTTCATGGCGATTTCGTCCTGTCTTGGATTGAAGGGCAACGCGGGCGCTGGAAATGCGCACTGCGACGTCGCGATGCCATCCTTGCGCACGCACCATCAAACGGGAGTCGTGGAAACGTAAGGCGGCTCGTCACCTCGCTGAGCAACGTCGTCACGCTCTGCAGTCCGCAGCCGAAGACCTTCCGGGCGCGCAAAGAAAAAGGCCGGCAATGCCGGCCTTTTTCATGCGATGAATTGCGTTGGATCAGGGGCGCGTGGTGGTGCCGCCGGTGTTGTTGGCGCTGTCTTCCACCTTTTCACCCACCTTCTGAACGTCCTGGCCAGCACCCTTCATGGTGTTGCAGGCACTCAGGGTGCCAACGGTGAACAGGGCAAGCAGCATCAGTGCGGTCAAACGCTTCATTGGATTCTCCAGGGATTCCGGTTTTCGTTGCGAACAGCTGCGGACCTCCGCAACCATGGCGCGACTATAGGAACCTGCCTCGTGAAAGCCGCGTGCATCGCACGCCGTGCGTGGCGCCCTGTTCAACCAGGCGCGCACCGCGTGAAGCCGAGGGCCTCAGTCGCGCATCAAGGTCGACTTGCCGAACAGGCTTTCGACCAGGTCGACCGCCAGTTCCGCCGTCGTATTGCCATGGTCCAACGCGGTGTTGACCTCGACGATGTCGAGCGAGCCCAGACGACCGGTGTCGGCGATCATCTCCATCACCAGCTGGGCCTCGCGATAGTTGATGCCGCCCGGTACCGGCGTGCCCGTGCCGGGCGCGATCGTCGGATCGAGGATGTCGACGTCGAAGCTGACGTGCAGATGCGTGTTCGCATCCATGCCGTCGAGTGCCTGGGTCAGCACCTGGCGCATGCCGACTTCGTCGATGTAGCGCATGTCGTAGATGTCGAGCCCGTGCGCCTTGACCATGCGCTTCTCTTCCGGATCCACCGAACGGATGCCGATCTGCCGGATCTGCCCCGGCGTGATCGCCGGCACGTGGCCGCCGATGCGGGTGAGCACGTCCGGTCCGATGCCGCACAGGCAGGCGACCGGCATGCCGTGGATGTTGCCCGACGGGGTGATCTGCGAGGTGTTGAAATCCGTGTGCGCATCCAGCCACAGCACGCGCAGCGTCTTGCCCTGCGCGCGGCAGTGGTTGGCGACCGCCGCGATCGAGCCGATCGCCAGGCAATGGTCGCCGCCCAGCATCACCGGCATCCGGCCCTGGGCGAGTTCGGCCGTCGACGCCTCCAGCACCGCGGTGTTCCAGGCGATGACCTCGTCGAGATGCCGGTAGCCGGCATCCGGACCCAGCCAGGGATTCTTCGGCCCCTTGAGGTCGCCGCGGTCCACCACGTCGACGCCGCGCGACGCCAGCGCCTCGACGAGGCCGGCCACACGCAGGCCTTCGGGGCCCATCGATGCACCACGGCGGCCGGCGCCGACATCGGTGGGCACGCCGAAGATCGAAACGGGTCGGTAGGACTGCTGCATGGCGTCTCCTCGGAATGGGGCGCTGACGCAGCAGGCGCCGTCGACTGGACGGCGGGCATCGGTGGGCGATGCGGCGCGCCAGGTGCGGCACGCGTAGGGCTGCGTCGGAATGGTGCCGGCACCCGGATTCGAACTGGGGACCTACCGCTTACAAGGCGGTTGCTCTACCAACTGAGCTATGCCGGCGTCGACATGCGGCCGGAGCCGCGCGGGAATTCTAACCCGCAAGCCAGGATGCGTTGCAGTCCCGCGACTCGACGCGCGCGGCGCCGACCTGCGACCGCAGGGTTTCCGCGGACGCGCCTTCGGCGGCCATGACGTCGAGCCAGTGGCGTACGAGCACGCTGCCCAGCGGCTGCGCCTCGGCTTCGAATCCGGCGTCGCGCAGTGCCCCGGCGCGCGACCGCGCGGGGGCCTCGCTGCCGAAACGGCCCAGCGCGACGCCATTGGCTTCGTCGCCGTCGCCGATCACGTAGTAGTCGTTGAAACCGGCCGCGAGCAGACGCACGACCACCGCATCGGCCGCGGCGCGATCGGGCAAGGGCGCCATCCAGACCCGCCAGCCGCGCGGCGTCTCGCTGACGTCGCGCAGGGCCGTCCGCACGGCGATGCCGTCGAGGCGATCGCGGGCGGCCGCCTGTGCGGTGGCATCGGCGAACGGGCCGAGGGCGAAACATCGCGGGGGATCGGCAGCGACGCGGGCCGGCACCGGTTCGGGCGCTGGCGCAGGGGGCGGCTCCGCCGCAGTCGCCACATCGGCGGTGGACGCGTGTCCAGCCGCGTCCGTCGGCCCGGGCGTTGCGACATCGACCGGCTCGCTGGCCAGCAGCAGCGTGCCCGGATCGCTGGCGGCGAGCGCATGCGCATCGCCCGCGTCGCCGCGCACCGCCCACCAGGCGGCGACACCGAAATTGAGGATGACCAGCAGAACGAGCAGCGCGCGCAGCAGCATGTGGCGATCCTAGGCCGTGGCGGCGGGGTTGGCGCGGTACCAGCGAGCCAGGCCGTCGAGCACCAGATCCGGGCGCATGCGCGCGGTCGGCAGATGCGCATGCAGCTCGCGGGCACCGCCGCCGTGCAGCAGCAGCGCGGGACGCCCGCCGACACGCGCGGTCGCCTGCACCAGGCTGCGTTCGACCAGCGCGACCGCCGCGCCTTCGCAGCCGGACGCGAGCGCATCGTCGGTGTCGAGCGCGAACTCGGCATAGGCGCCGCCCGCCGGCGCCAGTTGCGCGACGCGGCGATGCAGGGCTTCGCGCATCAGCGTCGGCGACGGCGCGATGCGTCCGCCGAGATGGCGTCCGTCGACGTCGACCAGATCGATCGTCAACGCGGTCCCGACGCCCGCCACGACGACGGGCCCCGGCGATTCGGCGCGCGCGGCCAGCAATGCGAGGAACCGGTCGACCCCCAGGCGCGCGGGATCGGCGTAGGCGATCGTCAGGCCATCGAGGACAGCGTGGGTGCGGGCAGCGATCACCTGCGCGCCGCGCGCGGCGAGCGCATCCAGCAGCACCGCACGGAGCGCCGGCGAGGCCACGCTGGCGACCACCGCGGTGTCGACCCGCAGCGGCAGCGCCTCCAGCCACTCCGGATCCAGGCCACCGGCGGCATGCGCCGTGCCGGACACCGGGCCGATGCCGTTTTCGTGCAGCGGCGCGTACTTCAGCCGCGTATTGCCCAGATCGAACAGCCAGACCGTCATTCCCGAACTCCTGTACGGACACTCACTTCGCCGGCGTGGAACGCCTGCACCTCTCCATCCGGACCGCGCAGCGCGAAGGCGCCATCCACCGCGACGCCCGCCGCCACACCGACGATGTGCCCGCGCCCGGTCTGCACCGTGACTTCGCGCCCCTGCAATGCATCGATGGCCGCGAACCGCGGCAGGAACGGCGCCAGGCCTTCGCGGTCGAACTGCGCCAGCGCCGGCAGCCACGCACCGAGCAACGCGGCAACCACTGTATTGCGCGGTGGCGGCACACCGCCGCCCAGTGCCGACAGATCGATCCAGGGCTGATCGATCGCCGCCGCGTCCGCCTGCGGCATGCGCACGTTGAGGCCGATGCCGAGCACCGCGCGTACAGGGCCCGCATGTTCGCCGCCGCCTTCGACCAGCACACCGCCGAGCTTGCGCAGCGTGGTCCCGTCAGCCACGACCAGATCATTGGGCCACTTCAGTCGCACACTATCGATACCGAGCCCGTGCATCGCCTCGACGGCTGCAATGCCGGCGACCAGGCTCAACCCGCCCAGCCGCGCCAGGCCGCCTTCGAAACCACGCTGCACCGACAGATACACGTGCGCGGCCAGCGGCGATTGCCAGTGGCGCCCGCGGCGACCGCGGCCACCGGTCTGGCGTTCGGCCAGCAGGACTTCGGCCTGCGCACCCGGCATCGGCCGGCGCAGCAATTCGGCATTGGTCGAATCGAGCGTCCAGGCGACTTCGAGCCCGGTCATGGCAGCACGGGCATCATTCGACATCGCAGCCCGGATCGCGTCGGCATCGAGCAGGTCCAGCGGATGCTGCAGTGCGTACCCGTGGCCACGCCGCGCGACGATCGCCACGCCCGCATCGCGCAGCAGCGCGATGCGCTTCCACACGGCGGCCCGGGTCTGCCCGCTTTCTTTCGCAAGCGCATCGCCCGACACCGGGCCATCGATCAGACGCTGCAGCAGCGCGCGTTCCGCATTCACCCGCGTCGCTCCAGGCGCGGCGCGACACGAAGCTGCGCGGTGACGCGCGAGGGCGGAAGACGGACAGGCATGGCCCCGATTATCGACGAGTGGGCGCGCGCTGTCGCCGGCGCGGCAGGCGCGACCGGGCGTGTCTCCGATCCGGATCGCGGCCCGGGCCAGGCCTTGCACGTCCGCTTCGCGACGGACCTGCGGGTGCAAGCGGCCTGCGCTATAGTGCCGGGCTGTACGCGCTCGTTCTCTCGCCGGGGTGCTCGATGTCCGTTCGACCGATCTTCTGCGGATTGCTGCTCGCGGCCTGCCTGCCGGCCGCCGCACGTGATGCGCGTGCCCCCGACGCGGCCGATGCCCCGCCCTGTCCGTCGGGCTCTGCCAATGTGGCCGACGCCAGCGAGCCGGCGTTCTCCGGCCATCGCCGCGCCCCCGCAGGCAGTGCCTCCAAGGCCCGACCGGCCGCGAGCGGTGGCGTCGACGGCGAAAGCCCGACCCGCGGTCCGCGCTGGCACAGCTTCCTGCCGGGCATGTTCCGCTGATCGAGGCTGTGGCGTGGTGAGGTCCCTGTTCCGTCGGCTGTGGTCCAGCGCGCCGCCCGCGATCGCGCCGCAGGACTGGTCACCGGTCGTGCGTCGCCTGCCCTGGGTTGCAGCGCTGGATGCACCGCGCGCGGCGCGACTGGCGACCCTTGCGGCCACGTTTCTGCATCGCAAGACGATCACGCCGATCGGCGACCTCGTGCTGTCGGACCAGGACCGCATCGCACTCGCCGCGCTGTGCTGCCTGCCATTGCTGGAATTCGGCGAGGAAGGCCTGCATGGCTGGTCGCAGCTGATCGTCTATCCCGACGCCTTCCGCGTGAACCGCACCCACGTCGATGCGGCCGGCGTGATGCACGAATGGGACGACGAACTGATCGGCGAATCCTGGGACAGCGGACCGCTGGTGCTGTCCTGGGCCGACGTGCAATCCGACATCGCCGAGCCCGACGCGGGCTTCTGCGTGGCGGTGCACGAGATGGTGCACAAGCTCGATGCGCTGGACGGCCTGCTCGACGGCACGCCGCCGCTGCCGCGCGACTGGCAGAGCACCTGGGCGCGGGATTTCCAGCAGGCCTTCGATGACTTCGTCGCCCGGGTCGATGCCGGCGAGACCCCCGCCCTCGATCCCTATGCGGCCGAGGCGCCGGAAGAATTCTTCGCCGTGTGCAGCGAGTATCACTTCAGTGCGCCTGCTGTGCTGCGCGAAACGCTGCCGCAGGTCGCCGCGCATCTCGAACGTTTCTACGGGCCGTCGTCGCTGGCTTGATGGGGCCGCGCATGTTCCTGCGGCACGTCTATCTCCGCGCGCTCGCGCTGCCCTCGGCAGAAACGCTGGACGGCCTGGTCGATTCGTGGATGACGCGTTTCCGAGCGCACGCCAATGGCTCGTCGTCTGCGCGGGAATGACCTCCCCGCCGACGCAGCGTTGCCTCAGAAGCCGGGCGGCAGACGGACCGAGAAACAGGCGCCGCCGAGTTCGTCCGACCGTCCGACCTGCAGTTCGCCGCGGTAGCTGTGCACGATGTCCTGCACGATCGACAGGCCGATGCCGTGACCCTGCACGCGTTCGTCGCCGCGCACACCACGCTGCAGCACCGATGACACCCGGTCCGCCGGAATGCCCGGACCGTCGTCCTCGACGATCAGCACCAGCCCCGGCCGGCGGTTCGGCGCGCTCTCGCCTTCCTTGACCGTCAGCAGCACCCGCCCGCGCGCCCACTTGAAGGCGTTCTCGAGCAGATTGCCGAGCAGTTCCTGCAGGTCGCCGGCCTCGCCGTGGAAGCGCGCGGCAGGATCGATCTCGAACTCGCAGACCGCGCCCTTGGCCGTATAGATCTTCTCCAGGCCGCGCACGATCTGCTCGGCATGCGGCTCGATCTCGATCGCCGCCGAAAACAGTTGATGGCCGCTGGAGGCCGCGCGCGCCAGCTGGTAGGTCACCAGATCGGTCATGCGCTGCAGCTGCGCTTCGACTTCCTCGCGCAGCTCGGCTTCGCCGGTGCCGGCGTCGAGGCGCGAACGCAGTACCGCGAGCGGCGTCTTCAGACTGTGCGCGAGGTCGGACATCGTGTTGCGCTGACGCGCGAGGTGCTCGCGCTCGCTTTCGATCAGCGCATTGATGCTCTCGGTCAGCGGCTGCAGTTCGCGCGGATGCTGCATGCCCATGCGATCCGCCTGGCCACGCTGCACGCGCACGAGTTCGTGTTCGACCCGGCGCAGCGGCCACAGGCTCCAGCGCACGATCAGCGCCTGCAACAACAGCAGGATCACGCCGGCGATACCGAGGTTGACCCACAGCGCCGCGCGGAACACGCGCACCTGGCGCGGCACGATGCCCGCATCCTCCATCACGTAGATCGTGTAGGCGAATTCGGTATCCGGGCGTCCTTCGGGCGACCACAGCAGGCCGATGCCGTAGCGATAGACCTCGCCGGCCGTGCCATCGCTGCGCACCATCGGCAGCGGGCCGTCGAAGCGTTCTTCGCGGGCGCCCAGCATCACCGCCTCGGGCAGTTCCTGGCCGGAAGCCGAGCGCGACGACCAGGCGTCGTTCGGCAGCACTACCTCGGCATAGAGGCCGCTACCGGGCCGCGAGAAGCGATCGTCGGGCGGGGATTCGGAGGGATAGATCTCGCCGCCACGCAGGAACTCGATGTCGCCTGCGTAGGCGTACACGTAGTTCTTCAGTCGTTCGCGCTGACCTTCGCCAGCCACGTCGATAAAGGCCCGGTCGAGCGCGTAGCCCGCCAGCGCCAGAAACGCGAGCAGGCCGACACTGGCGGCCAGCACCTGGCGCGCCTGCAACGAACGGGGGCGCCAGCGCGAGGGGCGTCGTCGATCACCAGCCATGGGACATCATAGTCCGGCCGCCGCACGCGCTGCCGATGCACGCGGCACGGCAGACGCGGTGGCACACCGGAATGCGATCAACCCTCGGTATTGCGCGGGATCGCGAAGCGATAGCCGCGGCCGCGCACGGTCTCGATCGGCTTCAGCGCGCCATCGGGATCCAGCTTCTTGCGCAGGCGACCGATGAAAACTTCCAGCACGTTCGAATCGCGATCGAAATCCTGCTGGTAGATGTGCTCGGTCAGATCGGCCTTCGAGACCAGCTCACCGGCATGCATCATCAGGTACTCGAGCACCTTGTACTCGTAGCTCGTCAGATCGACGTTCTTGCCGTCGACGCTCACGGTCTGCGCCGCGAGATCCAGCGTCACCGTGCCGCATTCCAGCGTCGGCTTGCTCCAGCCGGCAGCGCGGCGGACCAGCGCGTTGATACGCGCCAGCAGCTCTTCGACGTGGAAGGGCTTGACCAGATAATCGTCGGCGCCCTGCTTGAGGCCGTCGACCTTGTCCTGCCAGCTCGAACGCGCGGTCAGGATCAGCACCGGAAACTGCTTGCCTTCCTCACGCAGGGCCTTGATCAGCTCCATGCCCGACATTTTCGGCAGGCCGAGATCGATGATGCCGACGTCGAACGGCACCTCGCGTCCCATGTACAGGCCTTCCTCGCCATCCTGGGCAGCATCGACGGCAAAGCCTTCGCGCTTCAGGCGCGCGGCGAGCGTTTCGCGCAGTGGGGCTTCGTCTTCGACGAGCAGGATACGCATGAGTCAACTCCGGTCGAACGGCCGAACCGGCCGTGAATGGGGCGAGAATGCAGGATCAATCGTCGTCGCCGCGTGCACGCACCGCACGGCGGCGCTGCTGCGGGTCATCGACGTAGATCCTGACGCGGCCGCTGTCGTCCATCACCTTGACCCGGTTGAGGTCGCGCCCTTCGGAGTGCATGCGCTCGACGCTGAGGACGCGTCCGCGGGTGCTGCGCTCGATGCGCCGCACCGAGTCGGACATCGAGTCCTGCACGCGTCCGCGGCCGGCATCGGGTCGCGACATCGAGGCGCGCATGTCCGGCGTGGTCCGCGCACCTGCCGGCGGCGGCGTGTCGAAACCGGCCGCCTGCACCGCTCCCGATGCCACGAGGAGGGCGGCCAGCAGACATCGGGACGACAGATGGCACGACGGGACGGGCACGGCCGCTCCTGGGAAATGACGGAGATAACGTATTGAATGGTCGAGCAAAAGCGGTGAATCCGTCCTTAACTTTTCGTTGACATTGCTGTCCTCGTTCAGCTTCGGCCGCGATTCGATCATGTGCGCCTCAGTAGATTTCCGCAATGCAGCACCGGAGCGAGCCGCCGGCGGCCTCGATCGCATCCAGCGGCACCGCCTCGATTTCGAAGCCGGCGGCAGCGATCGCCTGGCGCGTCCCGGCATCCAGGGACGCCGCTGCGCCGGCGCTCATCCATACCCGCTCCGGAGTGAGCGCGATCGCATTGGCGGCGAACGCCGCCTGCTGGCGGCCGTCGAGTGCGATGCCATGCGGCGCGTAGCCGTCGACGATGGCGTCGGCCACCGCCGGATCGGCGAAGCCGTCGCGGCAGACCAGCGCCGCGCGCCCGGCCAGTACCGCCAGGACGACATTGGTGTGGTATTCGCCCGGCGCCAGATCGAACACCAGCGTCGCGCGCAGGCCGAAGGCGTCGTGCATCAGACGTGCGCCCTCGGCATCGCAGCGCGATGACAGTCCGCAGAAGCCGAGTCCGCGGGCACGGTCGACGACCAGCGAACCCGTCAGTTCGCAGGCGTGCGGCTGCTGCGACAGGTCGATCAGCCGGTAGCTCATCAGCTCGCGGAGGAACCCGCGGATGTCCTCGCGTGCGGCTTCGCGCTGTCGCACCGGGTGATGCATGCGGCCGACGATCGCATGCCCGGGCACGGTGGCGAACACGTTGTTGGGAAACAGGCCGTCCGGCGCATCGTCCGCGCCGGGAAAACAGAGCGTCGGCAAGGCGTCGGCCATGCGGCGATGCAGGGCGCGGTGCTGGGCGTGCGCACTGCCGGCGTCGAACGCCGCGGCCTCGGCCATGTAACGGTTGTCGCGCGCCGAATCGTCGGCGCGGACGAAGCGGTCCGGAGACACCAGAAAAGCGCCTCGCGGTGTCGCCGCCGCGGCATCGGCCGCGAGGCCTGCGGCGACGGCGAAGAACGCGACGGGATCGCGCGTGATCATGCGGCGGTGCGCGTGCGCACGTCTTCGGTCGCCGCGATGGCGCGTTCGACCAGTGACCAGTCCGCGCCGGGACGGTGCCCTCCTTCGCTGAGCACCTGGCGGAACATGCGGCCGCCGGGCTGACCCTGGAACAGGCCGAGCACGTGACGGACGATGTGCTTGAGCGCGACGCCTTCGGCCATCTGCGCCTCGGTATACGGGCGCAGCGCGCGCAGCAGATCCGCGCGCGGACGCGGCGCACGTCCGGTCATCGTCGCGTCCGCCACATGCAGCAGATAGGGATCGTGATAGGCCGCGCGCCCCAGCATCACGCCGTCGACGAGACCCGCCTGCGCCTGGATGGCTGCCAGCGTCGCGATGCCGCCGTTGAGCACCACCGGCAACGCCGGACGCTCCTGCTTGAGTCGATACGCCCAGTCGTAGCGCAGCGGCGGCACGTCGCGGTTTTCCTTCGGCGACAGGCCCTGCAGCCAGGCGTTGCGCGCGTGCACGACGATCATCGCCGCGCCGGCCGCCACGGCGCCGTCTACGAAGGCGCGGAATACGGTGTAGTCGTCGTCCTCGTCCACGCCCAGCCGGCACTTCACGGTCACCGGCACGTCGCTCGCGGCCGCCATCGCCGCGACGCAGTCGGCGACCAGGGCCGGCTCGCGCATCAGACAGGCGCCGAAGCGCCCGGCCTGCACCCGGTCGGAGGGACAGCCGCAATTGAGGTTGATCTCGTCGAATCCGTGCTCGGCCGCGATCCGCGAGGCTTCGGCCAGCGACGCCGGCTCGCTGCCGCCGAGCTGCAGCGCCAGCGGCGCCTGCTCGGGCGTGGCGGCCAGCAATCGCGAACGGTCGCCATGGATCACCGCCCGGGCGTGCACCATTTCGGTGTACAGCCGCGCCTGCGGCGCGAGGATGCGGTGGAACTGACGGCAGTGCACGTCGGTCCAGTCCATCATCGGCGCGACCGAGAGCCGGATCGTTTCGAGGTCCACCACGTTCATCGGTTTCCTGGTTCCAGAGACGAGATCCGCACGGACGACACGCCCGGCGATGCCTCGGGCACACCCGGTGTGGCAGGGTGCCCGCGCGCCGGACGTCCGGCGCAGGCGGCCCGGATGGCGGCCTGCAAGTCTGCGACCCGGGAGCTGTACATGGTATTTCTCTACGCCTTTGCTGTGTTCGCCCTCGTCTGGAGCCTGGCTGCGATCCAGCTCGCGCCGCGCGTGCGCAATGCCGGCACGCTGCTCGCGTGGGTTGCCGGTGGACTGGCCCTGGCCACGGCCGCCTGCGTCGTCTACGGCGCCTACGGCATCGCGCGTGACGGCGACTGGCTGTCGATCTCCACGGCCCAGGCGCTGCACACGTTGCTCGGCGAAGGCAGCCTGGCCATGCGCCGCTCCGGCTGGACCGCGCTCAATCGCGCCGCCGGGATCTATCTCAACGCGAACATCGGCTGGACGCTGCTGGCGCTGTGCCTCGTGCAGTTCCAGTCGATCGGCTTCTGGTCGCGCATCGCCGAAGCGCGGCGTACGCGTCGACGTCGCGCAGCGCGCGGCTGATCCCGACAGCGCCTGCGCGTCGGCGTCACCGCTTGGCGCATCGCGCATCGCGCATCCACAACAGATGGCGGCCTGCGCCGATAGCCGCCCGCTCCGGCGATATCCCACAGATCCATCCGGGCCCTCATCCCGCGGCGGGACGCAAAGACCGCGTCGACGGACGCTGCGCGTGCGCACGCCGGGACGTCGCCGTGCGCGGAACCGACATCCGCGCGAAATCAAACCAACACATTCGGTCTCTAGGCTGCGCGGCTTCACGCATGGCGGGCCATCCGGACACGTCCGGACGCGGCCTGCTGCGCGGTCCTTCGACTTCCACGAGAGCAGCATGACGTATCGCCACCGCCCGTCCCTCCGATCGATTCCGAAAACCCGCGTGCTGAGCCGGCTGATCCAGGGCGTGATCGCCGCGGGCGTGACCGCGCTGCCGATGCAGGCGATGGCGCAGGACGCCGGGGATGCGCAGGCCGGGATCCACCATCTGGACACGGTGCAGGTCACCGGCACCTACAGCCGCAGCCTCGAGCAAGCGGTGGACCTGAAGCGCGACAACGTGGGTTTCTCCGATTCCATCGTCGCCACCGACGTGGCCGATTTCCCCGAACAGAACCTCGCCGAGGCGCTGCAGCGCATGCCCGGCGTGACCATCGAGCGCAACAAGGGCTTGGGTTCGCGCGTCAACGTGCGCGGCCTGCCGTCCGACTACACGCATGTCTCGATCAACGACCTGGCGACGGCGTCGGGCAGCGGTGGCCGCGAGGTCGAGTTCGACATCTTCGCATCCGAAATCATCCAGCAGGTCACCGTGCAGAAGTCGCCGACCGCGGCCGACGAGGAAGGCGGCATCGCCGGTTCGGTGAAGATCTCCACCGCGCGTCCGTTCGACTACAGCACGCGTCAGCTGGTCGGCTCCATCGAAGGTGCGCACAACTCGATCTCCGAGGAAGTGGACCCGAAGGTCTCGTTCCTCGCCTCCGACACCTGGGGCGACTGGGGCGCGCTGGTCTCGTTCTCCAAGGCCAAGCGCACCAACCGCACCGATGCGACCTCGGGCATCAATTTCCGTCCGATGTCGCGCTTCCTCGGTGCCTCGGGCGTGCGCGGCGCACAGGCCGAAGCCGTGATCGAGCGCGATACCGGGCGCCAGATCGGCAACCGCAACGACAGCGCGGAATCGAATCTGATCGTGTTCCAGGACAAGGTCGGCGATCGCGTGTTCCTCAACGAGCAGGACAAGTGGGGCGCGACCGCGTCGCTGCAGTACCGGCCCAGCCGCGACTTCAGCCTGACCTTCGACGCGCTGGTCGGCGGCTACGACACCACCGAAGACGAATACGACGCCGCCGCGTATTCGGCGTCGAGCCGCAGCACGCTGGAGACCATCCACGAATACGACGCCACCACGCTGGCCGAGCACGGCATCCTGGTGCTGCGCGACGTGTCCTACACCGCCACCCAGCACGAGTTCCTGAGCAAGGAACGCCGCAACGAGACCGACTTCCGCCAGTACAGCGCGGCGCTCGACTGGCGCGGCGACACCTGGTCCGTCGACGCCCTGCTCGGCTATTCGGGCGCGGAGAAGTCGCTGGACTACGCCAACCTCAAGCACGTCGCCTACGCGCCGTCGCGCACGCGCTGGAACGGGCGCAGCGGCGAGACGATCCCGAGCGCGTCGTCGGGCGGTTTCGACATGTATGCATCGCCCGAGCGTTATCTGTTCGAGGCCTACGAGACCACGCTCGAGCACATCACCGACGACAAGTACGCCGCCCAGGTCAACGTGCGCAAGACGCTGGACCTGCCGTTCCTGCCGGCGCTGCGCGACGTGCAGTTCGGCGCGCGCCACACCGACAAGTCCAAGGAACGCCGCTACGGCGAAGCCAAGATCGGCGGACCGTCGGCCGGCGACAACAGCTGGGTCAACACCCGCACGCTGGACGACAGCACGCTGCGCCCGATCGGCGACATCGTGCCGGGCGGCGCCTACACCGCGCGCGATCTCGACTGGCGCATGGTCGACAACGAAGAGGCGCGCAGCACCTTCCGCTACGCCGGCTTTTCCACGCCGTTCGACGACGCGCAGTACTACCGCGTCGACGAGCAGGCAACCGCGCTGTACGCGATGGGCAACCTGGCGTTCGATCTGGGCCGCGTGCCGGTCAGCGTCAACGGCGGCGTGCGCTACGTCGACACCTCGGTGACCTCGTTCGGCTACCACCCGGTGCAGAACCCGGATGGCACCACCGGCTACACCGATACGCCGGTGTCGATGGACGGCAGCTACAGCGACGTGCTGCCGAGCCTCAACCTCACCGCCGAACTGCGCGACGGCCTGCTGCTGCGCGCGGCCGCATCGGAAACGCTGATCCGCCCGGCGATGACCGACATCGCCTACAAGCGCACCGCGAGCTGGAGTTCCTACCGCTTCACCGACGGCAATCCCGAACTGAAGCCGACCTACGCCGACCAGTGGGAAGTGGGCCTGGAGCAGTACCTCGGCAACGGCGGCCTGCTGGCGGCCTCGTACTTCCGCAAGAAGATCGACGGCGTGGTGATCAACGCGCTGACCGGCGTGGTCGAGGACGTGCCGGTCTACAACGCCAACGGCACGCTCAACGGCATCTTCGATTTCGACGTCTACCAGCCGGTCAATGCCGCAGGCGCCTACGAGGTCGACGGCATCGAACTGATCGCCCAGCTGCCGCTGACGATGCTGCACCCGGCGTTCGAAGGCTTCGGCATCAATGCCAACTACACGATGCTCGACAGCTCGCTGGCCGGCGAATCGGATCTCGGCATCCAGACGCCGATGCCGGGCCTGGCCGAGAAGACCTGGAACCTGACCGCGTACTACGAGAATCCGCGCTTCGACGCCCGCGTGTCCTACAACCACAAGAGCGAGTACGTGGAATCGATCGGCTACAACATGTATCCGATCTATCGCGACGGCTACGGCCAACTGGACGTGTCGATCGGCGTGCGTCTGGCCGACAACCTCAAGCTCAGCCTCAAGGGCATCAACATGACCGACGAGGCGACGACCGGCTACACCATGGATCCCTCGTTCCCGACGATGTACGAACTGTCGGGCCGCCGGATCAGCCTGGGCCTGCGGGCGGACTTCTGAGCCCGCTGGACGCGCAACCGCGAACGCTCGTCTGCAGGAGGCCGCCCGCACAGGGGCGGCCTTTTGCGCATGCGCATCGCCTGACGGGCCTGCTGGCGGCGCTGGCGCTGTGGCTGCCGCTGGCAGCGGCGGCCGACACCGCGGGCAGCGTGGTGCCCGCATCGGGCCTGCAGGCACCGGTGCAGGTCGCCTTCATGCCGGACGTGCACTTCCACGACGTGTACGCGCAGTTCGATGGCGACGGTTTTCCCGGCATCGCCCTGCCCGGCAGCGGACACCACGCGACCATCCGCACGATGGACGCGCAGCTCTCGTCCACCCGGCTGTTCAACGAAAACCACTTCGCGTTCCTGGCCGCGCTCGACGATGCGGTCGCGCGCGGCGTGCGGCTGATCGTGTTGCCCGGCGATTTCTCCGATGACGGCCAGCCGGTGCACATGCGCGGCCTGGTGCGGATCCTCGACGACTACGCGGCGCGCCATGGCGTGCGCTTCTTCGTAGTGCCGGGCAATCACGATCCGGTCCGCCCGCTCGACGAACCCGGCGGCAAGCCGGATTACCTCGGACGCGATCCGGTCAGCGGCCACATCGGCCCGCATGCCGTCTACAGCCGCGGCGGCCATCCCGGCTGTGACGGCACAGCGCGTGCGCGGCGCGACCGCCCCGACACGCTGCACTGCACCGAAGACGTGCGCCACATGGGCTACGCCGGCATCACCGCCGCGCTGGCCGGACACGGCTTCATGCCGCGGCCGCAGGACCGTTACTACGCCACGCCCTACAGCCGCTACGGCGTAGCCGACTACACGCTCGCCACCGCGCGGGCGCAGGCCGACTGGACGACGCGCAGCGCGCGGATCTGCGCGGACGTATCGAATGCATCGGCCCCCGGTCTCTGCCGGGATGTGATCGATACGACCTATGTGGTCGAACCGGTCGACGGGCTGTGGCTGGTCGGACTCGACGCCAACGTCTATGTGCCGAACGGACCGGGCGCGAACGACTTCACCGGCTCCGGCAACCAGGGCTGGGACGCGGTGCTGCGCCACCGGCCGCACGTCGTCGACTGGCTGGCCGGCGTGGTCGCCGAGGGCGCCGCGCGCGGCAAGCAGGTGGTGGCCTTCAGCCACTTCCCGATGGCCGAGTTCTACAACGGCGCCTCGGACGGCATCGCCGGACTGCTCGGCCCGGGCAGCATGCAGATGGCGCGCCGGCCGTCCGACGCCACGACCCGCGCGCTGGCAGCGACCGGTCTGCGCGTGCACGTCGGCGGCCACATGCATTTCAACGACATCGCCGTGCGCGGCCGCTTAGGAGAGGACGTGCTGTTCAACATCCAGGCGCCGTCGGTGGCCGCCTACGTGCCGGCCTACACGCTGATGACGCTGGACGGCAGCCCGACGATCGACGTACGCACGGTGCGGCTGGACGCCGTGCCCGGCTTCGACACCTTCTTCGATCTCTACCGCGCCGAGCACGCCGGCAGCGCCGCGCCGCGCTGGGACGCCGACATCCTCGAGGCAACGGACTACCGCGATTTCGTGCGCCGCTATCTCAGCCAGCTGGTGCAGCGGCGCCTGCTGGATGCCGACTGGCCGTGCGCCTTGCGCGGCCTGGCGCGCAGTCCGCTGAGCGGCGCCGACCTGCTGACGCTGTCGCAGTTGCGCACGCCGGTCACGCTGGGGGCGCTTGCCAAAAGTTCCTCGCGCGCGCTGTTCGCCGACGACGTGTACACGTGTCTGGCCGACACCGGGTTGCGCGCAGGCGATGCAGACGCGTTCGACGGCGACCTGGCGGAAGCGCGTCTCCGCGCGGAATCGCTGGCGCAGGCCCACGGCCTGGCGCTGGATGCTTTCGCGAAGTGGCAGGCCTTCGATCTGGCGGTGGATTTCGTGCGCATCGCCCAGGCCGGAGACCTGGCCTTCGCCGATGTTCCGCAGGCGCGGGCCGCGCACTACGCCGTGCTGGCGTCGGCGCTGGGACCGGGCACAGCGGCCGCGCCCACGGACGATGCACGCCTCGATCCAGACACACCCGTCGGCGACTTCGTCCGCAGCCGGTTCGGGCCGCTGATGACGCTGATGGCGCGCGTCGCAGCAGGCGCGCCGACGCTGCATGTCGAACTGGATCTGGCCCGCGACCAGCTGATCGATCGCGCGCCGGCTGGCCCAGAAGCACCGACACGGATCCTGCCGGTGCCGTTCGCGGATCCTGCGCAGCGCTGATCCGCGGACCGACCCGTCGCGTCCAGCGCGACGCCCGGCCGGCGATCAGCGGTTGAAGGTTTCGGCCATCAGCGACGGATCGCGTCGCGGCGCATCGGTCGACACCGGCTGCACTTCCAGTTCCAGCCGGCCGAGCGGCAGGCCGTCCGCATCGCGTGCACTGCCGTCGACCACCCGGGCGCCGTGCGCGTCGGACTGGTCGACGATGCGCACGATCTCGCTCGAACCGTCGGGCCAGACCACGCGGAAGGTCTCGCCGGCCGGCAGGGTGCGGAAGGGTGTCGCGCTCTGCGCGCGGTGCAAGGCGGCGATCTGCGCGGCGCCCAGCGCCCGCTGCGCCTCGGGCGCCTCGGTGGTGGTCAGGGCGACCTGGGTGAGCTTCCGGTAGTTGTCGCCGATCGCATCCACGACCACACCGGCCACGGCGACCGAGTAGCCGCAGAACAGCGTCACCCAGAACCAGAAGCGCACGCGGCGCGACGTCATTCGCTTCGTCATTTCATCACCATTCCGACCCGTTGCCCGTCCACGAGCGCGTTCACCATGTGGTCCACCTCGTCCGCTTCGCCGGGCGACAGGGCCGCCTCGCGCACGAACGTCGAAAAATCCTGATCCGCGGTCTGTGCGCAGATGCCGCCGCTGGCGCAGTAGGTCGTCATCAGCGCGCCCTCGGGCGTGCAGTCCAGGCCAAGCCTGCAACCGGCGATCCGCCAGCCGAGTTCCGCAGCCTGGGTCCCGGCGAAGCGGCCGGCGAGCGCGACGTCGTCGACGGCCGCCAGACCCATGGCCGGCGCCAGCGCGGCATAGGCCTCCGGATCACGCGCGCTCTGCACGCGGGCGACCAGGTCGCGCCGGTACGCCGGGTCGTCTTCCAGCGGTTCGCCCATCGTCAGCAGCGCCGCTTCGGCCGCCAGGCTGCCGGCCGCGGCCGCGGCCTTCCGCAGTTCCACCAGCTGCACGAAGCTCAGCGTGTCGTCGGGCACGAAGCGCCCGCAGCGCGCGGCGACCCGGCTGCGGGCATCGCCCAGCGGGCGCGCGGCGCGCAGGGCCAGACTGTCGATCAGGGCGGTGTCGCGGTCGTAATCCGCCGGTGCGCGCGCGTAGCCGTCGCAATATTCGTGGACCCGGCTGACCAGCCAGCGCGCCTCGCCATCCCCGGCGTCGGCCGCGGGCTGCAGGCGCTGGGCGAATGCGAACAGGTCGCCGGTGCGTTCGAACTCCTGCTGCCGCGACACCCAGGCGCGCGCGGTCTGCGGGGTGGTGCGCACGGGTGACGGCGCGGTGTCGCCCGCGTCCAGGCCACGATGCGCAGCGCCCCGCCGCGGCGTGGATGACTCGGCCTGCGCTGCGATCGCAACGGGTTCCGACGCGTCTGCAACAGGCAGCGCAGCACCGCGCCAGCTCGACATCGAAGTGACGACGGCTCCCACGATCGCGATGAGGGCGAACACTCTGACCAACACGTGCGGTCCTGCGGCGGGCGGCCACGCGCCGGAAACGGCGCCAGCGGCGGCGAACGGGCGGAATTCTAGCCGATCGACGCGGCCGTCCGCCGGTCGGCACAGAGGAACCGTGCGCGCGGTCGCGTCCCGGCGCTCGTCCCGGGTCCGGGCCGGAACCTTGACGTCCCGCATGCAGGCGCTTGCCCAGGGTGAGGCTCCTCCTGCCCAGGCGCGCCCATGCCGACCCAGCCGCGATCTCCCCGCCTCGCGATGGCCGTGCCTCCGAAGGCCGCCCATGTCCTGCCGGAACCCGACTCCGCGCGCGCGCGGGCCGCGGGGCTTTACGTGCCCGCCCCCGGCCGCCACCATGCCGCCCCCTTCCCCCCGTCCGGAACGCCTCGATGCCCCACCTCGAACTGAGCCTGCAATGCAGCGAAGACGAGCAGCCGCGCTACGCGCGCGCACTCGAGGAGGTCGGCGCGCTGGCGGTCACGATGCTCGACGCCGATGCCGACACCGGCAACGAGCAGGCGATCCTGGAACCGGGCGTCGGCGAGACCCCGCTGTGGCATTCGGTCGTGCTGACCGCCCTGTTCGAAGCCGATACCGATGCGCTGCAGCTGCTGGCCGCGCTGGACACCTGCGACAGCGGCCTGGACTGGACCCGTGCGGGATTCCGCACCGTCGAGGACCAGGACTGGGAGCGCGTGTGGATGGACCAGTACACGCCGCTGCGTTTCGGCGCGCGCACCTGGATCGTGCCCTGGAACCATGCGCTGCCCGACGAGGCCGGCGACGACGCGGCCGTGGTGCGCCTGGATCCCGGTCTGGCCTTCGGCTCCGGCACGCACCCGACGACTTCCCTGTGCCTTCAGTGGCTGGACACGCTCGCGGCCGAAGGTGCCTTGCAGGGCCGCACCGTGCTCGATTACGGCTGCGGCAGCGGCATCCTCGCCCTGGCGGCACTGAAGCTGGGCGCCGCGCACGCGGTCGGCGTCGACAACGATCCGCAGGCGCTGCAGGCCTCGGGCGACAACGCCGAGCGCAACGATGTCGGCAACGCCCTGAAGGTCTTCCTGCCGGCCGAGGCGCCGCAGGCCACGTATCCCGTGGTGCTCGCCAACATCCTCGCGTCCGCGCTCGACGCGCTGGCCGAAGTGCTGGCCGAGCGCGTCGAACCGGGAGGCCGGATCGCGCTGTCGGGCATTCTCGACGGCCAGGAAGAGGACCTGCTGCGCCGCTACCGGCCCTGGTTCGAGCAGCTTGCGGTGACCCGCGAAGGCGACTGGGTCAGGATCGACGGCGTCCGCCGCTGACGGGCGCGCGACGCCCGGATGCCGTGATTCAATAGCGGCATGTTCATCAACTGCAAGCACTGCGGCACGCTCGTCGCCACCGATCCGGTGAGCGACCTGCCGCCCGAGCGCTGTCCGCGCTGCCGCGGTGCCTTGCGTGCCCCGGCGCCGTCGACGCCTTCGGTGGCCACGCTGCTCAGGCAGGCGCCTCCTGCGCCTGCGCCGACCTCCGAGCGCGCTACGCCTGCGGTGCCGGCCGGCTCTGTGGCGGCGTCACCCGCTCCGGCAGTTCCGCCCACCACGCCCACCACGCCTGCGACGCCCTCGCCCGCCGCGGCGACACGCGCGCGTCCCGAGGCGCCGGCGGTCGCGCCTGATGCCGCACCGGCCGTGGCCACCGCGCCTGCAGCCGGAGGCACGCCGCCTGCAGACCCCGCGCCGCCCGCCGCGCCTGCGCCGAAATCGACGCCGGCTCCGACTCCGGAGGCCGCCGCGACGCTGGCTGCCGCCGGACCGCCGGCATCGCCCGCCACCCCGGACGCCGCGGCCGAATCGCCTTCGCCCGTCGCCACGCCCATGCCTGACCGGCGTTCGGCAGGACGCCTGCCCGGGCCTGGCATCGCGCGCACTTCGCCGAGTTTCGCGCGGCGCGTCCGCGCGGCCGGCGCCACGGATTCGCTGCGGCAGCGCCGGCTGTTGCTGGGCGGCGTGGTCGCGCTGTCGCTGATGCTGGTGCTGCAGGTCCTGCTGGCCGACCGCGCCCGTCTCGCCCGTGATCCCGGCTGGCGACCGCTGCTGACCACGGTCTGCGCCGTCCTGCGCTGCAGCCTGCCGCCCTGGCGCGAACCGGCCGCGCTGACGCTGCTGGCGCGCGACGTGCGTCCCGATCCCGACACACCCGCGCATCTGCTGGTCCACGCGACCTTCCGCAACGACGCGCGCTGGGCACAGGGCTGGCCGCATCTGCGGCTGACGCTGTCGGACGTCGACGGACGCGCGGTCGGCACCCGCACCTTCGCGCCCGACGACTACCTGTCCGACCCCGATCGCGGCGAGACGCTGGACGCGGGCCAGAGCGCCGACGTGCGGCTGGTGCTGCGCGAACCGGACGGCCGCGCGGTCTCGTTCGCCTTCGATTTCATCTGAGCGCACACACCCGCGATCCGTTGTTCCGATCTCCGCGCGCGCGATAGACTGGCCCGCCGTTCCGGACCGTCGGCGCCTGCGCCGGCCGTACCGTCGACGCCCTCCGCCGAGATCCGACTTGAACGCAGACCGATCCGAACCCAGCACGGTCGACGTGGCGCGCATTCCGTTGCGCGAACACGTCGCGACCTCGATCCAGCGCTATCTCGGCGATCTCAACGGCAACGACACCGACAACCTCTATGAGGTCGCGCTGCGCGAACTCGAGATTCCGCTGTTCGTCGAAGTGCTGAATTTCTGCGATGGCAACCAGAGCCGCGCTGCGGCGATGCTCGGCATCCACCGCGCCACGCTGCGCAAGAAACTGCGCGAATACGCGCTGGTCTGAGAACCGGCTCAAGGCCCGTCGCGAGCGCAGTCGGATGGCGCGTGGCGGCGCGCAGGAAGCGCAGCGTATGCGCGATACGTGCGCATTGTGTCCGCCATCCATGGCGTCCACCCTTCGGGCCAGCGGCAAGCGCTGTCGGGAATCGCCATCCGGCGATGCCTTCCGAGCACCGCCCGCGCGCCAGCCTGCAAGCGCAGCAGGGCATTGCGCCGGTCCGGAGCCGCCGGCGCACGGCCGTTATAATTCCCGGCTCCCTCGCCCGCAGTCGACTCCCATGACCGTCTCCGTTCCGTCCGGCGCGCCCACCGCGATCCGCCGCGCCCTGTTGTCCGTGTCCGACAAGACCGGCCTGCTCGATCTGGCCCGCGCGCTCGCCGCGCGCAACGTCGAACTGCTGTCGACCGGCGGCACCGCGAATGCGATCCGCGAGGCCGGCCTGCCGGTACGCGACGTCAGCGACGTGACCGGCTTTCCCGAGATCATGGACGGCCGGGTCAAGACCCTGCACCCGAAGGTGCACGGCGGCCTGCTCGGGCGCCGCGGCACCGATGACGCGGTGATGGCCGAACACGGCATCGACGCAATCGACCTGCTGGTGCTCAACCTCTATCCGTTCGAACGCGTGGCCTATGCGCCCGACGCGAAGTTCGACGACATCGTCGAAAACATCGACATCGGCGGCCCGGCGATGCTGCGCGCGGCGGCGAAGAACTTCGCCCACGTCGCGGTCGCGACCGATCCGGCGCAGTACGACGCGCTGCTGGCCGAACTCGATGCGAATGATGGCGCGCTGTCGGCGCAGACGCGCTTCGCGCTGTCGGTCGCCGCGTTCAACCGCGTCGCGCAGTACGACGCGCGCATCAGCGACGTGCTGTCGTCGATCGCCGAACCCTCCGATGCCGGCGCCGCGCAGCGCGCGCCGTTCGGCGGCCAGAGCAACGGCAGTTTCGTCAAGGTCATGGACCTGCGCTACGGCGAGAACCCGCACCAGCAGGCGGCGTTCTATCGCGACCTGCATCCGGCGCCGGGCACGCTGGCGACGTTCGAGCAGCTGCAGGGCAAAGAGCTTTCGTACAACAACATCGCCGATGCGGATTCCGCGTGGGAATGCGTGCGCCAGTTCGATGCGCCGGCCTGCGTGATCGTCAAGCATGCCAATCCCTGCGGCGTCGCCGTGGGCGCGGCGTGTGGCGATGCCTACGAGCTCGCCTACGCGACCGATCCGACCTCGGCGTTCGGCGGGATCATCGCGTTCAACCGCATGCTCGATGCAGCGACGGCGAAGGTGATCCTCGACCGCCAGTTCGTCGAGGTGCTGATCGCGCCCGACTACGAGCCGGGCGCACTGGATTACGCCACGAAGAAGGCCAATGTGCGCGTGCTGCGCATTCCGCATGGCGAGGGTCGCAACACAATCGACGTCAAGCGCGTCGGCTCAGGCCTGCTGATGCAGAGCGCCGACCTGCGCGACGTGACCGCGGACGAGCTCAAAGTCGTGACGAAGATCGCGCCGACCGCCCCGCAGCTGCGCGATCTGCTGTTCGCCTGGCAGGTGGCGAAGTTCGTGAAGTCGAACGCGATCGTCTACGCGAAGGATCACCGCACGATCGGCGTCGGCGCCGGCCAGATGAGCCGCGTGTATTCGGCGCGCATCGCCGGCATCAAGGCCGGCGACGCAGGCCTGGTCGTGCCCGGTTCGGTGATGGCGTCCGACGCGTTCTTCCCCTTCCGCGACGGCATCGACGCCGCGGCGGAAGCCGGCATCCAGGCGGTGATCCAGCCGGGTGGTTCGATGCGCGACGGCGAAGTGATCGCCGCCGCCGACGAACACGGCATCGCGATGGTGTTCACCGGCGTGCGCCACTTCCGCCACTGAGTGCGGACCGCGGCTGCGTCACTCCAGTGACGCGGCCGTGCGGACCGCGCTGTTAGCGTCGACGCCTCCGCTCCGTTGTGAGGCCATCGCCATGCATCCACGCGCCGTGCCGCGCCGCCTGTTCGCGCCCTTGATGGCCGTGCCGCTCGCCCTGCTGGGCGCGTGCCAGCCGGCTGATCCGCCGGCCGCGGTCGCGCTGCCGGCAACGATGCCCGAGGCACTGCAGCCTGCCGATGCGCCGCTCGCCGTGACCGGCGTGGCGGACGCGTCGGTCGGCCTGTCCGGCGCAGCGGTACGCGCGTATCTGGTATCGCAGTACGGCGAACTCGCGCAGCTGACGGGCGATTGGCCGGGCACGCCGTTGGCCGGCCAGGACCTGGGTGAGGCGCCTGCATTGCGCGAGGTCTGCGCCCGCGCCGGCGTCGGCACCGTGGCCGCGCCTGCCGAACTCGTCGCGGTCTGCGGCATCCCGGACGGGGCCGGTCACGTCACCGCGGCAATCACTGATTTCTTCCTGCTGCGCGGCGAGCCCGCCATGCCTGCCGCGAAAGCGCATCTCCAGGTCTTCGGCAGCATGGGCGACATCGCCGACATCGAGATCCGGCGGTTCGGCCCGGACCTGCACGGCTTCGTGATCGACAGCGGATTCACCGGTCAGGGCCTGACCGTCCTCAACCGCTCGATCGTGCTGCCGCGCGCAGCGACCTTCCACGAAGCAGCGACGCTGCCGGGCGCGATCGACAACCGCGGCGCCATGCACGGCTGCGCGGAACGCGACGCGTGCTATCCCGACGCCGCGTTCGACGTCACCTTCGATTTCGTCGTCGACAACCGAGATGCCGCGGCGACGGTCTGGCCACTGCGGGTGCGCGAACGCGGCGAGGCCTGCGGCCGGCAGATCGACACCACGCATGCGGTGCCGTTCGACGCAGCCACCTCCACGTGGATGGTGCCGGCCGCCCTGCAGCGCGAAGGCTGCGACTGAACCATCGCGTTTGCGGGAGCGGGCCTGCGCGCGATGGGCGGTCTCATGACAGCGCTCGCGCGCAAGCGCGCGCCCACATGCCGCCTCAGTTTTGCTTCGAAACCGGCGCCACCGTCTTCTCCGCCGTCCAGATGCTGCGATCGATCGCATCGCCCAGCTCCGGGAAATCCGCCGCGTCCAGTCGCGGTGATGCATCACCGGCGCGGATCTTGCGGTCGTAGTCGCGGGTCAACTTGATCGCCACGCCCGACAGCAGCACGACCGCGATCAGGTTGACCGTCGCCATCATGCCCATCGCCGCATCGGCGGTATCCCAGACGATATCGAGCTTGGCGAACGCGCCCCAGGCCACCATCGCCAGACTGCCCAGGCGCAGCAGCAGGATCGAGATGCGCCCGCCGCGCAGGAACATCACCGCGCTTTCGGCATAGGCGTAGTTGCCGAAGATCGACGTGCCGGCGAAGAAGAACAGCACCACCGCGATGAAGGTCGGGCCCCAGTCGCCGAAGTGGAAGGCCATCGCCTGCTGGGTCAGCACCGCGCCGTCGCCACCGGCGGTGTCGAGCGCACCCGACATCAGGATCATCAGCGCGGTCGCGGTGCAGATCACCAGCGTGTCGACGAATACGCCGAAGGACTGCACCAGACCCTGGCTGGCCGGATGGTGCGGCACCGGCGTCGCGGACGCGGCGATGTTCGGCGCGCTGCCCATGCCGGCTTCATTCGAGAACAGGCCACGCTTCACGCCGTTGAGCAACGCGACCGCGAGACCGCCGAGCACGCCGCCGGCCGCCTGGTCGAGACCGAAGGCGCTGCGCACGATCAGCGCCAGCATCGCCGGCACTTCGGTGATGTTGCTGAGGATCACCCAGGCCGCGAGCGCGAGATAGGCCAGCGCCATTACCGGAATGATCATCTCCGACATCTTTGCGACACGGCGCAGGCCGCCGAAGATCACCGGCGCCGACAGCGCCACGAGCACCGCCGCCGTCCAGCCCGGATGGATGCCCCAGGCGCCGGTCACCGCTTCGGAAATCGAATTCGCCTGCACTGCGCTGAACACGAAACCGAAGGCGAGGATCAGGCATACCGAGAAGATCGCGCCCAGCCAAGGTTTGCCCAGGCCATGGGCCATGTACAGCGCCGGTCCGCCGCGATAGTGGCCCACCGCATCGCGGCGCTTGTACAGCTGCGCCAGCGCGCTCTCCACATAGGCCGTGGCCATGCCGAAGAACGCGACCACCCACATCCAGAACATCGCGCCCGGACCGCCGACCGTCAGCGCGATCGCCACGCCGACCAGATTGCCGGTGCCCACGCGCGACGCGAGGCTGGTGCACAGCGATTGCAGCGGCGAGATGCCCGCGTTGTCGTCGCCCGTGCCGCGCACGAGGCCCGAAATCATCTTCGGAAACCGACGGAACTGGATGAAACCGAGGCGCACGCTGAACCAGATACCGACCAGCGGCAGCACACCGACCAGCAGGTAGTTCCACAAGACGCCGTTGATGCCGCCGACGATGGGCGCGAGCATGTTCTCGATCAGCTGGACCAGATCCATCGTCGGTCACGACTCCGTTGCGGCGAAACGATCGAGTCTAGCAACCGGTTCCGGGTCGACCCGTCGGCATGGCGGCGCGGCCCTCGATCCGCGTCCAGCGAGGGCCGCCGCGACGCCGTAAACTGGCGGCCCCTTTGCATCCGGTCTGTTGCGCATGAAGAAGGTCCTCGTCATCGGTGCCGGCGGTCGCGAACACGCGCTGGCGTGGAAGATCGCGCAGTCGCCGCAGGTCGGCGAAGTCCTGGTTGCGCCGGGCAATGCCGGGACCGCGAAGGAAGCCGGCTGCCGCAATGTCGACGTGGCCGCGACCGATCTCGATGCGCTGCTGGCCTTGGCGAAGTCGGAACACATCGACGTGACCGTCGTCGGTCCCGAGGCGCCGCTGGTCGCGGGCGTCGTCGATCGTTTCCGCGACGCCGGCCTGCGCATCTTCGGACCCACCGCGGCCGCCGCGCAGCTCGAAGGCAGCAAGGCCTTCGCCAAGGATTTCCTCGCGCGGCACGCGATTCCGACGGCGGGCTATTCGGTATTCACCGATGCCGACACCGCGATCGAGTACGTGCGTCAGCACGGCGCACCGACCGTCATCAAGGCTGACGGCCTCGCCGCCGGCAAGGGCGTGATCGTGGCGATGTCGCTGGAAGAAGCCGAGGCCGCGATCATCGACATGCTGTCGGGCAACGCGTTCGGCGCGGCCGGTGCGCGCGTGGTGATCGAGGAATTCCTCGACGGTGAGGAGGCGAGCTTCATCTCGATCGTCGACGGCGCGACCGCGCTGCCGATGGCGACCAGCCAGGACCACAAGCGCGTCGGCGATGGCGACACCGGCCCCAACACCGGCGGCATGGGCGCGTATTCGCCCGCGCCTGTGGTCACGCCCGAGGTGCATGCGCGCGTGATGCGCGAAGTCGTCGAGCCGACCGTGCGCGGCATGATCGAGGACGGCGTGCCGTTCACCGGTTTCCTCTACGCCGGCCTGATGATCGACAAGAGCGGCGCGCCGAAGGTCATCGAGTTCAACGTGCGCTTCGGCGATCCGGAAACACAGCCGGTGATGCTGCGTCTGCAGTCCGACCTGCTGGATCTGGTCGAAGCCGCGATCGACGGCCGGCTCGATGGCATCGAAGCGCAATGGGATCCGCGTCCGTCGCTCGGCGTGGTGATGGCCGCCGAACACTATCCGGGCACGCCACGCACCGGCGACGTCATCAATACCTGGGACACGCCGCCGCTGGCCGACACCAAGGTCTTCCATGCCGGCACGAAACTCGACGCGCACGGCCAGGCCGTGACCGCCGGCGGACGCGTGCTGTGCGTGGCCGCGCTGGGCGACACCGTCGCCGATGCGCAGGCGCGCGCCTACGGCGAACTCGCCGGCATTTCATGGCCGGGCGAGTTCCACCGCCACGACATCGGCTGGCGCGCGATCGCACGCGAACGCGGCGACGTCTGATCCTTCTTTCCCGCCGAGGCCAAGACCATGATTCCAGGCAACGCCCAGCTCAGCATGACCGTGCTGATGACGCCGGACATGGCGAACTTCTCCGGCAACGTGCACGGCGGCACGCTGCTGAAGTATCTCGACGAAGTGGCCTACGCCTGCGCCAGCCGCTACGCCGGCCGCTACGTGGTGACGCTGTCGGTCGATCAGGTGACGTTCCGCGAACCGATTCATGTCGGCGAGCTGGTGACCTTCCTCGCGTCGGTGAACTACACCGGTCGCACGTCGATGGAAGTCGGCATCAAGGTCATCACCGAGGACATCCGCAACCGCGCGGTGCGCCACACCAACAGCTGCTTCTTCACGATGGTGGCGATGGACGAGGACGGCCGCTCGACGCCGGTACCGCCGCGCGAACCGCAGACCGACGAAGAGCGTCGCCGCTTCCGCCAGGGCCAGCAGCGTCGCGAAATCCGTCAGGAACTGGAAGAGCGCTATCGCGCCGTGCGCGACGAGACTGCGCGGGACTGATCACGCCCACTGCGGCACCATGACGCAACAGGCGCAGCGGGATCGCCGCGCGCACGTCGAAGGAGCCCGCATGATCCGTCGTTCCCTGCTCGTCCTCGCACTCGCGCTGCCGCCGCTCGCCGGCAATGCGAGCCCGCCGACCGTCGAGGCCACCGCTGCTGCGGAAGACGCGTCCGCATGGCGCACGCAGACCTCGGACACCACACCGGTCGCGCGACACGAGAACGCCTTCGTCGCACTAGAAGGAAAGCTGTATCTGCTCGGCGGTCGCGGCGAACGCCCCCTGGAGATCTTCGATCCCACGACCGGCCTGTGGACGCAGGGCACCGCGCCGCCGCTCGAACTGCATCACGTGCAGGCGGTCGCGCACGACGGCCACCTCTGGTTGCTCGGCGCGCTGACCGGCGATTTCCCGGATGAACCGGGCGTGCCTGCCGTCTGGATCTACGACCCGGTCGCGGACGCGTGGCAGGAAGGGCCGGCCGTGCCCGCGCATCGCCGTCGCGGCGCCAGCGGCGTGGCCGTGCACGACGGCCTGTTCTATCTGGTCGGCGGCGTGACCCGCGGACATACCGGTGGCTACGTGCCGTGGCTCGATGTCTTCGACCCCGCCAGGGGCACCTGGCGCGAACTGCCGGACGCACCGCATGCACGCGATCATTTCCACGCGGCCGTGCTCGACGGGCATCTCTATGCCGCCGGTGGACGCACCAGCGCGCATGGGGGCGGCGCGCCGATGCGTTCGGTCGTCGCCGTCGACGTCTACGACATCGCAGCCGGCACCTGGACCACGCTCGATGCGCCGATTCCGACGCCGCGCTCGGGCACGGCGACCATCGCGCACGGCGGCCGCGTGCTGGTGCTCGGCGGCGAGAGCGACGCGCACCGCCATGCGCACGATGAAGTCGAAGCCTGGAACCCGGCCGCGGGTCGTTGGGACCGCCTGCCCGCACTGCCCGTCGGCCGCCACGGCACCCAGGTGACGACGCTCGACGGCGCGCTGCATATCGTCGCCGGCAGCGGCAACCGCGGTGGCGGCCCGGAGCTCGCCGATCACCTGGTGCTGGACGCGCCCGCGCCCGACGCCCGCTGACGCGCACACCGACATGCGTGCCTGCTAGGCTCCGCGCAATCGCACAGGAGCCTGCATGTCCGGCCAGTCCCAGTTCGCGCTGCTGAAGCAGCGCCGCTTCCTGCCCTACTTCACGGTCCAGGCGCTGGGCGCGTTCAACGACAACGTCTACCGGCAGTCGATCATCGCGCTGCTGTTCTTTCTCGGCGTCAGCACGGCGGAGCGCACGCTCTACACCAACCTCGCACCGGCACTCTTCATCCTGCCGTACTTCCTGTTCTCGGCGATTGCCGGGCAGATCGCGGAGAAGGTCGAGAAGCAGAAGCTCATCGTCATCACGACGACGATGGAGATCGTGATCATGTCGGTCGCGGCTGCGGGCTTTCTGCTCGAGAACATGCCGGTGCTGCTGGTCGCGCTGTTCCTCACCGGTACGCAGTCCACGCTGTTCGGCCCGGTGAAGTATTCGATCCTGCCGTCGGTGCTGCGGCCGGAAGAACTCACCGGCGGCAACGGTCTCGTCGAGATGGGCACGTCGATCTCGATCCTTGTCGGCATGATCTACGGCGGCCTGGTGTTCAAGCTCGCCGGCAGCTATGGCCCTGAGGCCGCGGCGGTGTCGGTGATCGTGCTGGCGGTGGCGGGCAACGTCGTCGCGCGGATGATTCCCAAGGTCGACGCCGGCGCGCCCGAGCTCAAGATCAACTGGAACCCGATCCCCGAATCGCGCGCGATCCTGCGTCTGGCCAAGCGCCAGCTCGCCGTGCGCAACGCGATCCTCGGTGTGTCGTGGTTCTGGTTCGTCGGCACGGTGCTGACCGCGCAGCTGCCGACCTACGCCGAACTGCACCTGGGCGGCGTCGCCAACGACACCGCGCTCTACATTTTCGCGCTCGCGCTGTTCTCGATCGGCGTCGGCGTCGGTTCGCTGCTGTGCGAGAAGCTGTCGGGGCGCTCGGTCGAGATCGGCCTGGTGCCGATCGGTGCGTTCGGCATCACCGCGTTCCTGCTGGATCTGTATTTCGCGCGTCCCGGCGCGCCGCCGGACACCGGGCTGACGATCGCGCAGTTCCTCGGCGACTGGGCCGGCTGGCGCATCGTCACCGACCTGACCGGCATCGGCCTGTGCACCGGCCTGTTCGTCGTGCCGCTGTTCGCGCTGATCCAGAGCCGCACGCCGAAATCGGAACTCTCGCGCGTGATCGCCGGGCTCAACATCCAGAACTCGTTCTTCATCGTGACCGCCGCGATCCTCGGCGTCCTGCTGCAGATGGACGGCTTTACCGTCGGCGGCGTGCGCGTGCCGCTGCCGGGGCTGAGCATCCCGCAGGTGTTCCTGGCGCTGGCGATCGCCAACGGTCTGGTGGCGCTGTGGATCTTCACCATCGTGCCCGAGTTCCTGATGCGCTTCGTCAGCATGCTGCTGGTGCGCGTGCTCTACCGGCTGCGGACGCGCGACGTCGAAGCCTCGGTCCCGGCCGATGGCGCGGCGCTGATCGTGTGCAACCACGTCAGCTACATGGATGCGCTGCTGCTGTCGGCGGCGATCCCGCGCCCGGTGCGCTTCGTCATGTACTACCGCATCTTCAACGTGCCCGGCATGCACTGGATCTTCCGCAACGCCAAGGCGATTCCGATCGCCGGCGCGAAGGAGGATCCCGCGCTGATGCAGCGCGCGTTCGACGCGGTGGATGCGGCACTGGCCGACGGTGAACTGGTCGGCCTCTTTCCCGAGGGCAAGCTGACCCGCGACGGCGAGATTGCCGCGTTCAAGTCGGGCGTCGAACGCATTCTCGAACGTGCCGCCGCGCGCGGCCAGCGCGTGCCCGTGGTGCCAATGGCGCTGCGCGGGATGTGGTCCAGCATGTGGAGCCGGCGCAGCGATGCGGCGGCCGGCGGACGCCTGGCAAAGATGCGCGTGCCGCGCCGGTTCCGGGCCCACGTCGACGTGGTGGCCGCGCCGCGGATCCACGATGCCTCCGACATCGATGCGGCCGCGCTTGAGGCCCAGGTGCGCCTGCTGCGCGGCGACGCGGCCTGACGCGCACATGCGCAGGCCGGCGGTACAGTAGCGCCGACCCCTGCCGCGATCCGCCGCGACAGGTCTGCATGTCCTGTCCTGGAGATCGCGATGAGTTCGATACCGCCCCTTCCGCCGGCGCCGCCGCCTCCGCCGGGTGATCCCTACGGCGCGCCGTCCGCTATGCCCGGCACGCCGATCGCACCCGGCACCGTTCCGACCTATCTGGTGTGGGCCATCATTGCCACCGTGCTGTCGGTATGCCTGTGCTGCATCGTCGGCACGATTCCCGGCATCGTCGCGATCGTGTTCGCGGCCAAGGTCAACACGCTGCTCGGACTCGGCGACCTCGCCGGTGCGCAGCGCGCGTCCAATACCGCGAAGATCTGGTGCTGGGTGACCACGGGCCTGTGCATCGTCGGCCTGCTGTGGACGATTTACTCGCTGACGCTCGGCGGCGGCATGCAGCAGTACCAGATGTTCATCGACCAGATCCAGACCGGCATCTGATGGACATCGCCGGCCGCCACGCGCCGCATCGTCGCCCCGCCATCACGGTCGCCCTCGCGGGGGCCGGGCTGGCGGCGGTGGGGATGGGCGCGTGGCTGCTGCGCACCTTCGATCCGACCGCACCCGGCAGCCCGTTTCCGCCATGCATGTTCTACGCCGCGACCGGCTGGCACTGCCCCGGTTGCGGCCTCACCCGTTGCCTGCACGCGCTGGCGCATGGCGATCTGCCGCAGGCGTTCGCAATGAATCCGCTGCTGCTGGTCTTCATTGTGCTGGCGCCGGTATTCGTGGCCTGGCATGCAGGCTGGCGCCCGGCCGTGCTCAGGCCAGTGGCCCGCTGGATGTCGACGGCGACGTTCTGGCTGACGCTGCTGGCGGTCTACGGCATCGCCCGCAACCTGCCCTGGGCCCCGTTCCACTGGCTGGCGCCGGGCGGACTGGGCTGAGACCCGTCAGCGCTGCGCCGCGCCGGTGTGCGCGGCGTGCCACTGCGCGATCAGCCAGCGCGAGATCGACGAGCGCGGCGACAGCAGCAGGTCCGGATGATCATCCTGCAGTGCGCGGCCGATCGTCTCGACATCGAACCAGCGCGCGTCTTCCAGTTCGTCGTTGACGCGCGGCGCGTCAGGCTCGGCTTCGGCGACGAATCCCAGCATCAGCGACGACGGAAACGGCCAAGGCTGCGAGGCGAGATAGCGGCAGTGCCGCACCCGCACTGCGCTCTCCTCGAACACTTCGCGCACCACGGTCTGTTCGAGGGTTTCGCCCGGCTCGACGAAGCCGGCCAGCGTGGAATAGCGATGCGCCGGCCACGCGGCCTGACGCCCGAGCAGCAGCCGCTCGCCATCGGTGACGGCGACGATGACCGCAGGATCAGTGCGCGGGTAATGCTCGATGCCGCAGCCGGTGCACCGTCCCAGCCAGCCTGCGCGGGCGTAGTCGAGCGCAGACCCGCAGGCGCCGCAGAACCGGTGCCGTTCGCGCCAGTGCAGCACCGCGCGCGCCTGCGCGAAGGCGGTGGCCTCGCGGGCCGGCCATTGCAGGGCGGCGGTGCGCAGATCGACGAAGCCCTGCGCCGACAGGACGACCGGCGCGTCCGCGACCGGCAGGGCGAACCAGGCCAGTTCCGCCTGCAGGCCCAGGAACACCGCGCCATCGGGGCGACGTCCGACCGCGGTGCCGATCAGGCGCGGCGGCGCGCGATCGGCATCGACCGCCGCGTCGCCGCGTGCATCGAGCACGAGGACGCGCGCGTCCGGCCACAGCCGGTCGAGGGCGGCGGAATCGGTGCGCAGATGTTCCGCGCGATCGAGAGGGGCATCGACGAAGCTGAAGTCCATGCGGCGATTATCGCCAGATGCGGCGTGCCTGCGGTGACAGCGACTTGCGACTGCGGAAGCCCCGGCTGGACCCGGGCCGGCGTGGACATCAGACGGTGAAGCTGGAGCCGCAGCCGCAGGTCGACTTCGCGTTCGGATTGCGGATCGTGAACTGCGCGCCGTGCAGGTTCTCGACGTAATCGACCGAAGCGCCCATCAGGTACTGCAGGCTCAGCGGATCGACCACCAGGGTGACGTCGTCGGTGACGATCGCAAGATCGTCCTCGCCCCGCTGTTCGTCGAACTCGAAGCCGTACTGGAAGCCGGAACAGCCGCCGCCCTGGATGTACACGCGCAGGTTCAGGGCCGGATTGCCTTCGCCCTCGATCAACTCGCGCACTTTCGACGCCGCAGCCGGCGTGAAGTCGAGCGGTCGATCGAGCGACTGGTAGCCCGGAGCGTCGAGGGAGAAGACTTCGTTCATGGCGGACAGGATGGGGGTCCTGCCCCCCACCTTCAAGCGTCGGGCGCGGAACGCGGCGTCACATCGGCCCAGCTGAACGCCCGCTCGACCGCGCTGCCGCGCTCGGGCGCCAGGCGCACGGTGACCCGCAGCGGCTGGAAGCCCGGTGGCAGCACGATGTCGCCTTCGACCTGCTGGAAATACTTGAACGAGTAATCCACGCCTTCGGCATCGTCGCTCTGGCGCAGGTCGGTCCAGTCCAGGGTCTCCAGCCTGCCGTCGCGCGTGCCTTCGATGGCGAGGCGCATCTCGCCGGTGCTGGCGGCCTCGCGGCTGAGGCTCTGGGTCAGCGTGGCGGTGTAGTGCCAGCCCTGGTCGGTCCGCGGCTGCAGCCGCAGCTCGTGCACGGTGAGGCCGCGGCGCTGCGCGGTGGAGCCGACGAACCGCTCGTAGAACGCGACATCCGCGCGCAGCGCGGCGATCTCCTCGTCGCGCTCGGCCAGCGTGCTCTGCACCTCGCGGTTGGCATCGCGGCTGATCTGGTCGGACCGCGTCAGGGTCGCGACCTGCTGCTGCAGCTGTTCGAGCTGGGCGGCCTGGTCGGTCAGCTGGCGCTGCGGATGGCTGCTGCCGGGGGCGAACACCTGCCACGCGCCCCAGAGGCCGAACAGCAGGGCGAGTGCGACGATGACGCATGCGCCTGCAATCCAGCGCAACCCCGGTGTCTGCGGCGGTGTCGGTGTCGGCGGTGCGGACGCAGGCGTCGGTCCGGTGGAAACGGGTTCGGTCATCGCCACGGTATAGCGAGGCGGCCGAAGGGGCGTCAAGCCGGGTCCCTGCCTATACTCGCCGGCGTTGGGCGGCGGTTGTCGTTCGCACCGCCGCCGCCAGCCGGGAGACGAGATGTCCGAAGCCCATCTGTTTGCGGTCGGCGTGCTGCTTGCGTGGCTCGCCGGCGTGCGGGTGTACTTGACCGTCTTCGGCGTCGGCATCGCCGGCGTGTTCGGCTGGATCGACCTGCCGCCCGCACTCGACGCGGCCGCCTCGCCCTGGGTGCTCGGGGTGTCCGGGGGCCTGGCGCTGGTGGAATTCTTCGCCGACAAGATTCCCGGCGTCGATTCGGGCTGGGATCTGCTGCAGACGCTGGCGCGCGTGCCGGCCGGCGCCTTCCTCGCCGCGGCCGCGTTGTCGCCGGACGGCGAACTGGGCGCGGGCATGCTGGCCACCGGCGCCGGTGTCGCGCTGACCAGCCACGCGCTGAAGGCCGGTTCGAGACTGCTGCTCAACGCCTCGCCGGAGCCGGTCAGCAACGTGGTCGTCTCGACCGCCGAGGACGGCCTGGCGATCGGTGCCCTGGGACTGGCGCTGGTCTCGCCGTGGCTGGCGCTCGGCCTGGTGCTGGCGGTCGGACTGGCTGCGCTGTGGGGGCTGGTGTGGGCCTGGCGTCGGCTGGCGCGCCTGCGCCCGCGACGCGCTCCGGTCTGATGCCTGTCGGCAGGCGCTTCGCGGCGACGGATCCCGGCAACGGGTAAAGTTGCCCGTCTGCCCTCCTCGCGTCACAGTCCCCCTCTATGTCCGATGCCGACAGCCGACACCGCGCCGAATTCCCGCCGACCGCGTACTGGCGGCGCTGGGCGGCCGATGCCGGTCAGCCCACCCTGCCCGCCGACCCGGCCGCCGCCGTACAGGCCGATACGCCGTCGGCAACGTCCGCGGCACCAGGCACGCACGCCGGCCCGGGGGCCGCTGCAACGCCGGAACCCGCGCATCGCGTGCTGATCGTCGAGGATGATCCGAGCCAGGCCCTGTTCGCCGAAAGCGTGCTCAACGGTGCCGGCTTCGAAGCCCGCGTGGTCATGGTCGCCGGCGAGTTCCTGGTGACGGCGGCCGAATTCCAGCCCGCGCTGGTGCTGATGGATCTGCACATGCCCGGCATGGACGGCGCCGAGCTGACCACCCTGCTGCGCCAGCAGCCGGCGCTTGCGCACATCCCGGTGGTGTTCCTGACCGGCGACGAGGATCCCGAGCGCCAGTTCGAGGTGATGGAAGTCGGCGCCGACGATTTCCTCACCAAGCCGGTGCGGCCGCGCCATCTGGTGGCGGCGGTGCAGAACCGCATCAAGCGCGCCCGCGCCCTGCAGCAGATGCCGGATCCGGGACGTCATCCGGTCACCGGACTCAACAGCCGGCTGCAGCTGCTGCAGCGGCTGGCCGATGCGATTCCGGCGCAGCCGTCCGGCGCGCTCGGCTTCATCGAGATCGAGGGCATCACCGCCCTGCGCGACCGCTACGGCTACGCCGGGCTGGAAACCATCCTCACCGACGCCGGCCGGCACCTGCGCCAGCTGGTCGGCGACGCGCCGGCGACGCGACTCAACGACAACACCTTCCTGGTGTACGCACCCGACGTCGCACGCACCGCGCTCGACGGCTGGGCGCGCAGCCTGCGCGACGGCATCGGCAGCCACCCCTTTCCGCTGGGCGACCAGCACATCCGCCTGCGCGCCCTGGTGGGCTACGCGGATCTGGTCCACGGCTACGACGATCCCGGCAGTGCGCTGGCCTCGGCCGAGCAGGCGCTGCGCGAATCGCGCGGCACGCCAGTCGGCATCGCGGTGCATCTGCCGGTGGCGGCGCCCGTGGCCGGCGGGGTGCAGGATTCGTTCTCCAACGACCTGCGCGATGCGCTGGCCGAAAACCGCATCGAACTCGCGTTCCAGCCCATCGTCGCCGTGGCCGGCGGCGACGAGGCCCAGTACCAGACCCTGCTGCGCCTGCGCGGCCGCGACGGCGAACTGCATTCCGCGGCGCGCATCCTGCCTGCCGCCGAAAGCGCGGGCCTGCTGCACGACATCGACCGCCGCGTGCTCGAACTCGCCCTGGCGACCCTGGTCGAGCGCAGCAAGCGCGGCGGCGCGATGCGCCTGTTCGTGTCGCAGTCCTCGCGCAGTCTGATCCAGCCCGGCTACGCGGACTGGCTGCTGGAACAGATCGAAGCGTCCGGCATCGGCGGCGCGTCGCTGGTGATCGACGTGCGCCAGGACGATGCGCTGATCCACGCACTGTCGCTGCAGGAGTTCTGTGCGCGCATGGTGCCGGCGGGCGTGCAGCTGTGCCTGGGCCAGTACGCGGCCGGCGACGAAGCCGACGCCCTGCTCGCCCAACTGCCGCTGGGTTTCGTGCGGCTGGCCGCGCGCTACTCGCGCCAGCTCGACGAGCCCAAGGTGCGCGACGAGATGCGCGGCGCCGTGGAACGCGCCCATCGCCTGGGCCTGCAGGTCATCGGCCAGCAGGTCGAGGACCCGCAGGCCGCCGCCACGCTGTGGATGAGCGGCATCGACTACATCCAGGGCAACCTGGTCCAGCGCGTCGCCGATGCGCTGGACTTCGACTTCCATCACTCGGTCCTCTGACTCCCCATGATCATCCGTCGGCGTCCGTCCGCCCTGATGCTGCGTTGGCTGGCACTGGGGGCCGCGGCGGGCGCGGCGCTCACGATGCTGCTGGAAACCCTCGGCCTGGCCGGGCCCTGGCAGGCGGTGGCGCTGGTGCTCGCGCTGCTGGCGGTCTTCGCCTCGATCGCGGTGAGCGTGCGGCTGCACCAGGGCGTGCGCGAGCTGGAGGCCGCCGACGAGCGGCTGCGCCAGGACGAACTGGCGCTGGGTGAACTGCAGCGCGAACTGGAAGAGCGCACCAAGCTGGAACTCGAACTGCGCCAGGCCAAGAACGCGGCCGAATCGGCGGTGATGGCCAAGGGCGAGTTCCTGGCCACGATGAGCCACGAGATCCGCACGCCGCTCAATGGCATCACGCCGATGCTGGACCTGCTGATGCATGCGCCGCTGGCGCCGGACCACGCCGAGCTGGTGCGCACGGCTTTTCTGTCGTCGCAGCAGATGCAGCGCATCGTCGACGACATCCTCGATTACTCGAAGCTCGAGTCCGACAAGCTGGAACTCGAGACCACCGGCTTCCACCTGCGCGAGCTGCTCGACGGCGTGACCCAGCTGATGGAGCGGCCTGCGCAGAGCAAGGGTCTGCGCATCGGGCTGCAGGTCGATCCCGCGGTGCGGCTGCCGGTGCGCGGCGACCCGGTGCGGCTGCGCCAGGTGCTGGGCAACCTGATCAGCAATGCGGTGAAATTCACCGAACGCGGCAGCATCCTGATCTCGGTGCGTCGGCTGGGCGAGACCGCCGGCCAGCATCAGCTGCGCTTCGAAGTCCGCGACACCGGCATCGGCATTCCGCAGCAGGCGCAGTCACGGCTGTTCCAGGCCTTCAGCCAGGCGGATGCGTCCACCACGCGCCTGTACGGCGGCACCGGACTGGGTCTGGCGATCTCGCGCCGCATCGTCGAACTGATGGGCGGCCGCATCGGCGTGGAATCGGAGCCCGGCGCGGGCGCCACGTTCTGGTTCGAGATTCCGTTGCTCAAGGCCCAGGGCGACATGCCGGTAGACGACGCCACGCCACGCGCCGGTCGTGCGCTGCTGCTCAGCGCCGATCCACGCCTGCGCCTGCGCCTGAGCATGCTGCTGCCCAACTGGGGCCTGCGCGTCACTGCGGTGGAAACCACCCAGGAAGCGCTCGACCGCCTGCGCACCGCGGCCAGCCAGGGCGCCCCGTGGGCCTACACCATCGTGGTCGCCGATCTGTCCGGCATGCGCAACACGGCGCTCGCGCTGTATCGCAACCTGACCCGGCAGGCGGCCTACGGACAACTGCGCCTGGTCTGCCTGTACGGCGACGAGCCGGTGGCCGAGGAGCTGCGCGATGGCGCCACGCTGCTGAGCCGCCAGGCGCCGGACGCGGACCTGCGCGAGGCCGTCCTCGACCTGCCGCCCGTGACCCGTACCGGCGCATCGGCAGATCTCGCAGGTGAGCAGACGCCGGTGGCCAACCCCGAAGCTCCTGGCCCCGCACCTGCACAGCCCGCGCGCCCGGCCCCGCCGGCGACCGCTGGCGAACCCCGTCCGCAGCGCACGGGCGCACCGCGCAAGCCGCGGGTGCTGCTGGTCGAAGACAACCCGGTCAACCTGATGGTCGGCCAGCGCCTGCTGTCGGTCCTCGGCATCAACTGCGACACCGCCAGCAACGGCGAGGCCGCGCTGCTGAAGATCGCCGACGCGCGCTACGACATCGTGCTGATGGATTGCCAGATGCCGGTCATGGACGGCTACACCGCCACCCGGCGCTGGCGCGAGCACGAAGCCGCGGTCGCGGACGGCCGCCACCTGCCGATCATCGCGATGACCGCCAACGCGATGGCCGGCGACCGGCAGAAGTGCCTGGACGCCGGCATGGACGATTACCTCGCCAAGCCGGTGACCCGCAACGAACTGGAGCGCTGCCTGCAGCGCTGGTGGGATCCGGACACCACCCCCGCCGACTACGAGCAGCTGGAAGCGCTCGACGCTGCCGGCTCGTCCACGGCGTTCGAGGCGTCCTCGGGGTTCGATGCAGCTACGGCGATGGATGCAGCGACGGGGGATGTCGAAAGCGTTCCCGCGCCCGCTGCAGCACCGGCAGGCGTCGAGGAGCACGCGGCCGCGGCGTGGGGCGAGATTCCTGCAGCGCCGGTGCTGTCAGACGTCAAGCAGATCGCTGCGGCCACGCCGCCCGCTACGACGCCCGCATTCGAGACGCCGGCCAGCATCGAAGGACCGCCGGCGACGCAGCCGATGCCGGTCGTCGACGCCTACCGGCCACCGGACGCCCCGCCACGACCTGCCGTCGCCGATCACGTCCCGGCCGCGATGCCGCCCGTGCAGCCGGGCGAAGACGCCACGATTGCGCCACCGTCCGCACATGCACCCGCACCCGGCGACGCACGGCCGCCCGTTTCCACCCCAGTGCCCGCCACGCCGTCACCGGCGCCTGCAGCATCGACACCCGTTGCCCCCGCGCCACCTGCCGACCCGCCGGTACAGACCGCGGCGCTGTCGCACGCTGCGCCGCCGTCCGCCGCACGCGCAGACGAGCCGCTGCCGCTGGTCATCGATCATGAAGTGCTGGAGGATCTGCGCGCCCTGCTGGGTGACGAGGTCGATCGTCTGGTCGACCTGTTCCTCGAAGACACGCCGCGGCTGCTGGCGGCGCTGGAGAATGCGGTCGACGGACCGGATTACGCGGCACTGCGCGAAGCCGCGCATTCGCTGAAATCGTCGAGCGCCAACCTGGGCGCGATGTCGCTGTCGGCCGCGGCCCGGCGGATCGAACTGGGCGCGCGCGAACGCAATATCGAACGGCCTGCGGTCGCGGTGGCCCTGGCCACCAACGAGTTTGCCCGCGTGCGTCGACTGCTGCGCGAACTGCGCCCGCAACCCGCGACGCCCTGATCGTGCGAACGCGGCGCGTGGTCGTCCACGCGCCGCCGGTCGAGGACCTCAGTCCTCGTCGATCTGGCTCTGCAGATAGTTTTCCTCGCCGACGCGGACGATCAGGTCGAGCTGGGTTTCGAGCCAGTCGACGTGTTCTTCCTCGTTGGCCAGGATGTCCGACAGCAGCTTGCGACTGACGAAGTCACCGACCTGCTCGCAATGCGCGATGCCTTCGCGCAACACCGGCAGACCGTCGAGTTCGAGCGCGAGATCGCATTCGAGAATTTCGCGCGGCGTCTCGCCGATGCGCAGCTTGCCCAGCGCCTGGAAGTTCGGCAGCCCCTCGAGAAACAGGATGCGCTCCGACAGCACGTCGGCATGCTTCATCTCCTCGATCGACTCCTTGTACTCGTGCTTGGCGAGCACGTTGAGCCCCCAGTTCTTCAGCATCTTGGCGTGCAGGAAGTACTGGTTGATCGCGGTGAGTTCGTTGTACAGCGCCTGGTTGAGGAACCGGAGGACCTGCGCGTCGCCTTTCATCGGCGTTATTCCTGAGACTGCGGACGCGGCCACTGTAGCGACTCGTCCGTCCCGATGACGGAACGCGAATCGTGCGCATATTCAAAGGCGGACCCGCGCCTGGCGCGGGTGAATCGCGGCCGGTCAGGCGGCGGTGGCGATCAGCGGCAGGTCGATCGTCGGCAGCGCGGCGCGTGCGTGATAGGCGTCGAGCAGGTCGGCGGCCATGTCCATGCAGCTGCCGCAGGTCGCGCCGCAGCCGGTGCGCATGGTCAGTTCCGAGACTTCGCGGCACCCGTTGGCGGCCGCCTGGCGGATCTGGGAGTCGGTGACGCCGTTACAGATGCAGACGAACAAGACGGGAATCCTGCGGAGCGGACTTGCGCCATTTCGCCAGAAACGAGAATCACTGTCAAATGAGAAGTATTCAGCTTAAGCCGTCGGAATCCCGCGCCCGTCCAGTCTGACCGGGCCGCTGCCGGCGTTGCGGACGTCGGCCACGCGGGCGTGCCTCGACGATCGGTTGCGGGACCGCCTGCATCCCGGCCACCTGGCGTGCCAGCGGCGCCAGATGCCGCAGGGCACTGGTGTAGACGCCGCGCTTGAACACGACCACGTGCTCGAGCGGATACCAGAAATCGACCCAGCGCCAGTGGTCGAACTCGGGCTTCTCGGTCAGATCGAGGCGCAGATGGGTTTCCTCGCCAACGAACTGCAGCAGGAACCAGACCTGCTTCTGGCCGATGCACACCAGCCGGTCGTTGCGACGGATCGCACGCTGCGGCAGCCGGTAGCGCAGCCAACCGGGCGTTTCGCCGAGTACGGCGACATGCTCGGGCAGCAGCCCGGTTTCCTCGCGCAATTCGCGGTACATCGCCTCGCGCGGCGTCTCGTCGGTGTTCATCCCGCCCTGCGGGAACTGCCAGCCGTCACGCCGCACGCGACGCGCCCAGAACACGCGGCCGTCGGGATGCATCAACACGATGCCGACATTGGGTCTGAACCCGTCCGGATCGATCACGATGCGGACTCCTAAATGCGATTGACTTGCGTCACTGGCTTCGACTCTGCCACGGGTCCAGTGCAGCGACAAGCGCGCGTGATGAGGGCGCCGAGGATGAACGCGAGCCACGCGCCGTCGGCGCACGGCACCGCGGTGCAGCGCGCGTTGTCGCGTACCCGGCGGAGCAGCGCCTGCAACCTGACGGATGCCGCAGAGACGACAGTACGTCGCTACGCCCGAACGGGGTCGTCCAGCCGTACCGGTCACGTCACCCGTGCGTGGCGTCACCGCCACGCACGTCGCCCGCACTCAGGCGTGGCCGATGCCCGCGACCTTCTGCCTGCGCAGCGTTTCCGCGGCGCGCTTGCCGGCCAGGAATGCGTGGTCGGAGTTGTAGTACTCCCACTCGCTGTAGCGCCCCGCCAGCACGATGCCCTTGCCGGCCAGCCACTGGCGGATCAGCGCGACGTTCTCCGCCCGCGCGTGGTCGTAGATGACATAGGCATAGGGCATGTCGACAACGTTGGCCGTCAGCACACGGTCGTCGGCGCGCAGCATGCCGACCTCGATGCATTCGGCGATGCAGCGGTCGATCAGGCCCTGGTCGTCGCAGGGCAGCGGCTTGGTCGGCGAATAGGTGATCTCGCAGGTCAGGCCGAACCCGCCCGGCGGGTTGTTGCCGGGACTGGCATTGCCCTGCACGAAGATGCGGTGGAAGACCGTCTGCTCCGGGTAGTAGATCCAGTGCTTGTCGGTGATGTCCGCGCGCCCGATGCCGAGATTGACGCAGCGCACCGACACATGCCGCAGCCCGGCCGCGGCATCACGCACGGCCTGCGGCGCCTGCGCACCGATCAGGCGGACCAGCTCCGGCAACGGCAGCGTGCTGACCATCGTGGTGTAGGCCAGCGTGCGCCCGTCGGAGAAACGCGCGGTCCGCGTGTCCGGTTGCAATGCGACCAGGCGGGTCGACAGCACCAGGTCGCCTTCGAGATGCGGCAGGAAGCCGTCCATCAGCGCCTGGAACCCGCCCTGCTTCGGATAGCCGAAGCGCGCGTTGGGGCCGACCGGCTTCGAGACCGGTCGCAGGGCGCCGTCGATCATTTCCTCCAGATCCGGCAGCGGCACGCGGCCGCCGAGCCACGAGGTTTCCATCTCGTGCAGCGGCACCGTCCACAGCTTGAGGTTGTAGGGCACCGCGAAATGCTTCGCCACGCCCGCGCCCCAGACCTCGTAGATGAACTCCTCGAAGTTGCGCGGCGCGCGTCGCGGCGACAGCGCGGTCACCGCGTCGCTGCTGTGGTCCTTGACGTCGCCGGACGCGGTTCCGGGCAGCACCGCGCCGTCGGCGCAGCAGTCGTCGAGGCGCGCGGCCGCGGCGGGCTCGGCGCGTCGTGGGCCGGCCGGGACCGCGCTGCCGTCGATCGCGCCGAAGCGCGCCTCGATCGCGCCGACGATGCATTCCTTCAGCACATCGGTCGGCAGACCGTACAGCGCGCCCTGGAACGGATACCGGGTGTGCACGCCCTTGCTGTAGACCCAGGCCTCGCGGTCCTGCCAGTGCAGGTTGTCGCCGAGCAGCTTCTCGTACAGCGCCAACACGTCGGCATCGCGCGAGAACATGATGTGCCCGGCGTAGTCGAACACGAAGCCTTGGTCGTCGATCGAGCGGCACCAGCCGCCGACGGTGTCGTTGGCCTCGATCAGCACGCTGCCCGCGCCATAGTGCAGCGCCGCCGACAGGCCGGTGGGACCTGCGCCGAGAATCAGGCATTCGACCGGATGCTCGCGCGCGGCGCGCGCCAGTGCGGCGGCCGGCAGCTCGACCACGTGACCGCCCGCCAGATACGAACGCGCCTGCGGGCGCAGGCCTTCGACCTGCGCGGTCCTGACTTCACGCGCGACCACGCCGGCGGCGCGCTCCCACGAGGTCGCTTCAACCAGATGCCGCTGCCGGACCAGACGCTGTTCGCGTTGCCCCGCATTCTCGGCCAGCGCGGCACGGCACGCGGCGATAAACGCATCCGCATCCTCGGCCAGCGCGACGCCGGCCGCGTACAGGCGACGCACATCGGCGATGCCGGTACTGACCACGGGCTTGCCCGCGGACATGTATTCCAGGGTCTTGGTCGGGCTGATGAAGCAGGTCGATTCGTTGAGCGCGAACGGCATCAGACAGACATCCCACGCGGCCAGCACGTCGGGCAGGTCGTCGTAGTCCTGCTGCGGGAGGTAATGCAGGTTGGCGCGCTGCGGCAGCGTCGCCGGATCGATCTTGACTACCGGGCCGAGAATGCAGATCTGCCAGTCCGGATCGGCGTCGGCCAGCCGCGCCAGCAGGTCGAGATCGAGACGTTCGTCGATCACGCCGTAATAGCCCAGGCGTGGATGCGCGATCGCGTCGAACAGGCGGCTCACGACCTGGGCCTCGCCACGCGGTGCGAAATGCACGGCGTCGACGCTGCTCGGCAGTGCATGCACGTTGGCGTTCGATGCGCGCTTGGCGTCGTAAAGCGATGGCCCGCCGGTGAACACGACGTTGGCGATTTCCAGCAGGGTCTTCTCGCGCCGCAGCAGCTGCGGCGGCGCGCCGCGGAACGCGCTGAGTTCGTCCATGCAGTCGTAGACGATCACTTCGGGCGTCAGACCGCCCAGCAAGGGCAACGCCATCGGCGTGTACATCCAGACGCCGTAGCGTTCGATGCCCTGCGCGTCGAGGTAGTCGCGCAGCAACGCACCGACCGGTTCGAACTGGCTGTCGTCGAAGCCGTGTCCCGCGGCGCGGGTATGCGGCTGGAGCACGGTCACGCCCGGCGCCGGCGAGGTCACCGACAGCGACGGCATGCCGTACACGGGCTCCTCGACGAACAGGATGTTCCAGTGGGCGGCCAGGCGGGCCAGCAAGTGCTGGGGACGCTGGTAGACAAAATTCCAGCGCAGATGCGAGAAGACGATCAAGGTGTCCATGGTGCTCCGGAAGCTGCATGACGGCGGTGCATCCGCGCGTTGCATGTCGTGTTGCGCAAGCGCGAGTGCCTGCGCGTAATCGGGGTCGAGACGGCGCTGCAGGCTGTCGGGCTGCACATGCCAGAGGCCGCTGCGATGCCAGTGTTCGGGACGTTCCCAGTCGGGCCGGTCGAGCGCGGGATACAGGCAGATGCCGTCGATGCGGGCGCCGTGCGCGCGTGCGCGCCGGACGTCGCCGGCCACGTCGTCGAGCCACGGCCCTCGGTTGCCGTCGGTATGGCTGGTCTCGCTGACCAGGATCGGCCGACCGTAGCGGGCGTGCACGTCCAGCAGCAGGTCCGACAGCGGGCGGCGCTGCGGATCGGCGGGCCAGTCCAGCGTGCGTCCGGTATCCCACTCCCACTGGTTGTGCGGGTAGTAATTCACGCCGACCAGATCCAGATGGCGCGGCGATCCGCCCAGCTGCGGTTCCAGCCGGCCGGCCAGCATGTCCCAGGCCTGGTACTGGAATTCCCGCGCCTGCGCGGCCTCGGCAGCGGTCGCGGATGACGCCGGCACCACGTGGATCAGCGGATCGACCGCCAGAATCCGCGCGCGCGGGTCGGCGGCATGGATCGCATCGATGGCGGCGATCGACGCGCGCACCAGCTGCATCTTCAGCGGATACCCATCCCAGGCGCGGTCGCCCAGATGCGGATGCATCAGACCGGTTTCGCAGACCGCCCAGGCCAGGAACGAGATTTCGTTGACCGGCGTGTACACCGGCGGCCGGCCGTCGGCGTAGTAAGGCGCGAGGTACTGCGCCAGCGCATGCGCATACGCAGCGAAGCGTTCGACGAAGGTGGGCGAAAAGATGTCCAGTCCGGCCGGCATGCCGTAATGGAAAAAGCTCCACAGCACCTGGACACCCTGCGCACGGGCGGCGCGTTCGCGCAGGCCGACATCCGTGAAGTCATAGCGCCCGTCGCGCTCGATCGAGCGCCAGCCCGCGCTCTCGCGCGCCGTGCGCAATCCCAGCCGCGCCAGACGGCGATAGTCGCCCGCAGCGTCTGCCAGATGTCCGGTCGATGCGTTCATGCACAGCGCCTGCGCGCTGCCGTTGATGTGATCGGCGCCTTCGAAGCCCGCCTGCCAGAAACTGGCGAACGGCGAATCCGGACGTGGTGTCGGCGCCGTCATCACGACGCTGCCGGCCGCGACACGTGAGCGGCCACGGGGTCCACGCAATCTCGGCACACGCATGCCATGGGGCACGAAGCTCCTCGGCGACAATCGCCCTGGCCCGCGTTGCGTTCCGTATCGACATGTACGGACTGATCGACGTGACACCCATCGATCGCTGCCAGTCATACGCGGGTGAGCCACGCTGCGCGCGGGCCCGGCGGGGCCCTGTGAACGCTGCAACGCAAAATCCCCTCCGCGATGCATCCGCTGCACGGCGGCCTGTGCGGCACCGAACTTCCGCGCGGACCCGCGTCGGCGCGTCGGGCGCGCGCCGGACGAAATCCACGCCTGCGCTTCAGGATCGATCCGCTGCGCTGGCGGCGCGAGGCGGCGGCAACACACGGTTCGACGATGTTGCGAGATCTGCTAACGCGGCTGCAATTCAGGCTTTGCGGGGGCAGGACGGCGCGCGTCTGCGGATGGATACGAGCTCCCCGCATGCGCAATCTGTCGCCCACCAAAGTCATTGCGTTGCACGCGCACGTCTTCGGAGTGCGCGCGATGCGTGGCGGAGGGCGGCATGCGCGCCGGCCAAGTACCTTCCGGCCTGCGCCTTGCAGCTGCCGCTGCAGATGCGTCGCGGTGCGTGCACCCTCGATCAGGCAGCCAGACCGACGTGCCGCGTTCTGCGCAATCGCACGGCCTTACGCGCCGTTTCCGGCGCGTCCGCGCACAAAAAAGCCCCGCGCTGGCGGGGCTTTTCGTGTGGTGGCTATGGGTGGACTCGAACCACCGACCCCGTCATTATGAGTGACGTGCTCTAACCAGCTGAGCTACATAGCCATCGGGCCGCGCGGAAGTTTCCGCGACGAGCCGCGCATTCTGCTACTCCGCGCCGCCCGCGTCAATCCATGGCGGGAGCGCCGGATCGGCGCCCCCGCTCCCGATGCGGCACTCAGCGCGCGGCCGGCGCCGCGTCGAGCCCCAGCTGGTCGAGCATGAAGGCATACATCTCCGCCGATTCGCGGTAGCGACGGAAACGACCCGATTTGCCGCCGTGACCCGCTTCCATGTTCGTGCGGAACACAACCGGATGCGCGCCGGTGTTGAGATCGCGCAGCTTGGCCACGTACTTCGCCGGCTCCCAGTACTGGACCTGCGAATCCCACAGGCCGGTGCCGACGAACATCGCCGGATAGGCCTTGGCTTCGAGGTTGTCGTAGGGCGAGTAGCCGAGGATGTAGTCGTAGTAGCGCTTCTCTTCCGGGTTGCCCCACTCGTCGTACTCGTTGGTGGTCAGCGGAATGCTCGGATCGAGCATCGTCGTGACCACGTCGACGAACGGCACCTGCGACAGGATCGCGCGGTACTTCTCCGGCGCCATGTTCGAGATCGCGCCCATCAGCAGACCGCCGGCGCTGCCGCCGTAGGCCGCGACGCGATCGGGGGCCGCATAACCCTGCTTCACCAGATCGTCGGTGACGTCGATGAAGTCGGTGAAGGTGTTGATCTTGTTGAGCAGCTTGCCGTCGTCGTACCAGGCGCGGCCCATCTCTTCGCCGCCGCGGATGTGCGCGATGGCGTAGACCATGCCGCGGTCGAGCAGGCTGACGTTGGTGACGGAGAAGCCCGGATCCATCGACGCGCCGTAGCTGCCGTAGCCGTACTGCAGCAGCGCCGCGGTGCCGTTCTTCTCGAAACCCTTGCGGTAGACCAGCGACACCGGGATGCGCTTGCCGTCGCGCGCCGTCGTCCACACGCGCTCGGTGACGTAGTTCGACGGCTCGTAACCGATCACCGCCTGCTGCTTGAGCTGGCGACGCTCGCCGGTCTGCGTGTTGACCTCGAAGGTCGTCGCCGGCGTGGTCAGCGAGGTGTAGCCGTAACGCAGCCAGTCGGTGTCGGGCTCGGAGTTCACCGCCAGACCCATCGCATACGCAGGCTCGTCGGCCTGCACGAATTCATCGCTGCCGTCGGTCTTGAGCACACGCACGCGGGTCAGCGCTTCGGCGCGTTCCTCGATCGCGGTGAAGCCGTCGAACAGCTCGTAGCCTTCGATGTAGACGTCGCCACGATGCGGCACGAAGTCGGTCCACTGACGGCGCGAGGTCGCATCACTGGGCGCAGTGACGAGCTTGAAGTTCGTCGCCTTGTCGGCGTTGGTGCGGATCACCCAGCGGCCACCGTAATGATCGGCGTCGTATTCGACGTCGCGCGCGCGCGGCGCGAGCACGGCGAACGTCTCGGGATTGTCGGCCGGCGCGTAGCGCGTTTCGCTCGACACGGTGCTGCCGACGCCGATGACGATGTACCTGTCGTCGCGCGTGCGGTCGATGCCCATGTAGAAGCTGTCGTCCTTCTCCTCGTACACCAGCACGTCATCGGCGACCGGCGCGCCGAGCACGTGCTTCTTCACGCGCACGGTCAGCAGGGTCTCGGGATCGTTCTCGACGTAGAACAGGGTCTTGTTGTCATCGGCCCAGACCAGGTTCGCCGACACGCCGGTGATGACGTCCGGATAGACCTCACCGGTTTCGAGATTCTTGAAGCGCACCGTGTACTGGCGACGGCCATTGGTGTCATCGGCGTAGGCGAGGATGCGGTTGTCGCGGGTCACATCCCAGTCGCCGACCGCGTAATAGTCCTTGCCGTCGGCCAGCTGGTTGACGTCGAGCATGACCTGCTCGCCGCTGAAGTCGCCCTTCGCGTTCGCAGCCTGGATCGACAGCGCATCGACACCGGCGCCATCGGCGCGGCGCGCGTGCACCGGATAGTCCTTGCCGGTCTCGAAGCGCGAGTAGTACCAGAAACCGCGATCGCGGTACGGCACCGAGCTGTCGTCCTGCTGGATGCGGCCGACGATCTCGTCGTACAGCGTGTTCTCGACCGGCTTCAGCGACGTGAGCATCGCGTCGGCGTAGGCGTTCTCGGCGTTGAGATAGGCCAGCATCGCCGGGTCTTCGCGCTTGTCGTCGCGCAGCCAGTAGTAGACGTCCTCGCGCGACGCGCCATGCGGCGCGGTGACGGTATGCGGGCGCTGTTCGGCGTCGGGCGGGACCGGCGCGGCGGCGTGTGCGGCAGGAGAAACACTCATCAGGCTCAGGCTCGTCAGAAACGGCGCGGCCAGAAACAGGGCCGCGCGGGGGAAAGATGTCTTCATAGGTGGGTCCACTCGCTGCCGATGCAACGCTGAAAAGAACACCGGCCGCGAGAGCGGCCGGTGCAGGATGGAATCACTTGCCCAGTTGCTGCCACAGGAACGTCAGGTAGAGCGCGTCCATGTGCGCGGCCTGGCGGTTGTTCGCAGCGCCGCCGTGGCCACCTTCGATGTTCTCGTAGTAACGCACGTCCTTACCGGCTTCGGACATCTTCGCCATCATCTTGCGGGCGTGGCCGGGGTGGACGCGGTCGTCGCGGGTCGAGGTCAGGATCAGCGTCGGCGGATAGTCCTTCGCCGGATCGAACAGGTGGTAGGGCGAGAAGGTGCGGATGAATTCCCACTCTTCCGGCTTGTCCGGATTGCCGTACTCGGCCATCCAAGACGCACCCGCCAGCAGCTGGTGATAGCGCTGCATGTCGAGCAGCGGTACCTGGATCACGACCGCGCCGAACAGCTCCGGATACTGCGTGAGCATGTTGCCGGTCAGCAGACCGCCGTTGCTGCCGCCGCGGATGCCCAGGTGCGCGGGCGACGTGATCTTGCGCTGGATCATGTCCTGCGCGACCGCGGCGAAGTCCTCGTAGGCCTTGTGGCGGTTCTGCTTGAGCGCCGCCTGGTGCCAGCGCGGACCGTACTCGCCACCGCCGCGGATGTTGGCGACCGCGTACACGCCGCCCTTCTCCAGCCAGCCCTTGCCGACGCCGCCCGAGTAGCCTGGGGTCAGCGAGATCTCGAAACCGCCGTAGCCGTAGAGCAGCGTCGGATTGCTGCCGTCGAGCTGCATGTCCTTCGGACGCACGAGGAAGTACGGCACGCGCGTGCCGTCCTTGGACGTGGCGAAGTGCTGCTCGACTTCATGCGTGCTGGCGTCGAAGAACGCCGGCATGGTCTTGAGCGTTTCCGGCGCGGCATTGCCGCCCACCTCGGCCAGCATCAGCGTGCTCGGCGTCAGGTAGTCGGTGACCGTCATCCACACCGCGTCGGACTCGTCGCTGTCGACGGCGCTGACCGCGACGGTGCCGAGTTCCGGCACGCCGGCCAGGGCGCTGTGCGCCCAGCCATCCGCACCCGGCGTCAGCACGGTGAGCTTGTTCTTGACGTCCTCGAGCACGTTGAGGACGAGGTGGTTCTTGGTCCATGTCGCGCCGGCGAGCGAGGTGGTCTCGCTCGGCTCGAACAGCACGTCGAACTCGCGCTTGCCGCCCATGAAGGCATCGAAGTTCGCTGCGAGCAGTGAGCCGGCCGGATACGTGCGGCCGCCCACTTCCCAGGCTTCGCGCAGTTCCAGCATCAGCCAGTCGTGGTGGACGGACTTGTTGGCCGAGTTCGGCGCATCGATCTTGGTCAACTGCCCATCGGCGCCGCGCAGGTAGAGCTCGTCGTTGTAGAAGGCCAGCGTGCGGCTGACGAAATCACGCTGGAAGCCCGGCGTGTCGTCGTGCATCGCAGCGATGTACATGTCGTCCGGCTTGCCTTCGTAGACCAGCGTGGCCTGGTCCATCGACTGGCCGCGCGCGAGCTGCTTGACGATGCGCGGGTAGCCGGAAGAAGTGAGCGAGCCGTCGCCGAAATCGGTGTAGACGTAGACGTTGTCCTGATCGATCCAGCCCAGCGCGCCCTTGGCTTCCTCGCGGAAGAAGCCGCCGTCGACCCAGGACTTGGATGCGACGTCGAACTCGCGCGTGACGTCGGCATCGGCGCCGCCGCGCGACAGCGCGATCAGGCAGCGCGTGTAGGCCGGACGCAGACAGCTGGCGCCGTGCCACACCCAGTTCTCGCCCTCGGCGGCGTTGAGCGCGTCGAGGTCCAGCACGGTCTCCCACTTCGGCTGCGGCTTGCGGTATTCCTCGAGCGTGGTGCGGCGCCAGATGCCGCGCTCGTGGTTCCGGTCGCGCCAGAAGTTGTAGTACCACTCGCCCTGCTTGTAGACGGCCGGAATCTTGTCGTCGGAGTCGTAGATGCCCAGCAGATCGGATTCGAGCTGCTTGAACTCGGGCGTCGCCGCCAGCTCGGCTTCGGACTGGGCGTTCTGCGCGCGGACCCAGTCCAGCGCCTTCTCGTCGGTGACGGCTTCGAGCCACTGGTGGGGATCGGACACGGCGGCCTCCTGGGCAGATGCGGCGCCCATCGACAGGCCGGCGGCGACGGCCGCGGCGAGGCAGAGCTTGGACAGTTGGGACATGGCGACTCCGAAGGGCGCATGGCGGATAGCCGGCAACGCTAGCACGCAGCTCCCGCGCGGACCCCATGACCAAAGTCACTGGTGCATCGCCCCAGCTGACAGGAATCCGGGCTCAGCGCAGGCCGTGCAGCAGGCCGGCGGCGGCCATCGCCGCGCGGACGGCGAGTCCGGCCCGACGGGGCCGCGCCGGGCGCCGCCTCGCCTGCACCGAAACGCCTGGCCCACGCCGCCGCGGCATCGCTGACGAGGCCCGGCCGCGGCGGCGTGGCAGGCGAAGCAGTTGAAGGGTGACCCACGCCACGGCCGGCAGGCCGAGCAGCCACATCGGCGGCCAGCCGACCGCGCTGGTGCCGGTGCGCAGACCGGGGAACGAGAGCAGCGCGATGGCGCCCAGGAACAAGGCACCGGCCAGCAGCGCGCGCAGCGCGGCATCGGCAGGGATATCGGCATCGGGCGAGGCATGGGCGATACGGGACATCTGCGCAGCTCCTGTGGACGCGGTGATCGATGGCCCGGGTGGGCATGGCCGCAGTCTGTGCGGCGTGCATCTCATGGGCTGCGACCCTGCCTCGCTTCGGGTTTCTTTGTTTCCCGATCGGCTCTGATCCGGCTTTGGCTTTGGCTATGGCTTTGGCTATGGCTCCGGCTTCGGCTTCGGCTTCGGCTTCGGCTTCGGCTTTCAGCCTTTGATGTATCGAGCCGTAAAGCGAGCCGAGCATCGCAGGGCGGCGGGGCCGTAGAGCAGCCCATGTCTGAGCGCAGCGAGTTTGGG